>NZ_JBHRXS010000004.1:0-107659 GCF_042648545.1 Chenggangzhangella methanolivorans
TACATATCAGCGACTTCCGCACCAGCACGCCTCAGTTGCGAACAGCAGCCGGTCCATACATACGGGTCACGGGTGGCCAGTAGGCCTGATGCGCCAACCACCGCAACGTCTAGATCGCCTTCGTAGCTGCGGAACGTGTGCTCGATCCAGCGCGCCGATGTCGCTTGGCGCCGGCGATAGCTGCCTGGTGCGCGTTCCTCAGTTCAGGCGTAGCCGCGCCGATCGGTACAGGTCCTCTCCGAAGACCGGCATTTCAATCTCGTAGGCGTCGATAAACGCCCGGATCTCAGGCTTGGCCATCGGTTCGCGGAAGATCGAGCCGTTTCCATAGAGCTTCTGAAACGCCAAGCAAAAATCGTCGAGCCGCTCTTCAGCCAACGCCGCCTGAAAATTTTCCGCGCTCGGCTGCACGTACTGTCCCCAACCAACGCCGCGTTCTAGCTCAGCGCGAACGCGCCGAACGATTGCCTCGGGGGTGACTTCAATTCCGAGGACAGCGAGTTCCCTCGGCGCTTCTTCTACGATTCCGCAGAGCCCTCTCACGCTTAGTGGTTCGATAACGCCCGTCCTGCGCTGCTCGAGAATGCAGGGGGAGACAAGGAAATCATCATCGTCGATGCCAGCAAAGTCGGTCATTCGGGGATCTCTAGGTTTGCCAAACTGGAGCTACGCTCGAAATTCGTTGTTAGAAGGACTCATACAAACTCTTGAGTTTTTCAATTGGTGCGCAAATATTGCTGGCAGCTTGAGCAAAATAGGCCGCTCTAGAGCGATGTTTGCTGAGATTCCAAGGTCACCCGCCCGCCCTCACGGCGCCCGAAAATGCTTGGAGAGCTTCAACTTCTGGCCCTGGTAATTCGACGTCTTGAGCTCGCCGTAGAGCGTCGCCGGGCGCTCCAGCATGCGCTCGTAGACGAGGCGGCCGACCGTCTGGCCGTGTTCGAGGATGAACGGCACCTCGTGGGAGCGCACCTCGAGCACGGCGCGCGCGCCCGAGCCGCCGGCCTCGAAATGGCCGAAGCCGGGATCGAAGAAGCCCGCATAGTGCACGCGGAACTCGCCCACCAGCGGATCGAACGGCGTCATCTCGGCGGCGTGGTCGGGCGGCACCTGCACGGCCTCGCGCGAGGCGAGGATGTAGAACTGGCCCGGATCGAGGATGAGGCCGGAACGGCCGGCGCGGATCGGCTCCCAGAAATCCTCCACCGCGTTGGCGCCGGGCGCATCGACGTCCACGACGCCGGTGTGGCGCTTCGCCCGCCAGCCGACGAGGCCTTCGCCGTCGCCCTTGAGGTCCACGGTGACCGCGACGCCGCCCTTCACGTCGGCCGCGTCGTCGTCGACGAGGCGCGCGCGCGTCTGGAGGTCGGCGAGTTCGGCGTCGGTAAGGCGCGCCTCGCCGCGGCGCAGCCGAAGCTGGCTGAGGCGCGAGCCGGCGCGCGCCAGCACCGGGAAGGTGCGCGGGGAGATTTCAGCGAACAGCGGGCCGGAATAGCCGGCCGGGATCTGGTCGAAGGCCCGCGCGCCGTCGGCGATGACGCGGGTGAAGACGTCGAGGCGACCCGTCGAGCTTTTCGGATTGGTGGCGGCGGCGACGTCCGCCGGCAGGGCGAGCCGCTCCATCAGCGGCGCGATGTAGACGCAGCCGGTTTCGAGCACCGCGCCCTGTTCGAGGTCGATGGTGTGGAGCGTCAGCTCCTTCAGGCGCTCCGCGACCGAGGCCCCGCCCGGCAGGAAGCTCGCGCGCACGCGGTGGACGACCGGCCCGAGCCGCAGGTCGAGGCTCGCCGGCTGGATCTGGTCGGCGGCGACCGGGCGGTCGAGCGCGATCGCGCCCTCGGCGATCAGTCTTTCGATCGCCTGCGAAGGCAGAATGCCGCCGATTTGATCCGAACCGAGCAAGGCGCGCTCCCGAACTGTCGCCGTCATGCCCGAGCTTGTCTCGGGCATCCACGACTTTGCATCGCCTCGCTCTACGCCGAAGTCGTGGATACCCGGCTTCGCCGGGCATGACGGGCGTGGGGCGGTCGATATCCGGCTTTACCGACAAGCGGCGTTGACGCCAAGCGCCGCGGGGCGTAACTCCAGCGCTCTCCCGTGGTTCTTTGGGCCGGCCGGCTTGCAGCCACGTTAAACGAAACCGCTAAAAGGCCGGACGCGCGACGCCCAAGGGTTTTCTCACCCGTCGCGGCCCGGCCGATCCTTCTGAGGTCGCCCCCATGGCCCGCGCATCGCTCCCCAAAGACCGCCAGCTCCATGACGCCACCCGCCTCGTGCACGAGGCCGAGGCGCGGTCCGGCTACGGCGAGATGTCGGAGGCGATGTTCCTCACCTCCGGCTTCGCCTACGAGACCATGGAGGCGGCCGAGGCCCGCTTCGACGGGCGCGACCCGGGCTTCATCTATTCGCGCTTCTCGAACCCGACCGTCTCCACCTTCGAAAAGCGCATGATCGCGCTCGAAGGCGCCGAGGCCGGCCGCGCGACGGCCTCGGGCATGGCGGCGGTCACCGCAGCGATGCTCTGTCAGGTCAAGACCGGCGACCACGTGGTGGCGGCCAAAGCCCTGTTCGGCTCCTGCCGCTACGTCGTCGAGGACCTGCTGCCGCGCTTCGGCGTGCCCTCGACGCTCGTCGACGGCGGCGATCTCGACCAGTGGCGCGCGGCCGTGCGCCCGAACACCAAGGCGTTCTTCATCGAGACGCCCACCAACCCGACGCTCGAGGTCTACGACATCGAGGCGATCGCCAAGATCGCCCATGAGGCCGGGGCGCTGCTCGTCGTCGACAACGTGTTCGCGACGCCGATCCTGCAGAAGCCGCTGAAGCTCGGCGCTGACGTCGTGGTCTACTCGGCCACCAAGCACATCGACGGGCAGGGCCGCACGCTCGGCGGCATGGTGCTGGGGTCGGAGAAGTTCGTGATGGACCACCTCCACACCTTCCTGCGCCAGACCGGGCCGTCGCTCTCGCCGTTCAACGCCTGGACGCTCGCCAAGGGGCTGGAGACGCTGGCGCTGCGCGTGGAGCGCATGCAGGCGAGCGCGGCCGCCATCGCGGACTATCTCGCGGCCCATCCGAAGATCACGACCCTGTCCTATTGCGGGCGGCCCGACCATCCGCAGGCGGCGCTCGTGAAGAAGCAGATGTCGGGCGGCGGCACGCTGGTGGCGTTCCGCGTCGACGGCGGCAAACAGGAGGCGTTCCGGCTCGGCAACGCGCTCGAGGTCGTCAAGATCTCCAACAATCTCGGCGACGCCAAGTCGATTCTGACCCATCCCGCCACGACGACGCACCAGCGCCTGTCGCCCGCTGACCGCGAGGCGGTGGGGATCGTGGACGCCACGCTGCGGCTCTCGGTCGGGCTCGAGCATGTCGACGACCTGATCGAGGATCTCGACACCGCGCTGAAGGCCGTCTGAGACGCGTGTTAACGCCTGCTTCACCATGGTCCGTTTCGTGACGTAACCCGACGCGCAGTCGCCGCGTTCGCGGGGTAGAGATCGCTCGCCCGGGAGCCAGGACGGCTCCATGAACGGGGCTTGGAACAAGCGATCAGATCACCGAGGAGGACGACGGCCGGCACGCGGCCGTCTGAGGAGACGCGCGCATGGAGTATCGGGTGTTCCAGAACCGGGGCCGGAAGACCAACGACGACGACCGGCCCAAGACCTTCGGCCGGAGAGCTGTCTATACGCCCACGCCGGCCGAGGACGAGGTGAGCGCGGCGCAGCTGCTGAAGGCGCTCGCGCTCGGCCTCGGCATCGGCGCGCTCGCGGCGTTTTTTGCGCCCGCGCTGTGACCTGAGGGCCGCTTGACCCAGGGGGCTTCGGCGCGATGTCCGGCGCGGCCCGCCGGAACCGGGCTCGTTCGAGGGGATTTCGCATGACCATCCGTTTCGCCCGCATCGCGCCCGGCGCGAGCCTCGCGCTTGCGCTCGCCATCCCGGCGTCCGCGCTCGCCGAGCCGCTGAAGATCGAGGGCGTCGGCATCAGCCGCGAGGTTCCGTGCGGCGGCGAGGACGTCGGGATCTACGGTGCGGAGAACAAAATCGAGCTCACGGGCGCCTGCGGGAAAGTCATCGTCTACGGTTCGGCCCACGAGGTGACGTTCGAGGCGGCGAAGGAGATGCTGGTCTCGGGCGTCGGCCACAAGGTGCGGGGCGGCGAGACGGGCGCGCTCGGCGTCGACGTCACCCAGAACGAGGTTGCGGCGACGATCAAGCCGACCGAGGGCTCGGCCAGGGTCGAGATCGCGGGAGCGCAGCAGAAGGTGACGCTGATCCTGGCCGGCGCCTCGACGCTTCAGGTGAACGGCGCGGACAACGCCGTCGAGTGGAAGACCGCCGACGGCGCCCCGAAGCCGAAGATCTCGTCGATGGGCGCCGCCAACACGGTGAAGCAGGCGAAGTGAGGGGCTTCGGCGGGGGTTAGGGCAGTCCGGACCAGGCGGCGTCGCCTCGACCGTCATGCCGAGCTTTGCTCAGGCATCCACGACTTTGGCGTAGGGCTCTACGATCCCAGAAAGTCGTGGATGCCCGCGCTGCCGCGCGGGCATGACGGCGGTGAGCGAGATTGACCCCATCATACTCTTGGCGAGGCGCTTTCGATCGTCATGCCCGAGCTCTGCTCGGGTATCCACGACTTCGGCGGGCGCTCCGCGATCCCGGTAAGTCGTGGATGCCCGCTCTGCCGCGCGGGCATGACCGCGGTGTTGCGTCAGCGTCGAGCGAGAAAATGCGCCAGCACGCGCGGCGCCCTCACGCCCTCCCGCGCGCGCTCATGGCGGGGCCGACCTGATTCCTCAGCCAGTTGGTGAGCTCGGCGCGCCTCAACGCAGGCTCCAGCACCGAGGTCGAGACGCCGAGCCGCCAGGCGAGGTCCTTGCGGCCGGGCTCGGCGTCGAGCGCCACGAGATCGGCGATGTAGGTCGCGGCCTCCTGCTCGTCGCGGAAGAAGCCCTCCTGCATCATGATCGGCGTGTAGCGGGTGAGGATCCCGCCGAGCTCCGCGAAGGTGTATTCGGGGTGGAACTGGACGCCCCAGAACACGCCGCCGCCATGGCGGATCTCGGCCGCCTGCACGCTGCAGAGTTCGTTGGTGGCGGTGACGGTCGCGCCTTCGGGCAGGCTCGCCACCTCGTCGGAATGGATCGCGGGGGCGTCGAAGACCTCGAGGCGCCCCTCATGCATCGGATGGGCGCGGCCGGCTTCGGTCAGCCGGATCGAGCGCGCGATGCCGATCTCGCGGCCGGCGGGATTGAGCTTCACCTCTCCGCCGGCCGCCGCCGCGGCCACCTGCAGGCCCCAGCAGGAACCGAAGAACGGCAGCCCGCTCGCATAGACCGCGCGCGCGAACTCGACCTGCGCCAGCGACTCGCGCTCGGCCTTCCAGAGGTTGAGGCCGGAGCCGGTGATGGCGACGCCGTCATAGCCCGAAAGATCCTCGCCGGACGGCAGGTTCGCGCCCTCGTCGGCCGGGAAGCAGAGATCGATCTTGGCCTCGAAGCCGAGCTCCTTGGCGAGTCCGCCGAGGACGCCGGCGTAGAACGCGCTCGGGGTCTGGCCGGAGGTTTTCGCATGGCGCTCGCGGAGCGCCGGGGTGTTGCCCTCGGCGACGAGCAGGCGGACGGGGCGGGCGGTCACGAGGCTGCGCCCTTCGCCGCCTCGAGGTCGCCGCGGATGGCGGCGCGGAACAGCGTCTCGAAGTTCGCCGCCTTGAAGGGCAGGGGATTGCCGCCGGTCGACGGGTCGGCCTCGGCCTTCGCGGCGAGCTCGCCGATCCGGCTCTCGTCGACGCCGAGGTCCGCAAGCGTATTGGCCACGAACAGCTTTTCGCGGAACTCCAGCACCCAGCCGATGAAGCCGTCGAAACCGCCCTCGATGTCGAAGGATTTCGCGATCCGCGAGAACCGCTCCTCGATCGCGGGGCGGTTGGCGAGGAACACGTAGGGCATCACCACGCCGTTGGTCAGGCCGTGATGGGTGTCGTAGATCGCGCCGACGGGGTGCGACATCGAGTGGATCGCCCCCAGCCCCTTCTGGAACGCGGCCGCGCCCATGGAGGCGGCCGCCAGCATGTTGGCGCGCGCCTCGATGTCCGAGCCGTCCGCGACCGCGCGCGGCAGATAGGTCTTGATGAGCCGCGCGCCGTTGACCGCGATGCCGTCGGCCATCGGGTGGAAGCCGGGCGCCGAAAACGCCTCGAGGCAGTGCGCCAGCGCGTCGAAGCCGGTCCAGGCGGTGAGCTTCGGCGGCAGGCCGATGGTGAGCTCGGGGTCGGCGACCACCACGACGGGCTGCATCTTCGGATGGAAGATGATCTTCTTCTCGTGGGTCTCCTCATTGGTCACCACCGCCGCGCGGCCGACCTCCGAGCCGGTGCCGGCCGTGGTCGGAACGGCCACGATCGGCGCGATCTTCGCGGCGTCGGCCCTCGTCCACCAGTCGCCGACGTCCTCGAAATCCCACACGGGCCGCGTCTGCCCGACCATGAAGGCCACGAGCTTTCCGACGTCGAGCCCCGAGCCGCCGCCGAAGGCGACCACGCCGTCGGCCTCATGGGCGCGATAGGCCGCGACGCCCGCCTCGACGTTCGCGTTGGTGGGGTTTCCCTTCACGTCGGAAAAGAGCGCGACCTTCAGCCCCGCGCCGTCCAGCAGGTCGAGGGCGCGTTTGGTGATGTCGGCGTCCTTCAGCCCTGCGTCGGTGACGAAGAGCGGACGCGTGATCCCGGCGGTCCCGCAGGCGGCGGCGAGCTCCGAGATCCGGCCCGGGCCGAACAGAACGCGGGTGGGGTAGTTCCAGGAGGAGGTGAAGGTCATGGGCAAAACTCTTTGGGGCGCCGCGTCCGACGATCTCGCTCCGAAACGCTGCGTCATCCTCCGGCTTGTCCGGAGGATCCAGGCCAGAGCGCGGAGCTCTACGCCGACCGTGGATCCCCCGGACAAGGCGGGGGATGACGACTGAGGATCAGGTCAGGGTCACGACGCCTCGCGCAGGTGAAAACTCTTCGGCCGGGTCAGCTGATGGAAGCCGATCTCGGAGAGCGAGGCCCCGCGGCCGGTGTCCTTTACGCCCGTCCAGGCGAGCGCGGGGTCGAGATAGTCGCAGCGGTTCATGAAGACGGTGCCGGTCTCGATCCGGTCGCCGAGCGCTTCGGCCGCGGCGACGTCCTTGGTCCAGATCGACGCGGTCAGGCCGTAGACGCTGTCGTTCATCAGCTTCAGCGCCTCCTCGTCGGACGATACCTTCATGATCCCGACCACGGGCCCGAAGCTCTCCTCGGTCATGACGCGCATGGTGTGGTCGACATTGGTGAGGATCTGCGGCGCGAGATAGGCCGTGCCTTCCTTGTCCGCGGCGAAGGCTTGTCGGTCGAGATGCGCCTTCGCGCCGGCCGCGATCGCCTCCGCGGTCTGGGCGCGCACCACGTCGGCGAAGCGGCGGTTCGCCATCGGCCCAAGCGTCGTCGCGTCGTCGAGCGGGTTGCCGAGCACATATTTGCTCGTCAGCTCCACCGCGCCTTCCACGAAGCGGTCGTAATGGCTTTCGTGCACATACACGCGCTCGATGCCGCAGCAGCACTGGCCTGAGTTGAAGAAGGCGCCGTCGACGAGGTTCTCGATCGCGAAGTCGAGGTCGGCGTCCTCGCGCACATAGGCCGGGTCCTTGCCGCCGAGCTCGAGGCCGAGGCTCGCGAAGGTGCCGGCCGCGTCGCGCTCGACGGCCCTGCCGCCGGCGACGGAGCCGGTGAAGTTGATGTGGTCGATGACGCCGGAAGAGATCATCCGGCCGGACTGCTCGTGGTCGAGCACGATGTTGGCGAAGAGGCCCTTGGGCAGGTCCGCCTTGTCCATGGCCTGCTGGAAGCGCTCGCCGACCAGGATGGTCTGGGCGGCGTGCTTCAGCAGCACCGAGTTGCCGGCGATGAGCGCCGGGACGATCGAGTTCACCACGGTGAGAAACGGATAGTTCCACGGCGCGATGACGTAGACGGTTCCGAGCGGCGCGCGGCGGATGAAGCGCTTGAAGCCTTGCGTTTGCGGCGGGACCACGTCGGCGAGCGAGGCTTCCGCCGTCTCGACGCACCAGCGCACCCGCTCATCGACGCCTCGCATCTCGCCGCCGTAGCGGACGGGCCGGCCCATCTGCTGGGCGAGTTCCGGCACGATCTGCTGGTTGAGAGCGAGCAGCTCGCGCAGGAAGTCGAGCATCTTCGCGCCGCGCTCGGCGATCGGGACCGACGCCCATTCGGCCTGCGCGCGCTTGGCCCCGGAGATCGCGGCCTCGATCTCGGCCGGCGAGGCGACGGGCCTGCGGGCGAATTCGGTTCCGTCGATGGGCGAGATGCAGATCTGGTCGGTCATGTGTCTCACGTCGTCATCCCGGCCGGAGCCGAAGGCGCAGAGCCGGGATCGTTGTCAGGAAGAGGCGCTCATTTCGGAGAACGACCCCGGTTCGGCCTCGCGGCCGTCCGGGATGACGCTCTCCCGTGAGCGCGGCTCAGATGATCTCAAAGTACCGCGCGAGCTCCCAGTCGGTGATCGCCTTGTTGAACTCGCGCTGCTCCCAGTCGCGGGTCGCGGCCCAGTGCTCCACGAAGGCCTCGCCGAACAGCTCCTTGGCAGGCTTTGACGACGCGAATTTGGCCGCCGCCTCGCCGAGCGTGCGCGGCAGCGCGCGCTTGGCCTTGTGCTTCTGCTCATAGGCGTTGCCCTGGACGGGCGCGTCCGGCTCGATCCTGTTCTCCACCCCCCAGAGGCCTGAGCCGATGGCGGCTGCGAGCGCCACATAGGGGTTGATGTCGGCCGCGGCCACCCGGAATTCGACCCGCTGGCTCTTCGGCCCGCCCTCGATGACGCGGAGCGCGCAGGTGCGGTTCTCGACGCCCCATGTGGCGTCGGTCGGCGCCCAGAAGCCGGGGATGAGGCGGGTGTAGGCGTTGACCGTCGGCGAGACCATGGCGAGGACCTCCGGCATCAGCGCCTGCTGGCCGCCGATGAACCAGCGCATCACGTCGGACATCGAGCCCCTTTCGCCCTTGGCGTAGAAGGCCGACTCCCCGTCCTTCAGGAGCGAGACGTGGAGGTGTCCCGATTGCCCCGGCCAGTCGGGCGACCACTTCGCCATGAAGGTCGCCATCAGCCCGCGGCGCTCGGCCAGGATCTTGGTCATGGTCTTGAACAGCGCGCCGCGGTCGGCGGCCTCGAGCGCGTCCGAGACCTCGATCGCGGCCTCCAGAACGCCCGGCCCGGTCTCGGTGTGCAGCCCCTCGATCGGAAAACCCATGTCGTTCCCGAGCTTCAGCAGCTCGGCGTAGAACTCGGCGTGGACGCCCGAGCGCAGCACCGAATAGCCGAAGAAGCCCGGGGTCATGGATCTGAGGTTCTTGTAGCCCTTTTCGCGCACCGAATGCGGGGTCTCCTCGAAGAGGAAGAACTCGAACTCGACCGCGGACTTGACCTCGAAACCCATCGAGGCCGCGCGGTCGAGGACCCGGCGCAACGTTCCGCGCGGGCAGAGCGCCTCCGCCTCGCCGGCGAACTCGGCGAGCACGAACACCATGTCGCCCTCGAGCGGCAGGTCGCGGGCGGTCCCGGGCAGGAGACGGACGGCGGCGTCCGGAAAGGCGGTGTGCCAGCCGGTGAAGCGGGCGTTGTCATAGAGCTGGTCGTTCGAGTCCCAGCCGAAGATGACGTCGCAGAAGCCAAAACCCTTCTCGAGCGCCGAGGCGAACTTCTCGCGGCTCATATATTTGCCGCGCAGCACGCCGTCGGCGTCGGTGACGCCGACCTTCACATGGGTGAGGCCGCGGCCGTCGATCAGGTCGAGCAGATCCTTGGCGGACTTTTGTTGTTTTTTGCTCATCGGGTCCCGCTGGCTTGAACCCCTTGTCCCGGACGTGATCCGCAAACCTGAGAAAGGGGACGAACGGTTCTGCTCGTCTTGGAGCCGCCGCGTTTCCGGATCCCGGACCACGGTCCGGGACAAGAGCGCGGCGGCTCCGGATCTTACTCCATCAATGCGACTCGTAGGCGTCCTTGCCGCCCGACTGGGCGAACTTCTCTTCCGGCGACAGGACGAGCTTGTGACGGCCGACGAGGCCGAAATACGCGGTCATCACCGCAAACCAGACCAGCACCCAGAGCACGCCCTTGGTGAAGTTCGGGTCCTGCACCTGGTAGCCGAGCGTCACCACCGCGATCACGATGGTGGCGACCGCGCCGGGCACGCCGAGAGGGGAGCGGTAGGGCCGCTCGATGTGGGTCGCGTTCTTGCGCAGCAGGATGAACGAGGCCGCCTGCGCGATGTAGGAGAACATCGCGCCGGAGACCGCCATGTTGAGCAGCACCGAGCCGATGGTCGAGCCCGCCTGCTCCGCGCCGAGCGAGAACCAGATGATCAGCATGACGCTCAAGCCCACGGCCGCGCCGACGATCATCGCGACATGCGGGGTCTTGAACTTCGAGTGCGTGACCGAGAGCCCGCGCGGGAAGTAGCCGGCGCGCGACAGCGAATAGATCTGGCGGCCTTGCGCATAGATGATCGTGTGGAAGCTCGCGATGAGGCCGGTGAGGGCCACGACGCCGAGCAGCACCACGCCGGTGTCGCCGTAGATCGCCCGCAGGCCGTCGAGCAGCGGCTCGAGCGAGGTCGAGAGCTTGAACGAGCCGACCCCGATCACCGAGGGATTGAGCAGCACGATCATGAAGGCCGAGAGCATCAGCGTGCACATGCCGAGGATGATGCCCTTGGGCATGTCGCGCTTGGGGTCGACCGACTCCTCGGCCGCGAGCGGAAGCTGCTCGATGGCGAGGAACAGCCACACGGCGAAGGGCAGCGTGGCGAGCACGCCGGAGAAGCCGAACGGGAACCAGGAGCCGCCGCCGTCGGGGAGCTCGACCGCGGCTCCGTCGGGGCCGACGCCGATGTTCAGCGCGAACTTGTTGAAGTCCATGTGCGGGATGGCGCTGATCCAGAAGAAGATGAGCACCGCGAGCGAGATCAGCGTGATCACCATCGTGACCTTGAACGACAGTTCGAGGCCGAAGACGTTGAGCGCGACGAAGATCGCGAAGAACACGATCCATACGATCGGCGAATAGATCGGATCGATGCCGACGATCGAGTTTACGTAGGACGTGATGAAGGTGACGATGACCGCCGGCGTGATGACGTATTCGACGTTTTCGCAGAGGCCGGTGAAGAAGCCGCCCCAGCGGCCCATCGCGGTGCGCGCGAAGCTGTAGGCCGCGCCGGTGTGCGGCAGCGCCGCCGACATCTCGGCGATCGAGAAGGTGAGGCCGAGATACATGACCGCGATGATCATGCCCGCGACCAGCATGCCGCCCCAGCCGCCGGTGGCGAAGCCGAAGTTCCAGCCCGAGAAGTGCCCCGAAATCACCGCGCCGACGCCGAGCGCCCAGAGGCTCGCCACGCCAGCGTAGCGCGTCAGCCCGCGCTTGGCGAAATAGTCCGCGTCGACCTGCTGATAGGTCGCGCCCGTTCCCGTCGGTTCTGCCATTTGGTCCGCCCCGTTGCGGGCGACGGCGGCGCGGTTTCATGTGTCCCGAACATGCCGTCGCGATGCCCCCCGCCGGCCCGTCCCCCTGACGGCGGGTCGCGGTTGGAACGAACGTTCCGTTGACGAAACATTTCTGTCAAGATGTTGTGAAGAGGCCGTCGAGAGCCGAAGCAGGGAGCGTCGTGATGGGACCCAATCCGGAGGGCGCGACCCCGGCGACGGTCGCGCAGGCGCTCGGCGCGATCGCCTCGCAGCTGACGCCGCAGGAGCGCAGGGCCGCCGACCATCTGGCGACCCATTATCCGATCGCGGGCCTCGCCCCGATGGCGCGCTTCGCCCGGTCCGCGGGGGCGAGTTCGCAGACCGTGCTGCGGCTCCTTGCAAAACTCGGCATGGACAATTGGCGCTCGTTGCAGGACCGGCTGCGGAGCGAGCTCGCGGCCGAGCGCGCCTCTCCGCTCGGGCGCTGGACGGCGCATCGCGCCGAGCTCGCGCCGAAGGGCGGCGACAGCCTGCAGGCCTTCGGCGACCATCTCGCGCTCAACGTGCAGGCCGCGTTCCGCGACCTCGACCGCGCCCAGTTCGAGACCGCGGCCCAGCGCCTGGCGGATCCGCGCCGTCGCGTGCTCGTGGTCGGAGGGCGGCTCAGCCAGTCGCTGGCGCGGCTCAGCGTGCGCCATCTCGAAATCATCCGCGGCGGGGTGGAGGAGGTCGGCTCGCTGTCCTCGACCTGGCCCGACAGGCTGATCGACGTCGGCCGCCGCACCGCGGTGCTCGCCTATGACGTTCGCCGCTATCAGCCGGACGTGGTGCGGCTCTGCCGCTTCTGCGCCGAGCGCGGCGCCGCCGTGGTGCTCATGACGGACGCGCCGGAGGCCCCCGCGGCCGCCTTCGCGGAGGCGACGCTCGTCGGCCCGACCGCAAGCGCCGGCGCATGGGATTCCTTCACCGGCCTCGTGGCGCTGACCGAAGCTCTGCTAGCCCGGGTGACGGAGCTGTCCTCGCAGGAGGCGTCCGAACGGCTCGCCCGGCTCGAGCAGATCCGCGAGCGGGTGCTGGACGGGCGGTAGTCTTCTCGGCTCAGGCGGGCGGGCGCTGCATGAAGCCGAAGTAGATCGCGATCCCGACCACCACGACGATCGCGGCCACCAGCATGATGCGGCCGACCGAGCCGCTGCGCTCCTCGGGCTCCTTCGCCTCTTCCGCGGCCGCCACTTCGACGGGGTCGGGAACGTCGGGCACCGAGGTCGGCGCGATCGGCGTGGGCTCGAGCGGCGCGCGCGGCGCGTCCTCGACGGTGGGCGGCGCCTCGAGCGTCGGCGCGGGCTCGGCCGCCGGCTCCTCATGGACGAGCGGCGGGGCGTCGGTGAGCGCGGGGGGCTCGTCGGGCGCGGGCGCGGGCGATCCGCCCGGCAGCGCGCCGGCCGCCGCGAGCTCGGAGAAACGCGTGAAGAAGGCCTCGATCGACTGGCGCGCGACGCCGGTGACCAGGCGCCCGCCGAGCTGGCCGATCTTGCCGCTCGGCTCGATGCGGCCCGAATAGGCCACGAGCGTTTCGGCGCCGTCTTCGGAGAGGGTGATCTCGCCCTCGCCCTCGCCGCCGCCCGCGGCGGGATCGGCCGCGGTCGCCGCGATCGCGAGGCGATGCGGCTCCTCGGCCTGGCTGATCCTCACGCGGCCTTCGAGCGTCGACTTGAGCGGGCCGACCTTGATCTCCGCCGCGCCCTCGAAGCCGCCGCCGCCCGCCGGCGCGAGGTCGCGGCAGCCTGGGATGCAGGCCTTGAGCGTCTCCTGATCCTGCAGTCCCGCCCAGACGGACGCGCGCGGAGCGGGAATGCGGTGGGATCCGGAAATGTCCATCGGGGGTCCGTGCAGACGGTAAGCGGTTCGGGAGGATCTAGGGCGTCGCGACGAAGACGACGGCTGGCGGGGACAAAACTGGGCGAGCGTAGAAAACGGTCCGCCCATGGGCGGTTCGCGTCTTGCCACAGTTCCGGGCCGCTGTTTAGTCGCGGCAGGACTTGAGGCGGGGGCCGGTCATGACTTTTCGCGAAGCGTTGATGCGTGCGTTCGTGGTCGGGGCGCTCGCAGGCGCGCCGATATGCGGCGAAGCTTCGGCCGCCGATCCGCTGCCGGGGGATTGGGCGCAGCCGAAGTTCGACGCGGCCGGGGCGGCCTACAATCCGTTCGAGACCGCGATCTCGACGGACACGGCCAAGAAGCTGGTCCGTGGCTGGAGCTCGAACGCGCAGACGCGGGTCTCCGCCGGCCCGGTGACGGCCAACGGCTTGGTCTATTTCACGTCCGGCTCGCTTCTGTCGGCGCTCGACGTCGAGAGCGGGCGCAAGGTCTGGGTCCACGACTTCGACAACGCCCGCGTCCAGACGACGCCCGCGGTCAGCGGCGGGCGGCTCTATGTCGGCGACGGCGAGCAGGCGTTTTACGCCTTCGACGCCGCGACGGGTAAGCAGAAGTGGCGGGCCTCGCTCAGTTGCTCGGCCTACAGCGTCTCTCCGATCGTGGCCGGAGGCGCGGTCTATTTCGGCTGCGACGACAACCGCCTTTATTCGCTGACCGCCAAGACCGGCGCGCGCCGCTGGTCGACCGACATGAAGGGCCCGCTCGTCGCCGCGGCGGCCACGGACGGAAAGAACGTCTTCGCGACCAACAACTACGGCGTTCTGACGGCGCTCGCGGCCAAGACCGGCCAGGTAAAGTGGACGACGAAGCTCCAGATCCTCTCCGTGGCTACGCCCGCGGTGGTGGACGGGACGGTCTACGTCACCGACGCCGGCGCCGTCTGGGCCTTCAGCGCCAAAAACGGCAAGCGGCGCTGGAAGTCGGCGCCCTTGGGCGCGACCGGCGGTTCTCCTGCGGTCGGCGAGGGCGTCGTCGCGGTGACAGACTCCAACGGCGTCTATGCGTTCGACGCGCGAACCGGAAAAACGCGCTGGACGTTTCAGACCGCGACCAACCTCAACGCGACGCCCGCGATCGCGAACGGCCTCGTCTTCGTCGGCCTGACCGAGGGAAACGTCGCGGCTCTCAGGCTCACGGACGGCCGCGAGATGTGGCGCTCCAAGCCGGGCGTTCCGGCCTTCACGACCTCGCCGGCGATCGCGCGCGGCTCGCTCTTCTTCGGGACGAGCGAGTGGAGCGCCGGGGAGGGACAGGTCTTCCGCTATCTCCTGAAGGAGTAGGCGCGCGCGGCTCCGGCGGCGACAGGCGCGGCCCGGGGGTGCTAAGCAGCCGGGATCGCCGACGCATCAGGGAGCCCGCCATGTCCGACTTCGTCTTCGAGCCCGCGCCGCAGGCCGCTGTCGCGGTGCGCGGAACGTCGGCGCTCTTTCCGGCGCGGCGGGTCTATTGCGTCGGCCGCAACTACGCAGCCCACGCGGTCGAGATGGGCCACGACCCCAACCGCGAGCCGCCGTTCTTCTTCATGAAGACGCCGGACGCGCTGCTGCCCGACGGCGCGACCTTCCCCTATCCGCCCGCGACTTCGGACGTGCACCACGAGATCGAGATGGTGGTGGCGTTGTCGGGCGGCGGCGTCGACGTTGCGGAGGCCGACGCGCTCGGCCTCGTGTTCGGCTACGGGGTGGGGATCGACTTCACCCGCCGCGACCTCCAGGCCGAAGCCAAGAAGCTCGCCCGCCCCTGGGAGGTCGGCAAGGCCTTCGACCACGCCGCGCCCTGCGGCGCGCTCGCGCGCGCCTCCGAGATCGGCCATCCGACCAGCGGCGCGGTGACGCTCGACGTCAACGGCGCGCGCGTGCAGGAGGGCGACCTCAACCAGCTGATCTGGACCGTGCCGGAGATGATCTCCGGCCTCTCGCGGCTGTTCGAGCTGCGCCCCGGAGACCTGATCTTCACCGGCACGCCCTCCGGCGTCGGCCCGGTGCGGCCGGGCGACCGGCTCGAAGGCGCGGTCGCGGGCGTCGGAACGCTGTCGCTCGCCGTCGGCTGAGGACGGTCCGCCTCCATGTCCCTCACGCCGTCGTGAGGATAAACCGTTAACGGTTCACGAAAGCGTCATCGGCCGGAAATAACGTCCCCGTGATCGGCGGGGACGCCGGCGCGAGGTGCGCCGGGCGCCCCGTCACGCGTCCGGAACCCCTCCATGGCTGACACGACATCCCACCCCGCGCTCGCGGCCCCGGCCGGGCCGCGCGGCGGAGCGGCGCTTTTCGCCGGCGGCGCCTTCGTCGCCATCCTGCTCATCGGCCTGGTCTATTCCGGCGCGAGCCTGATCCACGACCTCCAGGTCGCGCCGCCCGCGGGCTCGCTCGTCTACGTGCTGCTGTTCCTGGCGCTGCTCATCGCGCTCGGCTTCGAGTTCGTGAACGGCTTCCACGACACCGCGAACGCGGTCGCGACGGTCATCTACACCCACTCGCTGAAGCCGAACGCCGCCGTGGTCTGGTCGGGCGCCTGGAACTTCCTCGGCGTGCTCACCTCCTCGGGCGCGGTCGCCTTCGGCATCGTGTCGCTGCTGCCGGTGGAGCTCATCCTCAAGGTCGGCACCGACGCGGGCTTCGCGATGGTGTTCGCGCTGCTGCTCGCCGCGATCATCTGGAACCTCGGCACCTGGTGGTTCGGCCTGCCGTCCTCCTCCTCCCACACGCTGATCGGCTCGATCATCGGCGTCGGCCTCATGAACCAGATGATGGCGCCGGCCGGCAGCGGAACATCGGGCGTCGACTGGAGCCAGGCGGCCGGCATCGGCAAGGCGCTGCTGCTCTCGCCGCTGATCGGCTTCTGCGCCGCCGCGCTGCTGCTGCTCGCCATGAAGGTGCTGGTGAAGCGCCCCGAGCTCTACGAGGCCCCCAAGGGCGACGCGCCGCCCCCGCTCTGGATCCGCGGCCTGCTGATCCTGACCTGCACGGGCGTCTCCTTCGCGCACGGCTCCAATGACGGCCAGAAGGGCATGGGCCTCATCATGCTCATCCTCATCGGCACCGTGCCGACGGCCTACGCGCTCAACCGCGCGGTCGAGCCGAGCCATGTCGCGGCCTATGAGATGAACGCCCAGGGCGCGGTTCATGCGCTCGCCGCCCATGCCAACGGCGCTCCGGCGTTCTCGGGCGATCCGCGCGCGGCCGTCACGGCCTTCGTCGGCTCCCGCACGCTCCAGCCGGAGACGGTCCCGGCGCTGCAGAGCCTCATCACGATCACGGCGAACGACGTGAAGGGCTACGGCTCGGTCGCGGCGGTCCCGGCGACCGAGGTCGGCAACGTCCGCAACGACATGTATCTCGCCTCCGAAGCCATCCGCATCATCGCCAAGTCCGGCCAGCCGGCCCTGTCGGCGACCGAGGCCAAGGCGCTGTCGACCTACAAGGGCTCGCTCGACGAGGCCACCAAGTTCATCCCGACCTGGGTGAAGGTGGCGGTCGCGATCGCGCTCGGCCTCGGCACGATGGTGGGCTGGAAGCGGATCGTGGTCACGGTCGGCGAGAAGATCGGCAAGACGCACCTCACCTACGCGCAGGGCGCCTCCGCCGAGCTCGTCGCGATGGCGACCATCGGCGCGGCCGACGTCTATGGCCTGCCGGTCTCGACCACCCACGTGCTGTCGTCGGGCGTCGCCGGAACGATGGCGGCGAACCGGTCGGGTCTTCAGGTCTCCACCATCCGCAACCTCGCGATGGCCTGGATCTTGACGCTGCCGGTCTCGATCGCGCTTTCTGGGGCGCTCTTCTGGATCCTGCGCCATATCTTCTGATGCATGTTCACCTTTCATGACCCGCGGCTGATCTGCGGGTTCCAGGCCTCGGAGACGGGCGACGTCAGGCGGCTCGACTGGGAAACGGTCGACGCCGCGCTGGCGTCGCCCGGCTCCTTTGTCTGGATCCACCTCGACGTCACGGATCTGCGCGTCCAGAAATGGCTCGAGGAGCAGCCGGACCTGCCGGTTCCGGCGCGCGACGCGCTGCTCGACGACGACGAACTCGTGCGGCTGCGCGAAGCCGGCGACGACGGCCTCGCGGGCGTGCTGAGCGACCTCCATCACGATTTCGAGGACGACCCTTCAGCGGTCGGGGCGTTGCGCATCTTCTTCGACGAACGCCGCGTCGTGACGGCCCGCCGCCATCCGCTGCAGGCGACCGACCGGCTGAGGCGCGAGATGGACCGGCCGACCGGCAAGGTCCGCTCGCTCAATCTCGTGGCCGACCTGCTGCAGCATCTCGCCGACGCCTTCCTCGGCCTCGTCAAGGAGGCGACCCACGACCTCGACGCGGTCGAGGCCGCGATCCTCGACGACGCCGCGCGCGGGGCGGCGGATCTCGGACGCGTCCGCCGCCTGCTCGCGCGGTTGCGCCGCCATCTCGGGCCGCAGCGGCTCGTGCTCGGACGGCTCGCGGCGCGCCCGCCCAAATGGGCCCCCGAGGACGACGTCGCGGCGCTGCGCGACGCGGTGGCGCGCATCGATTCGGTCGGCCACGACCTCGACCTCGCGCAGGAGCGCGCCCGCCAGCTTCAGGACGAGCGCGCCGCGATCCTCGCCGAGATCACGAACCGGAACCTCTACGTCCTGTCGATCGTGACCGCGGTGTTCCTGCCGATGACGCTCGTCACCGGCGTCTTCGGCATGAATGTCGGCGGCGTTCCGGGCGTGGAGAGCCCGCACGGCTTCCTCTGGACCATGGTCCTGATGGCCGGGACCGGCCTTGCGACCTACGTGTTCCTGAAGGTCACGCGCATCGTCTGAATCGGCGGGACTGCGCGCTTCGAGACGCCCGCCGCAGGCGGGCTCTTCAGCATGAGGATGGTCTCCGCTCGGCCCGAAACCAACGCGCCTCATGCTGAGGAGCGACGCGAAGCGGCGCGTCTCGAAGCACGCAGTTCGTCTCAATCGCGCGCCGGCCAGTTCCCAAGACGGCGCATGGGGTCTATGGCCACGGCCTCGAAATCAAACCAAGAAAACTGCCGTGTCCGACGCTTCCGCCGCCCCGAGGAACTCCCCCGCCCGCGTGCTGTTCGCGAGCCTGATCGGCACCACGATCGAGTTCTTCGACTTCTACATCTACGCGACCGCCGCGGTGCTTGTGTTCCCGAAACTGTTCTTCCCCGGCGGCGATCCCGCGACCGCGACGCTGCAGTCCTTCGCGACCTTCGCCATCGCGTTCTTCGCGCGGCCCGTCGGCGCGGCGCTGTTCGGGCATTTCGGCGACCGGGTCGGGCGCAAGGCGACGCTCGTCGCGGCGCTGATGACCATGGGCCTTTCGACCGTCGCCATCGGCCTGCTGCCGACCTACGAACAGGCCGGCCTGCTCGCGCCGCTGCTGCTGTGCCTCTTCCGCATCGGCCAGGGGCTGGGTCTCGGCGGTGAATGGGGCGGGGCGGTGCTGCTCGCCACCGAGAACGCGCCTCCCGGCAAGGAGGCCTGGTACGGCATGTTCCCGCAGCTCGGCGCGCCGATCGGGTTCCTGTGCTCGACGGGAAGCTTCCTCATCCTCACCGATACGCTGAGCGACGCTGACTTCCTGTCCTGGGGCTGGCGCATCCCCTTCATCGCGAGCGCGGCGCTCGTTCTCGTGGGGCTCTGGGTGCGGCTGAAGATCACCGAGACGCCCGCCTTCCAGAAGGCGATCGAGCGCGAGGAGAGGGTGCGGGTTCCGATGGCGGAGGTGTTCTCGAACCATTTCCCGACGCTCGCCATCGCGACCGTCGCCGCCGCCGCCACCTTCGCGATCTTCTATCTGATGACGGTGTTCACGCTGAGCTGGGGCACCTCCACGCTCGGCTACACGCGCGGGCAATTCCTGCCGATGCAAATGATCGGCGTGCTGTTCCTTGGCCTGATGATCCCGGTCTCGGCCAAGCTCGCCGACCGTTTCGGCCGCGCCGAGACGCTGATCGCCGCGAGCCTCGGAATCGTGGCCTACGGCTTCGCGTTCGAGCCGCTGTTCGTGGCCGGCGACGCGGTCTCCGTCACCGTCTTCCTGTCGATCGGCCTCGGGCTCATGGGGCTGACCTACGGCCCGTTGGGCGCGGCGCTCGCGGAGCTCTTCCCGACGGCGGTGCGCTACACCGGCGCGTCGGTCGCCTTCACGCTCGCCGGCATCCTCGGGGCCTCGCCCGCGCCCTACATCGCGACGTCGCTCGCCAAGAGCCACGGCGTCGCGGCGGTCGGCTGGTATCTTTCGGCGGTCGCAGGCGCCGCGGCGCTGTCGTTCCTGCTGATCGGCTGGAAGTTCCCGACGAGCCGCACGGTGCGCGCATGATCGCGGCGCGCCCATGATCCCCTGGGAGCAGCTCGACTCCGCCCCGGCGCCGGGCGGCAAGCACGACCTGCGCCTGTTCAGGCGCGGCCAGGAATTCTCCATCCGGCTCGGCCACAACGAGCTGATGAACAGCCGCCTGAGCGGCTCGGAAAAGGCGCTCGCGACGCTGTCCTGCGGGCGCATAGCCGCGCGCAAGAAGCCCAAGGTGCTGATCGGCGGGCTCGGCATGGGGTTCACGCTCGGCGCGGCGCTGAAAAGCCTGCCGGCCGACGCCACGGTGGTGGTGGCCGAACTCGTGCCGTCCGTCGTCGTCTGGGCGCGCGGACCGATGGCGGAGATCTTTGGCGGCAGTCTCGAGGATCCGCGCGTGGAGATCGTGGTCGAGGACGTGGCGCGCGTCATTGAGGCCGGCGGCTGGGACGCGATCATGCTCGACGTCGACAACGGCCCGGAGGCCATGACGTCCACGGGCAATGACGATCTCTACGGCGAGTATGGCCTCGGGATGGCGCGCGCGGCGCTCAAGGGCGGCGGCGTGCTGGCGGTCTGGTCGCAGGGCCCGGACAAGGCCTTCGCCAAGCGGCTGCATTTCGCGGGCTTCAAGGTGGAGGATCACCGCGTCTACGCCAGCGACAGCGGCAAGGGCGCCCGCCACGTGATCTGGCTCGCGACCAAGACCGACGTGCCCGAGCGCGGCCCGTCGCGGAAGCGGCGCTGAGCGAAGGGCGAAGATCCTCGCCGTCATGCCCGGCGAAGCCGGGCATCCACGACTGCGGGACAGAGCGCGGCGCTTCGAGAAGTCGTTGATACCCGCGCGAAGGCGCGGGCATGACGGCTGAAAGCGCTGCGCCTTAAACCACTGCCCGTGCGCCCTTTCCCGGCACGGACTTCGGCTCGAACGGGCACAGGTCCTCGATGATGCAGCGCCAGCATTCGGGCTTCCTCGCCTTGCACACGTAGCGGCCGTGCAGGATGAGCCAGTGGTGGGCGTGGCGGCGGTAGCGGTCGGGCACCACCTTCTCCATCCCGAGCTCCACCGCGAGCGGCGTCTTGCCCGGCGCGAGCTGCGTGCGGTTGCCGACGCGGAAGAGATGGGTGTCGACCGCGATGGTCGGCTCGCCGAAGGCGGTGTTCATCACGACGTTCGCGGTCTTGCGGCCGACGCCCGGCAGCAGCTCGAGCGCCGCGCGCGAGGGCGGAACCGAGCTTCCGTGCTCGGCGATCAGCCGCTCCGACAGCGCGACGACGTTCTTGGCCTTGTTGCGATAGAGGCCGATCGTCTTGATGTGTTCGCGCACCCGGTCCTCGCCGAGCGCCACCATCGCCTCGGGCGTCGCGGCCTCGGCGAAGAGGCGGCGCGTCGCCTTGTTCACGCCGACGTCGGTGGCCTGCGCGGAGAGCACGACGGCCACCAGCAGCGTATAGGGGTCGGTGTGCTCGAGCTCGCCCTTGGGCTCGGGGTCGCGCTCCTCGAAGCGGCGGAACATCTCCTCCACGGTCGCGGGCGGGAGCCTGCGCGGAGCCTTGGCCTTGCGCGGCGCTGATTTCTTCGGGGCGGGAGACTGACGGTCGGCCATCGCGCCCTTATACTGAGGCTATGAGCGAGCGCGCCAGCACCGACGACATCGTCGACCGGCCGGTCTTCGCGGCCGAGATCCGGCCGCACCGCTCGCTCGGCCCCAAGGGCTTTGCGATCGTCATCGGAAGCTTCGCGGCGCTCAACGCGCTCATCAGCCTGCCGTTCTTCCTGATGGGCGCCTGGCCGATCGTCGGCTTCCTCGGCCTCGACGTGCTCGCGCTCTGGCTCGCCTTCCGCTTCTCCTTTGCGCAGGCGCGCGCCTGCGAGCAGGTGGTGCTGACCTATGTCGAGCTGCTCGTGCGCAAGATCTCGCCGAGGGGCGCGGCCCGCGAATGGCGCTTCAACCCGCTCTGGGTCAGGCTCGAGACCGAGCGCGACGAGGATTTCGGCATGACGCGGGTCGCGGTCGCGGCGCGCGGCTCCTCGCTTGATCTCGCCGGCGCGCTCTCGCCCGACGAGCGCGCCGATTTCGCCGACGCCTTCGGCCGGGCGCTCGCAAGCGCCAAGGCCGGGCCGAGGCTCTCCGCGCCGGAACGCTGAGCGGCCCCGTCGATTGCGGCGAAAATCGTCGAATCAGGAAATTAGTCCGGAACAAGCGGGTCACGCGCGCGTTTTTACATGGCGACGGCGCGTAAAATCGGGAGCGAGCCGGCGCGATAACCGTTCCCGAGTGCGTTTCGCGAAAGGAATTTGAGGATGGGTCCGCTGATCGGCATTCTGATCACCGTCCTGGTGATCTTCCTCGTGCTCTATCTCGTCGGCATGCTGCCGATAGACGGCCGGGCGAAGCAGATCGTCCGGGTCATCGTCATCATCATCGGCATCATCTCGCTGCTGAAGTACCTCGCGGTCTTCTGATCGCGCTAAAGTTCAGCGCGGACTTGATCCGGGCATCCGTCAGGGGCGCGTGCGCGCCCGACGGATCGCCGGGTCAAGCCCGGCGACGACCGCCTGGGCTGATGTCTTGATACGCTATCCGGCGCGCCGTCTCGCTTTCGCGGGGCGGCGGGTTTCGTTCGCGCGCCAGCGCTGCTCGAAGCGCAGCGCGTCGCCCACGATCAGGTCGAGATCGGCGCGCTCGGGGCGCCAGCCGAGCGCCTCGCGGATCGCGCCGGCGTCGGCGATCGAGACATATGGGTCGCCCGGCCGGGCAGGCCGGGCGGTCACGGGGAAGTCGACGCCCGAGACGCGCTTCACCGAGGCGATCACGTCGCGCACCGAGTAGCCCCAGCCATAGCCGCAGTTGAGCGTGAGGCTCCGTCCGCCGGCCCGAAGATGGCCGAGCGCCGCCACATGGGCGTTCGCAAGGTCGCGGACATGGATGTAGTCGCGCACGCCGGTGCCGTCCGGCGTCGGAAGGTTCGTTCCGTAGACCTCCAGCCCGCGGTTGAGTCCGAGCGCGGCGCGGATCGCGACGGTGATCAGGTTGGTGGCGCCGGGCAGGCGCTGGCCGGTGCGCAGCAGCGGATCGGCGCCCGCGACGTTGAAGTAGCGCAGCGTGACGAACTCGATCCCGTGCGCGGCGGCGACGTCGGCGAGGATGCGCTCCGACATCATCTTCGAGGCGCCATAGGGCGAGGCGGGGGCGAGAGGCGCGTCCTCGCGCGTCGGCGTCGGCGGCGAGACGCCGTAGACGGCGGCGGTCGAGGAGAAGATGAAGCGGCGGACGCCTGCGTCCCGCACCGCGCCGAGCAGGGCGAGCGTCCGGCCGGTGTTCGCGACGTAGTAGCCGACCGGGTCGGCGACCGACTCCGGCGCGACGATGCGGGCGGCGAAATGCGCGACGGCGTCGACGCCGTAGGACGCCGCGAGCCGACGCACGAGCGCCTGGTCGCCGACGTCGCCGACGACGAGCGGCACGCCCTCGGGCAGGGCCTCGCGCGATCCGGTCGACAGGTCGTCGAGCACCACGCAGGCCTCGCCCGCGTCGCTGAGCGCGTGGACCATGTGGGAGCCGATGTAGCCGGCGCCGCCGGTGATGAGGACCGCCATGGGGACAGGCTCCTTGAGGCGGCCGCTTCCGCAACGTCGGCGCCGTTTCGACCGATATCCCAAGGCTCCTTTCGGTTTCGTTGAAAGTCCAAGCCGATCACACGCGATGGGGGTAGCTAAAAACCGTCTGTTCGAAGCATCAACCGTTCATTCACCCTTCCGAACGACAATCGCACCCTGTGGGAAAAGGCCTTTGCGTGCGGTTTTTGCGATGACAGGTGACGACAGCCGGACCGACGGCCAGCCGCTCAAGCGCTGGTGGCGGGGCCTTGCGGCGCGCGCGACGCTGCTCGTCGGCCTGCTGCTCACCGCGCTTTCGCTCGTCCTCATCCTGACCAACGCCGCCAACGTCCGCGACGCCGGCGAGCGCTCGATCGAGCGCAACGCCGTGGCCGAAGCCGAGCGCGCCGCGGCGGCGATCGAGCGCTCCCGCTTCGCCGAGGAGCGGTTCGGCGACCTCGTGCGGATCGCAGGCTTCGACTACGCCTATCTCGTCGACGCCGAAGGCGCAGTGATCGAAGGCCAGGCGCCCGCGCGGCCCGCGCCGCTGCTCTCCGAGACCGGCGTCGACGGCACCGAGCGCTCCGCCTTTGCGGTGATGGTCCGGCAGGACGGATACGCCCACGGCGCCAAGGCGCTGACGCTCTCCTCGGGCGTCCGCGCGACGCTGCGCTTCGGGGTGTCGCTCGCGCCTGCGGCTTCGGCCGGGTTCGACGCCGCCGTCCACGGGCTGATCACCACGCTCATCTTCCTCGCGCTCGCGCTTCCGGGCCTTGCGATCCTCGTCGACCGCGCCGCCTCGCCGCTGCGCGCGCTGACCCGCGCCGTCATGCGGCCGGGCGCCGGCGACGCCGCTGTCCGCGCCGCGGGCGAGCGCAGCGACGAGGTCGGGGCGCTTGCCCGCGCGCATCTCTCGATCGCCCGCGATCTCGCCGAGAACGCCGACGCGCTCCACCGCCTTACCTTCGACGACCCGATCACGCGGTTGCCCAACCATGCGAGCCTGACGAGCCGCCTCGCGGCCGCGCTTCAGCTCGGCCGCTCGCTCGCGCTGGTGCGCGTCGAGATCGCGGGCCTCAGCCGCATCGCGGCCGGTCTCGGGCAAAGCCATGGCGACGAGACGGTGCGCGCGGCCGCCCGGCGCCTGTCGTCGGCCGTCGAGGGCTGGGCGCGCGGCCGCGGCCTCGACCGCGACGACGGCGAGCCGTCGATGATGGTCGCCCGCGCCTCCGACAGCGGCTTCTCGATCCTCGCCCCCGACGCCGACGCCGACGCCGCCCGTTCGCTCGCCGAAAGCGCGGTGGCGGCCTTCGAGGCGCCGCTCGTCGTCGGCGAGCACCGCATGATGACGACGCTCTCGGTCGGCGTCGCGCTCGCGCCGGAAGACGGCGACGAGGCCGGCGCGCTGATCCGCAGCGCGGCCGCGGCCGTCTCCGCCGCCCGCGTGGCCGGCCCGCAGAGCGTGCGCTTCGCCGGCGCCGAGTTGAGCCGCATGGCCTATGGCCGCCTGCGGCTCGAGCAGGATCTTCGCCGCGCCATCGAGGCCGGCGAGCTCGAACTCCACTTCCAGCCGCAGATTTCGCTCAAGGGCGGCGTCGTCTCGGGCGCCGAGGCGCTCGCGCGCTGGCGGCACCCGACCCGCGGCATGGTTCCTCCGGGCGAGTTCGTGTCGGTCGCCGAGGAATGCGGCCTGGTCGAGCCGCTCGGGCAGTTCGTCATCGCCGAGGCAAGTCGGGTCGCGGCCGACTGGCACAGCCGCGGGATCGACGTGCGCGTCGCGGTCAACGTCTCGCCGCTGCAGTTCCGGCGCGCGGGATTCGCCGAGCGCACGCTTGAGATCACCGGAGCGGCGGGCGCCGATCCCTCCCAGCTCGAGCTCGAGATCACCGAAAGCGCCGCGATGGGCGATCCGCAGCACGCCGCCCGCGAGCTCGCGCCGCTGAAGGCTGCGGGCCTTCGCATCGCCATCGACGACTTCGGCACCGGCTATTCGAACCTCTCGGCGCTGACGCGGCTGCCCTTCGACGTGCTCAAGATCGACCGCGGCTTTGTGCGCGACGCGATCGACGAGGCCGGCGCGCGCGTGGTGGTCGGCACCGTCATCGGCATGGCCGAGAACCTCGGCTTCGAGACCATCGCCGAAGGCGTCGAGACCGAAGAGCAGCTCCGCTTCGTCACCGACCACGGCTGCACCTATGCGCAGGGCTATCTGTTCGGCCGCCCGATGTCGGTCGCGGCCTTCGAGGCGTGGTACGCGGAGCGGCGCGTCAGCGAGCTCCGCGCGGTCGGCGAGCGCCGCGGGAGCCTCCGGCTCGCGGTCGGCGGCCAGCGCGCCTGAAGAGGCTTCTTGCGCGACGTCATTGAGCCGTCGCGAATGACCGTCTAGAACCGCCGGCCAACCGCTTTCCACGCCGAAAGACGCGAGGCCGATGACCGCCGCTCCCAATCCGCACGACACCGCCCGCATCCTCGTCGAGGCGCTGCCCTACATGCAGCGCTACGACGACGCCACGATCGTGGTGAAATATGGCGGCCACGCCATGGGCGACGCGGACGCGGCGCGCTGGTTCGCGCAGGACGTCGCGATCCTCAAGGAGGTCGGCATCAACCCCGTAGTGGTCCACGGCGGCGGCCCGCAGATCGGCAAGATGCTCGACCGGCTCGGCATCAAGTCCGAGTTCAAGGCGGGGCTGCGCGTCACCGACCAGGCGACCGTCGAGGTCGTCGAGATGATCCTCGCCGGTTCGATCAACAAGAACATCGTGGCGTCGATCAACGCCGAGGGCGGCCGCGCCATCGGCCTCTCGGGCAAGGACGGCGGCATGGTGACGGCCCGCAAGGTCACCCGCTCGATGATCAACCCCGACACCAATGTCGAGGAGATCGTCGACCTCGGCTTCGTCGGAGATCCCGACAAGGTCGACCGCACGGTGCTCGACTGGGTGATCGCCTCCGACCAGATCCCGGTCGTGGCGCCGGTCGCGTCCGGCTCGGACGGGGCCACCACCTACAACGTCAACGCCGACACCTTCGCGGGCGCGATCGCCGGCGCGGTCGGGGCGAAGCGCCTGCTGCTGCTCACCGACGTTCCGGGCGTGCTCGACAAGAACAAGAACCTCATCGACCAGCTCTCGATCGAGGAGGCGCGCCGCCTCATCGCCGACGGCACCATCACGGCGGGCATGATCCCGAAGGTCGAGACCTGCATCTACGCGGTCGAGCGCGGCGTCGAGGGCGTCGTGATCCTCGACGGCAAGACGCCCCACGCGGTTCTGATCGAGCTGCTCACCGAAGGCGGCGCGGGCACGCTCATCACCCGCTGACGGGCGCGGACGATCCGCCGGCGGCGGCCGACATCGGGCCGTCGCCGGCAAAACTCATCAATCGACGATAAATATTCGCGCCCTTTCCTCAAGTCGATCTCCTCAACTTTACATGAGGCTCTTGAGCGTTTCGAAGTTCTCGGCGAGACTTGACCTTCCGGTCAACCATCGTCCGGGAGGACGCTATGAAATTGCTGGCGTTTTTGCTCTGCGTCGCGGCTCTGGCAGGCGCGGGGAGCGCGCTCGCCGAAGAAAGCGAAGCCCCGGCCAAGCCGCAGATCGACATGCGCGGCTCCTGGATCGGGACGATCAACCGCCTCAGCCAGCGGTTCTCCATCACGCAGCAGGTCGACGGAAAGCTGACCGGCTTCGGCGATTACGGCCTCTACAGCTGGGGACTCGACGGCGTCCTGAAGGGCCGCAAGGTCACGATGGCCTGGCCCTACAACGAGGTGAAATACACGGTGGCCCTCACCGGCAAGGTCGATCGCAAGGGCCGGAAGATCATCGAGGGCCTCTGGGAGGACACGAACGGCGTTTCGGGGACCTGGGTCGGGGCGCGCTCCGGCGGGACCGACAGCCTCGTGATCCGCGGCAAGGTCTCGAAGGCGCGCCGGGGCGGGGCGACCGTCACGCTCGCGATGCGCGAAGCCGGCGTCGTCTCCGCGGTGCAGCAGGTCAAGCCCGACGAGCAGGGCAAGTACGAGTTCTATCTCGACGGCCCGGGCGCCTATCAGGTGGAAGGCTCGCTCGGCTACTGCGTCGCGCAGTCGTCGCCCTGCGAGCGGCAGAGCGCGCTGTTTGAACTGGTGGACAGCGGCAAGCGCACAGAGCGCGTCGAGACGCTGAACTTCGTCCAGGAAGCGCGCTGAGCGGCGGCTTCGGCGGGCGCGCCTTCGCGGCCAAGCGTCGCTTCGCCTGAAGCCCTGATCTCGGCTAGAGTGCCGGGCATGAACGTCGTTCAGTTCAAGCGGCCCGAACCCAAGAACGCCAAGCTGGCCGTCGCGCGGCGCGGCCTTGCCGAATTCGCGGCCGCCATGGCGGTCATCGGGCTCGTGTTCTTCCTGCTGCCGACCGTGTGGTCGAGCGCGCCGCAGGAGATGCTGGTCGTGATCCATCTCCTCGTCGCGGTGGTCTATTTCCAGCAGGGCCCGCGCATCGCGGCGGGCCTCTGGATGGCGCTGACGCTCGTCTGCCTCGTCATGACGGGCGCGCCGTCGCCCGTCACCTACGGACTGTCGCGCGGGGCCGCGGCTCTTGACCAGGCGGCGACGCCCTGACGGCGCGGCCGCCCCGCCTTGGAAAAGCCGCGGCTCGCGGCGACAACGGCTCGTTCACCATGTCCGGGCGATCATCCGGATGTCGCGACGTCCCGTCGCGCGGGCTGAACGGTCTTCGATGAACAAACCTCCCGCCTCCAACTCCTTCACCGGCGCCACGACGTTGCGCGAGCATGTGCAGGAGGCCGAGGCCAAGGGCTTCGATCACGTCGACACCTGGGTGTTCGACCTCGACAACACGCTCTACCCCGCCTCGAGCCGGCTGTTCGACCAGATCGACGCCAAGATCACGGCCTATGTGATGCAGCGCTCCGGGCTCGACGGGCTCTCGGCGCGCGCGCTCCAGAAATACTACTACCGCCGCCACGGCACGACGCTCGCCGGCATGATGAGCGAGGACGGGCTCGACCCGCACCACTTCCTCGCTTTCGTCCACGACATCGACCATGCGGTGCTGGCGCCCGCGCCCGACCTCGCGGCCGCCATCGCGCGGCTGCCGGGGCGGCGTTTCGTGCTGACCAACGGCTCGCGCCGCCACGCCGAAAGCGTCATCGCAAGGCTCGGGATCTCCGAGCTGTTCGAGGACATCTTCGACATCGCGGCCGCGAGCTTCGTGCCCAAGCCCGACGCGGCCGCCTATGACGCCTTCCTGAAGCTCCACGGCATCGAGCCCTCCAAGGCCGCGATGTTCGAGGATCTGTCGAAGAACCTTGTGGTTCCCCATCGCCTCGGCATGCGCACCGTGCTGGTGACGCCGCGCGACGGCGAGCCCGAGGGCCTGGAGCGCCTGACCTCCGCCACGGACGCCCATGGCGGCCCGCATGTCGACCACATGACCGACGATCTCGCGGGCTTCCTCTCCGCGCTCGCGCTGGTGGCGGCCGACTGAGGCCGCGCGGCCGCGGAGCCGTTCAAGCTCAACCTAAGTGCGCACGGCCGGTCCCTTGCAGCCGGCGCCGCCAGCGGTCTACGGTCTTTCTAAAGAGGGCCGAAAAAGAGCCCCGACGTCCCACGGGAGGACTTCGGATTTGACAGAGGCGCGCGCCGTCAGCCACCGCTGCGGCATCAAGACCGCGTGGGTCGACGGCGCGGCCACGGCGGAAGGCGCCGTCGCGTCCGTCGCCGCAGCGCTGTCTGGCGAGCCTGTCGGCCAGCTTCTCGTGTTCTTCTCGTCAGCCTACGCCGCGGACGAGATCAACGTCGCGTTCTCCCGACGCTTCGCCGGCACGCCGATCGCCGCCTGTTCGAGCGCGGGAGAGCTCAGCCCCGCGGGCAATCTCGACCGCGGCGTCGTGGCGGTGGCGTTCCCGAAGTCGGGTTTCCGGATCGTGTCGGCCTCGCTCCCCAACGTCGACGAACTCGACGTCGAGCGCACCGCCGACATCGTGCGGTCGCTGCGCCGCCGGCTCGACGCCGCGCCCGACGCCAAGGCCGGGGCGAGCCGCTTCGCGCTCTCGCTCATCGACGGCCTCGCCAACGCCGAGGAGCGGGTCGTCTCGGTGATCGACCAGGCGCTCGACGGCATTCCGCTCGTCGGCGGCTCGGCCGGCGACGACCTCGCGTTCCGGCGGACCGCCTTGATCCATGACGGCGAGGTGAAGCTCACCGCCGCGATCCTGATGATCGTGGAGACCGACTACCCGGTCGAGATCTTCAAGACCGACAATTTCGAGCCGACAGACGTCAAGTTCGTGGTGACGGCCTCCGACGACGGCGCGCGCACGGTGCGGGAGCTCAACGCCGAGCCCGCCGCGACCGAATACGCCATGGCGGTGGGGCTCGACCCCGAGAACCTGTCGCCGATGAGCTTCGCCTCGCATCCGCTCGTGGTGCGGGTCGGCGGCGAGTATTTCTGCCGCTCGATCCGCCGGCTCAATCCGGACGGTTCGCTCTCCTTCTTCTGCGCGATCGACCGTGGGCTGGTGCTGACGCTCGCGCGCCCGCTCGACGTCGTCGAGGTGACGCGGGCCGAACTCGAACGCCTCGAGGCGCGGCTCGGCGGCGTCGACCTCGTGATCGGCTTCGACTGCGTGCTCCGACGCCTCGACGCCGAGATCCGCCAGAAGCGGCGGCCGATCTCGGATCTCTACCGCCAGTACAACGTCGTCGGCTTCGAGACCTATGGCGAGCAGTACCGCTCGATGCACCTGAACCAGACTTTTACGGGCGTCGCGATCGGCTATGCTGGGGCGGCCTGAGCCTCGCGGACGTCCAATGAGCCTTGCCGAAATCCCTGACGACACGGCGGAGCTGAAGCGGCGCATCGCCAAGCTCGAGCGCATGAACGCCGCGCTCATGGACCATGTCGAGCGCTCGACCGACCGCCAGGGCTCGGCCTATTCGCTGTTCCAGACCGCGATCACGCTCGACACGCGGGTGCGCGACCGCACCGAGGAGCTCACCAACCTGATGCTTAGCCTCGAGCGCTCCAACCGGGCGCTGGTCGAGGCCAAGGAAGAGGCGGAGTTCGCCAACCGCTCGAAGACGCGCTTTCTCGCGGCCGCGAGCCACGACCTGCTGCAGCCGCTGAACGCCGCGCGGCTCTCGATCTCGACGCTCGCCGACATGCCGCTCGGCGTCGAGGCGCTCGCGATCGCAGGCCAGGTGGAGCGCGGCCTCAAGACCATCGAGGACCTGATCAAGGCCCTCATCGACATCTCCAAGCTCGACGCCGGGGTCGTGCGCCCGAACGTGCGCTCGATCTCGCTCAACGACGTGCTGGAGGACGTGGTGGCGACCTTCGAGCCGGTCGCGAGCCGCAAGGGCCTGCGCTTCGTGGTCAAGACCGGCCAGCTCGCGGTCGAAAGCGACCCTGTGCTGCTGAAGCGCATCCTGCAGAACCTCGTCTCGAACGCGGTGCGCTATGCGCGGCGCGGCGGCGTGCTCGTGCGGGCGCGCTCGCGCGGCGGCTCCTGCCTCATCGACGTGGTGGACACCGGCCCCGGCATCACGCCGGCCGACCGCGCGCGCATCTTCGAGGAGTTTTATCGCGGTGAGGGCGCGAGCGGCGACGCCGAGATCGGACTCGGGCTTGGGCTCTCGATCGTGCGCCGCATGACGCTCGCGCTCGGCCACAGCCTCAAGGTCTCGTCGAAGGTCGGGCGCGGCTCGCGCTTTCGCCTGCGCCTCGCGCTGGCGCAAGGGGAGGTGCGCGAGCGCAACGAGACCGGCGCCTTCATGCCGCCGGTCTCGACCACGCTCTCGGGCTCGCGCATCGTCGTGGTCGAGAACGACGTCGGCGCGCGCGAGGCGCTCGTGCGGCTGCTGGTCTCCTGGGAGGCGACCGTCGTCTCCGCCCACGGGCTGGAGGAGCTGAAGCAGGCGCTCGCCGGACAGTCCGAGCCGCCGCACATCGCGCTCATCGACTACCACCTCGACGGCGGCGTCTATGGCCTCGAGGTCGCGGCCTGGCTGCGCGCGACCTACGGCGCCGACACGCCCGCGATCGTGACGACCGCCGACCATTCGGCCGAGGTCGCAGCGGAAGTGCGCGCGGCCGGCTGCGAACTGATCCACAAGCCGATCAAGCCGGCTTACGTGCGCGCGCTGATGTCCCACCTCGCGCCGTCGGTGCGGCGAGGGGAGTAAGGCGGGACGCTCAGTCGACCTTCGCCGGCCCGCTCAGGATCACGTCGAAGTCGAGCGCCGAGGTCTCGATCACGGCTTGGGTGCGGCTTGCGACCCCGAGCTTGCGCATGATCTCGGAGATGTGGGCCTTCACGGTGGATTCGCCGACGTTCAGCTCGTAGGCGATCTGCTTGTTGAGCTTGCCGCGCTTGACGAGCGAGAGCACGCGCATCTGGGCGGGCGTCAGCGTCTTCAGCCGATCCAGCATGTCGGCGCCGGCGCGCGAGGGCCGGGCGGTCTGGGTCCGGCGATATTCCTTCGGCAGGAACACCCCGCCGCCCAGCACCTCGGTGATGGCTTCGGTGAGAAGCGCCTTTCCGGATGCCTTGGGCACGAAGCCGGCCGCGCCGCAGCGCATCGCCTCATGGACGATCTGGGCGTCGTCGAGCCCTGAGACCACGAGGATCGGCACGCGCGGAAAGCGGCCGCGGATCTGGATGAGGCCGTCGAAGCCGGTGACGCCCTGCATCGAGAGATCGAGCAGGATGAGGTCGATGGCGTCGGAGCGGGCGAGCATGTCGCATGCGCTCGTCAGCGAGTCGGCCTCGTCGACCTGGGCGTCCGGAAACGCCACATGGACGGTCGACAGCAGCGCTTCCCGGAACAACGGATGGTCGTCGATGATGGCGAAATGCACGACCGATATCCCCCGAACGAACGCGTCCCTGACCGGAGGGTCAGGTCCGGCCTCCGGCGCTTGCGCTGTCGGGCTCGCATGCGCCGGAGGGGACGGAGCGGCCGACCGGAGATCCCGGCCGGCCGCGTCCGACTTCCGCTCTTCCCTTAGCGGGAGGCGACTTCCTTCGGAAGCTTGAAGGCCCAGAAAGACCCGCCCTGGTTGATGCCGGCGGTGGATTTCGCCACCTCGCCGCCCCAGAGCGGAACCGCGCCGCCCCAGCCGGCCGCGACGCCGACCCACTGCTCGCCGTCCTGCTCCCAGGTGATCGGAGAGGCGACGACGCCGGTGCCGACCTGGAACTTCCAGACTTCCTCGCCGGTCTTGGCGTCGAAGGCCTTGAGGAAGCCCTCGGGCGTGCCGGTGAAGGTGAGGCCGCCGCCGGTGTTCAGGACGCCGCCCCAGAGCGGAGCCTTGTTCTTGTACTCCCACACGACCTTGCCCGAGGTCGGGTCGATCGCCTTGAGCGAGCCGATGTGGTCCTCGAAGATCGGCTTGATGGTGAAGCCGGCGCCGAGATAGGCCGCGCCCTTCTTGTAGGAGACGGGCTCGTTGTGGATGTCCATGCCCCACTCATTGGAGGGGACGTAGAACAGCTTGGTGTCGGGGTTGTAGGAGATCGGCATCCAGTTCTTGCCGCCGAGGAAGCTCGGCACGGCGAAGACGCTGTCGCCCTTCTTGCCGTCGCCGGACTTCGAGGGGTCCTTCGGACGGAAGTTGTCGTCGTAGACCGGACGGCCGTCGGGTCCGATCTCCTTGGCCCAGTTGATCTTCGAGACGAACGGGGTCGCGGAGATGAACTTACCGTTGGTGCGGTCGAGGACGTAGAAGAAGCCGTTGCGGTCGGCGGTGGCGCCGGCCTTGATGGTCTTGCCGCCCTTCTGGAGGTCGAACGACACGAACTCGTTCACGCCGTCATAGTCCCAGCCGTCATGCGGGGTGGTCTGGAAGCCCCACTTGATCTCGCCGGTCTCCGGATCGAGCGCGATGCGCGAGGCCGACCACTTGTTGTCGCCCGGGCGCAGCCAGCTGTTCCACGGGCCGGGGTTGCCGGTGCCGTAGTAGATCAGGTTGGTCTCGGCGTCGTAGGTGCCGCCGTTCCAGGTGGCGCCGCCGCCGTATTTCCACATGTCGCCGGGCCAGCTTTCGTTCGTCTTGCCCGTCATGGTGGAGGGCTTGCCGTTGAGCTCGCCGACATGGCCTTCGATCACCGGCCGCTTCCAGACGATCTCGCCGGTCTTGGCGTCGCGCGCCTCGACGCGGCCCACGATGCCGAACTCGCCGCCCGACACGCCGGTGATGATCTTGCCCTTCACGATCATCGGGGCGGAGGTGAAGGAGAAGCCGGCCTTGAAGTCGTCGACGTCCTTCTTCCACACCACCTTGCCGGTCTTGGCGTCGAGCGCGACGAGCTTGGCGTCGAGCGTGCCGAAGATGAACAGGTTGTCGTAGAGCGCGCCGCCGCGGTTCACGACGTCGCAGCAGGGCAGGATGCCTTCGGGAAGACGGGCGTTGTACTCCCAGATCTTCTCGCCGGTGCGGCTGTTGATCGCCCAGGCGCGGCTGTAGGAGCCGGTGATGTAGAGCACGCCGTCCTTGACGAGCGGCTGGCTCTCCTGGCCGCGCTGCTTCTCGCCGCCGAAGGAGAACGAATAGGCCGGGATGAGGCCCTTGATGTTGTCGCGGGTCAGCGTCTTGATCGGGCTGTAGCGCTGGCCCTGGTTGCCGAGCCCGTAGGAGACGACGTCGTCGACCGTCTTGGCGTCGTTGGCGATGTCTTCGTCGGTGACCGCGAGCGACGGCGAGACCGCCCCCGCCAGAAGCGCCGCCGCGCCAGCGGCGGCAAGCAAGGTTGCGCGGAAGGTCATTGGTTTCTCCCCTGAGAGCGCGCCATCTCCCGGCGCTGCTGGACCGGCGCGCTTGTCACGCGCGCTTGATCCCAGTGGGGGGACGTTAGACGGGGCCGGGGACCTTGCTTATTGCCATTAAGTACACCCTAAGAAGAAACGTAAGTGACTGATTCTTATTAATATCCGGCCGGCGGAGTGAAGCTCGCGCCATGGGCCGCGAAGATCTTCTCCATCTCGCCCGAGGCGCGCATTTCGGCCAGCGCCTCGCCGATCCGATAGGCGAGATCGCGCGAGTCCGTCTTCACCGCTCCGCAGAGCTCCCAGCGCGGGCGGATGAGGTTCGAGCCGGCGAGATCCTTGAGTTCCGCGTCCTTCACGCCGGCCTTTGCGAGCGTCGACTCGATCGCCGAGCGCGCGCCCGCGAGAAACTGGGTCTCGCCGCTCCGGAACGCGTCGGCGGCGTCGCCAAAATTGCGGTAGTGGCGGATCGACTCGCGCAGCGTCCCGCCATTGGCGAACCCGATCAGCGCGTCCACGGGGCTCGTGCCCTCGACCGCTACCGATTTGCCGGCGATGTCCTGAAGATCCTGGAACCCGCCCTCCACCACGCCCGCCCGATAGGCGATCGCGAGCCGCTGCTCGACGTAAGGGGCGGTGAAGAACACCAGCTCGTTGCGCATCTGCAGCAGCTTGTCGGCCGGCACGCTCAGCATCAGGTCGGCGAGCGTCGAGCCCGCGAGGTCGCCGCGCCAGAGGTTGAGGCGGAAGTCGCCGTCGACGTTCTCGGACGCCTCGACGATCCGGATCTCGGGCTTCACGCCGATCGTCTGCGCGATCCGTTTCGCGACGTCGACGTCGATGCCGACCGGCTTTCCGCCGGCGTCGTCGGAGAAGGGCGCGTTGTCGCGATAGAGCGCGACCCGCAGGATCCCGGAGGCCGTCACCTCGTCGAGCGGACGCGCGACAGCGGGCGCGGCCAGGCCTGCGCCCGCGAGCGCCCCCAGGAAGAGGCGGCGGTCGATCCCTCGCATCACTCGTCGACGTGCACGGATTCGATGTAGCTCCGAATGGCCCAGAGGCCTTCCTGCGAGATCACCCCGGCGAAGGACGGCATCTTCGTCATGCCGTTGATGATCGCGCCGCCCTGGACGCGCTGCGAGAACCACTCGTCGCCTTCCTTGCCCTTCTCGAGATGGCGAAGGTCAGGCGCGAGGCCGCCCGAGATCACCTCGAGGCCGTGGCAGCGGGCGCAGTTCTGGTTATAGCCTGAGGCGCCGATCGCGATCGCCTTCGGGTCGCCGCGATAGGGGTTTTCTTCCTTCCACTCCTCGCCGAGCGGCGCGAGCCCGTCGGTGTTGACCGGCTGCGGCTGCACGTCGCCATGCGCCCAGGCGCGCGGCGCGAGCGCGGCCCCGGCGAAGAGCGCGGCGGCGCCGACGGCGAGCAGAACGAGGCGAGAGGCTTTCATGTCAGGCGTCCTTCCCATTGCGGCGCGGACGCTAGCAACGGGGCTGGGGCCCCCACATTGTTCTTAGGTACACCTTATAGCCGTTCCAGCAGCGGCCGATTTTTGAGGCGCCAATAAGTACAATCCCGCGCCCGGCGCCGCTCCCTATCCTCCGGGCGGTACGCAGGAGCAGCGGCGATGCGCGGCGACAGGACAGGCCTAGCGCACACCGCCGCGATCGTGGCGGCGACGATCGCGACCACCCTCGCGCCAGGCGCGGCGCCGGCCTTTCCCGCAGCTCCGCAGCAGACCGCGCAGACCGAAAGCGCCTCGCCCGCGCAGGCGCCGGCCCCGACGGTCCGCAAGCCGCGCGAGCTGAAGTTGGTTTCGATCCACTACTTCGAGCGCCGGGTCGAGCGCCACACGCCGCGCAACAACGAGGACCCGGTTCCCGACGACCAAGGCCTCAAGGGCGCCGAGCTCGGCATCGCTGACTCCAACGCCACCGGGCGCTTCGTCGGGCTGAAGTTCGACCTCAAGACCACGGTGGTCGAGCCCGACGGCGACCTCGAGGCGGCCTTCGCGGAGGTGATGGCCAAGGACGCGCCGCGTTTCGTGGTGGTGAACGCCCCGGCCGAGGATCTGCTGGCGCTCGCCGACGCGGCGGCGGCCAGGGACGTCGTGCTGTTCAACGTTTCGGCGCCGGACGTGCGCCTGCGCGACGCCGACTGCCGCGCGCGCGTGCTCCACGTTATCCCCTCGCGCGACATGCTGGCCGACGCGCTGATGCAGTTCCTCGCCTTCAAGCGCTGGACCCGCATCCTGCTGGTGGCGGGCCCGGGGGAGGGCGACCGGCTCTACGCCGACGCGATCCGCAAGAGCGCGCGCAAGTTCGGGCTCAGAATCGTCGAGGAGAAGCCCTTCGACGCCCGCGGCGCCGACATCCGCGACACCGCGACCGACGAGCTGACGCTCGCCTCCCGCGGGGCCGAACACGACGTCGTGGCGGTCGCCGACGAGGCCGACGAGTTCGGCGACAACCTTCCCTACAACACCGCAAGCCCGCGGCCCGTCGTCGGAACCCACGGCATGGTCCCGGCCGCCTGGGGCAAGCCCGTCGAGGCCTGGGCCGCGGTGCAATTGCAGGGGCGGTTCAGGAAGCTCGCGGGCCGCCGGATGGATCCGGTCGACTATTCGGGCTGGATGGCGGTCCACGCGGTCGGCGAGGCCGCGGTCCAGCTCAAGAGCGCCGATCCTGCGGCGATCTCCGCGCTGCTGCGGAGCGAGACGTTCGAGGTCGGCGGCTTCAAGGGCCGAGCGCTCAGCTTCCGCGCCTGGAACGGGCAGCTGCGCCAGCCGGTCTACCTGCTGTGGCCCGGCGCCGTGGTCGCGACCGCCCCGCTCGAGGGCTTCCTCCACCAGCGCACCGAGATGGACACGCTCGGCCTCGACCAGTCGGAAAGCGCCTGCAAGGCGATGAGGGGATGAGATGACGAAGACCCGCGCCTCCCGGCCGAATGGTGATCAGCCCGCTTTCTCCCCTCCCCCTTGCGGGGAGGGGTCGGGGGTGGGGGTGGTTCAGAATGAGGCGGAGAGGGCCACGCAGCTCTACGCCGACCAAGAGAGCTCTGTTCTGAACCACCCCCACCCTTACCCTCCCCGCAAGGGGGAGGGGGTGGATAGGTCGCGGCCTCCGCTCGTCGGCGACGCCGACGAGCGCGAGGCGCTCCGGCGCATGCGCGCGGCGCTGGCCGCGGTCAGCCTCGGCTTCGCGGCCTCGATCGCGGGCGCCGGCTCCGGCAACGCCCATGAGGTCTTCGTCACCAACGAGCGCGACAACACGGTGTCGGTGATCGACACCGAGCAGAAGGTCGTGACGCGCACCTTCCCGGTCGGCCGGCGGCCGCGCGGCCTCACCTTCTCGCCGGACGGCAAGATCCTCTATGTCTGCGCCTCGGACTCGAACGCCGTGCAGGCGATCGATCCCGACAGCGGCAAGATCCTGCACGACCTGCCTTCGGGCGAAGACCCCGAGCAGTTCTCGCTCTCGCCCGACGGGACCAAGCTCTTCATCGCCAACGAGGACGACGCGCTCACGACCGTGGTGGACGTCGAGACGCGCAAGGTGCTGGCCCAGATCGAGGTCGGGATCGAGCCCGAGGGCATGGCCGTGAGCCCCGACGGCAAGACCGCGGTGACGACGTCGGAGACCACCAACATGGTCCACTGGATCGACGTCGACAGCCTCACGTCCAACGACGCGACGCCGGTCGGCCAGCGGCCGCGCCACGCCGAGTTCGACCTCGACGGCAAGCGGCTTTGGGTCTCCTCGGAGGTCGGCGGCACGGTCGCGATCATCGACGTCGCCACCAAGCAGATCGTCCACACGATCGAGTTCGCGATTCCCGGCGTGGCGAGTGACCGCGTCCAGCCGGTCGGCGTGCAGCTGACGCGCGACGGCAAATACGCCTTCGTGGCGCTCGGCCCGTCGGACCGCGTCGCGGTGGTGGACGCGCAGACCTATGAGGTGAAGTCCTACATCCTCGTCGGCCGCCGCGTTTGGCACCTCGCGCTCACCCCCGACCAGTCCATGCTGTTCACCACTAACGGGGTTTCGGGCGACGTCACCATGGTGGACGTCGCGAGCCTCAAGCCCGTGAAGACCGTGAAGGTCGGCCGCTTCCCCTGGGGCGCGGCGGTGCGGCCCAGGGCGCAGCCCGTCGCCGACCGCAAGTAAAGGCGCGGCGTTTGGAGCGTTGGACAAGCCAGCTGCGTGCTTCGAGACGCCCGCCGACGCGGGCTCCTCAGCATGAGGTTTGTTGAGGATGCCAGCCGCGAAGGACTGGGGAGAAGCTGCGACGCGTCCGCATCGGAGTCCGTCATGCCCGGCGAAGCCGGGTATCCACGACTTCGCACGGCGCGGAGCCCTACGGTCCAGTCGTGGATACCCGCGCTGGCGCGCGGGCATGACGGCGCAGGCGATCGCAGCGGCAATTCTTCTGTTTTTGGCGTTGCTCGCCGCCTTCCCCGCTCAAGCCGGAACCCTCGATCGCGCCGGCATGGAGGCGGCGTTCCCGCTTCCCCTCGTCGTCGGCGAGAAGGACGACCGGCTGCCGATCTGGCCGATCATGAAGCAGCAGGCCGGCTCCTACGAGGTCCTGGCCTATGCGTTCGAATCCATCGACTTCGCCGCGATCCCGGGCTTCGGCGGCGCGCCCCCCAACCTGCTGATCGCGCTGAAGCCCGACGGGACGTTCCTCGACGCGAAAATCCTGTCGCATCACGAGCCAGTCTTCCTCGAGGGGCTTGGCTCCGCGCCGCTCGTCGCCTTCGTCGACCAGTACGCCGGCATGTCGGCCAAGCGCGCGATCAGCGTGGGGCGCGCCAACGCCCGCGCCAACGGCGCGCCGGCGTCATCGGTCGTCGACGGCGTCTCGATGGCGACCGCCTCCACCCGCGTCGTCAACGAGACCATGCTGCTCTCCGCGCTCGCCGTGGCGCGCGCCAAGCTCGGTTTCGGCGCGGGGCGAAGCGCGGGCCTCAGGGTCGAGGCTAGGCAAGACGGCTTCGAGCCGCTTGGCTGGGACGAACTTCTCAAGCGCGGCTACGTGAAGCGCTTCACGGCGACCAACCGCGAGGTCGACGCGGCCTTCGCCGACACCTCGACGCCGGACGGAGACGAGGAGGGCCGCGAGCGGCCCGACGAGCCCTTCATCGACGCCTATGTGACCTATCTCAACGTCCCCTCGATCGGCCGAAATCTCCTCGGCGACAGGGCGTTCGACAAGCTCGTCGCCGAGATCGGTCCCGACGCCCACGCGCTGCTGTTCCTCACCGCCGGCCGCTGGAACGCGCTCGGCGAGAGCTTCGTCATGGGCTCGCTGCCCGAAAACCTCGCGGTTATCCAGGACGGGCTCTCGATCAACGCCCGCGACCTCGCGATCGATCGTCGGGGCGCGGGACCAGACGGCATGCCGGCGGGGCCCTGGTCGATCATGAAGATCACGCCCGAGGCCGGTTTCGACCCGTCCTCGCCCTGGACGCTGCAGCTGACGGTGACGCGCGAGCGCGGGCAGATCCTGACCGAGCGGGTCTCGAAGAGCTTCGAGACCAAGTACGAGCTGCCCCAAGACCTCTTCACCAGGACGAAGCCGGACTTAGGGCCGACATGGGTCGACAGCTGGACGGCGCGCTGGCCGGAGCTCGGGCTGATCGGCGCCGCGCTCCTCCTGCTGACGCCGACGCTCGCGCGCGAGCGCGGGCTCGTCGCGGACGGGCCGCGCTTCGGCTGGTTCCGGCTCAGCTTCCTCGTCTTCACGCTCGGCTTCGTCGGCTGGTGGGCGCAGGCGCAGCTTTCGATCGTGACGGTGGTGGGCGCCGTGCGGGCCGCGATCTACACCCACGACGCCAGCTTCCTGCTCTACGACCCGCCCTCGCTGCTCATCTGGGCCTTCGCGCTCGCGGCGCTCGTTGTGTGGGGGCGCGGAACGTTCTGCGGCTGGCTCTGCCCCTTCGGCGCGTTGCAGGAGCTCGCGGCGTGGCTCGCCAAGCCCCTCGCAATCCGCCAGCGGCAGGTCTCGCCAGCGCTCGACCGATGGCTGCGCAAGCTCAAATATGCCGCGCTGGCCGGGATCGTCGCGGCGGCGGCGAGCGCGTCTCCGCTCGCCGACATGTTCTCCGAGGTCGAGCCGTTCAAGACCTCGATCACGCTCTACTTCGTGCGCTCATGGCCGTTCGTGGCCTACGCGGTCGGGCTCATCGTCCTCAACCTCTTCGTCTACAAGGCGTTCTGCCGATATCTCTGCCCGCTCGGCGCGTTTCTCGCGATCGGCGGGCGCCTGCGGATGCTCGACTGGATCCCGCGCCGCGCCGAATGCGGAAGCCCCTGCCAGCTCTGCAAGGTGCGCTGCCGCTACGGCGCGATCGATCAGGCGGGAAAGGTCGACTACGCCGAATGCTTCCAGTGCATGGACTGCGTGACCATTATCCACGATCCCAACCAGTGCGTTCCGCAGATCCTCGCGGCCAAACGCCCAAACGTGCGTCTCGCCACGGAGGCGGCCGAATGAGCGGTTTCAGCCGTCGCAAGCTTCTGGCCGGGGGCGCCGGGACGCTCGCCGCCGCCGCGGTCGGCGGCGCAGCGTTTCGGGAGCTCGCCCGTGCCCATGGCAAGCAGGTCGCGACCCGCGCAGGCGTCGCGTTCGGCACGACGGTCGCGCTCACTTTCGCGGGCCCCGACGCACAGGCGCTCGAGGCCTCAATCCACGACGGCTTCAGCGAGATCCGCGCGCTCGAGCGCGCCGCGAGCCTGATGCGGCCCGACAGCGAGCTGTCTCGCCTCAACCGCGCGGGCGCGCTCGATCGGCCGGACCCTCGGCTCGTCGCGCTCGCCTCCTACGCGCTCGCCCTCGCCGAGCGCTCCGGCGGCGCGTTCGACCCGACCGTCCAGCCGCTCTGGACGCTCTGGGAGCGCACGACGCGCGACGGCCGCCGGCCGGACGAGGCCGAGCGCGCCGAGGCGGTCGCCCGGGTCGGCTGGCGCGACGTCGAGGTTTCCGGCGAGCGGATCGCGTTCCGCCGCCCGGGCGTCGAGATGACGCTGAACGGGATCCTTCAGGGCTACGCCGCCGATCTCGTGATCGCGGCGGCGCGGCGCCACGGCGTCGCCGACGCCTTCGTCGACACCGGCGAGTTCGGCGCCTTCGGGCGTCACCCGGATGGCCGCCCGTGGCGGCTCGGCGGCCGCACGGCCAAGGAGGGCGGCGAGACCGACGTTCTGTCGAGCGATTTTCAAGGTTTCGCCGCGACGTCGGCGGGCGCCGGCACGCCGTTTTCGAAGGACGGCGCCGACAACCACATCTTCGACCCCGCCACCGGCCTCTCGCCGCAACTTCTCTCGCGCGTCGCCGTCTTCGCGCCGAGCGGGATCGAGGCCGACGGGCTGTCGACCGCGATCTATGTGATGGGGAAGGCGAGGGGCGAGGCGCTTCTCGCCGGGCGGCCGGGCTACGCGCTCGACCTCATGTGAGGTTCGCCGCCCGCATGGGCGTGCCCGTGCGGCAGCAGATGGCGGAACCGGCCGAACAGCGTCGAGCGCAGCCGCCGAAGCCGCCAGCGCGGGCTCTGGTCGAAGCGGATCGAGCGCGATTCGACGCTGATCTTCTCGGCGTTGGCGTCGCGCGCGCGCTTGGCCGGGTCGGCGTAGAAGCTCGCGAGCTTGGCGGCCGACATGCCGGGCGTCTTCAGCCATTCGGGGATGTGGTCGCGGGCGAGGATCACGGCGTCGTTCAGCGCCTTGTCCATGCCGGTGCCGGTGATCGGGCAGACGGTCATGAAGGCGTCGCCCACCGCCACCACGCCGTCGCGCTCGATGTCGAGCGTGCGGGCGAGGTCGATCGGGCGGATCATCACCGGGCCGGAGACCGCAAGCTCGCCGTATTCGCGCCGGAACGCCGGCATCATCTCGTTCAGCGTCCTGTTCGGGTCGTCGCGGAGCTCCCGCGTCCAGTCCTCGAAGGGCGAGCGGTAGACGAAGAGGTTGGCGCGCATCGCGTTCCCGATCGGGAACAGGGTGAGATAGGCGAGCTTGTCGCTCGGGCCGTCGCCGGCCCACACCAGCGAGGGGAACGGAAAGTCGGACGGCGGGCGCGACAGGTCGAAGCCTGCGGTCAGCGAATGGTGCCGGCTGTAGACGTCGCGGCTCATGCCGGCCTTCTTCAGCGCCGCTTCGCTGAGGCCGGTCGACATCACGAGCAGGCGCGAGCGGACCGATCGGCCGTCCGCGAGCCTCAGGAACTGCTGGTCGGGTCCGGTCTCGATCGTCTCCACCCGGCCGACGATCTGCGCCACGCCCGCCGGCAGCGCGCCGCGCATCGCGTCCACGACGGCGCCGTAGTCGCCGCCATATTCGCGCTTCGGGTCGCGTTCGACGATGTGGCCGAAGCGGCGCAGCCAGCAGCCGTCGAAAGCGGTGAAGACCGAGCGCGCCGCCGCGCCGAGGCCCGCCTCGTCGATCATCGCGATCTGGGCCTCGCCGATCTTCTCGGCGCGATATTCGGGCGGATGCCGGTGGTGGCTCGCGATCAGCGCGACCGAGATCCCGCGTTTGGCGAGCATGCCGGCGGCTGTCGCGCCGGCCGCGCCTGCGCCGATGATGGCGACGTCGACGGCGGTTTCGGTTTCGGCTGCGACGACGATTTCGCTCATGACTTGTCCTGCGCCCCTTCGGCGACAGGCTCCGTCTCGCGGCGGAGCTTGCGAAGCATGACCCACTTCAACGGCCGCAACTTCTGCCAGAGCGCGGACGCCCGCAGCCGCTTCAGACCTTCGGCGCGCGCGAGATAGAGCCTCCCCAGGAGACTCTGCGCCTCCGTCATCACGGAGAGCGCGATCGTCACGTCGCAATGGTCTTTCTTGTAGGCCTCGTCGCCCACCCCGAGGTCGGCGGTCTCCACGCCCGCCTCGTGAAGGCGCTTGATCAGCATGAGGTAGAGAACCTTGCCAGGCGAATAACGCCCGTAGACGCTGCCGTCGAAGCTGCCGACGAGCGCGTAGTAGCGGCGATCGTGGATCAGGCTCCATTGCGCCGCCACGATGTCGCCGCCGAACGACAGCGCCGAGAGGTGGAGCGCGCCGGACTCGGCCATCGCTTCGGTCGCGCGCTCGTAGAATTCGCGCTTTTCGGGCTGGGCGTCGAAGCCCGGCACCCGGGTCTCCTCGAACCGCTTCTGCTTCTGCTCGAGCAGCGCCGCGAGGATGCGGTCGCGGCCCGCCTTGTCCTCGGCGACGAGCATCTCGACCGGCACGGTCTCCTGCAGCGAGGCGATGCGGCGCAGGCGCTTGCCGTAGAAGACCTGACCCTTCTCGACCACGGCCCAGGGCTTCGTCAGGTCGGTGGCGTGGCAGGATTCGGGGTTCTCGCCGGTGGCGAGGAGGTGGAACGGATTGACGATTCCGCCGACCTCCGCCGGCATCTTGTCGAACAGCGCGACGTCGAAGGCCGGCAGCGCGGTCTTGATCGCGCTCCACGCCTCGTTGGCGTTGCGGGGCGACCATTCCCACGGCGTTTCGAACAGCACGGGGGCGTTGTAGTCGGCCGCGCCGCCGTCGACGAAGGAGAGCGCGCGCGCGCCGGCCCGGCGCGTGATCGCGAAGGGGACGAGCATCGCGAGCGCGCCGTCGGCGTCGCGCACCTCGACGAAATAGGTCCGGGCCCGGGCCGCGCGGCCGAAGGTCTCGACCCAGACCTTCAGGAATTCGACGGTCTGGAAGACGTGGCAGCGGCCTTCGTACTCCCGGCTGCTGCGCGGCCAGTGGGCGGGCAGGGCCGTGACGTCGTCATGGACGCGGATCGCGAAGCGTTGCGCGTCCGCGCCGAACACGCGGCGCGCCGGAAGGAGCCGTGCGGCCTGCCGCGCTGCGGGGCCGGAGCCCTGCAGTTGGAGAGCGTCATGCGTCATCGGTGCGCCTTGAGATGTCCCGCCAAGGCGGCGCTCTGCGCGTCGCCCCGTCGCCGCGCATCCTGTGCCTGTGGTCGGGGCGAGGCAAACGATCGTTCCGGGCCTAGTTGACCGACCATTAAATTTTGAAACGAATTGGACTGACATCGGCGCGGGGCTTTCGGGTTCGTTTCTCCCCCATGCGGTTTTCCCCCTCCAGCGTCGCGACCCTACCTAGGGCCGATCTGGAAAACGTGACCGGAACGCCTCGCAATTTATCGATCGGCTTCCACGCTTTCTAAAGCGGGCCGCGTCACGATGGGGGCGATCGCGGCCGCCTGCGGCCCGCCCACTCGGACCTTCGATCATGTCAGTCTCGGTCATCATGAAGACCCTGAACGAAGAGAAGCGCATCGCCGCCGCGATCGAGAGCGCGCTCGAGGCGCTTCAGGCGGTCGGCGGCGGCGAGGTCATCGTCGCCGACAGCGGCTCGCGCGACCGTACTGTCGAGATCGCGTCCGGCTACGACGCCAAGGTCGTCCAGATCGTCGCCCCGGCGCGGCCGAGCTGCGGTCTCGGCCCCCAGCTCGGGTTTCAGTACAGCGGCTGCGAGTTCGTGTGCCTGATGGACGGCGACATGATCCTCGATCCGGGCTTCCTGCAGGAGGCGCTCGGCTATCTCGCGGCCCATCCGGATTGCGCGGGCGTCACCGGCCATGTGGTCGAGATGAACGTCGAGAACCTCGAATTCACCCGCCGCGTGCGCCGCGCCTCGCCCGAGAACCGGACCGGCGCGATCGACCGGATGAACGGCGGCGGCCTTTATCGGCGCGAGGCGGTGGAGAAGGCCGGCTACTTCTCCGACCGCAACCTCCATGGCTACGAGGAGTTCGACCTCGGCGTCCGCCTGCGCGCGCTCGGCTTCACGCTGCACCGGCTCGACCGGCCGTTCGTCCAGCACTTCGGGCATACGCTCAACGCCTATGCGCTGCTGGTGCGGCGGTGGAAGTCCAAATATTTGCGCGGCGTCGGCGAGCTGCTGCGCGCGGCCTGGGGCAAGCCCTATTTCGGCATGCTCCTGAAGGAGCTGCCGGAACTCAGGCTCTGGGCGGTCGTCTACGGCTGGATCGCGGCCGTGCTCGTCGCGCCGCTGCTCGCGCCGAGCCTTGCGCTCGGACTTGCGGCGTCGCTCGCGATCCTGGCCCTGCCGGTCGCCGCGATGAGCCTCAAGCAGAAGAGCCTGTCGCTCGGCGTCTACGCCGTGGTCGCCTGGCTGTTCCACGCCGCGGCCCTGCCGCTCGGCTTCTTCCATCCGCGGCTGAAGCCCGAAGCCTGGATCGAGAGCAAGCAGCTCCCCGGCCGCGCCTGAGCACGCGTCAGGCGCCGGCGTCGATCCCGCGGCGGAACCGCGATCGCGACGGGCGAGGGGAGCGCGCTGGCGGCGTAAAACAACGTCGATCGCAAAAGATCCGCGCGAGGCCGGAACCTTCCGCCGGCTCGCGCGTCTATGATGTGAAACGCGCTCCCCCGACGCGTTTCGTCTGATAAGAAGCCCGGCGCGCCCCCCCGACGCGCCGGGCTTTTTCATGCGCCGACGGCGTCTTGAGACCGTTTGGAGCGTCAGGCCGGCTTCGCCGCCATGCCTTCGGCCTCGTCCTTGGCCTGTTCCTTGGCCTTGGCGGCCGCCTCGCTCTTGCGCGCCATGTGCATGAGCATCGCCCAGGTGGCGATCGTCACGCCGATCTCGGTCACGTAGAGCGAGATGAAGGTGCCGGTCGGCGGCCACCACCAGGTGCCGAAGGCCACGAGCCCTGCGCCCAAGATGCTCGCGGTGTTGACGATCAGCGCGCGCGCGCCCTGATGGCTCGAGGCGCCGAGCAGGTCCATGGCGACCGACCAGATCGCCACGAACACGATCAGCCAGCACATCGTGCGCACGAAGGGCACGAGCGAGACGTATTCGTGGCCGAAGAGATAAGGGAGCAGCGGCGCCATGATGAAGAGGCCGAGCCCCGTGCCGAGGCCGAGCACCACCGCGCCGGCCAGCACCTTCCAGAGCATCGGCAGCGCGTTGTGGACGCCGTGCTGGCTCGCGACCGCAAACCGCGGATAGACGAGGCGGTTCAGCGCGTCGATCGTCAGGTAGCTGGAGTCGAGGATGCGCCGGGCGACGCCGTAGCTGCCCACGACCTCGATCGAGGAGACGAGGCCGAGGATGAACAGGTCGCAGTTCTGGCGGATCGCGCGGAAGATGAACTGCGAGCTGAAGAACACGCCGGGCTTCACCTCATCGCGCACGATCCCGAATTTCGGGCGGCCGAGCTCGCGCGTCTTCCAGGCGAAATAGGCCGCCACCACGACATGGCCGCCGAACTGCCAGGCGGTCCAGCCTTCGAGCGTCGTGACGCCGAAGATCGGGCAGGCGAGCGCCGCGGTCGCGGTGCGGGCGAGCGCGAAGAAGATCACCGAGCGGTTGGCTTCGGCGAACATCGAGTGGCTGATATAGGCCTGCTCGGTGAGCAGGATGACGCGCACCAGCACGATGTTGGTGACGAGCAGGAACGCGATCGCCACGACGTTGCGGACCGGATCCTCGTCGACCGTGATGATGAAGGGCAGCGCGCCCATGCCGATCGCGACGAGCGCGGCCCCGGTGATCGCGACCAAGGTCAGCGTGTGGCCGAGCATCGTCGGATACATCGCGCGGTCGCGCGCGACGCGGCGGATCAGGCAGTCGTTCGCGCCGAGCCCGCAGAGATGGACCGCGACCGTCGTGATGGCGGTGACCTGCACGTAGAGGCCGAACTGCGAGGGCCCGAGCCAGCGCGCCAGCAGCGCGAAGGTGAGAAGCTGCGCGGCGTTCGCCGCCACCAGCGAACCGCTCGAGGCCATGTAGGAAAGCCCGATCGGAGCGAGCCGGCGCACGCGGGCGATATGGGTCTGGATCTGAGGCACGCCGCGGTTCTACTCCCGGAGGCGTTATGGTTTGATAAAGCGCCGGCGGCGACGCCTGCGTTATTGTTAACCAAATGTTCTGGCTGCCTCTTTTAGGATCATGTCTCGATGACGGCGGGCAGGCCCCTTGGGCTGCGCCTTCCGAGGGTCTGGAGAGCGCGTCGGGATGTATACGCTGCGGGACGCCGCAAGGGCCGCGAAGCGGGATGCGTTCGAGCACGCGCCCGCGCCGGAGCCGCGCGCCCCGGCGCCGGAACCGCTCCCCGTCGCTCCGCGCGAGGCCGCTCGCGGCTGGAGCTTCGCCGGCCGCTCCCAGCGCTATGCGCCCAAGCCTTATCCCGCCCGCCCCGGCGTCCGTGAGTTCGAGGACGAGGCGCGGTCCGACACGGCCTGGCGCGAGGCCGAGACGCCTGCGCCCGCGCCTGCGGCGAGAGCGGCTCCTGCGCCTGCCGCGGCCCCGGCTCCTGCGATGGCTCCCGCCGCCGCGCCCGCCCGTACGAAGTTCGTGCGCCTGCCGCAGATCGAGCCCGACGACGTCGTCGACTGGCTCCTGGCGGGCAAGCGCTGGATCGTGCTCGGCGGCCTTGCGGGCCTCGCTGCGGGCGTGGCCTTCGGCATGCTCGCCCAGCCCCGCTACACGGTCTACACCGACATCCTGGTTCCGCCCTCGAACCTGCAGGTCGTGAGCAACGACCTTTACGCCCAGGGCATGCAGAGCGACGCGCAGATCCTCGAGGTCGAGAGCCGCATGCGCGTGATGACGTCGGGCAATGTGCTGCGCCGCGTCGCCGAGAAGCTCGACCTCGTCCATGACGACGAATTCAACGCCCCGCCGAAATGGTGGGACATCCGCGCCGCGCTCGCGCCGAAGAAGGAGGCCGAGGACCCGATCGTTCCGGTGATGCGCGAGCTCTCCGACCGCATCAAGGTCGGGCGGCAGGACCGCTCCTATCTCGTGACCGCCGCGGTCTGGACCTGGGATCCGAACAAGTCGGTGCGCGTCGCCGACGCGCTCGCCGAAGCGTTCCGCCAGGAGCTCGCCCGCGGCGAGGCGAGCGGCGCGGCGCAGGCGGCCGAGACGCTGAACGACCGTCTCGCGGGCCTGAAGGCCGCGGTGTCGGCGGCCGAGGACAAGGTCCAGGCCTTCCGCCGCCAGAACAACCTGCAGCAGAGCGCCGCCAACACGCTCGTCAGCACCCAGTCGATGCAGCAGATCAACGCCAAGCTCATCGACGCCCAGGCGCGCGAGACCGAGGCCGCCTCGCGCTATCGCCAGCTCACCGAGGCCGCGCGCGCAGGCGCGCTCGATCCGTCGAGCTCGCTGCAGTCTCCGACGCTCACGCAGCTGCGCGTGCAATACGCCGAGCTGAAGCGCCAGGTTGAGTCGATGTCGCTGACCTACGGGCCGCGGCACCCGGCGCTCACCACGATCCGCACCCAGCTCAAGGCCATCGAGCGCGAGGTCTACAACGAGACCCAGCGCATGATGACGGCGGCCAAGGTCGACCTCGACCAGTCGCGCCAGACGCTCCAGATCCTGACCAAGGACACCGAGAAGGCCCGCAGCTCGGTCTCGGTCGACGACGAGGCGCAGGTGAAGCTGCGCGAGCTCGAGCGCGACGCGCAGGCCAAGGGCTCGATCTATCAGGCCTTCCTCACCCGCGCCGGCGAGGCGACGCAGCGCGAGCAGGTCGACGCCACGAACACGCGCGTGATCTCGACCGCGGTTCCGCCGGAGCGCCGCAGCTACCCGCCGCGCACGCTCTATCTCGCGGCCGGCGGCGCGATCTTCGGGATCGGCTTCGGCGTCGCGCTGGCGCTCGCCTTCGGCTTCCTCGGCGCCTATCGGCGGATGCTGCGACAGTCCTGACGCGTCAGCGCGATAGCGACGATTTTAACGGTCTGTCGGCGATCGCAAGGCGACAATCTTAACTTGCAGGCGCGATAACGCTTGGCCCGGGCCGCCGTCCTCTCATCCGAGGGGCCGAGGCGGTTCGGCCGCTCGAACTGGGCCCGACGCCGTGGGGATGATTGAAAAGCTCGACGATCTCTACGGCCGCGCGACCAACAAGGCGCTGCGGCTCAGGGCCTATCGGCCGGCGATCGTCGCGACCGCGACCCCCATCGTCTCCTTCACCTTCGACGACGTGCCCGACACCGCGCTGACGGCCGGCGCCCGCATTCTCGAGGCGCACGGCGTGCGCGGCTCGTTCTACATCGCCGGCGGTCTCGCCGGCCGCGTCGAGCCGGGCCGGACGCTGATCGACCTCGACGGCTGCCGAGAGCTCGCCGCGCGCGGCCACGAGATCGGCTGCCACACCTACGCGCATGACGCCGTCCGCCGGCTCGGTCCTTCGGCGCTCGCCGCCGACCTCGACCGCAACGCCGCCTATCTCGCGGAGATCGAGGGCGCGCGGGCGCGGCGCAACTTCGCGTTCCCTTACAATGCGGGCTCGATCCCGGCGCTTCCCGAACTCGGCCGGCGATACCGCACCTGCCGCGCGGCGGGCGACAGGATCAACCGCGGGCCGACCGACCTCAATTTCCTGAACGCCGTCGAGATCCGCCAGCCGGAAGAGAGCGCGCTCGCGCTGACCGCGCGCATCGAGGAGGTCGCGCGCGAGCCGGGCTGGCTGATCTTCTTCACCCACGACGTCGCCGAGACTCCGACCGACTACGGTTGCCGCCCCGAGACGCTCGACCGCCTCGTCGGCCATGCCGTGGCCAAGGGCTGCGTCGTCGAGACCGTGGACGCCGCGCTTAACCGGCTGGGGCTCGCCGCGTGAGCGCGCCGCGGCTCCTCGCCATCAACAACTACTTCTATCGCCGGGGCGGGGCCGAGGCCGTGTTCCTCGACCAGATGAGGATGTTTTCGGAGATCGGCTGGGACGTCGTGCCCTTCGCGATGCAGCACCCCGAAAACGACAACAGCGCCTACGCCCGCTATTTCGTGTCCGAGATCGAATACGGGCGCGAGAGCGGGCCGCTGACCAAGGCCGCGCAAGCCGCCAAGATCATCTATTCGTTCGAGGCGCGCCGGAAGCTGAAGGCGCTGATCGAGAGCGCCCCGCCGGCGCTCGCCCACGCCCACAACGTCTATCACCACATCTCGCCGTCGATCTTCGACACGCTCAAGCGCGCCGGCGTGCCGACGGTGATGACGGCGCACGACCTCAAGCTCGCCTGCCCGGCCTACAAGATGCTGTCGCATGACGGCGTCTGCGAGCGCTGCAAGGGCGGGCGCGTGCACAACGTGCTGGTCAACCGCTGCATCAAGGGCTCGGTCGCGCTGAGCGGCCTCGTGATGGTCGAGACCATGACGCATCGCGCGCTTGGCCTCTACCGCGACAAGGTCGACCGCGTTGTGGCGCCGAGCCGCTTCTACCGCGAGAAGCTCGCCGAATGGGGCTGGGATCCGGCCCGCATCGCCTATGTGCCGAACTTCGTCGACGCCGCCGCCATGCGCTCAGACTGGGACGAGGGCGACCATTTCGTCTTCGCCGGCCGTCTCGGCCATGAGAAGGGCCTTTCGACGCTCGTGCGCGCCGCCGCGATGTCCGGTGAACGCGTCATGATCGCAGGGACGGGACCGGAGGAGGCGGCGCTGAAGCGCCTCGCCGCCGAACTCGACGCGCCCGTCACGTTCCTCGGCTACGTCTCGGGACAACCCCTTCTGCAACTCATAGGTGAATCGAGGGCGCTTGTGCTTCCCTCCGAATGGTACGAGAACGCGCCGATGAGCGTGCTCGAAGCCTACGGACTCGGAACGCCGATTCTGGGCGCCCGCATCGGCGGCATCCCCGAGCTCGTCCGCGAGGGCGAGACGGGATTGCTCGCGCGCTCCGGCGACGTCGAGGATCTCGCGGGCGCGATGTCGCGCATGGCCGCGCTCCGCTCCGGAGAGCGCCGGCGCATGGGCGCGGCGGGCCGCGAATGGGTGCTCGCCGACTTCTCGCAGAACGCGCATCGCGACCGGCTTCTCGCGCTTTACCGCGACCTCGGTGTCGCGGCGTGAGCGGCTCGCGGCCCAAGGTCGTCTTCCTCGGGCTGCGCGGCCTGCCGAACGTCCAGGGCGGGGTCGAGACCCATGTCCAGGCGCTCAGCGTGCGGCTGGTCGAGCGCGGCTGGGACGTCGAGGTGCTGGGTCGCGCGCCCTATCTGCCGGCCGGCGGCCCGCGCGTCTGGAAGGGCGTCAAGGTCACGCCGCTCTGGGCCCCCAAGCGCACGAGCCTCGAGGCCATCTGCCACACGCTCGTCGGGCTGGTGGCGGCGCGGCGGCTCAATCCGGACGTCGTCCACATCCACGCCATCGGCCCCTCGCTCGCCGCGCCCGTCGCGCGCGCGCTCGGGTTGAAGCTCGTCGTCACCCATCACGGCTTCGACTACAACCGGCAGAAATGGGGACGGTTCGCTAAGACGGCGCTCCGCCTCGGCGAGCGGCTCGGCATGCGCTTCGCAAACCGCCGCATCGCGATCTCGCAGGAAGTCGCGACCTATGCGGAGCGACGCTACGGCAAGCCGGTCAGCTTCATCCCGAACGGCGTCGACGTCGCGGGCAAGCCCAACGACGTCTCGGCGCTTCAGGCCTTCGGCCTCGAGTCCGGGCGCTATGTCGTGATGGTGGCGCGCATCGTCCCGGAGAAGCGCCAGCTCGACCTGATCGCGGCCTTCGCCAAGCTCGGCGACCTCGGTTTCAAGCTCGCGCTCGTCGGCTACGCCGAGCATGGCGGCGACTATTTGCGCCGGGTCGAGGCCGCGGCGAAGACGACGCCCGGCGTCGTGATGACGGGCTTCAAGGTGGACGAGGAGCTCGCGCAGCTCTTCGGCCATGCGGCGCTGTTCGTGCTGCCTTCGAGCCATGAGGGCATGCCGATCGCGCTGCTCGAGGCGCTGGCGCTCGGCGTGCCGGTGCTGGCGAGCGACATCTCGCCCAATCTTGCGCTGCGCCTGCCGCCCGACGACTATTTCCCGCTCGGCGACGTCGACCGGCTCGCCGCCGCGATGCGCGAGAAGCTCACCACCCCGCCCGATCCCGCCGCGGTCGCCGCTCGGATCGTCGAGACCGAGCAGGCCTATGGCTGGGGGCCGGTGGTCGACGCCACGATCGCGGTCTACGACGAAGCGCGGGCGAGCTAGCCTCACGCCCGCTCACATGGCGCCGACCGGAGCTCAAGGATGATCCGCTGGCTGGCCTTCGTCGTGGTCGCAGGGGGGCTCGTCGCGCTCGCGGCGTTCGACGTCGCGCCGCCCGCGACGTCGGCCTCCAACGACTGGGTTCCTGTCCGCGAAACCAATCTCGAGGTCGCGGCCGGCAGCCCGCTGGATTTCTCCCGCATCCTGAAGAGCCCGCCGGTCGAGGCCTCGAACCGCATCCTCGTAAACGCCCAAGGCCGGTTCGCGCGCGCCGACGCGCCGGAGGCGCCCGCCCGGATGATGTGCGCCTCGCTCGCCTGGAGCCCGGCCTCCGGAGGCTTTCCCGACAAGCCGACCGCCGACCGCTACGCGCTCCAGCTGAAGCGCCACGGCTATGATCTCGCGCGCTTCCACTTCGTCGACGCCGCGCTGATGTTCGGCCGCAAGCGCGACTTCGATTTCGACCCGGACACGCTCGACCGCGTCAACTACCTGATGGCGGCGCTGAAGAAGAACGGGATCAGCTGGATCCTCGACGGCCTCACCTCCTGGCGCGGCGGCTATGGCGGCTTCGACGACCGCTGGGATCCGTCCTCGGACCTCAAGCTGCGCGTTCTCGTCGACGACGACGCCTTCGAGCACTGGCGCCGGCTCGTCACGATGACGCTCGGGAGCCTCAATCCTTACACCGGCAAGCGTCCGATTGACGATCCGGCGCTGACCCTGGTGGTGCCGGTCAACGAGGGCGGCGTCGAGTTCGACAGCATCCTGCGCGAAAAAGCCGGCGTCCCGCATTATTCCCCGCTGCTCGAGCCGAAATGGAACGGCTGGCTGCGCGCGCGTTACCGGACCACGGATGCGCTGTCGACCGCGTGGGGCGGGCTCGGCGCCGGCCAGAAGCTGGAGACGGGCGCGATCGACCTGCCGACGAGCCGCTACGAGAAGAGCGCGCGCATGCGCGACTTCCAGGCGTTTCTGGTCGACGTCGAGACCAAGGCCGCGGCGCGCATGACCCGCGTGATCCGGGACCTCGGCTATTCCGGCCCGATCGCGCCTTACAACAACTGGCCGAGCCTGCAGACCGCGCTCTCGCGCCGGAACCAGGACGCCGTCGCGCTCAACGCCTATCAGGACTGGGTCGGGGGCTATCAGCCGGGCTCGAAGATCGGTCAGGTGAGCTCGATCGGCGACGGCGCGTTCTATGTCCGCGCCATGGCGGGCGGGCGCTGGCTCGACCGGCCCTTCGTCATCACCGAGTACGACCACCTGTTCTGGAGCCGCTCGCGCTATGAGGCGGGCCTCGTGTTCCCGGCCTACGCCGCGCTCCAGGGCTGGGACGCGATCTGCCGCCACGCCCACGGGCCGATCATCCTGGCCTATGGCGAGCCCTATCTCCACAAGCGCCAGATGCTGCCCTACGCGATCGCGCTCGACCCGGTGGCGCGCGCCGGCGAGACGCTGGCGGCGCTGCTGTTTCGCCGCGGCGACGTGGCGGAGGCCAAGACCGTCGTGCCCTTCGCGGCGCGCGGCGAGCAGGATCTGACCGACTCCATGCAGTCGCGCGAGGCCGATCCGCTGACGCGCCTCGCGCTCGTCGCGAAGATCGGCCTGAAGGACGCCGACAGGATCGCCCCCGGCGAGCTCGCGGTGCGCCAGCCGCGCGACCCGCGGCAGGCGCTCGAAATCTTCGGCGAGCTAAAGGCCAAGGGGCTGCTGCCGAAGGACGCCGGCGATCCCGCCGCCGGCCGGACCGTCAGTCAGACCGGCGAGATCGTGCTGAACGAGGGCCGCGGCCGCATCACGCTCGACGCGCCGAACACCAAGGCGATCGCGTTCGGGACGCTCGACGAGCCGGTCTCCATCGGGCCGCTGACGGTGGCGAGGGCCGATGTCGGCGCGCTGTTCTCGGTCTCCTCGCTCGACGGCGAGCCCGTCGCGAAAAGCCGGAAGCTGCTCGTGATCTTCGCCACCGACGCCCGCAACTCCGGCATGCGCTTCCGCGACGCGGCGGAGAAGACGATCGAGGATTTCGGCCGCCTGCCGGTGCTGATCCGCCGCGGCGAGATCGACGTGAGGCTCGCGGGCAAGGGCGCATGGCTGCTTTCGCCCGTCGGGCTCGACGGCGCGGTGGGCGCGCCCGTGGCCGCCGGCGACGGCGAGCTGTCGACCCGGCTCTCCAACGTCACGCAAGACGGCCCGACGACCTACTTCCTGATCGAGCGGCCCGAAGGGGCGTGACCCGGCCCCCGTCCGTCACGACAGCCAAAAGCGATCGTCTGCGTTTCGAAGCAAGCTGTTAACCAAGCTTTCTTCGCCGGGCCCTAAAGTCACGCCGTCGGGCGCTTCGCGCCGCCCCCGGACCTGAAGCAATGTCGCTCGCCGCCAGCCCGCCGATCTCGCCGCCGGCCGCCGCCAGCACGGAAGGCTTCGGCTTCGGCGCGTTCCTGTTCGCCGCGACGCTGCTATTCTATCTCATCACCACCACGCCCTTCGCCGACCTCACGGCGCTCGCCTCGGTGGACGCCGCGGCCGAGAAGTCGAACCGCATCAACCAGCTGGTGTTTCTCGGCCTGACCGGCGCAACCTGGATCGCGGGCCTCATGTCGCCGATGCGCGGCGAGATCATGCGCCCGCGCATCCTCATCTTCATGATGCTGCTGTGGTTCGTCGGGATCTCGGTGATCTCGTCGAACGCGGGCCTCGCGGTCAAACAGGTCATCCTCGCGACGCTCACCATCGTCAACGCCAGCGTGTTCCTGCTGTTGCCGCGCACCGACGGCCAGTTCGCGCGGTTGATGGCCTTCGGGTTCCTGGCGATGCTCGCGCTGTCCTACTGGGGCGTCGCGTTCATGCCGCGCTACGCCATCCACCAGGCCGACGAGATCCGCGAGCCGATCAACGCCGGCCTCTGGCGCGGCCACTTCATGCACAAGAACGTCGCGGCCGCCATGATGGTGCTGGCGGCCTTCGTCGGCATGTTCACATGGCGGATGGGCATGAAGATCCGCGGCGCGATCCTCGTGGTCGGCGCGCTGTTCTTCCTCGCCCACACCGGCGGCAAGGCTGCGACCGGCTCGCTGCCCGCGGTGCTGATCATCGCCTGGATCTTCGAGCGCTTCCCGATCGCGCGCGCGCCGATCGTGCTCGGCGGCGCGGCGTTGTTCAACTTCATCGCCATCGGCTCGGCCGGCTATCCGTCGATCAACGAGTTCGTCACGAGCCTCGGGATCGACCCGACCTTCACCAACCGATCCGACGTCTGGCGCGTGGGCTTCGCGGCGTTGTCGGAGCAGCCGTGGACGGGCCACGGCTTCCAGAGCTTCTGGCAGACCGACGAGATGTTGGCCAAGGCCGGCCGCGGCCGCGACTGGGCCTATGCGGCCTTCAACGGCCACAACGGCTTTCTTGACCTCGCGCTCACGACCGGCATCCCCGGCTTCATCCTCGCGCTGACCTGGATCCTGGTCCTGCCGCTGCGCGACGTCTCCCGCGCCAAGCGCACCGACAACAATCCGGCCGTCACCACGCTGTTCATCCGCATCTGGCTCTACGGCATCTTCCAGGCCTGTCTGGAGAGCGTGTTCTTCCAGTCGGGCAGCCCGCTCTGGGTGATGATGATGGTGGCGGTGTTCGGCCTCAGGTTGCAGGCGCGCGCCGATGTCGTGAGCGACCGACCCGAGACGCCGCCGCTCCCCGCATGATTGCGCCAGCGTGCTGTAATTCCGATCGATCTTATAGGTATTCGTTGAACGCAAAGGCTGCGGAGACGAATGCGCGCTTGTGTTCAGTTAGGTAATTCCAATTATAACTGCTGAATGCCTCGCCGTTTGATTGTTCCCTCCGCCGACGCCTCCGTTCGGCCCGCGCCGGTCGGCTTGCTCCCATGGGGCTGACGTCCGGCTGGTGGCGGGCCGTGACGCCGCGCACCGCCCGCGCCGACGCGCTCGCGGGCCTGCTCGGCGCGTTTCTCGTGCTGCCGCAGGGGCTCGCCTTCGCGACGCTCGCCGGGCTCCCGCCGCACTACGGCGTCTTCAGCGCGATCGTGCCGACGATCGTCGCGGCGGTGTTCGGCTCGAGCCTCCACGTCGTGTCGGGCCCCACCAACGCGAATTCGCTCGCGATCGTCGCGGCGCTCAGTCCGCTCGCGCTCGTCGGAACCCCGGATTACGTCGCGCTCGTGCTTGCGGTGACCGCGATGGTGGGCGTCATCCAGCTCGCCGTCGGCGCGTTTCGCCTCGGCTTCGTCACCGACTTCATGTCGCCCTCCGTGCTGCTCGGCTTCACGAGCGGGGCGGCCGCGCTCATCGCCTGCTACGCGCTGCCCGAACTGCTCGGCCTCCAGCTCAACGCCCACGGGCCCTTCGGGCTCGTCGAGGCGGTGTTCACCTATTGGCGGCTCATCAACCCCTCGGCCGTCGCGATCGCCGTCGTCACCCTCGCGGTCACGTTCCTGGTGCGGCGTCTCGTGCGGCCGGCGCCCTTCATGCTGTGCGGGCTGCTGGCCGGCTGGGCGCTCTCGGAAGCGATCGTGCGGCTGTGGGGCGACGCCGACGTCGCGCTCGTCGGCGGGATCCCGGCCGCGCTGCCGGGCTTCACCCTGCCGATCCCGCCGCTCGGGCGGCTCGGCGAACTGCTGCCGATCGCGGGCGCGCTCGCCATCATCGCGCTCGGGCAGTCGGTCTCGATCGCGAAGGCCATCGCGGCGCGATCTGGCCAGCGCGTCGACGTGAACCGCGAATTCGTCGGCCAAGGCCTCTCCAACATCGCGGGCGGGTTCTTCTCGGCCTATCTGTCCTGCGGCTCGCTGAACCGTTCTGTGCCGAACTTCGAGGCCGGCGCCCGCTCGCCGCTCGCGGCGGTGTTCTCCGCGCTTTTCCTGATCGCGCTCGTGGCGGTGGCGGCCCCCTGGCTCACGCGCCTGCCGGCGCCGGCGATCGCCGCGCTCCTCGCCTACACGGCCTGGAGCCTGTTCGACGCCCGGCGTTTCGCCGAGATCGCGCGGATCAGCCGGGGCGAATTCGCCATTGCGGCCGCGACCTTCGCCGCCATGCTGGTCGCGCCGTTCCATGTCGCGATCCTGACCGGCGTCAGCCTGTCGGTGCTCGCCTATCTGCACCGCACGTCCCGGCCGCGCATCCATGCGCTCGCGCCGGACCGCGACACGGAGGCCGGGCGCCTCACCCCGCTCGACGAGCTCGCCGCGCCGGTCGAGTGCCCCCAGCTCAAACTCGTGCGCATCGAGGGCTCGGCCTATTTCGGCGCCGCGCAATATGTCGGCGACCGGCTGCACGAGATGCGCCAGCGCAGGCCGGGCCAGAAGCGGCTGCTCGTGATGGCCAAGAGCATGAACTTCATCGACATCGCGGGCGCCGAGCTCTGGGAGCTCGAGGCGAGCCGGCGGCGCCAGGCGGGCGGCGACCTCTATTTCCATCGCCCGCGAAGCGCCGTGATCGAGACCTGGAAGAAGTCCGGCTTCCTGACGCGGCTCGGTCGCGACCACCTGTTCGACTCCAAGCGCGAGGCGATCGCGACGATCTTCTCCCAGCTCGACCCGGCGATCTGCGCCGGCTGCACGGCGCGCATCTTCAAGGAGTGCGGCCCCGCGCCGGCCTCCGCGACGGTGGGTGACGCGCGCGGGGAGGGGACGCGGTGACGCTCGAACAGCTGCGCATCTTCGTCGCCGTCGCCGAGCGCGAGCACGTCACCCGCGCGGCCCACGACCTGCGCCTGACGCAGTCGGCGGTGAGCTCCGCGGTCTCGACGCTCGAGGGACGCTACGCCACCAAGCTGTTCGACCGCATCGGCCGCCGCATCGCGCTCACCGACGCCGGCCGCGTCTTCCTCGGCGAGGCGAGGGCCGTGCTCGCGCGCGCCGCCGCCGCTGAGGCGGTGCTCGGCGATCTCGCCGGCCTCAAGAAGGGCCGGCTCGCGCTCGCGGCGAGCCAGACGGTGGCGAGCTACTGGCTGCCGGCGGTGATCCACGCCTTCCAGGAACGGTTCCCGGGCGTGGCCGTCACGCTCGACATCGCCAACACCGAGATCGTGGCCGAGGCGGTGATGGACGGCGCGGCCGATCTCGGCGTGGTGGAGGGCGCGGTCGACGAGCCGGCGCTCGAGGCCACGCCCGTGGCCGAGGACGAGATCGTTCTGGTGGTCGGTCCGGGCCACCCCTGGGCCGACGGGCGGACGCTCACGGGCGTCGACCTCGTCAAAGCGCGCTGGGTGCTGCGCGAGCCGGGATCAGGCACCCGCGCGGTGCTCGAAGCGGCGATCGCGGAGGTGGGCGTCGGCGTCGGGGCGCTCGACGTCGCGATCGAGTTCCCGTCCAACGAGGCGGTTCGCGCGGCGGTCGAAGCCGAGGCCGGAGCCGCGGTCATGTCGCGGATGGTGGCCGCGGCCTCGCTCGCCTCGGGCAAGATGACGGAGGCCGCCTTCGCGCTGCCCAACCGCCGCTTCTTCGCGCTGCGCCGGCGCGACCGCTACGTCACCAAGGCCAGCACGGCGTTTCTGGAGATGATGGCCGAGATCGGCGAGGCGCCGTCGAAGCCGGCTTCGGCGCCCAGCCTGTAGCCCATTGGTTGCACGAACATTGGGCTTACGTCGCCGTGATATTTGAGTTCTTCTAGCTCCAGAGCGCCGCGCGCGCCGGATCCGAGATGTCGGCCGGCCGTGACAAGAGCGTCGACGAAAGCCGTCACGCTTCGGAGGGAGCCATGAACGAGATCGCAAAGCCCGAAACCTTTTTCGGCGCCTGCCCGCACGACTGCCCCGACACCTGCTCCATGCTGTTCGAGGTCGACGACGGCAAGCTCCTGAGCGTGCGCGGCAATCCGGACCACCCGATGACGCGCGGCGGCCTCTGCGTGAAGGTCAAGAACTACGAGGAGCGCCACTACCACCCCGACCGGCTGCTCTACCCGATGAAGCGGGTCGGCCCGAAGGGCTCCAAGCAGTTCGAGCGGATCTCGTGGGACGAGGCGCTCGGCACGATCGTGGAGCGCTGGACCGACATCATCGAGAAACACGGGCCGCAGGCGATCGCGCCCTACAGCTATCTCGGCCATCAGGGGCTGGTGCACGGCCTCAACGGCGGCGACGCCTTCTTCAACCGGCTCGGCGCCTCGGTGATGGAGCGCACCTTCTGCGGCGAGGGCTCCTGCACCGCCTGGCTGCTGACGCTCGGGCCGACCGCCGGCCTCGATCCGGAAAGCTACATCCACTCGAAATACATCGTCATCTGGGCGTGCAACTCGGTCTCCACGAACCTGCACCACTGGGCGATCGTCCGCGACGCGCAGAAGAAGGGCGCCAAGGTCGTGGTGATCGACGCCTATGCGTCCCGCACGGCCAAGAGCGCCGACTGGCACATCTGCCCCAAGCCCGGCACCGATGGCGCGCTCGCCATGGCGATCATCAACTCGATCATCGAACAGGGGCTCGTCGACCAAGATTATGTCGACAACTACACGGTCGGCTTCGAGGAGCTGAAGGAGCGCGCCGCGACCCGCACGCCCGAATGGGCGGAAGAGATCACCGGCGTCCCGGCGGCCGACATCAGAAAACTCGCCTATGAGCTCGCGACCGAACAGCCGGCGGCGATCCGCATGGGCGTCGCGCTCGAGCGGCACTATGGCGGCGGCCAGACCATCCGCGCGGTCTCCTGCATCCCCGGCCTTACCGGCGCCTGGCGGCATGTCGGCGGCGGCGTCACCCAGTTCCCGGTCTGGGAGCATCCCTACAAGTTCGACGTGATCTGCCGGCCCGACCTCATCCCCGAGGGCACGCGCGTGATCTCGAACCTCCAGATCGGCCGCGCGCTGCTCGGCGAGGGGCTCTCCGACGGCCCGCCGATCATGTCGCTGATGTGCTGGAACTCGAACCCGGTGACGCAGGCGCCCGAGACCGACAAGATCGTCGAAGGCCTGATGCGCGAGGACCTGTTCATGGTCTCGGCGGAACACTTCATCTCCGACACCGCGTCCTACGCCGACATCCTGCTGCCGGCCTCGATGGGCGCCGAGATGGAGGACATGATCCTCTCCTGGGGCCACCTTTACCTCACCTACAACACCAAATGCGCCGACAGCCCCGGCGAGGCGATCCCCAACAACGAGATCTTCCGCCGCCTTGCGGCCCGCTTCGGCTTCGAGGAAGAGAACTTCAAGTGGTCGGACACGGAGTGCCTCGAGCGCTATGTCGACTGGTCGTCCCCGGCCTGCGAGGGCGCGGACCTCGACTACATGAAGAAGCACGGCTACTGGCGCCTGAAGGTCGGCACCCCTGACGACCGCGCGCCGCACAAGGAAGGAAACTTCCCGACCGCGACGGGCAAATGCATGTTCATGGTCGAGGGCGCGAAGAACTTCGTCGCGCCGCCGTTCCGGCAGATGTACGAGGCGTTCCAGCCGGGCGAGGACCTCGATCCGCTGCCCGACTACATGCCTGCGCGCGAGAGCCACACGGCCGACCCCGAGCTCGCCAGGCGCTTCCCGCTCAACATCGTGAGCCCGAAGAGCCACGCCTTCCTCAACAGCTGCTACGCCAACATGAAGGACAAGCAGCAGGTGCAGGGCGAGCAGTTCGTGCTGATCAGCCAGGCCGACGCCGACGCCCGCGGCATCCTCGACGGCGACCGCGTGAAGGTCATGAACGACCGCGGCGCCTTCAAGGGCGTGGCGCGGATCTCGGACGACGTGCGGAACGGCATCGTGGTGGCGACGCTCGGCTACTGGCGCCAGCTCAACGACGGCACCGTGAACTCGATCTCCTCGCCGAAGTTCGGCGACATGGGGCACTCGCCGACGTTCTCGGACAATCTGGTAGAGGTCGCGCGGGCAAATTGAACGCCGCGGGGTAAGAAAAAAGGCCCCACCATTGTGGGGCCTTAGTCTTTTGACGATGCCGAGCGCTTATTTATAAAACTGAATGCTGACACCGTCGACCAGATCATCAAAGTTCATTATTTCAAGGTCTCGATAGTCTGAAGCTATTTCACGCCACATTTGAGGTGTGAAATCTGACCTGCGACCCACAACAAGCCATCTGCGCGGTTTGAGAACGCTGAAGCCATATCTATTTTCAAACCAGCGTCTATTGTTAGGATCGTCGAAATAGGAGGCATAAACCCTTGTCTGAGAAATATATGAGTTTAACCAAGATGCAAAACTCTCCCTGTTTAGTTCACCTACCACTCCCTTCGATGAAATATACGGGAGTTTGAATTCAACTATATCTGCAAATCCATTAGGTTGCACCACAAAAAAGTCAGGCTTTATTGGTGGCTTGGACTCGCTCTGCCACTCGCAGGTGAGTTCGGAGTGCGCGTCGGCTGCGCCAAAGCGCATCGTTATTAGGAACTTATTTTCATCTTGAGCAATAAAAGATGTTATTTTTGTTTCCCTATTTTCCCTATTTCCCCAAATCTCAATAAAGCGATTGATTATTGGCAATTTTCTATACTTATATTCGGTTGGAAGTGGATATCTGTAGTCAGCATCATGCTCAACCAGCTTATTCAGCGGACCTAAATTGAGTTTTATATTATAATAATCGTCATCTCTATCTTCGATAGAAATGGGAAGCGCATCAAGCCATTTAATATGTCTAGTAATTAATCCAGCATCATTTGCATCGAAAAATCTGCCATTCACTATTCGACAAAAATGGCCGGGCTCTAGAACCGGTTTAGGTGCATTAAGACTTATGATGCTCTCTTGTGCGGCAAAATTCCACCCCAATTCGTATAACTTATCGTGTCCTCTATTAGTTGGCCAAATATAATCTTGAGAAAATGTTGGCATCTTGAGTTCAAAATCGACCGTCGAGTCTGATCCAAATCCTATGATCTTTTCGAGGAGATTTCCTTTGTCATCAATAAGGTCAAAACATTTCACGTTCATATTTATACCGTCAGGCATCTCGTCAAATAATTCAGAACCTAGGTACTCGATCGCAATATGAGTCCTGCCGACATAAACTGCAATCTCTTTGAAGTTAACAAGAAATCCAGTTACGGACCCCCTTAATCTTGGGTCAGCCTCCACCTTCTTGCGTAAGGGACCCCAATAGCGCTTTGCGAGAGCTTCAAGGAAACCATTTACCGTTGGCCATATTGTTAGATCTCTGTCGAATTTATCCTTATCACTTTCATCCATAGAGCTGCTCCGGAGAGTTTTTCGCGATTGGTCATTAACATGAAGTCAGTTCGCCAACGCCACCATTAGTGGCCGTTCCAATGTCATGATTACAAAAGCTCTGAACCGATCACCCCATCAGCCACCGCCCCGCCACCAGCACCGCGGCGCCTGCGAAGAACATCGTCATTAGCCCCGCGCGCAACGCCACCAGCGCGGCCACGATGATCGCGCAGAACTCCAGCGGGCCGGCGGTGGTCAGCGCTGGCGCCACCAGCGTCGTCAGAACCGCGGCGGGGACGGCGTCGAGCGCGGCTTCGAGGCGCGGCGGCACGCGCTCGAGGCGCGACAGCGCCAGATGGCCGCCGATCCGCGTGAGATAGGTGACGACCGCGCCCGCCAGGATGATCCAGAGGGTCTGCGTCATCGCGCGCCGTCCTTGCGGGGAGGCCAGAGCGCGGCGAGCGCGACGCCGGCCAGGCCCCCGATCGAGACGTGCCAGGGCGAGCCGACATATCTGTAGGCGAGCATCGAGGCGGCGGCGCTTGCAAGCATCACCGGCCCCCAGAGCGGGCGGTCGCGAAAGCCCATCACGAGGCCGAGGAAGTAGATCGGCAGCAGGAAGTCGAGGCCGAGCGCGTGCGGGTCCTTGATCAGCCCGCCGAACGCGGCGCCGACCGCCGTCTGCGCCGTCCAGCAGGCCCAGAGCGAGAGGCCCATGGCGAAATACCAGCCGGGCTCGACCGGAAGCCCCGCGCCGGCCTTGCGCTCTCCTTCCGCATAGACCGGGTCGGTCAGCAGGAAGAAGGCGGCGGCTTGCCGGAGCTTCGGCCAGTGCGCGATGCGCCGGCCGATCGCGGCCGAATAGAGCACGTGGCGGAAGTTCACGGCGAAGATCGCGAGCACGATCAGCGCCGGATGGGCTTTTTGGCCGAAGAGCTCGACGCCCACCATCTGGCTCGCGCCGCCGAGCACCGCGGCGCTCATGAGCGTCGCCTCGAGCGGCGTGAGGCCGTTCGCGACGCCGAGCGCGCCGAACAGCATGCCGAAGGGCGCCATGGCGGTGACGACCGGCAGGCTGTCCTTCAGGCCGCGCAGCACGGGGCTTGGCGCATCGTCGGCGCGCATGGGCGAGGGGGAGGGCATGCGGAACTCCGGCGGGAAGGGCGGTTTAGCGCTCCGTTGGCCGGAAGGACACCCTGTGCGGGACTTCCCCTCCCCCTGGCGGGGAGGGGAGCGGAGGAGGCGCGGGAGACCTCAGCCCTTGGCGTCTTCGGCCGGTTCTTGGCCCGCGCCTTCCGCCTGGTCGGCGGCCTCTTCGGCCTCATGCATCATCAGCGTGACGTCGTTGGGCGTGAGGCCGTATTTCGCCATCAGCCGCAGCGTCATGGCGACGGCGCGGGGCGCGTCCTTGCGGTCCTCGTCGCTCGCCCAGCGGCGCGTGGTGCGCTCGTCGGTCTGGAAGAACTTGCTGGCGGAGGCGAGCGACAGGCCGACCTCCTGGAGGGCGGCGCGATATTCGGCGGGCGTCATGGGGCGTCTCTTTCTCGAAGCGCGCGAGCCTGCGCCGGTCATCCTGGCCGAAGAGCCCGGATCCGGAGCCGCGAGGCTCGCGCGGTTTCGCTGACGTCCGCGTTTCCGGCTCCCGGGTCAAGCCCTGGGATGACGGCGGAGGTTCAGGCGCTCTGTCGGCGCGCGATCCCGGCCCGGCTTCGGCCGCCCGGGGTGACGTCCATCGCCCTCAATGCGCGCGGGCGGTGACGAACTCGACCACGTCGATCAGCGCGCGGGCCTCCGGCTTCTCGCGGAAGAGGCCGAGCGCGTCGCGGGCGATCGCGCCGTAATGGCGCGCGCGCGCGATCGTGTCGTCGATCGCGCCGTGCTTGCCGAGAAGGCGGATCGCCTCCTGGAGATCGGCGTCGTCGGCCTCGCCGTTTTCGAGCGTGCGCTTCCAGAAGGCCCGCTCCTGCGCGTCTCCCCGGCGATAGGCCAGCACGACGGGCAGCGTGATCTTGCCCTCGCGAAAATCGTCGCCGACCTTCTTGCCGAGCTTGGCTTCGCGCCCGCCATAGTCGAGCGCGTCGTCGACGAGCTGGAACGCGACGCCGAGATTCATGCCGTAGGAGCGGGCGGCGGCCTGCTCCTCCTTCGGGCGGCCGGCGATCACCGGCCCGACCTCGCAGGCGGCCGCGAAGAGTTCGGCGGTCTTGCCGCGCACCACCGCGAGATAGTCGTCCTCGGTCGTCGCGGTGTTCTTGGCGGCGGAGAGCTGCATCACCTCGCCTTCGGCGATGACGGCGGCGGCTTCGGAGAGAATGCGCAGCGCCTCGAGGCTGCCGACCTCGACCATCATCTTGAAGGCCTGGCCGAGCAGGAAGTCGCCGACCAGGACGCTCGCCTCGTTGCCCCAGAGTTTTCTGGCCGCGAGCTTGCCGCGCCGCATGTCGCTGTCGTCGACGACGTCGTCGTGGAGGAGCGTGGCGGTGTGCATGAATTCGACGGCCGCGGCGAGGCGCACGTCGCCGTCGCCCTCATAGCCGCAGAGCGAGGCGGTCGCGAGCGTCAGCATCGGCCGCAGGCGTTTTCCGCCCGAGGAGATCAGGTGGTTGGCGACCTCGGGGATCATCGTCACGCTCGAGCCGGTGCGCGACAGGATGAAGGCGTTGACGCGCTCCATGCCCGGCGCGACGAGCGCGACCAGCGGCTCGATGCCCGCGGCGCCGTCCGCCGGCGGACGCTTCTCAAATGATGCGACTACGCCCAAACCTCGCCGCTCCTTCAGGCCGGCCCCTCACGAGGGCCGGACCGTATCGACCGCCCCATCAAGGAGCAAGCCGGAAAGGAGGGGGCGGAGCTGGGGCCCGCGTCAGCCGCCGATCAGCGCGCGGGCGGCGAGCAGCTTTTCGGAGGCGAGCACGAGGAGGAGCAGGGCGAACAGCAGGGCGGCGAGCTCGGTTCGCATTTTGGGCTCCCTCGACTTCATGCGGCGACGGCGATCTAAATGCCTGCGTCGGCGGGCCGAAGTTGGGCCGATATGGGGCCTTTTTCGCCTTATCGATGAAGCTTTGCTAACCACGTTTCCCGACCCGCCGCGAAAGGCCGCCTCGCCGTGCATGAGCTGATCCGCACCAACGACCTCGTCCTGCTCTCCTTCGTGCGCGCGGCGCTCGAGGACGAGGGGATCGAGTTCATCGTGGTGGACAACAACATGAGCGTGCTGGAGGGCTCGCTCGGGATTCTGGCGGCCCGCGTGCTGGTGCCGGAAGCGGACGCGGCGGAGGCGCGCAAGGCGCTCGGCGAGCGCGGGATCGCGCATGAGCTCAGGCCCGAGACCCCGTGATCGGATAGGCCCGGCGAGGCGTCATGAACGAAGAGGTCAGCGACGACGGATTTCTGGGCGGGCGGCTGCGCCTGCTCCAGCCCAGACGCGGACACCGCTTCGGCGGCGACGCCGCGCTGCTGGTCGCGGCCGCGCGCTCGCTGATGGTCGAGGGCGCCGTGGTCGCGGATTTCGGGGCAGGCGTCGGCCCGGTCGGGCTCGGCCTCGCGGCGACGGGCGCGGCGAGGGTCGCGCTGGTCGAGATCGACCCGACGCTCGCGGCGATCGCGTCCCAGAACGCGGCGCGCAACGGCCTTGCGGAGGCGGCGAGATCCTGCGTCTGCGACGTCGCGGATCTCTGCCGGCCGGGCGCGCCGCAGGAGATCGCCGAGGGCGCCTTCGACCTCGTCGCGGCGAACCCGCCCTTCGACGACGCTTCGCGCTTTCGCGCTTCGCCCGATCCGGCGAAGGCGCTCGCGCATCAGGACGACGGCCTGTTCGCGCAATGGGCCGAGGCTGCCCTGAGGGTGCTGAGGCCCGGCGGCGCGTTCGTCGCGATCCACCGTCCGCAGGCGCTCGGCGACATCCTGTCCGGGCTCGGGCGCGGCTTCGGCGACCTCCGGATCAAGCCGATCCAGCCGCGCGCCGACGCGCCGGCCGCGAGGCTGCTGGTCGCGGGCCGCAAGGGCGGACGCGGGCCGCTCGGTTTGCTCGCGCCGTTCGCCCTCCACGGGCCGGACGGCCGTTTCACGCCCGAGGCGGACGCCGCCCAGCGCGGCGAGAGCGTCGTGGAGCTGACCGGCTGAGCGGACACGGAAAAGGGCCGGCGCCCTTTCGGACGCCGACCCTTGCGCATGCGTGGCCGAGCGAGATCAGCGGCAGACGCGATAGCCGCGCTTGTTGATCCAGCAGCGGCGGCCATAGACCACGCGCGGCGCGATCACCACGCCGACGCGCGGGCCGCGATAGCCGCCACGATAGCCCCAGCCGGCGCGGCGATAGCCCCAGCCGCGGCGATAGTAGCCGACCGGCATGATCTGGGCGTGGGCAGTGTCGAGCGTCACGCCGACGGAGACCGGGGCGGCGGAGGCGGCGCCGGGGGCGAGGGCGAAAGCGCCGGCCGCGAGAGCGGCGCCGAGAACGTAATTGCGGACCATGACGTGGCTCTCTCCAAGGCGCCCGTGGGACGGCGGCGGGATCGTTGTCCGCCCGGTCGTCGTTCCCCCCTCCGCACCTTGCGAAGGCGAAAACGGGGCCCAATTGATCTGGAGGCTAGCGGCCGTCGTCTGAACCGGCGCCGAGCGGGTCGTTCAACAGGCGTTCATCGCCTCTGGTCGCCCCGTGACGCCGGCAGGCGCCGACGCTATCTCCTGAGCCCATGAACGCACCCAGAGACATCTCCCTGCGCGAAAAACTCAGCCCCTATCTCCCGTCATGGTTAAGCAAAGACCGACCCGTCGTGCCGGTGGTGCGGCTGCAGGGCGCGATCGGGATCGGCACGCCGTTCAAGCCCGCTCTGACGCTCGCCTCCGTGGCCGGCCCGCTCGAAAAAGCGTTCAAGACCAAGGGCGCGAAAGAAGTCGCGCTGATCGTCAACTCGCCGGGCGGCTCGGCGGCGCAGGCGCATCTGATCTACGCCCGGATCCGTGAGCTCGCGGAGGAGCACGACATCGGCGTCGCGGCCTTCGTCGAGGACGCGGCGGCCTCGGGCGGCTACATGATCGCCTGCGCGGCCGACGAGATCGTCGCCGATCCGGCCTCGATCGTCGGGTCGATCGGCGTGGTGTCGGCGGGCTTCGGCTTCGACCGCGCGATCGAGCGCCTGTCGATCGAGCGCCGGCTCTACACCTCGGGCGAGAACAAGGCGATCCTCGATCCGTTCAGCCCGGAGAAGGCCGAGGAGGTCGAGCGGCTGAAGGATCTCCAGCGCGAGATTCACGAGCTTTTCATCGCCCTCGTGAAGGAGCGCCGTGGCAAGGCGCTGGCGGAAGACCCGGACCTTTTCACCGGCGCGTTCTGGACGGGGCAGACCGGTCTGACGCTCGGCCTCGTCGACCGGCTCGGCGACGTGCGCAAGACCATGCGCGAGCGCTGGGGCGACAAGGTCGAACTCCGCCCGATGACGCCCAAGGTCTCGCTGCTGAAGCGGCTGACCGGCCGGGGCGGGCAGGGGGCCGAACTGACCTCGCTCGCCGCCGGCCTCGCCGAGGACGCCGTCTCCACGCTCGAGGCGCGCGCGCTCTGGGCGCGGTTCGGGCTTTAGCGGAAGCGCTCGGGCCGTCATGAGCGCGCCACCATCGCCGCCGACTCTCACCCCGTTGACGAAACGCCCTGCGGAGCCCAAGCCGAATGCCGCCCTTGATCGTTCTCGCCGCCGCGGCCGCCGGCGCCCTGTTCGGCGCGAAGGCGCTGAAGCGCGAATGGGCGCGCGTCAACGCCCGCCTCGACGAGGCCGAGCGCGCCGACGCCGCCCGCGACCGCACGGCGCGCCCGACGCTCAAGAAAGATCCGACAAGCGGCGAGTGGCGCCCCGAGTGACCTCGCGCCGTCGCCGGCCCTACGACGCCCTTCCACAAGGAGACTTAACCACCATGCGTTTCGCCATCCTCGCGGCCTTCGCGCTCGGCGCGGCCCTCGCGCCCGCCACGGCGTTCGCCCAGAACGCCAAGGGCCCGGCCAAGGCGTTCGAACGGCTGGACAAGAACAATGACGGCGTGGTCGACGCCGAGGAGGCCAAGGGCCAGGCCCAGAAGTTCTTCAAGCGCGTCGACAAGAACAACGACGGCGTGATCGACGCCGAGGAGTGGAAGGCCTTCGTCGAGAAGGCCGCCCAGAAGAACGACAAGGCCAAGGAGCGCGCCGAGAAGCGCCTCAAGCGCCTCGACCGCAACGACGACGGCAAGATCACCGAGGCCGAGGGCGTGCGGGCGCCGGGCTGGTTCAAGAAGGCCGACAAGGACGACGACGGCAAGGTGAGCAAGGCCGAGATCGACGCCTTCGCCGAGCGCCGCGGCAAGAAGGACGACGACAAGAAGGGCAAGAAGAAGGACGACGAGGCCGCGACCGAGCAGCCGAAGTCGGAGGCCCCCAAGACCGAGGCTCCCAAGACCGAGGCCCCGAAGACCGACGCGCCGAAGACGGACGCCTCCAAGCCCGCGCCGGCCGCCGGCGCCGCGTCCAAGCCCGCCGATCCGGCCGCCGACGACGACGATGAGGACGACGACGACGACGACGACGCGATGTGATCGCCTCGCCGCATCGCCCGCCGGCCGACGCGTTCGGCCGGCGGCTTGACCCTCCCGGGCGCCGCAACTAGCGTCCGCGCGCCTTCCGCCGCCCGGACCCGATGACCTTTTCCATGACCGACGACCCGCTGAGCCCCGCCCGCTCGTTCCAGGGGCTCATCCTCACCCTGCAGCGGTTCTGGGCCGCGCAGGGCTGCGTCATCCTGCAGCCCTACGACATGGAGGTCGGCGCCGGCACCTTCCATCCGGCCACGACGCTGCGCGCGCTCGGCCCGCGCCCCTGGAAGGCCGCCTATGTGCAGCCCTCGCGGCGCCCGAAGGACGGGCGCTACGGCGAGAACCCCAACCGGTTCCAGCACTACTACCAGTTCCAGGTCATCCTGAAGCCGAGTCCGGAGAACCTGCAGGAGCTCTATCTGGAGAGCCTGAAGGCCATCGGCCTCGACCAGAGCCTGCACGACGTGCGCTTCGTCGAGGACGACTGGGAGAGCCCCACGCTGGGCGCCTGGGGCCTCGGCTGGGAATGCTGGTGCGACGGCATGGAGGTGAGCCAGTTCACCTATTTCCAGCAGGTCGCGGGGGTCGACTGCTCGCCGGTCTCGGGCGAGCTCACCTACGGGCTCGAGCGCCTCGCAATGTACATCCAGGGCGTCGACCGCGGCTTCGACCTCAACTTCAACGGCCAGGACGGCGCCGACAAGATCACCTATGGCGACGTCTTTAGACAGGCCGAGCAGGAATACTCCCGCTTCAACTTCGAGCACGCCGACGTCGAGCTGCTGAAGCGCCATTTCCGCGACGCCGAAGGCGAATGCGAGGCGCTGCTGAAGGCGGGCGAGGCCGAGGGACGCCACCTCATGGCGATGCCGGCCTACGACCAGTGCATCAAGGCCTCCCACGCCTTCAACCTGCTCGACGCCCGCGGCGTGATCTCGGTGACCGAGCGCCAGAGCTACATCCTGCGCGTCCGCGAACTGGCGAAGGCCTGCGGCGCCGCATGGCTCAAGACGGAATCCGGCGGCGCGGCGGCGTAAGTTTTATACGAAAGCGGCTTCTCGTATAAAATCAATGGTGCTAATTGCACCCAGCGACATAAGTTCGGCGAAGAATTCTCGAAAACGCCGGTTTGGTATCAAACGCGGGCGCAGTTTTGCACCGATGGACAAAACGGCTTTCGGGTCTTCACCGGCGGGTTCGCTCGCGCCCACGATCGGCGGACAGTTCGCCTTCGTGCCGCATGATCTGCCCCCGGAACTCGATCTGTCAGCTCTTCTCGTGCCGCTGACGCAGGCCACGCAGGCGCTCGGCCAGCTCAACGGCGTCATGACGACGTTGCCCGATCCCTATCTGCTCATCCGGCCGCTCGAGGCGCGGGAAGCGCTCACCTCGTCGAGCATGGAAGGCACATACACGACAGTCGACGCCTTGTTGCTCGCCGAGGCGGGATTCGAGGGCGCCAGACAGACGGCCGACACGCGCGAGGTCCACAACTATGCAAGGGCGCTTCGCAACGCCATCAAGAGCCTCGACGAACTGCCTCTGTGCCTGAGAACGATCAAGTCGGCCCACGCCGATCTTCTCAAGGGCGTCGGCCGGGGCCGCGGCGCCGCGGCTGAAGCCGGCGAGTTCAAGTCCAGCCAGAACTGGATCGGCTCAGCTTCGATCAAGAACGCGCGATTCGTCCCGCCGCCGCCCCAGATCGCTCGCGATCGGATGCATGCGCTCGAACTCTATATTCAGCGGGAAGACCGCCAGGCGCTTCCCGCGCTGCTCGACGCAGCGCTCATCCACTATCAGTTCGAGACCATTCATCCGTTCGCCGACGGCAACGGACGCGTCGGCCGCATTCTTATCCCGATCGTCCTGGTCGACCGGAAGACGCTCAGTCATCCGGCGTTGTTCATGAGCCCCTATCTCGAGGCCCGGAAAGACGACTACATCGACCGAATGCTCCTCGTCTCCCAAGCGGGCCGATGGACGGACTGGATCGTCTTTTTCCTCGAGGCGGTCGAAGAAACGTGCAAGCAGACGATCGAAACTGCAAATACGCTGTTCGCGCTGCGGGAGCGATACAGGAAAAATCTTCAAGAAGCCGGACGGTCCGCGCTTCTCTTGAAAATAGTGGACTACCTGTTCATCAATCCGGTATTCACCACCCCGCAGCTTGCTGTGTTTTTGAGCATTACGTATAGGGCGGCGCAAAATAACATTGATATTGTAAAGAGTGTTGGTGCGATCGAGGAAGTTCCCGATACGTCGCACCCGAAATACTTCGCCGCGCGTGAGATCATGTCAACAATAGCATCTGGTCAGTAAATGCCCGACCTCCTTCTCGAACTCCTTTCCGAAGAGATTCCGGCGCGCATGCAGGCGCGGGCGGCCGACGACCTGAAACGCCTCGTCACCGACGCGCTCGTCGAGCAGGGGCTGGTCTATGAGGGCGCCAAGGCCTTCGCGACGCCGCGGCGGCTGACGCTCGTGGTCGGCGGCCTGCCGGCCCGCCAGCCGGACCGGCACGAGGAGCGCAAGGGCCCGCGCGTCGGCGCGCCCGAGAAGGCGCTCGAAGGCTTCCTGAAGGCCGCTGGGCTGAGCTCGATCGACGAGGCGACCGTCCAGTCCGACCCCAAGGGCGATTTCTACGTCGCGCGCATCCACAAGCACGGGCGGGCGGCGACCGAGGTCATCGCCGAGATCGTGCCGGCGGTGATCCGCGCCTTCCCCTGGCCGAAGTCGATGCGCTGGGGGGCCGGGACGCTGCGCTGGGTGCGGCCGCTCCATTCGATCGTCGCGACCTTCGGCTCGAGCCAGGAGGATCCCGAGGTCGTGGCCTTCGAGGTCGACGGGATCGTGTCGGGCGACGTGACGCGCGGCCACCGCGTGCACGCGCCGGATCCGTTCCGCGTGCGCCGCTTCGAGGACTACGAGGCGGGGCTGCTGAAGGCCCATGTGGTGCTCGATCCCGAGCGCCGCCGCGACGTCATCCGCGCGGACGCCCGCACGCTCGCCGAGGCCCAGAACCTCGAACTCGTCGAGGACGAGGGCCTGATCGAGGAGACGGCCGGCCTCGTCGAATGGCCCGTGCCGCTGATGGGCTCCTTCGACGAGGAGTTTCTGGAGGTGCCCGACGAGGTCATCCGCGCCACCATCCGGGCGAACCAGAAATGCTTCGTGCTCCGCCGCACGGGGCCCGCGCCGAAGGCCGCGCCGGAGGGCCGGGTCGGCGTCGGCTTCGGCTCGCTGACGCGGCGGCTCGCGTCCGGCGCCGCCGACGAGGCGGAGGCGCCGCAGAAGCCCGGCCGGCTCGCCAACCGCTTCATTCTCGTCGCCAATCTCGACGCGACCGACGACGGCGCCGCGATCATCCACGGCAATGAGCGCGTGGTGCGCGCGCGGCTCTCCGACGCCCGCTTCTTCTGGGAGACGGACAAGAAGACCAGGCTCGAGGACCGGCTCGAGAAGCTGAAGTCGATCACGTTCCACGAAAAGCTCGGCACCCAGCATGAGCGGGTGGAGCGCATCGCGCGGCTCGCCAGGGAGCTTGCGCCGCTGGTGGGCGCCGATCCGGAGAAGGCTGAAGTGGCCGCGCGCCTCGCCAAGGCCGACCTCGTCACCGAGATGGTGGGCGAGTTCCCCGAGCTTCAGGGCTTGATGGGCCGCTATTACGCCGAGGCCGAGGGGCTCGACCCGGAGATCTCGGCGGCGCTTGAGGAGCACTACAAGCCGCAGGGGCCGTCCGACCGCATCCCCGCCGCCCCGGTCTCGATCGCGGTCGCGCTCGCCGACAAGATCGACACGCTGGTCGGTTTCTGGGCCATCGACGAGAAGCCGACCGGCTCGAAGGACCCGTATGCGCTGCGCCGCGCCGCGCTCGGCGTGGTGCGGATCGTGCTGGAGAACGGGCTGCGGTTGCGGCTGCTCGAGACGCTGGGCGACGCGGTCGGCGCCGACCTGCTCGCCTTCCTGGCCGATCGCCTGAAGGTTCAGCTTCGCGACCAGGGCGCGCGGCATGATCTCGTCGACGCCGTGTTCGCCTCGAGCGCCGCGACCGCGAGCGACGATCTCGTGCTCGTCGTCCGCCGCGTCGAGGCGCTCGGGAAGCTGCTCGAGACCGAGGACGGAAAAAACCTGCTCGCAGGCTACAAGCGCGCCGCCAACATCCTGCGCGCCGAGGAGAAGAAGGACGGGGCGGGGGCCTTCGAGGGCGCGCTCGATCCCTCGTTGCTCGCCGACGACGCCGAGATCGACCTTTCGGCGACGCTCGACACGGTCGAGCCCGCGGCCGCCGAAGCCCTGCGGCAGGAGGATTTCGCCTTCGCGACCGGCGCGCTCGCGACGCTGCGGCCGAAGGTCGACGCCTTCTTCGACCAGGTGACGGTCAACGCGCCGGATCCGGCGCTGCGCGCCAATCGCCTGAAGCTGCTGGCGCACCTGCGCCACGCCACGCGCGCGGTCGCGGATTTCGACCGCATCGCGGGGTAGGGGCGCGCAGGCGGCCTCTGTCACGAGGCCGCCGATCGCTCCGCGCGATCCTCCACGCGTCATCCCGGCCGAAGCGCCGGGATCCAGACACGCGTCGCTTCGAGCGAAGCCGTCGCCGTCGACGCCTTCGTCTCGACCGCTGTCGGTTCTGGATCCCGGCTCAAGGCCGGGATGACGGGTGTGGTTCGAACGCCCTTCAGAACGTCTGCGGCGCGTTCTCATCTGCGCCCGCAACGCGCCGTCGATCGCTTCGCGCGCGACCCTCGACGCGTCATCCCGGCCTTGAGCCGGGATCCAGACACGCGTCGCTTCGAGCAAAGCCGCCGCGGCCGCCGACGCCCTCATCTCGATCGCCGTCGGTTCTGGATCCCGGCTCAAGGCCGGGATGACGGGTGTGGCTCGGGGCGCATCTCCAAAGACGCGCGGCGCGCGAGCGGCCCGAGGCGTGGGCCGGGCGCAGCGATCCTTGGCCAACAAAAAAGCGGCGCCCGGAAGCGCCGCCTGATGTCGTGATCGAAAACCTACGGAATTCCCCGATCACGGGGAATTCCGGGATCGGGCGCGTTCAGGTCCGCAGCTTGCCGGTTCCGGCGGCGTCCGCGGCGAGCGCTGCGGCGGCGATGGCGGGCTCGGGAAGCGTCCGGATCTGCGATCTCAGATGGGCGGTGGCGAACCCGCGATAGACGGCCTGTTCGAGCGCCGAGGCGACGCCCAGTCGATGTCTGTGGTCCACGATCGCGCTCCAGGCGCGGTCGGGATGGTCGCGGCTGAAAAGATCAGCGGCCAGCGTGTCGATGGCGTCCCGATCTGCGGGTTCTCCCATAGGCGTCCTCCGTGCTGACGGCTCCAACGGCCTCAACGTACGAAAGTTTCATAAGGCTGCGACATTTTTTTCACGCCTGAGGCGGAACGGCGCCGAAAAAACGCGTTCCAGAAGGCGGGTGCCGCGACTCAAGCCTTTGGTTTCGCTGAAGGGCCGGTCGAACCCGCGTTGCGCGAAAGTGATCGGCCGCTTGCTTTGGCGCAGGCGAAGTTCGAAACGGGCGGCGCCCCGACATACCGCACGGGCGCGAATCGCCGTTATTCGGCCGCCTCGTCCTCGGTCTCGCCGTCGTCCAGGAAGCCGCCGGACTGGCGCCGCCACAGATCGGCGTAGAGGCCGTCGCGCGCGATGAGATCAGCGTGGGTTCCCTGTTCGACGATGCGGCCGCGATCCATCACCACGAGCCGGTCCATGCGGGCGATGGTGGAGAGCCGGTGCGCGACCGCGATCACGGTCTTGTTCGCCATCAGGTCGTCGAGGCTCGCCTGGATCGCGGCCTCCACCTCGCTGTCGAGCGCGGAGGTCGCCTCGTCGAGCACGAGGATCGGCGCGTCCTTCAGGATCACGCGCGCGATCGCGACGCGCTGGCGCTGGCCGCCGGAGAGCTTCACGCCGCGCTCGCCCACATGGGCGTCGTAGCCGCCGCGGCCATGGAGGTCGGTGAGGCCGGTGATGAACTCATGCGCGGAGGCGCGTCGCGCCGCGGTCTCGATCTCGGCCTGGGGCGCGCCGGGGCGCCCGTAGGCGATGTTCTCGGCGATCGAGCGGTGCAGCAGCGAGGTGTCCTGCGTCACGACCGAGATCGCGCCGCGAAGGCTCTCCTGCGTCGCGTGCGAGATGTCGCGTCCGTCGATCAGAATGCGGCCTTGGGCCGGCTCGAAGAAGCGCAGCAGCAGATTGACGAGCGTCGACTTGCCCGCGCCGGACCGGCCGACCAGCCCGATCTTCTCGCCCGGCCGGATGTGGAGCGTGAGGTCGTCGATGACTTTCCGCGGCGTGCCGTAGCCGAAGGTGACGTTTTCGAGCCGGATGTCGCCCTTTTCGACCGCGAGCTCCTCCGCGTTCGTCCGGTCCGGCAGATCGAGCGGGCGCGCGATGGTGCCCACCCCTTCCTGCACCACGCCGACGTTCTCGAAGATCGCCGAGACCTGGAACGCCACCCAGCCGGACATGGAGACGATCTGCCAGGAGAGCGGCACCGCCATCGCCACCACGCCGACGCCGATCGCGCCCTGCGAGGCGAGCCACACCGACGACACCGCGATCGCCGCAACCAGCAGCGCGTTCAGCAGCTGCAGCGTCACCGCGAACATGGTGACGAGCCGCATCTGGCGCTGGAACAGATGGTTCAGGCTGTCCATCGACTCGCGCACATAGTCGTCTTCGTCGCGGGCGCGCGCGAACAGCTTCACGGTGAGGATGTTGGTGTAGCTGTCGACCACGCGGCCGGTGACCTGGCTGCGCCCTTCGGAAGCCGCGCGCGAGCGGTCGCGCATGCGCGGCACGAACCAGCGCAGCAGCGCGGCGTAGGCCACGAACCAGACGCCGAGCGGCAAAGCGAGCCACAGGTCGGCGTGAGCGAGCAGGATCAGCGCGGTCGTCCCGTAGACCACGATGTGCCAGAGCGCCTCGACGGTCTGCACCATGCTTTCGCGCAGCGCCGGCCCCGTCTGCATCACCTTGGTGGCGATGCGGCCCGCGAAGTCGTTCTGGAAGAAGCCCCAGGACTGGCGGACCACGTGATAATGCGACTGCCAGCGGATGAGGTTGGAGAGGCCCGGCCCGATCGCCTGGTTGGCGACGAGCCCGCGCAGGAAGAGCGTCGCGGGGCGCAGGATCAGCACGACGCCGATGAGCCCTGCGAGCGTCGGCCAGCCTTCGGCGAGCAGGCGCTCCGGCGGCGTCGAGGTCACGAGCGTGACGAGCCGCCCGATGAAATAGGGGATCGAGGCGTCGCCGAGCGCGAGCACGAGGCCGATGACCAGCAGCCCGGCGAAGAGTCCCTTGGCCTGCCGCAGGAAGTGCCAATAGAACGCGCCGAGCCGCGCCGGCGGCTCGGGCCGCTCGGGCGTCGCGGTCACGTCGATGAGGGACTCGAAGAAGCGGAACATGCGTCCGCTATGTGGGGCTGCGGCGAGGCGAGGGTATGGCGCCCCGAAACGACGACGGGCCCCGTGAGGGGCCCGCCGAATTCTCAAGTTTCGCGGAGGCGTCAGGCGAGCGCGGGCTTGCCCGACATCTCTTCGGTCTCCTTGGCCTTCAGCGCCGAGGAGTAGGCCACGTGCTGCTTCAGGATCGGACGGAGCGCCACGACCGCGAGGAAGGCCGCGAGCAGGTCCATGCAGGCCACGGTGTAGAGCACGGTGGACCAGGTGCCGGTCGCTTCCATCAGCAGGTTGCCGACGGGCACGAACAGCGCGCCGATGCCCTTGGCGCAGTAGAGCACGCCGTAGATCTTGCCGATGTGCTTGGTGCCGAAGGCGTCGCCGGCGAGCGCCGAGAACAGCGAGTACACTTCGCCCCAGGCCAGGAACACCACGCCCGACAGGATGAGGAAGGCGTAGGGGTTATGGCCGAAGTAGCCGAGCGCCACGATGCCGAAGCCCTCGAGCGTGAAGGCGATCACCATCGTCTTCTCGCGGCCGATGTTGTCCGAGATCCAGCCGAACAGCGGGCGCGAGATGCCGTTCATGATGCGGTCGAGCATCAGCGCGAGCGGCAGCGCCGCCATGGTGAAGAAGTAGAGGTTCACCGAGTAGTTCTTGACGCCGAGGTCCTGCGCGATGACGCCGAGCTGGGCGACCGCCATCATGCCGCCGGTGACGACGCAGATGAACATGAAGAACATCAGCCAGAACAGCTTGGTGCGCATGGCTTCGGTCAGCGTGTAGTCGCGGCGCGACTGAGCGAGCTTCTCGGAGACCTTGACCTCGCCGGTCTTGGGCGAGCGCAGGAACATGGCGGCGACGAAGGCCAGCACGCCCTGGAGGACGCCGAAGAACAGGAAGGTGGACTGGAAGCCAGACGACTGGATCATCGCGGCGATCGGCAGGATCGTGGCCGCCGAGCCCATGCCGTAGCCGCCGGCGGTCAGGCCGACCGCGAGGCCGCGACGGTCCGGGAACCACTTCAGCGCGTTGTTGATGCAGGTGGCGTAGATGCAGCCCACGCCGACGCCGCCCACGGCCGCGCCGAGGTAGAAGCCCATCAGCGAGGTGGCCTGCGAGTTCACGACCCACGAGAGGCCCATGAACACCGCGCCGAACGCCACCATGGCGCGCGGGCCGTACTTGTCGATGAAGTAGCCCTCGATCGGGGTGAGCCAGGTCTGCACCAGCACAAAGATCGTGAAGGCGATCTGGATCGAGGCGCGGTCCCAGCCGAAGGTCGACTGAATTTCAGGGACGAACAGCGTCCAGGCGTACTGGATGTTGGCGGTCGCCACCATGCAGACCACGCCGACCAAGATCTGAAGCCAGCGCGTCTTTTCAGAGACGTGGGGCTGGCCCGGCGCGCCGGATGCGGGATTTGACGCGACTGCGGTGGGACTCACTGGCGTTTCTCCTCGATTGTTTTCTGTTTTTCAGATTTTCTGGCGTCATGCATGCCAGCCATTCAGCTAGCTTGACGTCTTTTTGGCTCGGCCAACCGGCCGGCTAAGGCTTTCGGCGAAGTCTTCGGGCGCGCAGCAGGCCGTCGGCCGGGATGCGCGAAGCGCGGCGCAGTGACGCGGTAATGCCGTCTCCGATCGACCGGTCGAACACGCGTCACCCCCGACGTTCGCCGTGAAACTGGCCAGCCATGCGCCTCCGCATGTCTGGTATGCCAAACATGGCATACCAGTTTGTCGCAGGTAAAGACCGCCGAAGGGATTGAGAACAGACGATCGAGGCTCCGAGCTCCATCCCAAGAGAGCGTCGGAACGATCGTCAAAGCCGATCGCTCGATGCTCCGCAATCGTGTTTGTGACGCGCTGCGGCATCGGCCCATGCCGCGGGCGGAACTCGACAATTCGGCTCAGACGCGGTCCCGGTCTGCTGCGGCGCATCACCGCAGTTCGATGCGTGAAGCGAGATCGAACGAGTGGCCGCGGGCATCGCTTGCAGGTGCGCGTCACGAAAACGTGAAGGTTGTAATCGGCCGCTTATCCGCGACGCCCGGGCGTGGTCGCGGCGGCGGGCGCCTGCTCGCGGCAGGGCGGCTCCGCGAAGCCTCCCGGCTGGGCTCAGGGCCGTACGATCTGGACCATGACCTGGCGCCCGCCGCCGCTATAGGCCGCGGCCACGTCGCCGTTGGAGAGGACCGCCAGCCCGCCCCGCACGAGGGTCTTCATGAACTTGGTCTGTCGGGCGGCGGGCGCCTGTTTCAGCCCGTCGTCGAACCGGCGAAACACCAGGCTGCGAAACTGGCCGAATTCGCCGATGCAGTCCTCGCTGACGAGCAGGAAGCCCCCGCCGGGCAGACGCGTGGCCGTGACCGTGCCGATGATCAGGTTGCTGAGCGGGCTGCTTCCATCTGAGCAGCGGCATGTCGGCGTCGAAAACCTGGGCCAGAAGTTCGAAGCTAGTCGATCTGCGGGCGGGCGAAACAGTATAAATACGTATTCAGATGTATATGCGAGAAGCGCCGCCTGTCCGGGGCGGGGCGTCGCAAGAAGCCAAACTGTGCAGCGGTAGGGAAATACGTTGGCGCGGGTCGATCGCCGACATGCGCCGTCGCGCCTCCCGTCGGACGTCCCGGCCGGGCGGCTTGGCCGCCCGGCCATGGGTCACTGACGTCGGGACGACGTCTCAGTCGTCGCGATAGACGCGCTCGCGGCGCTCGTGGCGCTCCTGCGCTTCGATCGACAGCGTCGCGATCGGGCGGGCGTCGAGGCGGCGCAGCGAGATCGGCTCGCCGGTCTCCTCGCAATAGCCGTAGGAGCCGTCCTCGATCCGGGCGAGCGCCGCGTCGATCTTGGCGATCAGCTTGCGCTGCCGGTCGCGGGCCCGAAGCTCGATCGCGCGGTCGGTCTCCGAGGAGGCGCGGTCGACGAGATCGGGGTGGTTCTGGTTCTCGTCCTGCAGGTGCTCCAGCGTCTCGCGGCTCTCCCGCAGGATCTCGTCCCGCCATGCGAGCAGCTTGTCGCGGAAGTAGCGCTTCTGGCGCTGGTTCATAAACGGTTCGGCCTCGCTGGGCCGGTAGTCCTCTGCCAACTCGACGCTCATCTTCAGGGCCTTCTGCCTTGCCGCAGGCGGGGTGTCGGTTGCCGCGGAATATAGCGGTAACGCTATCGAGCGACAATCTATCTGTGCGTCATGAAACCTTTGAAATCACAGGCTATTTCGCTTCTACGCAGTTTACCGGACCCCGCCTCGGGGCCTTTTTGGGCTTATCGCCCGCGTTTGGCCAGCTCCACCTGGGCGCGCAACTCGATCGCCGACAACGCGTCGTCGAGGCCTGCGTCGTCGGTCGCGGCGCGGCGTTCGGCGAGGCTGTCGACCAGTCGCTTGAGGCTCGCCGGGTCGTCGCGGCCCTCGATCAGCGCGAGCTTCATCTCGTCGAGCGCGTCGAGCAGCCCGCGGCCGCGGCGGATTTCGCGTTTGCGGCGCTCCCTGGCGGTCTCGGGCGGGACGGCCTGAAGCGCGATCAGCGCGTCGAGCCCGGGCGCCGCGCGCAGGGGCGCGGCGCTTTTCGGCGCGGCGGCCTCGGCTCCCTCCGACAGGCTGAACGCGCCGGAGGCCGCGCCCGGCCGCGTCGGCCCCGAGCCGGCGACCACGCGCCCCAATCCGTCGATGCGCATCGTGAGCATCCCCTGAAGCAACAGGGGAACCATGGCCCGCGCATGGTTAATCCCGCCTTAACGTCCCGGCAGAAATTGCCGGGCGCGGCCGGTCTTGCCGGGCGCCGAAGAGCCTTCTGCCGGGCGCCGGACACGGGAATGCGCTCAGATCTCAACGATCCTGAAACCGGCACGGGCTTCGCATGGGAAACGGCGAAGTTCTCGTGGGGTGTTGGGTCCGTCCATGCCGTCGCTTTTCGATCGTCTCGTCGCAGGTCTGGCCGCCGCCGCGCTCGTGGTCTCGACCTCGGCCGCGGCCCATGCGGCCGACGCCGCCCCGGCGCCGCGCGCCCAGGCGGCGGGGCAGAGCGGAACGCGCGCCGCGACGATCCAGACCGTCTCGGTCAGCAAGCGCGCCTTCGCGGGCGAGGACGACGGCGGCCCGAGCCGCGGCGGCGTCCAGTCCCGCATCAAGGACCTGACCGACATCGAGGGCGTGCGCGAGAACCAGCTCGTCGGCTACGGCCTCGTGGTCGGCCTCAACGGCACGGGCGACTCCCTGAACGCCGCGCCCTTCACCCGACAGTCGCTGCAGTCGATGCTGGAGCGCCTCGGCGTCAACACCCGCGGCCAGACGCTCAGGACCAAGAACGTCGCGGCCGTGATGGTGACCGCGAACCTGCCGCCCTTCGGCACGCAGGGCACGCGCATCGACGTCACCGTCTCGGCGCTCGGCGACTCGACGAGCCTGCAGGGCGGCACGCTGATCGTCACCCCGCTGATGGGCGCCGACGGCGAGGTCTACGCCGTCGGGCAGGGCTCCGTCGCGGTGATCGGCTTCAACGCGCAAGGCGAGGCCGCGCAGGTGGTGCGCGGCGTGCCGACCACCGGCCGCATCTCGAACGGCGGCCTGATCGAACGCGAGATCCCGTTCGCGCTCAACAATCTGACAACGGTTCGGCTTGCGCTGCGCAACCCTGATCTGACCACCGCGCGCCGCGTCGCCGGCGCCATCAACGCCTTCATCGGCTCCGGCGTCGCCGAGCCGATCGACCCCTCGACCGTCACCGTCCAGGTGCCCAAGCAGTATCACGGCAACATCGTGCAGTTGCTGACCGAGGTGGAACAGCTCAAGGTCGAGCCCGACCAGCTCGCCAAGATCGTGATCGACGAGCGTTCGGGCATCATCGTCATGGGGCAGGACGTGCGCGTCTCGACCGTCGCGGTGGCGCAGGGCAACCTCACCGTCACCATCACCGAAAGCCCAATGGCGAGCCAGCCGGAGCCGTTCTCTGACGGCGAGACGGTCGTGACCCCGCGCACCGACATCACCGTCGACACCGACAAGGAGCGCCGCCTGGCGGTGCTCAAGGAAGGCGTCAACCTGCGCCAGCTCGTCGACGGGCTGAACGCCATCGGCGTCGGCCCGCGCGACCTCATCGCCATCCTGCAGGCCATCAAGGCCGCGGGCGCCCTCCAGGCCGAAATCGAGGTGATGTGATGGCGCTGTCGTCGCCCGCCGCCACCTCCTCGGCGGCCTCCGTGATGAATGCGGCGCTCGCGGCCCAAAAGGCCTACGGTGCCCACCCGGCCGCCAAGGCGCCGAACCGCGTCGACCAGACCGCGGAGGATTTCGAAGCCGTGTTCCTGACCCAGATGATGGAGCGGATGTTCGAAGGGCTCGGCGGCGACGGTCCGCTGGGCTCGGGCGAAGCCGGCGGCGCCTATCGTTCAATGCTCGCCGACCAGTACGGCAAGACCATCGCGGCCGCAGGCGGAATAGGCATCGCCGAGGACATCCGCCGCGAACTCATCGCGCTTCAGCAAGGAAAGACGTCATGACCCTCCGTCGCCGCTCCGTGCCCGCCGTCGTCGCCCGCGCGCCGATGACCCCGCAGGAAGCCGCCGAGCGGATCTCCCGGATCGCCGGCACGGTCGAACGCCTCACCGCCGTCATCGCCGAGGAGACCCGCCTCGTGCGCGTGGGCGCCTATGGGGCGGCCAACGAACTCGCCTCCGAAAAGGCCGAGCTGTCGGGCCGCTACATGCTCGACGTCGAGGGCCTGCGCGCGCAGGAGCAGGCGGTCGCGGCCCAGGACGCGGGCGCGATCGGCGAGGTGAGCGAGCTCCACGTCGCGTTCCGCGCGGCGCTCGAAGAGAACCTGCTGGTGATCGGCACGGCGCGCTCGGTCGCCGAGAGCCTGCTGCGCGGCGTCGCCGAGGAGATGGGCTCGAAGTCGCAGCCCAGCGTCTACGACCGGACCGGCGGCGGCTACGGAAAGCCCGCGGCGGCGGCGCCCATCGCCGTATCGCGCGGAGCGTGAACGTAAAATCTTAAGCAATCAGGACGTGTGGCGTTAACCCCATCTCCTAACATCGAATTAACAGGTCACGGCTATCCTCACGGTGAGCATCCCTCATTGGATGTCGCATTCGCCGTGGGGTTGAGGAGATGGACGCCTCGTTTGGAACAGTGACGACTTCGCTGGCGCCTGTGCGCCGAAGCCCGGAGTCCGTCCAGCCTGTCGCCGCTCCTGCGGCCGGTCCCGCGGAGATCACCGTCCGTCCCGATCTCGCGATGAACGCCCAGCGTTCGGTCGAGAAGGACGCGCAGACCGGCTCCCTGGTCTACCGTCTCGTCGACGTCGCCACCGGCTTCGTCGCGGTGCAGACGCCGAGCGAGTCGCGCCTCAGGCTCCGCGCCTATATCGACGGCGTGACGGCCCAGAGCGCGCCCGAGCCTGCGCTCGAAGTCACGGCCTGATCCTCTAAGCCTGAAATCCGGACCTCTCGAGCCTGCGGGGCTGGTCTCAGCCGCGCAGGCCTTCGGCGATGTTGCGGTTGATGTCGATCAGCGCCGGGAGCAGCTCGGGCTTCGGATTGATCTCGATCTCGCTCGACCGCCGCATCGAGAACATCGCGATGTTGCGAAGGTTCGTCTTGGTCGTGGCGTCGAGCGGATTTTCGGGCCGGCTGACCGAGCTCAGGAAAATCGTCCAGAGCTTGCGGTTGAACTCGGCGGCCTCGCGGGCCGCGTTGCGGTCGAAGGGCTCGGCCGCATGGGCCGCGGCGAACCGCGCCGCCGCCCTCAGGAGAAGCTGAGCCTCCCGCTCACGGGGACTCGCCGTCGTCTGCGCCATCCGCGCGTAGGCTTGCGCCCCGTTTTGCATGCTCGAAGATACTCGCTTCGTGCGCGACGAGTTTCCGCGCTTCCCGGAAGGCTTTGTAAAGCTGTCCGGTTAAGACGTGGTTATTCACCGCCTCGAAGAATGGGATCATGCTCGGCGCCGCCTTCATCGCGCCGCGCGCGAGTTCGGTGTAGGCGGGCAGGAGAGCGTCGGGCGAGCCGGCCAGATACATCATCTGCACCACATAGGCGATGCGCTTGGCGGGGGTGTCGGCCGCCTCTTCCCTGAGGATGTCGCGCTCGCGCAGCACCGGCTCTGAGCCGTCGATCATCAGGCTCGAGCGGGTCTGGCCGTTGGTGACGACCGACCGTCCGATGACGACGCGTTCGCCGGGCTTCAGATCGACCTTCAAAGTCATGTGATGCGGCTCTCGGCTTGGCGCTGCGGCCATGCGGCGTCCCAGACGAACATCGCATGGCCGCCGCGGTCTCGGACGCTACGCATAGCGCATGACGACGACAAAAGGGGAGACCGATCCCGACATGCCCGAACCCATGCGCAACTCCGCCTCCGATCCGATCGCGCCCGAGCCGCCGAGCCTTCCCTCGCCCTGGGCGAGCCCGGAGCGGATCGCGCTGATGGAGGACGCGCGCGCCTTCGCCCGCGATGTCGTGCTGCCGATCGCCGACCGGCTCGACCGCGAGAAAGGCGAAATGCCGCGCGAGCTGATCGAGCAGATGGCCGAGAAGGGCTGGTTCGGGCTCACGATTCCGGCCGAGCATGGCGGCATGGGGCTCGGCGTCTTCGAATACTGCCTCGTCTCCGAGGAGCTCGCCCGCGCCTGGCTCTCGGTCGGCTCGATCCTGGCGCGAGGGCAGGGGCTCGGCACGCAGACGCTCGACGAGGAGCGCCGGAAGACGCTGCTCGCCAAATCCGCGAAGGGCGAGTGGATCGGCTCGATCTCGCTGTCGGAGCCGGACGCCGGCTCCGATCTCGCGGGCGTCAGCACGCGCGCGGTGCGCGACGGCGACCACTGGGTGCTGACCGGCAAAAAGCGCTGGGCGGGATTCGCCAAGGGCGCGGACTTCATCGAGGTGCTGGCCCGCACCCGCGACCCGGAGGAGGGCGAGCCCCGGTCGGCGGGGCTCGAGCCGTTCCTGGTGGTCAAGGAGCCCGGACGCTTCCCCGCGGGCGTCGCCGGGACCGTCATCGACAAGATCGGCTATCACGGCTTCCTCACCTTCGAGCTCGAGCTCGACGGGGTGAGGGTGCCGGAAAGCGACCGGCTGACCGGGCTCTACGGCGACGAGGGCGCAGGCGCCGACGCCGGCGGCTTCGCCGCCGTCCAGCGCGGCCTCAACATCGCCCGCGTCCACACCGCCGCGCGGGCCGTGGGCGTGGCGCGCGCCGCGGTCGAGGACTGCCAGCTCTATCTCCAGGAGCGCGAGCAGTTCGGCCGGCCGATCGGCGAGTTCCAGGCGCTGCGCTTCGCGCTCGCCGACATGGCCGCGGAGGTCAATCAGGCCCGCGCCTTCTGGCGCCAGGCCGCGCATCTGCTCGACCAGGGCGAGGCCGCCGAGAGCGAGAGCGCGATGGTGAAGCTGCTCGCGACCGAGATGGCCGTGAAGGTGACCAATCAGGCGATGCAGCTTCACGGCGGCAACGGCTACACCACCGAGCGCCGCGTCGAGCGCTACTGGCGCGACGCGCGGCTGACGACGATCTTCGAGGGCACCAGCGAGATCCAGCGTCGCATCATCTCCGACCGCATGCTGGGCAAGGCGTGAGGGCGCGCGCCGGCGTGGGGCGCCGTCTCAGGGCTTGGCCTTGAGGAGCGCGCCCCTCGCGCCGTGCGGATCCTCGTCGCCCTCGTAGGGCGCGGCGGTGAAGCCGAGCGCGGCGTCGCCATTGGCGAGCGGGGCGAGCCGCGGCATCGTTTCGCCGGCCGCCGAGGTCTTCGTCAGGCGCGCGACCGGGCCCGGGACGCCGGCGGCGGAGACGAGCGTTCCGCGAATGTCGTTGTCGCTCTTGTCGTCGGACTTCGGCGTCAGCAGGTGCCAGGCGACGAGCAGCCCCGCGGCGGTGTCGGCGAGCGCATGGGCGCGCTCGAGGGACTTTTCCTTGACCGTGTCCTCGATCGCGATGCGCCCCGCCGGCTCGCCTTTGGCGGTCAGGAACCGGCCCCTGAGCGTCGTGTCCACGACGATCGGCACGTCGACCGCGCCCGAATAGACGTTCTCCTGCCAGGCGACCGCAAAGCCGCCTGCGGCGCGCGGCGCGATCCGGACGTTCTCGTGGAACCGGTCGTTCTGCTCGTCGAGCCGGATCGGCTGTCCCTTGGCCTTGCCGGCCGCCGAAAACTGCTGGGCGAGCACGCGGACCAAGTTTTGGTCGCGGCGGACATACGCCATGACGAAGCCGGCTCCCAGAGCGGCGATGGACAGGCTCGAAAAGCTGCTGTTCTTCGGCGCGGCGATCTTCGTCAATCCGCCCACGGCTCCGCCGGAAGCGTCGAAGATCCGGACGTTCATCGCGACCTTTCCGGTGTCCGACGCGCTTCGCCAGACGACCGCGAAACCGCCGCCGGACAGCGCAGCGACGGACGGGCTCGTGGAATTGAGCAGGGGGTCGGCCGAGACCTCGATTTCGGCCGAGACCAGCCGTCCGTCCGGCCGGGCGACGCGCGCGAACACCGCGCCGCGCAGCCCCGTGCCGGCGGTCCAGGCGGCGGCGACGCTTCCGTTCTTCAGAAGCGCCATCGAGGCCTCGGACACGCCGAACTCCGAATGGCCCCGGAACGAGAGCTGCGACGGCCGGCCCGGCGCGCCGTCGGCGCCGACGGGCCGCACGAACAGGTCCTTGCCCTCGGCGTAGGCGTAGAGCGCGCCGCCGGCTTTGAGGCCGGCTACGGCCCTTGCGCTCGACATGGCGCCGGCGCCGACCTCGAAGGCCTTCGTCGGGGTGACCTTGGGTCTGGCGTCGGCCGCGCCGACGCTTCCCAGCGCGACGCCTAGGGCGGCGCCCGTGAGGCGAAGACGGAGAGAAACGAGCATCACGCCCCCGCGATCCGCGACTGATCGCGGATTTTGGCGCGCCGGGCGCGGAAATGACAATCGTCCCTTGGTTCCTGTTCCGAGGCGTCCGGCCGACGCTCGCGACAGCGCTCAAACGAAGACGGGCGGGACCCGATGTCCCGCCCGTCTTCGGAGGCCTTTCAGATGGCGCTCTGGCTTACCGGAGAAGCTGGAGGACCGCCGATTCCTGCTGGGTCGAGATCGACAGCGACGAGACGATGAGCTGCTGGCGGGTCTGCAGGGTCGCGAGGTTGGCGGCTTCCTCGTTGGTGTCGGCGGCGGTCAGGATGTGGGCGCCGTCGTCGAGGGTGCCGATCATGTCCTTGGTGAAGACCTCGCGGGTCTGCACGATCTGGAGCTGCGAGCCGAACTTCGAGGACTGCGCCTCGATGGTCTGGAAGGCGCCGTCGAGCCGGTCCAGAACTTCCTGGATCGAGCCGGAGTCGTAGAACTGGCTGTCGGAGATCGCCGCGAGACCGATGCCGTCGGCGTCGAAGGTCACGCCCTTCACCTCGAGCTTCGACGAGCCGTCCTCGTTGAAGATCACGTCGAGATCGTCGCCCATCAGCAGGTTGACGCCGTTGTAGTTGGCGTCCTTGGCGAGGTTGTTGATCTCCTTCATGGAGTCGTTGAAGTCGTCGGCGAAGTTGGCGCGCTTGAGCGCGGCCGCCTCGTCGAGGACCGGCGCCGAGAAGGCGCTGTTCGTGAACGGCTTGCCCGCGCCCACCACCGAGCCGCCGATGTCGAGCGGGGTGGAGTTGGCGATCGAGTTGTCGGCCGAGATCTTGAGCGAATGGGTGTTGATGTCGAAGGTGGCGTCGAGCAGCACGTTGTTGTCGTCGAAGAACTTGTTCAGCTCCTCGATGCTGTCGACCTGGCCCATCGCCGAGCCGAAGATCACCGAGACGTTCTGGCCGTTCTTGTCCTTCACCACGAGGCTCTTGCCGTCGAGGACGCTCGGCGTCGTCGTGGCGGCGAGGCCGGTGTTGGTCTGGTTCCCGAGGCCGGTGCCGTCGGTCGTGTTGTTGTTCGTGTCGGTCTCGGTGTAGCCGGTGATCGCGATCGAGGAGCTGGCGCCGGCGGTGTTGGACGAGATGGTGACGGCGTTGCCGGCGCCGCCGACGCTGACGTTCGGGCCGAGCTTGGCGCCGAGGATCTGGCGCAGCTCCGCGGGGCTGTCGATCACGTTGTCGCCGTTGCCGGCCGCCTGCACGGCCGCCTGGTCGATGGTGATCGGGGTCGCGGCGCCGCCGTCGACTGCGATGTTGAAGGTCAGCGTGTCGGCGGCGTCCGTCAGCGTCGTCGCCGAACCGAACGTGAAGCTGACCTGGCCCGACGTCGGCGAGTTCTGGACCGCGCCGCCGAGCAGGTTCTTCGAGGTCGCGCCGTCGCCGAGGTCGCCCGAGGTCACGGCCGCCTTCTCGGAGACCGCGAGCGGGGACTGAAGCGCGGCTCGCGCCGTCGCCTTGAGGCCTTCGACGATTTCGGTGATGGCCCGGATGCCGTTGTCGGCCGCCTCGAGCGTCTTGATCGAGTTCGCCACGCTGTCGAGCAGGCTCGAGAGGTCGGACGACCTTCGATCGAGCGCGTTCGCCGTGAAATAGCTCGCTGGATTGTCCAGCGCCGAGTTCACCTTCTTGCCGGTGGCGAGGCGCTCTTCGGTCTGGTTGAGCAGCTCGGTCGTCGACTGCAGCGTGCGCAGGTTCGAACGAACGGCTGAATTGAGAACCACGTCGGCCATGGCCAAATCGCTCCAGTCGGGAGACGCCTCCGATGGGCGCAATGGCCAAAGTAGTCTGTTAACCTTAATCAGGAGTTAATGGTTAACGGCTTCCTGTTCATTCGCCGTCAAGCCTTGAAAACTGAGCAAAAGAAAAGGGCGGAAGCCGAAGCTTCCGCCCTTCTTTCGTTTCGGAGGAGGCGTCGATCAGCGGAGAAGCTGAAGGACGTTCTGCTCCTGGCTGGTCGAGATCGACAGCGCCGAGACGATGAGCGACTGGCGGGTCTGGAGGGTCGCCAGGTTCGCGGCTTCGGCGTTGGTGTCGGCCGAGGTGAGGGCGGCGGAGCCGTCCTCGAGCGTGCCGATCATGTCCTTCGTGAAGTCCTGACGGGTCTGGACGATCTGCAGCTGCGAGCCGAACTTCGAGGACTGGGTCTCGAGCTTCGACGAGACGTCGTCGAGAGCGCTGAGAACGTCGTTGATCGAGTTCGAGTCGTAGAAGTCGATGTTCTGCAGGTCGCCGAGCTGGAGGCCCGTGGCGTCGAACTGCACGCCCTTGACGTTCAGGTTGGACGAGCCGTCCTCGTTGAACACGATGTCGAGGTCGTCGCCGTTCAGAAGGTTCACGCCGTTGTAGCTGGCGTCCTTCGCGAGCGTCGAGATCTGCTTCAGCGCGTTGTTGTAGTCCTTGACGAAGCTGTCACGGACGTCCTTGCCGGCGCCGCCCACGACGGGCGTCGAGAAGGTCGCCGCGCCGTTGAAGGCCTGGCCGGTGGCGACAGCCGAGCCGGTCAGCGTCGCCGGGGTGGAGTCGGCGGCGGCGTTCGTGGTCTGCAGCGTCAGCGTGCCCTTCTTGGTCGCGGGGTCGACGGCCACCGTGCCCTGAAGGTCAATGTTGTTGTCGTCGAAGAACTTGTTCAGCTTGTCGAGGGTGTCGATGCCGCCGCGCGAGAAGGTCACGGTGCGGTTGACGCCGTTCTTGTCCTGAACCGTCAGCGACTGGTTCTGCAGGTTGACGTCGGTCGGGGCGGTGCGCGCCGTGGTGCCGGCGGTGAGGCCGAGCTTGGCGAGCGTGCCGGTGCTGCCCGAGAGCGTCAGATCCTGGTTGGTGCCGGTCGAGATGCTGATCGCGCCAGCGGTGACCGACGACGCGGTCGAGGCGCCGGTGATGCTGTCGATCTTCTGGATCAGGGTCGTGACGTCGTCGGTGATGTTCACCTGGTTGCCGGTCGCGCCCGAGGACACGAAGTCGATCTTCGTGCCGTTGACCGTGATCGACTCGCCGGCGGCGATGCCGCTGGCCAGGCTGTCCGACGTCGTGCTCGCAGCGCCCGAGAGCTTGGTCGCGCCGGTGATGGCGACGGCCGTGGTGCTGTTGTTGTTGAGGACGGCGGTGCCCGTCGCCGAGTTGTTGGTGAAGGTGCCGCCGATCAGGTTCGACTCGGACAGGTTGGCGATCGCGGCCGAGGTGACCGACGCCTTCGAGGTGACGGCCTGGGTCGACTGCACGGCGCTGCGGGCGGTGGCCTTGAGCGACTCGACGACTTTGCTGATGGCGGTGATGCCGTTGTCCGCGGCCTTCAGCGTCTGGACCGAGTTCGAGACCGAGTCGAGCAGGTTGTTAAAGGTGCTCGCGCGGCGGTCGAGGGCCTGAGAGGTGAAGAAGCTCGCCGGATTGTCGAACGCCGAGTTGACCTTCTTGCCGGTCGAGAGGCGTTCTTCGGTGCGGTTCATGAGGTCCGTCGTCGACTGCAGGGTGCGCAGGTTCGAGCGAACGGCGGAATTGAGGGTGATCTCAGCCATGGTAGTTCTCCTGTCCTAGGAGTTTTGAAGCGCCTCGTCCTGAAGCACGTGCGGACAATCGGGCCCGGCCCTCTAAGCAGGAGTTAATTCGACCTCCGGGATTCCACGGCTTCGCGCCAAAGCGAGCCGTATGGTTAATGGAGCGTTTTCAAGGCCTTGGCGTCATGTTTGGCCGCATGGCCGCGACGGTCGCCCAGCCCCAAGAAACGCAGGCATGCCAGGCCAAAGGCGACATACAAAATACTAAATCAATAGACATTATATAAAAACTTGCTAGCGTCCGCCGTCCTGCGGTTTTGGGGGGAGCGCGGACGTGGAACCACTCACTCGGCGGCGGTTGCTCGTTAACGGAGCCGAGGCCGCGGCCGGCGCGGCCCTCGGCGCGGCGGCGATGGCGGCGCCTGCGGTCGCCAGGGCCCCGAAAGGCGGCGACCGGCCGAACGTCTTCTTCGTCGCGATCGACGACATGAACGACTGGACCGGGTGGCAGGGCGGCTATCCGCTCGCCTCCACGCCCAATCTCGACCGGCTGGCGGGGCAGGGCGTCGGCCTCCACCGCGCCTATGCCGACGCGCCGGTCTGCCAGGCGGCGCGCGCCGCGGTCCTGTTCGGGCGCTATCCGTGGCGCACCGGCATCTACACCAACGCCTGCTTGAACTGGCCGCGGGTCGCGCCCGACCGCGTCTCGCTCGTGCGCGCCTTCAAGGACGCAGGCTACCTCACGACCTACACCGGCAAGATCCATCACATGGACTGGCGCTGGAACACAGCGCCCAACGATCCCGCCTCATGGACCGACCCGCTGCCGCGGCCGCAATGGGCCGACACCGGCAAGGAGCCGCTGATCTGGCGGGCCGAAGGAACGCGCGAAAAGACCGAGGACATGCGCTGCGCGAGGCTCATGGTGGAGAAGCATCTCTCCAAACGCCACGACCGGCCGTTCTTCGCCGCCTTCGGCCTGCGCAAGCCTCATCCCAAATGGGTCGCGCCGCAGACCTATTTCGACCGCTTCCCCCAAGCCGACGAGATGCCGTACCCGCTCGGCGCGCTCGACACGCTTCACAGCGCGATGGCCAGGAACGAGGACGTCAAGGATCTGCCCGAGGCCGGGCGCGCGATGGCGCGGCAGCGCTATTCGGACCATCTCGACATCGCGGGCAAGGGCGCGTGGAAGGCCTATGTGAAGGGCTACCTCGCCTGCATCGCCGAGGCCGACGACGCGATCGGCGTCGCGCTCGACGGGCTGGCGAAGGGCCCGAACGCCTCGAACACGATCGTCGTGGTCTGGAGCGACCACGGCTGGCAGCTCGGCGAGAAGTGCACGTGGCAGAAGTTCACGCTCTGGGAGCGCGCTTTGCGCGTGCCGGTGATCTTCGCCGGCCCGGGCGTGAAGCCGCGGGCGAGCCGCGCGCTGTTTTCGACCACCGACCTCTACAAGACCCTGACGAGCCTGGCCGGCGTCGACCGTCCCGACGACATCGACGGCGCCGACCATGCGGCGTTCCTGAAGGGAAAGGCCAAAAGCGCGCGCGACGCGGTGGTCTCGTCCTGGGCCTTCGACGTCGACGGAGACGATCCGGCGAAGATCTCAAAGGCGCGGCGCGACCTGCATTTCTCGGTGCGCACGGAGAGCCACCGGCTGATCGCCTACGGAAACGGCGACCTCGAGCTCTACGACCACCGCGTCGATCCTTACGAATGGACCAATCTGGCGGAGCGAAAGAGCGAGCGGGACCGGGTCGCGAAGATGCTGGAGCGCGTCCCCAAGACGCCGGCGCCGCCGGCCCTTGGCGCGAAGTCGTCCGAGGTCGCGGCGGCCGACGACGACGACTGAACCGGGCGAGGGGGCGTTTTCCGCCGCGGCTGCGTCTCCCGCCGCCGTCACGCCCGGCGGCGGCCGGGCATCCACGACTTTCTGGGATCGTGGAGCTCTGCGCCGAAGTCGTGGATACCCGCGCTGCGCGCGGGCATGACGGTCCCTCCGCCGTCAGCCCCGGCGCTTAGCACGCCCGCTCACGTCGGCCTCACGTCGTTCAGAGGAAGTTGACGAGCGAGAGCTGGCTGAGGTTCGCGGCCACCTGATAGCTCGCCTGCAGCTGGTTCTGCAGCGACAGGATCTTGGCCGCGACCTCTTCCTTCGACACGTCCTCGACGTTCGAGATCAGGTTTTCGGCCATGGTCTTGGACGCCGAGTGGCGCGTGTTCGCGGCCTTGATGGAGGTCGAGACCTGCGCGAGGTCGACCGCCATCGTCTGGATGTCGCTCGAGGCCTTGGCGTCGCCGAGCGTCGAGACCGTGCGGGTGGCGAGCGCCGCATAACGCCCCTTGGCGTCGGCGTCGTCGGCCGAGAACGTCATGGCGGAGAACACGGCGAGCGTCTGCACCACGCGGCGCGGCCCGTCCTCGTTCGCCCGCGCGCCATAGGCGACGCTGATGCCGTCGTCGATCTTGGCCGCGGCCGTGAGGCGCGGGTCGCCGGCGGCGTCGTCGCCCACATACCAGGCGACCGTCTTGTCGGCCGTGCCGGTCGAATCGAGCGAGGTCGCGGACTGGAGCGCCGCGATGCGCTCGGCGTCGCTTGCATAGGTCCCGTCGAAGCCCGCGACGCGCGAGGGCTCGGCGCCCGGCGCGACGTCGAAGAACTCGGTTCCGGCCTGCATGGCGGACGCCGAGGTGAGCTCGGTCGAGGCCGCGGTCTTGAGCGCGCCGTCGAAGGCCGCCTGCATGTTGGCCGCGGTCTCCTCCGGGGTCGCGCCGATGCGGAACTCGCCCCTCTGGAGCGCGGAGGAGTCGTCGGCTCCCTTGGCCGAAAGCGTGATCTCGGTGGTGGTGCCGTCCGGCATTGTGAGGCCGACGCGCGCCTGGTCGCCGACGTTCGGCTGGCCCGTGAAGCCGAGCGTGACCGCAGGCGGCGTGCCCGTCGGGCCGCTCGCGACGCCGTTGGTCATGGACGAGGAGAGCGAGGTGATCTTGAAGCCGAACGGCCCGGCGCCGGTCTCCGACACCGAGAAGCTTCCGCCGGAGGCGGCCGAGACCGACAGCCGTCCGCGCCCGTCCGCGCCGAGATCGGCGAGCTTGCGCTCGGAGATCACGGTCCGCAGGCCCGCCTTCTGGCCGTCGTCGGCGAGCATCGCCTCGGCCGAGATCACCGGCTTCACGTCGGTCGAGCGGCCGGAGAACGCGTAGCGGCCGCCGACGTCGAGATTGAGCGCGGCGATCGCCTCCTTGAGGTCGACGGCCGCCTGGCTCTGCGCGATCGTGACCGAGCCCGACGTCAGCATGAACTCGTTCGGGTCGGTGAGCTTGTATTCGGCGGCGAGGTCGTCGAGCCGCTCGAGCGTCGTGTTCATCAACGAGACGCGCGTGTTCACCGTCGCGTTGACCGACTGGTAGGACGCGATCTGGCCGAGCTTCGAACGCATCGCGAGCGAGGTCGCGGCGCCGTCGCCCAGGCCCGCATAGCTCTGCGAGGCCTTGCCGGTCGCAAGCTGCACCGACAGGCTGTCGAGGTTCGAGTTGATGTCGGCTAGCGCTCTGGTGAGGCTTGGCCGTCCGATGCCGCTTGCGGCGTAGGGCCCGATCGACGTCATGAGCGCCCTCAGATGTTCATCAGCATGTCCATCATCTCCTTCACGGTGGAGATGACGCGGGCGTTCGCCCCATAAGCGGTCTGGAGCTGGATCAGGCGACCCATCTCCTCGTCGGTGTTGACGCCGGAGGCCGCCGAATAGCTGTCGGTCAGCGTCGAGACGACGAGCGACTGGCCGTCGGCGACGCGGGTCGCCGACGCGCTCGCGCTCGCCTGGTTGGCGATGACGCCGTTTGCGAACTCCGCGATCGAGCCGGTGAAGGGCCGGTTCGTCGAGCCGAGGCCGCTCGAGGCCGAGAAGCTGCGGTCGGCGGTCAGCGCGTCGCGCAGATATTCGGCGCGCGCCGGATCGCCGGCCGCGGTCGTCGCGTCATAGGCCACGAGCTTGGAGTCGTCGGCCAGAAGCGCCGGATTGACCGTGATGCGCGCCGCGAAGCCCGCCTGCTGCGAGCCGCCGTCGAGGCTGCCCGAAAAGGGCTTGGAGCCCGAGCCGTCGACGAACAGCGGAATCGCGAGCCCGTCGCCCGACAGCGCCGTGGCGGTGAGCTTCGAGGAGCCGCCGGCGATCATGAGCGCCGGATCACCGGAGGTGAAGGCGAAGCCGGTCGCGCTCGCGCTCGCGTCGATCGCGATCCCCTTGGCCGCAAGCGCCGCGTCGAGGTCGGCGGCGGCGGTCGGGGAGGAGAAGTCGACGCCGATCACCGTGTCGTTCGGGTCGGCGGTGAGCGCGTCGTCGAGCGGCAGGGCCGACGGGTCGCCGACATTGACGATCGTCACCGACTTCGTGACGCCGCCTGACGTGTAGGAGACGCTCAGCCGGTCGCCGGCGAGCGCGTTCTGCGTCGTGAGGTCGACGCCGCCCGTGATCGCCGTTCCCGCGACCGTCTTCGAGCTGAACGCCTGCGCGAGGTTGGCGGCGAGCTCGTCGAGCTGGCCTTGCGCCTGCGGCAGCGTCTTGTCGCGCAGATCCGCGAGCGACTTCAGCGCGCCGGACCGCAGCGCGCCGTCGGCGAGAAGGTCGGCGGAAAAGCCGGAGGGACGGGTGAGCTTGATGGTTCCGAGCGAGCCGTTCGCGACCGAGTCGCCGGCCACGATCGTCGAGGTCGGCTCGAATTCGAGCGTCGCCGCGACCCCGCCCTCGAACAGCGACAGCCCGCTCTGCGTCTTGATGCGGAGCTGCCCGTCGGCGAGCTCGTCGATCTTGACGTCCATGAGGCCCGACAGCGCGTCGATCGCCTGGTCGCGCTGGTCGAGCAGCCCGGTCGGCGTCTGCCCGTTGGCGCGCGCGACGGTGATGTCCTTGTTGAGCTTCTCGATGGTCTTCAGCGCCGCATTGGCCTGGTCGACCCCCGACTTCATGCCGAGATCGGCCTGCGAGCGGAGCGCCTGCACGTCGGTCGAGGCGGCGTTCAGCTGCTGGGCGAGCGTCTGCGCCGCGGCGAGGACGCCTGCGCGCGTCGCCTGATTGTCGGGCGTCGTCGCGAGCGCGTCGAGCGAGCTCGAGAAGTCCGAGACGAGCGTGTCGAGCGAGAGGTCGCCGCCGGGCGTGCCGAAGGTGGACTGGAGCTGGGAGAGATAGGTGGCGCGGGTCGAGGCGTAGGCCGCGCCCGAGGACTCGGTCCGGAGCTGGCGCTGCAGATAGGCGTCGAGCTCGCGGCGGATGTCGTCGACGCGCACGCCGGTCGTGACGCCGCCCGCCACCGACTGCTCGGTGACGAGGCTGCGCTTGACGTAGCCGACCGTGTTGGCGTTCGCGACGTTGGACGCCACGAGGTCGAGCCCGGCCTGGCTGGCCTTGAGCCCCGACAGGGCTGCGCCGAGCGCGCTCGACAGACCCATTGCCCGTCTCCCGGACTGTCCGGCCGCGCACGTGGCGAGGCCGTTTCAGGACAAAAGGAGACGAAGCGAAAGAAGCCGATTGAGCGTCTTCCGCTCCGTCTCTGGCGAAACGATGATGCCTTACTTTGCCGTCGAGGTGATTTACCTCAGCGGATCATGCTTAACGTTTCCTGAAGCATGTCGTCTGCGGTGGAGACCACGCGCGTGTTGGCCGAGTAGGCCTGCTGGGTGACGATCATCTTCGTGAACTCGTCCGCGATGTCGACGTTCGACAGCTCGATCGCCGAGCCGACGATCGCGCCGGACGCGTCGCCGCTGAGCGGCGCGCCGGAGGCGACCGTCTGGGCGTAGGCGCCGCCGTCGAGATGGGCTAGGCGGTTCTCGGCCGTGAAGGTCACGACCGGGACCTCGAACAAGGTGCGGGTCTTGCCGTTCGAATAGGTCACGTTGACCTTGCCGCCGTCCGCGATCTCGACGCTCTGGGCGGTGCCGGAGGCGTTGCCGTTCTGCGAGATCGCCTTGGTGGTCGTCGTGCCGTTGCTGTCGGCGTACTGGGTCAGCCCCGTGCCGCTGTCGACGCTGACGTTCCCGATGTTCGCGCCGTTCAGCGTCATGCCCGTGATGGTGGTCGAGCCGCCGACCGGCGAGGTCAGCGCGCCCTTGGCGTCGAAGCTGTAGTCGCCGACCTTGGTCCAGGCCGTGTCGGTCCCGGTCGCGTTGGTGTCGGACTGGTAGAACATCGCCCAGGTGTCTTCGGTCGGCGGCGTCGCCGTCGGGTCGCCGTTCGCGGTCTTGCCCCAGCGGAACTGCACGTCATGCGCGCCGCCGGTGCTGTCGTAGACCGTGATGGCGTCGCCCGGGATCGTGCTCGCCATGAACGCCGTGCTCTGGTCGGCCGTCACGTCGCCGGTGATCGTGCCGTCGAGCAGCCAGGAGTTCGGGTCGGCCGCGTCGTAATTGGTGGTCTGCGGCTCAGTCGGCAGGTTGGCCCGGTAGTTGATCGAGCTGGTGACGGTCGCCGGATAGCTGTCGTTCTGCAGGCGGATCGGCTCGGGCGTCGAGCCGACGCGGTTGCCGGTGACCGGATCAACCGCGATGCCCTTCAGGTAGTAGCCGGCGCCGTTGACCAGATAGCCGTTGCGGTCGAACTCGAAGTCGCCGCGGCGGGTGTAGAGGTCGCCGCTGAAGTCCTGCGAGCCGTTCTGGTCGCCGAGGCTCGAGGCCACGATCAGGAAGCCCTGTCCGTTGACCGCGATCGAGGTGCCAGAGTTCGCGGGCTGCACCACGCCGCCGACATCGTTGGTCTGGCGCGAGAACGCCTGCACCGAGCCCGAGACCTGGCGGCGGAAGTTGAGGTCGCCGCCGAGCACGAGGTCGGCGAAGGAGGTGTCGGTCCGCTTGTAGGCCGCGGTCTGCGAGTTCGCGATGTTGCCCGAAATGTTGTCGAGCGCGAAGGACTGGGCCTGAAGCCCGCTCACCGCGGTCTGCAGAGCGTTGAAGATACCCATTGCCGTCTCCAGAACAGCGACCCCGGACGTGGGCCCCATGGCGCCACGAAAATTCCCGAGATCCCCGGAGCAAGCCGTGGGCCATATTGAAAATCGTTTCGAATCAAAGCCTTATTGGATGGGCGCTTTCGCCGGGTCCATGTAGCCGTTGCCGGGCGGCAAGAACTGCCGGGGCGAAAGCGCCGGGCGCGGCGAGCCTCCATGACACGCGCGTGATCCGTCGTGATTTGATCTCGATCGTCTGGGACATATCTGCCGCCGTGAACGGGACCAGTCGCCATGCGGCGGCTCGCGCCCGACGACCTGACCTTCGGCCAAGGAGCTTCGACATGGCGTTTCCGTACGCTGGCAGGAAAGCGCTGATGGCGGCGGCCGCGGTCGCGGCGGTGGCGGCGGGCGGGGCTTCGCTCGCGCTCGCGCAGTCGAAGAAGCCCTCCGAGGTCGTCGCCTCGGAGAAGCAGTCGTTCTCGATCGAGACGGTGGCCGAGGGGCTGGAGCGGCCCTGGGGCCTCGCCTTCCTGCCCGACGGCAAGATGCTCGTGACCGAAAAGGCCGGGCGCCTGCGCATCGCCTCGCCCGACGGCAAGCTGTCGGCGCCGGTCACCGGCATGCCCAAGGTCGACGCGCGCGGGCAGGGGGGCCTGCTCGACGTCGCGGTCGCGCCGGACTTCGCCGACACGCGCTTCGTCTACTTCACCTTCTCCGAGGCCGGCGAAGGCGGCGTCAACGGCACGGCGCTCGCCCGCGGCAAGCTCGCGGCCAACGGCGCGCGGCTCGAAGACGTTGAGGTGATCTGGCGCCAGGCCCCGAAATACGCCTCCACCAAGCATTTCGGCTCGCGCATCGTCTTCGCCGCCGACAACACGATGTTCGTGACGACCGGCGAGCGCTCGGACCGCGAGTTCCGCGTCAAGAGCCAGGCGCTCGACGAGACGCTCGGCAAGATCGTGCGCCTCACGCGCGAGGGCCAGCCGGCGGCCGGCAACCCCTTCGCCGACGACCCGAAGGCCAAGCCCGAGATCTGGTCCTACGGCCACCGCAACGTTCAGGGAGCGGCCATCAACCCGGCGGACGGCAAGCTCTGGACGACCGAGCACGGCCCGCGCGGCGGCGACGAGCTGAACCGCCCCGAGCCCGGCAAGAACTACGGCTGGCCGGTCATCACCTACGGCAAGGAGTATTCCGGCACCGACATCGGCCCTTCCGAGAAGGAGGGCATGGAGCAGCCGGTGCACTATTGGGTGCCCTCGATCGGCGCCTCGGGCCTCGTCTTCTATACGGGCGACGCCTATCCGGCCTGGAAGGGCTCGGCCTTCGTCGGCGGCCTCGCTATCCCGACGCTCGCGCGGCTCGAGCTCGACGGGGCCAAGGTCACGCATGAGGAGCGCCTGCTCAACGACCTCGGCGAGCGCATCCGCGACGTCCGGCAGGGCCCGGACGGGCTGCTCTACGTCCTCACCGACAGCGAGGAAGGCGGCATCCTGCGCCTGAAGCCGGAAAAGGCGAAGGCGCGGAGCTGAGCGTCGCGTCGACCGCCTAAAGCGGAGCGCGGCATGGCCGCGATCCGCCGTGGCGTGGTCGGGGCGCGGCCTATTTCCGCCCCATGATCTTCCCCGCGACGCTGCCCATCGGGAAAGCGGGACCGGTGTCGACCTTTCTGCCAGGCGACACGTCCTCGTGGCCGAGGACGTCGGCGAACCCGTACTTCTGGTGCAGCGCCACGCCGATCTCGATGACGGCCTCGATCTGATCCGCCGTGTAGCGCTGCCAACCCGCCGGCGTGTTTTCGTGCTTGTGGGTGGCGACGATCACGTCGGCGTCCGGCACGACGTTGTTGGCCCAGTTGCGCCACTTGCCGTCCGCGCCTTTGCTCAGCCTGCCGGCGTTCGCGATCTCGATCCCGATCGAATATTTGTTGAGCCCGTCGAGCCCGCTCCAGGAGCTCTTGCCGGCGTGCCAGGCGATGCGGTTGAACTCGACCATCTGGGTCGTCGCGCCGTCGCGGTCGATCACGAGATGGGCGGAGGCCTGCGCCGCCGGGTTCTGGAACCAGCTGATCGCGCCGTCGGCCCTCAGGCCCGCGGTGTAATGCAGGATCAGGTAGAGCGGCTGAAGCGCCGCGCCCCGGTTCGGGCTCGCCACGAAGGGCGCCGGCGCGCCGTTCGCCATCAGCCGGTGATTGTTGACCGAAAACACCATGCGCTCTCCTCCGCGGGCTGGGACGCGCGCCGATTGCGGCTGCGTCTCGAATATCCGTTTAAGTTGTGCAAACTTACAAACACAACTTTAGAGAGCGATAGGGCGTGCGAACACGTACGTAGTCGGGCCCGGCGTCGCCGGCCTCGTCGGACGGAAACGCCGACGGCCGCCGGGGGGAGCCGGCGGCCGCGGTCGGGCGGACGTTTCGGGCGGGTGGACGCCCGAAAGGCCGCGGTCCGCGGGAGCTGGGTGGAGCCGCTCCCGCGAAGTTCGATGCGTCGGATGGGTCAGAAGGGCAGCAGCACGTCCATCACCTGCTGGCCGTAGCGCGGCTGCTGCACGTCGGTGATCTGGCCGCGGCCGCCATAGGCGATGCGGGCCTGGGCGATCTTCTCCGACGGGATCGTGTTGTCGGCGTCGATGTCCTCGGTGCGCACGATGCCCGCGACGATCAACTCGCGGATCTCGAAGTTCACCCGGATCTCCTGCTTGCCCTCGATGACGAGCGAGCCGTTCGGGAGCACCTGGGTCACGACCGCGGCGACGTTGGTGGTCAGCGTCTCCTTGCGGTCGACCGAGCCTTCGCCCGCGCTCGAGGAGCTCGAGGAGGCGTTGGCGAGGTTCGAGGGATCGAACCCACCCGGCATGATCTTGGCGACCTTGGTCTCGAAACCGAGCAGGTTGTTGACGCCGGACTGCTCGGCGTTGGTGCGCGAGCGCTTGGTGGCGTTCTCGATCTCGGCCTTGTCGGCGATGTTGACCTTCACGGTCAGCAGGTCGCCGACCTGCTTGGCGCGAGGATCCTTGAAGAAGCCCTTGGCCCCGCCGCGCCACAGCGAGTTCGGCGCGTAGGAGACCGGCACGGCTTCGGGCATCGGCATCGACACCTTCTTGTAGCCGGGCTGGGTGGTCGGGTTGTCGATCGCCGACAGCGCCGGCTCCTTGCCGATCTGGGAGAGGCGGTCGGCCGTGTTGCAGGCGGCGAGCGGCGCCGCGGAGCAGGCGAGCAGGGCGAGAAGGGCGAGGCGACGCCCGGAAAACTGACGCGTGGACATGGGAGCCTTCCTCAGCGACGGGCGAGGGCGGTCGGGGCGGAGGTCACGGTCACTTCGGAGGGACCGGTGACCACGCCGTTCACGACGCGCTTCGATTGCAGGTTCTGGACGGTGATGAGGTCGCCGGCGGCGCCGGCGGCGAGCGCCTTGGCCTTGAGCGAGAGCGAGACGCCCGACGTGGCGTAGATGAGCGTGACGAAGGCGCCGCGCTCGACATGCTGCGGGCGCATCAGGTCGCCCGAGCGCAGCGGCTGGTCTTCGCGAAGCGCGCGCTTGGCCGCGAGCCCCGCGACCTCGGTCGGGCGAAGCGCGTCCTGCGCCTGCGCCTTGGGGCGGCGGTCGGCGCGCACGTCGGCGGCCGAGACGATGTCGCCGCGCGACAGCGCGCGGGAGAGCGTGGCGACCTCGACGGTCTCGACGGCCGCGCCGGTGACGCGGATCGGCGCCGTCCCGCGGGCCGCGCCCGCGACCTGGAGCAGCGCGTCGAACCGGCCGGTCTTGAGATCGACGACGAAGCGCGCGACCTCGAGCGCGCCGGAGACGCCGGCGTCGAGATGGACGGCCGCCATTTCCGGATCGAGCGTGGTCTCGACGGCCTCGACGTCGCAGCCATAGTCGGTGGCGGCGCGCGCGGTGATCGCGCCGGTCATCTGCTCGAGGCTGACCTCGCGGCTCGCGCGGGTGACGAACACCTCGCGCACGCCGTTGGCCTCGACGCCCTGGACGCCGGCGCGGCGGGCGGCGGCGATGGCGGCGGCGGCCGGCAGCGGGCCGGTCTGGCCGGGATCGGGCGCGCGGAACAGCGCCACGCCCTCGAGGCCGTGGGCGCCGTCGATCAGGTCGCCGACGGTGACGATCTCGCCCGAGACCAGCGCCTCGGCGCGCAGCGTCGGCTGCGCGAAAGCGGGCGAGGAAAGCGCAGGCAGGGCGAGGACGGGGAGAAGCGCGAGCGCGCAGGCGAAGCGGGTCATGGTCCTCACCGCATCATCGACGAAGCGTTCTGGAGCATCTGGTCGGCCGAGGAGATCACCTTCGAGTTCATCTCGTAGGCGCGCTGGGCGGCGATCAGGTCGGAGATTTCGGTCACGGCGTTGACGTTGGACTGTTCGAGATAGCCCTGCAGCAGCGTGCCGAAGCCTTCGCCGCCGGGAACGTCCTGGAGCGGCGCGCCGCTCGCCTCGGTCTCGAGGAACAGGTTGTCGCCCTTGGCCTCGAGGCCCGACTTGTTGATGAAGCGGGCGAGCTGGAGCTGGCCGAGCGCCTGCGGCGCGGTCTGGCCCGCCACCGTCGCCTCGACCTGGCCGGCCGCGCTGATCGCGACCGAGATCGTGTTGTTCGGCACCGTGATGCCGGGCGAGACCGTGTAGCCGTCGGCGGTCACGAGCTGGCCGTTCGGGTCGAGCTCGAACGAGCCGTCGCGGGTGTAGGCGGTGGTGCCGTCCGGCAGCTCGACCTGGAAGAAGCCCTCGCCGCGGATGGCGACGTCGTAGGTCTTCTCGGTCGGCGAGACGGTGCCCTGGCTCATGACGCGGGGCGTGGCGACGAGCTTCACGCCCGAGCCGATGTCGACGCCGGTCGGCAGCACGGTGCCGGCGTCCGAGCTCGACGAGCCGACGCGGCGCATCGACTGGTAGAGCAGGTCCTGGAACTCGGCCCGCTGGCGCTTGAAGCCGGCGGTGCGCATGTTGGCGATGTTGTTCGAGATGAGCTCGACGTTGAGCTCCTGGGCCGCCATGCCCGAAGAGGCGGTGTACAGCGCGCGCATCAGGCGGCTCCTGCGGTGTTGGAGGCGGCGGTCACGACGGCACCTCGGCGAGCTTCTCGATCGCGGCGCGGCGGATCTCGTCCTGCTTTGACAGGAGCGAGGTCACGCTCTCATAGGCGCGGGTCACCTCGACGAGGCGGCTCATCTCCGCGACCGGCTTGACGTTAGACTTCTCGATCGCGCCCTGGACGATGCGGACGCGGGCGGTGGCTTCCTGCGGCTCGGCGTCGGAGCGGAACAGGCTCGCGCCTTCCTTGGAGAGGTCCTGCAGGCTCGAGAACCGCGCCACGCGGAGCTTTCCGCGCACGCCCTCGTTGGTCGAGATCGTGCCGTCGGAGGAGATCGTGAGCCCGCGCTCGTTGGGGCCGAGCTGGATCGGGCCGGAGGTCGAGAGCACGCGGGCGCCCTCCGACGTCACCAGCACGCCCTGCGAGTTGATCTGGAACGCGCCGTTGCGGGTGTAGCGGGTCCCGCCCGCGCCCTCGACCACGAAGAAGCCCTCGCCGTCGATCGCGACGTCGGTGTCGGCGCCTGTGGTCTGGATCGCGCCGGCGGTCTGGTCGTGCCAGGTGGCGAGATCCTCGACGAAGGACAGCGTGCGGTCGCGGCGCTGGAACGTGTCGTCCCGCGCCTTGGGCATCAGATACTCGCCGAACGTCATCTCCTCGGCCTTGAAGCCAGAGGTGTTCATGTTGGCGACGTTGTTCGAAATCACGTCGAGCTCGCGCCGCAGGGCGACCTGCCGCGACAACCCGACAAGAGAGGCGTTTTCCACCACACGCTCCCGAGCCGCTGTCTTAACGACGTTCGCCTGTCCTTCCCCGACCTGCGATCCGTCGCCAGAACCATTGCAGCCGGCGTGCCAGATGGATGAATCGTTCGAATTTGAACGAAAATTCAGAGAAACCCACCCGGCAGAAACAGGTCGCGGCCGCCCGCCCGGCGCAATTTGCCCGGCAGCTTTTGCCGGGTCGCAAGGCTTCGTTAACCTTTGGGACCTATCCGTTAACCATGGCCGGCGAACCCGTCGGCGGCGACGGAGCGCGGCGTCATCCACGCCGCGGAGGCTTTGACATGGCGGACGAGAACGAAGCCGGCGCGGCCGCCGAGGGCAAGCCCAAGTCGAAGAAGAAGCTCATCATCATCGCGGGCGCCGCGGCCGCCGCGCTGCTCATCGGCGGCGGCGGCGCGTTCTTCATGATGAAGGGCGGCAAGGAGGACGGCCACGGCGAGGCCCACGCCGAGGCCTCGGGCGGCCACGGCGAGGAGAAGGCCGAGGGCGGCCACGGCGGCGGCCATGGCGAAAAGGGAGCCGAGACCGCAGGCGCGGCCTTCGTCGACCTGCCGGAGATGACCGTGAACCTCGCCACCGTCGACCGCGAGAAGCAGCGCTACGTGCGCCTGTCGGTCGCGCTCGAGGTCGACGAGGCGAAGTCCGCCGAGACCATCAAGCCGATGATGCCGCGCGTGCTCGACAGCTTCCAGACGCATCTGCGCGAGCTCCGGCCCGACGACATCCGCGGCTCCTCCGGGGTGTATCGCCTCAAGGAAGAGCTGCTGCGCCGCGTCAACACCGCGGTGGCGCCGGCCAAGGTCGACGCCGTTCTGTTCAAGGAAATCATCGTCCAGTAGGGCGGCGGGGCTTAAAGTTATGGCCGGCGGAACCCAGAGCGACGACGACATTGCGGCCGAATGGGAGGCCGCGCTCTCCGAGCAGGGCGGACCGGCCGCGGCCGATTCGGCCGACTGGAACGCCTCGGCCGAGCCGCCGAGCGCCCGCAAGGCGGTCGACCGCGTGCTCAACCAGGACGAGGTCGACGGCCTTCTCGGCTTCGACCCCAATGCGCTCGGCCTCGCGGACCAGTCCGGGATCCGCGCCATCATCGATTCGGCGCTCGTCTCCTACGAGCGCCTGCCGATGCTCGAGATCGTGTTCGACCGGCTGGTCCGGCTGCTCACGACGAGCCTTCGCAACTTCACCTCCGACAACGTCGAGGTCTCGCTCGACGGGATCAAGTCGGTGCGCTTCGGCGACTATCTGAACTCGATCCCGTTGCCCGCCATCCTCTCGGTGTTCAAGGCCGAGCAGTGGGACGGCTTCGGGCTGATGACGGTGGACAGCGCGCTCACCTATTCGATCATCGACGTGCTGCTCGGCGGGCGGAACGCCTCGGTGAAGATGAAGGTCGAGGGCCGGCCCTACACCACGATCGAGACCTCGATCGTCCAGCGCATGGTCGAGGTCGTGCTCGAAGACGCCGAGGCCGCGTTCCGGCCCGTGACCCCGGTCAGTTTCTCGTTCGACCGGCTCGAGACCAATCCCAAGTTCGCCACCATCACCCGGCCGGCCAACGCCGCGATCCTCGTCACGCTGCGCGTCGACATGGAGGAGCGCGGCGGCGTGATCCACATCGCGATTCCCTACGCCACCATCGAGCCGATCCGCGACGTGCTGATGCAGCAGTTCATGGGCGAGAAGTTCGGCCGCGACGCGACCTGGGAAGGGCATCTGGCGACCGAGATCTGGGCCGCGCGCACCGAGGTCCACGCCGTGCTCTACGACCAGCGGCTGCCGCTCAAGACCATCCTCGACCTCGACGTCGGCGACACGCTGATGCTGGACGTGAAGCCCGACGCGCTCGTCGAGCTGCGCTGCGGCGACGAGGTGCTGACCCATGCGCGCATGGGACGCTCGGGCGAGAAGGTCGCGATCCAGATCGCGGCTCCGCTGCGCCCCTCGCGCACCACGCTCGCGGCCTTCGAGGCGGCGGGCCAGATCCGCAAGGAGGCCTCGTGATGGAGAACGTGGTCGGGCTCGCGATCGAGTCGCTCGTCGCCGTCCTGCTGATCGCCACCATCGCCTATTGCGCGGTGCTCGACCGCAAGCTCCGGCGCCTGCGCGCCGACGAGACCACGATGCGCGACACCATCGTCGAGCTCGTCACCGCGACCCATGCGGCCGAGCGCTCGATCGCGGCGCTGCGCGCCACCGTCTCTCAGAGCGAGGAGACGCTCGCCGACCGTCTCGGCCGCGCCGAGACGCTGTCGGAGCAGATGGCCGGCCAGCTCGGCGAGGGAGAGGCGGTCATCGAGCGCATCGCCAAGATCGCCAAGGCCGCGCGCGACCACGCCCAGCGCGAGGCCGAGACCGCCGAGGTCGAGCGCGTCAAGGCCGCCCGCGAGGAGATCCGCCAGGAGGTGCGCCGCCGCGCCGAGGCCGAGGCCGAGGCCCAGCGCGCCGCCGAGGAGGCGCGCCGCGCCGCCGAAGCCGCGCTCAGCCCCTCGGCCGCGGCCGCCGCCGCCGCTGAAGTCTTCTCCAACCGCATTCGTGCGCTGAGCATGGGGAGCGCCTCGTGAGCGCTGCGTCCCGCATCCGGCTGATGCCGGTCGTCATCACCGCGGCCGCGGCTTTGCTCGGCCTGAAGGCGATCGGGATCGCGACCCACACCAGCTATCTGTTCGTGCCGCCGGCCGCCGCCGCGAGCGCCTCGCACGGCGCCGAAAAGCCTGCGGTGGCCGACGACCACGGCGCCAAGGAAGGCGCGCCCGTCCAGCCGCGTCCGGTCGAGAAGCCGCCGGTCGACGCGAAGGGCGAGCTCACCGTCGAGGAGAGCTCGCAGAAGGCGCTGACCGAGGCGCTGTCGAAGCGGCGCGAGGCGATCGACGCCCGCACCAGCGAGCTCGACATGCGCGAGGCCACGCTCAAGGCGACCGAGAAGCGGCTCGACGATCGCCTCAACGAGCTGAAGCGCCTCGAGCAGGCGATCGGCGACGCCGACAAGCGCCGCGCCGAGCTCGAGCAGACCAAGTTCAAGGAGCTCGTGATCCTTTACGAGGGCATGAAGCCCAAGGAGGCCGCGCGCATCTTCGAGAAGCTCGACGCCCAGGTTCTGCTCGACGTCGCCTCGCGCATGAAGCCGCGCACGCTTTCGGTGGTGATGGGCGTGATGGAGCCCGACGCCGCGCAGAAGCTGACCGTGGCGCTCGCCCGCCGCGAGGCCTCGCCGCCCATCGCCGAGACCGCCTCGGTCTTGCCCGCGGAGCTGCCCAAGATCGAGGGCCGCCCGAACCGCTGAGGGCGCGATGACGGCGGCGGGCGTGATCTCCGAGTTCCGCCACCGTCATGCCCGAGCTTTGCTCGGGTATCCACGACTTGGGCGTAGCGCTCGGCGATCCCGGAAAGTCGTGGATGCCCGGCTGCCGCCGGGCATGACAGTGTTGAGTGTGATCGGCTAGTTCCGCCACCCGTCATGCCCGAGCTTTGCTCGGGTATCCACGACTTGGGCGTAGAGCTTCACGTTCCTAGGACGTCATGGACGCCCGCCCGCCGCCGGGCATGATGGCGGCGGGCGTGATCGGCGAGATCCGCCACCCGTCATGCCCGAGCTTCGCTTGCGTATCCACGACTTGGGCGTAGTGCTCGACGCTCCCGGAAAGTCGCGGCCGCCCGGCCGCCGCCAGACGTTGCGCGCACTCACGAAAGCCAGCAGCATCTGCGGATGTACGCCGCCTTCGCCTACATCATGACCAACCGGAAGGACGGCGTGCTCTATGTCGGCGTCACGAACGACCTTGTCCGCCGCGTCTTCGAGCATCGATCCGGCGCCGCCGAGGGTTTCACCAAGCGCTATGGCCTCAAGGCGCTCGTCTGGTTCGAGGCGCATGACTACATCCGCGCCGCGATCGCGCGCGAGAAGGACCTCAAGCACCTTCGCGGGCGAAGAAGGTGCGCCTGATCCACGACGCCAATCCTGACTGGCGCGACCTCTGGCCGGACATCTGCGCGTAAACCGTTCCACCCGACATGCCCGAGCTTCGCTCGGTATCCACGACTTTGGCGTAGCGCTCGACGATCCCGGAAAGTCATGGACGCCCGGCTGCCGCCGGGCATGACGGCGGCGGATGTGATCGGCCGATTCGGCCATCCGTCATGCCCGAGCTTCGCTCGGATATCCACGACTTCGACGCAGCTCTCGACGATCCCAGAAAGTCGTGGATGCCCGGCTGCCGCCGGGCATGACGGCGGCGGGTGTGATCTGCCGATTCCGCCACCCGTCATGCCCGAGCTTCGCTCGGGTATCCACGACTTCGGCGTAGCGCTCGACGCTCCCGGAAAGTCGCCGACGCCCGGCCGTCGCCGGGCATGACGGCGGTGCATGCGCGATCTCATCGCGTTCGACCTTGAAGCTTCGGGGTCGCGGTAACGTCTCGCCAACGGCTTTCTGTCTTTAGTCGCTCTCTGGACAAGGCGGCGGACGCGCCGCCGTGATGCGACGGGAGCGGGACAGGTGGCGTTTCGGACGCGCGCGGCGATGGCCGGCCTGACGCTCGCGCTCGCGATCGGCGTCTCAGCGCCCGCGATGGCGGCCGCCACGGGCGCCGTCTCGGCCGCGATCGCGCCCGAGGGCTACGCCCGCATCTCCTTCGCGTTCGACCGGCTGCCCAAGCCGAACGTGCGCATCGCGAACTCCATCCTCATCGTCTCCTTCGACGAGCCCGTGACGCTCGACGCCGAGGGCCTGGCGCGCGGCCTCGGCAAGCTCGCGAGCGTCGTGCGCCTCGATCCGGACGGCACCGCGATCCGCATCGCGCTGCAGACGCAGGTCAAGCTCGCGGTCAACGAGGCCGGCGAGACGCTGTTCGTCGACCTGCTGCCGCCGAGCTGGAAGTCGCTGCCGCCGCCGCTGCCCGCCGACGTGATCGCGAACCTCACCCGCGAGGCCCGCGCCGGCCGCGAGCTCCGGGCCGAAGAAGCCCGGCGCGCCGCCCGGCCGCTCGCGCGGCTGACGCTCGAGGGCGCGACCCATCCGACCTTCAACCGGCTCGTGTTCGGCCTCGGCGGCGACGTCGACGTCGACTTCAAGCGGCTCGGCGACAAGGTGCGGGTCGTGATCGGCGCGTCCTATCGATTCGACGCCCCCGCCGCCCGCGCGCTCCTGCCGCTCGACTTCGCGGGGCTCACCTCCGAAAAGCTCGGCGACAAGATCGTGGTGAACGTGCCGGCCAAGGGCGCGGGCGAGGCGAGAGGCTTCCGCGACGGCGACGACTTCATCCTCGACATCGACCGTCCCGCGCCGCGCGCAGAGGGGGCCGACGCCGGCCACGCAGAGACGGGCCACGCCGAGACCGCGCATGACGCGGCCGCCGCGGCCTTTCCGGCGACGCT
>NZ_JBHRXS010000004.1:107692-384457 GCF_042648545.1 Chenggangzhangella methanolivorans
CCCGGCGGCGACGCTCGCCGCCGCCGCCCCCGCGGACGCCGCCGCCGCGCTCTCCGCCGCCGCGCACCCGCAGCCGGCGATGACGGCCGCGCATGACGCCGCGCCGCCTTCGCCCCAAGAGACTGAGCGCGAGTCGGCCGCTCACGGGCCGGACGCCGCCGCCGCGCCCGGCGTGGCGGCGCATGACGAGCCCGCCGCGCCCTCCGCCGCCCCATCCGCCGCGCCGAGCGCCGTCCCCGCCGCCGCCGCCGGCGTCGGCGAGGTCCGGATGGCCGGCCACACCGCCCGGCTAGTCTTGCCCTTCGCCCGTCCGGTTCCGGCCGCGATCTTCCGGCGCGGACGCACATTGTGGGGCGTCTTCGACGACGTCGCGCCGCTCGACCTTTCGGCTTTCACCCGCGATTCCAAGGGCTTGGTGACGGCCGTTTCGCAGAGCGCGCTCGATCGCGGGCGCGTCGTGCGGATGACGCTCTCCGACGACGTGCTCGTCTCCGCCCAGGCCGACGGCGCGAGCTGGATCGTCTCGCTCGGCGACGAGGTGCTCAGCCGCTCGGGCGTCGTCGATTTGAAGCCGAGCTTCGACCGCGACGGCCGCGCCGCCATGCAGGCGGATGCGCCAGGCCTTGGAACCGTAAGGACAATTCCCGATCCGGAGGTCGGCGACGAGCTCACCGTGGCGACGCTTGCGGGCCCGGCCCGGGGCGCGGAACGGCCGCGCAGCTTCGTCGAGTTCCAGTCGCTCGCCACCGCGCACGGCCTCGCCTTCCTGCTCGGCGCCGACGACGCCCGCGTGGTCGGGCGCCTCGACCAGCTCTTCGTCGAGCGCGACGGCGGCCTCACGCTCTCGGCCGCCGACGCGACCGCGGACGCCACGCCCAAGCGCAAGAACGACAACGGGGTCACGCTCGGCGCCGAGACCTGGGCGGCCGACAACCAGAAGCCCTTCGCCGAACGCGAGAACGAGCTGATGGGCGCAGCCGCCATGGCCCCGGTCGACGACCGGCAGGAGGCGCGCCTCGATCTCGCGCGGTTCTATCTGGCGCGCCAGCGTCCGGCCGACGCCAAGGCCGTCCTCGGCGCGATCGTCGACGACGGCGGCCTGAGCGAGCGCGACGAGCGGCTCTCGATCATGCGCGCGGCGGCCGAAGTCGGCCTCGGGCGGGCCAAGGAAGCGCGTGCGATTCTCGCCGCGCCGTCGCTGCGCCTGCCGTCCGAGGCCGCGCTGTGGCGCGCCGCCGCGGAGGCGGAGGACGGCCAGACCGGCATGGCCCGGGTCTCGCTCAAGCGCGGCGCGCCCGCGCTCGACGACCTGCCGCCGGAGCTGCAGGCGCGCTTCGTCGGCCTCGACGTGACGCTCGCCCTCGACGCCGGCGACGCCGCGACCGCCGCGGCGGAGTTCGAAAAGCTCGACGTTCTCCCCGCGATCGACGGCGTCGCGCAGCGCGACCTCGTGCGCGCCCGTCTCGCCGAGGCGCTCGGTCGCGCCGACCGGGCGATCGCCTCCTATGAGAGCCTCGCCAAACGCGCCGGCGGCGCCGCGGGCGCGGAGGCGGACCTTCGTGGCGTCGAACTTGGCCTGAAGACCGGCAAGATCGACGCCCCGGCCGCGATCGACCGGCTCGAGCGGCTCGTGACGGGGTGGCGGGGCGACTGGATCGAGGCCTCCGCGCTGTCGCGTCTGATCCAGCTCTACGCCGACGCCGCGCGCTGGCGCGACGCGTTCTCGACCCTGCGCGTCGCCGTCCAGGCCTTCCCGGACGCCGACGGCACCCGCGCGCTCCAGGACAAGATGCAGGAGCGCTTCACCGACCTTTTCCTGGGCGCCGGCGCCGAAACCTTGCCGAAGCTCGACGCCCTCGCATTGTTCTACGACTTCAAGGAGATGAGCCCGGGCGGCAAGCGCGGCGACGAGCTCGTGCGCCGTCTCGCCGACAAGCTCGTCGAGGTCGACCTGTTCGACCAGGCCGCAGACCTGCTCCAGTACCAGATCGACAACCGCCTTGCCGGGGCGGCTCGCGCCCAGGTCGCGGCGCGCGCGGCCCTCGTCGACATGATGAACGGCAAGCCCGCCAAGGCGCTCGAGGTGCTGCGCAAAACGCGCCAGGCGGACCTGCCGGGCTCGCTTCTGCGCACGCGCCTGCGGCTCGAGGCGAGGGCGCTCGCCGAAACCGGCCGCGTCGACCTCGCGCTCGAGATCGCCGACGGGCTCGAGGGGCCGGAGGCCTCCCGGTTGAAGGCCGACATCCTCTGGGCGGCCCGGCGCTGGCCGGAGGCCGGCGAGGCGCTCGAAACGGCGCTCGGCTCCGCCTGGCGTGCGCCGTCGCCGCTCGACGCCAGCCAGCGCAGCGACGTGATGCGCGCCGCGATCGCGCTGTCGCTCGCCGAGGACGGGTTCGGGATCGACCGCCTGCGCCAGAAGTTCTCGGCCAAGATGGCCGACGGCCCGCAAGCCTCGGCCTTCGAGGTCGTGACCGCGCCGATCGAAGCGCGGGGCGACGCCTTCCGGGAAATCGCGCGGACCGTCGCCGCCAGCGCGTCGTTCGACGCCTTCATGAAGGAATATCGCGCCCGCGGGGCCGAGGAGGCGGCGGCGGCCGCTCCCTCGGGCGCGCAACCCCCGAAGGCCTGATGATCTTGGCGGCGCGGAACACGGTCCTGCGAGCCAAGACTTATTTCCCGCTTAAGGCGTCGAAAGACGTGGTGCGACAGGCTCCGCCATGCGAGAATCCTTCATCGCTGGGCATCGCTTCATGGCCGCCAGCGACTGAGAGTCGGGCTAGGCCTTGGGCTTCGTCCGCGCTCCCGCCGTTCGGCCCGGGAGCGCTCCATGTCGTATTACCGGCTCTATTTTTTAAGTCCGGACAACCGGATCTCGCGCTTTGTCGAGCTGTTTCACGACAGCGACCAGCAGGCGCTCGACGACGCCCGCGGTCATGTCGGCGGCGAGGCGATGGAGCTGTGGAACCAGGAACGGTTCGTGGCGCGTATCCCGGCTGAGGAAATGACCGCCAAGTCAGGCGCGCCCGCCTAGGTCTCTCCTTGCGAGGGCCGTTCCGACGGGTCTCGTTTCGCCGGTATGGGGCGCGGCGGATCGCCCGGTTTGCAAGCTCCGACGGCGCTCTAAACGGTCAAAACCGCCATATCGCCTGAGGTGTGGGGACCTCCAGCGGGAGGGCGACGCTAGGCTCCGCCCGTGTAGCTCTGCACGAGGCTGCCTGCGACCAGGTTCCAGCCGTCCACCAGCACGAAAAAGATGAGCTTGAACGGCAGCGACACGATCGCGGGCGGCAGCATCATCATGCCCATCGACATGAGCACCGAGGCCACCACCAGGTCGATCACGAGGAACGGGACGAACAACAGGAAGCCGATCTCGAAGGCGCGGCGAAGCTCCGAGATCATGAAGGAGGGCACCAGAACCCGCAGCGAGACCTGCTCGGGCGTCTCGGGATTCGGTTCGCGCGAAAGGCCCTGGAACAGCGCCAGATCCTTCTCGCGCACATGCGCCAGCATGAAGGTGCGGAACGGCGCGGCCGCGCGGGTGAAGGCGGTGGCGTCGTCGATCTGGCCTGCGAGCCTCGGCTGGACGCCGTCGGTATAGGCCGCCTGGAACGTCGGCCCCATCACGAAGGCGGTCAGGAACAGCGCGAGCGCCGTCACGACGGCGTTGGGCGGCGCGGTCTGGGTGCCGATCGCGGTCCTGAGCAGCGACAGCACCACCACGATGCGGGTGAAGCACGTCACCATCACCAGAATCGAGGGCGCGAGGCTCATGACCGTGATGAGCGCGACGATCTGGAGGGCGCGCTCGCTGGCGCCGCCCTGGCCGAGATCGAGCGTCATGGTCTGGGCGGCGGCCGAGCCCGCGACGAAGAGCGCCGCGCAGCCGAACGCCCAGCCGGCGACCCGCCTCACGCGGCGGAGCGCGGCCCCGACGCGGAGCCGCGTCGCGGTCGGGTCCTCAGCTCTTGGGCTTGCCGACATCCCGCCCGAGCAGGTTCGCCATGTCCGCCTCGAGCGACGCCAGCAGATCGTCCTCGGTCGAAGCGTCAAGCTCGGCGCGCTTTTCGGCCTTCACTTCGGGAGCCGGCGCCGAGGCCGGGGCGGACGGGGCGGGAGCGTCGCCGCCCATCGCCGGCATGGCGCGGGGCAGGTCGGGCTCGGCCGGGGCGGCCGCGGGCCGGGGCGCTGCGGGCGCCACCGGACGCTTGAGCGCGGCGGCGAGGCGGTCGGCGAGCTCGTTCGAGCGGGCGACGGGCTCGGCCGAGCGGGCCGCCGGACCGGCGATGATCTGCTGCGGAACCGGGCGCGGAGCGACGGGAGCTGGAGCAACAGGAGCCGGAGCGGCGGGAGCAGGGGCCTGCGGAGCCGGAGCGGGGGGCGGCGGAGGCGGCGTCGCGGGACGCGCGGGCTGAACGACCGCTTCGGGCTTCGGAGCCTCGACCTTGGGAGCCTCCACTTTCGGAGCTTCAACCTTGGGAGCCTCGGCCTTTGCGGGCTGCGCCTTCGGCGCTTCCACCGCTGCGGGTTTCTGGGTTTCGGCGGCGGGGCGGGCGACCGGCTGGACCTGCGGCGCAGGAGTCGGCTGAGCCGGGCGCGGGGGGATGGTCGGGGCCCGCTGCGCAGGCTGCTGCGCAGGCGTCTCCGCGATCTTGGGATGGACCCGGGTCTGGTCGGCGGGCGTCGGCGCGGCGACGACAGGGGCCGGCGCGGCTGGCTGCGGGGCGCGCGGCGCGGGCGACGGAGACGCCGGGATCGGCTGGGGCGGAACGGTGCGCGCGGGCTGAGGCTCGACCTGGCCGAGCGGGCCCGGTTCGCGCATCTGCTGGACGCCCGGCGGCTGGCGCAGAATGCCGCTCTCGACCACCACGTCGTTCGGCCCGCCGATCATGACGAGGTGCTCGACATTGTCGCGGCGAACGATCACGAGCCGGCGCCGCCCGTCGACGGCGAGCACGTCGAGCACGCCGAGCCGCGGCTGGCGCGAGCGTCCGGAGCCTGCCGTGGGGCCGAAACGCTGGCCGCCGAACCGACGGATCAGCCAGGCGGCGATCACGATCAGCAGGATGACGACCACGAAGGCCAGCAGGAACTTGAGGGGCGTCGGGACGTCGCCGAGGAACTGGTCGAACACGCGAGATACCTCACTCTCGAAGGCGCGGTCGGAACGTGCGGCCCGGCCGGCGCATGCCCGCCGGGTCGATGCATGAAGATCACACGACCGCGACAGACCGCTTCGTCATAGCCAGAGTCACGCGCAAGGTGAATTGAAACTTAACGTTCTTAACGCCTCGTTAACCATGGAGGCGGCAGATTTTGCCGGGCGGCGGCGCAAATCGCGAAAATGGAGTTCGGCGCCGCGACTGGGGAAAGACCCGTGAACGGCATCTCGGAACCATCGCTGATATCGGCGCTGAAAACAAAGATGCGCTGGCACGAGGCGCGTCAGAGCGTGCTCGCCGAGAACGTCGCCAACGCCTCGACGCCGAATTTCCGCGGCCAGGACCTCACGCCGCTCGACCTGTCGAGCCCGGGGACCGCGCCGGTTCGCACCGACAGCCGCCACATGACGCTGGCGTCCGTTCAGGATCTCGGCCGCGCCGGCCCCGTGGACGGCTTCGCCCGCACTCCGGACGGCAACGGCGTGACGCTCGAGGAGCAGATGTCCAAGACCGCCCAGAACCAGATGGACCACCAGATGGCCGCGATGCTCTACAGCAAGAGCCTCGGCCTTCTGCGCACCGCCCTCGGGCGGCGCTGAGGAGGCGACCCATGGACCTTTCCCGCGCGATCGGCCTCGCGGCCGCCGGCATGAAGGCGCAGGCCGGGCGCATGCGCATCATCTCGGAAAACATCGCCAACGCCGATTCGACCGCGCGCACGGCCGGCGGCGAGCCCTATCGCCGCAAGGTGCCGACGCTCCGAGCGACCTTCGACGACGAGCTCGCGGCGCAGTCCGTCACGCTCGGCCGCATCGAGCGCGACCGCTCGGACTTCCGCGTCAAGTACGAGCCCGGCAACCCGCTGGCCGACGCCAAGGGCAACGTGCTGATGCCGAACGTGAATTCGCTCATCGAGCAGACCGACATGCGCGACGCCCAGCGCTCCTACGAGGCGAACCTCAACATGGTCGGAGCGGCGCGCCGGATGATCTCGCGCACGCTCGAGATCCTCAGGGCCTGACGGGAAGGATAGACGGACATGACGAGCCCCACGGCGGCCGCCAGCGCCTACGCGTCCATATCCGGCCTCATGGGCGGCGCCGCGGGCGGCGTCCAGAGCCCGTTGGCCGCGCCGAAAGGCGGCGGCTTCGGCGACATGCTGGAGCAGGCGATCTCCGGCTTCGCCGAGCAGGGCCGCCAGACCGACGCCAAGGCCATGGAGGCGATCTCCGGCAAGGGCGACGTCGTCGACGTGGTGACGGCCGTCGCCGAGAGCGAGCTCGCCCTCGACACCCTCGTGAGCGTCCGCGACAAGGTGATCGCGGCCTACGAGGAAATCATGCGCATGCCGATCTGACCGGCGGCGGTCAGTTCGCACCCAGCAGGTTGAGGCCGATGACCCCTCCCGAAGTTCTCGACGTCGCGCGCGACGGGCTCTGGACGATTCTCAAGGTCGGCGGCCCGCTGATGGTGGTGACCCTTGTCGTCGGCGTCGTGGTGTCGCTCATCCAGGCGCTGACGCAGATCCAGGAGACGACGCTGGTGTTCGTGCCGAAGATCCTCGCGCTCTTCGCCGCGATGCTGCTCGCGCTGCCCTTCATGGGCGACGCGCTCGCCGGCCATATGGGCCGGATCGCCGAGAAGATCGTCTCGGGCGGCTAGCGACTCTGGTACAGATCGGCGTCTCGAACCGCCGCGCGGGCGCCCGATGACCCTGCAGATCCTTCCCGCGGAAGTCGCCGCTTTCGTGCTGATCCTCGCTCGGGTCGGCGCGCTCGTCATGCTGCTGCCGGCGCTGGGCGAAGAAAACGTCTCGCCGCGCTTCCGGCTGACGATCGCGGTTCTGCTCGCCTTCGTGTTCTGGCCGTTCGCGCGGCCGCTCTACCAGATCGACGCCGGCGACCCGATGCGGCTCGTCGGCCTCCTGATCTCCGAGATCGGCGTCGGGCTGATGCTCGGCCTCGTCGGGCGCTTCATCATGTCGGCGCTCTCGGTCGCCGGAAACGTGATCGCGAACCAGCTCGGCCTCGGCTTCGTCATGACCGTCGACCCAACGCAGGGGCAGCAGGGCGCGATCGTCGGCACGTTCTTGAGCCTGCTCGCCATCGCGCTCATCTTCGCGACCGACCTCCATCACCTCGTCATCACCGCGATCGGCCAGAGCTACGAGGCGTTCCGCCCGGGCGTGATCCCGGACATCGGCGACGCCGCGAAGCTCGCGCTGTCGTCGGCCGCCGACGCCTTCCGGATCGGCGTGCAGATCTCCGCGCCGTTCCTCGTCTTCGGCCTGATCTTCAATCTCGGGCTCGGCGTGCTGGCGCGCCTGATGCCGCAGCTTCAGGTGTTCTTCGTCGCGGCTCCGCTCACCATCATCGCAGGCATCGGCCTGCTCGCCATCACCATCGGCGTGTTGATGTCCGTCTTCCTGGACGGCCTGTCGGACACGCTCCGCCTCTTGCTGGGCCGTTGAGCCATGGCTGAGTCCGAAGGCGGCGAAAAGACAGAAGAACCGACCCGCAAGCGCCTCGACGACGCCCTCAAGAAGGGCGACGTCGCGAAGAGCCAGGAGCTCAGCACCTGGTTCGGCCTTGCGGCCGCGACTCTCGTGGTCTCGATCTTCGCCGACGGGACGACGGCGAGCCTCGGCCAGACGCTGACGCGCTTCCTCGCCTCGCCGGAGCGGATCGCGGTCGACGGCGCGTCGCTGCGCGCGATGTTCGGAGGCCTCGGGCTCGCAGTCGCGGCGGCGCTCGCGTTGCCGATGCTGATGCTGGCCTTCGCAGGCATCGCCGGCAACATGGTCCAGCACCCGCCGATCGTGACCGCCGAGCCGATCACGCCGAAGTTCTCGAAGATTTCCCCGGCCTCGGGCTTCAAGCGCATCTTCTCGGTCGAGGGGCTGCTCAACTTCTTCAAGGGCCTCCTGAAGATCCTGATCGTCGGGATCGTCATCTGGATGGTCGCGTGGCCCGAGCGCACGCGCCTCGCGACCCTCGCCGAGAGCGACCTCGCAGGCCTCTTGCCGCTTCTCAAGGAGCTCAGCCTCGAGGTGATGGTGGCCTCGGTGATCGTGTTCGCCGCGATCGCGATCGCCGACTACCTGTTCGCCCGCCACCGCTGGCGCAAGAAGCTGATGATGTCGCTTCAGGAGATCAAGGACGAGCACAAGCAGCAGGAAGGCGACCCGCACATCAAGGGACGCATCCGGGCGCTCCGCCAGCAGCGGTCGAGGAAGCGCATGATGGCGGCGGTGCCGGGCGCGACCGTGGTCATCGCGAATCCGACCCACTTCGCGGTCGCGCTGAAATACGAGGCCGGCATGAACGCGCCGATGTGCGTCGCCAAGGGCGTCGACGCCATCGCGCTGCGCATCAGGCGGGTCGCCGAGGAGGCCGGCGTCACGGTCATCGAGAACCCGCCGCTCGCCCGTTCGCTGCACGCGGCGCTCGAGATCGACCGGGAGATCCCGGCCGAGCACTACAAGGCGGTCGCCGAGGTCATCGGCTTCGTCATGCGGCGCAGGGGCGGGCGGTAAGTCCGCCGACCCCGGAGGTTCACATGCGGCCGCCCGGGAAGCGTCACCGCGTCCGGCGCGGATCGAACGCCTTCGGCGCGATCATCAGCTTCGGCGTGAAGCTTTCGGCGATCTTCTCCCACGGCACGAACTTGAAGTTCGTCTGCGAGGGATCTCCCGAGAAGATGTCGCCCTTGTAGCCGTCCTGCGTGATGAACAGGCCCTTCTTGAAGCCCGGCAGCCCGAAGGAGATGACCTCGGCGCCGTCGCTCTCCTGCACGGCGTCGATCTTCTTGCCTTTGCCGACCCGGAAGGAGCCGATCAGCTCCGGCGTGTCGTCGCCCTTCAGCTTGAACACGACGAAGCTGTCGTCATAAGGCGCGTCCGGCGTCGGCGCGTCGCCATGGGCGTTCCCCTGGCTCGACGCGATCAGATAGGCGTTGTCGTCCTCGCCATAGAAGACGCAGAGCCCCTCGACGTCGCGCGAGATGACGCTGTCGGGATTGTGGAACGAGCTCTCCTTCGAGCCGCGGGTCTCGTAGATGAGCTTCGGCTTCATGTCGGAGCGCACGCGGATCGGAATGCGCCAGATCCCGACGTCCTCCTGGCCTGCGTAGAGCACGCCGGCGCGCAGATCGACCGCGAGGCCCTCGAATTGCGGGCTCCAGTCCTTGAGCGGATCGTTCTCGTTCTCCTCGCGCAGGTTCTGGCCCTTGTGCACGACGGGCACGCGGAACTCGCTGAAATACACCGCCTCGACGGTTCCGCCCTTCCGCGGGACAAGGCGGAAGACCCCGAGGCGCGGTTGGCCGCGCTGCGTGCCGACGGCGAAGACGGCGCCGCTCTCGGGATCCTTGATGGCGGTCAGGCCATAGACGGTGTTCTGGTCCTCGAGCGGATTGTCCTCGAGGCCCTTGCCGTTCTCCTTCGGGCGCTGCGGAAAGGCGCGGCGCGGGTTCTTCGCGGTGATTTCGACCAAAGGCCCTTCGTCGTCGTTCGCGTTCTCGGGCCTTTCGATCTTGAAGATTCGAATCACGTCGAGGCCGCGGTCGCTCGCGATGGCCGCGTCGATCTTCGAACCGTCGGCGAGCTTCAAGCCGTAGACCACGTCGACATTGTTGATGCGGCCGCCGTCAGGCGCGGGATCGACGCGCTGCACGAGCTTGCCCTTGAGGTCATAGACGCGGACGCCGCCGTTCTTGACGGCGGTGACGACGAGGCTGTCGGCGCCGTCGCCCGGCGCGACCCAGACCGCGGGATCGTCGGCGTCTGCGTCGAGATCGCTTTCGGTCAGCGTCTCGGTCTCGAGCTTCGGCTTCACGACGCCGATCTCGGGAGCCTTTGAGAATGCGGGATGCGCAATGAAAAGCGCGGCGATCGCCGCGCTCAGGAGGAGAGGCATGCGCATGGCGTATCTCCTGGAAAAGGCGGGCCTCCACGATGGCCGACGAGGCCCCCGGAAGGTGGCGCCGTCGCATGACGGACCGTTGACGCGCGCACGATAGCGAAAGATGACGCGAAGCGCGCTTGTCACCCGCGTAACGATCCGATATAGCCCGCGCTCTGATCCGGACCGCCTCCCGCGGCGGTCCGTAGGACGGTCGGGCGTGTAGCTCAGCGGGAGAGCACTACGTTGACATCGTAGGGGTCACAGGTTCGATCCCTGTCACGCCCACCATCCGTTCCAGATATTCTTACATGGCTGAAAACCGTTCGCTCTCTCGGGCGGACGCATCGGGCTAAGCGTGACGCCTTTGGCGATCATCGACGGGCGTCCGTTCCGTCCGTGAGCTGAAGACCCGCCCGTTTTGCGTGGCTCAGGAAGCTGTTACGGTCTCGTCGGCAGAGCGGGCTAGATCCAGCTTGACGAGTGTCTTGATGGTCGGTCCAAAAGCCCGTGGGTCGCGCGATCGGCGACCGGCCCTGCAGGACGGCAAGGATCGGCTATGGGCGAGTGGTTCTATGATCTTCCGCCGGACGAGCGTCGGGACCTAACGCGCAAAGCGATCTTCGAGAAGCGGACGCTTATCGAGCGGTGGTCGGGCGCGTCAGGCCTTCCGGAAGAAAATTGGGCTCCGCGCGCGGAGTTGGCCGCCAAATTTCTCAAGAACGCCAAGATTGTGGTGGATTTCGGCGCGTCTGCCATGACGCTCGAGCGGTTTTTGGCGCCGGACGTCCAGTATATTCCGGTCGACTGCGTACGTCTCGACCTTGTCATCGAGGCGAAAGCTTTCGACTCTCCCGAGGAGAAAGCAGCAAAACTGGCCGAGATCGCTCCGTTCGATTATTCGCGCGTCCATGTGGTGGATTTCAACGCCGATCCTCTTCCCGATTTCGGCGCTGACACCGGCGCGGCGCTGGGGGTTCTTGAATACATCTATGATCCCCTGCCTCTTTTGAAGTCGATGCGCGCCCAGCTGAAGCATCTTGTTTTGAGCTACAATCTGCGCACGGGAAAATGCGTGCTCGAACACCGCGAGCGTCATGGCTGGGTAAGTCATCTTACGCGCGCGGAAATCGAAAAGATGATCGCCGATGCCGGCTTCATCGTGGACGCAGAGGTTCATCTGGGAGGAAAGTCCTGGATGTGGAGCCTCAGGTAGTCACAGCGTGCTCTTGCGACGATGACATCACCCCAATCAACGTCGGCCGCTGGCTGTCGGCCTTCGAACTGAATCGCGCGGGCCGTCCTGGGCACTTGCGGGTCGCGGCGGGCCTGGCGCGAGGTTCATCACAGCGACATCTCGGCGTGCGTCAACACGTAGGCGACTGATCTTTCGTCCCGGGACGCCGCTCCTCCGGCGCTCCCACACGCCGGGGTGCGACATGTCAAATCTTTCCGAGCAGCCCGACCTCAGGGGTCGGCGCGCGATCGTCACCGGTTCGACCAGCGGGATCGGGCTCGGCGTCGCGCGAAGGTTCGCGGCGCTCGGCGCCGACGTGGTGCTGAACGGTCTCGGCGACGCCGCCGACATCGAGGAAAAGCGCGCCGCCATCGAGACCGAATTCGGCGTCCGCTGCCTCTATTCGCCCGCCAACATGATGTCGGGCGCGGAGATCGCGGAGATGGTGGCGCTCGCCATCGACGGCCTCGGCGGCTGCGACATCCTCGTGAACAACGCCGGCATCCAGCACGTCTCGCCGATCGTGGAGTTCCCCGAGCCGAAGTGGGACGCGATCACCGCGATCAACCTCACCTCCGCGTTCCACGCCATCAAGGCGGCTCTGCCCTCGATGCAGACGAACGGATGGGGGCGGGTGATCAACGTCGCCTCGGCGCATGCGCTGGTGGCCTCGCCGTTCAAGTCGGCCTATGTGGCGGCCAAGCACGGCATCGCGGGCCTCACCAAGACGGTCGCGCTCGAGGTCGCCAGGGAAGGCGTCACCTGCAACGCGATCTGCCCGGGCTATGTGTGGACGCCTCTCGTCGAGGCGCAGATCCCCGACACGATGAAGGCGCGCGGGCTGACCAAGGAGCAGGTCATCAACGACGTGCTGCTCGAAGCCCAGCCCACCAAGCAGTTCGTGACGATCGAGCAGGTCGCGGGCCTCGCGGCGTTCCTGTGCTCGGACGTCGCCGCCTCGATCACCGGCGCGATCATCCCGATCGACGGCGGCTGGACGGCGCACTGAGGAGATCAGCCCATGAAGCTCGCCGACGTCCGCCGCTCCTATGCGATGCCGATCACCAACCCGGCCTATCCGCCCGGGCCGTATCGCTTCTACGACCGCGAATATCTGATCGTGACCTATCGCACCGACATGGACGCGCTGCGCGCCGTCGTGCCGGAGCCGCTCGAAGTCACCGAGCCGCTGGTCAAGTACGAGTTCATCCGCATGCCGGATTCGACCGGCTTCGGCGACTATACCGAGAGCGGCCAGGTCATTCCCGTGAGCCTCGACGGGCAGCACGGCGTCTACGTGCATTCGATGTTCCTGGACGACGACGCGCCGATCGCGGGCGGCCGCGAGATCTGGGGCTTTCCCAAGGAGCTCGCCAATCCGAAGATCGTCCACGAGGGCGAGGTCATCATCGGCAAGCTGCATTACGGCTCGGTGCTCTGCGCCGTGATGTCGATGGGCTACAAGCACCGCCCCGTCGATCATGACGTGATCGCGAAGTCGCTCGCGGCCCCGAACTTCCTCGTGAAGGTCATTCCGCACGTCGACGCCACCCCGCGCATCTGCGAGCTCGTCCAGTACGGGCTCGAGGACGTCGTCGTGAAAGGCGCCTGGGAGAGCCAGGTCGATCTCGAGCTGTTCCGCCACACGATCTGCGACGTCGCCAAGCTCCCGGTGCTCGAGGTCGTCTCGTCGGTGCACTTCATCGCCGACCTGACGCTTGGGCTCGGAAAGGTCGTGCACGACTACATGGCCGATCCGGCCTGACGGGGAGCGAAGCGATGGACCAGATCGTCAGGAAGCGGAAGAGCGAGACGCCGGACATCGCCGCCATGCTCAGGGAGTATCAGTCGGTCGCGCTGGTGCTGCAGGGCGGCGGCGCGCTCGGCGCCTATCAGGCGGGCGTGTTCCAGGCGCTGAAAGAGGCGGGGGTCGAGGCCAACTGGCTCTCGGGCGTCTCGATCGGCGCGATCAACGCGACCATCATCGCGGGCAACAAGCCGGGCGACCAGCTCGACCGGCTGCGGGACTTCTGGGAGACGGTGTCGGCCCGCAAGGTCTGGCACTTCAATCCCGAGGGCGACTTTTTCCGCCGGCTGCGCAACCAGATGTCGTCGATGATGACGATGAACTCCGGCTTGCCGGGCTTCTTCAAGCCGCGGGACATGAACCCCTGGCTCAATCTGCCGGGCGCGGACGGGGCCACGAGCTTCTACGATACGGGCGAACTCGAACACACGCTTGACCGGCTCGTCGACTGGCGCATCGTCAACGACGGCGAGCGGCGGCTCTCCGTCGGCGCGGTGAACGTCCGCACCGGCAATTTCCGCTACTTCGACAGCGCCATCGAAGTCATCGGCCCCAAGCACGTGATGGCCTCGGGCGCGCTGCCGCCGGCCTTCCCGTCGATCCAGATCGAGAACGAATTTTACTGGGACGGCGGCATCGTCTCCAACACGCCGCTCCAGTATCTGCTGGAGCAGGAGGAGGTCCACGACACGCTGGTGTTCCAGGTGGACCTGTTCAGCGCCCGCGGGATCCTGCCGCGCGACATGCCGGACGTCCTCGCCCGGCACAAGGACATCATGTATTCGAGCCGCACCCGCAACAACACGGACACGTTTCGGCGGATGCACAACATGCGCCTGAAGCTGCACAAGGCGCTTATGCGCGTGCCGCCGGAGGCGCTGACAGCCGACGACAAGATTTTCCTCGCCTCGATGGAGGACGTTCCGCAGATCAACATCCTGCACCTGATCTACCAGCAGAAGATCTACGAGAGTGACGCCAAGGACTACGAGTTTTCCGGAACATCCATGAGGGAGCACTGGGACAGCGGCTATCAGGACACCCGCAAGACGCTGAGGAACCGCGCCTGGCTGGTGAAGCCGCCGGAGACGATAGGCATGACGGTGCACGACGTGCACCGCGACGATCCGAGCTGAGCCGAGCCGCCCCGCGGGGCGCTTCCGCGCCCTTTCAGGCCGAGAGACGACGCTCGGCCTGCTGGGACGACGGCAGGGGGCCGGACCCCAGCCAGCGGGGTCCGAGATCGAGCCCCTTGGGCGGCGCGCCTGTCGCCTCGCCGGCGACGCGCGCCGCGATGTAGGTGAGCGCGGCCGTGACGAGGCGCGGCGAATAGGGCTTGGCCATCACCGCGCAGGCGCCGGCGAGATCGGCTGGCAGCATCGACGGATTGGCTGTGGTGAACACGCCGGCGATGTCGCGGGCCGCGGCGGCGCGCGCGACGTCGGCGCCGGTCCAGCCGTCGGCGAGGCGAAGGTCGATCAGGGCGAGATGGACAGTGGTCGAGGCCAGCAGGGCGATGGCGGTGTCGCGGTCGGCCGCGAGCCCGACGAGCTCGTGGCCGGCCTCCGTCACCAGCGGGCTCAGCGCGCCGGCCACCGCCATGTCGTCCTCGACGATCAACACCCGCATGCGCTTCCCCCGAATCGCCCGACGGCCTTCTGGTAGCCGCCGGCAGGGGCGCGCGCCACGCGCCGATGGGTCGCCTTGACGTCGGGCCTTCGTCCCATATCGGGACGCCTAAGACCGCGCGACCGGATCCGCTCAGAGGGTCTTCGCAAGCGCCTCGAGCTGGTCGGCGCATTTGCCCCAGCCCTCGTGGAACCCCATGGCCTCGTGGGCCTTGCGGTCCTCGACCGTCCAGTGCCGCGCGCGGGCGACGTAGCGGGTCTTGCCGCCTTCGTCGGCGAAGGTGAGCGTGCAGGCGAAGAACGGCTTCTCGGACGGCTCCCACGCCTTCGTGAACGCGTCGGTGAAGACCAGCTTCTCGTTCGGGACGACCTCGAGATAGACGCCGCTGTTCGGATATTCGTTGCCCTCCGGATCGGCCATCACCACGAGCGAGGAGCCGCCCGGCCGGAGGTCGATCTCGGCGTGCGGCACCGTCCAGGGCTTCGGGACGAACCACTGCTTCATGAGCTCGACCTCGGTCCAGCACCGCCAGATCTTCTCGCGGGGAGCGTCGAGCAGGCGGTCGAGGACGAGTTCGCGGGTTTCGGCGGCCTCTGGGGCGGACGTTTCGGCGGCGGTCATGTCGTGTCTCCGTCGGTTCTGCGTGTCGTCCCGAGGACGAGCGGCGCGCAGGCTAGCCGACAGAGATCCGAAATTTTTCTCCGTCGCGCTTCACGTTCCCTTGGCCACGATCGCCTCGTGCCAGGCGACCGCCCGGCGCATCATGCCGAGATGCTGGCGCTCGTACATGCGCCCTTCGATCTTGAGCGCGCCGGCCTTGCCGTGCTCCGGCTCGTCGAAGATCGAGATCACCTTGCGGGCGCGCTCGACCTCGTCGCTGCTCGGCGCGAAGCAGGTGTTGGCCGGCTCGATCTGGCTCGGATGGATGATGGTCTTGCCGTCGAAGCCGAGGTCGCGCGACTGGCGGCATTCCTCGCGGCAGCCCTCGACGTCCTCGATGTCGTTGAACACGCCGTCGAGGATGGTGAGGCCGTTGGCGCGCGCGGCCGCGAGCGCCATCATGATCCACGGCATCATGGGAGCGCGGCCCTTCACGATCTGCGCCCAGGTGTCCTTGGCGAGGTCGTTGGTGCCGAGCACGAGGCAGGTGAGCCGGCAACCCGGCACCGTGCGGCGGCCCTTGGCGATCTCCTGGATGTTGAGGATCGAGGCCGGCGTCTCGATCATCGCCCAGACGTCGATGCCCTCCGGCGCGTCGAGCGCCTCGAGCCGGTTGGCGATGTGCTCGAGCACCGCGGTCGACGACACCTTCGGCATCAGGATCGCGTTGGGCTTGGCCTCGATCGCGGCCTGCAGGTCGGCCTCGCCCCACGGGGTCTGGGGCGCGTTCACGCGAATGACGATCTCGCGGTTCCCGTAGCCGCCTTCCTTCACCGCGCGGCACACCTGTTCGCGGGCGATCTCCTTGGCGTCAGGCGCGACCGCGTCTTCGAGATCGAGAATCAGGCTGTCGGCCGCGAGGGTCTTCGCCTTGTCGAGCGCGCGCTGGTTGGAGCCGGGCATGTAGAGGACGCTGCGGCGCAGGCGAAGATCGGCCATGGGGCGCTCCCGTTGCGTGATATATCGGGAGCACTTCCTAGCAGAGATCCGCGCCGTGGAGCGACGCCGATCTTCAGACTTTCTTCCGATCAGGGTTCAGCGAAAATGAAAAAAGGCCGGGACAAGCCCGACCTTCTCTCTGCGTCCCGAAAGGCTCCGCCAGTACATCCGTGGTCGAACGCCTGGAGACGCGATCCGGCTCGCAGGCCGGACATGAGATGAAACTGCGCCCGTATGGTTAAGGATTCATGAACGCGCGATCACGAAGCCGTCACTGAGGGCGCTGGCGCGTTCAGCTCGACAGGGCCGCGGTGAGCTCGCGCAGGTTCGAGCGCATCATGTCGACGTAGGTCGAGGCGGGACCGCCGGCGGGCGACAGCGCGTCCGAATACAGCGCGCCGCCGACGCGCGCGCCGGTCTCCTTGGCGATGCGCTCGATCAGGCGCCTGTCCGAGATGTTCTCGACGAACACCGCCGGGACCTTGGTCTCCTTGATCTGGCGAATGATCCTGGCGACGTCCTTGGCGGAGGCCTCGGACTCGGTCGAGACGCCCTGGGGCGCGATCACCTCGAGGCCGTAGGCCATCGCGAAATACCCGAAGGCGTCGTGCGAGGTGATGATGCGCTTGCGCTCGCCCGGGACCTTCGCCCAGGCGGCCTCGATCTCGGCGTCGAGCGCCTCAAGTTTTTCGGTGTAGCTCTCGGCGTTCGCCCGGTAGGTCTCCTCGCCGTCGGGGTCGGCGGCGATCAGCGCGTCGCGGATGTTGGCGACATAGACCACGACGTTGCGCACGTTCTGCCAGGCGTGGGGGTCGACCGAGCCGTGGCCATGATCGTGACCGTGGTCGTCGTCGTCCTTGAGTTCGATCGGGGTCACGCCCTTGGTGGCGACCACGACGGTCGCCTTGCCGCCCGACGCCTTGGTGAGCTTCGAGATCCATCCTTCGAGGCCGAGGCCGTTCTCGAACACGATCCTGGCCTGCGCGACCTTCTTCGCGTCCGCCGGGGAGGGGGAGAACACGTGCGCGTCTCCGTCGGGGCCCACGAGCGTCTCGACGCTCACCCGCTCGCCCCCGACCTGCTTCACGAGGTCGCCGAGGATGGAGAAACTCGCGACCGTCTTCAGCGGCTCGGCGGCGGCGGGCGACGCGAACAGTCCCGCCGCAAGCGCTGCGGCGGCGAGAGAAAAGAGACGCATGGGGGCGCTCCCTGTTGGACGAGAAGGTTCAGGCCGCGCGGTGTCGGCGCGCGGGCAGCAGACGCCAGACGAGGCCGGCGCTCGCGCCGAAGGCGATCGAGACGAGGTAAAGCGCGCCCGCGGCGAGCACGATCGCGGGGCCGCTCGGAACGCCGGTGTGGTAGGAGCCGAGCAGTCCGAAGAGGCTGGCGAGCGCCCCGACCGCGATCGCCGCCACGAACATTCCGGACAGGCGCGCGGACCAGAACGCGGCGCTTGCGGCCGGCAGCATCATGATCCCGACCGAGAGCAGCGTTCCGAGCGCCTGGAACCCGGCGACGAGATTGAGCACCACGAGGCCGAGGAAGACGAAGTGGGTCGGTCCGCCGGACCGGCTGACCGAGGCGAGGAAGCCCGGGTCGACGCATTCGAGAACGAGAGATCGATAGAGCGCCGCGAGCGTCAGCAGGGTCAGCGAGGACACGCCTGCGAGCAGGAACAGCGCGTCGTCGTCGAGCGCGAGCACCGAGCCGAACAGCACGTTGAGCAGGTCGACGTTCGAGCCTTTCAGCGAGACCAGCGTGACGCCGAGCGCGAGCGACAGGAGATAGAAGGCCGCAAGCGCGGCATCCTCCTTCAAAACGCTGGTGCGCGTCAGGAGGCCCGCCAGCACGGCGACCGCGACGCCGGCCGCGAGCCCGCCGATCGTCATGGCGGGCAGCGACAGGCCCGCGACCAGGAAACCCACGGCCGCGCCCGGCAGGATCGCGTGCGCCATCGCGTCGCCCGCCAGGCTCATCCGCCGCAGCATCAGGAACACGCCGATGGGCGCCGACCCGACCGACAAAGCGAGCGAGCCGACGAGAGCGCGGCGCATGAAGTCGAACTCGACGAAGGGGGCGACGAGCGCGTCGTAGGGGGTCATGCGGCGTGGTCCACGGCGCAGACGGGCGCGTGGTCGTCGAAGGCTTCCTGCATGCCGCGGGCCTCGAGCAGGCGCTCGGGGCGCAGCGCCTCGGAGGTTGGGCCCCAGGCGACCTGGCGTCGCGCAAGAAGCAGCGTCTCGGGGAAGGCGCGGCGGACCGTCTCGAGATCGTGCAGCACCGCCACCACGGTGCGCGTCTCGGCCCGCCAGCGCGCCACGAGCTCGAGCAGGTCCGAGACGGTCTTGGCGTCGATCGCCGCGAAGGGTTCGTCGAGCAGGATCACGGCGGCGTCCTGCAAGGCGAGGCGGGCGAACAGCGCGCGCTGAAGCTGGCCGCCCGAGAGCGTGCCGATCTGGCGTCGCTCGAAACCGGAGAGCCCGACGCTCGCGATCGCCTCGGCCACGGTCGCGCGGTCGCCTTTCGACAGGCCGCCGAACAGGCCCCTGCGCCGCCAGAGGCCGGTGGAGACGAGGTCGAACACGTCGATCGGAAAGGACCGGTCGAGCGCCGCGGCCTGCGGCAGATAGGCGATCTCCCGCACTTTCAGCGCGCCGCGGTCGATGCGTCCGCCCAGCGGCTTCAGCGTTCCCACGAGGCCTTTCAGCAGCGTCGACTTGCCGGCGCCGTTCGGGCCGACGACCGCAAGCAACGCTCCGGGCGCGATTTCGCCGGTCAGGTGATGGACGGCCGGATGCCGGTCATAGCCGAGCGTCACGTCGTCGAGCCGGATGGCGGAGGCGGCGCTCACGACACGACCCACAAGACGCCGCCCCAGACGAGCGCGACCACGGCGAGCGCCGCCGACAGCCGCGCGGCGGCGGAGGCGCGCAGCAGCGACCCGGTCGCGTCAGGCGCGGGACGTCCCGATTGAAGACGACGATGGCCGCCATGATGATGGCCGTGCGCATGATGGTCGTGCGCGTCGTGGCCGGAATGGTCGTGAGGCATGAGGCGACGCCGGGAGGTCGAGAGATCTCAACGTTATAATGTTACAGAAGCGACGCGCAAGCCATCCGGATGCGCGTTTTGAGCGCAGGCCGGGCAGCGGCGCGCGACCCGGCGGCAGGCGCGCAAGCCAGCGGCAGCCGTGAAACCCAAAGGATAGTCAGGGAGGAGCTTCAGCCCTGCGGCTGCTCGGCGCCGCGGCGGCCCGGGTCGTTCTTGAGAGCCGAGCGCACGAAGGCGACGACGGCCCACACGCCGAGGCACAGGCCCGCGGCCTCGAACCCCCAGGCGAAGTATTCGCCGAGGCCGAGGAAGCCCGCGATCGCCCAGCCGCCTGCGACCGCCGCCGTGATGGTCTGAGCCGCGATCAGAATCACGGCCGAGACCAGAGTGACGGCGCGCGCCAGCGGCGTCTGGATCGAATGCGACGTCTGGTCGGTCACGGAAGGCGAACTCCGAAGGCGTGAGGCCGCGCGGCCTCGTTTCGCGGACTTTTAGCACGCCGGGCGCGCGCGTCGAGCCCCTCGGGTCCGCCTCCGTGTTGCGCGGCCTCTCGTCTCGCCGCATCTTCGCAGCGACGTCGAGGGTCTCCCGGCCCGCGCGAATCGCAACGTCCGTCAGGAGCCGCCATGTCGAGCCTCGCCGAGGGCGGCGAACGCGCCGCAGAGCCGCCGATCGACCGGTCGGGCCGTTCCGGTTCGATCGGCCTCGTGGCGCTGCTGGCCGTCGCCCTCGTCGGGGCGGGGCTCGCGATCTCGTTCCTGAAGGGCGAGGAGGCGCAGCCGTGGATCCTCGCGCTGCTCGCGATCCTTTCGGTCGTCGGCGTCTTCGCGCTGTTCGCCGCCGCCATCGGCCTCGTGCAGGTCGGCTCGCGCGGCGCGCGCGACGAGCTTTCCCGCGCCATCGTCGCGACCGACGAGCACGGCGTGCTGGTGACCGACCAGAGCGGCCGGATCGTGCTCGCCAACGACGCTTATCTCGACCTCACGCGCGCTGAAGGGCCCGCCGCCGCCCGGACGGTGGAGCGCGTCTTCGCCGGCAACGCCGACGTCGCCGAGGCGATCTACCGGCTCTCGCAGGCCGCGAGCGGCGGCAAGCGCGCCTTCGAAGAAGCGCGCGCGACGCTGCCGGACGGGCGCGGCGCCTGGTTCCGCATCGGCGTGCGGCCGGTGACGCGCGCCGGCGCCGCGGAGACGGTCTGGACGCTCTCCGACGTCACCGGCGAGCGCGAGCGCCAGGAGAACGTGTTCCAGGAGCTGCAGCATGCGGTCGACTTCCTCGACCATGCGCCCGCCGGCTTCTTCGCCGCCGAAGCCGACGGCTCGATTGTCTATATGAACGCCACGCTCGCCGGTTGGCTGGACCAGGATCTCACCCGCGTCGGCCCCGGCGCGCTGAAGCTGCGCGACATCCTTGCGGGCGAAGGCGCGGCGCTCGTCGAGGCGGCGGCCCCGGCCCCGGGCGGCACCTCGACCGAGATCATCGACGTCGATCTGAGGACCCGCGGCGGCCGGCCGACGCCGGCGCGGCTGCTGCACGCCGTCGCCTGGGGGCAGGACGGGGCGGCCGGCGCCTCGCGCACGCTCGTGCTCGACCGCGGCCCTGGCCAGGACGTCTCCGAGCCCCTGCGCGCCGCCGAGGTGCGGTTCGCGCGCTTCTTCAACAACACGCCGCTCGCGATCGCGACCGTGGACGCGCGCGGCCGGATCGCCCGCGCCAACGCGCCCTTCGCCAAGCTTTTCGGCGACCGGCTGCGCGGGGAGGGCGACGAGCGCTCGGTGTTCGCCTGCCTCGCCGCCGAACGCGACCGCACCGCGCTCGAGGCCGCGGTCTCGGCGGCGGCGCGCGGGGAGGGCGACATCGCGCCCGTCGAGGCGACCCTGCCGGGCGAGGCCGGACGCTCCGCGACGCTTTTCGTCACCCGCGTCGACGATCGCGACGGCGACGACGAGGCGGCGGTGGTCTACGCGCTCGACACCACCGACCAGAAGGCGCTCGAGGCCAAGTTCGCCCAGAGCCAGAAGATGAACGCCGTCGGCCAGCTTGCGGGCGGCGTCGCGCACGACTTCAACAACGTGCTCACCGCGATCATCGGCTATTCGGACCTGCTGCTCGCCAATCACCGGCCGACCGACCCGTCCTTCCAGGACATCATGCAGATCAAGCAGAACGCGAACCGGGCCGCGAGCCTCGTTCGCCAGCTGCTGGCCTTCTCGCGCCGCCAGACGCTGCGCCCGCAGGTCATCGCGCTCGGCGACGTGCTGGCGGACGTGCGCATGCTGCTTTCGCGGCTGCTCGGCGAGAAGATCAAGCTCGAGGTCGTGCACGGGCGCGACCTGTGGCTGATCAAGGCCGACCTCAACCAGTTCGAGCAGGTGATCATCAACCTGGTGGTGAACGCCCGCGACGCCATGATGGACGGCAAATCCGGCGCGGAAGGCGGCCTCGTCACCATCCGCACGCGCAACATCGCCGCCGCCGAGGTTCCCGCGCTCGGCCACGCCGAGATGCAGGCGGCGGACTACGTCCAGATCGACGTCGAGGACACCGGCCCCGGCATTCCGTCCGAGATCATCGACAAGATCTTCGAGCCGTTCTTCTCGACCAAGGAAGTGGGCAAGGGCACGGGCCTCGGGCTCTCGACCGTCTACGGCATCGTGAAGCAGACCGACGGCTATGTGTTCGCGGTCTCCGAGCCCGGCCGCGGCGCGATCTTCCGCGTGTTCCTGCCGCGCCACCACGCCGTGGCCGAGGACGAGGCCAAGCCCGCGGTGGCGGCCGCCGCGCCCCAGCAGGACATGACCGGCTCCGGCACCGTGCTGCTGGTCGAGGACGAAGACGCGGTGCGGGCCTTCGGAGCCCGCGCGCTCGCCTCGCGCGGCTACACCGTGGTCGAGGCGCGCTCGGGCGTTGAGGCGCTCGAGCAGATGAAGACCCACGGCTCCGAGATCCAGCTCGTGGTCTCGGACGTGGTGATGCCCGAGATGGACGGGCCGAGCCTGCTGCGCGAGCTCCGCAAGACGCAGCCGACGCTCAAGATCATCTTCGTGTCCGGCTACGCCGAGGACGCCTTCAAGAAAAACCTGCCCGAGGGCGAGACCTTCTCGTTCCTGCCGAAACCCTTCAGCCTGAAGCAGCTCATCCAGGCCGTGAAGGAGACGATCGGCGACGGCGCGGCGGGGAGTTGAGTCCGCGAGGCCCTCGCGTGGAGCCGCGGCCGTCGTCGCGGCCTTGAGCCCGGGCGGAGAACTGAAGGTCTGTTCAATCAAGGCGTTTCGGTTCGTCCGGCGTCTTCTGTTTCGCCGGCGGATCTGGATCCCGGCTCTCCGGCCGGGACGACGGCGGCGGGTTCTGCGATCGATTCGCCAGACGATCCGCGCCCCCGGATCAACCGCTAGCGTGTTCCGCTCGCCCTCAACCCCATATGTTCTACTTGTGTTCCGTGAACAAAAACGGTACATCTCATCGCGTTGAAGCCCCGCAGCAGCCCGTGCCATAAGGAGCCCCCGCGATGCCCCAGCCCTCGCTTCGTCTCGTCGAAGGAAGCTCCATGGACAAGACCAAGGCGCTCGACGCCGCCCTGTCTCAGATCGAGCGCGCCTTCGGAAAAGGCTCGATCATGCGACTCGGCGCCGGGCAGGCCGCGGCCGAGATCGCGACCGTCTCCACCGGCTCGCTCGGCCTCGACATCGCGCTCGGCGTCGGCGGCCTGCCGCGCGGCCGCATCGTCGAGATCTTCGGCCCGGAAAGCTCGGGCAAGACCACGCTTGCGCTGCACACCATCGCCGAGGCCCAGAAGAAGGGCGGCGTCTGCGCCTTCGTCGACGCCGAGCACGCGCTCGATCCGGTTTACGCCCGCAAGCTCGGCGTGAACCTCGAGGATCTGCTGATCTCGCAGCCGGACACCGGCGAGCAGGCGCTCGAGATCGCCGACACGCTGGTGCGCTCGGGCGCGATCGACGTGCTGGTGGTCGATTCGGTCGCCGCGCTCACGCCGCGCGCCGAGCTCGAGGGCGAGATGGGCGAGGTGCAGCCCGGCCTTCAGGCGCGCCTGATGAGCCAGGCGCTGCGGAAGCTCACGGGCTCGATCTCGAAGTCCAACACCATGGTGATCTTCATCAATCAGATCCGCATGAAGATCGGCGTGATGTACGGTTCGCCCGAGACCACCACGGGCGGCAACGCGCTCAAGTTCTACGCCTCGGTGCGCCTCGACATCCGTCGCATCGGCGCCATCAAGGAGCGCGACGAGGTCGTGGGCAACCAGACCCGCGTCAAGGTGGTCAAGAACAAGGTCGCGCCGCCGTTCAAGCAGGTCGAGTTCGACATCATGTACGGCGAGGGCGTGTCGAAGACCGGCGAGCTGATCGATCTCGGCGTCAAGGCCGGCATCGTCGAGAAGTCGGGCGCCTGGTACTCCTATGACAGCCAGCGTCTCGGCCAGGGCCGTGAGAACGCGAAGGTCTATCTCAAGGAGAACGTCGAGATCGCGCGGCGGATCGAGTCGGAGGTTCGCCAGGCCTCGGGCATCATCGCCGAGAAGATCTTCGACCAGGTCGACCCCAACGATCCGGACGTCGACGCCGATTAAGCAAGAGCTCGCGACGGCCTCGCGACGAGCGGGTCGGCTGACCGAGAGGGTTTCAGAAAGGCCCGCGCCGGCTTCTCCGGCGCGGCCTTTTCGTCGTCGAGGGCGGCGGCGGACGGGATTTCTGGACATCGCGAGAACGCCCTGGCTATGGTGCCGCCGCGCCCCGTGGCGCGGCCGCGAGCGCCGCGCCACGGGGCGCCGGTCATTTCCGGCGACGCCTGCCGCGTCGCCCTCCGGGCGACCGCCTTTTCTAGAGATCCAGGCGAACTTCAGCGCGATGAGCGGCGTCAACGAAATCCGCAAGACCTTCCTCGACTACTTCGCGACCGAGGGCCACGCCCCGGTCGCCTCGGGTCCGCTCGTGCCTCGGAACGACCCGACGCTGATGTTCACCAGCGCCGGCATGGTCCAGTTCAAGACGCTGTTCACCGGCGTCGAGAAGCGCGCTTACGCCACCGCGACCACAGCCCAGAAATGCCTGCGCGCCGGCGGCAAGCACAACGACCTCGACAATGTCGGCTACACGGCGCGCCATCTCACCTTCTTCGAGATGCTCGGCAATTTCTCGTTCGGCGACTATTTCAAGGAACGGGCCATCGAGCTCGCCTGGAACCTCGTCACCAAGCATTTCGACATTCCGGCGAGCCGGCTGCTCGTCACCGTCTACATCGACGACGACGAGGCGGCCGATCTCTGGAAGAAGATCGCGGGCTTCTCCGACCGCCGCATCATCCGCATCGCAAGCTCCGACAATTTCTGGGCCGCAGGCGAGACCGGCCCCTGCGGGCCGTGCTCGGAGCTCTTCTTCGACCAGGGCGAGAGCGTGTTCGGCGGCCCTCCCGGCAGCGCGGACGAGGACGGCGACCGGTTCCTCGAATTCTGGAACCTGGTCTTCATGCAGTACGACCAGATCGCGCCGGGCGACCGCCGCGACCTGCCGCGCCCCTCGATCGACACGGGCATGGGCCTCGAGCGCATGTCGGCGCTGCTGCAGGGCGTCCAGTCGGTGTTCGAGACGGACCTCTTCCGCGCGCTGATCCGGGCGAGCGTCGAGGCCTCCGGTGTGCCGGCGGAAGGCGCAGCGCTCGCGAGCCACCGCGTCATCGCCGATCACCTGCGCGCATCGAGCTTCCTCGTCGCCGAGGGGGTGCTGCCGGGCAACGAGGGCCGCGGCTACGTGCTCCGCCGCATCATGCGCCGCGCCATGCGCCATGCGCAGCTCATCGGCGCCAAGGAGCCGCTGATGCACCGCCTCGTGCCCGCGCTCGCGCGCGAGATGGGCGGCGCCTACCCTGAGCTCGTGCGCGCCGAAGGCCTGATCGCCGAAACGCTGGAGCGCGAGGAGACTCGCTTCCGCCAGACGCTCGCGCGCGGGCTCGGCCTTCTCGACGAGGCGACCGACGGCCTGACGTCCGGCGGCAGCCTCTCGGGCGAAACCGCCTTCAAGCTCTACGACACCTACGGTTTCCCGCTCGATCTCACGCAGGACGCCCTGCGTCCGCGCGGCATCACGGTCGACACCGCCGGCTTCGACGCCGCCATGGCCAAGCAGAAGGCCGAGGCGCGCGCCGCCTGGTCGGGCTCGGGCGAAGCCGCGACCGAAACGGTGTGGTTCGGCCTGCGCGACCGCGTCGGAGCGACGGAGTTTCTCGGATACGCGGAAGAAAAGGCGCAAGGCGCCGTCGTCGCGCTGCTTCGCGACGGTCAGGAGGTCGAGCGGCTGAACGCCGGCGAAACCGGCGCGGTGGTGCTGAACCAGACGCCGTTCTACGCCGAATCCGGCGGTCAGGTCGGCGACCACGGCTCGATGGCGGGCGACGGCGCGAAGCTTCGCGTGACGGACGTCTCCAAAAAGCTCGGCGACCTCTTCGTCCATACGGTCGAGGTCACGGAAGGCTCGGTCGCGGTCGGCGACGAGCTGACGCTCGAGGTCGAGCATGCGCGCCGCTCCGAGGTGCGCGGCAACCATTCCGCCACCCATCTGCTGCATGAAGCGCTGCGCCTCACGCTCGGCGACCACATCGCCCAGAAGGGTTCGCTGGTCGCGCCCGATCGCCTGCGCTTCGACTTCAGCCACCCCAAGCCCATCTCGGACGCCGAGCTGAGCGAGATCGAGCGGCTGGCCAACGCCGTCGTCTGGCAGAACGATCCGGTGGTCACCCGCGTGATGCCGGTCGCCGACGCCATGGAGTCGGGCGCCCGGGCGCTCTTCGGCGAGAAGTATGGCGAGGAGGTTCGCGTGGTCTCGATGGGCCGCGCGGCCGAGGGCTCGAACAAGGCGTTTTCGGTCGAGCTCTGCGGCGGCACCCATGTGGCCTCGACCGGCGAGATCGGGCCGATCACCATCGTGGGCGAGAGCGGCGTGGCGTCCGGCGTCCGCCGCGTCGAGGCGCTCACCGGCGAGGCGGCGCGGCTTTATCTCGAAAGCCAGAACGCGCGCGTCGCCGATCTCGCGGCGCTGCTGAAGGCCCCTGAGGCTGAGGTCGTGGCCCGCGTGGAGACTCTCATCGAGGAGCGCAAACGCCTCGAGCGCGAGCTCGCTGACGCCCGCAAGAAGCTCGCCATGGGCGGCGGAGGCGGCGGCGCGCAGGACGCGACCCGCGAGGTGGGCGGCGTGAAACTGTTCGCCAGAACCGTCGAAGGCGTCGAGATGAAGGATCTCAAGGGCCTCGTCGACGAGGCCAAGAAGTCGCTCGGCTCCGGCGTCGCGGCGATCGTGGGCGTCACTGCCGAGGGCAAGGCCGGCGTGGTGGTGGGCGTCACGGCGGACCTGACCGCGAAGTTCAACGCCGTCGACCTCGTGCGCGTCGCCTCGGCGGCGCTCGGCGGTTCGGGCGGCGGCGGTCGGCCCGACATGGCGCAGGCCGGCGGACCGGACGGCGCGAAGGCGGCCGAAGCGCTCGACGCGGTGGCGGCCAAGCTCGAGGCGGCCTGAGCGGACGACGCAGCAGCCGCTTGAGCCGATGGGGACGTTGGCGCAGTCAGCCGATCGTTCGCGCGGCGAGCTTCTGCCAGACGACATGCCGGCGAGGCTCGGGCCGAACGAGCATCCGTCGGCGAAGACGCAACGAAAAGGCCGCCGGGCGATCGCCGGCGGCCTCGTCTCTCTCCGGCGATCGTGCGCCGTGACGCTTAGCGGCGGTCCTGCGGACCGCTGACCTCGGCCGAGGGCTCCTCGCTCATCTGCGCGTCAGACCTGTAGCCGCGCGGCTCCGAGACGGACCGCGTCTCATATCCGCGTTCCGATCCGCGCCGCAGCTCCGCCGAGCGATAGCTCTCGGACGGCGCGACCATCTGCTCCTCAGCCGCCGAATAATCGCCTCTTGCGACCGTGTCCTGCTGGATGGTGCGGTGCGCGGCGGCCCCGGCCTGCCCCTTGCCGTCGACAGGGCCAGACTGGGCGACCGCGTAAGTCGCGCTCGAGGCGAGAATGGCGGCGGCGAGAGCGGCGTTTCTGAAAATCATAGACATAATTGTTTCCTGTACAGTTTCGATGCGAGGCGCCGAAGTCTGGCGTCGGGCTTCGACAGACCAACAGGTCGTGGCGCCGCATCGTTCCGCTGAAAGTCAGCGTCGCGAAAATCGTGATCGACTTGCACAGTCGATGTCCTGTGGCGCGAAATTAGGCGGGTTTGGATCGGCGCTGGTTGCTGATCTTGATCTCATGCTCGATGCGAGCGACGCGCTTGCGGTCCAGCTTGGTCTTTTCGACCATGGTCTGCTGCGCTGCGCCCACGCCGGTCGGCTGCGGATGGACAGGCGTCGCCTGCGCCGAGGCGTAGGTCATGGCGGCGGTCACGAAGCCGAAGAAAAGCGCGGTCTGTTTGGCCGAGTCCGTCATCGTCGTCGTCCCTCATCTCGTTCAAGGCGGCCCTGCTTGCGCACGGTGACGCCTCTCGACAATGGAAGGACGGTATCGGGGCGCGGATGAACCGCGCGCGAAGCAGCGATTTAGGTGAGGTTCAGAGAGATGAACGCGGGTTCATAATGTCTGTGCGACAGTTGGCGGTAAGATGCGCCGAGAATGTGGGGCCAAACACGACGTCACGCCACCGCCTTTGCGCAGGTGATCATGACTTCGGATTATGGGATAAGCATCGAGCATGACGGGCGGCGCGGCCAGAACCGCGCCGCCACGCCGAAACCTCAGGCCATGGCCTTCTGGAGGTTCTCGTCGACCTTGTCGAGGAAGCCCTCGGTGGTCAGCCACTTCTGCTCGTCGCCGACGAGCAGCGCGAGGTCCTTGGTCATGAAGCCGCTCTCGACCGTGTCGACGCAGACCTTCTCCAGCGTCTCGGCGAAGGTCTTGAGCTGCGCGTTGTCGTCGAGCTTGGCGCGGTGGCCGAGGCCGCGGGTCCAGGCGAAGATCGAGGCGATCGAGTTGGTCGAGGTCGCCTTGCCCTTCTGGTGCTCGCGGTAGTGGCGGGTGACGGTGCCGTGCGCGGCTTCCGCCTCCATGATCTTGCCGTCCGGGGTGGTGAGCACCGACGTCATCAGGCCGAGCGAGCCGAAGCCCTGCGCCACCGTGTCGGACTGGACGTCGCCGTCATAGTTCTTGCAGGCCCAGACATAGCCGCCGGACCACTTCAGCGCCGAGGCCACCATGTCGTCGATCAGGCGGTGCTCGTACCAGATCTTGGCGGCGGCGAACTTGTCCTTGAACTCCCCGTCGTAGACCGCCTGGAAGATGTCCTTGAAGCGGCCGTCATAGGCCTTGAGGATCGTGTTCTTGGTCGAGAGATAGACCGGGAAGCCGCGCGCGAGGCCGTAGTTCAGCGAAGCGCGGGCGAAGTCCTTGATGGACTCGTCGAGATTGTACATCGCCATGGCGACGCCTGAGCCCGGCGCGTCGAACACCTCGTGCTCGATCGTCGTGCCGTCTTCGCCCACGAACTTGATCGTCAACTTGCCTTTGCCCGGGAACTTGAAGTCCGTCGCGCGGTACTGGTCGCCGAAAGCGTGGCGGCCGACCACGATCGGCTGCGTCCAGCCCGGCACGAGGCGCGGCACGTTCTTGCAGATGATCGGCTCACGGAAGATCACGCCGCCGAGGATGTTGCGGATGGTGCCGTTCGGCGAGCGCCACATCTTCTTGAGGCCGAACTCCTCGACCCGCTGCTCGTCGGGGGTGATCGTCGCGCACTTCACGCCGACGCCGTGCTTCTTGATCGCTTCCGCCGCCTCGACCGTCACCTTGTCCTCGGTCGCGTCGCGGTGCTCGACGCCGAGGTCGTAGTAGTGCAGGTCGAGGTCGAGATAGGGATGGATCAGCTTGTCCTTGATCGACTGCCAGATGATGCGGGTCATCTCGTCGCCGTCGAGTTCGACGACTGGATTGGCGACCTTGATCTTGGACATGTGGCTCGGATCCTTCGGGAAGGGGGATGGTGCGCCGCACGCTCTAGCATGTGGGCGCGAACCCCGCCAAGGCTGAAGGGCGGTCACCAGTTCTGCTTAATCCCGAAGTAGCCCAGCAGCATGCGGCCGCCGGAGTTGGTTTCGGCCTCGAACTCGGCCGTGAGCGAGAGGCTCGGCGCGATCTCGACGCTGGTCTTGCTGTTGATCCAGAGGGCGTCGCGGGTGAGGTGGGAGGTTCCCCGGCGGGTCTGGGCGACGCCGCCTTGCGCGAAGGAAGCGTAGAAGCCGTGGCCGACCTTCTGCTCGCGCGCCCAGCCGACCTCGAGGCCCGACACCACCGCCTTGCGGCGTCCGACCGTTCCACGGAACTCCTGCTTTGCTTCGAGCGTGGTGGTCATGACGGACGGATCGGTCTCGACCGAACTCGAAAGCGAGGCGCCTTGGCCAAAGGAGCGCGTGAGGCGAGACGAAAAACCATCGGTCGAAGCGTCGAGCGGCGATCGGCTCCGGTCGGGGCGGCCCGCGCCATAGACCGACGCCTTGGCCGTCCATCCGGGGGCGAGTTCGAGGCCGCGCGATCCCGCCGCCGAACCCTCGGAGAACGGATCGTCGAGGTCGTCCGCGGCGTCTGACAGCCGCAGCGTCGCGCGGCGGCGGGAGGTGAGCCCGTCGGCGTCCGGCGCCCGAAACAGCGCCCCGGCGAAAGCCGGCGCCATCGCGGCGCTCCGGCGCTTCGCGGCGACGGCGCCCGAGGGCGAAGTCGCGATCGCGCAGGCCATGGCCGCGGACAAAGCTCTCCCGAAGACGGCGTGCAACGCGCGCGTCATGGTGAAGTCCTGTGAAATATAGATGCGATCTTGGCGCCGAACGCCTGCGCATCGGCCGTATCTATGCTTAGCGCATCCAAGCTGACGCGAAGCTGACCCGCTGCGTCAGGCAGGCATGGGGCGGCGTCCGTTAGGTCTTGTCTCCATCGGCTCGGGGCCCGCAGCCCTCATCCCGCCGAACCCGAGAAAGGATACGTCATGATCGTTCGTACGCTCATCGCCCTCGGCGCTCTTGCGGTCGCCGGCGCGCTTCCCGCTTCCGCCGCCGTCGCCCCCGCCACGGACGCGGCCGTCTCCCACCCGGCCGCCGCGCTCGTTCTCGCCCGCCACGGCGCCGACGACGGCGCGAACCACGACAAGAACGACGACAAGGGCCATCACAAGCGCGGCTCCGGCCACGCCTCGGCCTCCGACGCCGCCCCGATCGTGCTCGCCCGCCACGGCGCCGACGACGGCAAGAGCCATGACAAGAACGACGACAAGGGCGGCCGTCGCGGCCGTGGCCGCGGCAAGGACGACTGACCTCAGACTGACCTCAGCGGCGGCGCCTCCCCTCGCGCCGCCGCAGCCGGAGCCGGCGGCGCGCCGCCTCTCCGCGCATTCCTGTCTTGCGCTGCAGCATCTGGCGCGCGGGACCCGGGGGGCTACATGAGCCGGAACCTCTCAGGAAGTTTCCGGCGATCCCCATGTCCAGCACCGAGACCCTTGGCGCGAGCCGCGCGATCGACGAGGCGCCGAGCACGGCCGTGGTGCTGGCCGCGGCGGTGGCCTGCGGGGCGATCGTCGCGAACCTCTATTACGGCCAGCCGCTCGTCGACCTGATCGCGCGCGATCTCGCAATCGCGCCGTCCGCCGCGAGCGCGGTCGTCGCCCTGTCGCAGATCGGCTACGCGGTCGGCCTCATCCTGATCGCGCCGCTGGTCGACATCTTCGAGAGCCGGCGCCTGCTCACCATCACGCTCGGCTTTGCGGTCGCGGCGCTCGTCGTAGCGGCGCTCGCGCCGACCGGTTCGGTGTTCCTCGCCGCAGCGCTGCTGATCGGCGTCTCGTCGGTCGCCGCGCAAATGCTGCTGCCGCTCGTCGCCGGCATGGCGCCCGAGGCGACCCGCGGGCGGGTGGTCGGCACCATCATGAGCGGCCTCTTGTTCGGCATCCTTCTCGCCCGCCCTGTCGCGGGCGTGGTCGCGGATTTCTTCGGCTGGCGCGCGGTCTTCGCGCTTTCCGCCGTGCTGATGGCGGCCGTCGCGCTGATGCTGCGCGCGCTGATCCCGTCGCGGCGGCCGGAAGGCGGCATCGCCTATGGGGCCTTCCTCGCCTCGATGCTCGACCTCTGGAAGACCTATCCGGAGCTTCGCCGCCGCGCGCTCTACCAGGCGACGATGTTCGCCGCCTTCTCAATGTTCTGGACCGCCTCGCCGATGCGGCTGTCGGAGGGCTACGGCCTGTCGCATTCGCTTATCGGCCTGTTCGCGCTGGCAGGCGCGAGCGGCGCGTTGATCGCCCCTGTTGCGGGCCGTCTCGCCGATCGCGGCTTCACCCGCCCCGGCACGCTGCTCGCGATCTCCGCCGTGGTGATCGGCTTTGCGGCCGCGGCCGGCGACCTCTGGATGGGCGTCGCGGCGCTGCTGTTCGGCGCGGTGGTGCTCGACATGGGCGTGCAGGCCAACATGATCTTCGGCCAGCGCACCATCTACGGCCTGAACCCTGCGGCGCGCGGGCGCATCAACGGGCTTTACGTCGCGGTTCTGTTCCTCGGCGGCGCCTTCGGCTCGTCGATCACCAGCCCCTTGATGACCAATTTCGGCTGGGCCACGACTGCGCTCGTCGGCGCGGCCTTGCCCCTGGCGGCGCTGCTGTTTGCTTTCGCCGAGCGTCGCAAGGCCTGACGGTTTTGGCTGACGCGTGCTATCGGGGCGCTCCGTAACGTCCCAGTGAACGCGCATGGCCGGCACCGACCACACCAAGCAAGACCTCTCGCTGAGCCTGCCCTCAGGCCCCGCGATCGTTCTCGTCGAGCCGCAACTCTCAGAAAACGTCGGTTCGGTCGCGCGCGCCATGGCGAACTTCGCGCTCGCCGATCTGCGGATCGTGAACGGCCGCGCGAAAGCCTCGGACGAGAAGGCGCGCATCTTCTCCGCCGGCGCGACCCATGTGCTCGACGCGGCGCGAAACTTCGAGACCGTCGAGGAGGCGATCGCCGACGCGACGCTGGTCTTCGCCACGACCGCGCGGGAGCGGGGGCAGGCCAAGCCCGTCGACGCGCCGGAGGCGGCGGCCGCCCGCGCGCTCGGCGAGATCACCGCTGGCGGGCGGGTCGCGATCCTGTTCGGGCGCGAGCGCACGGGGCTCGAGAACGACGAGGTGGCGCTCGCCGCCCGCGTCGTCACCTATCCGGTGAACCCCACCTATGCGAGCCTCAACCTCGGCATGGCGGTGCTGCTCATGGGCTACGAGTGGTTCAAGGCCGCGGCCGGCGGCGCGCCTGCCTTCGAGATGCCGTCCCGCGCGCGTCCGCCCACCCATGAGGAGACGCTGGCGCTGTTCGCCCATCTCGAGGGCGAGCTCGAGGAGGGCGGCTTCTTCCGCTCGGCCGACAAGCGCGCCTCGATGGTCCGCAACATCCGCAACATGATCCACCGGATGGAGCCGAGCCTGCAGGACGTCCGCACGCTCCACGGCATGGTGGCGGCGCTCGTCGACGGGCGGCCGGGCCCGAAGGGCAGGGGTCGGACCTATCTGAAGCCGCTGAAGGACGCCGACGACGTCACCTCCGGGAGCTGAGCGGCCCCAGCAGCCCGGCAAGCGCGCCGATGGCGGCGGAGCCGAGCGCCACCAGCCCGTCGGGAATCGCGATCACGAGGCGCTGGGCCGCCTCGACGAGCTTGTCGGCCGCGGCGTCGGGGTCCGGAGCGGCCGCCCCTCCGGCCGCGGCAGGCGCGGCGCCGGGCGCCCCTGCCGCTGGGTCCACGGCTGCGGCGGTTTCGGCGATCAGCGGACCCACCTGACGCCAGGCGAGAAAGCCGATCGCCACCACGACGATCACCGAGACGAGGCTGAGCGCAGTGACGGCGATGAGATAGACGCGGCTGTCGGCGTAAGCCTGCGTGAGGTCGCGGTCCGCCTCGGTCTTTTTGAGCGCGAGGCTGTTCGCGCCGTCAGTCTGCGCGATCGACTTGTCGACGAGCCCCTGCAGAACCTGGGGTTGGCCAAGCGTCGTGACGAAGTTCGGATCCTTGACGATCTCGCTCGAGATGACGTCGGCCATCACGTTGGCGGATCGGGGGTCGTTCGAGGCCATGGCGGTTCGGTCTCCGGCGGTGTCGCGACAGAGTGTGACGAAGCGAAAAAGCACGTAATACGTGTAATTGTAGATATGGTTGCGTCAGGGTTGTATTTCGGACTCGTCAGATCTCGTAGACGAAGCTCGCCATGTCCGGTTCGCCGAGGTCGCGGAGCTCGGCGAGCGAGGCGCGGTCGAGCACGTCGGCGATCGCTTCGCGAACCTCGAGCATGACGAGCCTCACCTCGCAGGTCTCCTGGTCCTCGCAGTCCTGGCAGGCGGAGAAGGCCGACTTGCTCGCGCAGGCGATCGGGGCGAGGGGGCCGTCGAGAACGCGCAGAATCGCGCCGACCGCGATCTCTTCGGGGCGTCGCGCCAGCATGTAGCCGCCGGTCTTTCCCTTCTTGCTCCACAGCATGCCGGCGTTGCGGAGTTCGCCGAGGATGGCGTCCAGAAATTTCTTGGGGGCGCCGATGGCGCTCGCGATGTCGGCCACGAAGGCCGGCGAGCCCTGGGGCAGCTTCGCGAGATGCGCCATGGCCTTGAGCCCGTATTTCGCTTTCTTGGTGAGCATCCGGCCCTCCGCCTTGCGCCCCTCTCGCGTTCGTCGCGAAGGCTGCGTCGGCGGTCCGAAATTATATAATCTATCGAAATGATCAAATGTATCTTGACGCGGCGCCGCGAGAGGGACATCGTCAGCCTTGTTCCGGTCGATCCCTGAAGTCCCCCCCATCGACCGGGGCCGCGGTTTTTGAAGGGCAGCTTGCGCCGCGATCCCCAAGGCTAAAGCGCCGCGACGCGCGCCGGCGCTTCGTGGAGACCCTCACGGAGCGTCGGCGTGTCTTTCTCCTTGATGTCCTCAATGTCCCGACTCGAGACCCGGCCCATGAGCCGGCGATGTCGCCGCTGAAACGACGCTTCGCCCGGCGCTGGAGCCGGGCTCGCTTTTTCCAGGGACAATCGAGATTCAAGGGAGCGCGCGAGCCGGAGCGCCGCGCGTCGCGTCATGAATTCTGCAGTGCTGATCGAAATCCACGGCGTCGAAGCCGGCCTCGTCGTTCGCGACGAACGCGGACAGTTCCGCTTTTTCGCCGCGGCCCGCGAGGCCTTCCGGTTTGAGGGCCGCTTGTTCCGCAGCGCGGCGGACGCCCGCCGCGCCGTCGCCGAAGCGATCGATCCGAAGCCTTCGCGCAGAGGCGGGTGAGGGCCGCTCGGGTCCTTGGACCCTCGCGGGCTTCCGGTTTTACGCCTTCGCCGTGAACAGGCTCGAGATCGCCTCGTCCATGAAGCTGGCGCTCGACGAGGCGTAGGTCCCGCGGGCGCTGAGCAGCTCCGACAACGACGTGAGCAACTGGTCTGTCTCGTCCTCGGTCTCGTCCGACGCCTCGGATCCGCCTCCCGCGGGCGGCGCCGGCGGCGGTCCGCCTGGCCCTTGAGGACCCTGAGCCGTGCGGAACGCTTCGTCCTCGTCCGAGGAAATCTCGCCGTCGCCGTCAGAGTCGATTTCGGAGAACAAGCTTTCGACGTCGTCCGACGAGACCGACTTCGGCCCTGCCGCCGTAAACTCGTCGAGCGAGATCGAGCCGGAGTCGTCTGCGTCCGCTTCGGCGAAGAAGCCTCCGCCCGGGCCGCCTGCGCCGCCGGGCGGCGGCGGGCGGGCCGCCTCCTGCGCGCCGAGCAGGGCGCCGGCGCTTTCGGACGAGAACTTGGCGAGCCCCTGGGCGATTTCGCCTTCGGTGAGCGAACCGTCCTCGTCTGAGTCGAGCGAGGCGAAGGCCCTGGCGAGCGCGTCCTCGCTCTTGTCGGCTGACGTCGTCTCGAGGCTCTGCCCGAGCGGGGTGAACTCCTCGAGCGACGCCGTCCCGCTCTTGTCCTGGTCGAGCGCCTTCATCATAAGGCTCGAGAGCATCGAGCTCCCGCCGCCGACTGCTCCAATGCTCATGGCCCGCATCCTTTCGCGTGACAGGGCGACTTTGTCCTCCGCGGCCATCGCGGGAAAAAGCGCTGTGACGGAAAGGCTTGCGCCGCGACGATCACGCGAACGTTAACAAACCGCCCCTGAAACAACTCATCACGGGCGGCAACGTTCGGTTACGAGGCGCGGCGGCTCCAGGCGGTTGCTGCGTCACCCTGCGCCTTCGCGAGCGGGAGCGTGACGACCTGGACGAGGCCGCCCGAGGGCCTGTTCGCGATCGTCAGCCCGCCGCCGTTGCGGGCCACGATCTCCTTGGCGATGGCGAGGCCAAGCCCTGCGCCGGGCGTCGTGGCCTTGCGCGCCGGGTCGACGCGGAAGAACGGCTCGAAGGCGCGTTCGAGCAATTCGGGAGGGATGCCCGGTCCCTCGTCCTCGATCGCGACCACCACCTTGTCGGGCGTCACGTCGACCGAAAGCGTCGCCGACAGTCCATGGGTCGCGGCGTTGACCACGAGGTTGCGCAGCGCGCGCTTCATCGCGAGCGGCCGAACCAGGGCCCGGGCGGGCGCAGCGCGCGTGACGCGCACCGGCAGTCCGATCTCGCTGAGCTCCGCGGCGATCTCGCTCGTCATCTTGGCGACGTCGGCTGTCTGAGGCGCGTCCGGGTCGACCTCCTCGCGCACGAGCCGGATGGCGCTGTCGGCGATCCGGTCGAGCTCTTCGAGGTCGGCCAGCCATTTGCCGCGCTCCTCGTCGTCGGCCAGGAACTCCGCCCGCAGCCGCATGCGCGTCATGGGGGTGCGCAGATCGTGCCCGGCGGCCGCGACGAGCCGCATCCGGCTCTCCATCGCGGTTTTGAGGCGCAGCGACAGCTGGTTGATGGCGCGCGCCGCGGCCCGCACTTCGGGCGGCCCTTCCTCCGGCAGCGCCTTGAACTCGCCGTCCGGGCCGACGGCCGCGACCGCGCGCTCCAGAACGGAAAGCGGACGCGTCGAGCGGATCACCACAAAGGCCGCGAGCCCCGCGACGCCGATCGCGATCAGCACCAGCCAGAACGCGAAGACCAGCCACTCGCGACGGCCGGGGCCCGGCGGCGGGCCGGTCTCGATCGAGAGCCATCGACCGTCGGAAAGCCGCACGGCCGCGGTCGCGGGCGCGCCGGGCGCGGGTTCGACCACGCGCGCCTCGCCGTGCGCGCCCTCGCGCCGAAGCGCTTCCTCGAGCTTCTCGGACGCGCTCTCGATCTCGGGCCCGGGCGGCGGCGCGGAGCCGATCGAGACGGCGCCGCCGGCCACCAGCTTCTCGAACTCCGCCGTCGACAGCCGTTCGACGGCGCGGACCGCCATCGCGAGCTGGGCCGCGGCGCGGCGCGGACCGCCGGGCGGCGGCGGGGGCCCCAGAAACTGCAGCGCAAGGACTGTCGCGACCCCGACCACAATCAGGATCGCAAGCGTCAGGAGCGCGGCGACGCGGACGCCGAGAGCGTTCATTCGGGCGCCGCCTCCGTCTCCACCCGGGCGGTCATCTGATAGCCGCCGTTCCGCAGCGTCTTGAGGATCTGGAACGCGCCCTGGTCGCCGAGTTTGCGTCGCACCCGGCTCACGAGCACGTCGATCGATCTGTCGAACGGTCCCAGGCTGCGCCCCTGCGTGATGTCGAGCAGCTGCTCGCGCGACAGCACGCGGCCCGGGCGTTCGAGAAACGCCATCAGCAGGTCGAACTCGCCGGCGGTCAGCGGCACCTCAGCGCCGGTCTCGTCGACCACCCGGCGCGAGTCGGCGTCGGCCGTGAAGCCTGAGAAGCGATGGCGTCGGCCCGAGGCGGGCGGCGTCTCGCGCTGCTCGCCGGTCCGGCGCAGCACGGCGCGGATGCGCGCCACCAGTTCGCGCGGGTTGAACGGCTTTCCGACATAGTCGTCGGCGCCGATCTCGAGCCCGATGATGCGGTCGACGTCCTCTTTCAGCGCCGTCAGGAGGATGACGGGCACGCCAGACGTCGTCCGGAGGTCGCGGCAGAAGTCGACGCCCGAGCCGTCCGGCAGCATCACGTCGAGCACGACGAGATCGGGCCTGCCGCGGTGCAGCTTTTCCTTCAGCTCCTTCAGGCTCGCGGCGAGCGAGACCCTCAGGCCCTGGGTCTGGAGATAGCGCCCGAGAAGCTTGCGGATCTCCTCGTCGTCGTCGACCACGAGGATGTGGGGAGAAGCGTTCACGTCGGTCCTGTCTTTCGCCGAGACGCGTCGGCCCTCGTCGAGAACGACCTGCCGGCGCGAGGCGCTTTTTAGCCGATCGCCGCTCGCCGGGCGAAACCGTCCGCGTTGCCGAACGTCTCGCCTGTGGTCTCCGCAACGTTCGGAAACGAAAATCGCCCTGCCGGAAACGTTTCCACACCGCCCGGACGTAAGCGCGCAACGCCTGGCCTCCATGGTGGCTCCCGACGAAACCACAGGGAGACGCCCATGAAAGCGTTCCACCTCGCCTTCGCGCTTGGCCTTGGGGCCATGGTCGCGGGCTCGCTCGCCTGGGCGGCCCCGGCGACGGCGACGAAGGATCAGGACAGGGCCGTGACCGTGCTGGCCCGAGCCGATTTCGACCCAGCGGCCGGCTGGCCGGACAGGCCGCCTCATCCGCGCGGTCCCAAGCCCTTCGGTCCAAAGGGGCCGCATGGCTGGCGAGGCGGCCCGCCGCCCGGACCGAAATTCGGCCCGCCGCTCGCCGCCGTGCTCGCCGCGCAGGAAACGGCGATCGGCATCCGCTCCGGCCAGCTCGACGCGTGGCGCGATTATTCCGACGCGCTGCAGGCGATGCTCGCGCCGCCGAAGCCGCCGGCCAAGACCGACGCTCCGGAGGCTTTCTCCGCGGAGCAGGCGATGGCCGATGACGCGGTCGCGCGCGGCCGCGCCGCGGAAAAGCTGAAGAGCGCGATCGAGGCGCTCAAACCGAAGCTGACGCCTGAACAGCTCGAACGCGCCGCGCTCGTCATGGGGCCGGACGGTTTCGGTCGAAAGGGCTTCGGATCTGAAGGTTTCGGCGGCTCGAAGGCGCCGCCGTCACGCCCCGACGAGCCGTCCCCCGGCTCGAGCGGGATGGAGCGAGGACCGGCCCAGCCCGGCTAAGCCTCGTCTCCACGAGCGGGCGCGGCGTCCCCCACGCGTCGCGCCCGCTCGGTCTGTCGTCGAAGACTGCAAACTAGACGTAGACGCGCTGGTCGATGCTGAGCAGGCCAAGCTGCGTCACCTCCCACCCGTCGAGCGAAAAGGCCACCAGACCGCGCGCGTGAAGATTTGACAGGGTTTCGCCGTCGAACACGCCGAAGGCGTCGCGCACGACCAGCTGATTCAGCGTGTCGCGCTCTTCCGCGCTGAGCTCCGTCATGCCGTGTCTCCCCGATAGTTGCCATCCGATAACGATGGAGGCCGATCCGGGTTCCACAATTGCTTCGCGCTCAATGCGTCGCAGGGCCGCGACGCGTGAGTTCCGCCGTGCGCCATCGGCGGCTATGCTTCGGTTCTCCCGGCGTTCGCCGGGACAGGCGCCGAGGAGCACGATGGCAAAAAGATCCTCCCAAGAGGCCGCCGCATCCGTCGACGCTTCGGCGATCGACGACGCGGAGGATTACGTCACCGGATCGGGCGCTCCGGCGGCGCAGGAGCGCCGCACGCTCGAACAAGCGATCGGCCTCCAGATCCGCCACCACCGCAAGCTGATGGGGCTGACGGTCGCCGAACTCGCAGGCGCGGCCACGGTGTCGACCGGCATGCTCTCGAAGATCGAGAACGGCCAGATCTCTCCCTCGTTGACGACGCTGCAGACGCTGGCGGCGGCGCTCAACGTGCCGATCAGCCTGCTGTTCTCCGAATTCGAGGAGCGGCGCGACTGCTCGCACGTGCCGGCCGGGCAGGGCGTGGTGATCCAGCGGCGCGGCACCAAGGTCGGGCACCACTACGAGCTGCTCGGCCACATGCTTGGCGGGCCGGTGGCCTGCGAGCCCTATCTCATCACCCTGACCGAGGACGCCGCCCCCTTCACCGCCTTCCAGCACGAGGGGACGGAACTCATCCACATGCTCACCGGCGAGGTGGTCTACGCCCATGGCGGCAACAGCTATCACCTGAAGCCCGGCGACACGCTGCTGTTCGACTCGGGCGCGCCGCATGGGCCGGAGCGCCTGCTGAAGAAGCCGATGACCTATCTGTCGATCATCATGTACGAGAAAGACTGACGGCGCGGGCGGCTCACCGCCAGAACGGCTCGGCCGCCATCAACGCCTTGCGCGTCTCCTTGGCCTCCTTCAGCAGCGCGTCGGCGCGCGCGTCGCCGTCGGCGGCCGTGACGCCCGCCGCGAAGGCCGCCGAACGCGAGCGCCCTGTCTGGGCTGCGTCCGCCATCAGCTCATGTCCGGTCGCCACGTCGTTGAGCGCGCCGAGACGGCCCTGCAGCCGCTTCACCGCCTTGACGAAGACCACGCGCTTCCGCTCGCGCTTCGGCTTGTCGGCGAAGAGGTCGGCGAAGAATTCCGATCCGTAGCGCAGTTTTTTGGCCGAGATGCGCGCGTCGTGGCGTTTCTCGTCGGTGATCTTGGTGATGCGCCGGCTCTTGCGGCGGACCTGCCGGTAGCGCTTCTCGAGCACCGTGGCGGCGAAGTCCCGCGCCGGACCCGCGATCTGCCTGGCGATCTGCTCATCGCGCGAGCGCAGCCAGGCGCCGACATTGATCCAGCCAGCGAGTTCGACCACGAGCCTGCGCCACTCGTCGGACCGCAGCGTCGCGAGCGCCCCGTCATAGGCCTTCGCCTTCTGGGTCTGAAGCTGCTTTTCGAGGTTGAGCAGCCCGGATTCATCCGGCCGTCGCTCGCGCTCGTCCGCCAGCGTCTCGGCGAGGAATACGTCGAGATCGCGGGCCGGACCAAGCGGTTCGGACAATCGCTTCAACTCCGCCTTCAGCTCGTCCGTGCGGGCGTGCCGGAGCAGCGGGCCGAACAGCGAGAAGGCGGAGCGCAGCCGGCGGATCGCGACGCGCGTCTGGTGGAGGGCGTCCGAATCGCGCCGCGCCAGCATCACGTCCTCGTTCATCCGCAACTGCACGAGACAGGCGTTCGCGATCGCGCGGAACGCGTCGGCGGCGCTCGGCTCGTCGCCGAACGGCACCGGCTGGGCATTGGCGACGTCGTTGAGCCGCCCTTCCAGCAAGGCGTGGCCGCGCGCGCTCTTGCTCGCGACGCCGAGCCGCAAGGGAGCGGCGGCCATGATGTCGGCGGCGAGCGCGAACAGGTCCTGCGGCGCGCCGGCGAGAAGCTCGAGCTCCACCTCGCCGACGGCGATCGCCGAAACCGGATCCGCCGACTTGAAGATCCGGCCGCGGTCGATCGCAATCTCGATACGCGAGCGGCCGCGCGTCACCTGTCGGACCGTGCGCTCGACCGCCACCGTGAACAGCGCGTCGAAGGGCTCGTCCGCCGAGAACAGGCCAGCTGCGGGCGTGCCCTTCAGGCTGTTGAGGTCCGGCTCCCGGCGTTCGACCGCCGATTCCCATTCTCCGCGCGCGAACAGGCCGTCGCCGCGCGTCTTCACGGTCTGGAGGCGCCGGCCTCCGTCGATCTCGCGAATTCTGAGCGCGACCCCGGCTTTGTGCAGCCGCAGGTCAGGGGCGTCGAAATAGGTCGAGGACAACGACGTCGTGCGCGCGGGGCCCGCTTCCATCAGCGGGGCCGACCTCTCGAGCGCGTCGAGGTCGGAGGCGTCGCCGACGAGCTTGAGCTCGATTTCCTTGTTGGCGGCCATGGGAGCGTCAGACCGTGCGCGCGAGCAGCGTCACGGCGGCGATCGTCATCACCAGAATGGTGGCGATGATCCCTCCGCCGCGGCAGGCGAACTGTTGCGGAGAATTCTTCGGCGCGATCATGCCGATCGGATGCAGAATCCGCGCGACGAGGAGCACGACCAGCAGCGTCGTCACCAGTCCGCCGCCGGCGCCGGAGGCCTCCAGCAGGCCGATGAGGATCAGCGTGAGCGGGACATATTCGATGAAGTTGCCGTGGCTGCGAATGCGCTTCAGCAGCGTCTGGTTTCCCCCGTCACCATGGAGCACGTCGCTCGAGAACCGGCCGGCCACCACCCAGAAACTGAGTCCCGCATAGACCAGCGCGAGCAAGGCGGCGAAGACCGCAGTGGTCGCAGGAAAGATCATCGGGCGGCGGTCTCCTCGGGGCGTGCGGCCGCGACGGCGGTCCGCGACCATCCGAGCGACATAGCGCGTCGGCGCGCCGCCGTCCGCCGCCTTCGCCGAATAAATCTGAGAGGGCGCCCGCTATGCGCGTCTTCAGGCCGCCCGGGCCTGCGCCGTCAGGTCGGCGAGGACGCTCTCGGAGACGTCGAGCCCCTCCGTTTGGGCCTTGGCGCGCAACGCAAGGCGGCGCGCTCCGGGCAGCCTCGCGCCCTCCTGGGCCTCGATCGCCCCGGCGAGGACGGCGAAGCGCTCCGGCGCGCTCGACGAGAAGGCGGCGGGGTCGAAGGCGAGGATCAGCTGGCCGACGCCGGGAGGTCCGCCCTCGTCGTCGAGGAAGCTCGAGGCCTCGGCCGCGAACAGCGAGCCGGTCAGGCCGGCCGCCAGAAGCTCGACCATCAGCGCGAGCGCCACCCCCTTCGCGCCGCCGAGCGGGGCCATGGTGCCGGAAAGCGCGGCGGCCGGATCGGTGGTGGGGCGACCCTCGGCGTCGAGCGCCCAGTCGTCCGGTATCGCTTCGCCGCGCTGCTTGGCCGCCAGCACGTTTCCGCGCGCGACCTTGGAGAGCGAGAGATCCACCACGAGCGGCGCGCGGCCGGGCAGGGGGCAGGCGAAGGCGATGGGATTGGTGCCGAACACGGCGGCGCGCCCGCCATGCGGCGCCATGGCTGCCGGCGTGTTGGCGAACAGCATCGCGACGAGCCCGGCTTCGGCGAGCGCTTCCACCGGCTGGCCGGCCGCGCCGCAATGATGGGAGCGGCGGATGGAGGCGGCGGCGAGCCCGGTTTCGCGCGCTGTGGGGGGGAGCGCCGCGACGGCCGCGTCGAGCGCCGGATAGGCGAAGCCATGGGCGGCGTCGATCGCGACGACGCTTGGGCGCGGCCGCGTGACGACGGGCGTCGCCTCGCCGTCGACCTTCCTCGCGCGGAGCTGCGCGGCGTAGGTCGCCACGCGCGACAGGCCGTGGCCCTTCAGCCCGTCGGCCTCGGCCCCGACGAGGGCGCGCGCGACGCTGGCGGCGTTCGCGGGCGCCGCCCCGTTACGCTCCATAGCGGCGGCGACAAGACTGCGGGCTTCGGCGAGCGTCAGCTTCGGCATCGCGGCTCAGGCTCCCGTCAGGCGCTTGGCGACCGACGCCGCCGTGACGCCCGAGACGCGCACGTTCGATTCCGCCGTGACGCCCGCCACATGGGGGGTGAGGATGAGGTTCGGGACCCCGGCGAAGATCTCCGCCGCCGCGCCCCTGAGCGGCTCGGCGTCGAACACGTCGAGCGCCGCGCCCCCGAGACGCCTCTCCTTGAGCGCGCTCGCGACCGCCGCTTCGTCCACGACGCCGCCGCGCGCGGCGTTGATCAGGATCGCGTCCCGCTTCATCGACGCGAGCGCTCCGGCGCCGATGAGGCCGCGGGTGCCGTCGGTCAAGGGCACGTGCAGAGAGACCACGTCGGAGGTCTTGAGAAGTTCGGGAAGCGACATCGGGATGGTCTGGCCCCATGCGGGGGAGTCGGCCGGCACATAAGGGTCGTGGCCGACGACGCTCATTCCGAGCGCGATCGCCCGGCGAGCGGTCTCCCGGGCGATCGAGCCGTAGCCCACAAGTCCGAGGCGCTTTCCGGAGATCTCGCGGCCCGCCGACAGCGCGTTGCGCGGCCAGGCGCCTTGCGCCATCTCGGGCGTCGAGACGTACGCGCCGCGCAGCAGGACCATCGCGGTCCCGATGACGTATTCGGCGACCGAGACGTCGTTGGCGCCGGTTGCGGGGAAGACGTCGACGTTCCGGGCCTTGCAGGCGTCGACGTCGATGTTGTCGAGCCCGACGCCCAGCCGCCCGACGCAGATCAGCTTCGTCGCTCCCTCGAGCAGGGCCCCGCGCACCTGCGTGCGGTTGCGCACGATCAGCGCGTCGGCGTTCCCGGCTTCTTTCGCGAGGCGTTCCGGCTGGTCGACGAGGTCGGGGTCATAGACGACTTCGAAAGCGCCGAGATGCTCCGCGATCGCGGCTTCGTCGATGAATTCGCTGATGACGATCTTGGGCAAGGGGACCTCTGCGGAAACGTCAAACGCATCCCTCCCCTGGGACAGGGGAGGGTAAGGGTGGGGTGCGTTTCAGGGCATGGCGAAGAACTCAGGACTGCGCTCTACGCCCAAGACCCCACCCGTCACGTCGCCTGACGGCGACGCGCCACCCTCCCCACGCCTTCGGCGCGAGGAGGGAGAAGCGCGCTCTACGCGCTGCGGTACAGCTTCGTCATCACGAACTCGCGGTGACCGAGCGCCTCCGCGGCGGTGAGGCGGCCGTTGGCGGTGCGGATGATCATGTCGATCAGCGCGTCGCCGGCCTCCGGGATCGTCATCTCGCGACGCAGCACGCCGGAGACGTCGACGTCGACATGCTCGCCCATGGTGCGCACGGTTCGCGGGTTGCCCGTGATCTTGATCACCGGGACGATCGGGTTGCCGATCACGTTGCCCTGGCCCGTCGGGAAGGTGTGGACCACGTAGCCCGCCGCCGCCATCAGGGTCACGCATTCGGCGGCCGCCGAGCTCGTGTCCATGAAGTAGAGGCCTGGGCCCTTGGCCGGGGCTTCAGCCGGCTGCAGGGCGTCGATGTATCTGCACTCGTGGCCGATCTTCTCGAGATTCCCGAGCGCCTTCTCCTCGATGGTGGTGAGCCCGCCCTCGATGTTGCCCTTGGTCGGCTGGCTGTCCGAGAGGTCGTCGGTCTTGTGGGCCTCGATGACGTCGTCCTGGTAGGACTTCCACATACGGAACCACTTCTCGGAGATCTCGGGAGACGCCGCGCGCTCCTTGCAGAGATGCTCGGCTCCGGTGATCTCGGAGGTTTCGCCGAACACGCCGTAGATCCCGTGCGGGATCAGCTTGTCGTACATGTTGCCGACGGTCGGGCAGGAGGAGAGGCCGGTCGTCGTGTCGGACTCGCCGCATTTGGTCGAGATCCAGAGGTCGGTGATGGGGCATTCTTCCTTCGGAAGCTCGGTCGCCCACTGCACGTATTTCTTCGCCACATAGCTCGCGCGGGCGATGGTGGCGATGTCGCCATGCTGCTCGATGCCGAAGCCGACGACCGGCTTGCCGGTCTTGGCGATGCCGTCGACGACGCGCTTGGTCCACTGCTCCTCGATGCCGATGACCACGACCGCCGCGACGTTCGGGTTCGAGCCGACGCCGATCAGCGTGCGAAAGTGGATCTCGAGATCCTCGCCGAACTGCAGCCGCCCATAGGCGTGGGGCAGGGCCATCACGCCCTTGATGTTGTTCGCCACCGCCTCGCAGGCGGCGTTCGACAGGTCGTCGAGCGGCAGGATCACGACGTGGTTGCGCACGCCGACGCGGCCGTTCTCGCGGCGCCAGCCGGTGAAGGTCGCGTTGACGAAGTCCTCAGAGGCGCGCTTCTGCGCGATCTGCGAGGTGAAGTGCTGGTCCGGAGCGCCGCCGACGAAGGGCGTCTCCCCCTGGGGCAGGACGTCAGCCATGGTCGTGTCTCCTCACCAGCGCTTCGTCTTCATGTTCTGCGTATGGACGTGTTCGCCCTTGGCGATGTCCGCGACGATCCTGCCGACGTCCTGGCCGTACTTGATCACCGTGTCGCCGGCCTTGAGATCGGTGAGCGCGACCTTGTGGCCGATCGGGATGTCGTTCTTCACGTAGATCCCGAAGCTCTCGTTGTTCTCGGTCACGACGCCGAAAGCGTCGGTCTCGGCCTTCAGTCCCTCGATCACCGCGACGGCGACATTGTCCTTCGGGCTGTGGGCGAGAACGTGCGGGACGCGGCCGTCCCCGTTGGTCTTGTCGCTCATCGTCAGGCGATCCTCCTCGCGTGATCCGGCGGCGCGTCGTCGGTTCATCCGTGCGCTCTTACTCTTGTATAAGACACAAGACATTTCGTGCGTCAACGGGCCCTCGTCTGATCTTTCCGAGTATCTTGACTCAAGTCGTAGAAAAACTGGAATGTGGCGTCCCAAACCTCTCGATCGGCGCTAGTCTTATATAAGAGATATGATACCGTATTCGGGTCGCAGCCGATCGGCTGCACGTCGGCGCGAGGGTGAAACGCCCCGCGCCGGGCGGGCAGGCGGACGAGAAAGATCCGCCGCCGCGCCAGAGGAAACGAAACCCGCCGGGAGGCTCCGCATGACGTCGAAGACGCGCTTTCTCGCACTTTTCAGATCCGTGGCCGCCGCGGCCGGCGTCGCGGTCGCGCTCACGGCCGCCGCTTCGCCGGCGCGCGCCGCTTATCCCGACCGCGTGGTCACGCTGATCGTGCCCTTCGCGGCTGGCGGTCCGAGCGACATCATCGCGCGCCTCGTCGGCGACTCGATGTCGAAGACGATCGGCCAGCAGATCGTGATCGAGAACGTGACCGGCGCCGGCGGCACGCTTGCGGCCGCGCGCGTCGCCCGCGCCGAGCCGGACGGCTACACGCTGCTGATCCACCACGTGGCGCTCGCCGCCTCGGCCTCGCTCTACGACAATCTCGGTTACGACGCGGGAACCGCCTTCCAGCCGCTCGGGCTCGTCAACGGCGGCCCGATGATCCTGACGTCCAAGACCGCCTTTCCGGCCGCCGACGCAAAGGCGATGTTCGCGAAGTTGAAGTCCGACGGGCCGTCGGTGTCGGTGGCGCATGCCGGGATCGGGTCGAACTCGCATCTCTGCGCGCTGCTGCTGCAGCGGGCGCTCGGCTCAAAGTTCAATCTCATCAGCTATCGCGGCAACGCGCCGGCGCTGAACGACATGATGGGCGGTCAGGTCGACGTGCTCTGCGACCAGTCGACCACCGGCGTGCCGCCGTTCCTCGCCGGCAAGGTGAAGGCGTATGCGGTTTCGTCCAAGCAGCGCCTCGACGTCGTCAAGGATCTGCCGACCTTCGAGGAGGCGGGCCTGAAGGGATTTGAGTTCCAGATCTGGCACGCGCTCTACGCGCCGAAGGGCGCGCCCGCCGAAGTCGTGACGAAGCTTCATGACGCGCTTCAGGTCGCGCTGAAGGATCCCAAGATCGTCGCCCGCTTCAAGGAGGTGGGCACGTCGGTGTTCCCCGAGGCGGAGCTCAGCGTCGAGGCCCACAAGGCCAAGTTCGAGCGGGAGATCGCGACCTGGAAGAAGGTCTTCGCCGAAAGCGGGGAGCAGAAGGTCCAGAACTGAACCGCGCCGCACCGGCCCTTCGGGGCCGGGCTTTCAGCGGAGCTCCGACAGATAGTGGAAGCGCTCGGTGAGGCACACCGAGACGCGCCATTCGACCGGCTGGCGCTCGATCGACAGCGCCAGCCGGTCGATCTTGAGCGCGGGCGTTCCGGCCGGAACGCCGAGCGTCTCGGCGTCCTGCGCGCATGTCGCGACCGCCTTGATGCGCTCGCGCGTGCTCGCGACGGTCACGCCGAAATGCATGGCGTAGAGCCCATAGAGATTGTTCGGAATCTCCATCGCCGACAGGCCGGGAAAAATCGTCTCCGGCAGAGTCAGCGTCTCGACGATCGCCGGCGTCTCGCCGAAGGAGCGCAGCCGCCGGATGCGCACGACCTTGGCGTCCCGCTCGAGCTTCAGCGCGTCTCGCTCGCCGGCGTTGGCGCGCGCGGCCGAAACCGACAGCACCCGGCTTTGCGGGAAGGTGCGGGCCCCGTCGTCGCCGACCAGCTTGAAGAACTGGAACATGATCCGTTCTTCGTCATGCCGCGCGACGAAGGTGCCGCGCCCCTGCCGGCGCACCACCAGGTTCTCCGCCGCCATGGCGTCCAGCGCCTTGCGCACCGTGCCCTGGCTGACGCCGAGCTCGGCGGCGAGCTGCATCTCGCTCGGCAGGGGCTCGCCGGGCGCCCAGACGCCGTCCACGAGCCGCCGGATCAGCCGATCGCGCACTTGCGCGTAGAGCGGGCGGAAGCCGAGCCCTTCCTCCGCGGCGGCGCCTGTTTCGGTCGTGGCGGGCGCGGTCATGTGGAAAGGCGGTCCTCGAAACGCGGCAGAAGGCGTCCCGGCGCGCGGGACGTCTTCTATTTTATAGCAGTTCGCAGGACCGCAGCGAGCGCCGTCACGTGGGAGGCTTCAGCTTCCTGGGGATTTCAGCACCGCGATCGCGACCACCATCGCGACGAGCGCGATCGCATAGAGCACGATCACGATCCGCAAGGTCGTGGGCGGGTTGCGCAACGCCTCGGCTCCGGCCTTGTCGGCGGGATGAGGAGGATGAGGCTCGATGTTGGTGGACAGGAAGGGTTCGGGCGGAGTCCTGACGTCGCTCATCTCGGGGGTCCTCTCCTCTCGCGGTCGGCCGCGGCGGAGCCGCCTGGCCCGGTTTGTCCCGGGCGCTTGTTCGGCTCCTGAGAACCATGATGGCGCGCAAGGCGCCCGAGCGGAAGGCGCGGAGGGTCGTTTTCCGGGACCGCAGTCGTCAAAGCCGAGATGACAAGCCGCCCCGCTTCGGCGTATCCCTGCCGCGGGGGCCTGTAGCTCAATGGTTAGAGCCGACCGCTCATAACGGTCTGGTTGTCGGTTCAAGTCCGGCCAGGCCTACCAGCCGAAAACCCTCATGCCCGCAAGGCGAGAGGCGCGACTTTCACCCGTCCCCCCATTCGATCCCGGCCCGAAGCCCGCGCGAAGGCGCGGCCGACAGGCGCAGGCGTGCGCCCGTCGAGGCGGCGAGGTCGCGCGTGATCGCAAGCCCGAAACCGGTGCCCGGCGTCGCCTCGTCCCAGCGTCGTCCCCGGTCGATCGCGGCCATCTCAGCCGCGGCCATTCCCGGCCCGTCGTCCTCGACTGAAATCGCCCCGCCGCCGGACTTCGCCACGACGGAGATCGTCACGCTCGTCCGGGCCCATTTGCGCGCGTTGTCCACAAGGTTGCCGAGCATCTCGAGAAGCTCGCCCTCGGATGCTGGGTACAGAGCGTGCCCGGACGTCTCGACGCGCCACGAGATCCGGTCCGAACCGGGCAGGCTCTTCATCGCCGCGACCAGTTGCCCCAGCACCGGCGCGACGGGGGTCGATCTCTTCTGGAGTCCGGCGGCCGTCGCGCTCCGCGCCCGGGCGATCGTTCGCGACACCTGCTCCTGCATGGCGAGCGACTGCTCGTCGATCTCGGCGCTCAGCGCGGGGTGGCGCTCCTCTATCCTGCGCGCGAGAGCGTCGAGCACCGCAAGCGGGGTCTTCAGTCCGTGAGCCATGTCCGCCGCTTGCGTCCGCGCGCGTCCAAGCGCTGACTCCTGTTGGGCCACGAGCCGGTTCAGATCGTCGACCAGCGGCTGGACCTCGCTTGGATAGCTGCCGCGGAGGCGCTCGTCGCGTCCGTCATGCACGCGCTGCAATTCTCCGCGAAGCGTCCTGAACGGGCTGAGCGCGCGGCGCACGAAGGCCGCCATGGCGAGGGCGAGAAGAAGTCCGAGCGCCGCGAGCGAGGCGGGAAGCAGCCAGAGCACCATGCCGCGACTCGCCGCGAGCTGGCCGCGGTCCATAGCGACGGTGATCACGACAAGCGGCTTGTTCGGCGCGGACGCGATCCGGACGGTGCGGAACACCACAATGAGCGGCCTCCCGTCGAAGCCTTCGAGATCGATCGTGGCGTGATGAGCCATGTCGGCGTCGGGCGAACGGGGCAGGGCGATGGTCTGGTCCCACAGCGAGCGCGAGCGCAGCGGCTCCTTTTCTGCGCTTTCGATTTGCCAGTAGAGGCCGCCATAGGGCGTCGCATAGCGTGGGTCTGCAGGCGGCCGGTCGACCGTTATTCCGCCGGAAGCGTCGAAGCCGACGCCGCCGGCGAGGAGCCGGGCGGTGTGGTTCAGTTCGTCAGCGGTGCGCCGGTCGAGCGCCGCTTCGAAGAGCAGGAACAGCCCGACGCCGCCGAGCGCGAGCGCGAGCGCCACAAGCGCCGCGGCCGCGATGCTGAGGCGAAGACGGAGCGAGCCGCGCGTCACCGCGCGTTGGCCGGCACGACATAGCCGTGGCCGCGACGCGTCTTGATCAGCGACGGTCCGAGCTTGCGGCGCAGCCGCGCGATCAGCGCCTCGATGGCGTTGGCCTCTCTGTCCGTTCCGCTCTCATACACATGGTCGAGCAGGTCGCCGGCCGAGACCACGTCGCCGCACCGGTGGAGGAGATAGGCCAGCAGACGATATTCGAGCGGCGTCAGCGACAGCGCCTTGCCTGAGACCGTAACGATCTTCGTGCGCGGGTCGAGCTCGAGTTCGCCGACGCGCATCAGCGGAGAGGCTTGGCCGACCGTCCGCCGCAGCACCGCATGCAGCCGTGCGACGAGTTCCTCCATCCGGAACGGCTTCGTCAGATAGTCGTCGGCCCCGGCGTTGATGCCGTCGACGCGTTCGCGCCAGCCGTCGCGGGCGGTCAGGATGACGATCGGCACGGCGTTGTCGGCGGCGCGGAGCTTTCTGAGGACGCTCAGGCCGTCGAGCTTCGGCAGGCCGAGGTCCAGCACCAGGGCGTCATATGTCTCGACGTCGGCCTGGAACCAGGCGCTTTCGCCGTCGTCCGCGAGGTCGACCGCAAAGCCCGCGCGCTCGAGCCCGCGCTTCACGTCGGCGGCGATCCGAGGCTCGTCTTCGACCACCAGCACACGCATTCCTAGTCAATCTCCAGCACACGCAGCGACTTCGCGTCGATCTCGACTTCGCGCCGCTCGCCGCTGGGCGTCAGGATCTTGATCTCGTAGGTCCAGCGTCCGTCGTCTTCGTCGAGCTCCACCTTGACGACGTCTCCCGGCAGCGCCTTGCGTGCGGCGTCGAGCACCTGGTCGAGCGGGCGGATCTCGCCGCGCTCGAGCGCCCGGCGCGCCCGGTCCTGGTCGCTCTCGTCGCCGAAAGCGGCGTGAGCGGACAGAGAGACGAGCAGGGCGGTCGCGAGCGCAAGAAGAGGTTTCGGCATGGTCGGAGGCTAAGGCGGCGAAGCTGATAAACGGCTGACAAAGCCTATCAGGGAAATATGGGGGCGCGCCGCCAAAAGGGCTCCACAGGTTCACACCAAGGAGCTTTGGACATGACCACCGCCAAGATCGCCCTCGCCGCCGCTCTCGCGCTCGGCTTCATCAGCCCCGCGCTCGCTGACCGTCCTGGCGCGGATTGGATGACCATCGAGCAAGCGACCCAGAAGGCCAGGGACGCCGGCTACGCGCAGGTGACCGAGATCGAGGCCGACGACGGCCGCTGGGAGGCCAAGGGCGTGAAGAACGGCCAGATCTACGAATTCCACATCGACCCGCGCACCGGCTCGATCTCGAACGAGCATCTGGACGACTGAGCGGCGCCAACGGCCCCGTCGCAGCAAGGCGGGGCCGATCGCCGGACGACGCCCGGGATTGGCTGAACGCATTCGCCGCCGCCCGCCGCAGGAAATCGAGGCTCCGGCTGAACGAAGCTCCGGTTGATCGCAACCGACTGGTTTTCGATTATCTTCAGCCATGAACCCGGTTCTGATCCGGGGAGCGGAACCGCGACCGGTCAGCAGGATCAAGACGCGTCGTCGATGACCCGGCGACGCCTTGCGGGCGCGTCGCGTTCGCGGAAAGGCCATCGGATCCTCATGAGCCTTCGCATCGACCGTCGCAGGCTCATTCAGGCGCTGGGAGCGGCGGCGTCTCTGCCCGGCCTCCCTACTCTGGCGCGCGCCGACGACGCTGAGGGGCGGTCTGCTCAACGGGTGGACGTGGCGGATCTGGGCCTGTTCAGGTCCGTGTCGGACGACGATCCGGACCTTCTGGCCAAGGCGAAGAAAAACGCGGCTTTGCTGACAGAGGCCGCGCGCGAGCTTTCGCGACGCGGGGGCGGCGAGATCGTTTTTCCGCGACAGGAGACCTTCAGGGTCGCGGCCTCGCCTTACGAGGGCGGTCAGCGGGGAGGATTTGGGTGGGGGCAGGTCGCCTGGGCGCTCGACGACGTCCACAATGTCGCCATCCGCGGAAACGGATCGACGTTGGAAAGATGCGAGGCCGAAGCGACCGGCGCGGCCGGTGACCCGCGCAATGCCACGGTCGGAGTGTATCGGTCGAGCGCGATCCTGTTCGAACGACTGATCCTGAAGGGCAAGTCGCGCACCGAGGTGCAAAAATACACCACCGGAAACAACTGGGACATCAGCTTCGCGAGCCGCGACGTCACCTTGCGGGAGTGCGAGGGCGGCGAGGGCACAAATGCGCTCGCCGCCCTCGGCCTCAACATCGACAAGCCGCGCCACGCGCGGGGCTACGCGATCGATCAGCCGGTCAGCGGGATAAAGATCGAAAGGTGTCTCGCCTACAACGGAGAGCACGGTCTGCTGCTAAACTGCTGCGAGGACGTCGAGATCGACGGATTCCGGCATCAGGCGCGCGACCACCGTTTCGGAGGGGCCCTGCAGGAGCCGTTCATTCAGCGCGGCCTCTTTTTTCTCGCGTGCCGGAAGGTGTCGGCGCGGAACATCCTGCTTGAAGGCGCGCACAAGACTTCGATCTTCTTCGTCGTCGCCGCGAAGTCGCGGGCGCCGTTCGATCTGACGGACGTTCGGATCTCGAACTTCGAGATCAGGTCGCCGGGCGGCTTAGACGACGACGGGGTCCGACAGGACGAAAATCGATACGAAGCGGTCGTGTTTCACGACCAGACCGGCGCCGACCTGTCGCTGTCTCGAACCGCGTCCCGGATCGCGTTGGTGGACGGGATCATCGAGAATTCGAAGACGGCCGTGCGGTTCCGGGACAGGAAGGCCGACGCCCGCGCTGCGCCGGCTTATTCGGACGTCAGGTTTCGAAACGTCCAAGCCCGCACGCTGGCTCGCGGGGTCTATGCGACCACGTTCAAGCCGCTTGGCGGCGCGTCTTTCGAGAACTGCGGCTTCTCGGTGTTTTCGGATCCGTCCGTCGGCGACGCGGCGCCGGTGGCCGGCTTCAGGGTCACGCGCGCGGATCGGAAGTCCGACGTCCGGCACGCCGATGTCCGGCTGCAGAACGTCATGGTCCGCGCAGGCGCGATCGCGTCGGAGTTCGAGGGCGTAGATGGCCTGGTGCTGCGCGACCTCGACACCGGCTATGTGCGCGACAAGGCCGCGAGCGCCAAGGCGTCCTTTTCGCCCGAGGCCGTCGATCTGCGCATCGTCGCGTGTCGCGCCGCCGAGGCGCCTCGGTTCACTGCGCTGAACCAGAAGGTCGAGATCCGCGACAGCGTCATTCCCTGACGTCGCGACCGACGGCGCCGCCGGTCACGGCTCAGCGTCACAGCCCGTCGATCGGGATCTTCAGGTAACGCCTGCCGTCGCTTTCGGGCTTGGGCAGTTCGCCGGCCTTCATGTTCACCTGCAGCGAGGGGATGATGAGCCGCGGCATGGCGAGCGTCGCGTCGCGCTCGGTGCGCAGCTTCACGAAGTCGTCCTCGCTCACGCCCTCGCGCACATGAATGTTGGCCGCGCGCTCGGCCGCGACGGTCGTCTCGTTGTGGATCACGCGGCCGTTCGGGCCGTAGTCGTGGCACATGAACAGCCTCGTCTCGGGCGGCAGCGCCAGCACGCGCTGCGCCGAGCGGAACAGCGTGCGGGCGCAGCCGCCGGGAAAGTCCGCGCGCGCGGTGCCGCTGTCGGGCATGAACAGCGTGTCGCCCACAAAGGCGGCGTCCCCGATCACATAGGTGACGCAGGCCGGGGTGTGGCCCGGCGTGTGCAGCACGCGCGCCGGGAGGCCGCCGATCGAGAACGCGTCGCCGTCCTCGAACAGGCGGTCGAACTGCGAGCCGTCGCGCTGAAAGTCCGTGCCCTCGTTGAAGACCTTTCCGAAGGTCTCCTGCACCTCGCGGATGCCGGCGCCGATCGCGACACGGCCGCCGAGCGCCTGCTGGATGTAGGGCGCGGCCGACAGATGGTCGGCGTGCACATGGGTCTCGAGCAGCCATTCGACCACGAGGCCGCGCTCGCGCACATGCGCGACGATCAGGTCCGCGGAGCGATGGCTGACGCGTCCCGAGGCGTAGTCGAAGTCCAGCACGCTGTCGACGACGGCGCAGGCCGGCCCGTCCGGGTCCTTCACCACATAGGAGAAGGTGTTGGTGGCGGGATCGAAGAACGTCGAGACGTCGGGCTCGCCGGTCATGCGCGTCACCTCCGGCCGCAGCGGGCGGATCGCCTGTTCGGACGAGAATAGCGCCTCCCCGCAGGAGCGCGATCACGATCGCGGGCGGCGGGTCGTCGCGGCCTCAGGCGACGCCGGTCGTGATCGCCGCAAGAGCGAGGTAGCGGCCGGTTTTGGCGACGGTGACGAGCAGCAGGAACGACCAGAGCGGCTCGCGCAGCGCGCCGGCCACGAGCGTCAGCGGGTCGCCCACGATTGGCGCCCAGCTGAGCAGCAGCGACCAGCGCCCGTAGCGGGCGTACCAGTTCTTGGCGCGTTCGAGGCCGGCTTCGCTCGCCGGAAACCAGCGCCGATCCTTGAACCGGTCGATCTGCCGGCCGATCAGCCAGTTGGTCAGCGACCCCAGCACGTTGCCGAGGCTCGCGACCGCGACCAGCGTCCAGATCGGCTGGGTCTCCGACAGGATCAGCGCGACGAGCAGCGCCTCGGACTGGGCGGGAAGCAGCGTCGCGGCCAGAAAGGCGGCGCTGAACAGGCCGAATGAGGCCGCAGGATCCATGTCGGGGAGGCTGAAAGCGAAAAGCGGGAGCCGGTCGGGCCGGCCCCCGCTTCTTCATCGTTGGCGCAGCGCCCGTCAAGCGATGCGGAAATCGTCCTCGCTGAGGTCGAGGCCGGCGGTGATTTTCGCGAACTCGACAGCCTCGAACTTATCGCCCGAACCGTCGCGGTCGTAGAACAGCGAGCCGGTCGCCGCGTCGTAGATGATGCGGTGGTCGCCGTCGGTCGCCGCGGTCCCGATCGTGAATGCGTCGGCGTCGAGCCCGCCTTCGCCGATCTTGCGGAACACGCCGGCGTCGAGCTCGATCGTGTCGTCGGCGACCGCGAAGTCGAGGATCGCGTCGACGTTCCCGCCGCCAAGCGGGCTTGAGAACGCGAACACGTCCGCGCCCGCGCCGCCGATCATGCTGTCAGCGCCGGAGCCGCCGTTCAGCGTGTCGTCGCCGACGCCGCCGACGAGGAAGTCGTCGGCGTTTCCGCCCACCACCTTGTCGTTCCCGGCGCCGGCGTTGATGTAGGTCGCCCGCGACGGGTCGTCGAAGAACATCGTGTTGTCGCCGTCGGTCCCGAGCTTCACCACCTCGAACTCGTTCCCGCGCGCGACGCCCGAGACGAGGTCGCGGACGTCGAAGGTGACGCCGGTCCCGGCCGTGAAGGTGATGCCCTCGTCGTCGACGCGGGTGATCGGGCCAGTCAGGCCGTCCGCGCCGTCCTCGGCCTGCATGCGCACGGCGAGGCCGCCGTCCTGGTTCGGCATGGTCCCGGAGTCGAAGCCCGAGCCGTTGCCGACTTCGGTGGAGGTGAAGGTCAGGCGCACCTCCGTCGGGGTCGTGGCGTTCACCACCACTTCGTCTCCGCCGCGGTCGAGCTGGATCTGGTCGGCGCCGTCGGTGGTGATGTTGTGGATTACCGTGTCGGCTCCGCGCCCGCCCTTGATGACGTCGTCGCCGCCGCCGCCGATGAAGCTGTCGTCGCCGAGGCGGCCGAGCAGCGTGTCGTTGCCTGCGCCGCCGACCAGGAAGTCGTCGACGTCGCCGCCCACGATCTTGTCGTTCCCCATGCCGCCGTTGATGTAGTAGGCGCGGTCCTTGTCGACTGCGTTCAGGAAGTCGTCGCCCGAGGTGCCGAGCCGCACCACCTCGAACCCGTCGCCGCGCGCGACGCCGGAGACGAGGTCGCGGACGTCGAAGGTCACGCCCTCGCCGGCGATGAAGGTGACGCCCTCGTCGTCGACGCGGGTGATCGGGCCGGTCAGGCCGTCCGAGCCGTCCTCGGCCTGCATGCGGACAGCGAGGCCGCCGTCCTGGTTGGGCATGGTCCCGCTGTCGTTGGCGTTCCCGTTGCCGACCTCGGACGAGGTGAAGGTGAGGCGGACCTGGGTCTCGGCGGCGGCGGTCACGTTCACCGTGTCGTCGTCGGCCCCGAGATTGACCTGGTCGGCGCCGTCCGTGGTGATGTTGTGGAACACGACGTCGTCGCCGCGGCCGCCGAAGATCGAGTCGTCGCCGGAACCGCCGATGAAGCTGTCGGCGCCGAGGCGTCCGTTCAGCACGTCCGCGCCGGCTCCGCCGACCAGAAAGTCGCGCCCGACGCCGCCGAGGATGCCGTCGTCGCCGGCGCCGCCGTTGATGTAGTGGTTGCGCTGGTTGTCGTCGGCGCGCAGCGCGTCGTCTTTCGAGGTTCCGAGCGTGACGACGTCGAATTCGTCGCCGCGCGCCGCGCCGGAGACAAGATCGCGGACGTCGAACTTCACGCCGTCGCCGGCCACGAAGGTGATGCCCTCGTCGTCGGTGCGGGTGATCGGACCGGTGAGGCCGTCGGAGCCGTCCTCGGCCTGAAGCCGCACCGCAAGGCCGCCGTCCTGGTTCGGAAGCGTCCCGCTGTCGTTCGTGTCGCCGTTGCCGACTTCCGCCGAAGTGAAGGTGAGCCGCACCTGCGTCTCGCCGGTCCCGCTTCCCTCGACCTCGACCCGGTCGAAGCCCTGGCCGAGATTGATCTCGTCCGCCCCGTCGGTCAGCACGTTGAGGAAGGCGGCGTCGCCGCCGCGCCCGCCGAAGATGGTGTCGTCGCCAAGGCCCGCGTCGATGCTGTCGCGGCCGTCGGTGGTCTGCGGAATGTCGTTCGCGCCGTCCGGCGGCGTCTTGCCGTCGTCCGCGCGGTGAATGAAGTCGCTGCCGGCCGTTCCCGTGACATTCGCCATGCGTCGTCCTCCCAGTCGTGTCGACTCGCTAAGACGCCCACTCGGGTGCGTCCGAGGGGGCTACCCGCGGCGCGGGAGGCGGGATGCAGATCGGGTGATCACTTAACCGTGTCGTAACCATGCGGGTCGTCGCGCCCATCCGAGGCCGCGGCTTGGTCGTGGCCGACGGCGCGCCATAACGGCAGAGCCGGAAGGGAGGCGGCGAGCCGCGATGGGACGTCTGGGACTGGGATTCATCTGCGTGGCCGGCGCGCTCGCCGCGGGCGTCGCGGGGCTCGTCGCCATGGGGGCCGGCCGCGCCGCGATCCCGCCGGACACGCTCGTCATCGGCCAGCTCGCGGAGCCGAAATCGCTTGATCCGGCGACGGTGACGGCCGTCAACGACTTCCGCATCCTGGTCAACGTCTTCGAGGGGCTGACGCGCTACCGGCCCGGGACGCTCGAGGTCGGCCCGGGCCTCGCGGAGCGCTGGGAAATCCTCGACGGCGGAAAGACCTACGTCTTCCACCTGAAGCCGGGTGTTCGCTTCCATGACGGAACGCCCTTCGACGCCGACGCCGTGAAGTTCAATCTCGACCGGATGCTCGACCCGAAGCATCCGGCGGCCGGAACCGGCCCGTTCCCGCTCTCCTTCTTCTTCAAGCCGGTGCGCGAAGTCATTGTTGTCGATCCGTTAACCATAAAGCTGCGGCTCGAGGCGCCTTACGCCCCGCTGCTTTCGAACCTCGCTTATCCGGCCGGGCTGATGGTCTCGCCGACGGCCGTCACGAAGCTCGGCCGGGGGTTTGCACGCGCGCCGGTCGGCACCGGACCGTTCCGCTTCGCGGGCTGGGAGAGCGAGCGGCAGGTCAGGCTGGAGGCGAACCGCGAGCACCGGGACGGTGCGCCGAAAATCGACGCGCTCGTGTTCCGGCCGATCGCCGACGCCAACGCACGGCTGAGCGAGATGCTCGCCGGCGGCCTCGACGTGATGCCGGAGCTTCCGGCCGACAGCGTCGCGGCCTTTCGCGGCGACCCGCGTTTTCGTCTCGCGGAGGCCGCAGGGCCGCATCTGTGGTTCCTGATCCTCAACGTCCGCGAAGGGCCGACCAAGGACGTCCGGGTGCGCCGGGCGATCAGTCTCGCGATCGACAGGGAAACGCTCGTCCACGACGTGCTGCAGGGAACCGCGACCGCGCCTGCAGGTCCGATCTCCGAGGCGTTCGGCCCCGCGAGCGACCCGGCGGTGACGCCTTATCCGCACGATCCCGAGAAGGCGCGCGCGCTCATTCGCGAGGCCGGAGCCGAGGGCGCGCGCGTCACCCTGCTCGCGGCCGAGGGCGGCTCCGGCATGCTGGAGCCGATCGCGATGGCGACGGCGATCCAGTCGGACCTGCGTCGCGTCGGCCTCGACGCGCGCGTCGAGACCTTCGAGTGGAACGCCTATCTCGCCCGCGTCAACGGCGGCCTGAAGGACGCCGCCATGGCCGAGATGGCGTGGATGACGAACGACCCCGACACGCTGCCCTCGCTCGCGCTCAAGGGTTCGGCGACGCCCGACAAAGGAGGCTTCAACGCCGGATACTACGAGAACCCCGAGCTCGACCGGCTGCTCGACGAGGCCCGCGCCGAGCAGGACCCGAAGGCGCGCGCCGCGCTCTACCGGCGCGTCGACCGGCTCGTCCATGACGACGCGCCTTGGGCGTTCGTGGCGAGCTGGAAGCAGGACGCCGCCGTCTCCGCGAGCGTTCAGGGGTTCGAGCTTCAGCCGTCATTTTTGATGGATCTGCGTATGGTTAACAAGAAGTGAGCATGCGGAGAGGAAAGCACGCAGTCCGCCTCAGCCGCTGCGGCGCCCGATGATCGCCTATGCGCTCCGCCGGATCGCGCTCGCCGTGCCCGTGCTGTTCGGCGTGTCGGTGGTCGTGTTTCTCGTCATGGCGCTGATCCCGGGCGATCCCGCGCTCGCCATTCTCGGCGCCTTCGCGACGCCCGAGACGGTGGCGCGGCTGAACGCCGACCTCGGCCTCGACCAGCCTCTGCCGGTTCGCTACCTGATCTGGCTGAAGGGCGTGCTCACCGGCGATCTCGGCCGCTCCTACGCGCTCGACCGGCCGGTGCTCGACGAGGTGCGCGACCGTATCGGCCCGACGCTGATCCTCGCCTCCGCCGCGCTCTCGCTCAGCGTGTTCTTCGGGCTTGCGGCGGGCGTCGTCTCGGCGGTCCGCCAGAACACCGCCTTCGACGGCGCGGTGCGGCTGCTGCTCCTCGTCGGGATCTCCACCCCGTCGTTCTTCTTCGGCATCCTCGCCGCGCAGTGGCTGGGGGTGGAGCTCGGCTGGTTTCCCACCGGCGGAATGGTCTCGCTGTTCGGCGGGCGGGGGCTTTTCGACCTGCTGCACCACCTCGTCCTGCCGGCCGTCACGCTTGCGGTCGTCGCGACCGCGATCGTCGGCCGGCTCACCCGCGCCGCGATGCTCGACGTGCTGCGGCAGGACCATGTCCGCACCGCCCGCGCCAAGGGCGTCGCCGAGGACCGGGTGATCGGCGTCCATGCCCTGAAGCCCGCGCTTGTCGCGGTGGTCCCGGTCATCGGCCTGCAAGCCGGATACGTGCTGGGCGGCGCTGTCTATGTCGAGACCGTGTTCCAGTGGCCGGGCATCGGCCGGATGCTGGTCGAGGCGATCGGCCGCCGCGACGTGCTGCTCGTGCAGGGCGGCGTGCTGGTCGTGGCGACGCTCTACGTCGCGATCAACGTCGCGACCGACCTGCTGCAGGCCGCGCTTGATCCGAGGATCAAGACGTGACGGCGACGGCGATCGAAGCGCCCCGAAGCCAAGGCCGCGCCGGAGCGCTGTCGCGGCTCGTCCGCCAGCCGCTCGCGGCGGTCGGGCTCGGGATCGTCGGCATGTTCGTCGCGGCCGCGGTCCTGGCGCCGCTCCTTCCGCTCGCTGACCCCGATCTCGCCGAGCCCGCGCGACGCCTCATGCCGCCGCTCTCGGGCCATGGCCTTCTCGGGACCGACCAGCTCGGCCGCGACGTGCTCGCGCGCGTCGTCTGGGGTCTGCGCGTCAGCCTCGCGGTCGGGGCCCTGGCGACGCTCGCGGCGGCGTTCGTCGGCTCGGCGATCGGGCTTCTGGCCGCCTTCTACGGTCGTTTCGTCGACGGCGCGCTGATGCGGCTGGTCGACGTGCTGATGGCGTTTCCCTACCTGCTGCTCGCGCTCGGCGTGGTGGCGACGCTCGGGCCCGGCCTCATGAACGCCGCCATCGCGATCGCGATCGCCAACGTGCCGTTCTTCGCCCGCGCGGTCCGCGGTTCGGCGCTCGTGGTCGTGGGCCGCGACTATGTCGAGGCCGCGCGGATGGCCGGCCTCTCGGACCTGCGCATTCTCCTCGCGGAAGTGCTGCCGAACGTTTTGCCGCTGATCGTGGTGACGGCCGCCACCACCATCGGCTGGATGATCCTGGAGACCGCCGGCCTGTCGTTTCTCGGCCTCGGCGCGCAGCCGCCGCAGGCCGATCTCGGCTCGATGCTCGGCGACGGCCGCAAGACGCTCGCGGTCGCGCCGCATGTCGCGGCGGTCCCGGGCGTCGTCACCTTCCTGCTGGTCGTCGGCTTGAATCTCTTGGGCGACGGCCTGCGGGACCTGCTCGACCCGCGCATGGCCGACGGGCGGGGCGGGGCGCCGGCGGCCGCCACGGCGGTCGAGCGACCCGCCGACCGCTGCCCGTCGACGGCGACGCAGGACGCCGACCCGCTGCTTGCGGTCGAGGCTCTCACCACGGCGTTCGATCTCCCGTCGGGGCGTCACGCGGCGGTCCGCGAGGTCTCCTTCGCGCTCGAACCCGGCGGTTCTCTTGGGATCGTGGGCGAGTCCGGGTCGGGCAAGTCGGTCACGGCGCTGTCGCTCGCCCGGCTCGTCGCCTCGCCGCCGGGCGCGATCGTCGGCGGCCGCGCGGCGCTGCGGGGCGAGGACATTTTCGCGTTGTCTTTCGAAGACTTGCGGGCGGTCCGCGGGGCCCGGATCGCCTATGTGTTCCAGGATCCCTCGACCACGCTGAACCCCGTCATGGCCGTCGGCCGGCAGATCGCCGAGGCGGTCGCGGCGCATGGCGGCGTCGCCGCGAAGGCTGCGGAAGCGCGCGCGCGCGAGCTGATCGTCGAGGTCGAACTTCCTGATCCCGAACGCATTTTCTCGGCCTATCCGCACGAGCTTTCGGGCGGCCAGCGCCAGCGCGTCGGCGTCGCGATGGCGGTGGCGGCTGATCCGGAGGTTCTGATCGCCGACGAGCCGACGACCGCGCTCGACGCCACCACGCAGGCTACGGCGCTGAGATTGTTCAAGAAACTGCGGACGGAACGCGGCGCGGCGCTCGTCTTCGTCAGCCATGATTTCTCGGTGATCGAGGCGCTCTGCGAGCGGGTCGCGGTGATGTACGCCGGCGAGATCGTCGAGGAAGGGCCGACCCGCGAGGTGCTCCAAAGCCCGCGCCATCCCTACAGCGCGAGGCTTCTCGCCTGCGCGCCGAAGCTCGGCAAGCCGGACCGGGCGCTCGAGGCGATCGAGGGCGGGCCGCCGCCGATCGACGGCCGGCCGCAGGGCTGTTCGTTCGCGCCGCGCTGCCGGATCGGCGTGGCCGATTGCGCGGCCGGGCCGATCGCGCTCTCCGACCTCGGCGGCGGCCGAAAAGCCCGTTGCATCCGCGTGTTGGAGGTGGCGGATGGCCGGTATTGAGGTGGCCGCGCTGGCGGCGCAAGACGTGGCGAAGCGCTATGGCGGCCGCGCCGCGCTCGACGGCGTCTCGGTTTCGGTCGCGCGCGGCGAGGCGCTCGGCGTCGTGGGCGAGTCCGGATCCGGGAAATCGACGCTCGCCCGCGTCATGGTCGGGCTGCTGGCGCCCGACGAGGGCGCGGTCGCGGCCTCGGGCGAGACGTTCGATCCGAAGACGGCGCGCGGCCGGGCGGCCTTGCGCCGACGCGCCCAGTTCGTGTTCCAGGACGCCGCGAGCGCCTTCAACCCGCGCCGCACCATCGGCCAGAGCCTCGAGGCGCCGCTGATCGGCCTGACGAGGCTCGGCCGGGCCGACCGGCGCCGGCGGACGGCCGAGACGCTCGAGCTCGTCGGCCTTCGCGCGGAGCACGCCGAGCGTCATCCGCACGAATTTTCGGGCGGCCAGCTCCAGCGCGCCGGGATCGCCCGCGCGCTCATCGCCGAACCCGACGTCGTCGCGCTCGACGAGCCGGTCTCGGCGCTCGACGTCTCCGTGCAGGCGCAGATCCTCGCGCTGCTGAAGCGTCTTCGGGCCGAGCGCGGCCTCACCATGATCTTCGTCAGCCACGACCTCGCGGTGGTCGAAACGCTGTGCGACCGGATCGCGGTCATTAAGGCGGGACGGATCGTGGAGGAGGGCGCCTGCCGCGAGACGCTCGCCCGTCCGCGGGAGGATTACACCCGCGCGCTCGTCGCCGCGGCGGCCGGCGGCCATGGCTGAAGTCGTGGATACGCGGCTCCGCCGGGCATGACGGCGTCTCCCTTCTCGGCGGTCTTCGGCTTATAGGTCCGCCACCAGTCCACAGCACGGGAGACCGCCATGACGGCGTCGAGCGACAAGATCGAACAGGCCGCGGCGTTGCTGGCCTCCGCCCGCCCGCCCGGGGCGGCGCTGGAGATCCTGCCGGCCGAGCTCGCGCCCGCCGACGCGGCCGAGGCCTGGGCGGTCCATCAGGCGTTCGTCGCCAAAAGCGGCCCGGCGGTCGCGTGGAAGGTCGGCGCCTCCTCGCCGCAGGCCGAAATCGGCGTCGGCGAGATCGCGGCCGACACGCTTCATCAGAGCCCGGCCCGCATGCCCGCGGCCGCGCTGCGGCTCTGGGCCGTCGAGGCCGAGATCGCGGTCACGCTCGGCCGCGACCTCTGCCCGCGCGAAACGCCTTACGAGACCGAGGAGGTGCTCGCCGCCGTCGCGACATGGCATGCGGCGATCGAGGTGCTGGACACCGCCTTCGCCGAATGGCGCGGCGCGCCCTCGCTCTGGAAGGTGGCGGACCGCCAGAACCACGGCGCGCTGATCGTCGGTCCGGGAACCGAACGCCGGCCCGAGGGACCGCTCGGCGAACTGCCGGTACGCCTCAAGATCGACGGCGCGCCGGCGTTCGAACATCGCGGCGGCAACAACGCCGGCGACCCGACCTGGCTGCTGGTCGCGCTCGTCAACCGCCTCGCCAAGACCGACCGCTGGCTTAAGGCCGGCGACGTCGTCACCACCGGTTCGGCGACGCCGTTCCTTCAGGCCAAGACCGGTCAGCGCGTCGCGGCGGAGTTCGACGGCCTGGAGGCCGCGGAGCTCGTCGTCGAGGCCTGAGCGGCGCCCGCCTGCGGCCGGGCTGCGCCGCGGCGGCGGATGTCGGGCCTGAGCGAGGAGGCGGCGTCGTCGAAGCCGCCTCCGACCGTTCCCCACTGGTCGCCATAGCTGCGGCGCGTGCGCGGATCGATGATCGCGAGCGGCGTCGAGACGATCGCGCCGGCGGCCGCGCCCGCGCTCGAGGCGACGCCCGTGGTGAGTTGGCCGACGCGCTCGCCGAGGCTCAGGTCGCTGTCGGCGATCTGCTGGCCCTCGACGAGCCGCCCGCCGATCGCCTTCACCACCGCGGCGCTCGCGAACTTGCCGTGCCGCAGCTTGTCGGCGCTTTCGACGTCGGTGAGGTCGAAGGCGTCGATGTTGGCGTCGCGGAACTCCGAGGCGTAGGGCTCGGCCTTCGGGTCGATCGCCCCGAGCCGCGGCACCTTGCCGGCGAGGCGGCTCGAAACCATCAGCGCGCGGTCGTCGGTCGAGGTGAAGATCGTGAAGCGCGGCCGCGCGTTCGCAGGCCCCATCTCTCCGAGCTGCTGCTTGAACACGTCGACGTCGACGTCGGGCGCGGCCAGGATCACGTTGCTGATCTTCGGCGCGATGCGGCCGTTTCGGATCGACATCTGGCGCAGCGATTCAAGCGTCAGGAACGATCCCATCGAATGGGCGAGGATCGAGACGTCCTGGATCTCCGGGGCCTTGGCGAGCGTCTGGAGCGTCTCCTCCAGCGCGTCGCGCGAATAGTTCGTGCTCTCGCGATCGTACTGATAGGCGAAGACCGAGCCGCGCGACGGCCAGGTGAACAGCACCGGCACCGCGTCTGTCCCGCTGTCATGCACGATCTGCGCGAAGCGGTAGACCGCGTCCTCATAGGTGTTGTTGAAGCCGTGGATGAAGAGGAGGACGTGCTTGCGCCCCTTCGCCTCGCGCTTGAACCAGGCGCGGGCGCCGTCGCGCGTCACCTCGTTGGCCGCGAGTGTGGCGAACTCCTTCGACGGGTCGGGCGGCAGCTTCTTGGGCCACTGCACGTCGCCGATCTGGCGCGTCTGGTCCGGCGGGATCGAGATGCGGATGTCGGTGAGCGAGATCTTCGAGGCGCGCTCGCCCGAAAACAGCTTGCCGGGCTCGGCGGTCGCAAGCCGCGTCGTGACCGCCATCAGGTCGACGCTCGAGGCTCCCGGCGTCTGCGCGGTCACGGGCGTCAGCACGCCCTCGGGCCGCCCGCCGCAGGCGGCGAGAAACCCAGTCACGAGCAGAACTGCGCAGCGGCGACCGGTTCCTGGCAACGCCCCGATACTCCCCGACAAGCCGGCCCGCAGGGCGACGCCGACGGGGTTTCATAGCCCGGCGGGGCGGCGGCGTCGACCGTGCGAGGCTTGCGCCGGTATAGAGGTATTTCGCATCGGCAAGACGAAATGTTGCGTCGCAAAAGTCGAAGATGAACGTTAAATGAACGTCTCTACGATTTGCGGAACGAAATGTACCGCTCGCCTCAATAAGACCTGCGCTTCGTCATTGACGGATCAAATTCTGCGAATAGGTAGGATCCGGGGCTGACGAGGCGATCGTGGCTCGTAACCATCGAACTGCCTGAAACGCGACAAGGTTGATCATGAGAAAAACAAGGATCCTGCTGCTGGCGGGCACTGTGCTGCCGGCGTTCGCGATCGCCGCGCCGAGCTTCGCCGCTCCGCTCGCCTCCGATCGGCCGATGGTCGTCGCGCAGGCCGACGAGGGCGGCAAGGAGCAGCGCCGCGAGGAACGGCAGCAGCAGCGCCAGGAGCGTCAGGAGCAGCGCCAGCAGGAGCGCCAGGAGCGTCAGCAGACCCGCGAGGAGCGCCCGAGCCGCGAGGAGCGCCAGCAGGAGCGTCAGCAGACTCGCGAAGAGCGCCCGAGCCGCGAAGAACGCCAGCAGACCCGCGAGGATCGGCCGAGCCGCGAAGAGCGTCAGCAGGCCCAGGAGCGTCCGAGCCGCGAGGAGCGGCAGCAGGAGCGCCAGCAACAGCGCGAGGAGCGTCAGCAGACCCGCGAGGATCGGCCGAACCGCGAAGAACGTCAGCAGACCCGCGACGCCGAGCGCGAGCAGCGCAAGCGCGACCAGGCGGCGTCTCCCGACAAGCCCGCGTCTTCCGACAAGCCCGCGGCCGGCGGATCGCCGAGCGCGACCGGCGGCGGAGCCGGTTCGGGATCCGACGCCCGGTCCGAGGATCGCAAGGACCGCGCGCAGCAGATGCGTGAGGACCGCCAGCGCGACCGCGCCAACGACGCCAATCGCCCCAACGCCACGGGCGGCGGCGCCGGCTCCGGTCCTGGCTCCGACACGCGTTCGGAGGATCGCAAGGATCGCGCGCAGCAGATGCGCGAGGACCGCGAGCGCGAGCGCGCCAATGACGGCGGCCGCCCGGGCGCTGACCGGCCGAGCAACGACCGTCCGGCCGCCGGCGACGACCGCCGCGAAGACGCGCGCGATCGTCGCGACGACCGTCAGGAGCGCCGCGAGGACGCTCGTCAGGACAACCGCGAGGAGCGCCTGCGCGAGCGTCTGCGCGACGAGCGCCGCGACAACGAGCGTCTCGAGGACCGCGTCGACCGCCTGAAGGACCAGCGCCGCGAGACCCGCGACGGCTCCCGCATCATCATCACGGAGCCGGGCGGGCGCCGGATCATCCGCGACGGCGACCGCGTCATCATCCGCCGCGACGAGGCCGCGCGCTTCCGCTTCGGCGTGAACCCGCGCGACATCCGCGAGGAGCGCCGCGGCGGCGAGATCCGCACGGTCGTCACCCGGCCGGACGGCTCGCGCGTCGTCACCGTGACGGACGAGGACGGCCGCCTGATCCGCCGCGTCCGCGAGTATCGCGGGCAGGAATACGTGCTGATCGACAACCGCCCGCGCGGCGGCCGCGACGGGCTGTTCATCAATCTCGACATCGCCCCGCCGCGGATCTCGGTGCCGCGCGAGCGCTACATCGTGGACGCCGACGTCGCGTCCGAGCGCGACATCTCCGAGGCCTTCGACGCTCCGCCGGTCGAGCGGCTGGAGCGCAGCTACTCGCTCGACGAGATCCGTCAGAGCGCGCCGCTGCGCCAGTACGTCCGCTCGGTCGATCTCGACTCGGTGACCTTCGACACAGGCTCCTGGTACGTCCGCGACGACCAGATCTCGAAGCTCGAGAAGGTCGGCCAGGCGATGGAGGCCGCGGTCAAGAAGAACCCGCGCACGGTCTTCATGGTCGAGGGCCACACCGACGCGGTCGGCTCGGACGAGGACAACCTGTCGCTCTCCGACCGGCGCGCCGAGGCGGTCGCCGAAGTGCTCACCAAGTACTTCGACATTCCGGCCGAGAACCTGACCACGCAGGGCTATGGCGAGCAGTATCTCAAGGTCCAGACCGACGGGGCCGAAGAGCGCAACCGCCGCGTGACGGTGCGCAACATCACGACGCTGCTCTCCAGCGAGAAATAAGCCTTCCGGGCCTGTCCCCCGGAACCACGACAGACGGCGCGCGGCGCTACCGCGCGCCGTTTCTTTTTGAACGAATGGCGCCCAACCGGTTGGCGCGCCTCATTTTCGCCCTAACCTCCCTAGGGGGGCCGGTCATCGGTCCGTCACATGGAAAGAGGGGACAGGCGGATGACCGACGCGACAGGCGAACCTAAACTCGAACGGTCCGTCACTCTCTGGCAGATCACGCTCTACGGCCTCGGCTCGATGCTGGGGGCCGGCATCTACGGCCTCATCGGCCAGGCGGCCGGCCAGCTCGGCTCCGCGGTCTGGATGGCGTTCATCGTCTCGATGATCGCCGCGATGCTGACGGGCCTCTCCTACGCCAACATCGTCTCGCGCTATCCCAAGGCCGGCGGCGCGGCCTACGTCACCCAGCGCGCCTACATGATCCCGCTGCTGTCCTACGTGGTCGGCCTCACGGTCGTCTGCTCGGGCCTCACCTCGATCGCGACGCAGTCGAACGTGGTGGCGGAGTCGATCGCCAAGCTCCTCGGGCTCCAGATCCCGATCTGGATGCTGGCCATCGGCTTCCTGATCTTCATCGGCGGCATCCTGCTGCGCGGCATCAGGGAATGCATGTGGTTCAACGCGCTCTGCACGGTCATCGAGGCCTCGGGGCTTCTGATCGTGATCGCGTCGGGCGTCTCCTACTGGGGCTCGCAGAACCTGCTCGAATTCCCGCCCGAGGCCAGCCACAACGGCGAGCTCGGCACGATAGCGATCCTCATCATGCAGGGCGCGGTGCTGACCTTCTTCTCCTTCATCGGCTTCGAGGACATGCTCAACGTCGCCGAGGAGGTGAAGAACCCGAAGCGCAACATGCCGCTCGCCATCATCATCGCGATGGTGGCCGCGACCGTGATCTACATGGCGGTGGCGATCACCGCGGTCTCGGTGATGCATTATTCGGAGCTGCCGAAGGCGCTCGCGCTCGTCGCGGTCGTCGAGAAGGCCTGGCCCTGGTTCCCGCCGATCATCCTCAGCGTCATCACCATCTTCGCGGTCTCCAACACCGCTCTCGTCAACTGGGTGATGGGCTCGCGGCTGCTCTACGGCATGTCGCGCCAGGGCCTGATGCCGGAGGCGCTCGGCAAGGTGAACGCGTCGCGCAAGACGCCGCATGTCGCCATCGTCACGATCTTCGGCATCGTGGTGGTGCTGTCGCTCATCGGCGACATCAAGGCGCTCGCGGCCTCGACCGTGCTGTTGCTGCTCACCGTGTTCACCGTGGTGAACGTCGCGCTCGTGATCCTCAAACAGCGCGAGCCTGCGCCCGAAGGCACCTTCGAGGTTCCGGTGTTCATCCCGATGCTCGGCGCGCTCGTGTGCTCGGCGCTCATCGTGGTGCGGCTGTTCCAGGGCGGCGACTTCACCGCGCCCGCGATCGCCATCGGCCTTATCCTGCTCATCACCGCGCTCTATTTCGTCACGGGCGCCGGACGGGACCAGGCGCGGCTGCAGCGCTTCATCGAGCAGGAGGACGCGGCGGCGGAGGCCTGACCTGCTCTCTTCGAAAGGCGTGTGAAGCTTGAAGGTCGCTCTTGTCGTCAACTCCTCGTCCGGCTCGCTTCTCGGCAAGCCGGACGCGGCCGCCGAGCTCGAGGCCAAGCTCCGCGGAGCCGGCCTCGAGGTCGTCGCCGTGCTCGACGGCGACGCGTCCGACCTCGTTTCGCGGATGGCGCAGGCCCGCGACCTGTCCGTCGACGCGATCGTGACCGCGGGCGGCGACGGCACCATCGCCACCGCCGCCGAAGCGCTGCTCGGCTCCGACAAGGCGCTCGCGCCGCTGCCGCTCGGCACCATGAACCTTCTGGCGAAGGATCTCGGGATCCCGGTCGATCTCGACGCCGCGATCGCGGTCTTCGCGGACGCCGAGACGACCGAGATCGACGTCGGCGACGTCAACGGCCACAAGTTCCTGTGCAACTCGATGCTGGGCGTGCCGGCGCGCCTTGCGGAGCGCCGCGAGCGCAATCGACTTCACATGGGCGTCGTCGGCTGGTGGCGACATGTGATCGCCGGACTAAAATCGATGTATCGCTATCCGGCGATGCGGATCGGCCTCGACCTCGGCGACGGGCCGGTGACGATCCGCTCCAAGGCCGTCGTGGTGGCCGACAACGCCTATGACGAAGGGTTCGGACACGTGCTGACCCGCTCGCGCCTCGACCGGGGCGAACTGACCCTCTACGCGACGCGTCGCCTCAGCGCCTGGCCGCTGGTGCGCCTGTCGATCCGCATGGCGCTCGGCCGCTGGACCGACGACGTCGATCTCGAGACCCACCACGTGAAGGAGCTGACGGTGACGAGCCGCAGGCGACTGCTCAGGGTGATGAACGACGGCGAGACGCGCCTCATCGCACCGCCGCTGAAATATAGAATTCTCCCCAAGGCGCTGAAGGTGCTGCGGCCGAAATCCGCCGCGCCCGCGCCGGAGCTGGAGAGCGCGGCGTGAGCGGGACGGAACATCCGGGGAGGGGAGCGCACGCCTCCTCCACCATCGCTGTCGCGATGGTCCCCCTTCTCCGCTCCGCGAAGGAGGATCAAGAGGGCGAGACGCGGCTCCAGCGGATCCTCCCCTGCCGCAGGCGGGGGAGGGGCGCCGCGAAGCGGCGAAGGGGGCCGGCGCCGCGCCTTTCCGATCGCGCGTCGATCGCCGGGGTTTCGGCGTGACCCGCCTCGTCCACCTCTCCGACCTGCATTTCGACCGCGTCGATCCCGTCATCGTCGAGGCGCTGAAGCAGGAGATCAACGACGATCCGCCGGATCTCGTGGTGGTCTCGGGCGATCTCACTCAGCGCGCCCATCGCAACGAATACCGACGCGGCGCGGAGTTCCTGCAGAGCCTCCACGCGCCGGTGCTCGCGGTGCCGGGCAATCACGACATCTCCTACATCCACCTGCTGCAGCGCTTCGTCGATCCGTTCCGGCGCTGGCGGCGCTATGTCAGCCGCGACCTCGAGCCGACCTGGACCGACGACACCGTGGCGGTGCTCGGCCTCAACACCGCGCGGCGCATGGCGTTCTCGCTCGACTGGTCGAACGGGCGCTTCAGCCTGCCGCAGCTGATGCGCTTCAAGCGCCGCGTCGAGGCGCTGCCCAAGAACCTGTTCCGGATCGTGGTCGCGCATCACGCGCTGCATCCGCCCGACGCCGAGCCCGAGCTCGACATCGTGGGGCGCGCCACTCACGCGCTCGAGACCTTTCGCGGCCTCGGCGTCGGCCTCGTGCTCGCCGGCCATCACCACCGCGGCTACCTCACCAACCACGAGCCGCTGGGCGAGGACATGCCGGTGCTCACCGTGGCGCAGGTCTCCACCGCGACCTCGACGCGGCTTCGCGGCGAGCCCAACGCCTATCACCGCATCGAGGTCGACCGGTCGGGCCTCGTCGACATCCTGGTGCGGGCCTGGGACGGCCATGGCTGGCGCGACGTTCCGGCCCGCGAGCAGGGCTGCGCGCGCCGCAAGCCGCCGCTGCCCGAGCCGACGCTCGTGCGCGAGGCCTTCGTGCAGCCGCGCGTCGCCGAGCTCGCCCGCCGCAGCAACGCGCCCGCGGGGCTCGGCTGAACGGCCTGCGCCGTCAAAGAGGAGAACCGCCGCCCGTGATCTCGCGCCGAGCCGCCACGGTCCGCATCGCCGCCGCGGCGACGCTGGCGTTCCCCGCCACGAAGCTCGCCGCCGCGCCGGCGCCGATCCCGGTGCTCGAAGGCGCTGTGTCGGCGAAGAACGCTCAAGGCGTCTTCGAGCGGGTCGCAGGCTTTTCCGACAAGATCATCGGGCTGAAGGCGACGCTCGATCCCGCCGCCGGCCTCGTAGCCGACAGGCTGCCGGACGAGGCGCTCGTCGTGTTTCTGTCGAGCACGGCGACAGGCCGCTCGGACGCGCAGAAATACCAGCTGTCCTTTGCGGGCGGCTTCGTCGAGGGCCGCGGCTTCGTCCGGCTCAACGGGTTCTTTCTCGTCAAATACGCCGGCATGGGGCAGGGGATTCTGGCCTACCAGCTGGAGCCGGTGAAGGAGAGCGAGGTCCTGCTCTCCGGCGCCAGGCTGAAGACGGTCCGGCTGCGCTGAGGCCGTTGTCTCCGGTAGCAATCTTTCCTACTTTTCAGGAAGGAGGCCTCACCGATGGCGAATGTCGAGAAGCTCAGCGTCGCTCTCACGCCCGAGATGGCCGCGATGCTGCGCGAGGCGGTGGCGTCTGGGGAATATGCGTCAGCCAGCGAGGTGATGCGGGAGGCGCTGCGAGACTGGAAGGCCCAGCGGGCTGAGCGCGAGAAGGCGATCGAAGAGATCGGCCGCCTGTGGGACGTCGGCGTTTCGAGCGGACCCACGACGGACGGCGACGAGGCTTTCGACCGTGTCAGACGCGCTTTGACCTTGAAGGCGTAGGACGCAGCCGCGCGATGACGCTTCGCCTTCGACCTGAGGCCGAGGCCGACATCCTGAGGATCGCTCGCCACATCGCCGCCGACGATCCGAGGGCCGCGCTGAACTGGATCGACGCGGTCCAGCACCGATGCCGGGCGCTCAGCCAAAATCCCGGGATGGGCGTCTCCAGGCCGGACGTGCGGCCTGAGCTGCGCATGTTTCCGTTGGGAAACTACCTGATCCTCTATCGCGGGATCGAGGGCGGCGCGGAGATCGTCCGCGTCGTCCATGGGGCGCGGCGATGGCAGGATCTGCTCTAACGGCTCAGCCGATCTTCGACATGCAGACGCTGCCGACGCCGCCCATGCCGATCGAGCGCGCCGCGCCCTTGGAGAGATCGAGGAACCGTCCGCGGATGAACGGGCCGCGGTCGTTGATGCGCACCACCACGCTCTTGCCGGTCCTCGAATTGCTGACGCGGATCTTGGTGCCGAACGGCAAGCTGCGATGGGCGGCGGTCAGCGCGTAGGGCTGCATGCGCTCGCCGCTCGCGGTCTTGGAATGCAGCGCGTACCAGGAGGCCTTGCCGCACTGGGCGGAGGCGGGCGCTGCGGCCGAAACGCAGGCGAGCGCGGTCACGCCGGCGAGCGCCAGCATGGCGGATTTACTCATAGGATCTAATTCCCCGTTGGAAAGTCTATGTCCGGAGGAGTAGCGGTCGAATGTGAGCCTCGCGTGAGCACTATGAGGCCATTGTGCGGCGCAGCGATTGGTTCCGCTCAGGCGAGATTTTTTTGATCAGCCGCCGGAAGGCCGTTGTTCTGAGATGTCTGTCTTTATTGCTTGACCGTATACGAAATATTCATATTTCAGTCTCCGCAGGACGAAGGTCCGCAGTTCCGCGACGCGACAAAGCTTTCGGCGCCTGACGGCCGCAAGCCGTCCCGGCGTCCTGCGCGCCTTTCTGCGCTTCACTCAATGCATTCTATGTATTATGTATACATATTGACGGCGCTCGGGGCGCCGACAGTTCGAACGAGAGAGCCCAGATGCGCCGCGCCGCCGACGTCACCCGCCGTTTTGTCCTGCTGGCGGCGGGGGCCGCCTTCGTGGTTCCGGCGCTTCTTCACGCGCCCGAGGCGTTCGGCGAGGCCCCGAAGACCGTGCGGATCGGGTTTCAGCGCTCGTCGACGCTGATGAGCCTGCTCAAGGCCGACGGCTCGCTCGAAAAGGCGCTGGGCGAGCGCGGCGTCGCGGTCACCTGGCACGAATTCACCAGCGGCCTGCCGATGCTGGAGGCGCTCAACGTCGGCGCGATCGACTTCAGCGCGGACGTCGCCGACACGGTGCCGGTGTTCGCCCAGGCCGCCGGCGCGAAGATCGTCTATGTGGCCGAAGAGGCGGCCTCGCCGTCCGCGCAGGCGATCCTTGTGCCGGCCTCGTCGAGCGTCGCTTCGGTGGCTGACCTCAAGGGCAAGAAGATCGCGGTCACCAAGGGCGCAGGCAGCCATTACCTGCTGCTCGCGGCGCTCGCCAAGGCCGGCCTCTCGATCAAGGACGTGACGCCGGCCTATCTCACCCCCGCCGACGGGCGCGCGGCGCTCGTCGCCGGCAAGGTCGACGCGGTGGTGATCTGGGATCCGTTCATCGCCAGCATCCAGGCGCAGACCGACGCGCGCGTCCTCGCCGACGGGACCGGGCTTTCCGGCTACAAGCGCTATTATCTCGCGACCCGCGACTTCGCCGATCGCGGCGGCGAGGCGCTCGGCCTCATCGTCGGCCGCCTGAAGGCCGCGGGCGAGCAGCTCAAGGCCGATCCGCGCGCAGGCGCCGAGAAGCTCACCGGCCTCTGGGCCATGGACGCGGCCAGCATCGAGAAGGCGAACGGCCGGCGGTCCTACAAGATCGGCGCCGTGACGCGCGAGGGGCTCTCCGAGCAGCAGAAGATCGCCGACGCCTTCTTCGGCGAGGGCCTGTTCCCCCGCAAGGTCGTGACCTCTGAACTGGCGATCTGGACGCCGCCGAGCCAGTAGCTCGATCCTGCCGGCGCTTGCGCCCGGCGACGCGTCGTGCGAGCAACCCCGAACGCCTGACATCCCGCGCCGGCGCGGCCGAACGCGCGCGCAAGCGCGGCTCGGCGCAAGCGTCGCGACGGCCAGCTCTTCCGACGTCTCGCCGGGGGCTGCGGAGACGGCGTCCTGAAAGCACGCAAGACCGTCGCCGCTGGCAGATCCCTCAGATGACCGAAGTCGCTTCCCCGTCCGCCCCGTCTCCGCTGTCGCGCGAGGTCGAACGCCGCCGCACCTTCGCGATCATCTCGCATCCTGACGCCGGCAAGACGACGCTGACCGAGAAGCTCCTGATGTTCGGCGGGGCGATCCAGCTCGCCGGCCAGGTGAAGGCCAAGGGCGAGCGCCGCCGCACGCGCTCCGACTGGATGGCGATCGAGCGCGACCGCGGCATCTCGGTCGTCACCTCGGTGATGACCTTCGAGTACCGCGACTGCGTGTTCAACCTGCTCGACACGCCGGGCCACGAGGACTTCTCGGAAGACACCTACCGCACCCTCACCGCGGTCGATTCCGCCGTGATGGTCATCGACGCCGCCAAGGGCATCGAGGAGCGCACCCGAAAGCTGTTCGAGGTCTGCCGCCTGCGCGACATCCCGATCGTGACCTTCGTCAACAAGATGGACCGCGAGAGCCGCGACCCGTTCGAGATTCTGGACGAGATCGAGCAGACGCTCGCGCTCGACGTCGCGCCGCTCACCTGGCCGATCGGCCGCGGCAAGGAGTTCGCCGGCACCTTCGAGCTGAAGACCGGCCGCATCCGCCTCGTCGACGGCGGCGACGAGAGCGCGGGCGAGGGCCTGGGCGCGCTGAAGGGGCTGGTGAACGAGCACCGGCTCGCGGAGGTCACCGACGAGCTCGAACTCGCGCAGGGCGCGCTGAAGGCCTTCGAGATGGCCTCGTTCCGCGAGGGCCACCTGACGCCGGTGCTGTTCGGCTCGGCGCTCCGGAACTTCGGCGTCCGCGACCTGCTGGACGCGCTCGCCGATCTCGCGCCGTCGCCGCAGGGTCTCGACGCCGACAAGCGAGCGGTCGCGCCGGAAGAGCCGCGCATGACCGCCTTCGTGTTCAAGGTCCAGGCCAACATGGACCCTAACCACCGCGACCGCATCGCCTTCGTGCGGCTCATTTCGGGCAAGCTCACGCGCGGCATGAAGGCCAGGCAGACCCGCACCCAGAAGATGATCGGCCTTCATGCGCCGCAGTTCTTCTTCGCGCAGGACCGCCAGCTCGCCGAGGAGGCCTACGCCGGCGACGTGGTCGGCATCCCGAACCACGGCGCGCTTCGCATCGGCGACACGCTGACCGAGGGCGAGGACATCAGCTTCCTCGGCGTGCCGAGCTTCGCGCCCGAGATCCTGCGCCGCGTGCGGCTCGAGGACGCGATGAAGGCCAAGAAGCTCAAGTCCGCGCTGCAGGAGCTCGCGGAGGAGGGGGTGGTGCAGGTGTTCCGCCCGTTCGACGGCTCGCCCGCCCTCGTCGGCGTCGTCGGCGCGCTGCAGCTCGACGTGCTGACGGGGCGCCTCCTGGCGGAATACGGCCTCGAGGTCGGCTTCGAGCAGAGCCAGTACTCGATCGCGCGCTGGATTACGGCGCCGGACCGCAAGACGCTCGAGGATTTCCTCGCCGCCAACCGCTCGAGCCTCGCCGAGGACCTCGACGGCGATCCGGTGCTGCTGGCGGGCTCCGCGTTCCAGATGGGACGCGCCAAGGAGCGCTGGGAGACCGTCGAGTTCACCGACGTGAAGGACGTGCGCAAGCAGGCGGCCTGAGGGCGCTCTTTCTCGTCTCAGTCGTCTCGACGGTCCTCATGCTGAGGAACCCTCAAAGCGGGCGTCTCGAAGCACGCAGTCCGTCTCCGTCGCATCGCGGTTGAAGCGAACTGCGTGCTTCGAGACGGCTGCTTCGCAGCCTCCTCAGCATGAGGAAGGCTGGAGTCGGAGTTCTGATCGGTCGCCGCCTTTTCTCTTTCAGCAACAGCCGGTCGGCCTCTTTCCAATCGCCTCGACGGCCCTCATGCTGAGGAGCCCGCAAAGCGGGCGTCTCGAAGCACGCAGTCCGTCTCCGCTCATGGACGCCTGGATCTACATCCTCCGCTGCTCCGACGGCTCCTACTATGTGGGCTCCACCCGCGGCGCGCTTGAGAAGCGTCTCGCCGAGCACCAGAGCGGCGCTTTCGGCGGCTACACCGCCGCGCGGCTGCCGGTGGCGCTGGTCTTCTCCGAGCGTTTCGTCCGCGTCGAGGACGCGATCGCGGCCGAGCGCCAGATCAAGGGATGGTCGCGCGCCAAGAAGGAAGCTTTGATCGCCGGACGTCTGGATCTGTTGCCGAGGCTGGCCGCGCGAACGCGCAGCTGAGGCGCACTGCGCGCTTCGAGACGGTCCTTCGGACCTCCTCAGCATGAGGTTCGTCGAGATGCATTCTGCGACTACGGCCTCTCGACGATCCTCATGCTGAGGAGCCCGCCGCAAGGCGGGCGTCTCGAAGCACGCGATCCGTCTCAGCCCCGCCTCACGCCGGCTCGCGCTCGCGCTCCTTGATCCCCTCGAAGCAGGGGCGCCGCCTCGAGAGCTCCTGGCCGACATGGTCCATGAACGCCCGGATGCGCGCGCTCGAGCGCAGGTCGGGATGGGTGAGGATCCACAGGCCCGGCGGCTGCTGGCCGGGCGGATCGTAGAGCCGCACCAGGCTCGGGAAGCGGTGGGCGATGTAGCAGGGCAGCGGCCCGACGCCGATGCCGGCCGCGATCGCCTCGGCCATGCCGAGCACCGTGTTCAGGCGGTAGACCATCTTGTGCTCGCCCACCACGTCGCGGAGCCAGCGCTGCAGCGCCGCCAGCATGTCGCCAGGGCCGATCCAGGGCAGGTGGTCGAGCGCCTCGATGCTGTCGACCTCCTTCAGCGGCGCGAGGCCGTAGACCGCCCAGTAGATCGAGGCGAGGCGCCGGCCAACCAGCGTCTCGGGCGGCGAGGAGGTGACGCGCAGCGCGATGTCGGCGTCGCGCTTGGAGAGGTTCAGCACCGCGTTGCCCACCACCACGTCGAGCGTGATCTCGGGATAGGCGCGGCGGAAGCTCGCGAACACGTCGGTCAGGCCGTGGATCAGCAGGCCGTCGTTGGTGGTGACGCGCAGCTCGCCGGTCGGCGCGAGGTCCTGGCCGAGCACCCGGCGCTCGAACGACACGATGTCGTTCGCCATCCGGTCGGCGATCGCCGACATCTCGTCGCCGGCCGGCGTCAGGCCGTAGCCGGCGCGGCCGCGCTCGAACAGGCGCGCGCCGAGCCGTTCCTCGAGCGCCCCGAGGCGCCGGAACACGGTCGAGGCGTTGACGCCGAGCATCTCGGCGGCCCCGGCGAGCGACCTCCGCTCGGAGATCGCCTTCACCAGCCGGAAATCATCCCATTGAAGCATCGAGCAAGCCGTTTTGTGAGAAGTCGTCTTGCGTCCCCGCAAGCCACATAGCCGATTGTTCGGCACAAGTCATGCAGAGGCGGCGGGCTTTGGAAACAACAATCGCTGATAGACGAGGCCGACCCCGATCAGCACGCCGCCGAGGCCGATGAAGGAGACCGCGCGCCAGACGCCGCCGAGGCCCGCGAGGTCGAGCAGGAATACCTTCAGCACGACCAGAACGGCGATGAGCGCCGAGGCGAGCCGCAGCGTCTGCGAGCGCCGCACGACGCCGACCGTCAGAAGCGCGAGCGCGAAGACGAGCCAGACGGCGGAATAGACGTACCATTCGGCGTCGCTCTCGAACGGGCCGTCGAGCTCGGGGCCCGCGAAGGCGCGGCGCACGAAGAGCGTGAGGAACGCGAAGGCGAGCGCGAGCGCCGCGCCGCCGAGCGCCCGCCGCAGCCAGACCGGGCGGCCCTCGCCGGCGAAGCGCGCCGCCGCGAAGGCTGCGAGCGCCGGCAGCAGGTAGCCGGGGATCAGCGCGTTGAAGACCGCGCCGCCCTCGACCGGCTCTCCGGTGAAGAACGGGTTCGAGACGAGCAGCAGGCCGACGACCGAGATGATGGCGCCGAGACCGCCCGCGATCACCGCGCCCCAGTTCAGCACGGGGGAAGCGCGGCCGAGCGACAGTTTTCCGGCGGCCGCCGACAGCGCGAAGGCGACGGTCGCGTCGAGGCCCGCCTCCAGGATCCCGACGCCCGGCGTCGCGACCTCGCCGCCGGTGGCGAAATGGCGCGCCTGCATGAAGCTCAAGAGCAGCGCGAACACGAGGCTGAGGCCTTCGAGCGCCTGCGAGGGAAGGGGTTGGCCGGCCTTGGCGAAGGCGCGCGCGCCGATCCAGAACGCGACCATGGGCGCGCCGTAGCCCCAGAGCAGAGCGTTGAACAGCGGCGTCGTCCCGAGGTCGTCGCCGACGATTCGCGGGTCGACGCCGATGCGGACCAGCACGATCGCGGCCGCGACGATCGCGAGCCAGCCGAGCGCGCGGATGTTCCGGCGCGCCGCCACGAGGCCGAGCGCCATGGCGAGGAACGACAGCGCGACGGTGAGCCCGCCGTCGCGCATCGCCATGGCGAGCGCAAGGCCAAGCGCGGCGGAGGCGCCCGTGGCGTAGGCCGCGGTCGCGGCGGGGCTCGCGGCGCCGGAGGGCTCGCGGCGGGCGGCGTCTTCGGTGAGCGCGGCGAGCGCGGCTGCGACCAGCACCGCGATCGCCGCGAAGCGCAGGTCCGGCGCGAATTCGGCGACACGCCAGTAGGCGCTCGCGATGAGGAGCAGCGGCGCGGCCGCGGCGGCGGCGGCCAGCAGGCCGCTTCGCCACGCCGGGCTTGCGGAGGCGATGCGGGCCGCGAACGCGCCGGCCGCGAGGAACGCCGCGCCGAGGACGCCGCAAAAGGCGAGGAAGCCGCCGAGCCCGTCGCTGCGCGGCGTCTCGCCGGGGGCGGGAAGGCTCGTGGCCTCGGCCATGGCGGTGAGCGCGCCGTCGTCGAAGGAGAGCGTGACGAGCGCCGCGAGGACCGCGCCGACGGGGGCGAGCGGCGAAAGGCCCGGCGCCCAGGCCGCGAGGCCCAGCAGCGCCAGCATCACCGCGCCGGTCGCCGCGAGCGTGGCGGCGCCGAAGCCGTCGATCGCGGGCGCTGCGGTCGCGAGCAGCGCGAACAGGGCGATCAGGGGCCCGCTGATCCAGTCCGGCGCCGCGGCTTCGGGCGCCTTGGCGGAAAGGCCCGAATGCATCGCGGCGGCGAGCGCGATGAGCCCCACCACGTAAGCCAGCAGCGGCCCCGAACCGGCGGCGAGGCCGCCGAGAACCGCAAGCGCCCCCCAGGCGAAGGCCGCGATCCCCGCCGCGAGCGCGAGCGGCGGCCAGTTCCGCATCCGCGCGACCGCGAAGGCGGCGGCCGTCGGCGCGAGGAGATAGGCGAAAAGCGCGATCGCGTTGGGCTCGTCGGAGGAGACCAGGAGAGGGGTGGCGTAGGCGCCGATGAGGCCCGCCGCGCCGAGCACCGGCCCGTGCAGCACGGCCGCGACGAGCGTCGCGACCGCCACGATCCCGAGCGCGAGGAAGGCGGCGGCCGGCGGCAGGAAGCCGTAGAGCGCATAGGCCGCGTAGACGGTCGCGAAGGCGCTGGTCGCGCCGGCCGAGGTGACGACGGCGGGAATGTCGATGGCCTTGCGGGGGCCGGAGCCTTCCGCGCGGCGAAGCCGTTCGCCAAGCGCCAGCAGCCCGGCCGAGAACAGCGCCCCGAGCGTGATCCGCGCCGCGGGGCCTATCAGCCCCTGTTCGATCGAATAGCGGACGAGGAAGATGCCGCCGAGCGCGAGCGCGAGCCCGCCGACGATCACGCTCCAGCGCGCGCCGACGAGCTCCTCCAGCGAGCGCCCGGGTTTTTGCGGCGCAGGTTTGGGAGGCGCAGGCTTGGGCGCCGGGGGCGTGGGAGCGGACATGCGCGGCGGCGACGCGGCGGCGGCGGGCGCGGGCGGCGCCTGCGCGGTCGCCGGGGCCGGCTGCGGCGCCTGCGACGGGAGGGGTGACGGCTCGGCCGCGGCTTTGCGGGCGAAGGCGCTTTCGAGGGCTGCGAGGCGCCGTTCGAGCGTGTCGATCCGCCGGCGGGCCGAAAGGCCGAGCGTCAGCCCCGCGATCGCCATGACGGGCACGGCGAGCACCAGCAGGATCAGCAGCCCGAATTCGTCCAAAGCCGCCGCCCCCCGATGCCGCGAGGGCGCGACGTTAGGGCGCCGCGTTCGGGAGAGGAAGCCGACGAAGGAGTTGGAGCGGTCGAAAGGAACTGCGTGCTTCGAGACGCGGCCGAAAGGCCGCTCCTCAGCATGAGGACCGTCGTGAAAGTCTGCAAACCTTCCTCATGCTGAGGAGCCCGCCATCGGCGGGCGTCTCGAAGCACGCAGTCGGTCTCAGCCTCGCGGCAGGCGCCGCATGATCCTGTGCTTGGCGCGCTTCATCACGCCGGGCGGGCGCTCGGGATCGACGAAGTCGGTCTCGGCGAGCGCCTCCTCGACCTCGCCGAGCTCGCGCACCTCGAGCTCGATCAGCCGCCGGCCGTTGCGCCCGAGCGCCTCGATGGTCGCGATCAGCGAGCCGGTCTCCTCGAGCTTGGCCGCCACCACCTCCGTCGTGGCGCCGAGATGCTCGGCCAAAAGGTCGTCGCGCACCGCCGCGATCTTCTTCGAGAGCGCCTCGTCGTCGTGCGCGTCGATCGCGAGATCGCACTCGGTGTCGAAGCCCATCGAGCGATTGTTGAGGTTGGAGGAGCCGACGCGCAGCAGCCGGTCGTCCACGATCATCACCTTGGCGTGGACGTAGATCGGCGCGCCCGAGGCGGTGGCGGGATAATAGACGCGGAAGCGCTTCTGCTTGTCGGCGTAGCGCACATGGTCGATGAGCCGCGCCCGGGCCGCGCCCATGGTCGCCTCCTCGAGCCAGCCGTCCTGGCTCTCGGGATTGACGATGACGATCTCGGGCCCGTCCGGCTCGACGAGGCGCGCGATCACGGCCTCGGCGATGCGCCGGCTCGCGAAATACTGGCTCTCGATGTAGAGGCTGCGCTTCGCGGTCGCGATCGCCGCGAGATAGAGCGCCTCGATCTCGGCCACCTGCGGATGGTCGTCATAGGCTGCGACCGTGCGCGAGATCGCGACGTCGACGCCCTCGAAGGTGGGGGCGAGCGGCTCCGGCCACAGATCCTCGCCCGTCGGCCCTTCGGCGAGCTTTTCGCCGGTCGCGCGGAACCAGCGCTCGCGGGCGATTTCGCCGAGCGCCCTGGCGGCAGCTCCGTCCACGCAGGTCGTTGCGTCGTGCCAGGGCTGGAGCGAGCGGCCCCAGGGCGAGCGGCGGTTCGGGTCCTTCTCGCGGTGCTCTCGCGTGTCCCAGCGCCCGAGCGTCATGTCGATGCCGCCGCAGAAGGCGAGCCGGTCGTCGATCGCCACGATCTTCTGGTGGTGGGACGCCATCGGCGGATGCGCGCCGTCGAGCTTCAGGCGGATGTTCTTCTTGGCCATCCACTGCAGCAGGTAGAACGGCGTCTCGCCGCGCGAGAGCGTCTCGACGATGCCGAAGCGCCACTTGAGGAGATAGATCTCCACCTCCGGCCGCCGGTCGGCGATCCAGGTGAGGAACGGGCCGAGCCGGTTGGGGCCTTCGAGCGTCGCGCCTTCGGGCTCGAGCTCGATGCGGCTGTCGAAGTCCCAGCCGATCAGCATCACCGAATGGCGCGCGTTCAGGATCGCCTGCTTTGCGAAGCGGTAATAGTCGTTCGCGTCGACGATGAAGGCGAAGCGCTCCGCCCGCTCGATGCGCCAGCAGGTGTCGCCCGGAACGAGAATGCTATCGGATGTCATGAGGTCGTCCGGGGGAAAATCACGCAGCCCGGCCGGGTTATAGCGCGACTTTCGTCAGGGGCGAGGCGGGGCGAGGGCGTGCGCGGATCCTCGGGGGAGGGGGACCATGGCGATAGCCATGGTGGAGGGGGCCGGCGCGCCGAAAAGAGTTCGCGCCTCACCCCCGCCCGAACCGCAGGCCGGGCGCCGGGCGCTCCTCGATCACCTCGCGGCGGAAGCGATAGAGCGCGGCGGGGCGCCCGCCCGTCTGGGTCTCGGACTGGCCCGTCGGCTCGACCAGCGCCGCGGCCTCGACGAGGCGGCGAAAATTCTGCTTGTGGAGCTTTCGGCCCGCTACCGCCTCGACGGCGAGCTGAAGCGCGGTCAGCGTGAAGCGCGGCGGCATCAGCTCGAACACCACGGGGCGATATTTCAGCTTCGATCGCAGCCGCCCCATCGCGGTGGCGAGGATGCGGCGATGGTCGTCGCGCATCGCCTCTCCGAGCCGCGGCGCGTCGGTCCTTGCGAGCGCCGCCGGGCGGCCGTCGCGGCAGGCCTCCTCTACGAGCCCGGCCTCGTAGAGCAGCTCGTAGCGGTCGAGCACCTTCTCCTCGTCCCAGGGCGCCTCGTCGAGGCCGAAACAGAAGCGCGCGCGGGCCAGGCGCGGCAGCGCGCGGCCGGTCTCGGCCTCGGGCGCCTCGGCGATCCAGTCGTTGAGCGCGGGCAGGATAGCGTGGTCGAGCACCTCGGGCCGGCGGCGGCGCCAGTCCTCCCAGGGGAAATAGGCGTACCACGGCCGGAACGCCGCGCCGGCCGCCTCGAGCGCCGCGCGGTCGCGCGGCCGGCGGGTGAGCGCGAGATAGCCGATCGACACCATGTGCCGGGCCTGGGGCACGAGCGCGCGGCCGCGGTCCCCGAAGGTGTAGAGCTGCTCCACATAGCCGACGTCGAGCGCGGTCTGGTCAAAGATCGAGGCGCGCAGCGCGATTTCGAGCGTGCGGTCGCGCGCCGGATCGAAGGCGCCGGAGGGAAGGCCCGCCGGCCCGCCGCCGCCGCGCGTGACGAGAATTTCCGGCGCCTCGTTCTCGACGGCGACCACCGCCGCCGACAGGCCGACGCCGACGGCCGCGGCGGCTTCGTTCATGAGCGGTCGGCGCGGTCGATCGCGAAGGGCGCGCCCTCGAAGGCGTCGCGCCCGCGGCCGATGGCGGCCACCGCCTCGACCATCCGTCCGCCGCGGCCGAGCGCGGCGTCCGCGAGGCTGACGATGAGGCGGTTGGGCGTCGCGGTGGGGCTGAGCTCGCGCATCGTGCGCGCGAGCTCGAATTCGTCGCGCGCCGGCTCGCGCGCGCAGGCGATGGCGAACGCCATGGCGGTGGAGCGGCTGACGCCCGCATAGCAGTGCACGAGGATCGGCCGGTCGTCGGCGGCCGCGAAATCCAGCGCGTCGGCCACGTGGCTTTCGCAGGGCGGCACATAGCCTTCGAGCGGCTCGACGATGTCGTGGAAGTAGAGCGTGAGGTGATCGTCCGGGGCGATCCGGGCCGGGCGCTCGATCTCGGTGCCCTCGGCCACCAGCGACAGCATGCGGTGGACGCCGAAGGCTTCGGCGCTCTCCTTCAGTCGGGTGATGGGGCAGACGGCGATCATCGGTCGAACGATAACAAACTTGAGGGCGTCGCGCATACCTCATACGGGGGATGCGTCATCCGCGCCGACCTCAGACCGCAAGCTCGGCGAAGCGGTCCAGAAACCGGCGCTTGGCGGTCTCGGCCGGCCAGGGCGTGAGGTCGGCGTCGTGCGGCGCGCCGACGGGGCGGCCGAAGACCGTCGTGGCCTCGGCGAGCGAGAAGCCCGCGAGCCGTGTCGCCTCCAGGAAGGCGGCGCTCTGGTCGGCGCGCTTCACGAGCTTGAGGCAGGCGGCGTCGGGCTCCGGCGAGAGGCCGAAGCGCAGGCGCACGGCTGCGGCGAGCCGCGCCTCGACCTCGCGGTAGCTGTCGCCGATCACCGCCTTGAACGGGCTGATCATGTCGCCGACGACATATTCGGGCCCGTCGTGCAGCAGCGCCCAGAGGAGGGACGCGCGCGGCGCCGCCGGTTCGATGCGGCGGGCGATCTGCTCCACCAGCAGCGAGTGCTGGGCGACGGAAAAAATGTGCTCGCCCGTGGTCTGTCCGTTCCAGCGCGCCACCCGGGCGAGGCCGTGGGCGACGTCCTCGATCTCGACGTCGAGCGGGGAGGGGGCGAGCAGGTCGAGCCGCCGTCCAGACAGCATGCGCTGCCACGCGCGCGGACCGGCGGCGCGTTTCGGGGCGCGGATGGGCGTGGTCGGGGGACGGTCGGGCATCGGGGCGCAAGGGCGGGACGGGCAGGGTCGCTTGGCCGCGATTCGGCTTTGACAGAGGCGCGGCGCGGGCCGAACCATGCGGCCCAAACGACAAAAACTCAAAAGGGACGGAAAAACCCCATGACGATCCTCTACGGCCACGAGCACCGCGCGCTTCAGGACGAGCACGATTCGCGCCGGCTCGCGGACCTCTGGCAGCAGATGCTGATCCACGGCGAGCTCGCGCCCGAAGAGCAGGGCTTCATCGCCTCGCGCGACTACTTCTTCCTCTCGACCGTCGACGCCAGCGGCTGGCCGACCGTCTCCTACAAGGGCGGCGCGCCCGGCTTCGTGCGCGTGCTCGACGCCCGGACGCTCGCCTTCCCGGGATACGACGGCAACGGCATGTTCCTGTCGGCCGGTAACATCGCCGAGAACGCCAAGGTCGGGCTGCTGTTCATCGACTTCGAGACGCCGCATCGCCTGCGCGTGCAGGGCGAGGGCGAGATCGTGCGCGAGGGCGAGCTCGTCGAGAGTTTCGTGGGCGCGGCCTATGCGGTGAAGGTCCGGATCACCGACGCCTTCGTCAATTGCGGCCGCTACATCCACAAGATGAGCCGCGTCGAGACGTCCCGCCACGTGCCGACCGAGGACGGCCAGCCGCTCGCCGAATGGAAGCGCATCGACGCCGTCCAGCCGCATCTGCCCGAGCGCGACAAGGCGCCGGCGGCGCAGGCCGGCGAACTCACCATCGAGCAATATGGCGAGAAGGTCGTGGCGGGGACGACCTGACTGCGCGAAGCGCGCAAATTTTCCGAGGCCCCGCTCGATTTGCGCGGGAAAGGACCCCTCGACGGTCACGGCGCCGCTAGCGTTTCGTGATCCACGCCCTATGACGTCTCCACCTCCCTCGGTCCGCCGGGACCGCAAGACCAATCAGGCGGAGACGCGACATGGCATCCACCACGGCCGAGACGGCCCCCGCGCCGACAGCCACGCCCTGGTACAAGATCCTCTATGTCCAGGTGCTGATCGCGGTCGCGATCGGCGTCGCGCTCGGCTACTTCTACCCCGATCTCGGCAAGGCGATGAAGCCGCTCGGCGACGGCTTCATCAAGCTCGTGAAGATGGTGATCGCGCCGATCATCTTCCTCACCGTGGTGCACGGCATCGCGTCGATGTCGGACATGAAGAAGGTCGGCCGCGTCGGCGTGAAGGCGCTCGTCTACTTCGAGCTCATGACCACGGTGGCGCTGATCATCGGCCTCGTGATCGTCAACCTGCTGCAGCCCGGCGCCGGCATGAACGTCGACCCGTCGAAGCTCGACGCCGGTTCGGTCGCCAAATACCAGAAGGCCGCCGAAGGCCAGACCATCACCGACTTCTTCCTGCACATCATTCCCGACCAGGTGGTCGGCGCCTTCGCGCAGGGCGAGATCATCCAGGTGCTGTTCTTCGCGATCCTGTTCGCCTTCGCGCTGCACATGATCGGCGACAAGGGCAAGCCGGTCATGGACCTGATCGACGCCTCGATGGAGATCTTCTTCAAGATCGTCGGCATCGTGATGCGCGCGGCCCCCATCGGCGCCTTCGGCGCGATGGCCTACACGATCGGCAGCCAGGGCGTCGGCGCGCTCGCCTCGCTCGCCTATCTCATGCTCGGCTTCTACCTCACCTGCCTGATCTTCGTGTTCGGCGTGCTGGGGATCGTGGGCTGGCTCACCGGCTTCTCGATCTTCAAGTTCGTCCGCTACATCGGCGAGGAGCTGCTGATCGTGCTCGGCACGTCCTCGTCGGAAAGCGTGCTGCCGCGCATGCTCGACAAGATGAAAAGGGCGGGCGCGGAGGAGAGCGTCGTCGGGCTCGTCATCCCGTCGGGCTATTCGTTCAATCTCGACGGCACCTGCATCTATCTGACGATGGCCGCGATCTTCCTCGCCCAGGCCACCAACACCGAGCAGACGCTCTGGCAGCAGATCGTCATCCTGCTGATCCTGCTGCTCACCTCGAAGGGGGCGGCGGGCGTCACGGGCTCCGGCTTCATCGTGCTCGCCGCGACGCTCCAGTCGGTGGAGCACATTCCCACCGCCGCGATCGCCCTCATCCTGGGCATCGACCGCTTCATGTCGGAGGCGCGCGCGCTCACCAACCTCGTCGGCAACGGCGTCGCGACCATCGTGGTGGCGAAGTGGGAGGGCGCGCTCGATGAGGAGAAGCTGCACGCCGAGCTCAACGGCAAGACCTCGGTACCGTCCGGCGAGAGCAGGGGTGCGGCGAATGGATAAAATGCAGCCGATAGTAAGAGTCGTCCCGCTTTCGGCAACCTTGGGTTAAGGTCTCGGGACCATCACCTTGGTCCCATGGGAAGTTCTCGCTCAAAGCCGATCCCCCAGGGATCGCCTGGCGGCGTCTCGATCAAGGTCTCCGAGGCGCTCGCCGATCATGCGGGCGTCGCCGCGATCGGGACCGACGATCCGATCGGCCGCGCGCTCGAAAGCGTGCGGCGACATCTGCGGATGGACGTCGCGTCCATTTCCGAGTTCGCAGGCGCGGCCAAGACCTTCCGCTACGTCCGCTCGCGCGCCGGCCGCGCGCCGATCTGGGCCGGGCTCTCGGTCCCGATCGCGGACGGCTACTGCAAGAAGGTGGTGGACGGGCTGCTGCCCGGCCTCATCGTCGACGCCTCGCGGCATCCGGCGGCGCGCGAGATCCCCGCGACGCGCGCCGTGCCGATCGGCTCGCACCTGTCGGTTCCGCTCGTGCTCGCGGACGGGCGCGTCTACGGCACGCTGTGCTGCTTCAGCTTCGCGCCGGACGTCACGCTGAACGAGCGCGACCTCGCGCTGCTCGCCGCCTTCGCCGACGTGCTCGCCTGCCAGATCGAGACGCAGCTCGTGGCGCTGCGCTCGCGCGACGAGCTCATCGATCGGCTCGCGGCCGCGATGCTCCGGCAGGAGCCTGCGATCGTCTACCAGCCGATCTTCAAGATGTTCGACATGAGCATCGCGGGCGCCGAGGCGCTCGCCCGCTTCGGGCTCGAGCCGAGGCGCGCGCCGGACGTGTGGTTCGCCGAAGCCGGCGCGCTCGACATGCGGACCGCGCTCGAGAAACAGGCGATCCGCAACGCGATCGACGGCTGCCGCGAGATCTGGACGGCGAGCCCCATCGATCTCAGCGTCAACTGCTCGCCGCAGACGATTGTCGAGGGCGACCTCGCGGCCTTCTTCCGCCACGACCCGTGCGAGCGGCTGATCCTGGAGATCACCGAGCACGACCACGTCGCCGAATACGGCCCTCTGCTGGCCGCGCTCGAGCCGCTGCGGCGCATGGGCGTGCGCGTGGCGGTCGACGACGCGGGGTCGGGCTACGCCAGCATGCGCCACATCGTTCATGTCGCGCCCGACTACATCAAGCTCGACCTCACTCTGACGCGCGGCATCGAGGAAGACCGGACGCGGCAGGCGCTCGCAAGCTCGCTGATCGAGTTCGGCCACCAGACGAACTGCAAGATCGTGGCCGAGGGCGTCGAGACGGCCGCCGAGCTGCTGACCCTCAGGAACCTCGGCGTCGACAAGGCGCAAGGCTATTTTCTCTCGCGGCCGATCCAGGCCGAGCACGTCGTGGACTTCGCCAGAGGCGCGGTCTCGACGCTCGCCGGGCGCGTGGCGTGGGAAGGCGCCGATCTCGGCACGCCGCCGACCGCGCTGCGCGCCTGAGCGTTATCGCCGGTTCCCGGGATTTGCGGGAGATCCGCAGCCGTCAGTCCCGCCTCGGCCGGAATGACGCCGGCGGTTCGGGCGCTTTTTTCTGCGGTCAGCGGCCGCCGGCGCGCCAGCACTCGTGCATGTGGTCGTCCACCATGCCGACCGCCTCCATGAAGGCGTAGACGATCACCGGACCGCAGAACACGAAGCCGCGTTTCTTCAGGTCCTTCGAGAGCTTTTCGGAGAGCGGCGTCGAAGTCGGCACCTCGGCGAAGGCGCGCGGGGCGTTGACCTTGGGCGCGCCGTCCACGAAGCCCCAGAGATAGTCGGAAAAATCCTCGCCCTTCTCGGCCATCGCGAGATAGGCGCGGGCGGATTTCACCGCGCCCTCGATCTTGGAGCGCGAGCGCACGATGCCGGGATTGGCCATCAGGCGCGCGACGTCGGCCTCGCCGTAAGCCGCCACGATCTCGGGCCGGAACCCCTCGAAGGCGGCGCGGAAGGCCTCGCGCTTCCGCAGGATCGTGATCCAGGCGAGACCCGCCTGGAAGCCGTCGAGCACCAGCTTTTCATAGAGCGCGCGGGCGTCGCGCTCCGGGCGGCCCCAGTCGGTGTCGTGATAGTGGACATAGAGCGGGTCGGTCCCGCACCAGGCGCAGCGCGTCTTCCCGTCCGGATGGACAAGGACCGAGGGTTTCGCCGAGGCTTGGCTCAAGCCGCGGTCTCGCCCGGCGCCGGGAAGCGCGTCCAGCCGGCCTTCTCGACGGTGAGCATGGCCGCGCCCGCGATCAGCGGCTGGCCCGCCTCTCGCGCTTCGGCCGCGCGGTCGAGACGAATCAGCGCGAGGCCGCGTCCTTCCACCGAGGAGCCCATGCGGCCGACCGTCTTCTCGCCGGCCAGCACCGCCGCGCCGACTTCCGGCGGCAGGCCGTCGATCCGCACCGGCGTCACCCGCGTGCGCGCCGTGCCGCGATGCTCCATGCGGCTCACGACCTCCTGGCCGACATAGCATCCCTTCTTGAAGTCGATGCCGTTCAGCTGGTCGAGGCAGGCCTCGTGCGGAAACGCGTCGCCATAGACGAAGTCGAGCCCGCCCATCGGCACGCCGAGCGCGATGCGGTGCTCGCGGTAGCGCTCGAGGCCGACGTCGGCGACGCCGTCGGGCATCGCCGAGCCCGGCGCGACATAGGCGCGCGCGCCGAGCCCGGGCAGGCGCGGGTCGATCACGAAGTCGGGCCCGCCGCGCGGCAGCAGCTGGCCGTCGCCCCAGACGACGAGCGTGCGGAACCGGTCGCTCGCGTCCTCGATCTCGACCTTCGAGCGCAGCTTGTAGAGCGTGAGCCGCCGCGCGATGTCGGCGGCGAGATGTCCGGCCAGGTCGAGGCGGAAGCCGCCCTCGATTCGCGAGGCCAGCATGTCGGCGATGATCTTGCCCTGCGGCGTCAGCAACGCCGCATAGGCCGCCCGTCCCGCCGCGAGCTTGCCCACGTCGTTGGTCAGGAGATTATCGAGAAACCGGCCGGCGTCCGACCCCGTCACGTGGAGGACGCCGCGACCGTCTAGGAAAGCGCCGCGCATCCGGCTTCTCCTGTCCGTGTTGCTTTCAGCCCCGCGCAAAGGTAGCTGGCCGGGGGAGCGGCCTCAAGCGGGTCCTTCGACGAGGAGGGAACACATGCCCGAGACCTTCGACCTCGTGATGACCGGCGGCGTCGTCGCGAACCATGACGGCGAACGCCGCGCCGATATCGGCGTGCGCGACGGCCGCATCGCCGAGATCGGCGATCTGTCCGGCGCCTCGGCCGGAGAGACGATCGACTGCGCGGGCCTTCATTTGCTGCCCGGCGTCATCGACACGCAGGTGCATTTTCGCGAGCCGGGCGCCGAGCACAAGGAAGACCTCGAATCAGGCTCGCGCGCGGCCGTGCTCGGCGGCGTGACGGCGGTGTTCGAGATGCCCAACACCAATCCGCTCACCGTCACGCCCGAGGCGCTCGCCGACAAGCTGGCGCGGGCCAAGGGCCGCATGCATTGCGACCACGCCTTCTTCGTCGGCGGCACGCATGAGAACGCCAAGCACGTCGCCGAGCTGGAGCGCCTTCCGGGGGCCGCCGGCATCAAGATCTTCATGGGCTCGTCGACCGGCTCGCTGCTCGTTCAGGACGACGACGGCGTGTCCGAGATCCTCAGGCGCACCCGCCGGCGCGTGTCGTTCCATTCCGAGGACGAGCCGCGGCTCGTCGAGCGCAAGGGCGAGCGCATCCCCGGCGACCCGCAGAGCCACCCGGTGTGGCGCGACGTCGAGGTCGCGATGAAATGCACGCGCCGCCTCACGGCGATCGCCCGCCGGCACGGCGCCAAGATCCATGTGCTGCACATTTCGACGGCCGAGGAGATGCGCTTCCTCGCCGACTACAAGGACGTGGCGACGGTCGAATGCACGCCGCACCACCTCACGCTCGGCTCCGACGCCTACGCAAGGCTCGGCGCGAAGGCGCAGATGAACCCGCCGGTGCGCGACGACGCCCATCGCGAGGGCATCTGGTGGGGGCTCCGTCAGGGCGTCGTCGACGTGCTCGGCTCCGACCACGCGCCCCATCAGCTCGAGGAGAAGGCCAAGCCCTATCCCGACAGCCCCTCGGGGATGACGGGCGTGCAGACGCTTGTGCCGATCATGCTCGACCACGTCGCGGCCGGGCGCCTCAGCCTCGCCCGCTTCGTCGACCTGTCGAGCCACGGGCCCTCGCGCATCTTCGGCATCGCGCGCAAGGGCCGGATCGCGGTCGGCTATGACGCCGACGTCACGGTGGTGGACCTGAAGCGCCGCGAGACGATCACCAATGCGTGGATCGGCTCAAAAAGCCGCTGGACGCCCTATGACGGGGTGTCGGTCACCGGGTGGCCGGTCGGGACGGTCATTCGGGGGCGGCGCGTGATGTGGGACGGGGAGATCGTGACGCCGGGATCCGGCGAGCCGGTGCGCTTCATCGACACGCTCGCCGCGTGAGCGGCGCGGCGGGACGATCTGGCCGGGCCTGCGGCCCGCGGCTTGCTTCGCAGGCGGCGGACGCCACTTCGACCCTGCGCCCCGCCCGACTCTCCAGCGAAAGCCGAACCATCGTGCCGAGGAGACGCCCGTCGTGATGGACCTGTCGCTGATCGCGACCGGCATGGCCATCGGCGTGGGCGTCAACGCGCCCGTCGGTCCGGTGAACGTCATGTGCATCCACCGGGCGATCCGGAACGGACCGACCTCGGCGATGGCGGCGGGCTTCGGGGCGTGGGTGGCGGACGTGATCTTCGCCGCCGCCGCCGCCTTCGGCGTCACGGCGATCTCGGCCTTCGTCGAGGGCCATCTGCCGGTGATCAAGGTGGTGGGCGGCGCGGTGATGATCGCCTTCGCGATGAAGCTGCTCTATGCGCCGTCTTCGATGAGCTCGGCGCCCGCCAACGACACCAAGCTGTCGCTGTTCCACGCCGCGCTCACCTCGCTGGTGCTGACCGCGACCAACCCGGCCGTGCTGCTCGGCTTCTTCGCGATCTTCGGCGGGCTCGCCGGCATCGGCGACGATCCGGGCTACGGCACGGCGGCGCAGCTCACCATCGGGGTCGCGATCGGAAGCGCGGCCTGGTGGGCGCTGCTCTCGACCGGCGCCAGCCGGCTGCGCGAGCGAATCGCGGAGAAATGGCTCGGGCGCATCAACACGATCTCGGGCGGCGCGCTCGCGATCTTCGGCTTCATCGTGCTGATCGGCGTCGCGCTCGGCTATTGAGGACGCGGCGGCTCGGGAGCCGCCGCGCCGCCTCGTCAGGTCAGCCGCAGATCACGATGAGCGTGAAGGGAGCGTCCTGCTCCTTGCGGCTCTTGCCGTTGAAGGTCTCGACATAGAGCGTGTCGGTGGTGCCGAAGAGGCCGCTGACGGTGATGAAGTTCGGCGGGAAGAAGCCCCGGAAGCGGCCGTAGCCGATCGAGCCCGTCCACACGCAGCCGGTCAGGTCGCGCTTGAACTTGACGGCCCACTGGCCGTCCTTGGCCCCGCCATTGGCGCGAACGACCGAGTCGACGCCGATGCCGTTGATGAGCGCGCCGTCGAGGTCGACCGCCGCGCCGAGCTGGGCGGCGCCGAGCGCGGAGCCGGCGACGCTCGGGCCGACCATCAGGAGGCTCGCCGAAACCGCGAGCGCTGCGAAAAGCTTAGACATGCGTATTCCCCCACAAAACGACGTTTGCAGGAGTGCTGTAGTACAGCTTCAAGTTTCGGGCAATTGACGCAAAGTTATCGTCGGGCGATCAATGCTTCTGATCGCTCGACGATGACCAATGTTGCTTGGCGCTCGGGCGTGTCGGAAAGCTGCGGTCGCACGCCCGGCGAAGTCCAGAGCGCGCGCCGACCGATCAGTGCGGCAGGCGCGGCAGCGTGTAGCCGCCGGTCCGGATGCGTTCGGGCAGCTTCTCGGCGAAGCGGGCGGTGGCCTCCTCGCCGAAGGACAGCACCAGCTCCTTCAGCGCCGCGAACAGGGCCGCATGCGCGACGCAGTCGGGCGAGATGCCGTCGAGCAGGGCCTCTTCCCAGGCCTCGTCGAGATAAGCGAGCGCGGCGCGGCGGCCGTCGACAGGGGTGTCGTCCGTAGTCGTATCGTCGTGACTCATACTCGGTCCCTGCTCCCAGACTCAGGACCGTATCGGGTTTCAGGCCCGGGCGAAGCCGATTCTCGAAGAAAGGGTTAACGCGCTTCGGAAAACTCGGGGGTGGCCGTTTACGGTCCGTAACGAGATTTCACGTCCGTCGCGATCTTCGAGGTCTCGGCCAGGAACAGCCGGCTCGCCGCGCGCGCGGCCGGCGTGCAGGCGCGGTAGCTGCGCGCCCAGGTGCGGAAGCTCGCATTGAACGCGCCGGCCAGGCGATCCCGGCGGTCGGGCGCCGGTTGCTCCGCCTCGATGAGCGCCGCCATCCGGTCGCGCCACTGGTTGGCGTCGCTCTCCTGGCAGACCGTCCGCAGGTGGTGGAGCGCGCCGAGCAGCTCGGCGAGCCGCATCATCTGCGGCTCATAGGGCGGCGGCGCGTTGGGATCGGGCGCGGCCGGCCGCGCCGGGGGAGGGGGCGCGGCGGTCGGCGTCGGGGGCGAATGGCGCTGCCGGCCGGCGTCGCCCGGCTGCGCGGCGAGCGGCGCGGCGCCGAGCGCGAGCGCCGCAAGTAGGACGACGGCGCGCCTCACGATCCCGCCTCCTTCGCAAGCGCCGCCGCGCGCTCGATCACGCGGGCGAGCCCCTCGGTGGTCTCGTAGCCGCCGATCTCGTCCGGGCCGACCCAGGCGATCGCGTCGGCCTCGTCGCCGACGCTCGCTTCGCCCGCCGTCCAGCGGCCGCAATAGGCGAAGATCACGGCGTGGCTGAGCGCGTCTCCGCCGTCGTTCCGCCGGATCGCCTCGACGACCTCGGCGAGGCCCAGGATTTCGGCCGAGACGCCGGTCTCCTCCATGAGCTCCCGGCGCGCCGCCTCCATGGCGGTCTCGCCGAACTCGATTCGCCCTCCCGGCAACGACCAGAGCCCCCGTCCGGGCTCGCGGACGCGGCGCGCGATCAGCACCTTGCCGTCGCGGAAACAGGCGAGGCTCGCGGCGAGGATCGGCCGGGGCGCCTGGCCGCCGGTCACGCGGCGCCTCCCGATTCCGCTTGATCGGACCCGTTGAGCCGTGCGAGCACGCCGGGCGCCGGAAGGCGGGGCGCCGAAGAGACTCGGTCGCCGCGATGCAGGACATCGATCATGTGCGGACGCTTCGCCCTGACTTCGCCGAGAGCCGCCGTCGAGGCGCTGACGGGCGCCGTCTCGGCCGCGGAGTTCGAGCCGCGCTATAACATCTCGCCGTCGCAAATGGTGAAGGCCGTCGCCGAAGACGGCGATAAGCGGTTGATTTCGGACTATCGCTTCGGGCTCTCGCCGGGCTTCGCCACCGAGGGGGGGGCGCCGCAGCTCGTCGTCAACGCCCGCGCCGAGACCGCGGCGCAGCGCCCGGCCTTCCGCTCCGCGCTGCATGGGCGCCGCTGCCTCGTGCCCGCCGACGCCTGGTATGAGTGGAAGACGCTCGGGCGCTTCAAGCAGCCCTATCTCATCCGCCGCGCCGACCGCGCGCTCGTGACCTTCGCGGCGCTGTGGGACGTCGCGACCCTGGCCGACGGCCAGAAGGTGAGGGCGCTCGCCATCGTCACCACGGCGGCCGGCGCCGACGTCTCGGGGATCCACGACCGCATGCCGGCGGTCGTCGCGCCCGAGCATCGCGACGCCTGGCTCGACGCGCGGGTCGACGGGGCGAGCCTCGCGCTGCGGTGCCTGGAGCCTGCGTCGGCCGGAACCTTCGAGACGATCGCGATCGGCGCGCTGATCAACCGGCCGTCGAACGACGGTCCCGAGGTCCAGCAGCCGGCGCCGGAGCGCGGCGAGGGCGACCCGGCGCAGCCGCGCCTGATCTGACGGTCTCAGCCGCGCGGCGCGACGCGGGAGTAGGGCGGGAACACGCCGCGTTCGGTCGGACGGGCGCGCTCGGCGGTGTCGACCGGCTCGCAGACGCCCGCGCTCTCGACCGCATGTTCGCGCTCGACCCAGCGGCAGGCCGCATAGCCGCCCGCGCCTTTCTGGCAGACCTGCTCCTTGTAGCGAACGACGTCGACGCGCGGCGCGCGGCAGGCGTCGACCGTCACCCTGACGCCTCCGCCCATCGGGCGGTCGGCGGCCTTGGCCGAGAACGAGAGGACGAGCGCCGCCATCAAGGCGACGAAGAGGCGGCCGGCGACGCGGGACATGGTGCGGCTCCACAGGACTTCTGGAGCCGCATCATGGAGACCCGTGGTTAAGCCGCGGTTTCCGGCGCGAGCAGCACGCCCGGATTGAACAGGCCCTTCGGATCGAGCGCGAGCTTCACGGTGCGGAACAGGTCGAGCTCGACCTGCGACTTCACGCCTGGCAGCAGGTCGCGCTTCAGCCGGCCGACGCCGTGCTCGGCCGCGATCGAGCCGCCATAGGCCGCCACGATGTCGTGCACCACGCGGTTCATCGCGTCCCAGCCTTCGAGATAGGTCTTCTTGTCGGCTCCGACCGGCTGGCTGACGTTGAAGTGGATGTTGCCGTCGCCGAGATGGCCGAAGGCGACGACGCGCGCGCCGTCGAGATGCTGCTCGACCGCGGCCGTGGCCTCGACGATGAAGTCCGCGACCTTGGAGAGCGGCGTCGAGACGTCGTGCTTGATCGAGCCGCCGGCATGGCCCTGGGCCTCGGACAGCCCGAGCCGGATGCGCCAGAAGGCTTCGGCCTGCTCGCCGGACGCCGCGATCGCGGCGTCCGTGACGGTCCCGTCCTCGAAGGCGGCCTCGAGGATCTGCTCCATGGTCTGCGCGAGCCCGACCTCGAGCGGCGACGACAGCTCCAAGAGCACGTACCAGGGCGAGGGCTCGGCGAGCGGGTCGCGCGTGCCGGGCACATGGGCGAAGGTCATTTCGAGGCCGATGCGCGGCATCAGCTCGCAGCCGGTGAGCGCCTGTCCGGCGCTCGCCCGCGCCGCGCGGAACAGCGCGAGCGCGGCGTGCGGCGAGGGCACGGCCACGAAGGCCGTCGCGGTCTCGCGCGCGGCGGGAAACAGCTTGATCACCGCCGCGGTGACGACGCCGAGCGTGCCCTCCGAGCCGATGAAGAGATGCTTGAGGTCATAGCCGGTGTTGTCCTTGCGCAGGCGTCTCAGCCCGTTCCAGATCCGCCCGTCGGGCAGCACCGCCTCGACGCCGAGCACGAGGTCGCGAGTGTTGCCGTAGGCCACGACGCCGACGCCGCCGGCGTTCGACGCGATGTTGCCGCCGATCGTGCAGGTGCCCTCCGAGCCGAGGCTCAAGGGGAACAGCCGCCCGGCCTCGGAGGCCGCCTCCTGGACGCGCTGGAGCGTGACGCCGGCCTCCACCACCATCAGGTTCTCGTCGGCGTCGACCTCGCGGATGCGGTCGAGCTTGGCGGTCGAGACGAGGATCTGCGCGCCGCTGAGATCCGGCGTCTGGCCGCCCACGAGCCCGGTGTTGCCGCCCTGGGGCACGACCGCGACGCCGGCCTCATGCGCGAGCGCGACGATCGCCGAGACCTCCTCGACGGTCCGGGGCGTCAGAACGAGCGCGGCCTTGCCCTTGTAGAGTCCGCGCGGCTCGGCGAGCTTCGGCGCGGCCGCGTCGTCGTCGAGCCGGTCGCGGTCGGCGACGAGGGCCGCGAAACGGGCGATGAGGTCTGGCGACAGGGGGGCGGCGGCTGCGGTCTCGGTCATGGCGGCGCGAGGTTAGCATTCTCGTGTGGCGGGGTCCGCACGCAATGTTCTGAACGCCGCTCCGGCGCCTTGACGAGCGGGCGCGCCAAGCTTCTAGCTCCACGCGAATGTGGGGAACCGAGATGAGCGTGAAACAGGGGCCGATGGGCCGGCGCAAGAGCGCCTCCGAGGGCAAGCGCGTTCGGCGCGAGATGCTCATCGCCGGGCTTGCGAAGTTCGGTCTTCAGAAGATCGAGAAGCGCCTGCCGGAATGGCGCAAGCGCGACTACTTCGCCTCCGCGCGCGGCCACGCCATCGAGGGCATCCCCGACGAGCGCTGCTTCGTGCTGCAGAACGTCATCCGCGCGCTGAAGGACGTGCCCGGCGACGTCGCCGAATGCGGGCTGCGCTTCGGCAAGAGCACCGCCTTCATGCTGGAGGCCGACCCGCGCAAGGACCGCTCCTGGCGCCTGTTCGACAGCTTCGAGGGCCTCTCCGAGCCGGAAGCCGCGGACGCGCTCGCCGACACCGGCAAGGCCCATTGGGGCAAGTCCGACCTCGACGTGCCCGAGGAGATCGTGCGGCGGGATCTCCAGGGCTTCGGCCAGGACCTGCACTTCTACAAGGGCTGGATCCCGACGCGCTTCCCGGAGGTCGCGGACCGGACCTTCGCGCTGCTGCATGTCGACGTCGACCTCTATCGGCCGACGGTCGATTCGCTCGAGTTCTTCTGGCCGCGCATGGTCCCGGGGGCGGTGGTGGTCTGCGACGACTACGGCTCGCGCAAGTGCCCCGGCGCCAAGCAGGCCTTCGACGAGTTCTTCGCCGACAAGGACGCGCGGCTGATCGAGCTGCCGACCGTGCAGGCGCTGGTGTTCAAGCCGGGCTGAGGGCGCGGGAGCGGCCTTCGGCGCACGCTCTCTCTCTCTCTCTCTCTCTCTCTCTCAACGGTCCTCATGCTGAGGAGCTCGCCGGAGGCGAGCGTCTCGAAGCACGCAGTACGCTTCAGCTGCGGAGACCGACTGCGTGCTTCGAGACGGCCCTTCGGGCCTCCTCAGCATGAGGACCGTTGACGGAGCGAGCGCGGGAAGTGAGGACCGGCGGAGGTTCGGGCGCTCACCCGCGCGGGGCGGCGGCCCGCTCCAGCCGGTCGCGGATCGCCTCGCCGAGGCCGGTCGCCGGGATCGGCGCGACCGCGATGCGGGCGGCGCCGGAAGCGTCGAGGCGGCGCAGCGCCGCGAACAGGCGCGCGGCCGCCTCGCGCAGGTCGCCCGACGGGCTCAGGTTCTCGTAAGCCGCCGCCTGCGCGCCGAGGCCATGGTCCGGCCCGAACCCCAGAAGGGCTTCGCCTGCGGAGAGCTCCGTCGCGTCGAGCCGCACAGCGGCGTTCGGGGCGTAATGCGAGGTGAGGCGGCCGGGCGCGAGCGGCGCGGCCTCGTCGGAGACGGCCTCCGCCAGAGAGCGCCCGAGCACGGCTTCGATCGCCTCGCGCGGCAGGCCTCCGGGCCGCAGCAGCCGCGGCTCTGCGTCGAGGCACGCGACGATCGTGGATTCGACCCCGACCGCCGTTTCGCCCCCGTCGAGGACCGCGTCGATGCGGCCGTCGAGATCGGCGAGAACATGGTCGGCGGTCGTCGGGCTCACGCGGCCTGAGCGGTTGGCCGAGGGCGCGACGACAGGGCGGCCGGCGGCCTCCAGAAGGGCGCGGGCGAGCGGATGGTCGGGCGCGCGCAGCGCGACGCTCGGAAGGCCGGCGCGAGCCAGATCGCAGACCGGGGAGGTCTCCTCGCAGGGAACCACGAGCGTCAGCGGACCCGGCCAGAACGCTGCGGCGAGCATTCGCGCGGTCGCGTCGAACCGCCCGAGCGCCAAGGCGGCTTCAAGCGAAAGCACATGGGCGATCAGCGGGTTGAACGAGGGCCTTCCCTTGGCGGCGTAGAGCGAGGCGACCGCCATCGGGTCGGTGGCGTCCGCGCCGAGGCCGTAGACGGTCTCCGTCGGGAAGGCCACGAGACCTCCCTTCGCGATCAGCCGGCCGGCCGCCGCGACGTCGGCGGCGGTGAGGCGGCGGGTGGCGCGGCTCGCAGGATGATCGGCGGCGGGGGCGGTCACTTCGGTCTCGGCGTTGGGTGGACCCCGCGCCGCGGCGCGGCGGTTGCGGGGCGGCGCGCGATGGCGGATAGACGCGTTGGAGCGGCGGCCGTCAAGCCGCGAGAAAAAAGCCGCCCGGAGGACGACCCATGACCTACCGCGCCCCCGTCGCCGACATGCTGTTCGCGCTCGAAAACGCAGGAGGGCTCTGGGCCGCGCGGGACGAGGGCCTCTACGCCGAACTCGACAGCGAGACGATCGCGGCGATCCTCGAGGAGGCCGGCGCCTTCGCGAGCGGGGAGCTCGCGCCGCTGAACCTCGCCGGCGACCGCGAGGGCTGCCGGCTCGAAGGCGGCGCGGTCACGACCCCGGCCGGCTGGGCCGGCGCCTATCAGCGCTGGGCGGCCGCCGGCTGGAACGGAGTGCTGGCCGGCGAAGCGCATGGCGGACAGGGCCTGCCCACCGCGGTCTGGGCGCTCACCAGCGAGCTCTGGTCGCAGGGCTCCATGGCGTTCGGCCTCTGTCCGCTCCTGACCCAGGGCGCGATCGAGGCGCTCGAACGCCACGCCTCCGACGAGCTCAAGGCCGCCTATCTCGACAAGCTGGTGGCCGGGACCTGGACCGCCACCATGAACCTCACCGAGCCGCAGGCGGGCTCCGACCTCGCGCTGCTGCGCGCGCGCGCCGATCGGGCGGGCGACGGGAGCTACCGGATCTTCGGATCGAAGATCTTCATCACCTATGGCGAGCACGACATGGCCGAGAACATCGTCCATCTCGTCCTTGCGCGGCTGCCGGACGCGCCCGAGGGCACGCGCGGCATCTCGCTGTTCCTCGTGCCGAAGTTCCTGCCGAACGCGGACGGGACGCCGGGCGAGCGCAACGACGTCGTCTGCGCGGGGCTCGAGGAGAAGCTCGGCATCCACGGTTCGCCGACCTGCACGATGGCCTATGGCGAGGGCGGCGGCGCGGTCGGCTTTCTGGTCGGCGAGGAGCACCGGGGCCTGGCCTGCATGTTCACGATGATGAACAACGCGCGGCTTGCGGTCGGCCTGCAGGGCGTCGCGGTCGCCGAGCGCGCGACCCAGCACGCGCTGGCCTACGCCCATGAGCGCCGGCAGGGGAAAGCCGCCGACGAGCCGGGCCCGGCGCCGATCGTTGCCCATCCGGACGTGCGGCGGATGCTGCTGACCATGAAGGCGCTGACGGCCGCGTCGCGCGGGATCTGCTACCGCGCCGCAGTCGAGCTCGATCGCGGACGCTTCCTTGAAAACACAGGAGAGGCCAAGGCCGCGCAGGAGCGCGCAAGCCTGCTGATCCCGATCGCCAAGGCGTTCGGCACCGACGTCGGCTGCGAGGTCGCCTCGCTCGGCGTGCAGGTGTTCGGCGGCATGGGCTTCGTCGAGGAGACCGGCGCGGCCCAGTTCCTGCGCGACGCGCGCATCGCGCCGATCTACGAGGGCACGAACGGCATCCAGGCGATCGACCTCGTCACCCGCAAGCTGCCGCTTTCCGGCGGCGAGACCGTGCGGGGCGTGATCGCCGACCTCCGCGGCGTCGCAAGCCGCGCCGCCGAGGCGAACGCGCCCGGCTTCGGCGCGGCCGCCCACCGGCTCGACGACGCGCTCGACGCGCTCGAGGACGCGACAGCATGGCTTTCGGCGCCGGACCGTTCGTCCGCCCATGCGCTCGCCGGCGCGACGCCTTACCTGCGGCTGTTCGGCCTTGCGGCGGGCGGGGCGGCGCTGGTCGAGGAGGCGCTCGCCGCCCGCCGGTCCGGAGACGCGCGAGCCGAGGCGCGCGCCGCGCTCGCCCGCTTCTTCGCCGAGAACCTCGCTGTGGCGGCGCGGGGTCTCGCGACGAGCGTCATGGAAGGCGCCGACGCGCTTTCCGGGGCCGACGTCGAGGCCGCGCTCGCGCTCTGAGCTCTGGCATGCCTCGACGGCGCGGGTCCTGCGCGCCATCTTGATCGCCGAAAGCGCAAGCGCCGACACAAGACCGCCGACGAAGGCCGCCCGAGGGAGGGCTCCCGCCGTGAGCACGCTGCTGATCTCGCATCCGTCCTACGCCGAGCACCTCGTGCCGCCCGGCCATCCCGAACGGCCCGAGCGCATGCGCGCCGTCGAGCAGGCGTTGGAGGCCGAGGCGTTCCAGGCGCTGCTGCGCGAGGCCGCGCCGCTCGCCGAGCCCGAGGTCGCCAAGCTCGCCCATCCCGCGCGCTTCGTCGACGCGCTCGAAGAGGCGCGGCCGCGCGAAGGCATGGTGCGGATCGACGGCGACACCGTCATGAGCCCCGGCACCTGGGAGGCGGTGCTGCGCGCGCTCGGCGCCTCGATCCACGCCGTCGACGAGGTCGTCGAGGGCCGCGTCAAGAACGCCTTCTGCGCGCAGCGTCCGCCCGGACATCACGCCGAGGCCGAGGTCGCGATGGGCTTCTGCCTGTTCAATTTCGCGGTGGTGGCGGCCAAGCACGCGCAGAAGAAGCACGGCCTCGAGAAGATCGCGATCGTCGACTTCGACGTCCATCACGGCAACGGCACGCAAGCCCTTGTCTGGTCCGACAAATCGATCTTCTACGGCTCGACCCACCAGATGCCGCTGTTCCCCGGCACCGGCGCGCGGTCCGAGATCGGCGTCGGCAACGTCGTGAACTGCCCGATGCGCGCCGGCGACGGCGGCTCGCGGTTCCACGAGGCCTTCGACCAGTCGATCCTGCCCTCGCTCAGGACGTTCTCGCCCGACCTCATCATCATCTCGGCGGGCTTCGACGCCCATGCGCGCGACCCGCTCGGCAGCCTGGAGCTCACCGCCGAGGACTATGGCTGGATGACGCGCGCGCTGCTCGACGTCGCGGAGGAAACAGCCGGGGGGCGGGTGGTGTCGGTGCTCGAAGGCGGCTACGACCTGAAGGGCCTCGCCGACTCGACGGCCGCCCATGTCCGAGCCCTGATGGGCTCCTGAGCGCAGGAAGACCGCCCCCGTGACCGAGCCGCTTGCCGATCCGAAGACCATGGCGTTCGAGGCCGCGCTCGCCGAACTCGAGAAGATCGTGGCGCGGCTCGAGCAGGGCCAGGCGCCGCTCGAGGAGTCGATCGACCTCTACCGTCGCGGCGAGACGCTGAAAGTCCGCTGCGACGAGCTGCTGAAGCGCGCCGAGGCGCGGGTCGAGACCATCGCGGTGGGGGCCGACGGCGGGGCGAGCGGCCTCAAGCCGCTCGATCCCGAATAGGCTCCGCGCGCGCTTGGGCTGCTGTCAGGGGACGAAGATCCCCGACAGGCTCAGATTGTGGACGTAGCAATAGGTTCCCTCGTCCATCCGGTTCTTGACGAACCGGTACTCGAACGACACCGGGCCCTTGTTGATCTTGAACACGCGCGTGTTCGACAGATTGACGGCGACGCTCTCGCCGAGCGGCGTCGACGTCGTGACCGGGGGCATCCGCATGGCGAAGCGGGTGACGCCGTCTCCCGTAGCGCTGAACGGTTCGTCGGGGGTGTTGATGCGCGCCGACAGGTCGATCACGCCGTAATTTCCAACCCGGGTCTCAGTGTTCAAGCACTGCATCGCCCCGGTCGCGGTGACGATGACCTTGCCGGAGTTCGGCGCGCGGAAGCTGAGCTTGTTGATCGGCCCGAACTCGCTGTAGGTGCCAAATTCCGTACAGTACCCGCCCTGGTAGACGCAGGGACCTGATCCGACCACGACAGGGTCTGCGGCCGCGGGCGCCGCGGCTGTCATGACGGAGAAAAACGCAACAAGCACAATCGCGAAGCGGTTCGTCATCGGGGACTCCGGAACCACGAGGGGCGAGGATTGGATCGACTAAATCTTGCTGCAATGCGGTGGATTAAGTATCGCGCTACCTGATTTCTCTGTCCAGTCGCCCGTCCGCTTGATCTGCGGAGCGGAGGCGAGACATCCCCTCCCGTTATCGTCCAACGGAGCCGCCAGCGGTGCTGATCGCCTACGCCCATCGCCCCGGCGGGCTGGAACGCGTCGCGTCCGAAGTCGGGCGGCCGCTGCCGGAGGGCGTCGTCTGGATCGATCTGCTGGAGCCGACCGCGGAGGAGGACCGCTTCGTCGAACAGACGATCGGCGCGAGCGTGCCGACGCGCGAGGAGATGGTCGAGATCGAGCCGTCGAGCCGGCTCTATGTCGACGGCGTCGGCCGTTACATGACGGCGTCTCTCATCTGCAACGTCGACGCGCTGTCTCCCAACTTGTCCGCCGTCACCTTCATCCTGACGCCCAAGGCGTTGGTGACGGTGCGCTACGACACACCGAAGCCGTTCGAGCTGTTCGCCTCCCGGGCCTGCAAGGCGCAGAGCTCGCCGAGCCTGACATCTCCGGAGGGCGTCCTGCTCGGCCTGTTCGACGCCGTCATCGACCGCACGGCCGACATTCTCGAGATCGTGGGGTCGGAGGTCGACCAGCTGTCCGCCACCATTTTCCGAAGGGTGGGCGCGCAGGCCTACCGCAAGCCCTACACCGATCTCCTGAAGCAGATCGGCCGCAAGGGCGACCTCAACTCCAAGGCCCGCGAGAGCCTCGTCACGTTGCAACGCGTCCTGCTCTATCTTGCGGCCGAGATCGACGGGCGCGCGCCTTCGAAGGAGACGCAGAAGCAGCTGAAGCCGATGCAGCGCGACGTCGCCTCGCTGATGGAGCACGCCAATTTCCTGAACGACAAGATCACGTTCCTGCTCGACGCCATGCTCGGAATGGTGGGCCTCGCGCAGAACGACATCGTCAAGCTGTTCTCGGTGATGGCGGTGGTGTTCCTGCCGCCGACGCTGGTGGCGTCCATCTACGGAATGAACTTCGAGAACATGCCCGAGCTCAAATGGGCCCACGGCTATCCGATGGCGCTCGGGTTCATGGTGCTGAGCGCCATCTTGCCCTACCTCTTCTTCAAGTGGCGTCGGTGGCTCTGACGCTCCCGGCCGCTTACCAATTGTTATCGGGGCGTCGGTAACTATCGCAGGGGAAGATTTCTCCCTGCGGGGTTCCATGCCCTTCTCTGCGCCTGCCTTCGCACATGAACTTGCGCCGTTCGCCTTCGCGGCGGTCGCGTCGCTGTGCCTGATCGGCGGGGCGCTCGCCGTCTATTATCTCGGTCGCCTCACCGATCCGCAGGATCGGGCGAGCCGGACGAGCGCGGCCGTCATCGCCGCGGTCACCGTCGCCGCGACCATCTGGTGCGCGCATGTCGTCGCGATCCTGGGCGTCGACGGCTCCGCCCTCGTGGGCTACGACCCGCGGATGACGGCTGCGGCCGCTGTCGTGGCGCTCGTCACGGCGGCGCTCGCGATGACGCTCTACGGGGCGAACGGCGGCTCCGCCGCCTCGGCCGGCGTCGCGCTCGGCGCGGGCGTCGCGGCGGTGCATTACGTCGGCGTCGCCGCGATGCGCGGGCCCGGCCGCTTCGCGCTCGAAAACGGCGAACTCGCGATCGGCGTCGCGCTCTCGGTCGGCGCCGCGGCGGGCGCGTTCTGGATCGCGGCGAAGATCGAACGACGGGCGGGCTTCGCGCTCGCCACCGCGCTCTTCGCCGCCGGCGTCACCGGTTTCCACGTCATCGCGGCCGACGCCCTGTCGTTCGCCGCCAATCCGCGGCTCGCGCCGAGCGGCCTCATGGTCGGCCAGGAAGCGCTCGAGCTGGTCGCGGCGCTGGTGTTCGCCGCCGTGGTCATCGGGGCGTCCGTCGGCCCGGCTCTGCGCGCCCGGCTCTCCTCGGGCCGCTCCGCCGCGCGCGAACGCGCCTTCGCCGACCTGACGCGCGAGGGCATCGTGATCTGCGAGGACGCGCGCATCGTCGACGTCAATCTCGCGGCCGCGCGCTTCGTCGGGCTCGACCCCTCGGTGATGCGCGCCCGCGCGCTCCGTGACTTCCTCGACGCGCCCGATCCCGACCGCATCCTGTCGGCGAGCCTCGCCAAGCCCCAGGAAGTCGCCGTGAAGGCGATGGGAGGCGAGGCCTCCTGGGTCGAGATCTCGAGCCGCGACGTCGCGATCGAGAACCGCCAGCGCCGGGTCTTCACGCTGCGCGACCTCTCCGAGCAGAAGCGCAACGAGCACCAGATCCGGCATCTGGCCTATCACGACCCGCTGACCGGCCTGGCCAACCGCGCGGCCTTCGGCGAGGCGCTGTCCTCGGCGCTGAAGCGCGGCGGCGAGGTGGCGCTGTTCTGCGTCGACCTCGACAAGTTCAAGGAAGTGAACGACGTCTTCGGCCATTCGGCCGGCGACGACATCCTCCGCACGGCCGCCCGCCGCCTCACCGCGGCCGCGCCGGACTGCATGGCGTTCCGCCTCGGCGGCGACGAGTTCGTGATGATCGGCACCGGCGCCGACGCCGGCGACGCCGACAAGGTCGCGTTGCGCGTCACCGAGCGCCTCAACACCGACACGGTGGTGGCCGGCCGCACGATCCGCTGCGGCGCGAGCGTCGGCTATGCGGTCTATCCCCATCACGGCGGCGACGTCGACACGCTGTTCTCCAACGCCGACGCCGCGCTCTACCGCGCCAAGGCGGACGGGCGCGGCCTCGCGCGCGGCTTCGAGCCCGAGATGGACCTCGCGCTTCGCGAGCGCCGGGCGCTGCAGCAGGACCTCACCACCGCCATCACCCGCGGCGAGATGTTCCTGCACTGGATGCCGCAGGCCAACGCCAAGACCGGCGAGATCGTCGGCTTCGAGGCGCTGATCCGCTGGAAGCATCCGACCCGCGGCGTGGTGCCGCCGGTGCAGTTCGTGCCGGTCGCCGAGGAGACCGCCGCGATCGTGCCGATCGGCGAGTGGGTGCTGCGCACCGCCTGCCGCGAAGGCATGAAATGGGCGAAGCCCGGCAAGGTCGCGGTCAACCTGTCGCCGGTGCAGTTCCAGCACGGCGACATCGTGGAGCTCGTCCATTCGATCCTGATCGAGACCGGTCTGCCGGCCGCCCGCCTCGAGCTCGAGATCACCGAAGGCGTGCTGCTCGACAACCTCACCGGCGCGCTCAACACGCTGCGGCGTTTGAAGGCGCTCGGCGTGCAGATCGCCATGGACGACTTCGGCACCGGCTACTCGTCGCTCAGCTACCTGCAGGCCTTTCCGTTCGACCGGATCAAGATCGACGCCTCGTTCATCCGCACGCTCTCGACCAGCCCGCAGGCCAAGGCCATCGTGCGCGCGGTGATCGCGCTCGGCGAAAGCCTCGAAATGCCGATCACGGCCGAGGGCGTCGAGACGCCGGAGCAGCGCGCCTTCCTCGCCGAGCTCAACTGCGAGGAGATCCAGGGCTATCTGGTCGGCCGTCCGAGCCCGGTGGTCTCGTTCGAATCGCCGTTCTCGCGCCAGCGGATGCTCGCGGCCGGCTGAGGCTTCAGCCGCCGCCCGCCTCAGAAGGGGCGGCGACCTGCGATCGCGCGGAAAACGCGCGCGAAATGGCTCTGGCTCTCAAAGCCCACCTTCGCCGCGACCTCGCCGACCGAGGCCTCGCCCGTCCGCAGCAGCCGCGCGGCGAGCTCGACGCGCCGCTCCTGGATGAAGCGCAGCGGCGTCGCGCCGGTCGCCTCGCGAAAGGCTCGGTGGAAGTGGCCCGCCGACATGCCGGCGACCTCCGCGAGCTCCGCGATCGAGATCTGCCGGTCGAGATGCGCCTCGACATGGTCGCGCACCCGCTTCAGCTTCCACCGCGGCAGCGCGGGCGTCCGTCCGGCCCGTTCGGCCGAAACGCCCGCGCGGCGGGCGACGTGGCGCGCGAGCGCGAACGCCATGGTCTCGGCGTAGGCGGCGTCGACCGCGCCGTCGGCGCGATGCATGCGGTCGATCTCGCCGACGATCGCGAACACCACCGGATCCTCGACATTGCTGAAGGGCGCGAGCCGCGCGGCGGTCTCGAGCGGCCCGAAGGACGCGCGCGACAGCGAGATCGAGGCCCATTCGGCCTCGACATGGTCGAGCGTCAGGCGCCGCTCGCAAAAGGCCGGCAGGAACGAGACGGCGCCGGCGCGGTCGGGCCCGTCATAGCGGTGGCCGTCGTCGGCGACGACGGTGAGCCGCTTCGCGCCGCCCGAAAGCGTCACCAGCAGAAGGTGGTCGTCGCTGCGCGTCACGCCCTCGACGCGGCGCGTCATGGGCCGTCGTCCGGCGTCGAAGCGGCCGCCCGCCCAGATCGCCGATCGACGATCCTGCGCTTCGGGCTCGTGCACGCGGCGAAACATCTGCGGTCCATCCGGAAAGATCAGGATCGCGTCCCGCGGATCAGGATCGCGCGCGCCGAGCTTCGCCGAAAGGCTTAGGCGATGGCAAGGACATCACGCCCCCGGAGCGAGCCATGCCGTTGACGACCCCGACACTCAGCCGCCGCGGCGTGCTTAGCGGAGCCGCAAGCCTCGGCGCGGCCTCCGCTGTCCTGGCCGCCGGCCCCGCGACGTCGCCCGCCGCGGCCCAGACGCCCGCCGCCGGGCCGGCGCCCGTTCCGGCCGGCGACGTGATCTCCCGCGCGATCCCGCGCAGCGGCGAGGTCCTGCCCGCGGTCGGGCTCGGCACCTTCCTCACCTTCGACGTCGTTCCGGGCCAGAAACGCGGCCACCTCATCGAGGTCGTGCGCCGCTTCCGCGCCGCGGGCGGCCGGGTGATCGACACGTCGCCGCTCTACGGCTCCGGCGAGATCACCGTGGGGGCGGCGCTCGCCTCGATCGAGGGGACCGACGACGTCTTCGTCACCAACAAGATCTGGTCGACGGGCGAGTATCTCGCCGACGACAGCCATGCGCGCCGCAGCCTCGACCAGAGCCTCGGGCGGCTCTGGCGCGAGAAGATCGACGTCATGCAGTGCCACAGCCTCGTCAATGTCGACGTCGTGGTCCCGCTGATGAAGGCCTGGAAAAAGGAGGGGCGGGTGCGCTTCGTCGGCGCCTCGCACCACGAGAACGCCTATCAGAGCGTGCTCGCGGGCTGGATCGGGCGCGGCGGGCTCGACTTCGTGCAGGTCAACTACTCGATCGCCAACCGCGCCGCGGAGGCGAGCGTGCTGAAGGAGGCGGCCGCCAAGGGCTGCGGCGTGCTAATCAACATGCCGTTCGAGAAGGCGCGCCTGTTCAAGCTCGTGGAGGGCCGTCCGCTGCCGGACTTCGCGGCCGACATCGGCGCGAAGAGCTGGGCGGCGTTCTTCCTGAAGTTCGTGCTCGGCCATCCGGCCGTGACCTGCGCGCTGCCTTCGACCTCGAACCCCGACCATCTCGTCGAGAACATGGAGGCGCTGCGCGGCCCGCTGCCCGACGAGGCGATGCGGGCCCGCATGATCGGCCACATGGAGAGCCTGCCGGGCTTTGCGGAGCTCATGTCCACGCCCTGGTATCCGGGCAAGCGCTATCCGGGCCTCATCGCCCGCGCGCAGGCCGAGCTCCGCGCCCGCGCCTGAGTGCAGCCTCAGACGTGCTGGCCGCCGTTGATGTGGATTTCCGATCCCGTCACGTAGGACGAGTTCTCGGTGCACAGGAAGTAGATCGTCTTCGCCACCTCGTCGGGCGTGCCGAGGCGGCGGAGCGGGATCTGCGCCACCAGCTTGTCGGTGCCGGGCGACAGGATCGCGGTGTCGATCTCGCCCGGCGCGATCGCGTTCACGCGCACGCCGAGCGGCCCGAAATCCGCCGCCATCTCGCGGGTGAGGGCCGCAAGCGCCGCCTTCGAGGTGGCGTAGGCCGCGCCGGCGAAGGGATGCACCCGCCCGCCGGCGATCGAGGTGACGTTGACGATCGAGCCGCGGGCTGCGGTGAGCTCGGCGGCGAGGCCGCGCGCCAGCATGATGGGCGCGAAGAAATTGACCTGGAACACCGTCTTCCAGTCGTCGAGCCCGGTGTCGATCGCGTTCATGCGCTCGCGGTTGGGGCCCTTCGGGCTGATGCCGGCGTTGTTAACGAGCGCATGCAGCGCGCCGCCTTCGAGGCGCTCGCGGACGTCGGCGATCGCCTCCACGGTGTTGTCGACGTCGGCGAGATCGACCTGGATGTGGTCCTCGGGCCCCGCGCCCCAGGGGCATTCTTCCGGAAAGGCGTGGCGCGAGCAGGTGATGACCCGCCAGCCGGCGGCCGAGAAGCGCTTCACCGTCGCATGGCCGATGCCCCGGCTCGCGCCGGTGAGCAGCAGCGTCTTGCGCGGCTCGTTGGAGCCGGCGCGCCGCGGCATGGCGGACGGCGCGGGGGTCGGCGCGTGCGGAGCCGCCACCGCGCCGGCGCTTGCGGCCGACAGCGAGCCCATCTGCTGCGGGCCGGCGTCGCCCGCGCGCTGGCCGGTGAACGGGCACAGCGCGCCGTCCTTCGTTTTGTCCGCGCCTTCGGGGCCGGACCGCTTGTCGTCGGTCATGGATAGAGCCTCGTGCGGACCCAGGGCGCGGCCGCCCCGGCGCGCGTGAAGACCGCGCGATCGTGCAGACGGTAGGGCATGTCGAGCCAGAACTCGACCGATGTGGGGACGATGCGCCAGCCCGTCCACCATGCCGGGCGCGGCGGCTCGCGGTCCTCGAACTCGGCCTCGCGGGTCGCCACCGCCTGCTCGAGCTCGGAGCGCGAGGCGAGCGGGCGGGACTGGATCGAGGCCCATGCGCCAATGCGGGAAAGCCGCGGGCGGCTCGCGTAATAGGCGTCGGCCTCGTCGGCCGAGACCTCCTCGACGGGGCCGCGCACGCGCACCTGCCGGCGCAGCGACTTCCAGTGGAACACGGCGGAGGCCTTGGGCTGGCCCTGCAACTCCCGCCCCTTCGCGCTGCCGCGGTTGGAGTAGAAGACGAAGCCGCGGGCATCGAGTCCGTTCAGCAACACCATCCGGACATCCGGCAGCCCTTCGGCGTCGACGGTCGCGAGCGCCATGGCGTTCGGATCGTTGATCTCGCTATCCTTGGCTTCGGCGAACCAGGCCTCGAACAGGGGATAGGGATCCTCGGCCTCGTGGAGGGCGACGGAGGCCGCCGGAAGGTCACGCGACATTAACTGCTCCTCGCCTTTACTCGCCGGGCGATCCTGGAGTTTTCGAGTACCGATGCGTAGCCACGATCCGCACGCGACGCTTGCGACCAGATCTACACGAGCGCCCCGCCCGCCGCGAGGCCGGCTGTCGGCCGTCGCCGCCGCGGCCGCGCTGTCGCTCGGCCTTGGCGCCTGCAGCGTCTCCTATCCGATCTACGGCTCCGACGACATCAAGACCGGCAGCGTCGACGCGTCGCGCGCGGCCGTGACGCCCGCTCCGAAGGACGCGGTCGCCTCGAGCCCGCTCGCCCCGCCGCCGGGCGCGAGCGCCGCCGCGCCGGCCGCGCAGGCCAGGCCCGTGGCCTACGCGCCCGCGTCCAAGAAGGACGACGACCCCGCCATCACCCCCTCGGACTGGGCCTACGCCCGCGGAGCGCTGAGCCTTGCGATGGGCGCGGACGCGGTGAACGCCTCGGTGCCGTGGGCGAACCCCGACACCGGCGCCTACGGCTCGTTCTCGGCCTCGGCCGGCGCGACCACGGAAAACGGCGCGACCTGCCGCTCCTTCGCCGCGAGCCATTCGGGCGGCGGCCACGAGCAGCGCCTCGAAGGCACGGCTTGCCGCACGGCGGCCGGCTACTGGGAAGCCGTGGCGCTCAAGACGACGGCGAGCCGCACGCTCTGAGCGCGTGTTTGCGGACGCCGGATCGGATCCAAGCACGCCGTTCGCTTGCGCGACGCTCCAGTTTCGCTCTTCCTGCGTCGGCACGACTGTTGCATTCGGGTGACAGGCGCCCACATTGAGGGAGACGGCGTCCGCGGGTTAAGTCTGCGCGACGACGCCCCCTCGAACCGACGGATTCCATAGACCGCGATGCGCGACCCCTACGCCGTGCTCGGCGTCGCCAAGACTGCGAGCGAAGCCGACGTCAAGAAGGCTTACCGCAAGCTCGCCAAGACCTGGCACCCCGACCAGAAGCCCGACGACCCGAACGCCAAGGAGAAGTTCGCGGAGATCGGCTCGGCCTATGAGCTGCTCTCCGACAAGGACAAGCGCGGGCAGTACGACCGCGGCGAGATCGACGCCGACGGAAAGCCGCGCTTCCAGGGCTTTGGGGGCGGAGGCGGCCCTTGGGCGCAGCGCGCCGGCGGCCAGCGCCACGAGTTCGATTTCGGCGGCGGCGGTCCGTTCGGCGGCGGCCGGCGCGGCCAGCCGGGCGGCAACGACGACATCATCGACGAGATCCTCGGGGCTTTTGGCGGTCGGCGCTCGCGCGCCGAGAGCGCGTTCGGCGGCGGCGGCCAGGCCCCGAAGGGCGAGGATCTGCGCGCCGAGGTCACCGTGCCGTTCCGCGACTGGGCGCTCGGCGCGAAGACGCGCGTGCGCCTGCCGAACGGGCGCGAGCTCGAGGTCTCGGTGCCGGCCGGCGTCGAGGACGGCAAGACCATCCGCCTGAAAGGGCAGGGCGGCCAGTCCGGCTTCGGCGGCGAGGCCGGCGACGTGCTTATCGTCGTCCATGTGGGCAAGGATCCCGCCTTCAAGGCGGAGGGCAAGGACGTGCGCGTCGAGGTGCCGATCACGCTCTATGAGGCGGTGCTCGGCGGCAAGGTGCGGGTGCCGACGCTCGACGGACAGGTGGAGATGAAGGTGCCGCCCGGCTCCGACGGGGCGCGCACGCTGCGCCTGCGGGGCAAGGGGGTGCAGGCGAAGTCCGGCGCCGGCGACCTGCTGGTCGAGCTTCGCATCGCGCTGCCCAAGGGCGGCGACGCGCGCCTCACCGAATACGCCGAGGCGATGCGCGACAACGCGCCCTACGACCCGCGAGGGTAACCCGATCACCATCCCGTGGGTCGCCGCCCGCATGACTGGCCTCGGCTGCGACCGGTTCTAGAACCGGTTGCAGACAACCGGGGAGAACGGCTTGGCGAGTTTCGCGGACGAGGTGGCGGCGTCGCTGCCCGAGGGCTTCGAGCTTCCGGACGCGTTCCGGAAGATGTTCGACTGGATGGAGCCGAGAGGGCACGTCGAGACGGTCGAGGAGATCGGGCTCAGCTATGTGGGCTTGTTTCCGAAAGGCGACCCGGGCGGTCTGAAGTCCTGCATCGCCTTCAGCACCAACGAGTCCGACTGGTTCGGCGGATGGCTCGCCAATGACGAGCCGGACGTCGCCGATCGCGTCGCCGTCATCATGCAGACCGGCGGCGACGGCTCCCGCGCGGGTCTCTGGCTCGACGACGAGGGGCGCCAGCGCATCGTGCATATGGGGTCGGGCTCCGGCTCCACGATGGTGTGCGTGCTGCCCGACGACCCCGTCGAGATCCTGCGGCTGTGCGCCATCGGCTACGACGAGCTCTGCTGGCCGGAGGACTACGGGCTGACGCCGTCCGAGATTAGGGAGCGGAGGGCCGTCAGGGATGACGACGGCGAGCTGGTCGTTCCCGACCCGAACGAGGTCGAACCGGTCGCGTTCCGCGCCTGGGTCGAGACGACGTTCGGCGTCACGGTTCCGGCGACGGCGTCCGAAATCGTCGCGACCACCGCGGACATGGACGACGAGACGTCCGACGATCCGTTCTGTCGCTGGACGCGCGAATACTCGGGCTGAAGGGCCGTCGCCCATCGCAGGCGCGAATGGGCCTCATGAGGATCATTGGTTGGACCGGCGGCGGGCGCGGGCGCATCTTTTTCGGATCGCCCGCCCACAGCCGGAGATCCGCCATGCCCGAACCCACGACCCTTCTCGCCTTCGCGGCGGTGGCGCTCGGCATGGTGCTGACGCCCGGGCCGAACATGATCTACCTGATCTCGCGCTCGATCTCTCAGGGCGTGCGCGCGGGTCTGATCTCGCTCGGCGGGGTGGCGCTCGGCTTCGTGTTCTGGGCGATGTCGGCGGCCTTTGGCCTCACGGCGCTGCTGCTTCTCGTGCCCTACGCCTATGACGCGCTCCGCATCGCCGGCGCGCTCTATCTCGCATGGCTCGCCTGGGAGGCGATCCGCCCCGGCGGGCGCTCGCCGTTTCAGGTGAGCAAGCTTCCGGCCGCGAGCGGCAGGCGGCTGTTCGTGATGGGCTTCGTGACGAACCTGCTGAACCCCAAGATCGCGATGGTCTATCTCGCGCTGCTGCCGCAGTTCGTGGATCCAGCCGCGGGTTCGGTGCTGACCCAGACGCTCGCGCTCGGCGCGGCGCAGATCCTGGTGAGCGTCTCGATCAACGCCCTGATCGCGATGACCGCGGGAACGATCGCGGCCTTTCTCGCCGGCCGCCCGTTCTGGGCGGTGGTCCAGCGCTGGCTGATGGCGACGGTGCTGGGCGCGCTCGCGGTCAGGATGGCGCTCGACGCGCGGCGCTGAGCGCGGACGACGCGCCGCCGTCATCCCGGCCGAAGAGCCGGGATCCATGAACGCCGAACGGCGGAAAGTTTCGAGCCGTCAGCGGCGATGGATCCCGGGTCAAGCCCGGGATGACGGTCTCAGGTTCCAGAGCGCGTCGTCGGACGATGGCGCCCTCGCCCTACCCCCCGCTCACCGCCGTCAGGATGACCACCTCCGCGCCAGGCAGCAGCTTGGCGTCGAGCCTGGCGCGCTTGCCGTCGACGAAGACGTTCATGTGCCGACGGATCGCGGGGCGGGAGTCGCAGATGCGGTCGCGCATGCCCGGCCAGCGGGCGTCGAGCGCGTCGACCATCTCCTTGACCGACGCCGCCGGCAGATCCACCTCGCGGTCGGCCTCGGGAAACAGGCGAACCAGCAGCGGCGACAGCCGCACGGTGACGGGCGGGGCTTTGCTTTCCTGCGAGACGCCGCTCATCGCTCCACCACCAGCGTCTCGACGGACGAGATCGACGGCAGGTGGCGGGCGACGCAGTCCCAGGTCTCGCCCTCGTCGCGGCTGGCGTAGAGCTCGCCGGAGCCGGTGCCGAAATAGACGCCCGCCGGCTCCAGCCGGTCGACGGCGAGCGCCTGCCGCAGCACGTTGAGATAGGCGTTCTTCTGCGGAAGCCCCGCGCGCTTGTCGGCCCATGTCGCGCCGCCGTCGCGCGTCTTCCAGGCGGCGGCCTTGGCGTCGGGCATGTAGCGGCCGTGGATGTCGCCGTTGAGCGGCAGCAAGTAGAGCGTCTCGGGATCGCGCGGGTGGACGGCCGCCGGGAAGCCGAAGCTCGACGGCAGGCCGTTCTCGATCGAGGCCCAGTTTTTCCCGCCGTCGTCGGAGCGGTACATGCCGCAATGGTTCTGCTGGTAGAGCCGGCCCGAGCCGCCCGGCGCCATGACGATGCAGTGCACGCACTGGCCGAACTCGGGATATTTTTGGCCTTCGGGCAGGAAATCGCAGCGCGTGCCGGAATTGCGCGGCTCCCAGGTCTCGCCGCCGTCGCCCGTGTGGAACACGCCGACCGACGACATGCCGACCCAGATCTGCTTCTCGTCGTCCGGGTCCGGCACGATCGAATGCAGGATCAGCCCCGCGCCGCCCGCCTGCCATTCGGGCCGGGTCGGATGACGCTGCAGACCCTCGATCGGGCTCCAGGAGAGGCCGCCGTCGTCGCTCGAAAACAGCCCGGCGGGCGAGACGCCCGCGTAGAGCCGGCCATGGCCGGCGGCGAGACTCCAGACCGCGGTGATCGGGTCGTGGCCTTCCGGATAGGCGAGGCCCTGGCTCGAATGCGACCAGGTCTCGCCGAGATCCTCGGACTTCCAGACCGCCGGCCCGAACCACTCATTGCCGCCGCCGGCGTAGATCGTGCCGGTTCGGGGAACGCCGACCACATGGTTCATCGGCCATGTCTCGCAGAACGGACCGGACAGCTCCCAGTCCTTCCGCGCGGCGTCGCTCTTCAGGATGAACGCGCCCTTCTTGGTTCCGAGCAGAACAAGCACCATCGCGCCCATCTCGGCCTCCCTTTCGTGTCGTCACACGAGGCAAGGACGTTCTGAGCATCGCCGATCCGACAGGCGAGGGCGATTCTTTTCGGGCTTCAGAGACCGAGTTCGGTCAGTCCCGGAAAATCCTCCGGCCGCGGGCCCTTGGGCCACAGGAACTTGCGCTCGCTCTCCTTGATCGAAACGTCGTTGATCGAGGCCTCGCGGCGGCGCATCAGGCCGTTCTCAGCGAACTCCCACTGCTCGTTGCCGTAGGAGCGGAACCAGTCGCCCGCAGCGTCATGCCATTCGTACTGGAAGCGCACCGCGATGCGGTTCTCGTGGAAGGCCCAGAGCTCCTTGATCAGCCGGTACTCCTGCTCCTTCCGCCACTTGCGCGTCAGGAACTCGACGATCGCCGGACGCCCGGCGAAGAACTCCGAGCGGTTCCGCCAGGTCGAATCCTCGGTGTAGGCGAGCGAGACCTTTTCCGGGTCGTGGGTGTTCCAGGCGTCCTCGGCCTTGCGGGCCTTCAAGGCCGCCGAATCGCGGTCGAAGGGGGGAAATGGCGGGCGGGCTTCGGACATCGCGGATCTCGCCTGTTGATCATTTGGATAAATCGCGCGCAAGACGATCATGGCGCGGCGTCCGCGGTCAATGCGGGATCGTCCGCCGGCGCTCGATTTAGAGGAGGCGGGCGGTATCGCGATGCGAAACGCGGCGTGACCTCGTCGGACCTCGGACGGCTTGATGCGGGTCGACGGCCTGTGTCATAGCCAGCCCGTCCAAACGACGTGTCGAAGCAGCGCCGAGGCTCGTTCCCCGGCGCCCGCGCAAGAGGTGGGTTCATGACCGATGTCCGTGGCCTGATGGCCGGCAAGCGCGGCCTCGTCATGGGCGTGGCGAACAATCGGTCGATCGCCTGGGGCATCGCCAAGGCCTGCGCGAACGCCGGCGCGAAGCTCGCCTTCACCTACCAGGGCGACGCCTTGAAGAAGCGCGTCGAGCCGCTGGCCGCCGAACTCGGCGCGGAGGTGGTCGGCCATTGCGACGTCACCGACGCCGCCTCCATCGACGCGGTGTTCGACAAGACCGGCGAGGTTCTGGGCGGGCTCGACTTCCTGGTCCACTGCGTCGCGTTTTCCGACAAGGACCAGCTCGACGGCCGCTATCTCGAGACCACGGCCGACAACTTCAACAAGACGATGTTCATCTCCTGCTACTCGCTGACCGCGGTGGCGCAGCGGGCCGAGAAGCTGATGGGCGGCGGCGGCTCGATCCTGACGCTGACCTATTACGGCGCGGAGAAGTGGATGCCGCACTACAACGTCATGGGCGTCGCCAAGGCCGCGCTCGAGGCCAGCGTGCGCTATCTCGCGGCCGATCTCGGCCAGCAGAACATCCGCGTCAACGCGATCTCGGCCGGTCCGATCAAGACGCTGGCGGCGTCGGGCATCGGCGACTTCCGCTACATTCTCAAGTGGAACGAATACAACGCCCCGCTCCGCCGCACCGTCACCATCGACGAGGTGGGCGACTCGGCGCTCTACCTGCTCTCCGACATGGGCCGCGGCGTCACCGGCGAGGTCCACCACGTCGACGCCGGCTACCACATCGTCGGCATGAAGAACCCGGAAGCGCCCGACATCTCCGTGGTCTGACGCCGCTCGATGGCGCCGCTGATCTTCGTCCGCCACGGCGAGACCGACTGGAACGTCGCCGGCCGCCTGCAGGGCCGCACCGACACGCCGCTCAATCCGAAGGGCCGCGACCAGGCGGACTCCGTCGGCCGCGCGCTGAGGGACGTTCCGGACATCTCCGATCGCGTCTTCCTCGCGAGCCCGCTCACCCGCGCCGTCGACACCATGCGCCGCATGCGCGCGGCCATGGGGCTCGATCCGGACGGCTTCTCCACCGACGAGCGGCTCGCCGAGATGTCGTTCGGGCGCTGGGAGGGGCTGACGTTCCGCGAGATTGGCGAGCGCGAGCCCGCGGCCATGAAGGCGCGCGAGGCCGACAAGTGGTCCCACGTGCCGCCGGACGGCGAGAGCTACGTGCAGGTCTGCGAACGCGTCGGCGCGCTGCTCGGCGGGCTCGACCGGCCGGCCGTGCTGGTGAGCCATGGCGGCGTGGCGCGCGCGGTGCTGGCGCTTTGCGGCGCCGACCGGACGAAACTCGCCGACATCCGCATCCAGCAGGGCAGGGCGCTCGCGATCGAAGACGGCCGGTGGCGCTGGATTTGATCTGCTCCTTGTCCCGGCCTTGAGCCGGGACCCAGAACCGTTGTCGTTTCAAGAAAAGGCCTTCGCCAGGGAGCCTCATCCGGCGCGCGAACCGCTTCTGGGTCCTGGCTCAAGGCCGGGACATGGGAGGCGCTTCACCTCCTGAACGTCGCCACCGTCTCGACATGCGCCGAGTGCCGGAACTGGTCGATCGGCACGGCCCGCTCCAGCCGGTAGCCGCCCGCGATCAGGATCGCGGCGTCGCGGGCGAGCGTCACGGCGTTGCACGAGACCGCGACCACCGTCCGGACCTTCGAGGCCGCGAGCTGGCGCGCCTGGGCTTCGGCGCCGGCCCGCGGCGGGTCGAACACGACGGCGTCGAAGCGCGACAGCTCCGACGAGGTGAGCGGCCGGCGGAACAGGTCGCGGGCCTCGGCGGTGACGCGCTTCAGCCCCTGCGCGCCCCTCGCGGCGGCGTCGAGGGCGGCGATCGCGGGCTTTTCCGTATCGGCCGCATAGACTTCGGCGCGCTCGGCGAGACGCAGCGCGAAGGCGCCCGATCCGCAGAAAAGATCCGCGACGCGCTTGGCCTTGCCGACGCCCTCGAGCGCAAGTTCCGCGAGGGTCCGCTCGCCGAGCTCGGTCGCCTGCAGAAACCCGCCGGGCGGCGGCGCGAGACTTGCGCGGCCGACGGCGAGCGTCGGCTTGCGCCGCGCCACCACCGCCTCGCCATGGATCGAGAGGCGGGAAAGGTCGAGCTCTTCGGCGAGCCGGACGAGCTTCAGCCGCATCGGCTCGGGCAGGGGGCCGAGGCCGCGGACGTCGAGATCGAGCCCGGTGTCGGTCGCGGTCACCGCGAGGTCGAGCGGCTTGCCCTTGCCGAGCAGCACGGCGGCGACGGCGCGCGCGGCCGGCAGCGCCCGGGCCATGGAGGGCGCGAGCAGCGGGCAGTCTGAGAGCGCGATCACCGAATGGCTGCGCGCCTCCGAGAAACCGACCACGGACCGCCCGTCGGGTCCGCGCCGTGCGTGGAAGGTCGCGCGGCGGCGGCCGGCGCCGTGGGCGTCGACGCAGGGTCCGACCAGCCCCTCGCAGGCGACGCCCTCGCGCGACAACGCCTCCATGAGGAGATCCCGCTTCCAGGCGAGCGCGGGACTCTGCGCGAATTCCTGCGTGGCGCAGCCGCCGCAGCGGCCGACTTCGGGACAGTAGGCCGCAACGCGGTCCGGCGAGGGCTCCACCACGTCGAGAAGGGCGGCGCGTTCGCCGTTCCGCTCGACCGACACCAGTTCGCCGGCGAGCGCGCGGGCGACGAACAGCGGTCCGTCGGCCGTCGAGGCGACGCCGTCGCCGCGCGCGCCGAGGCGTTCGATCCGCACGAGCTCAGCCACGCGGGCCCCTCCGTCTTGCTGCGAGAAGATATTCGACGTTGCCGTCGCCGCCTGAGATCGGCGAGGGCGCGTGGCCGAGAACCGTCAGTCCGAGGCTCTCGACCAGCGCGACCGCGCCTTCGAGCGCGCGCAGCCGCGCGGCCTCGTCCTTCACGATCCCGCCCTTGCCGATCTCCTTGCGGCCGACCTCGAACTGCGGCTTCACGAGCGCGACGAGCGTCGCCTCCGGCGCTGCGAGCGCGAGCGCCGCCGGCAGCACCGCGGAGAGCGGCGCGAAGCTGACGTCGACGACGACGACGCCCGGCGGCTCGGGCAGGTCGGCGGCGGCGAGCGCGCGAATGTCGGTCTCCTCGCGGCTCGTCACGCGCGGATCGGCGGCGACCTTCGGATGAAGCTGGCCCCGGCCGACGTCGACGGCCGTGACGTGCGCCGCGCCTCGTTCAAGCAGAACCTCGGTGAAGCCGCCGGTCGAGGAGCCGACGTCGAGCGCATGGAGGCCCTTTGGCGACAGCCCGAACAGGTCGAGCGCGGCGCTGAGCTTCACGCCGCCGCGCGAGACGTAAGGGTGCGCCGGCTCGGCTTCGATCGCAGCGTCGGCGGCGAGCATGTCGGAGGCGCGGCGCACGGTCTCGCCGCCTGCGCGCACGAGGCCCGCGGCGATCGCGGCCTGCGCCTTGGCGCGGCTTTCGAACAGGCCGAGCTCGACGAGCAGCACGTCGGCGCGGCGGCGGGGCGGGGGCTGGGGCGTCATGGTTCGGCGCACCCTTAGCAGACCGGAGGCCCCCGCGCTCAAGCGCCTGCGATTTCCCGAAAGCGCGGCGGCCGCATAGGATCGCCCCGTCCCGCAGTCGCCGGGGCCCGGGGGATGCCGCGTGGACCGTTCCGTCGCCGTCGAGATCGACGCGCTTCGCCGCCGCCTGCTGCTCGGCGCAGGCGCGCTCGCGGCGCTGTCGGCGGCCCCGACTTACGCCCAGGCTCTGCCGGGCGCGCTCGACGCGGCCTCGATGGGCGTGAAGCCGGGCGACGCCGACCAGAGCCGCGGCCTCCAGCGGGCGCTCGACCGCGCCGCGCGCGACGGGCGCCCGCTCGCGCTCGCGCCCGGCCTCTACCGCGCCGCAGGCCTCACGCTGCCGGACGGAACCGTTCTGGTCGGCGCGCCGGAGCTCACCCGGATCGAGCTCGTCGGCTCCGGGCCGCTGATGACGGCGCAGGGCGCGCGGCGGGTCTCGCTGCGCGGCGTCGCGCTCGACGGCGCCAATGTCCCGGCCGGGCAGGAGATCGGCGTGCTGGCGGCCGACGACGTGCAGACGCTGACGCTCGACGAGGTCGCCGTGACGGGGGCGGGCGGCAGCGCCATCGTGCTGAACCGCGTCGGCGGGGCCGTCCGTCAATGCCGCATCGAGGGCGCCCGCCACGCGGGGCTGTTCGCGCTCGACGGCCGCGGGCTCTCGGTCGCGGACTGCGTCGTCCGGAACTGCCGCAACAACGGCGTGGTGATCCGCCGCTCGATCAAGGGGCCGGACGGCTCCGTGGTCTCCCGCAACCGCATCGAGGACATCGGCGCGCTCGACGGCGGCCTCGGCTGGAACGGCAACGCCGTCAACGTGTCGAAGGCCGCCGGCGTGATGGTGGCCAACAATTCGATCCGCCGCGCGGCCTTCAGCGCGGTGCGCGCCCACGAGGCGGACGACGCCGTGATCACCGACAATCTCTGCCTCGACAGCGGCGAGACCGGGATCTACGCCGAATACGGCTTCTCGGGCGCGGTGATCTCCGCGAACCTCGTGGACGGGGCCGCGAACGGCGTCTCGGTCGTCAACTTCAACGAGGGCGGCCGGCTCGCGACCGTCTCGGCGAACCTTGTCCGCAACCTGTTCCGCCGCAAGAACCTCGACGAGCCGGGCGAAGGCTATGGCGGCGGCATCGGCGTCGAGGCCGACACCGCGGTGACCGGAAACGTCGTCGAGAACGCCCCGGAGATCGGGATCCTGGCGGGCTTCGGACCGTATCTTCGCGACGTGACGGTGTCGGGCAACGTCGTGCGCGCCTGCGGCGTCGGGATCGGGGTTTCGGTCGTAGAAGGCGTCGGCGCGGCCTCGGTCGTCGGCAACACTATCTCTGGTTGTCGTCTCGGGGCGGTTCTTGGATACCGCTGGCGCGAGGTTGTGACCCAGGATCTGACTCTCGCGGGCGGCGACAGGCGATCGGGGCTCCTGGTGTCCCAGAACGCGGTTCGTTAAGGCCTCATTTACAGTTTCACGACGCTCTCGAAGCGGGCGTCCTGCAACCAATTGGATTTCTTATAGTTTGCCCAATTCTCGGGCGCCGACTGCCCTCAAAGCCCGGCGTTTCTTGGCTGCCACAGTTGCGACATTTCAGAGACAGTTGGGGCGGAACGGCGTCGCGAAGACGTGAATCCGGTAGCAAACGCCGCCTAAAAAATGTCCTCTGAGGAAGGCGGCGCCGAGTCGGGGGCGCACGTTGAGCCTATCGGTTGTGGTCCGACAGTTCGAATTCGGGACGGACGACACCGCACCGGAAGGCGAAGACGAAACAAAGCAATGCTCGGAGAGGCGGCGTTCCCGGCAGGGCGCCGATCGGAGGAAAAAGGCAACATGAAGAAGTTTCTGAAAATCGCGGCCGCGGGCGTGTTCGCCCTCGCCGCCACCACCTCGGCGGCCTTCGCCGGCGCGACTGCGCAGCCCGGCGAGACCGTCGGTCTGGCCAGCGGCGCGCCGCTCCCGGAAGGCGTCTACTTCGTGAACACCCTCGACTGGGGTGTCCGCAAGCTCCCGGGTCAGGACGCCAAGTCCCTGGTCACCATTCCGATCATCGCCTGGTCGACCCCGTGGTCGATCTTCGGTGGCAACCTGCAGCTGATCGGCGCGACCCCGGCGATCCACGCCGACGGTCCCGGCGCGGCTGACAACTACGGCTTCTACAACCCGATCCTCGCGGCCCGTATCGCTTGGGATCTCGGCGGCGGCTTCGGCTTCAGCTACCTGTCGGGCAACTACTTCAACGTCGGCGAGCGCGGCATCCGCGTCCCCGCCAACACCTGGCGTCAGGACTTCGCGATCTCGTACACCGGCGACGGCTGGAACCTGACCGCGAACCTGCTCTGGGGCATCACCTGGGACACGTCGAAGTTCGCCGGCAACAAGACCGCTAACGGCTTCAACCTCGACCTGACCGCCACGAAGACCTTCGGCAAGTGGGAAATCGGCGCCGTCGGCTTCGGCTCGACCGAGTACGATCGTCCGAACAACGCGCTCGGCGGCAAGATGAAGCAGTTCGCCGTCGGCCCGCTCGTCGGCTACAACTTCGGCCCGGTCATCCTCCAGGCCTACCTGACGCGCGACGTCTACCAGCGCAACATGGGCGGCAAGGACACCCGTGGCTGGACCCGCGTGATCATCCCGCTGTGGACGCCTGAGACCCCGGCCGCCCCGCTCGTCACCAAGTACTGAGACGAGCGGAACGGCTGATCCTCAGGGATCAATGAGACGGGGGCGCCTTGTGCGCCCCCGTTTTCGTTCGCGCTGCGGCCTGGTCCCGGAAGACGGCGCGCCGCTCGTAGCCCCGCGGCGAGGCGCTATCGCAGCAGCGCGTCCGCGGCGCGGACCTCGCCGACCTCCTTGCCCGCGACGTTGCGGAGCGGGCGCCGGACTCGGTCCGCGAGCCAGTCGCCGGCGTCGCCGGTCGGCGCGAGCAATCGGGCGAGCACCGCCGCCATCGCGGTCTCCGAGGCGCGGGCCGCGCCGTCGTCGATCTTGATCGCGATCCCGAGCCCGAGCGCTGGAAGCGCCGCCGCATGGACGCCCTCGGCCCCGACCTTGACGAACACCGCGTCGCCGAGCGCCTGGATCGCCTGCGTGTCGAAGCGCCCGGTCCCGGAGACCTGGTTGGGCGCCGACCACACGGCCGCCATCAGCCGCCGCGCCGCGGCCGCGCGCGCCGGCGTCAGCCCCTGGCCCGATCCGAAGCGCGCAAAGCCCCGGGCGATCGCGACGAGCGGCATAGCGTAGGTCGGGACGCCGCATCCGTCCGTGCCGACCGGCGCGCTGGCGAGGCTCGCCCCGGTCGTCGCCTCGATCGCGGCCGTCACCTCGCGCTGGACCGGATGGGCGGCCTCGACATAGCCCGCAGGCGCGACATCCATGGCGCAGGCGAGGCACAGAAAGCCCGCATGCTTGCCCGAGCAGTTGTTGTGCAGCGGGCTCGGCCCCACGCCGCTCGCGGCGAGCGCCCGCGCCGCCGTGTCGCTCAATGGCCAGTGAGCGCCGCATTCGAGCGCCGCGTCGTCGAGGCCGAGCCGCGCCAGCGCCCCGGCCGCGGTCGCCACATGCTCGGGCTCGCCGGCATGGGAGGCGCAGGCGAGCGCGAGCTCGGGCTCGGCGAAGCCGAAGCGGTCCGCCGCCCCGCTCTCGACGAGGGGCAGCGCCTGGAGCGCCTTGACGGACGAGCGCGCAAACACGGGCCGCTCGACGTCGCCGAGCGCCAGCACGGTCGCGCCGTCGGCGTCCACGACCGCGACGGCGCCGCAGTGCCGGCTTTCGACCGCGAGCCCGCGGGTGACTTCGACGAGCGTGGGGGAGGGGGCGATGGCGGCGTCCTCGGTCAGGGGATGGCGTCGCGCAATCTAGCGCGCGTCGTTCGAAAGGCGCGGGAACGGAGTCTCCCGCGCCCGAGTTGAGGTCTCGTCGACTTCGCGAGGGAGGCGAAAGATGGCGGCGACGAAGGCGTCCAAAAAATCTCCGAAAGACAATCCGTCGATCAAGAATCCGGAGGTCTATGAGGCGCTGCGCGAACAGGGCGCGAGCCCCGAAAAGGCCGCGCGCATCTCGAACGCGCAGGCGAAGTACGGAACCAAGGGCAAGAACGCGCCCTCGACCAAGGGCGGCAAATCGCCGGACTACGAAGAGTGGCGGCGCGACGACCTCTACGCCAAGGCCCGCGAGATCGGCCTCGCCGGTCTTTCGCGCGCGAGCAAAGGCGACATCATCCACGCGCTGAGGACGCATTGATGGCGGGGCCGGACGACGATGCGGCCTCGGTCGAAGAAATCGCGCGCGAGGCCGGGCTGAAGATCGCCTCGGCCGAAGACCTCGACATCACGCGTCGCCGGTCGGGCAAGGGCTTCTTCTACATCGACGGGAACGGCAAGCGGATTTCCGACGCCAAGGTCGTGGCCCGCATCAAGTCGCTGGCGATCCCGCCCGCCTATGAGGACGTCCGGATCGCGGCCGATCCTGCGCTCCATCTGCAGGCCGTCGGCAAGGACGAGGCGGGGCGGACGCAATACCGCTACCATCCCGACTGGGACGCGGTGCGCGAGACCCGCAAGGTCGAGCGGCTCGACCGGGTGATCGAGGCGCTGCCGAAGCTCCGCCGCGCCCTCGAGCGCGACATGGCGAGCCCGAAGCTTTCGAAGACCAAGGCGCTTGCGGCCGCCGTCGCGCTCATCGACGAGACCCACATCCGCGTCGGCTCCGAATCCTACGTCCGCACCAACAAGGCGCACGGCGCCTCGACGCTGCTCAAGCGCCACGTGAAGGTGCGCGGCGAGGCCGTCGAGCTCGCCTTTCGCGGCAAGGGCGGCAAGGACGTTCGCCTGCGGATGCGTTCGCCGCGGCTCGCTCGGGCGCTGGGGCGCGTCGGCTCGCTGCCGGGACGCCGCCTGTTCCAGTACAAGGATCCGGACGGCAAGGTGCGCCGCATCACCTCGGTGGACGTCAACGCGTATATCCGCGAGATCACCGGCCTGCCGGTGACCGCCAAGGATCTTCGCCAGCTCGGCGCGAGCGCGAGCGCGGCCGAAGAGCTCGTGGAGCTCGACCCCGCGACGAGCGAGACCGGCCGGCGCCGTCAGCTCGCGACCGTGATGCGCGCAATCTCCGACAAGCTCGCCAACACGCCTGCGGTGGTTCGCAAGTCCTATGTCCACGCGGTGGTGGTCGAGGGCTTCGCGTCCGGCGCGCTCAAGAAGGCGCATGAGGGCGCGCGCGGGCGGCCGGGCCTGCGACGGGCGGAGAAGACGGTGGCGCGGCTGGTCGAGCGGATGAAGCGGGGGCGCTGAAGCGCCTCAATTCACGCCGATCCGCGCCAGAATGACGTTTCGCCTTGTCTTCGCCGATATTCTCGCGCGAATGAAACGGCGGTCGCCGTCGCGGCGCCGCATTCGTTTCTGTCCGGGATGCTTGGATGACGCCTTTCGTCCGTCGCGCAGCGCTCGCTTTCGTGTTCGCGCTTCCGGCCGCCTCCGCCATGGCCGCCCCTCCGCCCGCCGACGTGACGGCCGCGCCCTGCGGCGGGGACTTCGACGGTTGGCTCGAGGGCGTGAAGAGCGAGGCGCGCGCCGCAGGCGTTTCGGACCAGGCGATTGCGCAGGCGCTCGAAGGCGTGCGGATCGAGCCGAAAGTGCTGGCCGCCGACCGCGGCCAGTCGGTGTTCCAGCAGACCTTCCTGCAGTTCGCCGGCCGCATGGCCGCCGCCCCGCGGCTGCCCAACGCCATCAAGCAGGTGAAGGCCAAGCGCGACATCTTCGATCAGGTCGAGAAGACCTATGGGGTCCCGGCCGAGGTGATCGCGGCGTTCTGGGGCCTCGAGACCGATTTCGGCGGCAATCTCGGCAAGTTCGACACCCGCAACGCGCTGGCGACGCTGGCCCATGACTGCCGGCGGCCAGCCTTCTTCCGGCCTCAGCTCATCGCCGTCATGAAGATCGTCGACCGCGGCGACCTCGCGCCCGCCGACATGCGCGGCGCCTGGGCCGGCGAACTCGGCCAGACCCAGATGATGCCGGTCGACTATGTCCGCTCCGGCGTCGACGCCGACGGCGACGGCCGCGTCGATCTCATGAAAAGCCTGCCCGACGCGCTGAACTCGGCGGGCAAGTATCTCGCCGACCTCGGCTGGCGGCGCGGCGAGCCCTGGCTGCAGGAGGTGGTCGCGCCCGCCGACATGCCGTGGAAGGAGGCCGACATCGACATCAAGCACCCGGTCTCGCAGTGGAAAGCCTGGGGCGTGAAGCCGCGCAACGGCGCGCTCGCGCCCGACGGCGCGCCCGCCGCGCTGCTGCTGCCGATGGGCAAGAACGGGCCGGCGTTCCTCGCCTACCAGAACTTCGACGTCTACAAGACCTGGAACCAGTCCTTCATCTATTCGACGACCGCGGCCTATCTCGCGACCCGCATCGCCGGCGCGCCGCAGATCTCGGAAGGCAACGCCCCGGTTCGTCCGCTCGGAAGCGACGAGCTCAAGGAGCTCCAGCGCCATTACGTGCGCGACGGCTGGCTGCCGGAGGACGAGGTCGACGGCAAGCTCGGCGGCGACACGCGCCGCGCGACCCGCAAGGCGCAGGAGAAGCTCGGCCTGCCGGCCGACGGCTATCCGACCGTCGAGCTCCTGCAGGCCCTCAACGCCTCTCGCGGCTGACCTCAGCCCGCCACGAACCGCGAAGACTGCGCCGATCTGGGGCGGTTTCGCATCTTCTGCGCTAGTTTTCTTGACGGCGAAGAGTTCTGGTTGCGCGAACGCCGCGCAGCTCCAGAAAAGTTTTATCGGCTACGTGCAACTACGCTCTTGTCGATGCGCTTGTCTGCGGAGACCCTAGATCAGCAAGTGGTTCGAGGGGCTTTGGGCGGAATGAGCGCTTCGACGTTTCTTAACGACTGCGATTTCGACGCGCTGGTCGATACGCTTCACGCGTTGACCAACGCCATGCGCGACCGCGGCGACATCGATCGCTGGCAGATCCGGCTGGCGCTCGGCGAGCACGGCGTCGCGCCGGCGGGCGCGGCCGGCGATTTCGACGAGCGCCTCGCGCAGAGCCTTGGGGCCGCGCGGCGCGGCTGGAGCGGGCGCGACGCCGCCTGAGCCGTCTCTCCGCGAAGGCTGTGCGTAGCGCGCATGGCCCGTCTTCTTGGCTTGCATGGCGAGGCTGCGCGGCCGATTGTGCCTGAATGCTTCGGGCATGGGCCTTGACGGACGGGGACGCCGACGACGAGACGCGCTGTCTCGGCGTCGCGGAGGCCGTCGCCGACCGCGTCGAGCGCCGCCATGTCGCGCCGCGCGCGCCCTGGCGCTGGCTCGCCCCCTTCGGTCCTATCGATCCGCGTGACGCGCCCGACCGCGCCGCCGGCCCGATCGCGCCGCGCCGCGGCTGGCCGGACGTCGTGGTCGCGAGCGGGCGGCGGGCCGCTCCCTATCTCGCAGCCGTCAAGCGCGCGTCGCGATCGCGCGTGGTCACCGTTTTCCTCGGAGACAGCGCGCTCGGCGCGCGCGCGGCCGACATCGTCGCGGTGGGCGAAGGATCGCGGCTGAGCGGCCTCAACGTGGTGCGCACGGTTTCGGGCCCGCACCGGATCGACGCCGTGCGCCTCGCCGCGGCGCGCGGGGGCGACGCGCTGGGACCCTCCGACGCCCGCGCGCGCGTCGCGGTGCTGCTCGGCGGGCGGTCGGGCCGCGCGTGGCAGGAGGAGGACGCGCGGCGCCTCGCGGCCGGCCTCGCACGGCTTGCGGCCGACGGCGCGACGGTGCTCGCGGCGGCCCGGCGGGAGGCTCCGGCGGCGCTCGATCTGGCGGCGCGCGAGGCGGCCGCCTATCTGTGGGACCGCGCCGGTCCCGATCCCCGCGTCGCGCTTCTCGCCCATGCCGACGCCGTCGTCGTCGCGGGCGACGACGCGCTCGCGGTCGACGAGGCGGTGGCGACCGGCCGGCCGGTCTTCGCCTTCCGGCCGACCGGACTGAAACGGGCCGCGGCCGCCCATCTCGACAGGCTCGCGGCGCATGGCGTCGTGCGGCCCTTCGCGGGGCGGCTCGAGGCCTATGGCTACGCGCCGCTCCACGCCGCAAGCGAGATCGGCCGCGCGGTGGCGGCGCTCGCCGCGACGCGCGAGGCGCTGCGGCCAAGAAACGAACGGCGCGCGGCGCCGCTCAAGCGTGAAACGAACGGACCGACGACCCGATGAGCTCTGAAAAGATCACCCACGCCCGCCTCGTCATCATCGGTTCGGGCCCGGCCGGCTGGACCGCCGCGCTCTACGCCGCGCGCGCCATGCTGGAGCCGGTCGTGATCTCCGGCCTCCAGCCCGGAGGCCAGCTCACCATCACGACCGAGGTCGAGAACTATCCGGGCTTCGCCGAGCCGATCCAGGGGCCGTGGCTCATGGAGCAGATGCAGACCCAGGCCGAGCGCATGGGAACCCGCACGCTGCATGACCACGTCGCCAAGGTCGACTTCTCGCGCCGCCCCTTCGTGATCGAGACCGAGAGTTCGGGCCGCATCACCGCGGACGCCGTGGTGGTGTCGACCGGGGCCCAAGCCAGATGGCTCGGGCTGGACAGCGAGGAGACCTTCAAGGGCTACGGCGTGTCGGCCTGCGCGACCTGCGACGGCTTCTTCTTCCGCGGCAAGGAGGTCGTGGTCGTGGGCGGCGGCAACACCGCGCTCGAGGAGGCGCTGTTCCTGACGAACTTCGCCTCGAAGGTGACGCTCGTGCATCGCCGCGAGAGCTTCCGCGGCGAACGCATCCTTCAGGACCGCGTCTTCGCCAATCCGAAGATCGAGGTGGTGTGGAACGCGACCGTAAGCGAGATCCTCGGCAACGCCGGCATGCCGCCGAAGGTCACCGGCGTGAAGCTCGTCGACGCGCGTACCGGCCAGCCGACGGTGAGGTCCGCCGACGGCGTGTTCGTCGCGATCGGGCACCAGCCGGCGACAGAGCTGTTCCGCGGCCAGCTCGACATGAAGCCCTCGGGCTATCTCAAGGTGACGCCGGGAACCTCGCTCACCAACGTGCCGGGCGTGTTCGCCGCAGGCGACGTCGCCGACGAGCATTACCGCCAGGCCGTCACGGCGGCGGGCATGGGCTGCATGGCGGCGCTCGACGCCGAACGCTTCCTCGCAGCCGAGGAGGCCGCCCGCACCGCCGCGTGACGGCGCGGGTTTTCCAATCGGGTCACGGTTTTTTCAGCCTCGCGAAAGGGGCCTGAAAGGACCGAGATCCTAGAATGGCGTAAACGCCCTCCGCTTGAGGGACATGTGCGAGCCCTTGCGGGGACAGGAATGGACTGGGACAAGCTGAGGATCTTCCACGCGGCGGCCGACGCCGGCAGCTTCACCAAGGCGGGCGAGACGCTTGCGCTCAGCCAATCCGCGGTGAGCCGTCAAGTCTCGGCGCTCGAGCACGACCTCAAGGCGCCGCTGTTCCATCGCCACGCCCGCGGGCTGATGCTGACCGAGCAGGGCGAGCTGCTGTTCCGCACCACGCAGGACGTGTTCTCCAAGCTCGAGCAGGCGCGCTCGATCCTCACCGACAGCCGCGAGCGGCCGCACGGGGTCCTGAAGCTCACCACGACGGTCGGCTTCGGCGGCGCCTGGCTCGCGCCGCGTCTCGGCCAGTTCATGGAGCGCTACCCGGACATCCAGGTGCAGCTCATCCTCACCGACGACGAGCTCGACCTCGGCATGCGCGAGGCCGACGTCGCCATTCGCCTGCGCGCGCCCACCCAGCCGGACCTGATCCAGCGCCGGCTGTTCACGGTGCACTATCACGCCTACGCCTCGCCCGAATATCTGAACTCCCACGGCCAGCCAGGCGGTCTCGACGAGCTCGACCAGCACCGCATCATCGAGTTCGGCGGGCCCATCCCGTTCTTCCTGCAGTCGATCAACTGGCTGAAGACCGCGAACCGCGCGCCCAAGAACCCGCGGCTCGCCAGCCTCACGATCAATTCGGTCGCGGCCATCAAGCAGGCGTGCGAGCGCGGCGTCGGCCTCGCGGTCCTGCCAGATTATCTCCTCGACGAGACCTCGAACCTCACGCGCATCTTCACCTCGATGGAGATGCCGGCGCTCGAGGCCTATTTCGTCTATCCCGAGGAGCTCAAGAACGTCGCGCGCGTGAACGTGTTCCGCGACTTCCTGCTCGAGAAGGCGCAGAAGTGGTCGTACTGAGAGGCGCGGCCGGACGCGTCACGTGACCGGGATCACGACGAAAAACCGACTGCCGCCGGCAGACCGAAGTCGATCGCATTCTCGAAGCTCATGCAAAAGCACCAGCGGTAGCGCTCGCTGACGAAATAATGGTGCTGCGGGTAGCTCAGGACGATCGGCATGATCTCGATCATGTCGTCCATGTCGGCCTGAACGGCGAGCGTGGTGACGCCGTCGCCAGCGTAGATCACGCGTCCCGAAAGGCCGTGAACGTCGCGCTGTTCCCGGAAGAACGACACGAACCGGCTGGTCCAGTCCGGCTCGTCGCCGCTCCCGCCCTGCACGCGCAGCTCCAGCTTTCGCCAGTCGATCCGGCTGTCGGCGAGCGGGTAAAGCCGGGCCAACATCTTGAAGACCTCGCCGTCCGGGCCGATCGACACGGCGCCGCGGGCGAGGCGATCACGCAGTTCGTTTCTCAGCTCGTCGTCATGCCATGTCATGGTTCGTCGGCTTTTTAGCGTTCTCAGCGATCGGAACAGCTGCGCGGGCGGCGCTCAAAAGTAATTTTATAACATCTGAAAAATCATGGTTCTAGTGTAACATCGGACGATTGGGGTATTGCTTGTCCGTTGCAAGGAGAGACGCCATGAGCGCTGGTTGCTGCGGACATAACGCCAAGTTCGACGGGCTGTCGGCGGACTACAAGCGTCGCCTCTGGGCCGTGATCGCGATCAACGGCGCCATGTTCGTCGTCGAGATGGCGGCGGGCGCGCTGTCGGGCTCGCAGGCGCTCAAGGCCGACGCGCTCGATTTCGCGGCCGACGCCACGACCTACGGCATCAGCCTCGCGGTCATCGGCGCCTCGCTTGCGACCCGCGCCAGGGCCGCGCTCCTGAAGGGGCTCAGCCTCGCCGCGATGGCCGTCTGGGTGCTCGGCATGACGGCCTACAACACGCTGGTGCTGGGCGTTCCCACCGCCGAGGTGATGGGAGTGGTCGGCCTGCTGGCGCTCGCCGCCAATCTCGCGAGCGTCCTTATCCTCGTCCGCTACAAGGACGGCGACGCCAATGTGCGCTCGGTGTGGCTCTGCTCGCGCAACGACGCGATCGGCAACGTCGCGGTGATGTTCGCGGCCGCCGGCGTGTTCGCGAGCGGCACCGCCTGGCCGGACCTCATCGTCGCGGCGCTGATGGCCGGCCTGTTCCTGACTTCCTCGGTCCAGATCCTGCGGCAGTCCTTCGCCGAGGTCGCCGAGGCGAAGCGGACAGGGCAGGGGAGCGGCGAGGCCCATGCGCACGAGGCCCACGCGCCGGACGCGCATGCGCACGGCGCCCACGGGCACGGGCATTCGCACTGAACGTTTCCGGCGCACGCGCAGGCGTGAGGGATCGGTTCGCGCCTTAGATCGTTACCCCCTTGAGACGTCCGGGCGACGACGCCCGGCGAAAGCAGGGAGGTTTCCCATGAGCGACGCCCACACCATCCATCAGAGCGAAGCCCCGAGCCGCCGGCCGCCGGCCGGCGAGACCACGACCGCCAAGCACGAGGTTCAAGCCAAGCAGGGCACCGACAAGCCGCGCGGAATGCCCGTGGTGCTGCTCGTCAGCACCGTCGGCGCGGCGGTGGCGCTGTGGGTGATCTGGTCGGTGTTCTTCGCGGCGGGCTGAGCGAAAGACGCGCTTAATCCGCATCCGCCATTCGGGCCAGGCCCGGGATGACGGATGAGACGACGCGGAAAACAAAAAGCGCCCGGAGCCATGGCTTCGGGCGCTTTGCTTTGGCTGAACGCTTGCGGTTTACGCGAAGCGGATGTTCAGGATCTCGTAGCTCTTGCCGCCGCCGGGCGTCGCGACCTCGACGGTGTCGCCGACCTTTTTGCCGACGAGCGCGCGCGCGATCGGCGAGCCGATCGAGACGCGGCCGGCCTTCACGTCGGACTCGGCCTCGCCGACGATCTGGTAGGCCTTCTCCTCGTCGGTGTCTTCGTCGACGAGGGTGACGGTCGCCCCGAACGTGATGGTGTCGCCGGTGAGCTTGGAGACGTCGATGATCTCGGCGCGCGCGATCATGCTCTCGAGCTCGGCGATGCGTCCCTCGTTCAGGCTCTGCTGCTCCTTGGCCGCGTGATACTCGGCGTTCTCGGACAGGTCGCCATGCGAACGCGCTTCGGAGATCGCGGCGATGATGCGCGGCCGTTCGGTGGAAGCGCGGTGTTTCAGCTCCGCCTCCAGCGCCGTATGGCCTGCGGCGGTCATCGGGATCTTGTCCATTTCACTTCTCTCTCGACACAAAAACGTCGCGCCCGCCGTGTGCCGACAGCGAGCGCGCATAAGATCAGAAACGTCGGAAGCCCGTTCGACGTTCCGGTCGGTTCGGCGAGCCGGGCCGCTCAGCCGAAATAGGACTGCAGCGACCGCACTTCCAGATCGTCGCCCAGATAGGCCTTGATCCCTTGCGCCGCCGCCACCGCGCCGGACAGCGTCGTATAGTACGGCACTTTGTGCAAGAGGGCCGCGCGGCGGAGAGACCGGCTGTCGGCGAGCGCCTGAGCGCCGTCGGTCGTGTTGAAGACGAGCTGCACCCCGCCGTTCTTGATGGCGTCCACGACGTGCGGACGGCCCTCCAGCACCTTGTTGATCTTATGCGCCTTAACGCCGTTGGCGACGAGGTGCTTCTGGGTGCCCGACGTCGCGATCACCTTGAAGCCGAGCTCGGCCAGCATCTTCACCGGCGCGAGGATCCGGTCCTTGTCGGCCTCCTTCACGGAGACGAACAGCACGCCCTCGCGCGGGACCCGCGTGCCGCCGCCGAGCTGGCTCTTGGCGAAGGCGACGCCGTAGTCGCGGTCGAGGCCCATGACCTCGCCGGTCGAGCGCATCTCGGGCCCGAGCACAGTGTCGACGCCGGGGAAGCGGGCGAAGGGGAACACCGCCTCCTTCACGCCGATATGGCCGAGCGGCTCTTCCTTCAGGCCGAAGGACGCGAGGCTTTCGCCCGCCATCACGCGCGAGGCGATCTTGGCGAAGGGCTTTCCGACCACCTTCGCGACGAAGGGCACCGTGCGCGAGGCGCGGGGATTCACTTCCAGAACGTAGATGACGCCGTCCTTGATGGCGTACTGCACGTTCATGAGGCCGCCGACCTCGAGCGCGAGCGCGAGCGCGCGGGTCTGGCTCTTCAGCGTCTCGATCAGCTCTTCGGAGAGCGAATGCGGCGGCAGCGAGCAGGCGCTGTCGCCCGAATGCACGCCGGCTTCCTCGATATGCTCCATGATGCCGCAGACGAACACGTCCTTGCGGTCGCAGAGCGCGTCGACGTCGACCTCGATGGCGTCGGACAGATAGCGGTCGAACAGCAGCGGGTTACGCGACAGCACCGTGTTGATCTGGCCGGTCTTGTCGTTCGGATAGCGCTGCTTGACGTCTTCCGGCACGAGGTCCGGCAGGGTGCCGAGCAGGTAGTCCGACAGCATCTTCTCGTCGTGCAGGATCGCCATCGCCCGGCCGCCGAGCACGTAGGACGGGCGCACGACCAGCGGGAAGCCGAGGTCGGAGGCCACGATCCGCGACTGTTCGACCGAATAGGCGATCCCATTCATCGGCTGCACGAGGCCGAGCTTGTCGAGCAGGCGCTTGAAGCGGTCGCGGTCTTCGGCGAGGTCGATCGCGTCGGGCGTGGTGCCGAGGATCGGGATCCCGGCCTTTTCGAGCGCGGTGGCGAGTTTCAGCGGAGTCTGGCCGCCGAACTGCACGATGACGCCGTGGAGCGTGCCGTTCTGGCGCTCGGTCTCGAGGATCTCGAGCACGTCCTCGGCGGTCAGCGGCTCGAAATAGAGTCGGTCGGAGGTGTCGTAGTCGGTCGAGACCGTCTCGGGATTGCAGTTGACCATGATGGTCTCGTAGCCGGCCTCGGTCAGCGCGAAGCAGGCGTGGCAGCAGCAGTAGTCGAACTCGATGCCCTGGCCGATCCGGTTCGGTCCGCCGCCCAGGATCACGACCTTCTTGCGGTCGGAGGGCTGCGCCTCGTCCTGGGGCTCGCCGCCGGCGAAGGGCGGCGCGTAGGTCGAGTACATGTAGGCGGTCGGCGAGGCGAACTCGGCCGCGCAGGTGTCGATGCGCTTGTAGACCGGCCGCACGCCGAGCGAGCGGCGGCGCGCCTGGACCTGCTCGGCCGAGAGCTTGGAGAGCGTGCCGAGGCGGGCGTCCGAGAACCCTTGCGCCTTCAGGCGCCGGAACGACTTCTCGGTCGTCGGCAGGCCGTGGCGGCGAACCTTCTCCTCGGTCTCCACCAGCGTCTTGATCTGCGAGATGAACCACGGGTCGAAAGCGCAGGCCTCGTGGATCTCCTCGATGGTGAAGCCGTGGCGCAGCGCCTGCGCGACCTTCAGCAGCCGGTCCGGCGTCGGCTTGCCGAGCGCGGCGCGGATGGCGTTCTTGTCGTCGCCCTGGCCGATGCCGTCGATCTCGATCTCGTCGAGGCCTGTGAGGCCGGTCTCGAGCGAGCGCAGCGCCTTCTGGAGGCTCTCGGCGAAGGAGCGGCCGATCGCCATCGCCTCGCCGACCGACTTCATCGAGGTGGTGAGCGTGGGCTCGGCGCCCGGGAACTTTTCGAAGGCGAAGCGCGGGATCTTCGTGACGACGTAGTCGATCGTCGGCTCGAACGAGGCAGGCGTCGCGCCGCCCGTGATGTCGTTCTCGATTTCGTCGAGCGTGTAGCCGACGGCGAGCTTGGCCGCGACCTTGGCGATCGGGAAGCCGGTGGCCTTGGAGGCGAGCGCGGAGGAGCGCGACACGCGCGGGTTCATCTCGATCACGATCATGCGGCCCGTCTTCGGGTCGATCGCGAACTGGACGTTGGAGCCGCCGGTCTCGACGCCGATCTCGCGCAGCGTCGCGAGCGAGGCGTCGCGCATGCGCTGATATTCCTTGTCGGTCAGCGTGAGCGCCGGCGCGATGGTGATCGAGTCGCCGGTGTGGATGCCCATCGGGTCGACGTTCTCGATCGAGCAGACGATGATGCAGTTGTCCGCCTTGTCGCGGACGACCTCCATCTCGTACTCCTTCCAGCCGAGCACGCTTTCCTCGATCAGAACCTCGTCGGTCGGCGAGGCGTCGACGCCGCGCTCGACGATCTCGAGGAACTCCTCGCGATTGTACGCGATGCCGCCGCCGGTGCCGCCCATGGTGAAGCTCGGGCGGATGATCGCGGGAAGGCCGATCTCCTCGAAGGCGACGAGCGCCTCGGAGAGGTTATGGGCCAGCATCGAGCGCGGGGTCTCGAGGCCGATCCTGGTCATGGCCTCGCGAAAGAGCTCGCGGTCCTCGGCCATGTCGATGGCTTCGGCGGTCGCGCCGATCATCTCGACGTCGTGGCGCTCGAGCGCGCCCATCTTCTTCAGCGACAGCGCGCAGTTGAGCGCGGTCTGGCCGCCCATCGTCGGCAGGAGCGCGAAGCCGCCCGGAACGACGTTGCGCTCCTTGGCGATGATCTTCTCGACGATCTCGGGCGTGATCGGCTCGACGTAGGTTGCGTCCGCCATGTCCGGGTCGGTCATGATGGTGGCGGGGTTCGAGTTCACCAGCACGATCCGGTAGCCCTCTTCCTTCAGGGCCTTCACCGCTTGCGTGCCGGAATAGTCGAATTCGCAGGCCTGCCCGATGACGATCGGTCCCGCGCCGATGATGAGGATCGTCGCGATGTCGGTGCGTTTGGGCATCGGGTCTTTCCATCGGGCGCCGGCAGGCGGCGCGGCGCCGCCGCTCGAAGAAGAGCGGAGCGCGGAGGAGTCATGCGTGGCTGAGCGCGTTCCTTACACAGTCGCGCGCTGGCAGGGAAGCCGGGCTTTGGGCTTTCCCCGACGCCGGGGCCGCGCGCGTGCGCGCCGTCACAGCGCGAAAGGAATGTCGGGCTTGCGAGAGGGCGTGCCGGGCGGCGGCGCCTCGCGCCAGCCGGGCTCGTGATAGAGCCCGAGACCGTAGCCGAGAAAGGCGTACATCCGATCCCACATCGGCGAGCGGACGCCCGCCACATAGCCTTCGTACTCGCACAGGGCCTTGTCGCGCCAGCGCTCGGCGATCTCGGGGGCGACGAAGGCGAAGAACACTGTGTCGCCGTCGGTCGCGTCGATCGACAGCAGGGCGTCGCCTTTCCCGGCGAGCGCGGCATCGAGCTCCGCCGCCGCCTCCGCGAACGTCGCGCAGAAAGTCTCCACGTAGCGCGAAAGAGCGTCGGGCGCGTCCCACAGGCCGCTGAAGTCGTCGGCCAGCATCGGGCCGAACACGGCCTTGGCGGCGGGCGGGAGATCGTCCGGAGAGAACCGCCCTTCGTCGCGCCAGCGGTGAAGCAGCTCGATGACGTATTTGTCCTCGACGTCCTGGACGTGGCCCTCGTTGTTGAGGTGCGAGACCGTCGCGAGATAGGCGCGGGCCTGCGGCCCATAGTCCTCGGAGCCGTAGAAGCCCATCTGCTCGGGCACAGTCGGCGGCGCGGCCGCGAACGCCTGCGCCCGGGCGACGGCGTCCGGATCGCCCTTTGAGAAATCGCGCGCGAAGCGGACGAGGACGGGGTCTGCGGTCATGGCGTCTTCGGTCATGGCCGCGCACCTAAGGCGGCGCGCCTGCGGCTCAATGTTCCGCGAGCGGGCAAGAGCGAGAATTGCGCGGGGCGTCGCCCTAACTGCACAGTCGGACCCGAGGCCGAGCGCCGTCTCCCATCCCATTCCGACCCGCCGAGAGAGATCCATGTCGCTTTTCGAGAACAACCGCACGGTGCTGATCACCGGGGCTTCGTCGGGCATCGGCGTGGAGCTCGCGCGGCTGTTCGCGGCCAACGGCGACAAGATCATCCTGACCGCGCGGCGCGCGGACCGGCTGAAGGCGCTCGCCAAGGAGTTCTGGGACAAGCACGCCATCGAGGCGGCGGTCGCGCCGGCGGATCTGGCGAAGCCCGACGGCGCGAAGGAGCTCGCGATCGCGATCGGCCGCAAGGGCCTCGTCGTCGACGTGCTGGTCAACAACGCAGGCTTCGGCCTGCGCGGCGACTTCGCCAAGCTGCCGCTCGACCGCCAGCTCGCCATGGTCCAGGTCAACGTGACCGCGCCGACCGCGCTCGCCGGCCTCTTCCTTCCCGGCATGCTGGCGCGCGGCAAGGGCGGCATCCTGAACGTCGCCTCGCTCGCGGCCTTCCAGGCGGGCCCCGAGATGGCGGTCTACTACGCCAGCAAGGCCTATCTGCTGTCGCTTTCCGAAGCGCTGCACGAAGAGGCCAAGAGCAAGAACGTGACCGTCACCGCGCTCTGTCCCGGGCCGGTGCCGACCGAATTCGGCGAAGTCGCCAAGATGGGCGACGCGGCGCTGTTCAAGACCGGCGTGGTCTCGGCCGAAGACGTCGCCAAAGCGGGGTTCGAGGGTTTTCAGGCGGGCGAGGCGATCGTCATCCCCGGCGCGCTGCCGAAGCTCGGCGCGTTCGGCACGCGCTTCATCCCGCGCGGCGTCTCGCGCCGTCTCGCCCACGAGCTCCAGCGCGTGAAGGAGTGAGGCGCCCGCCGCCCCCGGCGGCGAGGCGCCGCGAGGACCTCAGTCCTCGGCGTCGTCGGCGGTCGGCGCCGCGCCGGGATCGACCATGTATTTGGTGATGACCAGCGCCTTCTCGAGGATCAGCGGGTCGGCGATCAGGCCGACGAACAGCGCCACCGCGTGCGGCACCTCGGTCTTCTCGGTCAGCCACTTGTCGACGCGCTTGGCGGGCACGCCATAGAGCGCGGCGAACTGCTCAGGCGTGATGCTCGCTGTCTTGAGCCCGTGCGCGAGATCCGCGCCCGAAATGCGGCGATAGCTCATCGGCATGTCTGTCCGGTTCTCCTGATCAAGCGGACCGGTCCGCCCCCGGGGACGCGCCGTAGCCCATGCGGGGCCGGGTTGGGAAGCCCGCGGCCGGCGCGACAAAAACGAACGGGGCGCTTCTTGCGAAGCGCCCCGCCGGAATTTCAGTGTCGGTCCGACGGGCAAGGCCCGCGCGCCCCGACGGCCCGATCACTCGGCCTTCAGGTTCGCGGCCTTGGTCTTGCCGCGATCCATGACGACTTCGAACGCCACCTTCTGGCCCTCGACGAGGGTGTGAAGGCCCGAACGCTCGACGTCCGAAATGTGAACGAACACGTCCTTCGAGCCGTCGACCGGCTGAATGAAACCGTATCCCTTCTGGGTGTTGAAGAACTTGACGGTGCCGCTGGGCATTCCTGCTTCCCTCAAAGACAAGCGCGTGTGCGCATTTGGCCGATCGATCACACGATCCATCTGCCGGGCACAATCTCAACTTTGGTGCGTGTCGTTCGGGCGAAGCTAAGGCGGGGATACCGCCGATGCGAAGGCCAGACAGGGCGTCCAAAATCCGATTGCAGATGCGACTATGGCGCATAGGCGCCGGGCTCAGTCAAGCCGGCCGATGGGAAGCTTTCCCGGAACGAGCAGGGCCCGTCGCCGTTCCCGCCTAGGATGCGGCTGTCCCCGGCCGCCAAAAACAAGGCTCCTAAGTTGTCGAACGACGATATGAGGACGCTCGCGCTCCGCTTTTCCGATGACGGCGCGACGCCCAACCACCCACGCTTCGAACTTCTGCTTCACCGCGGCGCGCTAAAGGCGTCGGCCGGCGGCGACAGCGCGGCGGCGATCGAGGCGCTGTTCGCGGCCAATGGCTGGGGCGGCTTCTGGCGCGACGGCGTCTATCCCTTCCACCACTACCATTCGACCTGCCACGAGGCGCTTGGCGTCGCCCATGGCTGGGCGGAGGTTCGATTCGGCGGCGAGGCCGGCGAGACGCTGAGGCTGGAGACGGGCGACGTCGCGGTCCTGCCCGCCGGAACGGGCCACAAGCGGATCGACGCCAGCCCGGACTTCCTCGTCGTCGGCGCCTATCCGGCCGACGAGCCCTACGACATGATCCGCTCCGACGACGTCGCGGCCCATGAGGCCGCCGTCGCGCGAATCGCAGAGACGCCGGTTCCGGCGACCGACCCGGTGTTCGGCCCTGCGGGCGGGCTCAGGGAGCGTTGGGGACGCTCCTAGCGCGCGCTCGCCTTCAGGCCGATCGCGGCCGCGAGAGCGCCGCCGGCGAGCGCGAGCGACAGCCAGAGCGCGGCCTCGCTGCCCCACCGCTCGATCACGAGCGCATAGGCGACCGGCGCGCCGGCCGACAGCAGGAAGCTCGGCGCGATCAGCCGGCCGACCAGCGACCCATAGGTCGCCGGATCGAACAGCGCGAGCGGCAGCGTGCCGCGCGTGATGGTCGAGAGCCCGTTGCCCGCCCCGAACAAGAGCGCGAAGGCTGCGGCCGCCCCCATGAGCGGCGCGCCGAACGCCGCGGCGAAGCCCAACGGCAGCATGAGGGCTGCGAGGAGGTTGAGGTCGACGGCGCTCAGCCGCGCGCCGAACAGAACCTCGCAGCCGCGCGCGCCCGTCTGCCCGAAGCCGCGCAGCGCCGCGATCCAGACCGCCGCCTGGAGCGGAAGACCGAGCGCCGCCAGGATTCCGATCATATGCGCGGACATCGCCGAGTTGAGCGCGCTCACCAGCGCGACCGCGATCGCGTAGAGCACGGCCGCGCGGCGCGAGCCGCGGCGCACGGGCTCGGGCGCATCAGCTTTCGGATCGGGCGCGGGCGCGGCGTGGCGGCCGTTCGGGATCCCGATATGCAGCAGCGCCGAGGCCGCGCAGATCAGCGCATAGGCCGTCACCGCGCCGCGCCAGCCGAAGGCGTCGGCGAGCGCGTCGCCGAGCGGCCAGAACACGGTGGAGGCGAGCCCGCCGAGCAAGGTGATCTGCGCCATCGCGGCCTTGGCGTCGCGCCCGCCGATCCGCGCCAGCGCCGCGAAGGCGGCGTCGTAGAGCATCAAGCGCATCGCGACGCCGATCACGACCCAGGCGGCGCAGTAGCTCCAGGGTCCGTGCGCGAGCGCGAGGCCCGCGCAGCCCGCCGCGCCGACGAGCGAACCGGCGGTCATCACCGCCCGGCCGCCATGGCGGTCGATCGCGCGGCCGACGGCGGGCGAGGCGAGCGCCATGGCGAGCAGGCCGACCGAGAAGCCGCCCTGCACGGCCGACAGGCTCCAGCCGAGGTCGGCCGCGATGCGCGGCGCGAAGACGCCGACGAGATAGTAAGTGGCGCCCCAGCCGATCAGCTGCCCGAGCCCGAGCCGCAGGACCAGGCTGCGGCTTATCAATCCCTTTGGTCCGGGAGCGTCTCGCCGCCCCGGCCGAGCGGCAGCTGCATCATCACGCTGTCGACCCAGCGGCCGAACTTGAAGCCGACGTCGGAAAACGTCCCCACGTCGCGGAACCCGAGCGAGGCGTGGAGCGCGATCGAGCCGGCGTTGGCGCTGTCGCCGATCACCGCGATCATCTGGCGGAAACCCGCGGCCTCGCAGCGTGCGATGGTCTCGGCCAGCAGCGCCTTGCCGACGCCGCGCCCGAGCGCGTCGGGGGCGACATAGACCGAGTCCTCGACCGTGTGGCGATAGGCCGGGCGCGCGCGGTAGCTGCCGGCGTAGGCGTAGCCGGCGACGCGGCCGTCGAGTTCGGCGACGAGGTAGGGCGCGCCGAGCGCGAGCACGACCAGTCGCCGCGCGGCCATCTCGGCGGGGGAGGGCGGGACCTCCTCGAAGCTCGCGCAGCCGGTCAGGACGTGATGCGCGTAGATCTCGGCGACCGCGTCCATGTCGGCGTCGGTCGCGTCGCGGACGAGAAGATCAGATCGTGCAGGGGGATCAAACACGGCGGATCGCATCATGGCTGCGAGGAAGGCAGCTTTACCTCCCAGTACCGGATGCTTCCATAGATGTCGCCCGCAGCTTCGAGCCGGCCAGCCTCGACGAGCGCGCATAGGCGGACGGCGAGCGGTAGGTCGCCGACGGGCCAGCCGTCGCGCTCGTCCATGTCCGCCAAAACTTCGCCGATGACGCGTGCGGCTTTCCGCAGCGTCGTCGACGTTTTTGAGAGAAGCTGCTGGTCGAAGGCTTCGATCGGCAGGGAGACGGGCGCCCCGGCATGGACGGCCCGGAACGCGCCGTTCTCGGCTACGAGGCGCGAAACCTCGTCCCGCGCCTCGGCGCGCTCCTTCGCCGTGACGGGGCGGGCGAGTTCGATTAGGCGCTGCTCGACAATTTGATAAGGCGCTATGCGCGCGACGGGCCGACGACGAAGACTCGTAGGATCGCGCCAATCCGGAAAAAGCACGTCCGAGATGTCGATCACTTCCGCCAGAGCCTCGCTCAGTCGCGCGGCCCAAAACAGGAAGCCGATCCAGTCCTGAGCCCCGTGCCGCGTCGTCCATGCGATGAGGCGGCGGTCGGGGGCGAGCGCTTTCGGCCAGAAGTCCGTGTGGCGCTGCCCGATCAGGCCACGTTCGTAATCGACGCCCAGGACCTCGTCGAACCAGCGCTCGCGCGCGGGCAGATCGCCCAGGTCGAGCGGCCCACAGCGCAAGTCGTCGAAGAGCGCGACGACCTCGTCCGGACGGCCGAGGCTCTTCAGCGCCTCGACGAGTGACGCGCGTGCAGAAGGATTAAAGACGACGTGACGGATCGGCCGATCGTCGACGTCGCCCATCCGTCAGCCTCGCTTGCCGTCCATCAGCTCCACGAACCGCTTGAACAGGTAGTGGCTGTCCTGCGGGCCGGGCGAGGCCTCCGGGTGGTGCTGCACCGAAAAGGCCGGCCGGTCGGTGAGCTCGATGCCGGAGTTCGAGCCGTCGAACAGCGACACATGGGTCTCGCGCGCATTGGCGGGCAGACTCTCGCGATCGACCGAAAAACCGTGGTTCATCGAGACGATCTCGACCTTGCCGGTCGTCAGGTCCTTCACCGGATGGTTCGCGCCATGATGGCCCTGATGCATCTTCTCGGTCTTCGCGCCGACGGCGAGCGCCAGCATCTGGTGCCCGAGGCAGATGCCGAAGGTCGGCACGCTCTTCTCCAGAACGCCTTGGATCATCGGCACGGCGTATGCGCCCGTCGCGGCCGGGTCGCCCGGACCGTTCGACAGGAACACGCCGTCGGGCGAGAGCGCCAGAACCTCGTCGGCGGTCGCGGTCGCGGGGAGCACCGTGACCTCGCAGCCGGCCGCGGTCAGCAGGCGCAGGATGTTGCGCTTGAGGCCGTAGTCGATCGCCACGACCTTCTTGGCCGCGCCTTCCGGGCGCGCGCCATAGACGCCCGGCGCCTCGTGGCCGGGCCAGCCCCAGGCGCCTTCGTCCCAGCCGTAGCGCTGGGTCGCGCCGACCATCGGCACGAGGTCCTGGCCCTCGAGGCCGGGGAAGGCGGCGAGTTCGGCCTTGAGCTTCGCGTCGTCGATCTCGCCGTCGGGCGCATGGGCGATGACGGCGTTCGGCATGCCCTTCTCGCGCACGAGCGCGGTGAGAGCGCGGGTGTCGACGCCGGTGATCGCGACAATGCCGTGGGCCTTCAGCCAGGCGTCGAGGCTGCGGGTCGCGCGCCAGTTCGACGGGTCGGTGACGTCGGCCGAGAACACCGCGCCGCGCACGCCCGAGGCGGCCGCCGCCTTGATGGTCTCGAGGTCGTCCTCGTTCACGCCGACATTGCCGATGTGGGGGAACGTGAAGGTGATGATCTGGCCGGCGTAGGAGGGGTCCGTCAGGATCTCCTGATAGCCTGTCATCGCGGTGTTGAAGCAGAGCTCCCCGGCCGCGACGCCTTCGGCGCCGAAGCCTTCGCCCTCGATCACGGTCCCGTCCGCCAGCAGCAGGCGGGCGGTGGGGCGCGTTTCTTCCCAGCCGCGGTCGGCCGTGTTCGTCGCAAGCGTCATGATTGTCTTGACCCAAGAGCCGGCGGCCAATAGGGCGGTCGGCGTCGGCCGGAACCTAGGCGCCGACCCCGGCGCCGTCAACAAAGCGGCGCGACAGACGACGTAAAGGACTGGAAACCCCATGCGCGAGGCGATCTCGGCGGCCCTGAAAGAGTCCATGAAAGCCCGCGACGCCGACCGTACGGGCACGCTGCGCCTCGTCGTGGCCGCGTTCAAGGACCGTGACATCGAGGCCCGCGGCGCCGGCAAGGAGACCGCGACCGACGACGAGCTGAAGCAGCTGCTCGCCAAGATGGTGAAGCAGCGCCAGGAGTCGGCCGCGATCTACGAGGAGAACGCCCGGCCCGAACTCGCCGCCAAGGAGAAGGCCGAGATCGCAGTCATCCAGGAGTTTCTGCCCAAGCAGCTGTCGGACGAGGAGGTGTCGGCCGCGATCGACGCCGCCATCGCCGAGACGGGCGCGGCCTCCATGAAGGACATGGGCAAGGTCATGGGCGCGCTGAAGGCCAAGTACACCGGCATGATCGACTTCGCGGCCGCCAACGGCGCGATCAAGGCGAAGCTGCAGGGCTGAGAGCCTGGCGGCGCCGTTTCCGGCTCCTCCGTCATGCCCAGAGTTGACTTGATCCGGGCGTCTATCCGTCGGCCGCGTCTGCGGCCGATGGATCCTCAAGCCCGAGGATGGCGACCTGCATTCACCGCAGCACGCCGGCGGCCAGCGCCCTCTGGATCCCCGCCACGTCGACGCCGCGTGCGAGCGTCCGCTCCAGCGGCGCGCTCTGGCCCGAAACCCAGATCCGCATCTCGGCCTCCATGTCGAAGGTGCCGGCGGTCTCGATCGAGAACTGGGTGATGGCCCGGTAGGGGATCGAGTGATGCTCGACCTTGCGGCCGGTGATCCCCTGCTTGTCGATCAGGATCAGGCGCTTGTCGGTGAACACGTACATGTCGCGCACGAGCTTGAACGCGAGCCCCACCACCTCGCCCGGAGCCAGGATCGGCGCGAGGTCGCGCTGAACGGTCTCCGTCGAGGCGCTGGAGGCGTGCCCGAGCAGGCCGTCGAAAATGCCCATCGCGTCGTCTCCCGTCCTTCGTCGCCAGCCTATTTCGACAACCCCTCGGCGTCCTTCACCACCACGGCGAAGAGGTCCGCGAGGCCCGCCAGCGCGCCGTCATGCACCTCCTGCGCCGAGCGCGAGGCCTTGCCGACAGCGCCGGGAAGCGGGCGGCTCGCGGTCGCGTTCTCGACGATGGTGACGCCGTAGCCGAGATCCACCGCCGCGCGGGCGGTCGAGTCGACGCACATATGCGTCATGAAGCCCGTCAGGATCAGGTTCTTGCGCCCGAGCTTCTCGAGCGCCGGCTTGAACTCGGGATTGGTGAAGCCGTTCGGCAGCTCCTTCTTGAACACCGGCTCGCCGTCCTTGGGCGCGGCCTGCGGGGCGATCTCGGCGCCTTGCGTGCCCTCGACGAAGACGCCGGCCGGCGCGCGGTGCGCGAGATGGACGATCGGCGTCCCGGCGGCGCGCGCGGCGGCGAGCAGATCGGCGATCGCGCCGAGCGCCGGGCCGACGCCGGGGAGCGCGATCGGGCCGTCGACATATTCGTTCTGCGCGTCGATCACCACGAGCGTCGCGTCCTTAAGGGAGGCCGGCTGCGGGTCCGCTCCAGCGAGTTCGATCAGGGTCTTGGGCGCGTCGGTCATGGTCGTCTCCTCATGGTCGGGCGGACCTTGGCGCACACACCTAGGGCGCAGAAGCCGCCGCGTCGTCAGACTTTCCGACGAGGTCGGCGGCGTTGATCGGACGTTAACCGGAAGGCTCTCATTTTAGAGGGCATGAAGGCCCGTGTTGCGTATGGTCTCATCGCCGTCTGTCTGATCGGCGCGCTTGCGGCCTGCGGCTCCTTCAAGAGGGAGCAGCGGGCCGCCTGGCGCGGCGAGGCCGAGCGCGTGTGCCTCGCGCGCGGCCTCATCGTGCCGACCTCCTTCTCGCGGCCCGTGAAGGAGATCGACGGTCCGGGCGTCTGCGGGCTCGAACATCCGTTCTCGATCACCGCCGTCCAGGAAGGCGACACCGCGATCGATCCGTCGGCGCGGCTCGGCTGCCCGATGAACGCCGCCGTCAACGACTGGATGCGCGACGTCGTGCAGCCGGCGGCGCAGGCGCGCTTCGGCATGCGCGTCGCCTCGCTGAACAACATGGCGTCCTACGGCTGCCGCACCCGCAACAACCGAAAGGGCGCCAAGCTCTCCGAGCATTCCTTCGGCAACGCGCTCGACGTCGGCGCCTTCACGCTGACGGACGGGACGCAGATCTCGGTGCTGCGCGACTGGCGGAACGGCGCGCCGGAGGCGCAGGCCTTCCTGCGCGACGTCCACGGCGGCGCCTGCGGCCTGTTCAAGACGGTGCTCGGCCCCGGAAGCGACCGGTTCCACGAGAACCACTTCCACTTCGACCTTGCGCGCCACAACGCCAAGGGCTCGGCCTATTGCCGCCCGCGCCCCGTGCGCGTGGATCCGGCGCCGCAGCAGCCAGAGATCTATGCGCCCTCCCGCGAGGACGTCGAGGACATGCCGATGAGCTACGCCCCGGCGCCCGCCTGGCCGAAGTTCATGAAGCGCGACGACGCGTTGGCCACGGGAAGCCTGCGCGGCCGCCCGAAGCTCGACCTGCTCGACGTCGCGCCGGAGGACTACGGCGACGACGAGTGAGGATTTCGGGGCGTCTTTGACAGTCGGGCGCCCCGAGCGCGATGCTATGTCCGCTTAGAAGGAGCGGGTCATGTCGGCGGTCACCATCAACCTGACGGGCGAACTCGCGGCCTTCGTGGAGGATCGCGTCGCGCGGGGATATTCCCACTCAGCGAACGAGGCCGTCGCCGAAGGGTTGCGGTTGCTTCGGGAAGAGCAGAACCGGAAACTCGAAGCGCTGAAAGCGGCGATCAACGAGGGCGTAGCCGACATCGAGGCGGGACAAATTTATGAAGGTACGATCGACGATATCCTGAACGACGTTCTGAACCGCAAACGTTCGTGAAGGTCGCTTATTCGGAACGCGCCAGACGCGACATCGACGATATCCTTGATCAAAGCCTCGGTCTTTTTGGCGACGCTCAAGCGCGCATCTACGCGGATCTTTTGAAGAAAGCGGTTGCGCTGGCTGCGGAAGATCCGGCGCGGCCATCTTCGATCGATAGATCGGAGTTTCGTCCGGGCCTTCGGTCCATACACGTCAAGCTCGCAGCCGGTGCTCGGCGAAGAGCTTCTCATCAGATTTTCTATCGCGTCGGGAGGACGGCGAGCGGTTTCAGCCAACTCGAAATCCTTCGCGTGCTCCACCAAAGCATGGACGCCGGCGCCCATATCGCCGCAGGCGTAAGCGGACTTCCTCCAGAGTAAGCTATCCCGCCGCGATCTTCGGCCCGGTCGCGCCGTAGAGGTGCTCTTCCGCCGGGAAGCGCCTTGCGCGCACGTCCTCCGCATAGGCTTCCGCCGCGGCCTTGACGGCGGCGCCGACGTCGGCGTAGCGGCGCACGAATTTCGGCACATGGCCGAACGTCATGCCCATCATGTCGTCGGTGACGAGAATCTGGCCGTCGCATTCGGCCGATGCGCCGATCCCGATCGTCGGAACCCGGATCGTCGAGGTGATGCGGGCGGCGAGCGGCGCGACGACGCCCTCTACCACCACCGCGAAGGCGCCGGCGTCGGCGACCGCGCGGGCGTCGGCGACGATCGCCTCGGCCTCGGCCGCCTGCTTGCCGCGCGCCGCATAGCCGCCGAGCGCGTTCACCGATTGCGGCTGCAGGCCGATATGGGCGAGCACCGGCACGCCGCGCGCGGTCAGGAACTCGATGGTCTCGGCCATCACCGCGCCGCCCTCGAGCTTGACGGCGTCGCAGCCCGTTTCGGCCAGGATGCGCGCGGCGGAGCGGAACGCCTGCGCCGGGCTCTCCTGATAAGAGCCGAACGGCAGGTCGACGACGACGAGCGCGTGCTTCGCGCCGCGCGACACCGCCGCGCCGTGCGCGATCATCATCTCGAGGGTGACCGGAATGGTGCTTTCGAGCCCGTACACCACCATGCCGAGGCTGTCGCCGACGAGCAGCAGGTCGCACGACTGGTCGAGCGCCTGGGCGATCGGCGTCGTGTAGGCGGTGAGGCAGACCAGGGGCTCCTTGCCCTTGGCCGCGCGGATTTTCGAGACGGTGACGGGCTTCAGCGTGCCCCCGCCCTCGATCGGGATCGGTCGACGTGCGCTCATGATGGGCGTCAGGCTCCCTCGGCGCGGCCCCAGCCGCCTCCGGTCGGCGTTTCTATGACGATCGCGTCGCCCGGGTCGACCTTGATTTGGTCGCAAGCGGCGACTTCTTCCACCCCGCCATTGGTCCGGCGCACGGAATTTCGGCCCGGCTGGCCCTCGTGGCCGCCCTCCATGCCGAAGGCCGCCACGCGTCGGCGCCCCGACAGGATCGCGCAGTCCATCGGCTCGAGGAAGCGGATGACCCGGCGAACCCCGTCGCCCGCCGACCATCGTCCGCGCCCGCCCGAGCCTTGCCGGATCGAGAACTCGTCGAGCACGACCGGGTAGCGCTGTTCGAGGATCTCCGGGTCGGTGAGCCGCGAATTCGTCATGTGGACATGGACTGCGTCGGCGCCGTCGAAGCCGGGGCCGGCGGCCGAACCCGAGCAGATCGTCTCGTAATACTGCCGCTTGTCGTCGCCAAAGGTGAGGTTGTTCATCGTGCCTTGGCTGGAGCCCATCACCTTCATGGCGCCGAACAGGCAGTCGACCACCGCCTGGCTGGTCTCGACATTGCCGGCGACGACCGCCGCGGGCGGCCGCGGATTGAGCAGAGAGCCCTCCGGCGCGACGATCTCGATCGGCCGCAGGCATCCGGCGTTCATCGGGATGTCGTCTTCGACCATCACGCGGAAACAGTAGAGCACGGCCGCGCGCGTCACTGGCTCGGGCGCGTTGAAGTTGTCGCCGCGCTGGTCGGAGGTCCCGGTGAAGTCCACTTTGGCGGTGCGGGCTTCGCGGTCGATCGTGATCTTCATGCGGATCGTCGCGCCCTGATCCATCTCGACGGCGAATTCGGCGTCGTCGAGCGTCGTCAGCGCGCGCGCGACGCTCTCGGCCGCGTTGTCCTGCACGTGGCCCATATAGGCCTGCACCACGTCGAGTCCGAAGCTCGCGATCATTTTCCTCAGCTCCGCCACGCCCTTGGCGTTGGCGGCGACCTGGGCCTTCAGATCCGCGACGTTCTGGTCCGGATTGCGGGCCGGAAAGCGCGCGCCGGCCAGTACCTCGCGGATCTCGCTTTCGAGGAACCGGCCGCCCTCGACCAGCGGCATGACGTCGATGGTGACGCCTTCCTCCTCGATGGTGGTGGCGCGCGGAGACATGGAGCCGGGCGCGACCCCGCCGATGTCGGCGTGATGGCCGCGGCTCGCGACGAGGAACAGCAGTCTTGACCCCGCCTCGTCGAACACGGGCGTCACCACGGTGACGTCCGGCAGATGCGTGCCGCCGTCGTAAGGGGCGTTGAGCACATAGGACGCATCCGGCGTCAGCCGGTCGCCGGCGCGGCGCAGCACCGCCTCGACCGAGCGGTCCATCGAGCCGAGATGCACCGGCATGTGGGGGGCGTTGGCCACCAGCGCGCCGTCGGGCGCGAAGACGGCGCAGGAGAAGTCGAGCCGCTCCTTGATGTTGACGGAAGCCGCCGTGTTCTGGAGCACGAGCCCCATCTGCTCGGCGATCGACATGAAGAGGTTGTTGAAGATCTCGAGCATCACCGGATCCGCCTCGGCTCCGACGGCCTTGCGGGTCTCGCGGGGTTTTGCGCGGGAGAGCACGAGATGGTCGCGGGGCGAAACCTCGGCGCGCCAGCCGTCCTCGACCACCACTGTCTGGTTCGGCTCGACGATGAGCGCGGGACCATCGACCCGATGCCCGACGCCAAGCGCTTCGCGGCGGAACACGGCTGCCTCGTGGGCCTGACCGCCTGAGAAAATGTCTGCGGTCCGCTCCGGTGCGGGCAGGGGCCTTTCGGCCGGGTCACGCTCCGGCTCGTCGAGCCCGGAGCCCCCGCCGAAACATTCGACCTCGACCGCCTCGACGATGAGCCCGCGCGCCTCGTCCACGAAGCCGAAGCGCGCGCGGTGGAGGTCGGCGAAGTCGGCCGCGATCCGATCGAGGTCGATGGGTTGTCCCCCCTCCCCCTTGCGGTGAGGGGCAGGGGGTGGGGGTGGCTCCGAAGGAGGCCCAGAGGGTGACGCTGCTCCACGCGCAACGGCGCCGCTCTGTTCGGAACCACCCCCACCCGTACCCTCCCCACAAGGGGGAGGGGGCGGAGACGCCGCGCCAAGTCCGAGGACCGGAACCTCAATCGTCGAATCCGTGCCGTCGTAGCGGACATGGAGGCGGACCTCCGTCACGCCGTCCTCGACGCCTTGCGCCTGAAGCTCGCCCATCGCTTCACCGCCGAGCTTTTCCATCGTCTCAGCAATGGCTTCCCCGGCTTCATGAAGCCTTAACCGCAAACTCGCCGTCCGTTCCGCGCGAATGTCGGCGAGGCCCATGCCATAGGCCGAGAGCAGGCCCGACAGCGGGTGGATCAGCACCGTGTCGATCCCGAGCGCGTCGGCGACCAGACAGGCGTGCTGGCCGCCGGCGCCGCCGAAGCAGTTGAGCGCGTATTTCGTGACGTCGTAGCCGCGCGCGACCGAGATGGTCTTGATCGCCTCCGCCATGCTGGCGACCGCGACCGCGACGAAGCCGTCGGCCGCCTGTTCGGCGGACCGCCCGTCGCCGATCTCGGCCGCGAGAGCCCCGAATTTTTCGCGCACGACTGCGGCGTCGAGCGGCTGGTCGCGGCCGGGCCCGAAGATCTTCGGAAAGAGGTCGGGCGCGAGCTTGCCCAGCATGACGTTGGCGTCGGTGACGGTGAGCGGCCCGCCGTTGCGATAGGCGGCGGGGCCGGGCGCCGCGCCGGCGGAGTCGGGGCCGACGCGGAACCGGCCCTTGTCGAAATGCAGGATCGAGCCGCCGCCGGCCGCGACCGTGTGGATGCGCATCATCGGCGCGCGCATGCGCGTTCCCGCCACCACGGTCTCGAACGAGCGCTCGAACGCGCCGTCGAAATGGGCGACGTCGGTCGAGGTGCCGCCCATGTCGAAGCCGATGACCTTGTCGAAGCCGGCCGCCTTCGCCGTCGCGGCCATCGCCACCACGCCGCCCGCGGGGCCCGAAAGAATCGCGTCCTTGCCCTGGAACAGGCTTGCGGAGGTGAGGCCGCCGGCCGAGGTCATGAACATCAGGCGGCGCGCGTCGTCCTCGGAGAGGTTCAGCTCGTCGCGGACGCGCGCCACATAGGCTGCGAGCACGGGCGTCAGATAGGCGTCCACCACCGTGGTGTCGCCGCGCCCGACGATCTTGGGCAGCCCCGACACCTCATGGCTGACCGAGACCTGGGCGAACCCCATGTCGCGCGCGATTCTGGCCGCCGCCTGCTCATGGGCGGGATGGGCGTAAGCGTGCATGAACACGATGGCGAGCGCCTCGTATCCGTCCGCCTTCAACTCCTCCAGCGAAGCGCGGAACGCGGCGTCGTCGAAGGCGCGCTCGATCGTTCCGTCGGCCCGCACGCGCTCGTCGACCTCCACGACGCGTTCATAAAGCGGCTCCGGCCGCTCGATCTGCTTGGCGAACAGTTTTGGCCGCGCCTGATAGCCGATGCGAAGCTGGTCCTTCAGCCCCTTGGTGATGAGCAGCGCGGTCCGTTCGCCCTTGCGCTCCAGCAGCGCGTTGGTGGCGACGGTCGTGCCCATCTTCACCGCGTCGATCTTCTCGGCCGGCACGGCGTCCTTGGGCCCGAGGCCGAGCAACTCCCGCACGCCCGCGACCGCCGCATCGCGATAGGCCTCCGGGTTCTCCGACAGCATCTTCTTCACATGCAGCGAGCCGTCCGGCGCGCGGCCGACGACGTCGGTGAAGGTGCCGCCCCGGTCGATCCAGAACTGCCAGCGATCGGATGAGGTCATGGAACTCGGCTGCGTGCTTCGAGACGGCCGCTGACGCGACCTCCTCGAGCCATGAGGAAGGTGGGAGGGTGATAGAAGCGGCGAGAAGCCTACTCAACCTCTCTCATGCTGAGGAGCCGGCAAAAGGGCCGGCGTCTCGAAGCACGCAGTTGGCCTCCGCGGCGTTGCGCCAGTCGCAATGCACACTCCGGCTGCGCTAACTTGGCGCCAAGCGAATCCGGGAGCGGAAGACCAATGGCGTTCTGGGGAAAGCTCGGAGGAGCTGCGGGCGGCTTCATGCTGGGCGGGCCGCTCGGCGCGATCGCGGGCGTGATCGCCGGCCATCTGCTCGTCGACCGTGAGACCGACCCGGCAGTCGCGGAGGCCGAGGACCGCGACGCGAGAAGCCTCGCCTTCACCATCGGCGTCATCGCGCTCTCGGCCAAGATGGCGAAGTCCGACGGCGTCGTCGCGCCGGTCGAGGTCGAAGCGTTCCGAAAGGTGTTCGAGATCAAGCCTGACGACCTGGCGGAGGTCCAGGAGGTCTTTGACCGCGCGACCTACGATGTCGCCGGGTTCGAGTCCTACGCCAAACAATTGCACGATCTGTTCGAGGGCGAGCCCGCCACGCTCGAAGACGTGCTGCACAGCCTCGCCCACATCGCCGCCGCCGACGGGGCGATCCATGAGGCCGAGGTCAACTACCTGATGCAGGTCGCCGAGATCTTTTCGCTCGATCGCGCCAGCGTGCGGCGCGCGTTCGGACGCTATGTGCGGTTGCCCGAGGACGACCCTTACGAAATCCTCGGCGCGGAGCCTTCGGCGTCCGACGACGAGCTCAAGCGTCGCCACCGCGCGCTCGTGGCCGAAAATCACCCGGACCGGGCGCTCGCCCGCGGCCTGCCGCCGGAGGCGATCCGCGTCGCGACCTCGAAGCTCGCGGCCATCAACGCCGCCTGGGACGCGATCCGCGCCGAGCGGGCTCTGACATGAGGCCGGACAGCGCGCTGGTCTCGAAGATCATCCCCGCCGCCAATCACGACGAGCGGCGCGACGGGCGCGAGGCCGACATCCTGCTCCTGCACTACACGGGCATGACGTCCGCCGAAGCCGCGGTCGAGCAGCTGACCGAGGGCGAGGTTTCCTGCCATTACGTCGTCCTCGAGGACGGGGAGATCCTCCAGCTTGTCCCCGAAGAGCGCCGCGCCTGGCACGCGGGCCTGTCGAGCTGGGACGGCGAGACCGACGTGAATTCCGGCTCGATCGGCGTCGAGATCGTCAATCCGGGCCACGAACACGGCTACCGCGATTTTCCCGACGCGCAGGTCGCGGCGGTGATCGCGCTCTCCCGCGACATTTGCGCACGACGAGGTATTCAACCTCAGCGGGTGCTCGCTCATTCCGACGTCGCGCCGCGCCGCAAACAGGACCCGGGCGAGAAATTTCCGTGGTACCGGCTTGCCGCCGAAAACGTCGGCCACTGGGTCGCGCCGACGCCGATCGGGGAGGGCGCGCGCCTGGCTCCCGGCGAGGAGGGCGAACCGGTCGAGCATCTGCAGACGCTGCTCAGCCTCTACGGTTACGGGATCGAGATCGACGGCCGCTACAGCGCCGCGACCGAGGATGTGGTGCGGGCGTTCCAGCGGCATTTCCGTCAGGAACTCGTCGACGGCGTCGCCGACTTCTCGACCGTCGACACGTTGCGCAACCTGCTGGCGGCCTCGCCGTCCGTCTGAGGGGCCGCCGCCGAAGTCTCGCCATATGACGGCCTGACGACAGCCTGATCATGGTCGATCGGAGGTCTTTTTTCTCACGCCTAAGACCTGCCGTTGCGTAACGCATCGGGAGTGTGGACATGCGTAAATCGACGATCGTCGTCGCTCTGCTAGCGGCGACCGTCGCCTCGGCGGAAGCTTCGCCGAACTCAAGACATCTTGCCGGGGGTTCTCAGTTCTCCGGAAAATCTCAAGCCCGCGTCGCCTCGACTGCGGCCCAGACGAGAAAGTCTGAACGGCAGGTTAACGCGGCCAACGCCGCCGCCGTTCCATCCGCCGCTTCGCGCGGCGCCGCCGCCTTCACCTCGGCCCGCAACGCAGGCTCTGCGCCTGCCCAGCCGCAGGCCCCGGCTCCCAAGGCCGTCGCTTCGAAGACGGCCGGCGCGCAGCCGCGCCTCGTGAGCCGGACGAAGCAGGCGCGCGCCGAGGCCCGCGCCCGAGTCCGCGAAGCGTCGGCCCGCCGGCTTGCGCGCAAAACCAACACGGTCGCGCTCACCCGCGAGGTGCCGGTCGAGCAGATCGAGAAGCCTGCCGGCGATCTCGCGACCAATGCGCCCACGGGCTCGATCCAGGGAATGGTGACGGCCGCGGCGAAGACCGCCGGGGTGAGCCCGGCGCTCGGCCATGCGGTGGTGAAGGTCGAGTCGATGTACCAGCCGCGCGCCACCGGCAAGGGCGGTTACATCGGCCTGATGCAGCTCAGCTACCAGACGGCGCGCGGCATGGGCTTCCGCGGCAGCCGGCAGGCGCTCTACGAGCCGTCCGCCAACCTTCGATACGGCATGCGCTATCTCGCCGAAGCCGTTCGCAAGGCCGGCGGAAACACCTGCGCGGCGGTCTCGAAGTATCAGGGCGGACACGCCGTGAAGGGCGTGACGCGCGCCGGCGCGGTCTACTGCGCGAAGGTGCGCCGCTACATGGCGTCGGCGAGCTGATCGCAAGCTGCTTTCCCTTCGCCGCTTGACGCGCTCCGGCCGGCCGTCCCACAAGGGCCGGCCAGTCGGCCGGACGGCCGCTTCGCTCCTTCATCGGAGCGGAGAGGAAAGTCCGGGCTCCACGGAAACACGGCGCCGGATAACGTCCGGCGGGGGCGACCCCAGGGAAAGTGCCACAGAGAGCAAACCGCCTCCGGCTATGGCCGGCGGTAAGGGTGAAAGGGTGCGGTAAGAGCGCACCGCGCGACCGGTAACGGGAGCGGCACGGCAAACCCCGCCGGGAGCAAGACCGAATAGGGGCGACGCGCAGGCGGCGAAAGCCGTCGGCAGGCCTGCTTCCGGGCCGTCGCCCGGGTTGGTTGCTTGAGGCGTCCGGCGACGGACGTCCCAGAGGAATGGTCGTCACGCGCGCGCCGGTCCGCCGACGCGCGCCATACAGAACCCGGCTTACAGGCCGGCTGGCCCCAGATTTTTTCAAGCGCGCCGTCATGGCCGGGTTGTCCACAGGCTCTTGTGGACAACCCGTCGCCGCGCCGCCGCCTATGGGGCCGCGTCGGGGCGCCGTCGACGGCGTCGGAAACGCCTTCTTAACCCTAATAAAGCTCTAGTTGGTCGTCGCGCGCCGGTCGCGACCCGGCCCTTGAACAGGTCTCGCGTCCTGGGCCGAGCCGCGCCGGCCCGACTGGCCATTTCGTTGACGCCCATAGGGGCCCATGATATCCCAAGCTATCCCGTCGAAACGGCGTGCGGACGCTCCCTTCAGGGAAGCGTCGGCTGTTTCGTCCGCGGCCGTGGAGGCTGCGGACGCGCGCGGTCGTGCGCGCGGTGCGGGGCGGTTCAACGCTGGGGATCGGTCGATCGGCGGTTTGACGCCGTCGCCATGGGGAAACGGGCCGTCGGGGCATGGATCGCTTCCTGTCCAACCTGTCGACGAAGATCGACGCGAAGGGGCGGGTGTCGATCCCGGCGCCGTTCCGGGCGATCCTGACGCAGGACGCCATTCCGGGGCTTTACGTCCATCCGTCGCTGGACCTCGAGGCGCTCGACGCCGGGGGCGAGGCGCTCCTGTCGGAGATCGACAGGCTGCTGGACGCCCTGCCGCCTTATTCGACCGAGCGCGACAGCCTGTCGACGGCGCTGCTCGGCGTCAGCGAAATCCTCAAGATCGATTCCGAGGGCAGAGTCATCCTCACCGAGAGCCTCAAGGCCTATGCGGGCATTTCGGACGCCGTGACCTTCGTCGGCCAGGGCTCGAAGTTCCAGATCTGGGAGCCGGAGCGCTTCCGGGCGCATCTTGCGACCGCGCGCGCGGACGCGAGGGCGCTGAAGTCGCGGCTCGCGCGCCCCGGCGCTCCGGAGGCCTCGACATGAGCGCCGACGCCCGTCACCTGCCGGTCATGCTCGAGGAGGTGATCGCCGCGCTCGATCCCAAGCCCGGAGAGATCATTCTCGACGGCACGTTCGGGGCCGGCGGCTACACGCGCGCGATCCTCGAGACGGGCGCGGACGTCGTCGCGCTCGACCGCGACCCGACCGCGATCGCCGGCGGCTACGACCTCGTCGCGGCCTCGAAGGGGCGCCTCACGCTCGTCGAGGAGCGCTTCTCGAACCTCTCCGCAGCCCTCGACCAGCTCGGCGTCGAGGCGCTCGACGGTCTCGTGCTCGACGTCGGCGTCTCGTCCATGCAGCTCGACCAGGCTGCGCGCGGCTTCTCGTTCCGCTTCGAGGGCCCGCTCGACATGCGCATGGGCGGCGAAGGCCCGAGCGCCGCCGATCTTGTCGCCGATCTCGAAGAGAAGGAGCTCGCCGCGGTGCTCCGCACGCTCGGCGAGGAGCGCCGCGCCGGCGCGATCGCCCGCGCGATCGTGGCCGAGCGCGAGAAGGCGCCGATCGAGACCACGGCCCAGCTCGCCGCGATCTGCGAACGCGTGCTCGGAAGCTGGAACGACGGCATCTCGCCGGCGACGCGCACCTTCCAGGCGCTGCGCATCGCGGTGAACGACGAGCTCGGCGAGCTCGGCCGTGCGCTTTTCGCCGCCGAGAAGCGCCTGAAGCCGGGCGGGCGCCTTGTCGTCGTGTCGTTCCATTCGCTCGAGGACCGGATCGTGAAAACGTTCCTCGCCGACCGCACCCGCACCCAGGCGGGCGGGTCGCGCCACATGCCGCAGGCGATCGTGCCGCCCGCGACCTTCGAGGCGATTTCACGCGGGGCCGCCAAGCCCGGCGACGCCGAAACCAAGACCAACGCCCGCGCCCGTTCCGCGCGCCTGCGCGCCGCCCGCCGCACCGAGGCGCCCGCCCGCGGCGGCGATCCGTTCGCGTTCGGCGTGCCGCGCCTGCCGCTGCAAGGCCTTCCCGGAGGCGCGTCGTGAAGATCGCCCGCATCGTCAATGTCGTTGCCGTGCTGTCGCTGGTCGGCTCGGCGGTCTACGTCTACCGCATCAAATATGAGGCGACGCGCCACTCCGAAGAGGTCGCCAAGCTCAAGCGCCAGATCACCCAGGAGGTCGACTCCGTCGCGGTGCTGAAGGCCGAATGGGCGTTCCTCGCGCGGCTCGACCGCGTCCAGGCGCTGACCGAACAGCATCTCGATCTGAAGCCGCTGACGCGCGAGCAGACCTTGCATCTCGCCTCGTTGCCCGGGCGGCCTGCGCCGGTCGACGAGATCGGCAAGAAGCTCGAGGCGCTCGGCTTGATGGGCCAGGACGCCAGCCTCGTGATCGACAAGGAGCCGTCGACCCCGACCGCCGTGAAGAAACCGGCTCCGCCCGCCAAAAAGGCGACGATCGCCGTGAAGCCCGTGTCCCAGCTCAAGGCGCCGGCGACGCGGCCCGCGCCGCAGCCGATGCAGGTCGCGCCCGCCCCGCGGCCCGCGCAGCCTGCGAACCTGACCGATTTCCTCAGAAAGATTGGCGTCGTGCGATGAACGGGCAGGCGGTGATCGACGGCGCCTTCCGCAACGGCGCGATCGCGGGCGCGGCGCTCGGGCGCGGCGCCGGCGCGAGCGCGCGCGGCCTCTGGACCGCGACGAAGTTCGGCTGGCGCATGTTCCGACGCGCCGTGCGGCTGCTGATCGGTTCGGGCGAGGGCCTCGGCCTCACCTCGGGGCGGCTTCGGCTTGCGGCCATCGGCTTCGGCGTGATCTACGCGCTGATCGTCGGCCGCCTCGTCCAGTACGCCGTCGCGCCGAACATCGACGAGATCGAGCGGGTCGCCCAGACCGTCGCCGCCATCCAGCGGCCCGACATCGTCGACCGCAACGGCACCGTGCTCGCGACCGACGTGAAGGTGTCGTCGCTCTACGCCGAGCCGAAGAACATCATCGACGTCGACGAGGCGGTGGACCTGCTCAGCCAGGCGCTCCCCGACCTCAACGCCAAGGATCTTCGCGCCAAGCTCTCCACCAAGAAGGGCTTCGTCTGGCTGAAGCGCGAGATCTCTCCGCGCGACCAGGTGAAAGTGTTCCGCCTCGGCATTCCGGGCGTCGCCTTCGTGCAGGAGAACAAGCGCGTCTATCCGAACGGCACCCAGGTCGCCCATGTGCTCGGCTTCGCCGACATCGACAACAAGGGCATCGCGGGCATCGAGAAGTATCTCGACACGTCCGGCCTCACCCGCGCCGCGGCGCTCGAGGCCGGAAAGGGCGGCCGCATGGCGCCCATCCGCATGGCGCTCGACCTCAAGGTCCAGCACGCGGTGCGCGACGAGCTCGCCGAGGGCATGAAGAAGTTCAAGGCGATCGCGGCGTCGGCCGCCATCGCCGACGTCGACACCGGCGAGATCGTCAGCCTCGTCTCGTTGCCGGACTACGATCCGAACATTCCCTCCGACGCGCTGAAGCCGGAAGCCATCAACCGCGTCAACACCGGCGTGTTCGAGATGGGCTCGACTATGAAGGCGCTGACCATCGCCATGGGGCTGGACAGCGGCAAGGTCAGCCTCCAGAGCCGCTTCGACGCCCGCGCGCCGCTGCAGTACGGCCGGTTCAAGATCCACGACTTCCATCCGCAGCGTCGGGTGCTGACGGTGCCGGAGGTGTTCATCCACTCGTCCAACATCGGCACGGCGCGCATCGCGCTGACCATGGGCGTCGAGGCGCACAAGGCGTTTCTGAAGAAGATGGGCCAGCTCGACCGTCTCCAGACGGAGCTGCCGGAAAGCGCCCGTCCGCTGGTGCCGGCCCGCTGGGGCGAGCTCAACACCATCACCATCTCGTTCGGCCATGGCGTCGCGATCGCGCCGATCCAGTCGGTGATGGGCGTCTCGGCGCTCGTCAACGGCGGCTGGCTGATGAAGCCGACCTTCCTGCAGCGCACCGCCGAGGAGGCGCGCGCCGTCTCGACCAAGGTGCTGCGCGACCAGACCTCGGTCCAGATGCGCTACCTGATGCGCCTCAACGCCGAGAAGGGCTCGGCCAAGAAGGCCGACATTCCGGGCTACCGCGTCGGCGGCAAGACCGGCACGGCCGAGAAGGTCATCGGCGGCCGTTACTCGAAGACCAAGAACCTGACCGCCTTCACCGCCGTGTTCCCGATGGACAAGCCGCGCTACATGCTGCTCGCCGTGCTCGACGAGCCGAAGGCGCTGCCCGAGACCCACGGTTTCGCCACCTCCGGCTGGAACGTCGTTCCGGTCGGCGGCAGGATGGTCGAGCGCATCGCGCCGCTGCTCAACGTCGAGCCTGATTACGAGGCCCCGACCGCGACGGCGCTGCTCGGCGGCATCCCGACGGGCTCGGTTCAGGAGTGAGCGACCTGAAGGCTCCGGCCAGAACTCTCGGCGCGCTGTTTCCCGACGAAGGGCTCGCGCCCGACGTCGCGGCGACCGCGATCGCGGGGCTGACGGCCGACAGCCGGGCGGTGGAGCCCGGCTTCGCGTTCGCCGCGCTCGCAGGCGCCAAGACCGACGGCGCGCGCTTCGTGGCGCAGGCGCTGGAGAAGGGCGCGGCCGCGGTGGTGTCCGAAGCGCCGGTCGACGCGCCGGTTCCCGTGGTGCGGGTCGCCGACGGCCGGCTTGCGCTGGCGAAGGCGGCGGCGCGGCTCTATCCGCGCCAGCCGGAGCAGATCGCGGCCGTCACCGGCACGAGCGGCAAGAGCTCGACCGTCACGTTTCTCCGCCAGATCTGGAGCCATGCCGGCCACGCCGCCGCAAGCCTCGGCACGATCGGCGTGACCAAGCCCTCCGGGGCGACCTACGGATCGCTGACGACGCCCGATCCGGTTTCGCTCCATCGCACGCTCGACGGCCTCGCGGAGGAGGGGGTGACCCATCTCGCGATGGAGGCCTCGAGCCACGGCCTCGACCAGAAAAGACTGCATGGCGTTAACCTTAACGCCGCGGCTTTCACCAATCTCTCACGCGACCACATGGACTATCATCCGACGGTCGAGCACTACCGCGACGCCAAGCTTCGGCTCTTCACCGAACTGCTTCCCAAGGATGGGACAGCTGTGGTGTGGGCGGACTCCTCCGACGCCCCGGCCTTCATCGACGCCGCGAAGGCGAGGGGGCAGGGCCTCTTCACGCTCGGCCGCAAAGGCGAGACCTTCCGGCTGACGGACGTGCGCCGCGACGGCCTCGCCCAAATCCTTTCGCTCGACACGCCCGCCGGCCTGCGCGAGGTCCGTCTGCCGCTCGCAGGCGACTTCCAGGCCGAGAACGCGCTCGTGGCCGCAGGCCTCGCCATCGCGACCGGAGTCGACCAGGACGTCGCTCTCGCCGGCCTCGAACGGCTTGAAGGCGTGCCCGGCCGACTGGAGCTCGTGGGCGAAACGCCTTCGGGCGCCGCGGTCTTCGTCGATTACGCCCACAAGCCCGACGCTCTCGCCTCGGTGCTCGCGGCCCTTCGTCCCTTCGCCGCTGGACGCCTCGTCGCGGTCTTCGGCGCCGGCGGCGACCGGGATCCGGGCAAGCGCCCGATGATGGGCGAGGCGGCGGCGGCCGGCGCCGACGACGTCGTCGTCACCGACGACAATCCGCGCTCCGAAGAGCCCGCGAAGATCCGCGCCGCGATCCTCGCCGCGGCTCCGCAGGCGCGTGAAATCGGCGATCGCCGGACCGCGATCGAGACCGCGGTCGGCGAGGCGAAAGCCGGCGACGTGGTGGTGATCGCGGGCAAGGGTCACGAAACCGGCCAGATCGTGGGCGATCGGACATTGCCGTTCTCCGACCACGAGGTGGTTCGCGAGACGCTCGCAAAGTTGGGGGACGCCGCGTGACCGCGCAGACCGCATTCGCCGAGCCGCTCTGGTCCGCGCCGGAGCTCGCGCTCGCCACCGCCGGGCGCCTCGCCGGCCGTCCGGACGGCGCGCTGACGGGCGTCTCGATCGACAGCCGCACGGTCGGGCGCGGCGACGTGTTCTTCGCCATCAAGGGCGACGTGCATGACGGCCACAAATTCGTCGGCGACGCGCTCGGCCGCGGAGCGAGCCTCGCGGTCGTGGACGAGGCCCACGCCGACGAGGCGTCGGCCTTCGGCCCGATCCTCATCGTCAAGGACGTGCTCGAGGCGATGGTCGCGACCGGGATCGCGGCCCGCGCCCGCTCGCGCGCCAAGATCGTCGCGGTGACGGGCTCGGTCGGAAAGACCTCGACCAAGGAGGCGCTGCGCCTTGCGCTCGCGGAGGACGGCCAGACCCACGCCTCCGCCGCCTCCTACAACAACCATTGGGGCGTGCCGCTCACGCTCGCGCGCCTGCCGAAGTCGGCCGCCTATGGCGTGTTCGAGATCGGCATGAACCACCCCGACGAGATCCGCCCGCTCACCAAGATGGTGCGCCCGCACGTCGCGATGGTGACGAACGTCGAGCCCGTCCATCTCGCAGCCTTCAAGAACGTCGAGGGCATCGCCGACGCCAAGGCCGAGATCTTCGAGGGGCTGGTGCGCGGCGGCCATGCGGTCGTCAATCGCGACAACGCCCATTACGAGCGCCTGAAGGCCGCCGCCATCGAATGCGGCGCCGCGGTCTGGAGCTTCGGCGAGCACGTCTCGGCGGACTCTCGCCTCGACCGGCTGGCGCTCAAGGAGACGAGCTCCTGCGTCGCCGCCACCATCCTGGGCGAGCCCGTCACCTTCAAGATCGGCGCGCCCGGCCGCCACGTCGTCCAGAACGCGCTCGGCGTGCTGCTGGCCGCCAAGCTCGCCGGCGCGGACCTCGCGCTCGCCGCGCTCGCGCTCGCCAAGTTCGCCCCGCCCGCCGGGCGCGGCCAGCGCCACGAGCTCGGCGTCGCAGGCGGCTCGCTGCTTGTGATCGACGAAAGCTACAACGCCAATCCCGCTTCGATGCGCTCGGCGCTCGCGCTGCTCGGCCACACCATGGCGCCGCCGACGGGCCGCCGCATCGCCGTGCTGGGCGACATGCTGGAGCTCGGCGACGAGGGGCCGGCGCTCCACGCCAAGGTGGCGGAGACGGCGGCGGCGGCGCGCATCGACCTCGTGTTCTGCGCCGGGCCGCTGATGAAGTCGCTCTTCGACGCGCTGCCCAAGGCGCGCCGCGGCGGATGGGCCGAGACCGCCGCCGAGCTTCAGCCCAAGCTGCTCGATCGCCTGAAGGCCGGCGACGTCGTCATGGTGAAAGGCTCCAACGGCTCGCGCATGGGCCCGGTCGTCGCCGCGATGAAAGAGCGCTTCCGGCCTCTTTCGACGGTCGACGAGACGCAGGCGGCCGGGTAAAGCGCGACCATGCTCAGCTTCCTCGCCGAATTCTCGGACCTCGTTCCGGGCTTCAACATCTTCCGCTACATCACGTTCCGCACCGGCGGCGCCGTGATGACGGGCGCGCTGTTCGTGTTCCTGTTCGGCCCGCTGATCATCGACACGCTCAGGATCAAGCAGGGCAAGGGCCAGCCGATCCGAGCGGACGGCCCGGTCACCCACCTCTCCAAGCGCGGCACCCCCACCATGGGCGGGCTGATGATCCTCTCCGGGATGATCGCCTCGGTGCTGCTGTGGGGGAACCTCGCCAATCCTTACGTCTGGATCGTTCTGTTCGTCACCGTGGGCTTCGGCGCGATCGGCTTCTATGACGACTATCTCAAGGTCACGAAGCAGACCCACGCCGGCTATTCGGGCAAGATGCGACTGGGCCTCGAATTCGCCATCGCCATCATCGCGGTCTACTGCATCGCGATCGCGGGCCAGCCGGGCGGCTTCCGCGCCGCGAGCCTGCCGGGCCTCGACTTCGGCTTCTCGACCTCGCTAGCCTTTCCGTTCTTCAAGAACCTGTTGCTCGATCTCGGCTGGTTCTTCGTCCTGTTCGGCGCGGTGGTGCTGGTGGGCGCGGGCAACGCCGTGAACCTCACCGACGGCCTCGACGGCCTCGCGATCGTGCCGGTGATGATCGCGGCCGCGAGCTTCGGCTTCATCGCCTATCTCTCCGGCAACGCGCTCTTCGCCGAGTACCTTCAGATCCACTTCACGACCGGAACCGGCGAGATCGCGGTCGTGTGCGGCGCGATGCTGGGGGCGGGGCTCGGCTTCCTCTGGTTCAACGCGCCCCCGGCCTCGATCTTCATGGGCGACACCGGATCGCTCGCGCTCGGCGGCATGCTGGGCGCGACCGCGGTCGCGACCAAGCATGAGATCGTGCTCGCCATCATCGGCGGCCTGTTCGTGCTCGAGGCCGTGTCGGTGATCGTGCAGGTCGCCTCCTTCAAGCTGACGGGCAAGCGGGTGTTCCGCATGGCCCCGATCCACCATCACTTCGAGCAGCTCGGCTGGTCGGAGCCCCAGGTCGTCGTGCGTTTCTGGATCATCGCCGTCGTGCTGGCCCTCGTGGGCCTTGCGACGCTGAAGCTGAGGTGACGGGCATGGCTGCTTCGCAAGACCACATCGAGGCCAACTGCGTGCTTCGAGACGCCGTTCTGCGGACGGCTCCTCAGCATAAGGTGCATGTGTGGAGTCTAAGGGCTCCTCATGCCGAGGAGCGACGCGACGCGGCGCGTCCCGACGCACGCAGCGCCTCTCCCCAGAACGCCTTCTTCTGGATCAACCTCGCGCAGAGGCGGGCGTCTCTCTCGTGACGCCTGCGACCGCGTTCAAGGACATGAAGGTCGCGGTCTTCGGGCTCGGCGGCTCGGGGCTTGCGACCGTGCGCAGCCTCGTGGCGGGCGGCGCCGACGTCACCGCCTTCGACGACAACGCCGCGAGCGTCGAGAAGGCCAAGGCCGAAGGCCTGCCGACCGGCGACCTGCGCGAGGGCGACTTCTCCCGTTTCGAGCTTTTGGTGCTCGCGCCGGGCGTGCCGCTCACCCATCCCAAGCCCCATTGGAGCGTGGAGCTCGCCAAGGCCGCGGGCGTCGGCGTCATCGGCGACATCCAGATCTTCTGCAGCGAGCGCGACACGATCGCGCCGGACGCGCCCTTCGTCGCGATCACCGGCACCAACGGCAAGTCCACCACCACGGCGCTGACCGCTCATGTGCTGCGCGAGGCCGGCTGGGACGTGCAGATGGGCGGCAACATCGGCGTTCCGGTGCTGGAGCTCGCGCCGCCCGCGCCGAACCGCGTCCATGTGGTGGAGTGCTCCTCCTACCAGATCGACCTCACCATGACCCTCGCACCGACCGTCGGGGTGATGCTGAACCTCTCCGAGGATCATCTCGACCGCCACGGCACGATGGACGGCTACGCCGGCGTCAAGGAGCGGCTGGTGGTGAACGCGAAGACCGCTGTGATCGGCGTCGACGACGAGCGGTCGGCCGCGATGGCGAAGCGGCTTGCGATCGCGGGCGTCGAGGTCGTCAAGATTTCGGAGAACGATCCGCTCGACCTCTCCGGCGCCCGGGCGCTGCGCGGCGCGCACAACGTCCAGAACGCGAGCGCGGTCCGCGCGGTCGCCCGTGCGCTCGGCCTCGACGACGCGGCGATCCTGAAGGGCTTTTCGACCTTCCCGGGTCTCGCGCACCGGATGGAGGAGATTTCGACGCCTGGCCGCGTCGTGTTCATCAACGACTCGAAGGCGACAAACGCCGACAGCGCCGAGAAGGCGCTCGCCTCGTTCGAGAAGTCGTTCTGGATCCTCGGCGGCAAGCCCAAGACCGGCGGCATCGAGGCGCTGGTTCCGCTGCTCGGGCGCGTCGAGAAGGCGTTTCTCGTCGGCGAGGCCTCGGAGGCTTTCGCCAGGACGCTTGGCGAGCACGGCGTCGCGCACGACTTCTGCGGGACCGTCGACAAGGCGGTCGAGGCCGCCGCGAAGGCCGCGGAGGCGTCGGCCGATCCGGAGCCCGTCGTGCTGTTCTCGCCGGCCTGCGCCTCCTTCGACCAGTTCCGCAATTTCGAGGAGCGCGGCGAAGCGTTCCGCAGGGCCGTGCTGGGACTTCAGCTTTAAGCGCCGGGTCATCCCGGCCGAAGAGCCGGGATCCAGAACCGATAAGGGATGGGCAAGCCCCACGACGCGTCGGTTCTGGATCCCGGGTCAAGCCCGGGATGACGCGCTTTGGCTCCAGCGCATCTCGCTTGGCGGCCCCAGTTCGAACTTCATTAACGCTAACCGTCCATTCTCGGCTCGCGCCTTTCCGCCCGCCGGGCCGCGACGCGCCGCATGCTCTTCGGAGTGGAACAGAACCATGATCTCCCGCGCGGAACGCACCCTCTTCGGCGAGTGGTGGTGGACCATCGACCGGGCCCTGCTCTTCGCCGTGAGCGGCCTCATGGTCCTCGGCGTCGTCCTGTCGCTCGCGGCCTCGCCCCCCGTCGCCGAACGCATCGGGCTCGACCTGTTCCACTTCGTGAACCGCCAGGCGCTGTTCCTCGCCCCGGCGTTCCTCATCATGATCGGCATCTCGTTTCTGTCGCCGCGGCAGGTGCGCAGGCTCGCCTGGATCGTGTTCGCGGGCGGCATGGTTCTGCTCGCCGTGACGCTCGTCCACGGCACCGAGATCAAGGGCGCGCGGCGCTGGGTCTCGTTCGCCGGCATCGTCGTGCAGCCGTCCGAATTCGTGAAGCCGGCCTTCATCGTGCTCGCCGCCTGGCTCTTCGCCGAAGGCTCCGAGCGGCGCGACATGCCGGGCCACATCCTCTCCACCGTGCTGCTCGGCTCGGTGGTGGGCCTGCTCATCCTTCAGCCCGACCTCGGCCAGACCGTTCTGACGACGGCGGTCTGGGGCGTGCTGTTCTTCCTCGCGGGCCTGCCCTGGATCTGGGTGGTCGGGCTCGGCGGGGCGGGGGCCTTCGGCCTCATCACCGCCTATCAGGTGCTGCCGCATGTGGCGCGCCGCATCGACCGCTTCCTCGACCCCGAGACCGGCGACAACTTCCAGATCGAGAAAGCCACAGAGGCCTTCGCGTCCGGCGGCTGGTTCGGCAAGGGCCCGGGCGAGGGCACCGTCAAGCGCATCATCCCGGACGGGCACACCGACTTCATCTTCTCCGTGACCGCGGAGGAGTTCGGCGTGCTGTTCTGCATGGTGATCGTGTCGATCTACGCCTTCATCGTGCTGCGCGGCCTCTACCACGCCCGCAACACGCAGGACGGCTTCACAAGGCTCGCGATCGCCGGCCTCGTCATGCTGTTCGGCCTGCAGTCGGCCATCAACATGGCGGTGAACCTCCACATGATCCCGGCCAAGGGCATGACGCTGCCCTTCGTGTCCTACGGCGGCTCCTCGATGTTCGCGCTCGCGCTCGGCATGGGCATGCTGCTGGCGCTCACCCGCAAGCGCCCGCGCGCCGACGCGCTCGCCGCCGAGATCAGGCGTCACGCCCGCAAGAGCGGCCACGCGCCCGCCGGAGCCCCGGCGTGACCGGTCGGCCGATCCTGCTCGCCGCGGGCGGCACCGGCGGGCATCTCTTCCCGGCCGAAGCGCTCGCGACCGAACTCGCAGCGCGCGGCGTCCCCGTCGAGCTCATCACCGACGAGCGCGCGCTCGCCTACGCCTCGCATTTCCCGGCGCGCGCGCTGCACGCCGCCCCCGCCGACACGCTGCGCGGATCGGGGCCCGCGGCCTACGCCAAGCTGGGCCTCACGCTGTCGCGCGGCGTCGTCCGCTGCGTCTCGATCCTGCGCAAGGTCGAGCCGGCGGCCGTCGTCGGCTTCGGCGGCTATCCGACCTTCCCGCCGCTGGTCGCGGCCCGCATCGTCGGCGCGCCCGTGATCCTTCACGAGCAGAACGCCGTGATGGGCCGCGCCAACCGCATGCTGGCGAAGCTCGCGACGAAGATCGCCACAGGCTTCCCGACGGTCTCGGGCGCGCCGGAAGGCCGCGAGACCGTCCATGTCGGCAACCCTGTGCGCCCGCAGGTGATCGCGGCGAGCGAGGTCGCCTACCGGCCGCCGAGCAACCACCACCCCATTCGCCTGCTCGCCTTCGGCGGAAGCCAGGGGGCGCGCTTCATCTCCGAGATCCTGCCGGCCGCGCTCGCGCTGTTGCCGACGGAGCTGCGCGATCGGCTCGCCGTGACCCAGCAGGCCCGCCCCGAGGACATCGAGGCCGCGCGCGCAGCCTATGCGGCCGCGGGCGTGAAGGCCGAGCTCTCCTCCTTCTTCGCCGACATGCCCGGCCACATGGCGCTCGCCCAGTTCGTGATCGCGCGCGCCGGCGCCTCGACGGTCGCGGAGCTCGCGGTGATCGGGCGTCCCTCGATCCTCGTGCCGCTGCCCCACGCGCTCGACAACGACCAGCTCGCCAACGCCAACGCGCTCGCGCTCGCGGGCGGCGCGGTCGTCTGGGAGCAGTCCCGCCTGTCGCCCCAGGCGCTCGCCGACGATCTCGCCGTCCGCCTCGAGGACGCCGCGGGCCTCGCCGCCGCCGCCGACGCCGCCCGCCGCGTCGGCGCGCCCGACGCCGCCGCGCGGCTCGCAGATGTGGTATTGGCGGCGGCGAGCGGCCGGTCTGCCGCCCGAAGCTGAAGCCGTCCTTCCCTCGAACTGACCGCGTGCCGACCCATGAAACTTCCCCGCGACATCGGGCCCATCCATTTCGTCGGCATCGGCGGCATCGGCATGTCGGGCATCGCCGAGGTGCTGGCCAATCTCGGCTACACGGTGCAGGGCTCGGACGCCGCCGAGAACGCCAACGTCAAGCGCCTGCGCGAGAAGGGCGTCGCGGTCACGATCGGCCATGCGGCCGAAAACCTCGGCAAGGCCGAGGTCGTGGTCGTCTCCTCGGCGATCAAGCGCAACAACGCCGAGCTCGCCGCCGCCCGCGAGCGCCGCCTGCCCGTCGTGCGCCGCGCCGAGATGCTCGCCGAGCTGATGCGGCTCAAGACCTGCGTCGCGATCGCCGGCACGCACGGCAAGACCACCACGACCTCGCTCGTCGCCACGCTGCTCGACGCCGGCGGGCTCGATCCCACCGTCATCAACGGCGGCATCATCAACGCATACGGCGCGAACGCCCGCATGGGCGACGGCGACTGGATGGTGGTGGAGGCCGACGAGAGCGACGGCACCTTCCTCAAGCTTCCCGCCGACGTCGCGGTCGTCACCAACATCGACCCCGAGCATCTCGACCATTTCGGCACCTTCGACGCCGTGAAGGCCGCGTTCCGCTCCTTCGTGGAGAACGTGCCGTTCTACGGCTTCGCGGTGATGTGCCTTGACCACCCGACCGTGCAGGACATGGTGGGCCTGATCGAAGACCGCCGGGTCGTGACCTATGGCGAGAACCCGCAGGCCGACGTGCGCCTGCGCGACCTCGACCTCAAGGGCGGCCAGTGCCGCTTCCGCGTGACGATCCATGACCGCACGTCCGGCGCCGAGACCGCGCTCGACGATCTCGTGCTGCCGATGGCCGGCCGCCACAACGCGCTGAACGCGACCGCGGCCATCGCCGTCGCCCATGAACTCGGCGCGACCCCGGACCAGATCCGGGCGGGCCTCTCGAAGTTCGGCGGCGTGAAGCGTCGCTTCACCCGCGTGGGCGAGTGGAACGGGGTCACGATCTTCGACGACTACGGCCACCATCCGGTGGAGATCGCGGCCGTCCTGAAGGCCGCGCGCGCTTCCACGGACGCCAATGTCGTGGCCGTCGTCCAGCCGCACCGCTACTCGCGCCTCAAGGCGCTGTTCGACGGATTTTCGAGCTGCTTCAACGACGCCGACACGGTGATCGTCGCCGACGTCTACGCGGCCGGCGAGCAGCCGATCGAGGGCGCCGAGCGCGACGATCTGATCGCGGGCCTGCGGGCGCGCGGCCATCGCCACGTCATCCCGCTTGAGAGCCCGCAGGCGCTCGCGGGCGTCGTGGCGGGAGTGGCCAGGCCAGGCGACTACGTGGTGTTGCTGGGCGCGGGCTCGAGCACCTACTGGGCCGCCGCGCTCCCGGACGAGCTGGCGGCGCTTAAGAGCTGAACTGGAGGCGTGCTAGAACGAACGCCATGACGATGTCGCGCGAACATCTGATCCAGAGCCTTCTGGAGCTGGAGCCGAAGCTGAGGGCCAGGGGCGTGACCCACATGGCCCTGTTCGGTTCGCGCGCGCGCCAGGACAATCGACCCGACAGCGACGTCGACGTGGCGATCGAGGTTGATCCGCATGCCAAGTTCTCGCTGATCGACCTTTCGGGCGTCGCCGTGGCCATCGAGGACGAAACGTCTCTGGAAGCTAACGTTCTCATGCGTCGAAGCCTGGACGGCTCGTTCAGGAGTTCGTTCGAGAGAGACGCCATAGAGGTCTTCTGATGAACGAGAAGGTCAAAGACCGGCTCGGTCATATCAGCGTCGCCATTCAGGATATCCGGTCGCTCCTCGACGCGAAGACGATCGACCACCTCCGCACCGACAGGTTCGCCCGCGCGGCTTTCGAGCGGTTCCTCGAGATCGTGAGCGAAGCGTCTCGACATATCCCGGCCGAATGGAAAGCCACGGACGCTCCCGACATCGACTGGCCGGCCGTCGCCAATCTTGGAAACATCATCCGCCACGTCTATCAGCGGGTCGACCTCGATATCCTGTGGAGCGTCTATGAGGACGATCTCGGGCCCCTCGAGGCGGCGATAGATGTCATGACCGAACGTCACTTCCCCGAACCGCCATCTGGTTCAGAACCGTAGCGGCCGTTAAGCGCGAGCGATGCACAGCCAACCTCCGCCTCTCCCCGATCGCCTCACGGCCCTCATGCCCGATCTGCGCGGCAAGCTCGTCGTGGGCCAAGCGCTCGGCGACCTCGCCTGGTTCCGCGTCGGCGGGCCGGCTGAAGCGCTGTTCTCTCCGTCAGACGAGGACGACCTCGCTTATTTCCTCTCCCGCCTGCCGGCCGAAACGCCGCTCTATCCGATCGGCCTCGGCTCGAACCTCCTGGTGCGCGACGGCGGCGTGCCGGGCGTGGTGGTGAGGCTCGGCAAGAGTTTTGCCGGCATCGAGCGCGTTGGCGCGGATCGGCTGCTTGTCGGCGCCGCGGCGGCCGACAAGCGCGTCGCGCTCGCGGCCCATGAGGCCGGTTTGGGCGGCTTCGCGTTCTACCACGGCATTCCGGGCGCGATCGGCGGGGCGCTGCGCATGAACGCGGGCGCGAACGGGACCGAGACCTGCCAGCGCGTCGTCGAAGTCTACGGCGTCGATCGGACGGGCGCGAAGCGGACCTTCTCGAACGCCGAGATGGGCTACACCTATCGCCACTCCTCCGCGCCCGCCGACGTCATCTTCACCGGCGCGCTGATGCAGGGCGAGGTTCGGGACAAGGCCGAGATCCGCGCCGAAATGGACGCCGTCGCCGAGCACCGCGAGACCAACCAGCCGATCAAGAGCCGCACCGGCGGCTCGACCTTCAAGAACCCGCCCGGAAACTCCGCCTGGAAGCTGATCGACGCCGCCGGCATGCGCGGCCACCGGATCGGCGGCGCGCAGGTCTCCGAGATGCACTGCAATTTCCTCATCAATGTCGGGGGCGCGACCGCGGCCGACATCGAGGGGCTCGGCGAGGAGGTCCGCCGCCGCGTGCGCGAGACGTCCGGGGTGGAGCTCGAATGGGAGATCAAGCGGATCGGGACGGCGGCGTAAGGAAAGGCCTTGGGGAGGCCGACTGCGTGCTTCGAGACGCGGCCCAGAGGCCGCTCCTTAGCATGAGGTCAGGTTTGAGCTTCCACCACGCTCCTCATGCTGAGGAGGCCCGCAGGGCCGTCTCGAAGCACGCAGTTCGTCTCGGCGCGCGCGTCGCGGGCGCTTTGTCCTGAACACGATCCGGCCCGGCGCGTCGCGCCGTCCGGGATGACGACAAGAAGCATTCGGGGGAACGCATGTCGAAGCACGTCGCCGTCCTCATGGGCGGGCTCTCCTCGGAGCGACAGGTCTCGCTCTGGTCGGGAGAAGCCTGCGCCAAGGCTCTGGAGAGCAAGGGCTTTCAGGTCACGCGGGTGGATGTCGGCCGCGACCTCCCCGAGGTGCTCCAGCGCGTGAAGCCGGACGTCTGCTTCAATGCGCTGCACGGCCGCTTCGGCGAGGACGGCACGGTGCAGGGCCTGCTCGAGTTGATGGGCATCCCCTACACGCATTCCGGCGTGCTGGCCTCCTCGCTCGCGATGCACAAGGAGCGGGCCAAGACCGTGATGGCCGCCGCAGGAGTTCCTGTCGCGCGTGGCAAAGTCGTCACACGCGCGGAGGCTGCGAAGGCGCATCCGATCGAGCCGCCTTACGTTCTCAAGCCTGTCGACGGCGGATCGTCGGTCGGGGTGCTGATTGTTAACGAAGACCATGTCCACCCGCCGCAGGAGCTCACCCGCGAGGACTGGCCCCACGGCGAGCTGCTGCTGGCGGAAAAATTCGTGGCGGGACGGGAACTTACCTGCGCTGTCTTAGACGGCGAGGCGCTCGACGTGATCGAGATTCTCCCTTCCGACGGCTGGTACGATTTCGAGGCCAAGTACGCCAAAGGCGGCTCGAAGCACGTTCTCCCGGCCGAAATTTCATCCTTTGTTTACCAACAGGTCCGAAAACTGGCTGTCGCGGCGCACCACGCGCTCGGGTGCCGCGGGGTCAGCAGAGCGGACTTCCGTTTCGACGATCGTCCCAACGGAACCGGCGAACTCGTCTGCCTCGAAGTGAACACGCAGCCCGGCATGACGGAGACGTCGCTCGTGCCGGAACTCGCCGCTTATGTCGGCATGGGGTTTGGTGAGCTCGTCACATGGCTCGTGGAGGACGCGTCCTTAGATCGGTAGAGGAGCCGCAGCTCGCGGCCCCGCCCGTTCGCGCATCGCGTCCCCAGCCCACGCTGGTCTACCGCACCGATCCCAACATGCGCGCGGCCGGCGAGGCCCGCGTCCAGCGCCCCGACATCGACGACGTCGACGAGGTGATCGGCGCGAGCCGCTGGTCATCCCTCCGCTTCCGCCTCGAGCGCGTCGCGCGCAAGCGTCGCCTTGGCCTCGCGCTGGTCGCCGTCCTCTACGGCGGCACCGGCCTGCTCGGCATGATCGACGGCGGCCATTGGCCGACGGTGCGCGACGAAATCCTCAACGCCCACGTCACGACCGCCAACCTGATGGGCTTCCGCATCACCGCGGTGCAGACCGAGGGGCAGGTGGCGCTGACCGACGACGAGGTGCTGCTTGCGCTCGGCGTCAAGGACGACACCGCGCTGCCCTTCCTCGACGTCCGCGCGGCCCGCGAGCGCCTGATGGCGAACCCGCTCGTCCAGGACGCGACCGTCAAGAAGCTCTACCCCGACCGCCTCACCGTGAACCTCGTCGAGCGCAAGCCCTTCGCGCTCTGGCAGCACGACGGCAAGGTCCAGATCCTGGCCGAGGACGGCACGCCGATCGACGAGTTCCGCGACTCGCGCTTCGCGCATCTGCCGCTGGTCGTCGGCCCGTCGGCGAACCTCAAGGCCCAGAAGCTGCTCGACGCGCTCGCGCTCGCGCCGAAGATCCGCGAGGAGACCTACGCCGCGGTGTTCGTCGCCGAGCGGCGCTGGAACCTGCGCCTGCGCTCCGGGGTCGAGGTCAAGCTGCCCGAGATCGGCTATGCGGCCGCGCTGGCGCGTCTCGAGTCGCTCCAGGCCAAGCAGAACGTTTTCGCGAAGTGGATCAACGTGGTGGACCTGCGCTCCCCCGCGAAGATCGTGGTGCGCCTCTCGCCCGAGGCCGCGGCCCAGATGGCGGAGGCCGACAAGGCCGCCGCCAAGGCCAAGAAGAAGGCTGGCCAGATATGAGCGGCGCGTTCCCCTACGGCGTCGTGCCGAAGATGCGGCCGTTGCCGGGCCGCCGGGCCGTGATCGTGTCGGCGCTCGACGTCGGCACCTCGAAGGTCGTGTGCATGGTGGCGCGCCTGCGCCCCACCGAGGCCGGCGACGCGCTTCCCGACCGCAGCCACACCGTCGAGCTCATCGGCGTCGGCCACCAGCGCTCGCGCGGCGTGAAGGGCGGCAAGATCGTCGACATGGAGGCGGCCGAGCAGGCCATTCGCCTCGCCGTCGACGCCGCCGAACGCATGGCCGGCGTCCAGATCGAGAGCGTCATCGCGTCGATCTCCGCCGGGCGCCTCGCCTCCGAGACTTTTCACGCCGAGGTCGACATCGCCGGCCGCCCGGTCGAGGACCGCGACATCCGCCGCGTGCTGCAGGCGGGCTGCGTCCACACCGTGCGCCCGAACCGCGCCGTGGCGCATTCGATCCCGACCGGCTTCGCGCTCGACGCCACCCGCGGCGTGCGCGACCCGCTCGGCATGGTCGGCCAGCAGCTCGGCGTCGACATGCACATCGTGAGCGCGGAGGGCGCTCCGCTGCGCAACCTCACGCTCTGCGTCGAACGCAGCCACCTCAATGTCGAGACCATGGTGGCGGCGCCTTACGCGGCCGGTCTCGCGAGCCTCGTCGACGACGAGAGCGAGATGGGCGTCACGCTCATCGACATGGGCGGCGGCGCGACCTCGGTCGCGGTGTTCCAGGGCGGATCCTTCGTGCATTGCGACGCGGTGGCGCTCGGCGGCCATCACGTCACGCTCGACCTCGCCCGCGGCCTCTCGACCTCCATCGACGAGGCGGAGCGGCTCAAGACCCTGCACGCCAGCGTGTTTCCCTCGATCGCCGACGAGCGCGAGCAGATCGCCGTCACGCCGGTCGGCGAGGCGGAGCTCGAGGCGCAGAACTATCTGCCGAAGTCGATGATCGTGAAGATCGTCAAGCCGCGCGTCGAGGAGACCCTCGAGCTCGTGCGCGATCGCCTTCGCGCCTCCGGCCACGCCTCCGAGGCGCGCCGCGTGGTGCTGACCGGCGGCGCCTGCCAGCTCACGGGCCTGCCCGAGCTCGCGCGGCGAATCCTCGACCGCCCGGTCCGCATCGGCCGCCCGCTGGGCGCCCGCGGTCTTCCCGAGGCGGCCAAGGGCCCGGCCTTCGCGGCCCCGGTGGGGCTGCTCGTCTATCCGCAAGTCGCCGGCGTCGAGCATGTCGACCCGCGGCGGATGCGTCGCGGCGGCTCGCAGCCGCAAAAGGACACGTACATCCACCGGGTCGGCCGGTGGCTGAAAGAGAGCTTCTGACCGGCGGCGCGGCGGCCGTCGGTCGGCAGGGGCCAAGCGCGCCCTCCGATCGCCGAGGACTGAAACGACTCGCGGTTGGCGCGAAAATTCTAGAGGCTTGAGATGACCATCAACCTGAAGATGCCGGACATCCGGGAACTGAAGCCCCGCATCACCGTGTTCGGTTGCGGCGGCGCTGGCGGCAACGCGGTCAACAACATGATCGACGCCGGCCTCGTTGGCGTCGACTTCGTGGTCGCCAACACCGACGCGCAGGCGCTGACGCTCTCGAAGGCCGAGCGCATCATCCAGATGGGCGTGCAGGTCACCGAGGGCCTCGGCGCCGGCTCGCAGCCGGAAGTCGGCCGCGCGGCCGCCGAAGAGGTCATCGACGAGATCCGCGACCATCTCTCGGGCGCCCACATGGCGTTCATCACCGCCGGCATGGGCGGCGGCACCGGCACGGGCGCCGCGCCCGTCATCGCCCGCGCGGCCCGTGAAGCCGGCATCCTCACCGTCGGCGTCGTCACGAAGCCGTTCCACTTCGAAGGCATGCGCCGGATGAAGACGGCGGAAGCCGGCATCGAGGAGCTGCAGAAGGCGGTCGACACGCTGATCGTCATCCCGAACCAGAACCTGTTCCGGGTCGCCAACGAGCGCACCACCTTCGCCGACGCCTTCGCGATGGCCGACCAGGTGCTCTATTCGGGCGTGGCCTGCATCACCGACCTGATGGTCAAGGAAGGCCTCATCAACCTCGACTTCGCCGACGTCCGCGCGATCATGCGCGAGATGGGCAAGGCGATGATGGGCACCGGCGAAGCCTCGGGCGAGAAGCGCGCCGTGCAGGCCGCCGAAGCCGCCATCGCCAACCCGCTGCTCGACGACGTCTCGATGAAGGGCGCCCGCGGCCTGCTGATCTCGATCACCGGCGGCAACGACCTCACCCTCTACGAAGTCGACGAAGCCGCGACCCGCATCCGCGAGGAGGTCGACTCCGAGGCCAACATCATCCTCGGCGCCACCTTCGACGAGAGCCTGGAAGGCATCATCCGCGTGTCGGTCGTCGCCACCGGCATCGACCACATCCTCGAGGCCGGCATGCCGACCCCGGCCGAGCAGCGCATCGCCGAGCTCGCGAGCCGCGTGAAGCCGGCGGCTCCCGCGCCCGCGCCGATGGCCCACCGCTCGCCCGAGCCGCAGCCGCTCCCGACCTTCCGCCCGGCGGCGCCCGTCGCCCAGGCGCAGGTCGAGCAGGCGGCCGAGGTCGAGAACCACTACGACGCACAGGTCGTGGCGGCGATCGAGGACGTCACCATCCGTCCGGCCGCGCCGCGCGCGCAGGTCGCCGAGCCGGAGCACCACGCCGAGGAGCAGTACGTTGAGGAGAGCGCCCATGAGGCGCCCTTCATCCCGCCGCACGCCGAGCGCGCCCCGGCGCGCGGTCCGCGCATGCCGCGGATCGAGGACCTGCCGATGCCGGCCCAGGCGCAGATCCGCGCGAACCATCACGCGGAAGTCGCCGGCCAGCCGGACAAGAAGCGCATGACGCTGCTCCAGCGCCTCGCCAACGGCCTCGGCCGCGGCCAGGAGGACGAGGGCCATCACCACGCCCCGCAGCAGGCCTATCAGCCCGCTCCGCAGCCGGCTCCGCGCATGCAGGCTCCGGCCCCGCAGAGCGACTACGCCCGCCGCCCGGCGCAGCCCCCGATGGGCCGCCCGGCCCAGGGCAACCTTGACGCCCACGGCCGCGCCCCGGCTCCGCAGCATCCCCGCGGCCTCGAGGACGACCAGCTCGAGATCCCGGCCTTCCTTCGCCGTCAGGCGAACTGAGGCGCTGGACTTAAGGTGAACGACCAAGCGGCCCGGGCGGAGACGTCCGGGCCGTTTTCGTTTGGGGAAGCGCTTGACGATTATGCGCTGCCTCTCGCGCTCGGATCCTCCCCTGCGTCAGCGGGGGAGGGGGACCACCCGCAGGGTGGTGGAGGGGGCGAGCGCGACGCGCGGCATGGTCGCGGCGCCGGAAACGACGAGCTTGAGATTTCCGGCCCCTTCTTCGCCGCCGAGACGATCTCGGGGCTGCTTCCCGTTGAAAAGGGTAGCGCCGGCCTCCTCCACCATGGGCTTCGCCCACGGTCCCCCTCCTCCGCGTCGCAGAGGAGGATCAAGAGGCGCCGTCGCCTCCGCGCGCTTCCTCCCTTGCGTCAGCGGTCGAGGGGGTGAGCGCGACGTCCGCGATCATGAGCAGGACGCCTTCGAGGCCCTCGTCGTTCAGGACGTCCCGCGCCGCGAAGCGCAGCGTGCGAATCCCGCGCTCGGCGAGCAAAGCGTCACGACGCTCGTCGCGGACAAGTCGCTCTGCGAAATCGTGGACCGCTCCATCGACCTCGATGGCGAGTCGCGCGGAGGGGCAATAGAAGTCGAGGACGAACGGACCGATGGGATGCTGACGTCGGAAGCGTAGACCCTGAAGCTGGTCGCGTCGAAGCGCTCGCCAAAGCACGGCTTCCGGCAAGCTCAACTTCTTGCGCAGATTTCGCGCGATCCCGAACGTCCGTTTTGGGGCGCGCATTGTCGGTCCGTCGCGGCGGTCTCCTCCACCATGCTGCGCATGGTCCCCCTCCTCCGCAAGCGGAGCAGGATCATGGCCGCCGAGCCCTCCATCCCCTGTCTCAAAAAAGCCGCGCGTGCGTCGGAGATGAGTTTCGGCTATAGACATCCCGCCCGTCGCCAGCATGGTGCGTCGGGTTCCGCGTCAAGGCGCGGGCCGGTCCCGGGGGCCGAATCCGTCTGTTTGTGAAAGAGGCTTCGATGGCCGTGCGTCCGTCTACTGCTTCGTCCGCGCGGGGGCGCCGGATGATCCGCAACGCTCTTCTCGTCGCGCTCGCGCTGCCGATCGCCGGCTGCTCGATGTTCGAGGACAAGAAGGAAGAGCTCGCGCCGGACGAACCAGCCGACAAGCTCTACAACGAAGGCCTCAGCGGCCTGAACACCGGCGACTATGACGCCGCCAAGAAGAAATTCGCCGAGGTCGACCGCCAGCATCCGTACACGGACTGGGGCCGCAAGTCGGTGCTGATGACCACTTACGTCGCCTATCGCGACGGCAAGTATCAAGAGGCCATCACCAACGGCAATCGCTACGTCCAGCTGCATCCGACGAGCCCGGACGCGGCCTACGCCCAGTATCTCGTCGGCATGAGCTACTACAACCAGGTGCCGGACGTGAGCCGCGACCAGGAGCGCACGACGCGCGCGATCGCCGCTTTCGACGAGCTCGTGCGCCGCTGGCCGCAGAGCGAATACGCCGAGCCCGCCAAGCGCCGCGCCTCCGTCGCCCGCGACCAGCTCGCCGGCAAGGAGATGCAGGTCGGCCGCTTCTATCTCGCGCGCAAGGACTACACCGGCGCGATCAACCGCTTCCGCGTCGTCGTCAGCCAGTACCAGCAGACCCGTCACATCGAGGAGGCGCTTCACCGTCTGGTCGAGGCGTATCTCTCGCTCGGCATCGTCGGCGAGGCGCAGACCGCGGCCGCGATCCTCGGCCACAACTATCCGGACGGCGACTGGTACAAGCAGAGCTACGCGCTGCTGAACGGCTCCGGCCTGCAGCCCCAGCAGAACAACGACAGCTGGATCAGCCGCGCGTTCGGCGGCGGCAACAAGACCGCGGCCGCGAACCCGCCGGCCTGACCCCAAAACCCCTCCCGCGGGATCGTCCGTGCTCGCAAGGCTCTCGATCCGCGACATCGTGCTGATCGACCGGCTGGAACTCGATTTCGAGGGCGGCCTGTCGGTGCTCACGGGCGAGACCGGCGCAGGCAAGTCGATCGTGCTGGACGCGGTCTCGCTCGCGCTCGGCGGGCGCGGCGACGGCGGGCTCGTCCGCGAGGGCGAAGCCCAAGGCCAGGTGACCGCGGCCTTCGATCTCGCCCCCGGCCACCCGGCGCGCGCGCTGCTCAAGGCGCAGGACATCGACGACGACGGCGACGTGATTCTGCGCCGCGTGCAGGCCCGCGACGGGCGCACCCGCGCCTTCGCCAACGACCAGCCGGTGAGCGTCCAGACGCTGAAGAGCCTCGGCGCGCTGCTGGTCGAGATCCACGGCCAGCACGACGATCGCGCGCTCGTCGACCCGGCCGCCCACCGCGCTTTGCTCGACGCTTATGGCGGGCTCGGCCAGGAGGCCGAGGCGGTCCGCAGCGCCTGGACCGCGCGGCGCGCCGCCGAGAAAGCGCTTGGCCAGCATGCCGAACGGGTCGAGGCGGCGCGGCGCGAGGCCGACTACCTGAAGCATGCGAGCGAAGAGCTTTCCGCGCTTGCGCCCGAATATGGCGAGGAGGAGCAGCTCGCCGACCGTCGCGCCGCGATGATGCGCTCCGAGAAGGCGGCGGAGGACCTCAACGAGGCCTATGAGGCCGTGACCGGCGGCGCAGGGCCCGCTTCCGCGATCGCCAACGCGATCCGGCGGCTGGAGCGGCGCGCGGCGGCGTCGCCGGAACTCGTCGAGCCCGCCATCAAGGCGCTCGACGCGGCCCTCGTCGCGCTCGACGAGGGCGAGCAGCATATCAAGGCCGCGCTCGAGGCCACCGCCTTCGACCCCCGGGAATTGGAGCGGCTGGAGGAGCGACTGTTCGCGCTTCGGGCCGCGAGCCGGAAGTACGGCGTGCCGGCCGACCAGCTTGCGGCGCTCGCCAAGAAATACAAGCACGATCTCGCCGAGATCGACGCCGGCGAGGCGCGGCTGGCGGCGCTCGGCGCGGAGGCTGAGGCGGCGCGCCACGCCTACGCCGCCGCCGCCGAACGCCTGAGCGCCGCACGGCGCAAGGTCGCGGCCACCCTCGACGCGGCGGTGATGGCGGAGCTGCCAGACCTCAAGCTCGAACGCGCCCGTTTCACTACCGAGGTCGAGCCCGACACGGCCGGTCCCGAGGGCGTGGATCGCGTGGAGTTCTGGGTCCAGACCAATCCCGGCACGCGCGCCGGGCCCCTGGCCAAGATCGCCTCGGGCGGCGAGCTTTCGCGCTTCATGCTGGCGCTGAAGGTCGCGCTCGCCGACCGCGGCTCGGCCCCGACGCTGGTCTTCGACGAGATCGACACCGGCGTCGGCGGCGCGGTGGCGGACGCGATCGGGGCCCGCCTCGCCAGACTGGCGCGCACCGTGCAGGTGCTGTCGGTGACCCACGCCCCGCAGGTCGCGGCGCGGGCGGGTTCGCACTTCCTCATCTCGAAGGCGCAGGCGCCCGGCGAAACGCGGGTCGTGACGCGGGTCGCGGGGCTGGAGCGTCCCGAGCGCAAGGAGGAGATCGCCCGCATGCTGGCCGGCGCCTCGGTGACCGAAGAGGCGAGGGCTGCGGCGGCCCGGCTGCTGGAAGGGGCGGCGTGACCGGGGCGGAGACGGACTGCGTGCTTCGAGACGCCTTCGCTGGCGCGAAGGCTCCTCAGCATGAGGATCGTTTTCGCTTTTTCAACGGTCCTCATGCCGAGGAGACCGCAGGGCGGCGTCTCGGCGACCGAGGAGGCCAGGGCGGCGCCCACCCGGCTGCTGGAAGGGCGGCGTGACCGGGGCGGAGACGGACTGCGTGCTTCGGACGCCTTCGCTAGCGCGAAGGCTCCTCGGCATGAGGTCCGTTTGAGCTTGCCACCCTCGACCTCCTCATGCTGAGGAGCCGTTCGTGAGGACGGCGTCTCGAAGCACGCAGTCGGTCTCCGCCACGCTGGAACCCAAGGGCGATCTGAGATGGCCACGACAGACAAGGACGGCGGCGAACTCCCGCCCTCGCTGCCCGACGCGGCCGCCGAACACGCCAAGCTCGCCGACGAGATCCGCGCGCATGACCGGCGCTACTATCAGGACGACGCGCCGATCGTCTCGGACGCCGACTACGACGCGCTTCGCCAGAAGCTGAACGCGCTCGAGGCCGCGTTTCCCGACCTCGTCACGGCCGACAGCCCGAGCCAGACCGTCGGCGCGGCGCCCTCGGAGGCGTTCGCCAAGGTTCGGCATGCCGTGCCGATGCTCTCGCTCGGCAACGCCTTCAAGGACGAGGACGTGGCGGAGTTCGCCGCCCGCATCCGCCGCTTCCTGCAGATGCCGCCCGAGGAGGCGCTCGCGATCTCGGCCGAGCCCAAGATCGACGGACTCTCGGCCTCCCTGCGCTACGAGGACGGCGTCTTCGTCCGCGGAGCGACCCGCGGCGACGGCGCCGTGGGCGAGGACGTGACGCAGAACCTGCGCACCATCGCGGACGTGCCCGAACGCCTGAAGGGCAAGGACGTCCCCGCGGTGATCGAGGTGCGCGGCGAGGTCTACATGTCGCACGCCGACTTCCGTGCGCTGAACGAACGGCAGGTCGAGGCCGGCAAGCCGGTCTTCGCCAATCCGCGCAACGCGGCGGCCGGGAGCCTCCGGCAGATCGATCCGAAGAACACCGCCGCGCGGCCGCTGCGCTTCTTCGCCTATGCCTGGGGCGAGGCGAGCGAGGTTCCGGCCGAGACCCAGTCGGGCATGGTGAAAAACCTCGGCCGCTGGGGCTTCGCCGTCAATGACGAGATGACGGTCTGCGCGACGACCGACGAGCTTCTGGCGCATTACCGCGCGATCGAGGAGAAGCGCGCCACGCTCGGCTACGACATCGACGGCGTGGTCTACAAGGTGGACCGGCTCGACCTTCAGCGGCGGCTCGGCTTCGTGTCGCGCTCGCCCCGCTGGGCCATCGCCCACAAGTTCCCGGCCGAGCAGGCGACCACCGTGCTCGAGGCGATCGACATCCAGGTGGGCCGCACCGGTTCGCTGACGCCGGTCGCCAAGCTCAAGCCCGTTACGGTCGGCGGCGTCGTGGTGTCGAACGCCACGCTTCACAACGAGGACGAGATCGCCCGCAAGGACGTCCGCGTCGGCGACACGGTCGTGGTGCAGCGCGCCGGCGACGTCATCCCGCAGGTGGTGCGGGTGACCGACGCTGACCGGAAGGGCAGGGGCCCGGCGTTTGAGTTCCCCCATGTCTGTCCCGTCTGCGGCAGCCACGCGGCGCGCGATGAGGGGGAGGTGGTCTGGCGCTGCACCGGCGGCCTCACCTGCCGCGCGCAGGCGGTGGAGCGGCTCCGCCATTTCGTCTCGCGCGGCGCGATGGACATTGAGGGGCTCGGCGAGAAGCAGATCGAGGCCTTCTACGAGTGGGGCGAGATCCGCGAGCCGGCGGACATCTTCACCCTGGAGAAGCGCGAGAAGACCGAAGGTCGGCTCACCGCGCTGAAGAACCGCGAAGGCTGGGGCGAGACCTCGGCCAGGAACCTCTATGCGGCGATCGAGGCGGCGAAGTCGCAGACCGTCGACCGGCTGCTGTACGGGCTCGGAATCCGCCATGTCGGCGAGACCAACGCCAAGCGCCTGATGCGCCATTTCGCGACCATCGACGCCTTGCGCGAGGCGGCGAAGGCCGCGACGTCGCCGAGCGGCGAACGGGGCGACAAGGGCGACGAGGCCTGGCGCGAGATCGTCGACATCGACGGCATCGGCGCCGTGGTGGCCAAGGCCGTGGTGGAGTTCTTCCGCGAACCCAAGAACGACCCGCCGCTCGACGCGCTGCTCGCCGAGGCGACGCCCTCGGCCATGGAGGCGAGGGCGGAAAGCTCTCCGGTCTCTGGGCTCACCGTGGTGTTCACCGGCGCGCTCGAGAAGATGACGCGCGACGAAGCCAAGGCGATGGCCGAGCGGCTGGGCGCGAAGGTCTCGGGCTCGGTGTCGAAGAAGACCGACCTCGTGGTGGCGGGCCCGGGCGCAGGCTCCAAGCTCGAGAAGGCCAAGGAGCTCGGGATCGAGACGCTGACCGAGGACGAGTGGCTGGCGCGGGTCGGCGAGTAAGGCGCGACGTAGGCCGCCCCTTCTCCCGCTTGCGGGAGAAGGTAAGGATGAGGGGAAGTGGCGAAGGTCTTTCCGGCATGGACCCGTCCGTCGGGCGAGCTTTCTTTTCGAGGCGTCGGCGCCGACGGCCCTCACCCTTACCCTCTCCCGCAAGCGGGAGAGGGGGCGGAAGCGTCGCGCCAGTCCTGCCTCTCTTCCTCTGGCATGCCGCGCGCATGAGGCGTAGAACGCGCCCGTTCGACCGCCTCCCGCCTGAGGATCCTTCCCGTGACCGCCGCTCTCGCCGATCTCTCCGCCGCCGACCTCGAAGCCTTTCTCGCCAAGACCCGCGCCGATCTCGACGCGTTCAAGGCGCGCGGCCTGAAACTCGACATGACCCGCGGCAAGCCCTCGCCCGAGCAGCTCGTCTTCGCCGAGGGCATGCTGGCGCTGCCCGGCAACCGCGACCACACCTCCGAGGCCAATGAAGACGCCCGCAACTACGGCAACCTTCAGGGGCTGGCGGAGACCAGAAAGCTCTTCGCCGGCACCATGGGCGCGCCGGCCGAGCGGGTCGTGGTGGGCGGCAACGCCAGCCTCGCCATGATGCACGACGTCATCGTCTGGGCGCTGCTGAAGGGCGTGCCGGGCTCCGCGCGGCCGTGGAGCAAGGAAGAGGAGATCGTCTTCCTCTGCCCGGCGCCCGGCTACGACCGCCATTTCGCGATCTGCGAGGAATTCGGGATCAGGATGATCCCGGTGCGGCTCACGGGCGAAGGCCCGGACATGGACCAGGTCGAGGAGCTCGTGCGCGACCCGGCCGTGAAGGGCATGTGGTGCGTGCCGAAATATTCGAACCCGACGGCCGAGACCTATTCGGACGAGACCGTGCGGCGCCTCGCGAAGATGGAGACGGCTGCGCCGGACTTCCGCCTGTTTTGGGACAACGCCTATGCGGTCCATCACCTGACGGACGCCAAGGCCGAGATCCTCAACATTCTCGACGAATGCGCCGCGGCCGGCCATCCGGACCGGGCCTTCGTGTTCGCCTCGACCTCCAAGATGACGGTGGCGGGCGCAGGCCTCGCCTTCTTCGCCTCGTCGGAGGCCAACGTGAAGTGGCAGCAGGCCCGCGCCGGCAAACAGACCATCGGCCCGGACAAGCTGAACCAGCTGCGTCACGTGCGCTTCCTGAAGGACGAGGCGGGCCTCGCCGCCCATATGGACAAGCACCGCGGCTCGCTCGCTCCGAAGTTCAAGGCGGTGACGGACGCGCTTCAGGCGCGGCTCGGCGGCCTCGGCGCTGCGACCTGGATCACGCCTGCGGGCGGCTACTTCGTCTCGGTCGACCTCGCGCCGGGCGCGGCCTCGCGGACCGTCGCGCTCGCCAAGGAGGCGGGGCTCGCGCTGACGCCGGCCGGCGCGACGTACCCGTATGGCAAGGATCCGCAGGACTCGAACCTGCGGCTGGCGCCGTCCTTCCCGACGCTCGCCGACGTGAAGGTCGCCTCGGAGATCATCGCCGTCTGCATGGCGCTCGCCTGCGCCGAGGCGGAAGAGGCCCGGCGCAAGAAAGCGGCGGCGTAGGGTTCTTTTCCCGGACTTGATCCGGGACCCAGAACCGAGGCCGCTTCCGGAAGTTGCAGAACGCGCGCCGCTTCTCCTCTGAACCGTGCCGGTTCTGGGTCCCGGATCAAGTCCGGGACAAGGGCGGCGGCGCGGTTCCCCGCCGCCCGATTTCTCGAATCGCCAGCTCCAGCGCCTCGTCCGGCGCGGCCTGGAGCCAGCCCGGCATCCGGTTCCGGAACCAGGTCGACTGGCGCTTGGCGTAGCGGCCGGTGTCGAGGCGGGTGCGCTCCAGCGCCTCGTCGAGGCTGATCTCGCCGCGGGCATGAGCGGCGAGCGGGCGAACGCCGAGCGCCTTCATCGCCGGCAGCGCTGGGTCGAGACTGCGGGCGTCGAGCTTCGCCGCCTCCTCGACCGCGCCGTCGCGCGCCATGCCGTCGAGCCGCGCGGCGATGCGCTCCCTCAAAATCGCGCGGTCGGGCGCGAGCGCGATGCGCAGCGTCTCGGCGGGGTCGAGCGGCCCGCGCGTCGCTTCCTCCTGCCAGCGCGCGAGCGAGCGGCCGGTCGCCTCCAGCACCTCCAGAGCGCGGATGAGGCGCTGCGGGTCGGTGGGCCTCAGCCGCGCCGCCATTTCGGGGTCCCGGCGGGCGAGTTCGGCGTGGAGCTCGGCCGCCGGACCGAAGGACCGCCAGCGCACGCGCACCTCGTCGGGAATGGCGGGGACGGCCGCGAGCCCCGCGGTCAGCGCTTCGAGATAAAGCCCAGTGCCGCCAACGAAAATCGGGACGCGGCCGGGTTCGACGGCCTGTTGAGAACCCGGCTCAAAACCAGCGCTTAACCTGTTGATAACCCTGTGGACGTCGTCGAGATAGCGGCCGACCGCATAGGCCTCGGCTGCGTCCACATGGCCGTAGAGCGCATGGGGCGCGCGGGCCTCGTCGGCTTCGCTGGGGCGGGCGGAGAGCACCCGCAGGTCCGCATAGACCTGGCTCGCGTCGGCGTTCGCCACCACGCCGCCGCAGCGCTCCGCCAAAGCGAGCGCGAGCGCCGACTTGCCCGAGGCGGTCGGGCCGGCGATCAGGACGGCGCGGATCGGCGGCTCAGCGGCCATGCATCTCAGCTCATCGCCCAAGGTTGCGGCGGGCGTCGCGGTCCTTATAGACGAGGCCCCGGAACCCGGAGCCGTTCTTTCGATGAGCCAGTCCTTCGCCGCCGTGCTGATTTCGAACCCCGCGCGGCCGGCGGTGGACGAACGCGCGCTCGCTTGCGTCTCCGCCGCCCTTTCGGGCGCGAAGGCGCGCGTGCTCGCCGACGGCGTCGCGGCGGAGTTCGAGGTCTCGCGCTGCGATCCCGGGGACGTCCGCGCGAGGCTCGTCGAGGCGCTCGGCGGCGCGCCGATCGACGTCGCGGTCGTCCCCGTCGAAGTGCGGCGCAAGCGGCTGCTCATCGCCGACATGGACTCCACCATGATCGAGCAGGAATGCCTCGACGAGCTTGCAGGCGTGCTCGGGCTGAAGGCGCAGGTCTCGGCTATCACCGAGCGGGCGATGAACGGCGAGATCGCCTTCGAACCGGCGCTGCGCGAGCGTGTGGCGCTGCTCGAAGGCCTGCCGGCGGCCGAGACCGTGTCGCGCGTGCTCGCCAACCGCATCACGCTGATGCCCGGCGCCAAGACGCTGCTGGCGACCATGCGCGCCGACGGGGCCTATGCGGCGCTGGTCTCGGGCGGCTTCACGGCTTTCACGGGCGCGATCGCGGCGACGCTCGGCTTCCACGAGCATCGCTCCAACACGCTTCTTGAAGAGGCCGGCAAGCTCACGGGCAAGGTCGCCGAGCCGATCCTCGGCAAGGAGGCCAAGCTCGCGGCGCTCAACGACCTGATGGCGAGCCGCGGGCTGAAGACGGCGGAGACGCTTGCGGTCGGCGACGGCGCGAACGATCTCGCGATGCTCGGCGCTGCGGGCCTTGGCGTCGCCTATCGGGCCAAGCCCGCGGTGGCGCAGGCCGCCCATGTCCGCATCGACCATGGCGACCTGACCGCGCTCCTGTTTCTGCAGGGATACCGGTCCGACGAGTTCGTCGGCGGCTGACCACGCGCGCTCATGACGAGGGCAGGCGACGCGACTTTGATCGGATCGCGTTGCTTGAATATTTGCCAGGGCGCCCAAGCATCGATCGTCCCGAAATTCTTGTCGGACGCGTTGCGTTATTTTTACGAGAAAGTAATTCGTCGTTAAGCCTGCGCCGTGATCACTGTCCCGGTCGGATCCGTACGGCTGATCCGGTTCATGCAGCGCCAGGGGGGCGTGATGGCGAGCGCAGACGCAGCGACGATCGATCTCGCCGACTACACGCTCAGCATCGGCGGCCGCATCGACGGCTTTCTCTATCGGGGCCTGAACCGCGACGACTACGCCATGGTGTGGGTCTCGTCCGGTTTCGAGGAGCTCACAGGGCTCGACGCCGAGGCCTTCGTGCGCAAGCGCAGCTCCTTCAGCGCTCTGATCCATCCCGAGGACCTCGATCTCGTCAACGACGCGGTCGCCAAGGCGCTCGAGACCGGCGGGCGCTGGCAGGTCGCCTACCGTCTGAAAGCGCCGGACGGCGGCTGGCGCTACGTCCACGAGACCGGCGGCGGCTGCGATCCCGATCCGGAGACCGGCGTCGCGCGCTATCTCGACGGCATCATCCTCGAGTCCGGCCGGCTGACGGGGCTCGCCAAGAAGCTCGAGCAGGGCCGCGACTCGGTCCGGCAGATCAACGAGTCGATCGGCGAGATCTTCAAGACGCTGAAGACGCTGCGCCTGCTCGCGCTCAACGCGCGCATCGAAGCCGCGCGCGCGGCCGAGCACGGCCTTGGCTTCAACGTGGTGGCGCAGGAGATGAACGGCCTCGCCTCGGCGGGCGAGACCGTGATGAAGCTCGTCGAGGACGAGCTCCGCCGCCTCAACGAGGCCGTGAGACTGTAAGGCCTATTCGATCGACAGCGCGACGAACCGCACGTCGCCCTGCTTGCCGGAGAGCAGCAGCAGCGCGGTCTTTTTGCCTTCCTTCTTGAGCGCGTCGAGGCGCTTGGTCACGTCGGCCGGCTTCTCCACCGTCTCCTGCGCGACCTCGACCAGCAGGTCGCCTTCCTGGATCTGGTTCTCCTGCGCCTTCGAGCCGGGATCGACCTTGGTGATGACGAGGCCCTTGGCGTCGGGCTTGAGGCTGAACTTCAGCCGCAGCTCGTCGGTGATCGCCGTGAAGGACAGGCCGAGCGCCGCGCCCGTCTTCGGCTCCTCGGCGGGCGAGGGCGCCTTGAGCGCGGCCTGCTTCGGATCGGTTTCCTCGAGGCGGCCGACCTTCAGCTTCAGCGTCACTTCCTTGTCCTTGCGCCACACCGTGACCTCGACCTCGCGGTCGATCACGGTGTCGGCGACGATCCGCGGCAGGTCGCGCATCGCGCGCACCGGCTTGCCGTCGAACTTCAGCACCACGTCGCCGGACTGCATGCCCGCCTTCGCCGCCGGCCCGTCGTCGTTGACGCCGGCGATCAGCGCGCCCTTGTCCGGACCCTTGATGCCGAGGCTCTCGGCGATGTCGTCGGTGACCTCCTGGATGCGCACGCCGATCCAGCCGCGACGCGTCTCGCCGAACTGGAGGATCTGGTCGACGACGTTCTTGGCGATCGTGGACGGCACCGAGAAGCCGATGCCGATCGACCCGCCCGACGGCGAGATGATCGCGGTGTTGATGCCGACGACGTCGCCGTCGGTGTTGAACAGCGGTCCGCCCGAATTGCCGCGGTTGATGGCGGCGTCGGTCTGGATGAAGTTGTCGTAGGGGCCGGAATTGATGTTGCGGTTGCGCGCCGAGACGATGCCGGCCGAGACCGACCCGCCGAGGCCGAACGGGTTGCCGATGGCGAGCACCCAGTCGCCGACCCGCAGCTTCTCGGCGTCGCCGAACTTGACTGCCTTGAGCGGCTTCGGCGGCTTCACCCGCAGCACCGCCATGTCGGTCTTCTGGTCCTTGCCGACGAGTTCGGCGGTGAGCTTCGAGCCGTCGTTGAAGTTGACCGTGATCTCGTCCGCGCCGTCGATCACGTGGTTGTTGGTCACCACGATGCCGTTGGGGTCGATCACGAAGCCGGAGCCGAGCGACGTCTGCTTGCGCGAGGGCCGCTTCGGGCCGTTGTCGCCGCGCTTGTTGAAGAACTCGTCGAAGAAGTCCTCGAAGGGCGAGCCTTCCGGCACCTGCGGGCTCGGCACCGCCTTTTCGGCGGCCGCCGGCGCGTTCTGCGAGGTCGAGATGTTGACCACGCTGTCGATGATGCCCTCGGCGAGATCGGCGAAGCTCTCCGGCGCCGGGCGGGCGACGGCCGGCTGAAGCGGCGCGAACGCGAGGCCCGCGGCGAGAGCGAGCGCCGTCGCGCGGAAGAGGGGGCGGTCGGCGTGGCTCATGACGTCTCCTGGCGGGGCGAGTGCGCGCGCGACTCTATAGAGGCTCATGAGGCGGAAAAAGGGTGGGCGTCCCGATGGTCTGTCGACGCCGTCGACCGGGACGGCCGCCGGGGCCGGTCAGGGACCGCCTTCGAGGCAAGACGTGAGAACGCGGGAGACGGTTTTGCCCGGTCTCGCCGCCCGAGAGCGCCCGACCCGCCAGCCGTCATCCCGGGCCTGACCCGGGATCCAGAGCCGACGCCGGCGCTTGGCTCTCGGTCCGCCTCGGTTCTTGATCCCGGCTCTTCGGCCGGGATGACGGGCGGAGGTTCGCGCGCCGGGGGCGACGGGGGCTGTTCCTGCGCCGGGGATGGCCGGGGCCACCCTCGCGCCGGAGTGGCTGAGCGCCCGACCCGCCAGCCGTCATCCCGGGCCTGACCCGGGATCCAGAACCGACGCCGGCGCCGCCTGGCTCCCGGTCCGCTTCGGTTCTGGATCCCGGCTCTTCGGCCGGGATGATGGGCGGAGGTTCGCGCGCGGGGGGCGACCGGGGCGGCTGTTCCTGCGTCGGGGATGGCCGGGGCGACCCTCGCGCCGGAGTGATAGGGCGCCCGACCCGCCAGCCGTCATCCCGGGCCTGACCCGGGATCCAGAGCCGACGCCGGCGCCTGGCTCCCGGTCCGCCTCGGTTCTGGATCCCGGCTCTTCGGCCGGGATGACGGGCGGAGGTTCTCGCGCGGGGGGCGACCGGGGCTGTTCCTGCGCCGGGGATGGCCGGGGCGACCCATGCGCCCCAGTGGCTGAGCGCCCGACCCGCCAGCCGTCATCCCGGGCCTGACCCGGGATCCAGAACCGACGCCGGCGCCTGGCTCTCGGTCCGCCTCGGCTCTGGATCCCGGCTCTTCGGCCGGGATGACGGGCGGAGGTTCGCGCGCCGGGGCGACCGGGCGGCTGTTCCTGCGCCGGGGCCGTCCGTCGGCGCTCCGGCCGAACTCACCGCGCCTGCGGCGTGCAGACCACCTGTTCGCCGAGCACGTAGCAGGCGCTCATACGGCCGGTTCGGCGCTCGACGCGATAGACGCCGCCCTCCTGCGTGTGGCTGGAGGCGGCGAGGCCGTAGGATCCCGGCTCCTGGGGCCCGGCGCCTTCGCCAGGCGCGAGGCAGAGCGTGACGCCGACCGAGCCGTCCTTCACGGCGTATTGGCAGACGCCGATCTCGCCGGTCGTCTTCTCGACGCGGAACATGCGGTTGAGGTCGGTCTGGGGCGCGGCGAGGAACTCGTAGTCCTGCGGCGGGGGCGGGGCGGGCTCCTGCGCGACGGCGACGGAGGCGGAAAGCAGTGCGGCGGCGATCCCCGACGTCAGTCCCCGGAACGTTCCCATGGCGGCCTCCCGGATCGCAATTCGCGCCGCGCGTCGAATCGCGGCGGTTGACGGGGCGGAGCCTAGCAGGCCTATGCCGGGGCGACATCGCCCCCTTCCAAGCCATCCCCCCGAGCCTCATGACCAACGACATTCCGCTCACCGTCGTGTTCGATCTCGACGGCACCCTCGTCGAGACCGCGCCGGACCTGATCGCGGCGCTCACCGTGTCGCTCGCGGCCGACGGCGCGCCGCCGCTGCCCTACGAGCAGGGCCGCGACCTCATCGGCGCGGGCGCGCGGGCGCTGGTCGAGCGCGGGCTGGAGGCGGCCGGCCGCCGCCTCGAAAAGTCCCGCGTCGACGAGCTGCACGCGATCTTTCTCGAGCACTACGGCGCCCACATCGCCGACGAGAGCCGGCCCTATCCGGGCTGCCTCGAGGCGCTCGACCGGCTCCGCGCGTCCGGCGCCAAGCTCGCGGTCTGCACCAACAAGGTCGAGAGGCTCGCGCGCCAGCTGCTGGACACGCTCGAGATGACCGACAAGTTCGACGTGATCGTGGGCGGCGACACGTTCCCGACGTCGAAGCCCGACCCGCAGTCGCTGCTCGGCGCGATCCAGCGGGCCGGCGGCGACGTCGCGCGCGCGGTGATGGTCGGCGACGCCTTCACCGACGTCGGCGCGGCGAAGAACGCGGGCGTTCCCGTGGTCGTGATGAGCTTCGGCTACACCGTCACGCCCCCGCACGAACTCGGCGGCGACGTCGTCATCGACCACTTCGACGAGCTCGAAGGCGCCATCGCCGCACTGGTCCCGGCCGTTTGAAGCGCCATATGGCGCCGCAGTGCAAAAAGATGGGAACAAGCGGCGGCGACGTGGCGTTTTAACGGCGGACATGAACACCCATTCATTTGATCGCCGCGCCACATGCGCGCCCCGGCCGGTGCGCCGCCAAGAAGAGCATGGAGCCGCGCCATGTCGCGGCTGATCGTGGTCTCCAATCGCGTGCCGGTGCCGAAGGGCGGCCAGCCGCCGGCCGGCGGGCTCGCGGTCGCGCTGTCAGGCGCGATGGAGGAGCGCGGCGGCGTCTGGTTCGGCTGGAGCGGCGACACCGCCCGTCATGACGAGGCGAGCGAGGTCCGCACGCTTGAGCGCGGCAAGGTCACCTACGCGCTTGTCGACCTCAGCCAGCGCGATCTCGAGGACTATTACGCGGGCTTCTCCAACCGGATGCTGTGGCCGCTGTTCCACTACCGGATGGACCTGACCGACTTCACCCGCGTGACGCTCGGCGGCTACTACCGCGTCAACCGGCTGTTCGCGAAGCTGCTCGCGCCGATGGTCGAGGCCGACGACGTCGTCTGGATCCATGACTATCATCTGATCCCGCTCGCCAACGAACTGAGACAGGCGGGCGTGCGCTGCCGGATCGGCTTCTTCCTCCACATCCCGTTCCCGCCGCCCGACATCCTCACCGTTCTGCCGAACCACGCCGACCTCGTGCGCGGGCTCGCGGCCTATGACGTGATCGGCTTCCAGACCCCGCTCGACGTCGAGAATTTCGAGACGTATCTGCGCCGCGAGAAGGTCGGCCGCCGCATGTCGGACGGCCGCTTCGTGATCCATGGCCGCGCGGTGCGTGTGGAGGCCTGGCCGGTCGGCATCGAGACCAAGGCCTTCGCCGACATCGCCGCCAAGTCCGACGACAACACGCTCGTCCAGCGCATGGACGAGAGCCTCGTCGGGAAAAGCCTCATCATCGGGGTCGACAGGCTCGACTACTCCAAGGGCATCGCCGAACGCATGCTCGCTTTCCAGTCGTTCCTGACGCTCGACACCGAGGCGCGCGGCAAGGTCACCTATCTCCAGGTGACCCCGAAATCGCGCTCCGAGGTCGCCGAATACGCCGCGATGGAGAAGGAGGTGGCGGAGCTCGCCGGCCGCGTGAACGGCCAGCACGCCGATCTCGACTGGACGCCGATCCGCTACGTGAACCGAACCGTCGGCCGCAACGCGCTTGCGGGGCTCTATCGGCTTGCGCGCGTCGGGCTCGTGACGCCGCTTCGCGACGGCATGAATCTCGTGGCCAAGGAGTTCGTGGCGGCGCAGAAGCCGGACGACCCGGGCGTGCTGCTGCTCTCGCGCTTCGCAGGCGCCGCGGCCGAGCTCGACGGCGCGCTGATCACCAACCCCTACGACATCGACGGCACCGCGGGCGCGATCTCGCGGGCGCTCGAAATGCCGCTCGACGAGCGGCTCGACCGCTGGCGGCGCATGTATGAGCGCATCGCCGAGCACGACGTCGCGTGGTGGTGCCGCAGCTTCCTCGACGCGCTTGAGGCCGCGCCCTCGAACGGCGCGAGCGCCGAGCCCCAGCTCAAGGCTGCGAGCTGAGCGGACGCCCCCAGGCCGCCGCGACGCGGTCGACCGACGGCTTGAGGTCGCGGGCCGAGCCGAGATCTGCCTCCGCGCCCGCGACGTCGCCGAGGGAGCGGCGCGCAGCCGAGCGGCCGCAGAGCGCCATCCATTTTACGCGGTCCCTCAACTGGCCTTCGCGCCCGCCCGACTGACGAGCGAGCGCGAGGTCGAACGCCTCGACGGCGGCCGAGGGCGCGTCCTCGGCGAGCGACACCCAGCCGGCGACGGCGAGCGCCTCGGCGTGGTCGGAGCCGCGGTTCAGGACCGAGCCCACGAGCGCCCGCGCTTCGGCGACGTCGCCGCGCGAGAGGACGATCCGCGCGAGGGCGAGCATCATGGTGGGATCGTTCGGCTGAATCGCGAGCGCGTAGTCGACGTCCTCCGCTGCGCGTTCGAACTCCCCGAGCTCGACCAGCGTGATGGCGCGGTTGGCGCGGAAGATGAACTCGTCGGGCGCGAGAGCGACGGCGCGGTCGAGATCGGCGAGCGCCTCCTCGTCCCGGCCGAGCAGGCCGAGCGCCGTGGAGCGGTTGTTGAGCGAGGGCGCGTCCTCGGGATCGAGCCGGATCGCGATGTCGCAATGAGGCATGGCGGCCGCCGGGTCGCTCTCGGCGATCGCCGCGCAGAGCCCGGCCCGCACCTCCGCGGCCTGGGGCGCGAGCGAGGCGGCCGTCTGAAGGTCGGCGATCGCGAGCGCGCGCTGCTCCAGCATCAGATAGGCGGTCGCCCGCCGCTCCAACGCGTCGACGTCCTCCGGATCGAGCGCGAGCGCACGCGTCAGCACCTCGACGGCCTCCTCGTAGCGGCCGTCCTCCACCAGCACGAAGCCCTGGTCGACGAGCTGGCCGGCCTCGCGCGCCTTGCCGAAGCCGAAGAGGCCGAACAGGTTGATCGCGAGCGCGATCGGCTCGAGCATCGAGGGATCCATCGAGGCCTCCAGACACGAAACCGCCCGCCGGAGGGGCGGGCGGCTCGGGCGCGCTGAGCTAGCGCGCCGATCGGAACATGGTAGCCGGACGCCGTTTTACTTCGGCGCCGGGGGCAGGAAGTCCGGCGGCGGCGGCATGCCGAAGTCGTCGGTCTTCTGGCCGTTTCCGCCGCCTCCAGGCGCGGGATCGCCGTAACCCATGTCCGGGATCTCGATCTTGATCGTGCTCGGATCGACCCCGCTCCCGGCCTTCTTGTAGTGCGTGACCATCTGCGGGAAAGCGATCACCAGAGCCACCATGATGCACTGGATCACCACGAAGGGGATCGCGCCCCAGTAGATCTGCGCCGTGGTGACGCCTTCGGTGCGCCTCTTGGTGATCTTGTCGATGTAGGACGAGCGCGGCGCGACCGAGCGCAGATAGAACAGCGAGAAGCCGAACGGCGGGTGCATGAACGAGGTCTGCATGTTCACGCCCAGCATCACGCCGAACCAGATCAGGTCGATGCCGAGCGCGGCGGCGGCCGGTCCGAGCAGCGGCACGATGATGAAGGCGAGCTCGAAGAAGTCGAGGAAGAACGCCAGCACGAAGACGAGGATGTTGACGACGATCAGAAAGCCCACCTGGCCGCCCGGCAGGCCGGTCAGCAGGCCCTGGACCCACTTGTCGCCCTCGACGCCGTAGAACGTCAGGCTGAACACGCGCGCGCCGATCAGGATGAAGATCACGAAGGTCGAGAGCTTCGCGGTCGAGTCGAGCGCATGCAGCATCAGCGGCATGTTGATCTTGCGCTTGAGGCCCGCGAGCACGAGCGCGCCGAACGCGCCCATGGCGCCGCCTTCGGTCGGCGTCGCGACGCCGATGAAGATGGTGCCGAGCACGAGGCCGATCAGCACCAGCGGCGGGATCAGCACGAACAGCACGCGGCCGAGCAGCGCCGCGCCGCGAAGCGAGCGCGCCTCCGGCGGCAGGGCCGGCGCGAACTCCGGCTTGATCATGGTGACGAGGAACACGTAGCCGGCGTAAAGCGCGGTCAGCACCAGGCCCGGCACCAGCGCGCCGTGATACATGTCGCCGACCGACTTGCCGAGCTGGTCGGCCATGACGATCAGCACGAGGCTCGGCGGGATGATCTGGGCGAGCGTGCCGGACGCCGCGATGACGCCGGCCGCGAGCCGCCGGTCGTAGCCGTAGCGCAGCATGATGGGCAGCGAGATCAGGCCCATCGAGATCACCGAGGCCGCGACCACGCCCGTGGTGGCGGCGAGCAGCGCGCCGACGAAAATCACGGCGTAAGCAAGACCGCCGCGCGCCGGGCCGAACAGCTGGCCGATCGTGTCGAGCAGATCCTCGGCCATGCCGGATCGTTCGAGGATCAGGCCCATGAAGGTGAAGAACGGGATCGCCAGCAGCGTCTCGTTGTTCATGACGCCGAGAACGCGGAACGGCAGCGCCTGGAGGAAGTCGGGCGCGAACAGGCCGAGCTCGATGCCGATGAAGGCGAACAGCAGGCCGTTGGCCGCGAGCGAGAACGCGACCGGGTAGCCCATCAGCAGGAAGATCACGAGCGCCGCGAACATAATCGGCGCCATGTTGTGGGTGAAGAACTCGACCATCGGGTGTTCCGCCGGGTGCTTGGTGTTTCAGCGAGAAGAAGGGCAGCGCGTCAGGCGACGACGGGTTCGTCGTCGCCCTCGTGCTTCTCCTCGTGAGGATCCGGGATCAGGCCCTGGATCACGGCGAGACGCTTGATGAGTTCGGAAATCGCCTGGAGCAGCAGCAGGACGAAGCCCGCAAGCAACAGGAACTTGGCCGGCCAGACGATGAGGCCGCCCGGATTGTTGGATATCTCTCCCGACAGGTACGAGTTCAGGAAGAACGGCCACAGGTCATAGATCATCAGCAGGCAGAACGGGACGAGCACGATCGCGTGGCCCGCGACGTCGACCCAGTCGCGGGTCTTCTTCGTCCACCGGCTCGCCACCACGTCGATGCGGATGTGCTCGTTCTTCAGCAGCGTATAGGCCGCGCAGAGCATGAAGGTGCCGCCGAACAGATACCACTGCGCTTCGAGCCACGCGTTGGAGCTGTACTGGGGCGCGACGTAGCGGATGATCGCGTTGCCGGTCGAGATCAGCACCGCGGCGAGCGTCAGCCACATGGCCGCGCGGCCGATGGCCGTGTTCATCGCGTCGATCACGCGACTCACGCTGAGCAATGCGCCCATTGTCGGCTTCTCCCCGTTCGAGCGCTTTATCGAAGCGCAAACCTCCTCTTGAGGCCTCCGCCGCCACGCCTTTCGCGCTGCTTACCACCGCGCTTTCCGCATGGCGAGATCGCACAGCGTCGATCGATCAGGAAAACTGTTGAGGCCATTCACGAAAATTATAGCGCCCGGGGGTGGGAGCCGGGCCGGGAGCCCCGATGTCAGCGGAGCGCTGGACAGGAGGCCCCATGACCATCGCGCCCGAACGCGCGGACCGCGCCAAGCTGTCATGGCCGCTGATGGACACGGCGGCGCGCCGTGCGCTCTCGGTCGGCCTGATGGAGGGGCTCAGTGCGAACCTCGACTGGTTCCCGCGCTATCAGGTCTACCTCCGGGACGAACGTCCGCCGGCGCTGATCGTCTGGGGGCCGCGCGACGGCTACATGCCGGAGGCGGCGGCGCTGATACGGGAGTTTCTGGGGCGCATGCACCCGCCCTTGTCCCGGACGTGATCCGGGACCCAGAACCGATGCGATTTCATAGGAGATCGACGACCGCCCCGTCTGATCGGCCGGCGCCGTCGGCTATTTGTCTCGGATCACGTCCGGGACAAGAAGCCTAGCCGCCCGTGGTGGACATGTGCCGTGCGACAGCCGGGCGGGCGTTCTTCCGGTCGATGATAAAGTCGTGGCCCTTGGGCTTGCGGGTGATCGCCTCGCGGATCGCCTCGACGAGCCGCTCGTCGCCTTCGCTCGCGCGCAAGGGGGCGCGAAGGTCGGCGGCGTCGTCCTGGCCGAGGCACATATAGAGCGTGCCGGTGCAGGTGACGCGCACCCGGTTGCAGCTTTCGCAGAAATTGTGGGTCATCGGCGTGATGAAGCCGATGCGCCCGCCGGTCTCGGCGACGCGCACGTAACGCGCCGGGCCGCCGGTCTTGTAAGGAATGTCCTGCAGGCTCCAGCGGCTCGCCAGCCGCGCGCGGACGAGGCTCAAGGGGAGATACTGGTCGGTGCGGTCGCCCTCGATGTCGCCGAGCGGCATGGTCTCGATCAGCGACAGGTCCATGCCCTTGCCATGCGCCCATTCGGCGATGCCGGCGATCTCGTCCTCGTTGACGTCCTTGAGCGCGACCGTGTTGATCTTGATCTTGAGGCCGGCCGCGAGCGCGGCGTCGACGCCGCCGAGCACCTGGGAGAGGTCGCCCCAGCGGGTCACGGCCTTGAACTTCGCTGGATCGAGCGTGTCGAGCGAGACGTTGATGCGGCGAACGCCCGCGGCGTAGAGGTCGGCGGCGTGCGTGGCCAGCTGGCTGCCGTTGGTGGTGAGCGTCAGCTCCTCGAGCGCGCCCGAGTCGAGGTGACGGCCGAGCGAGCGGATCAGCGTCATCAGGTTCCGCCGCACCAGCGGCTCGCCGCCGGTGAGCCGGAGTTTCCGCACGCCGAGGCCCACGAAGGCCGAGCACAGCCGGTCGAGCTCCTCGAGGCTGAGGAGATCGCGCTTCGGCAGGAACGTCATGTGCTCCGACATGCAATAGACGCAGCGGAAATCGCAGCGGTCCGTGACGGAGACGCGAAGATAGGTGATCGGCCGCGCGAACGGGTCGACGAGCGGCGACTGGAACATGTTCGGAAGGGCGTCCATCAGCGCGACGCGTTCCTCATACTCATCTGCCTTCTCGCCCGGACGCTCCCGCCGCGGGCGAGCGGCTGTTATCTCTGTCCTGGAGTCGTTCTACAAGCTATGAACGCCCCGCCGCGCCGTAAAGGTGCGCGGGCGCAACAAGGATCGAGCATGAACGAGGGAGAGTGGCCGATCGAGCTGAGGCTTTCGCCCGACGGGCGGACCCTCACGGTGGCCTGGGCCGACGGCGCCCGCCACGCGATCGCGGCGGAGCTCCTGAGGGTCGAAAGCCCGAGCGCCGAGGTGCAGGGCCATTCGCCGGACCAGAAGACGATCGTGCCCGGCAAGCGGAACGTCGTTATCCGCGACGTGCAGGAGGTGGGCTCCTACGCGGTGCGCCTCGTGTTCGACGACGGCCACAACACCGGCATCTACACCTGGACGGCGCTCCGCCGCTTCGGCGACGACGGAGCGGAGATGTTCTCGGACTATCTCGCGGCGCTCGACGCGAGCGGCCTCAAGCGTTGAAGTCGTAAGTCCGAAGCCTCAATGGGACACCGGCGGGGCGACTTCCGCGCCGGCCTCGGCGCGCTTCGACACCCAGCCGCAGTCGCACATCTTCTGAAGGATCTCTTCGGGGGTCTCGACGACGCCGACGCAATGCGTTCGATCCATCGAGCTCGTCAGCATGTCGATGGTCGTCTTCTCGCCGAATCGCCGCATATGCACCGCGAGCGACATGTTCACATAGATCTCGTGGTTCCCGAGCGCCGTGAGCCTGAGCCACTGCATGACGTCCTCCTGCGTTCTTCTTGCCCTCACGTTCCCCGATCACAGGATCGGAACACGAAAACGTCAGAGTGGCTAGGAATTTCCTCGCTGCGGCGCCGAAGAGGGGACGCAAAAAGGGCCGCCCGAGAATCGAGCGGCCCTTCGCCTAATGTCCGCTGACGTCGCGGCGACTTACATCTTTTTGTCGCCGCCGCCGGTCTGTTTGCCGGCCTTGCCGGAATCGCCCTCGGTGGTCGGGGCGGTCGCGCCCGTGCCCTGCTTCTGGACGTCCTGCGGGCTGGTCGCCACGCCGCCGGTCGAATTCTGCATCGCGCCAGTCGTTCCCGGCGACATCTTCTCGGTTTGTCCGCCCTGGCCAGACGCCGCGGGCTTGTCGGTTGTCGACGGCGAGGTTTGGGCCAGAACAGGGCCGGTCGCCAGAGCAAAGACCGAAGCGGCCAAAATCATTCTTTTCATCGCGTCCTCCTTCATGTGTGTCTTTTCATTGGTCGGCGAGCGATGTCTGTCGACGACACAATCGCAACGTGTCGGCTTGCCGAATGTTCCTGCTTGAAGCTCGGTAACATTATTGTGCGCTCGAACCGTCGTGGGCGACGAAAGCCGTCGGTCGGGCCGCGCGTCGGCGAAGCGCGCCTGTTCCCGGGTCGTGAGAACGCCGCTTAAGGTTTCCGCGTCAATGCGATGAAACCAAAGCGTATTGGCGCGCGGTCCGAGACGCCCATTCAAATGTAGGATGCTTATGCGCCAGAAAGTTATCGATCGATAATCATGCCGGGTCACAGTCTCGTCCGCGCGAAAAAAGATGAGGGCGCCCAGCCAAGCCATCTGGACTTCCGAGCCTCGCCGGAAGATGACCGCCCGCGGTGCACAACCGTGGGGAAACAAGAATGCGCATGAACATCAGTGCGGCGTGCAGCGTGGCGATCCTGCTGGCGGGGGCGTCGGCCGCATCGGCCACGAGCCTGTCGGGGGCGCCCTTCAATCTCAATCCCAGCGCTCCGAACCAGAGCGTCGTGGCGACCGCGTTCAACAACAAGGACGGCGGCTTCGGGGCCGTGCTCTCCGAAGACAGCGACGGCGACAAGACCCCGGAGACGATCTACCTCCAGCTGTTCGACGCCAAGGGCAAGCCGAACGGCAAGAAGGGCCTCGTCTTCCAGGGCGTTCCGACCGGCCCCATCCCGGCCTCGACGGTTCCCGGCGGCGGCTTGCCGCTCGGCGGCGGCAAGACGCTCGCCGGATACACCGATCTGAAGTTCAGCCCGACCGGCGCGTCCGGGGCTTTCTCCGGCCAGGCGATGGCCAAGGGCAAGAAGTCCGGCAAGGCGTTCGAGCTCTCCAAGAGCGACGGGCCGATGTCGTTCGGCTATCTGCTCCAGCTCTCCGACGGCCGCGGCCTCGCCTATTGGAGCTCGATCGATCTCCAGCTGAAGAACAAGGCCGGAGCCCGCTTCGTCTCGAAGGCCGGCGATCCCAGCCCCGCGACCATCGACCTGACGCGCAAGGACAGCCTGTTTTCCGGCGCGACGCCGTTCATGGACGGCTTCATCGTCCAGCACGCCCAGTACGACAGCAAGTTCAAGAAGGCCTCGGTCTTCGCCCGCGTCTACGACGGAAACGGCAAGCCGAAGAGCGCGGAAGCCACGCTCGAGAAGAACGGCAAGTTCGATGACGCCGTCTTCACCTCGGCGATGGGGCTGACGAACGGCCAGATCGTCGTGCTGCGTTCCGTCGCCACCAAGAAGGGCGCGGAGCTCACCGCACAGCTCCATGACGGCGCGCTCAAGCCGCTCGGACAGCCGAAGACCTTGTCGAAGGAGGCGCTCGCCCAGCCTTACGCCGCCCACCCGCTTCCCGGCGGCGACTTCGTGGTCGGCGTGAAGGTCCGCGACGGCGCGAAGGACCTCGCGCTCGAATACAGCCGCTTCAGCCCCGCGCTGAAGCAGGTCGGCGCCTCGGCGCGGATCGCGGGCGTCGCCGCGCCCGAGTTCTCGCAGATGGTGGGCCTCGACGGCGGCAACCTCGTCGCGATCTACACCTCGAAGGGCGCCGACCTCACCGGCCAGGTGATCAAGCCCTGAAGACGAACCCGGCGGCGTCAAACGCCGCCGGGCTTGGTCGTTTCGCGACGATCCGGCGGACGGCGGCGCCTGCGGCGACTGCCGTCCGCCTCATGATAATCATTCGATCATCTTTCGCGCTCGACGGGGCGCCGTCCGATTTTCTTGTTCGACCTTCGACGTCGTGATTGGACGACCTTCGGTCGCGCATGATCCTTTCGCCGAGACGATCGTCGGGGAGGCATGGCATGCGCATCGGTTTCGCTGCGGCGGCGCTGCTCGCCATGGCGTCGTCGGCCTCGGCCGCGAGCCTGTCCGGATCGCCCTTCGCGATCGACGCGCTGACCTCCCGCCAAGAGATCCGCCATTCGCTGTTCGAAACGCGAAAGGGCGGCTTCGGCGTCGTCATGGCCCGCGACGACGGCCAGACCGGTTTTCCGGATTCGACCTATCTCCGCCTGTTCGACAAGAAGGGTAAGCCGCTCGGCAAGACGTTCTTCGTCGGCCGCAGCAAGCCGGCGCCGGGGCCGTCCGCCGGGACGTTCCCGGCCGGCGCGCTGCAGCTCGCCGGCGGGAAGATCCTCGTGAGTTACGCCGACCACCGGATGAACACGATCTATTCGTGGGGCGGCCTGTTCGCCCAGACCGTGGCTCGGGGCGCGCCCGAAGGGACCGAACGCCGCGTCGACACGAGCGAAAGCGGCACTTTCGAAGCCGGCGGCCTGATCGGGCTCTCCGCGGGCCGCGGCCTGGCCTACTGGAGGATCTCGAACTCCCAGACCCGCCAGGTCGAGGCCTATGGCCGGTTCGTGACCAAGCTCAACGAGCTCGATCCGATCATCTTCGACTTCAGCCGCGAGGGACGCGTGCTGGTCGACGCCGCGCCCTATCGCAGCGGCTTCATGCTGAAGCAGGCCGCGAGCGACGAGACGAGCGGAACCGCCTCGGTGTTCTTCCAGCTCTATGATTCGCTCGGAACGCCGTCGGGCAAGGAGTTCCGGGCGCTCGATGGGGGAAAGATCGGCGAAGTCCCCTTCGTCTCGGCCGTCGGCCTGCCGAACGGCTCGATCGTCGTCCTGCGCAGCCTCAAGTCCAAGGGCGGCGCGGAGCTCACAGCGCAGCTTCACGCCGCGAACTGGAAGCCGAAGGGCAAGCCCAAGGTGATCGCCAAGGATCTCGTCCGGCGCGACTACATGGCGCGCGCGCTCCCCAACGGCGACTTTCTCGTCGGCGTGACGGTTCCGGACGGGGAGAGCGAGACCGCGCTGAAGTTTATGCGCTTCGAGCCTTCGCTGAAGCAGAAGGGCGGGCCGGCGCGGATTTCGAGCGTCGACGGCGGCGCGCCGCAGCTCTCGCAGATGCAGATGCAGGTTCTGGCGACCGGCGACGCGGTGGTTCTGTATACGGTCCGCGGCAAGGGCCTCGCCGGGCAGCTTCTTCGGCCCTGAAGCGGCGGCCATGGGTCCGCCATACGAGATCGTTTGGAAGATCGTTTCGATCGCCGCGCAAGCCCGATTGAAATCCGCGGCGGGCGGGAGTAAGAACCCGGCTTCCGCCGGTCTGCCCGAATAGCTCAGCGGGAGAGCACACCCTTCACACGGGTGGGGTCACAGGTTCGATCCCTGTTTCGGGCACCATTTTATCCCCTCTCAAGGCATAACAGCCTGTAACAGCGCATAACGCGCTGAGACGTGAAGCACCTCAGTTTCCAACCAAAAATTCCCCATTTGCTGATCATGCCGTAACAGGCCGTAACTCCCAATCGCGCCAATTCTGACGGTATTTTTGACGGTATCGATTGTTACAAGCGCCTGACCGGGCACGCTCGAGGGAGCGCGCTCTGATGAGCGGCTGTGGATTTTTCGGATTGAACGGTGGTGTGACCTTTTCAACCGCACGTCGTAAGTGCAGATGAAATGGTCCCCTCAGGGGATGCCTTAGGGAGAGTGAAGGTGAGTTCCACCGCCGCCGCCGATTTGCTGTCGCTGCCGACGAAGGCGACCGTCGCAAATACGATTTCTGACCGTAGATCTCAGGAACTAATTATCGCGTTGGTCGGGCCGGTGGGCTCAGGAGTTTCAACGGCGGCCGAATTTATTAGAGAGATCATGGAAGTCGAATTTAAGTATTCAGTATGCCCTATCATTAAGCCAAGCGACATAATAAAATCAGAGGCGCATAGAGTTGGCATGACGTCTTTGCCCGCCGCTAACGCGGCAAACTATATAGACGTTATGCAAACTGCTGGCAACAAACTTAGAGAGAAATTTGGCAACAATTACTTAGCAGAGAAGGCCGTAGAGCGGATCGCAAAATTCCGAAAAGAAAAAGGGGGCGTCGCCGAGGGTGGCGTTTTAAAGCCTGGCAGGCGCGCTTACATAATTGACTCGATAAAGCATGTCGACGAAATCGATTTATTCAAAAAAGTTTATGGCGAGATGGTCTGCATATTTGGCGTTTTTGCGCCGGATCAGTTGCGGTCAAGTCGACTGAAAGACGGAGGTGTTCCCGAATTATCCGTCTCGAATATTATGAACCGTGACCGAGGGGAAGTTGCAACCTTTGGTCAGAAAACTCGAAAAATATTCGTCCAGTCTGATTTCTTTTTATGCAACGATAAGAAAAAGGACGAGTTGAGACAAAATATATCGCGCTATCTGCACATTCTATTCGGTGTAGGCGTTCATACGCCTACACGAGCCGAGTCGGCAATGTACGAGGCGAGTTCCGCGGCAGCGAACTCTGCATGTATGTCACGTCAAGTGGGTGCATCTATTGTGGCCGAGAATGGCGAGTTGATTGCCGTCGGGTGGAATGACGTACCAAAATTCGGTGGCGGGCTGTACAATGAAGATGATCAGTCCGTTTGGGATGCAGAAAAGGGCTCTTTAGTTGATAAAGACAATCGTTGCTTTAAGTGGAAAGGATGCGTTTGTCACAATGAGACTAGAAGACTCGGGATACTTGAGGAAATAACGGACAGTGTCGTCAAATCTGGCATGCTGAAGCGAGGCATCAGTCGGGCTGACGTCCGTGAAATATTTAAGGGCACAGCAGTCGACTCATTGATCGAGTATTCCAGGGCCATCCATGCAGAGATGGAGGCGATACTAACTGTAGCGCGAGAAGGGAAAAGATCTATATATAAAGCGACATTGTATACGAATACGTATCCATGTCATAATTGCGCTAGGCATATTGTTGCCGCTGGCATCAAATCAGTCATCTATATCGAACCATATGATAAAAGCCTCGCGGTTTCATTGCATGATGACGCCATCTCGGAAGATCCTGAAGACCGTACGCGCGTAGTATTCCGTCAATACGACGGCGTCGCGCCGTCGAATTATGTAAAACTTTTCAAATCAGGAGCCGAACGAAAGAGATCTGGAAAAGTTATTCGAACTAATCCAGCAACGTCCGTGCCATTATTTAGCATGCCATTGGATAGCATGGCCGATTACGAGGCAAAAGTGATTGCGGATTTGTCTGATAAGGAGCAAGCTCCGCTTGCGTGATGATCGTCTGACGGGAGCGATGGAGTGTCTAAGCGGAAGGATCGTACGGAGCCACAACTGTCACTTCAGTTGACCGAGCAGCCGCGGAAAGCCCACGACGCCCAGCAATGGGAGCGCCCGAAGGTGATCTCTTTTGTCGACTCAGCCACTCAAGCGATTCGGCAGGACGCGAAGGACCGGGTGCGTGCTGCGGGTATTTTCGCGATGCCGACCGAGCCGCGAGCGAAGGGTTGAGGCACCTGTTTTGCGGCTCTGCAGAGGTGCCAAATCTTCACAAGTTTGATGCCCAACCCGCAAAAAATGTGGTGCAAAAATGACACATTTTTTGACGGTATTTTTGACGGTACGGAAAAATCGTTTGCTAGAATAGTTGCGTTATCTCAATGACTTACAAAATCTAAACCTCCCTGTTTCGGGCACCATTCTTTCCTTCCGAGACGGTCTGTCCTGCGCTGCGGCCCTCGGCCTTGGCGCGCCGCGGCGGCGCGCGCCGATCAGGCTCGAGGCCGCGGCGACCAGGCCGAAGATCAGCACCAGCCAGCAGGGCCGCAGGCCCAGAACCGTGGTGAAGTTCGCCTTCAGCACCCGCAGCGGATCGACGCCGGTGGCGAGCCCGTACCAGATCGCCTCGGAAAGCGCGGTGGCGAGCGCCGCGGCGACCGCAAGCCCGGCGAGCCAGGCGAGGCTCACGGCTCGCTCGCCGTCGCGCTGCAGCCAGCGCCAGCCCATCGCCCACAGGAACAGGCCCCACATCAGCGTCGGCTCGGAGACGTCGAGCTTGGTCTGCATGAAGAAGTGCAGCGTCGCGAGGCCGGCGATCAGGTAGGCGAGGCGGTGCAGCCGGCTCCAATTCTGCGCGCCCATGCGCTTCACCGCGCCGTCCCAAGAGGTCGCGCCGAGCGCGATCAATCCGAGCAGGGCCACGAGGCCGATCGCAAGGTAAATCCTGAGCGCGATCTCGCTCGCGATCTTCGAGACCACGAACTCCTGGTCGAGCGCGTAGAGCCCGAGATGGCCAAGCCCATAGGCGAGCGCCGCGAGGCCGATGCGCCGGCGCGTCAGCACGAGGCGCGGCCAGTGCAGCAGCCGACGGAACGGCGTGATCATCAAGGACAGGATGAGGAAGCGGAACGCCCAGTCGCCGGTGAGATGGATCGCGGCGTAGATCGGCCGCGCGCTGTCGCCGCCCGGGCCGCCGTCCGGCGCGCCGAATCTCGGCGCGGCCGCCGGGCCGAAGGGGGTCGAGCCGGAGCCGGCGGCCGGCCCGCCGATCCCGGGGCCGTCGGCGAAGCCCGGCGGCAGGCCAGGCGGGCCCGCGGGCGCCGCGCCCGAAAAATCGCCGTGCGCGGCGCGGAAGGCGAGCCACGCCGCCGGCAGGCAAAGCCCGACGAGCGTGAGCGTCAAGAGCGGCGAGAAGCGGCCGGTCCGGTCGTGCAGCAGTCCCATGCGGTTCGCCCGTCTCCAGAAAAAAGGCCTCGGTGCGCCTACGCGCAAGCGCGCTTGATCGTTACGCGGCGCGTCTCAAAAGGACGTGTGGGCGGCGCTCCTGCGCGCGGCGGTTGCTTCAAATTTGAGGGCTTTCGGGAACCCAGGCTTAAGGTCCCATGGCGTATGACATGCCACACCGGAACCGCTCGTCCGCGCTTCAGTCCATCGAGCCCGAGTCCGCCTATGCCTGCGTATCGCGTCTGTCTGCTCCGCCGGTTCATCGCCACATGCCTTGATTGGCTGTCCAGCCCGAAGGCCTCGCTGGCATTCTGCTACGGCGGGGGCCTCCTGGCGATGCGCTCGCTGGGGGAGGGAACCAACGGCGCGCCGCTGATGGGCCTGGCGGCCGCAGCCGTCGCAGGCCTCGTCATCCGCTACGGCCGCGGCTTCAGCGCCGGCGACGCCTTGCGGCTCGGGGCGGTACGGCTCGCTTTCGCGGCGGCGTCCAGCGAGAACGTCGTCGACGCCGCGCTCTGGTTCGGCCTCGATGTCGTGGCGATCTGCGGGGCCGCGGGCCTGTTCGGCTGGCTCCGCCGCAAGGGCTTCATCTCGTCCCAGTCGCGCGTCGTCGCGGCCTTGGGCGCTGCGGCCGTCACCATGGGTGTCGTCCAGGCCTCGCCCTTCTTCGCCGCCTTCGGCGAGTTCGGCGTCGGCTTCGCGGCCGCGCTCGTCGCCGCGAGCCTCGCCGCCATGCTGATCATGACAGTTACGCTGTCGTTCGACAGGCCCGAGCGCCGGCTCGACGACGCCAGCGGCCCACGGAACTTCCAGGGCGAGGCGCTCGCAGCCTCCGCGTTGCTCACGGTCTGCGCCGTCGCCGCGATCGCCGACGGGCGTCAGGAGATCGCGCTCGGCGCCTCGGCTGTGCTGATGTGGTTCGCGACCCGGCTCGGCCTGTTCCCGACCGCGCTCGCCGCCTTCCTGCTGGTCTCGACCCTGCACGCTTTCGGAGCCGGGGAGCAGTGGTCCGCGCTCGCCGAGGCGGGCCCGCGCGAGGCCGAACTGATGCGGGGGCTCGCGCTTGCGCTGCTGACGCTTCCCGCGCTCATCGCCGCCGCCGCGACCCACGACCAACGCCGCCTGAGCCGCGACCTGGCCTTCCGCGCCTTCCACGACGGGCTGACGACGCTCGCCAACCGCACGCACTTTCTCGAGACGCTCGGCTCGGCGATCGAGGGCGCCCGCGGCAAGGGTCGCCGCTTCGCGCTGTTCCTCGTCGATCTCGACCACTTCAAGTCCGTGAACGACAGCTTCGGGCATGCGAGCGGCGACGCGCTGCTGGTGGAGGTGTCGCGACGGCTGCGCGACACGGTCCGAGCGACCGACATGGTGGCGCGGCTCGGCGGCGACGAATTCGCGGTGATCGCGCCGGTGCCGACGGCCGATGACGCCACGCGGCTCGCCGGACGGCTCGTGGCCGGCGTCAATCAGGCCTTTGTGCATGACGGGCTGGAGCTTTCGCCGACCATCACGGTGGGCGTCGCGCTCGCGCCGGATTCCACCGTTGATCCCGAACGCCTAATGGCGCTCGCCGACCATGCGCTCTACGAGGCCAAGGCCGCGGGCCGCAACTGCTGGCGGCTCTGCTCGGCGGAAGCCGCCGACGCCTTCGCGGTCGACTGGAACGTGGTCGACTGCGAGCCGAAGGCGCAGATCGTCTATCTGGATTGACGCGGCGCGCACTCTTCCGGCCGAACGGCGTAAGACCATTTCAGGTTGTGTCGCCATGGACGCGGCGCACAGTATCGCCATACGGCGTTGTTTGGCGGTCGCGTCGAGCCAGGGCCGGGGGCTTTGGCCGGCGCCGCGGGGCTGCGCGTCGGGTCGACGTCGTCCGTCCAGGTGTTCGTGGACGGGGAACAGGCGATGGTCGCCGTGAACGCCGAGGGCGGCAACGTCCAGAACTGGAAGAAATTCTCCACGACCTTCACCGCCACGAAGGCGCGCACGAAGATCAGGTTCAACAATGGCGACGCGCCGTCCGACACCCACAACGGCCTCGACGCCGTTTCGCTGACGCCCGTCGAGGCGGACTGACGTTCGAGCGTACGACCGAAGTCGCGCGCGCCGCGCCTTGACGACCGGCTTCGCCGCACGTAACTTCCGAGCGAATTCCGGCTGAGGAGCGACGAATGTCGCGCAAGCTTATCGTAATCTGGGCGTCATCGAAGGTGCGGGCCGCATAAGGTTCGCGCTCGAACGATGACGCCAAGCCAAGGGTCCCCCACGGGGCCCTTTTTTGTTGCCTAAGCGTCCGAAAAGCGCGAGGGCGATGGTCAGGAAAAGGCGAGAGGAAAACGCCATGGCCGCGCAAGACGCCGCAGAACTGGAACCGAAGACCACCGAAGAGGCCGCCTCGATCGACCCCAAGGCGGTGAACCTGTCCGCCGAGACGATGACCGGCGCCGAGATCGTCATCCGCGCCCTTCAGGATCAGGGCGTGGCGCACATCTTCGGCTATCCGGGCGGCGCGGTTCTTCCGATCTACGACGCGCTGTTCCAGACGGAGGACCTCGAGCACGTGCTGGTCCGCCATGAGCAGGGCGCGACCCACATGGCCGAAGGCTACGCCCGCTCGACCGGAAAGTGCGGCGTCGTGCTCGTGACGTCGGGCCCTGGCGCGACCAACGCGGTCACCGGCCTCACCGACGCGCTGATGGACTCGATCCCGATGGTCTGCATCACCGGTCAGGTGCCCACGCATCTGATCGGCTCGGACGCGTTCCAGGAATGCGACACGGTCGGCATCACGCGGCCCTGCACCAAGCACAATTACCTGGTGAAGGACGTCAACGACCTCGCCCAGGTGCTGCACGAGGCGTTCTACGTCGCGACCCGCGGTCGTCCGGGCCCGGTCGTCGTCGACATCCCGAAGGACGTCCAGTTCGCGACCGGCCGCTACGTCGGCCCGGGCGACATCATCCACAAGAGCTACCAGCCGAGGCTCAAGGGCGACGTCGCCAAGATCCGCGAGGCGGTGGAGCTGCTGGCCTCGGCGCGCAAGCCGATCTTCTACACCGGCGGCGGCGTCATCAATTCCGGCCCGCGCGCGAGCGAACTGGTGCGCGAGTTCGCCGATCTCACCGGCGCGCCCGTCACCTCGACGCTGATGGGCCTCGGCGCCTATCCGGCGTCCGGGCCGCAGTGGCTCGGCATGCTCGGCATGCACGGCACGTTCGAGGCCAACAACGCCATGCATGACTGCGACGTGATGCTGTGCGTTGGCGCGCGCTTCGACGAGCGCATCACCGGCCGTCTCGACGCCTTCTCGCCGGGCTCGAAGAAGATCCACATCGACATCGACCCGTCGTCCATCAACAAGAACGTCCGCGTCGACGTCGGCGTCGTGGGCGACGTCGCGCATGTGCTCGAGGAGATGGTCGCGATCTGGAAGGCGAGCCGCTCGCGGATCGATCCGGCGGGCCTCGCGGACTGGTGGCGGCGCATCAACTCCTGGCAGGCGCGCAACTGCCTCGAGTTCAAGAACTCCGACGAGACCATCAAGCCGCAGCATGCGGTGCGCCGTCTCTACGAGCTCACCAAGGGCCCGAACACCTACGTCACGACCGAGGTCGGCCAGCACCAGATGTGGGCCGCGCAATACTTCCGCTTCGACGAGCCGAACCGCTGGATGACCTCCGGCGGTCTCGGAACGATGGGCTACGGCCTGCCGGCTGCGGTCGGCGTGCAGAAGGCCCATCCGGACGCGCTCGTGATCGACATCGCGGGCGAGGCCTCGATCCAGATGTGCATCCAGGAGCTCTCGACGGCGATCCAGTACAATCTGCCGGTCAAGATCTTCATCCTGAACAACGAGTACATGGGCATGGTGCGCCAGTGGCAGCAGCTGCTGCACGGCAGCCGCTATTCGCACTCCTATTCGGAGGCGTTGCCGGACTTCGTGAAGCTCGCCGAGGCCTATGGCGCGACGGGCCTGCGGGTGTCGAACCCGGCCGAGCTCGACGACACCATCCGCAAGATGGTCGAGACGCCGGGCCCGGTCGTTGTCGACGTGCATGTCGACAAGATGGAGAACTGCTTCCCGATGATCCCGTCGGGCCGCGCCCACAACGAGATGCTGCTCGGCGAGGCCGGCGAGCAGACCATCAACCAGGCGATCACCGACGAGGGCAAGAAGCTCGTCTGACCCGTCTAAAGCGCGTCATCCCGGACGGCCCGAGAGGGCCGATCCGGGATCGTCGTCAGAACGCTCTCGAACCTCAGCCGTCATCCCGGGCTTGACCCGGGATCCATGAACGCCGACGGCGCAGGATCGCGCCGGAGCGCCGTGGATCTGGATCCCGGCTCTTCGGCCGGGACGACGGGTTCCGCCTCATCAGATCGACCCGGACGCGTCGCGTCTTCCGCATCTCCAATCAGAAGAACACCGACATGCGCCAGCCCACCGGCTCCGCCTATTTCATGGACGACACCCACGAGCCGCGCTCGAGCCACACGCTGGCGGTCCTCGTCGACAACGAGCCGGGCGTTCTCGCCCGCGTCATCGGCCTGTTCTCCGGCCGGGGCTACAATATCGACAGCCTCACCGTCTCCGAGGTGAGCCACGAGGGCCACCTCTCGCGCATCACCGTGGTGACGACCGGCCCGGACGACGTCGTCGACCAGATCAAGACCCAGCTCGACCGCCTCGTGCCGGTGCACAAGGTTCTGGACCTCACCCAGACCGGCCGCGCGCTCGAGCGCGAGCTCATGCTGATCAAGGTGCGGGGCAAGGGCGAGGCGCGCGTCGAGGCGCTGAACCTCGCGGACGCCTTCCGGGCGCGCGTCATCGACGCCACCACCGAGAGCTTCGTGTTTGAGATCACCGGCAAGCCCGACAAGCTCGACCAGTTCATCGTGCTGATGACCCCGCTAGGCCTCGTCGAGGTCGCCCGCACCGGCGTCGCGGCGATCGCCCGCGGACCCGAGGGGATCGGCTGAGCGCGGGCCCCTAGAGCACGATGACTTTCGGATGACTCGCCACGTCATGCCCGCGTCTTCGCGGGTGTCCACGACTTCGACGTAACGCTCTACGTTTCCAGTAAGTCGTGGATGCCCGGCTCCGCCGGGCATGACGGCATGAGCCGATGAGATCGCGTCACGCTCTAGCCGACGAGCCGAAGCTCTGGCGGCGTCTGCGACGGCAGGCCCATGGCCGGCGCCGCCATCGAGGGCTCGAAGGTTCTGAAGGCGCCGCGCCCGGCGGCCTTGGCGGCGTAGAGCGCAAGGTCGGCGCGCGCGAACCATTCGGCCGGGGCCGCGCCGTCGGAAGCCGCGAAGCCCGCCGAGGCGCCGATCGCGATGCGCGCGCCGTCGCCCTCGACGTCCATCCGCAAGGCCTCCACCACGCGGGCTGCGAGCCGATCGCCGCCTGCGGCGTCGGTCACCAGCACGGCGAATTCGTCGCCGCCGAGCCGCGCCACGACGTCCGAGCCGCGGCAGGTGGCCTCGAGCCGGCGCGCGGCCTCCTTCAGGCAGGCGTCGCCGCGCGAATGGCCGAACGTGTCGTTCACGCCCTTGAAGCCGTCGAGATCGACGAGCAGCAGCCCGGCGCGCGGGTCATGGGCGCGCTCGGCCAGCCGCTCGTCGAACAGGCGGCGGTTCGCAAGTCCCGTCAGCGCGTCGACCTCGGCGAGGCGGCGGGTCTGGGCCGCGATCGCGCGTTCGCCGGTGACGTCGCGCTTCATGCCGTAGAGCCGCGTGGCGCGGCCGCCCTCATGCTCCACCACCGCCGCGATCCGGATCCAGCGGCTGACGCCCCTGGCCGTGGTGATCTCGGCGTCGAGCGAGAACCGGCCGCCCTTCACGAGGGCCTCGCCGCGCACGCGCTCGAGCCGTTCGAGCGAGGCGGGCTTGTAGAGATCCAGCATGTCGCGGCGATGGAGCCGGCTTCCGGCGGGCAGGCCGAAGAGGTCGTAGACGCCCGCGCTCCAGTCCAGCCGCTCGTCGCCGAGGCGGCACTCCCAGAGGCCAGAGCGCGCCGCGCCAAGCGCTGCGTCGATGGTGCGGCTGCGGCGGTCGGCCTCCAGCCGCAGCGCGTCGATCGCCCGCGCCTGCGCCTCCACGAGATCGGCGAGCCTGCGGCGGTCCTCCTCGAGCCGGCCGCGCCGCAGCGCATGGGCGGCGTCCTCGGCGAGCCGCGCGATCGCCTCGGCCTGCTCGCGTTTCAGTCCGGGCGTCGACAGCGCCTGGCGCACCTCGGCGATGAGGCGCGCGGCGTCGTCGTCGCTTGGGGGCGTCGCGTCATTGGGCAAGGCGTCGGACATCGAAAAGCGGCGGGGCGAAGACTCGACTCTGGAGGAAGCTATTCCTCATCCCTTTCGAACTCGTGTCCAGCGCCTTAGAAGCCCAGCACCTTCGCGATTTCGTCAGCGGCGAGCGTCGGGGCGAGTTCGCCTCGCGCGACTTCGCCTTCGAGCGCCGGCACGCGCTCTGCGAGGCGAGGGTGCTCGCCGAGGCGCTCGCGGAAGCGCGCCTCCACCATGTCCCACATCCAGCGCACCTGCTGGCTCGCGCGGCGTTCGGCGAACTCGCCGGATTTTTCGCGCGCGGCGCGGCAGGCCAGAACCCGCTCCCACAGCGTGTCGAGCCGGATGTTCTCGCGGCCCGAAACGGTGATGACCTCGGGCGTCCAGGCGCCGGAATTCGCCGAAAGGATCCTCAGCGCCGCCTTGTAGTCGGAGGCCGCGTCGCGGGCGCGCGCCGCGTTGTCGCCGTCGGCCTTGTTGACCGCCATGATGTCGGCGATCTCGAGCACGCCCTTCTTGATGCCCTGGAGCTCGTCGCCGGCGCCGGGCAGCATCAGCACCACGAACACGTCGGTCATGTCCGCCACCGTGATCTCGGACTGGCCGATGCCGACCGTCTCGACCAGGATCACGTCGAAGCCCGCGGCCTCGACCAGCAGCATGGTCTCGCGCGTCTTGGCCGCGACGCCGCCGAGCGTGCCGGCGGACGGCGAGGGGCGGATATAGGCGTGCGGATCGTGCGCGAGGCTCTTCATCCGAGTCTTGTCGCCGAGGATCGAGCCTCCGGTTCGCTTGGACGACGGGTCGACCGCGAGCACCGCGACCCGATGGCCCTGCGCGGTCAGCATGCTCCCCAGCATGTCGATCGTGGTCGACTTGCCGACGCCGGGCACCCCCGTGATGCCGACGCGCACCGCCCGCCCGGTCTCCTCGATCAGCGCCTGCACCATCGCGCGGGCCGCGGCCTGGTGATCGGCGCGGCGGGATTCCGCGAAGGTGATGGCGCGCGCGAGCGCCGCCCGCTCGCCTTTTCGGATGCGCTCGGCGAAAGCCGCGACGTCGATCTCCTGCACGGGCGTCTGTGAAACGGGCACTGCGGGCTTTCGGCTTGAAAACTGAGGGAGTTCCGCCAGCCTATCAGGCTGCGGCGGCTGGCGCGAAGCGCGCGGGGCGAGACCAAGTGATGAGTCGCCTCAGCACGGAAATTTCATCCGCTACGTCGAACTGTCATCTGCCGTTCAGCGTTCTCGTCGCATAGTGTCTGTTACAGATTGTTTCAGCTCGCGAGGATGGCAATGAACGCCGATCGACTGGAAGGAATCTACCGTCAGGTGAAGGGCCGCCTGCTCCAGGCCTGGGGCCGCATGAGCGGCGACCAGGCGATGGTGCTGCGCGGCCGCGCCACGGCGCTCTCCGGAAAGGCCCAGGCGAGCTTCGGCCGCGCCATGGGCGCGACCAAGCTTCTCGGCTTCCGCCGCCGTCTCGGGGTGTGAAGCTGCACATTTGACCTCATGGCCGGCGATCCGCCGGCCGGGATCTGCCGGCTCGTCTTACGAGGACGCGCCGGTGAAGGCTTCTTGAGCGCGCCGCCGAAAGGCGGCTTTTTCGTCCTCGCTGGCGAACAGATAGCCTTCGGTGGGCAGTCCCGCCTGCTCGAACAGCTTTCCGTCCCACAACCGGCTCGGCGGGTTCTCGGCGCGAAACAGCTGCTTGGCGATCGCCTCGATCATCTCGGGCGTCGGCTCTTCGGACGGGCCGCTCATTCGGCCGCCTGCGCGGGCGAATAGCCCAGCCGCTCGTTCAACATCACGACAAGCTCCTTGGCGGCGTTCGCCACCACTGTGCCGGGCGGGAAGATCAGGCTCGCGCCCGCCTCTTTCAGCGCCGGATAGTCGACCGGCGGAATGACGCCGCCGACCACGATCATGACGTCCTCGCGCCCTTCCGCCTTCAGCGCGTCGCGCAGCGCCGGGACGAGCGTCAGGTGGCCCGCCGTCATGGTCGAGATGCCGACGACGTGGACGTCGTTCTCGATCGCCTGCCGGGCCGCCTCCTCGGGCGTCGCGAACAGCGGGCCGATGTCGACGTCGAAGCCGAGGTCGGCGAAGGCCGAGGCGATGATCTTCTGGCCGCGGTCATGGCCGTCCTGGCCGACCTTGGCCACGAGGATGCGCGGCCGGCGGCCGTCGGCCCGCTCGAAGGCCGCGACAAGCTTCTGCACGTCCTCGATCGCGCCCATGGCCTTGGCCTCCCGCTTGTAGACGCCCGAGATCGACTTGATCTCCGCCCGGTGGCGCCCGAACACGCGCTCCATCGCGCTCGTGATCTCTCCCACCGTCGCCTTGGCGCGGCCGGCCTCGATCGACAGCGCCAGCAGGTTGGCGTTCCCGCGCGCGCCGGCTTCGAGCGCGTCGAGCGCGGCCTGGACCTTGGCCTCGTCGCGCTCCTCGCGCAGGCGCTTGAGCTTGGCCTCCTGCGCGGCGCGAACTTCCGCGTTCTTGATCTGGCGGACGTCGAGCGTCTCGTTCTCCAGCACCTTGTAGGCGTTGACGCCGACGACGACCTGATCGCCCGAGTCGATGCGCGCCTGCGTGGTGGCGGCCGCCTCCTCGATGCGCAGCTTCGGCACGCCCGCCTCGATCGCCTTCGCCATGCCGCCCAGCCGGTCGATCTCGGCGATGTGGGCGAGCGCCTTCTTGGCGAGGTCGTGGGTGAGCTTCTCGACATAGGCCGAGCCGCCCCACGGGTCGATGAAGCGCGTGGTTCCGCTTTCCATCTGGAGCACCAGCTGGGTGTTGCGGGCGATGCGGGCCGAAAAGTCGGTCGGCAGCGCCAGCGCCTCGTCGAAGGAGTTGGTGTGGAGCGACTGGGTGCCGCCCTGCGTGGCCGCGATCGCCTCGAGCGTCGTGCGGGTGACGTTGTTCCAGACGTCCTGCGCGGTGAGCGACCAGCCGCTGGTCTGGCAATGGGTGCGAAGGGGAAGCGACTTCGGGCTCTTGGCGCCGAGGTCGGTCATGAGCTTCGTCCAGATGAGGCGCGCGGCCCGCATCTTCGCGATCTCCATGAACACGTTCATGCCGATGGCCCAGAAGAAGGAGAGCCGCGGCGCGAACTTGTCGATGTCGAGGCCCGCCGCCATGCCGGCCTTCACGTATTCCGCCCCGTCCGCCAGCGTGTAGCCGAGCTCGAGGTCGGCCGTCGCCCCGGCCTCCTGCATGTGGTAGCCGGAGATCGAGATCGAGTTGAACTTCGGCATGTGCTGGGACGTGTGCGCGAAGATGTCCGCGATGATCCGCATCGAGGGCTGCGGCGGGTAGATGTAGGTGTTGCGGACCATGAACTCCTTCAGAATGTCGTTCTGAATGGTTCCGGCGAGCTTTTCCTGCGGCACGCCCTGTTCTTCGGCCGCCGCGATGAAGAGCGCCAGCACCGGCAGAACGGCGCCGTTCATCGTCATCGACACGGTCATCTTGTCGAGCGGGATGCCGTCGAAGAGCGTGCGCATGTCGTAGATCGAGTCTATCGCGACGCCCGCCATGCCGACGTCGCCGGCGACGCGGGGGTGGTCCGAGTCGTAGCCCCGGTGCGTCGCGAGATCGAACGCGACCGAGAGGCCCATCTGACCGGCCGCGAGGTTCGCCCGGTAGAAGGCGTTGGAGTCTTCCGCCGTGGAGAAGCCGGCATATTGCCGGATCGTCCAGGGCTGGGCCGCGTACATGGTCGGGTAGGGGCCGCGGATGAACGGCGCGAGGCCCGGCCAGGTGTCGAGGCCCTTGAGGCCGTCGAGATCGGCCTCCGAATAGACCGGCGGCACGTCGATGCCCTCGGGCGTGGTCCACGGCGCGGCTGCAGCCTTCGGCGCGGGGAGGTCGGGCCGGGCCCAGGCGATGTTCGAGAAATTCGGAAGGGTCGCGCTCATGCCGCGCCTCCTTTCGCCGTGCTGGCGACAGTGGAGGCGATTGTGGTCGCTTCCGTGAGAATGTCGATGGCGTCGTCGCCGGCGGCCACGAAACGGGCGACGCCTGCGGCCTCGAGCGCGTCGCGGCCGTCCTTGGGCCGGCCCGCGAGCCACACGGTCGCGCCGGACGCTTTCAGCGCCTTGGCGATCGCCGCTCCGCTCTCCTGATAGTCCGGATCGGCGCCGCAGATCACCGCGAGCGCTGCGCCGGAGGCCTTGAACGCGTCCGCGATCTGCTGCGCCGAGGCGTCTGCCGGTCCGTCGGGCGTCGCGAACCCGCCGGCGGCGAGCAGGTTGCGGATGAAGCCGGCGCGCGCGGCGTGGCGGGCGATGGGGCCGACAAGCGCGAGGAACGCCGCGGGACGCTCCGACGCCGCTTCGTTGGCGTGGCGGATCCGTTCGAATGGCTCGGAAAGCCGCGCGGTCGCAAGCGGCGCGCCGACCGGCTGGCCGGCGTCCACACCGAGGCTTTCGCCCTTGCCAAACGCCTCGATCAGCGCCGCGAAGTCCGCTGACCGGCCGCCGCCATCGCCGCCGCCGCTGCGATCGCTGGTCGCCGTAGGCGCCCCGGCCGCGTCGGCCTTCGGAAATTCGCTGACGCCGACGAGCGGCATCCTGCGCGTCGCGACGAGCTTGCCGCGGGCCTTGGCGGTCTCGCCGATCTTCGCCTGCCAGAAACCGGACGTCAGCGCCGCCAGCGCGCCGCCCTCTGCCTCGATCTCCTGGAACAGTCCCCAGGCCTTTTCGGCGAGCGCGTCGGTCAGCGCCTCGATCGCGCCGGCGCCGGCCGCGGGGTCCGCGACCCGATAGGCGTTGGTCTCTTCGAGCACGATCGACTGGACGTTGCGGGCGATGCGGCGGGCGTCGCCGTCCGCGGCCCCGCGCGCGAAGCTGTAGGGCAGCACCATGACCGAATCCGCGCCGCCGACGCCGACCGCGAAGGCCGCGATGGTCGAGCGCACGATGTTGGTCTGGCTGTCGTCGAGGGTGAGCATGCGCCGCGAGGTTTCGGCGTGAATGTGCAGCGGCGCGTCGGCGAGCCCGAACTCGCGGCGCAACGCCGCCCACAGCAGGCGCGCGGCCCTGAGCTTGGCGATGGTCGCGAACTGGTCGCCGTCAGCCGCGAGCGCGATCGCCGAGGCGTCGAGCACGGTTTTGGGGTCGAGCCCGTGCGCGGCGAGCGTCCGGACATGCTCGACCGCGGCCGCGAGCACGCCCGCGAGTTCCTGCGCTTCGCTGGCGCCGGCCTCATGGGCGACGCGCCCGTCGAGCAGCAGAACCGGGGAGGAGAAGCCGAGGCCGTTGAGCGTCTTGAGCGCGTCGGCGACGGACGCGGGATCAGCGGCCGAACCGGCGAGCAGCGCGTCGCGGACGAGGTCGAGGCCGAAGAGGACCGACACGTCCTGCGGCGCGTGACCGCGCTGTTCGACGAGCGCCGCGACGAGCGCCGCCGCCTGCGCGCCGCCGAGCGGCTCGGTCTCGACCACGGTCGTGACGAGATCGAGCATCACGCCTTCAAGCGCGGCGTCGAGAGCATCGATCTTTCGGGCGCCGAGGCCGTCCGGGGTTAGCACCAGCGCGACGCCCGACGAACCGTTGGTGAGATCCTCGAGAACCTGCGCGTTGGCGTCGGCGATGTCCGCAAGATCCATGCGGGCGAGGGCCGACCACCGCGCGCCGGCCGGGCGGCCTGCGATGGCGCGAACAGGCGCGCGCGGCCGGATCGCCTCGAAGGCGACGCCGTCGACGAGCTTCGCGTTCACCACCGGATCGAGCGGTCGGCCCTTGAGCGCGGCCTCGGCGGCCCTGCGCCAGGAGGCCTCGTCGGAGGGGAAGTCGGCGGCGAAATCGGTCGTGAATGCGGACGCGTCGGCGGTCATGGTCGTCTCTGCTGCAATGCGGCGCCACCCTGCCACAGGCCCGCACCCCAGCCATCTTGGAAAATCGAACTACTGGAGAGGGCCGCCGAAACGGAACGGCCCGGATGCGCGAGACGCGTCCGGGCCGGCGAAAGCAGGAGATTCGGAGCGAGGCCGCGCCTTAGAAAGAGACGCCGAGGCGTCCGCGGGTCGCGCGGGTCGAAACGCCGTCGCGGCGGCCGTAGTCGTAGTTCACCTGGACGGTCACGCCCTCCATGAGGGACGTTCCGACGCCAAGACCGCCGACGAGCCCGCGTCCGGTCGGCGAACCGCCCATCGCGATGGCGTCGACGCGTTCGCCGCCCACCGAGGCCTTCAGCTTGCTCGAGCTGAAACCCATCACGCCCTCGCCGCCGACGAAGGCCTCGACCTTCAGCTTGCGCTTGGAGTCGAGGCGGAACGAACGCGAGCCCGACAGCCGCGCCGCGCCGATCGCCGCGACCGCAGACCGCGCGCCGAACGAGGCGGCGCCCGAACCGCCGCGCTCGGAATAGCCGGAGAGCCGGTCGCCGAGCGCCGAGGCGGTCAGCATCGGCGTGATGGTGATTCCGGCGATCTTGGTCGAGGCTCCGATCTGACCGGACGCGCGCGCCACGACGCTCGAGGCGGCGGCCTGGCACTGGTCGCCGGCCTCGCCGCGCTCGATCGCGCCGAAACCGAACTGCGACGCGCCCACCAGAGCCTTGGCGAAGACGCGGCCCTCGTTGAACTTGGCGTAGAAATCGACATGCCGCCCATAGGCCCGCGCGCCAAGATCCCCGGAGCCGACGCCGCCGAAGCCCGCGCTCGCCATCGCGCCGATGATAAGGCCGGGGCGGGTTTCGCGATCGAGGCCGATGCGCATCTGGGTGGCGGACGCGCCCGAGCCGATGCGGCCTGCGCGCTCGCCTTGGCCGTAGCCGACGCCGGACGACTCCCAATAGCTCATGAAGCCGGGAACCGGCTTGTTCGCGCCGACGCGCTCGGCGTCGAGCCGCGAGAACGCGGCGTCGATCTCGGCCATCGACAAAAACAGCGGCGCCTCTACCAGCGCCTGGGTCGATCGAAAGTCTCTCGGGGCGTCGGCCTCGCCGGCCGCAACCGGAGCGGGCGTCGCCGCGAAGGCCAAAATCGTCCCCAGCGCGCCGAGCGTGAGCCCGGCGCGTCGCGCCAGTCCGACCATGATTCGCTGCCTCTGCCGCCTGCCGACGAGGCCCCGCACGGCTCTCGTCTCGCTGCGTCGCAGTATGAACGAACGTTCAGGAAATGGCGCCCCCGAAGACTCACGAAACCGTCATGGGGGACGACGAAAGTCGGAGGTGTTGCCCATACGGCTCAAATGGTTAACCGACGTTAACCGCTGCGCCGAAGCCTTGTGCGCCTTGCCCGGGAAAGGGCGCCTGCGGGGCGGGCACACACGCAGGATCAGCGCCGAACGCGGGCAGGGCGCCTGTCCAGCGTGCGTTGCACAAATGATTTGCCGTCAGTCGAAGCGGTAATTCAGCCCGCCAACGCGCCTAGGATCCGGATCCAGGAGCGCGTGCCTTTCCGGAAGCTCTCGAGGTCGTACTTCTCGTTCGGCGAGTGGATGCGGTCGTCGTCGAGGGCGAAACCGACCATCAGCGTGTCGAGGCCGAGCGTGCGCTTGAAGTCGCCGACCACGGGAATCGAGCCGCCCATGCCGATCGTCACCGGCGCCACGCCCCATTCGGCTTCGAGCGCCGCCCGCGTCTTGGCGAGCGCCGGGCTGTCGATCGGAACCTGAATCGCGCGCGAGCCCTTGTGGCCGTCGAATTCGACCGCGCAGTCGGAGGGCAGGCGCTCGCGCACGAAGGCGCGGAACGCCTGGCGGATCGCCGCCGGGTCCTGGTCGCCGACGAGGCGGAACGAGATCTTGGCGTGAGCTTCCGCCGCGATCACTGTCTTGGCTCCGGCGCCGGTGTAGCCGCCCCACATGCCGTTCACGTCGCAGGTCGGGCGCGACTGGATCTGCTCGATGATCATGCGGTCGCGCTCGCCCGCGGGCTCCGACAGGCCGACCGGCTTCAGGAAGGCCTCCGCGTCGAGCCCGAGGCCGCGCCACTGCTCGCGCACGTCCTCGGGCGTCTCGTGAACGCCGTCATAGAAGCCCGCAAGCGTCACGCGGCCGTCGGCGTCATGAAGGTCGGCGACGATCTTGGAAAGCACGTGCAGCGGGTTGCGCGCCGCGCCGCCATACATGCCGGAGTGGAGGTCGCGGTTCGCGGCCTTGATGGTGATCTGCTCGTAGATGAGGCCGCGCAGCGCCGAGGTGATGGCCGGCCGGCCTTGCGCCCACATGGTGGTGTCGCAGACGAGCGCGGCGTCGGCCTTGAGCTCGTCCTTGGCCTCGTCGAGGAAGCCGCCGAGATTGACCGAGCCGCACTCCTCCTCGCCCTCGATCATCAGCGTGACGCCGACCGGCAACTCGCCGGTCGCGGATTTCCAGGCGCGGCAGGCCTCGACGAAGGTGAGCACCTGGCCTTTGTCGTCGCTGGACCCGCGGCCGAGGATGATCTTCTTGCCCTCCTTGGTGGTCGCGATCTTCGGCTCGAAGGGCGGCGTCTCCCATTTCTCCAGCGGATCGACCGGCTGCACGTCGTAGTGGCCGTAGAACAGCATGTGGGGGCCGGTGGGTTTGGCGTGCTTGGCCAGCACCACGGGGTGGCCGGGCGTCTCCCGAAGCGCGGCCTCGAATCCGAGCTCGGCGAGTTCGCGCTTCAGCCAGTCGGCGGCCTCGCGGCAGCCGTGGCGATAGGCCGGGTCGGTCGAGATCGACGGGATCTTCAGCCACGAGAACAGCCGGTCGAGGCTCTGCTCGAGGCCCTCGTCGGCGGCGGCGAGGGCGCGGTCGAGATCGGACATCGATGATCCTTTCGGAAGAGGCTTCAGGCGAGGTCCGTATGGACGAAATCGTCGCCCTTGTAGAGCAGCGGCACGGCGTGCGCCTTGGCGCAGGCGTAGGCGAAGCAGTCGCCGAGATTGAGGCGGGCAGGGTGGCCGGTCCCCTTGCCGTAGCGCGATCGCGCGTCGATGGCGAGGCGGCCGATCTCGGCGGTGATGGGGACCGTCTTCACCTTCGGCGAGGTGTATGCCGCTGTCTCTTCGGCGGCGAGTTCGAGGTCGATGCGCAATCGCGCCGAAACCGCGAGCGCTGTCTCAAACAGCGCCAGAGCCGAGGTGATCAACGGCGTCTTGGATGCGAGCAGACGCGCCTCGATGTCGTCGGCGTCCTTTTCCCGGACCAGGATGGCGGTCAAAGCCGAGGCGTCGACGAACATGATCGCTATTCGTCGTTGAGAGCGTCGAAGAACGCCTTGTCGAGCGCCACGCCCTCATCTTGAGGGTACTGGGCGAGCCGCTCCCTGACAGCGCGCATCTGGGCGCGCTTTTCCTCTTCGCTTTCCGCAAGCTTCAGCTTCTGAAGCTCGGCGTCGCACGCGACGCGGATCGTTTCGGTGAGCGAGGCGCCCGTCGCGGCGGCGAGCGCTCGCACCACCCTGTCGGTTTCCGGATCCCTTACGTGAAACGCCATCGTCTACACCCCATGGCCTGTCGGTGTAGATAAATAGCGCGCCCGACCGCGTTCAACAACCTCACCGCCGCATCAGGCTGCCCAGCACGCCGCGCACCACAGCGCGCCCGACCGAGCCGCCGACCGAGCCCGCGATCGATTTGCCGATCGAGGCCGCGACGTTGCCGGCGGTCTGGTTGACGATGGTGCGCGTCACCTCGCGGGCGACGCGCTGGCCGGGGTTCAGCGTGCTCGAGCGCGAGGAGCCGCCGCCGAAGATCGTGCTGAAGATGCCGCCGATCCCGCCTCCGCCGGCGTCGGCCTCCACCACCTGCTGGGCGCGCTGCGTCAGCAGCTCGTAGGCCGACTCGCGATCCACCGCCGTGTCGTATTTCGCGCCCATCGCGGAGTTCTGGATGATGGCGCGCCGCTCCTCCGGGCTCACGGGCCCGATGCGCGCGGCCGGCGGTCGGATGAGCGTGCGCTGGACGATCGAGGGAACGCCCTTGCCTTCGAGCGTCGAGACCAGCGCCTCGCCGACGCCGAGCTCCATGATGACTTCAGCGGTCTTGAGCTTCGGGTTCGGTCGGAAAGTCTCGGCGGCGGCCCGCACCGCTTTCTGCTCGCGCGGCGTGTAGGCGCGCAGCGCATGCTGGACGCGGTTGCCGAGCTGGCCCGCCACCGTCTCGGGCACGTCGAGCGGGTTCTGCGTCACGAAATAGACGCCGACGCCCTTCGAGCGGATGAGGCGCACCACCTGCTCGACCTTCTCGATCAACGCTTTCGGCGCCTCGTCGAACAGCAGGTGCGCCTCGTCGAAGAAGAACACGAGTTTCGGCTTCTCCGGATCGCCGACCTCGGGCAGCTCCTCGAAGAGCTCCGAGAGCAGCCAGAGCAGGAAGGTGGCGTAGAGGCGGGGGCTGCCCATCAGCTTGTCGGCCGCCAGGATGTTGATCATCCCCTTGCCGTTGCGGCTCGTGCGCATGAGGTCGGGAAGCGTCAGCGCCGGCTCGCCGAAGAAGCTCGATCCGCCCTGTTGCTCGAGCACCAGCAGCTGACGCTGGACGGCGCCTACGGTCGCCTTGGCGACGTTGCCGTATTTGGTGGTGAGCGCGGAGGCGTTCTCGGCCACATAGTTCAGCAGCGCCTGCAGATCCTTGAGGTCGAGCAGAAGCAGCTTCTCGTCGTCCGCCACGCGGAACACGATGTTGAGCACGCCCTCCTGCGTGTCGTTGAGGTTCATGAGCCGCGCGAGCAGCAGCGGCCCCATCTCCGAGACGGTGGCGCGGATCGGGTGGCCCTGCTCGCCGAACAGGTCCCAGAACGTCACCGGGAAGGCGTCGTTGACGTAAGGGGTGAGCCCGATCTCCTCGGCGCGCTTGACGAGGAAGTCCTTCGGCTCGCCCTTGGCCGCGACGCCCGAGAGGTCGCCCTTGATGTCGGCGGCGAAGACGGGGACGCCGGCGTCCGAAAACCCTTCGGCCAGCGCCTGCAGCGTGACGGTCTTGCCGGTGCCGGTCGCGCCGGTCACGAGGCCGTGGCGGTTGGCGAGCTTGAGCTCGAGATACTCGCCCTTCTCCTTCGCGCCCTTCTGGTCGAAGCTCGTCCCGATGAAGATCTTGCCGTCCTCGAGCATGCCGTCTCCTCGCCTCTGTCCGCCGGGCGATTAGTGGCCCGCCGGGCGAGCCGAGACAAGCTGACAGGTCGCGCTTCGCCCATCGGCAGCTTGCCATCGGACCGGCCCTGCCTACTATGCGCCTCCCAATGAGAACCCGGGGAGAAGCCGGACGATGGACGAACTCGTGAACCGCCTGACGGCCGCAGCCGGCCTCGACCGCGCCAAGGCCGAGGCCGCGGTCAAGACCATCCTGGTGTTCCTCGACAAGGAGGCGCCGGCCGACGCGGTGAAGGAGCTCGTCGACGCCATGCCAGGCGCCGACAAGGCGCTGGAGCAGGGCCGCAAGGAAAGCGACGGCTCGGATTATCAGGGGTTCGGCGCCATGGCGGCCTATCACGCGCTGACCGCCGCCGGCCTTTCGGGCGGCGAGGTGCAGATCGTCACCAAGGAGCTGCTCGCCCATTCCCGCGAGACGGTGGGCGAAGAGACGACGGGTCGCATTGTCGGCTCGGTCCCTGGGCTCGAAGCTTTCGTTTGACAACTTCGGTCGCCGAAGGATTTTATTCTTCGGCCTTATGCGCAGTCGCGTTGAGAGGTGACTGATCCCCTGCGTCTTCTGGGGCTGTTATGATCTCGGGGGACGCGCTTGACCTACGCCATCTTGAAGCTCGCAGGCGTCTGTCCGGACACGGTCAAGAAGCTGAGAGCCGTTGGCGTGCGCACGACGGCGACGCTGCTCGAGCGGGCCAATCATCCGCGGGGCCGCAAGGCGCTGGCGGCGGCCTCCGGGGCGCCTGAAGCCACCATCCTGCGCATCGCCAACATGGCGGACCTGATGCGGGTGAAGGGGGTCGGCGGCGAATACGCGGAGTTGCTCGAGGCCGCCGGCGTCGACACGGTGAAGAGCCTCAGGAACCGCAACGTCCAGAACCTCACCCGCGCGATGGCCGAGCTCAACGTGAAGAAGAAGCTCCTGAAGGCGCCGCCATCCGAAAAGCGCGTCGCGGCCTGGATCGAGCAGGCGAAGTCGATGCCGGCCGTCATGACGTACTGACGGGCGCTCGCGCGGGGCGGAAAACGCCGCTATGTCGGGCCTGCCAGCCATTCCGCGCCGCCAAGTGATCCCGACATGTCGCCGAACGAGCCTTTCGCCGCCGCCCGCCTGTTCGACCGCGCCGGCGGCCCGCGCATCATGGGCATCCTGAACGTCACTCCGGATTCGTTCTCCGACGGCGGACGCTTCGAGGCGGTCGAAACGGCGGTCGCCCACGCCCGCGCCATGGCCGAGGAGGGGGCCGACGTCATCGACGTCGGCGGCGAGTCGACCCGGCCCGGTCACACGCCGGTCGACGCCGAGGAAGAGATCCGCCGCGTCGTTCCGGCGATCCGGGCGCTCCGGGCCGCGCTCGAAACGCCGATCTCGATCGACACGATGAAGGCCTCGGCGGCGGCGGCCGCGCTCGAGGCCGGTGCCACGATCGTCAACGACGTCTGGGGCCTGCAGCGCGATCCCGACATCGCCCGCGTCGCCGCCGAACACGGCGCGCCGGTCTGCGTGATGCATCACCGGACCGAGGTCGACGCCTCGCTCGACGTCGTCGAGGACATGAAGCGGTTCTTGAGCCGCTCCATCGAAATCGCTCAGAAGGCTGGCGTTCCGGACCGCGCGATCATGCTCGACCCCGGCGTCGGCTTCGGCAAGACCGTGGAGCAGAACCTTCAGGCGATCCGCCGCGTCGACGCGCTCGCGGCCATGGGGTTTCCGGTGCTGCTGGGAACCTCGCGCAAGTCGCTGATCGGACACATCATCCCGCGCGAACCGAAGGAGCGGGTCTTCGGCACGGTCGCGACGTCCGTCGTCGGCTGGGCCGCGGGCGCGACGATGTTCCGCGTCCACGACATCCGCGCGAACCGCGACGCGTTGCTGGTCGCCAAGGCCGTGCTGGAGAGCTGAAGCGCGAGGCGGACGTTCGCCGGACGCGGCCGAAAACGCCGGCCGTCGTTCCGGGACAGGCCGGGACGACAGCTGCGTCTCACGCGGCTCTCATGGAAGCGCGCGAGCTTACGGCCGCGCCACGATGGGTTTCGGCGGAGCGAGCGGCTTCGGGCCCGGAGCCGCGTTGGGCGGCGGCGGGGCGGCGTTCTTGACGCCGCTCGCGATGGTCTCGGGCGTCGAGGCGCCGGCGGCGACGCGCGTCGCGTCGCTGACGGGCCCGGTCTGCGCGACGGTGACGCCGCGCTTCAGCCGCGAGCCGAGAAAAGCGAGCATCGGAGGCGTCTGCGGGGCCCAGAGCTTCCAGTTGTGCCCGCCGGGCGAAACCGAAAAAGTCACCGGAATGCGCGCCGCCTTCAGCGCCTCGACGAATTTGGCGTTTCCCGCGGCGAGGATCGGAATGTCCTGGTCGCCCCAGGTCATGAAGAGCGCCGGCGTCTCCTCGACCGTCTCGCCGTCGTCGTCGATGCTGCGCCAGGGGCTGGCGGCGTTGAAGGTCACCGGATCGAAGGTCTTGCCGAAGGTGCGGCCGAACAGGCCGATCTGGAAGGCGGGGAAATCGGTCGCGCTCTTGACGTCGGCGAACAGCGCGCCGGAGAGGCTCGCCGCGGCGGCGAACTCGTCGGGCTCCATCAATGCGAAGCGCAGCGCCCCGTATCCGCCCATCGACAGGCCGCCGATCGCGCGCGCCGCGCCGTCGGCGATCGTGGGATATTTGGCGTCGATATAGGTGATGAGGTCGTCGAGGATGGCGGTCTGCCATCGTCCGGTGCCCTCGGGCCCCGAGCTGTCCACGTACCAGCCGGTCTGGGCGAAGGGCATGACGATGATCGAGGGCGGCAGCTTGCCATCGGCGATCAGCCGGTCGGCGGTTTCGCGCAGTCCGCCCTGGTCGAGCCAGGAGACGTCCGTTCCGCCATGGCCGTGCAGCAGGTAGATGGTCGGATATTTTCTAACGTCGTCATCGGCGTCGTAGCCGGGCGGCAGATAGAGCGAGAACTGGAGCTGGCGGCCAAGCGCCATGCTCTTGAATGAAATGCTGCGGATGACCGTGCTTTCGGCGACCGCCGGTTCGGCGCGCGCGGGAAGCGCAGGCGCGAGACACACGGCCGCGAGCGCGGCGCAAGCTGCGATCTGTCGTCCGAGGCGGTTCATGTCCGGAAGAGTTGGGACTCGTTCGCGCCGCGTCAACTTCGGCGCACGCGGGCGTGACGACGTCGATGTCGCAGCGCTTCTCAAACGCGAGGGCCGCGCCCCCGACTGACGGAGGCGCGGCCCTTTGGTCTCGCTTTTCAGCGTTCGGCGCGAACGCCGCGCTTACTTCGCTTCGTCGTAGAGCTTCTCGACATATTCCCAGTTCACGAGGTTCTCGATGAACGCCTTGAGATAGTCGGGACGCTTGTTGCGGTAGTCGATGTAGTAGGAGTGCTCCCAGACGTCGCAGCCGAGCAGCGGCACGCCGCCATGGACCAGCGGGTTCTCGCCGTTCGGGGTCTTGGTGACCTCGAGCTTGCCGTTCTTGAGGGTGAGCCACGCCCAGCCCGAGCCGAACTGGCCCTTGCCGGCCTCGATGAAGTCCTCCTTGAACTTCTCGACGCCGCCGAGGTCTTCCTTGATCTTGGTCTCGAGCGCGCCCGGAATGGCACCGCCGCCGTTCGGCTTCATCCAGTTCCAGAAATGGAGGTGGTTGAAGTGCTGGCCGGCGTTGTTGAACAGCGGCGCATTCTTGCCGTAGCTCTGCTTCACGATCTCTTCGAGCGAAGCGCCTTCAAGACCCGAGCCTTCGAGCAGCTTGTTGCCGGTCTCGACATAGGTGTTGTGGTGCTTGTCGTGATGGAACTCCAAGGTCTCCTTGGACATATAGGGCTGCAGCGCGTCGTAGGCGTAAGGCAGCTCGGGCAGCTTGAAGGCCATTGAAAATCTCCGGCGAAAAAAGATATCGGTCGCCCCGGAGCCGGGCGAAATCCCCGGACGCGGCGTTCGCAGCCCTACATAGGTTCCACCGGGCGCGCGACAACGCCGTGCGGTCGAGAGCCCTGGAGCGCGACGAAACGCAGCGGCTTTACGCCGCGCTAACCACGCCGCAGGAAAACTGTCCGCCCGCCGGAGCCTGAGGAAGGTCGCGAGACATGTCGTTCGTGCTTTACGCGCTCGGCGCAGGACTGATCGGCTGGGGCGGCTACATGCTGCTCGCCGGCGACAGTTTCGCCGCGCTCGACATCGCCGCGAACCTCGTGGGCTGGGGCGTGTTCGCCATCGGCCTCGGGGCGCTCGCCGGCGGGCTGCGCCGCCTCGTGCGCGCCATCGAGGCGTCGGGTCCGGCGCGGGTTTCGCGCGGGCTGCCGGCCATGCTCTCGGGGGCCGCGCCGCGCGAACAGGCGCCGCCCTCCGACTATGGCCGGCCCACGCCCGCGCCCGCCTTCGAGCCGGCGCCCGAGCCGCGCGGGCTGGCGAATTTCGAGCCGCGCCTCGATTTCGAGCCGCGCCAGGAGCCGCAGCCCGAGCCTGCGGACGTCGTCGAGCCTGCGCCGATCGCGCCGGAGCCGCAGCCGTCGCGGCGCTCGGCGCCCCGCTTCGAGGCGCCGCGCTTCGACCGCACGCCGCCGCCGCCGGCCGCGCGGAAGCCCGCGCCGGCCGTGGAGCCGATCCAAGAGCGAGTCCAAGAGCTGGTCCAAGAACCGGTCGCCGAGCTCGCTTTCGCGCCGGCGCTCAAACCGGAGCCGATCGCAAGCGATCCTCCGCCGCTTTCCGAGCCTCAAGCCGAGCCGCAGCCTGCCGACGAGCCTGCTCCGAGCGTCGCGGCCGAACCGGACGAGGACGGCGACGCGGGCCTCAGCAAGAAGGAGCGCAAGCAGCGCCGCCGCGAGGCCCGCCTGCGCGAGGAGGCCGAAGCCGTCGAGCGGCCCGAGGTGGTCACGCCCCAGCTTGGCGGCAGCCGCAACATCTTCGGCGGGCCGGATCGGGGCGTTCGGGGTCCCGAAGCCCCCGGTCCCGTCGCGCCTCCGCTCGAGCGGGCGTCGCGGCCGGTCCTGCCCTTTCAGACGCCGCCCGTGCTCGAAGAGCCGGCGGAGCCGCTCGTCGCCGAACCCGTTCCCGCGGAACTGGACGCGGGTCAATCCGTCGCGATCGAAACGCCCGCCGCCGAGGCCGACGCGCCCGCGCCGACGGAGCCCGAGACTGTCGAGCTGACGCCCGTGGAGCCGGAGCCCGCCGCGCCGGAGCCTGAAGCGCCCAAGCCGGCTCCTGCGCCATCGATCGAGCCCAAGGTTCCGGACTGGCTGGCGAAGGCGCGCGCGCGTCGGCAGGCGCGCGCCGAGACTGATCCGACCGCCGTTCCGTCGCCGGCCGAGCCAGAGCCAGAGCCAGAGCCGGAGCCGGAGCCGGAGCATCAGCCTGCGCCGGAGGCGGTCGTGGAGACGCCGGAGCCGCCCGTGGCCGAAGAGGCCGCCGCGACGGAAACCGGTCATGACGAGGAGACCGTCGAAACCGCGGCTCCGGAGACGGCCGCCGAACCGAAGGTGGTGCGCGAGGGCGAGCATCGCGGCGTGACCTATCGATTCTACGACGACGGCTCGGTCGAGGCCCTGTCGCCGCACGGCGCCCGGCGGTTCTCTAGCGTGGAAGAATTGCGCGCCACCGTCATCGCGGCGCGCGGGCCGGGCTATGTCGAGCCGCCGTCGGATCCGGAGCCTCAGCCCGACGCCGCGCCCGAGTCGCGAAGCGAGACGCCGCGCGAGCCGGGCGACGAGGATCCGCTCGAGGCCGCGCTGACGGAGCTCGAAGGCGGGCGATCCTCGACGCGCTCCGCGTAAGCGTCAGCGTTCAGCCGCTCGCCCGGCCTGTCGCCGAGAGCGCGAAGGCGTAGGCCAGCGCCACCTCCTCCAGCCGGTCGAAGCGGCCGGACGCGCCGCCGTGGCCTGCGTCCATGTTCGTGCGCAGCGCGATCGGCTGGTCGGAGGTGGTCGCGTCGCGCAGCCGCGCCACCCACTTGGCCGGCTCCCAATAGGTCACCCGCGGATCGGTGAGGCCGGCGAGAGCGAGGATCGCGGGGTAGGGGCGGGGCGCGACGTTGTCCACCGGGCTGTAGCCGCGGATGCGCTCGAAGGCGGCCGCGTCCCGGATCGGGTCTCCCCATTCGGGCCATTCGGGCGGGGTGAGAGGAAGCGTCTCGTCCATCATGGTGGCGAGCACGTCGACGAAGGGCACCTCGGCGAGGATCGCGGCGAAGAGGTCGGGCCGCATGTTGGCGACCGCGCCCATCAGCATGCCGCCGGCCGATCCGCCATGGGCGACGATCGCGCCGGGACTGGCGAAGCCCTCGGCGCAGAGCGCCTCGGCGGCGGCGATGAAGTCGGTGAAGGTGTTGGTCTTGTTGGCGAGCTTGCCGTCGAGATACCAGCCCCAGCCCTTTTCCGTGCCGCCGCGGATATGCGCGATGGCGTAGACGAAGCCCCGGTCGACGAGCGAAAGCCGCCCGCCCGAAAAGCTCGCCGGGATGGCGATGCCGTAGGCGCCATAGCCGTAGAGCAGGCAGGGCGCCGCGCCGTCTGGCGCGAGATCCGCGCGGTGGATGATCGTCACCGGAACGGTCTCGCCGTCCGGCGCGGGCGCGAGGATCCGGCGCACCACGTAGTCCGACGGATCATGACCCGAGGGAATCTCCTGGCGCTTGCGGAGCGTGCGCTCGCGCGTGCCCATGTCGTAGTCCCAGGTCTCGGACGGGGTCGCGGGCGAGGAATAGACGAAGCGCGTCAGGTCCGTGTCGAAGGTCGGGCCCGACGAGACGCCGAGCGAATAGGCCGCCTCCGGAAACGCGATCTCGTGTTCGGCGCCGCTCGCGAGGTCGCGGATCACGATGCGCGGCAGGGCCTCGACGCGCTCGAGCCGCGTGAGATGGCGCGCCGTCACCGCATGGTCGAGGAGATAGACGCCCGCCCGGTGGGGGATGATCTCGCGGACGTTCGACGGATCGTCGGCGTCGGCCGCGACCAGCTTGAAGTCGACGGCGTCGCCGGCGCTCGTGCGGATGAAGAGGGTGGAGCGGCCCTCATAGTCCGGATGATGGTCGATCTCGTAGCGCACGCCCGCCTGGCGCGGATAGATGAGGCGCGGGGCGGCGTCGGGCGCGGCGCGCGCGATCAGTCGCGCCTCGCTCGTGTCGTGGTCGGAGACGGTGACGACGCAATAGGCGCCCGACCGGGTCTCCTCGATCCCGACGAACCAGCCCGGATCGGCTTCCTTGAACACGAGGACGTCCGTTTCGGCCGGCCTTCCGAGCGCATGGCGCCAGACCTCGAGCGCGCGGTGCTCGGCGTCGAGGCGCACATACCAGTAGGCTCGTCCGTCCGCGGTCCAGACCACCGCGCCGGTCGCGTCGGGCGTGACGTCGGGAAGATCTTCGCCGGTCGAGAGATCCCGGATGCGGATCGCGAGGAACTCCGAGCCCGCCTCGTCCGCGCTCCAGGCCAGCAGCCGATGGTCGGGCGAGGGGCTCCAGGAGCCGAGCTGGAAAAAGGCGCGTCCTTCCGCGAGCGCGTCGCCGTCGAGCAGGATCTGCTCGTCCGCTCCGGGCGCGTCGGCTGGACGGCGCACGACCAGCGGATGCTGGCCGCCCTCGCGATGGCGCACGGCGTAGTCGAACGGGCCGTCGCGCACGGGCACGCTCGAGTCGTCTTCCTTGATCCGGCCGCGCATCTCGGCGACGAGCCGTTTCTTGAGGTCTTCGAGCGGCCCAAGCAACGTCGCCGCATAGGCGTTTTCGGCCTCGAGATAGGCGCGGATGTCGGTGGGCAACGTTTTGGGATCGCGCAGGGCCTCGCGCCAATTTTCGGCCTTCAGCCACGCGTACGGATCTTCGAGGCGGCGTCCGTGAACTTCGACGACATGCGGGCGCTTCTCGGCGCGCGGCGGTTCGACGGTGGGCGCGCCAGCGCTTTCCGACATCTGCGATTGCTCCGAAACAGGACAGGGGAAACTTGCGGTAGGGCCGCCGATACCTAGCGGCGGGGCGCCGACCCGGCAAGCGGCGCGCGCGCAATCAATGTCCCGCGCAAGACTCCCGAGCCGCCGCAAACCTTTGCACGTGACTCAGAACCGGCCGGATCGGACGGTAATGCGGGCAGTCATGCCATAAATCGTCAAACAAAAACGGTTCACAACCTGTTTGAGAACTTGCGCAGTTGCCGAGGCTCGTCTATTTACCAGGCAGTCAAGCGGGCTTCGAATCGAACGCCGTCGTAATTTCGGTCGGCGGCGCTGGTGGGCTCAAGGACATCACAAGAGCGTGCGGCGGTTTGCTCGTAATCGGCCCGCCAAAAGACAAACCTACGGAAACGGATTTCATGACCGATACCGCCCCCACGTCGAACTATATCGAGCTGGCCGCCGACATCGTGTCCGCTTATGTGAGCAACAACTCGGTCGCCGCGGCGGATCTTCCCTCGCTGATCAACGACGTGCACGCCGCGCTTAACCGCGTTTCGACCGGCGCCGTCGAGACCGTGGCCGAGGCTCCGAAGCCGGCCGTGCCGCTCAAGAAGTCGGTCACGTCGGACTACATCATCTGCCTGGAAGACGGTAAGAAGTTCAAGTCGCTGAAGCGCCATCTGCGCACGCAGTACAACATGTCGCCGGAAGAGTATCGCGAGAAGTGGGGGCTTCCCGCGGACTATCCGATGGTGGCGCCGAACTATGCGGCCGCCCGCTCCGAGCTCGCCAAGAAGATGGGTCTCGGCCAGCAGCGCGGCAAGCGCACCCGCTGACGCTCCAAGCCGTCGTCAAGTCCCGCCCGGGCTGACGACGCGCAAGACATCGAACAGAACGCGGCGCAGCGTCAGCCGCGCGGCGTTTTTGTTTGTTCAGCCTGATGTTTCTCGTTCGGCGTCTTGCGCAGGCGCCGGATCGACCTTGCGGCGCTGCGTCGCGCGGACGGCTTCGCCGGCGATCGCCTGCGCGAGCGCCAGGTGGCGGCTGACGTCATAGGTCCAGTGGCCGGCGGCTCCCCGCCGACGTTCGGCGCGGAGCGCACGCGCAAGCCGCGTCCGGATCCGGCGATCGAGCGCCGCGCTGTCTCCGTCCAGTTCCCGAGGATCGAGGCCGATGAGACGCGGCAGCGTGCGGCGGCGGTCATAGGCCGCCGCGCCGCCCGCGATCGTGCGCGCGAAGCCGTCTTCGGCCGCCGCCCGCCAGACGCGCCCATGCGCCGGAGCCGCTGCTCCCCTGCCGCCGTTCCTGCTGTTCCTCTCCATGCCCGCTCCTTCCGGTCGCCGACGGAAAGGATGGGCGCGCCTCGCTCATTGGACAAGAAAAAAATCCTATTATAGGATAAAAGGCGAGATGGAGGTCTGGCGCGCCGCCGCCGCGCGGTGCGCCGCGTCCGCGCCGCCAGGAGGATCGTCATGAGCAAAGCCGTCCGTCCCCGCAGTCCGCGTCCGGCGCGATCCGCAGGCCGAGCCGGGCCTCAGGCCGCGCCGTCGCTCACGCGGCTCCCGCCTGTCGAAGCCAGATTGCTGGCCCGCGTCGCGGCCGCCGGGGAGGCGGGGATCGCGGCTCCCGCCTCCGAGGCGGCTCGAGGGCTTGGCCGCCGCGGCCTCGTCGAGGAACTGGGCGGCCGTCTGGTCGCGACGGAGACTGGTCGCGCGCGGGTGGCGCGGGAGGCCGCGGGCCCCGAAGGCTTGCTGGCGCAGCATCGACGGGTGGAGCGTCGCGCCGTCGAGACCGGGAACGGCCACGAACATTTGCTGGTCGATCTGGACGAGAGCCCGCTCGCCTGGCTGGCGCGACGCAAGGGGCGGGACGGGCGCCCTCTGCTCGCGGTCGCCGAGGTCGCGGCGGGCGAGCGCCTGCGCGCCGACTTCACCCGCGCGCAGATGGGCCCGCGCGTGACGGCGAACTGGGAGGCGGCGGTGTCGTCCGGCCGTCGCGGCGGCGGCGCGGGCGACCTCGGCGACGCGGCGCTTGCGGCGAAGGCGCGGGTCGCCCGCGCGCTCGAGGCGGTCGGGCCGGAGCTTTCCGGCGCGCTGCTCGACGTCTGCTGCTTCCTGAAAGGCCTCGAGGAGGTGGAGCGCGAGCGCGGCTGGCCGGCGCGGGGCGCCAAGCTCGTGCTCGGCCTTGGTCTTGCGCGGCTCGCCCGCCACTACGGGCTCGTCGCCGAGGGCAGGGGGCCGGGCCGTATCGTGAGCTGGGGGGCGGAGAGGAGCCGCCCGACGATCGACGGCGCCTGAGACAGGCTCAGCCGGCCGGCGCTTCGGCCTTCGCGGCGGCGGCGGCGGCCTCGCGCTTGATGCGCTCCACCATCGAGCGGAGGCCGTTCGAGCGCTGGGGCGTCAGATGCTCGCGCAGCTTGATCCGGTCGAAGGTCTGGCCGGCGTCGGTCGCGAGGATCTCGCGCGCGGTTCGCCCGGAATAAAGCGCGAGCGTCACGGCGACGAGGCCCTTGACCAGATGGGCGTCGCTGTCGCCGCGGAAGGCGAGGATCGGGTCCGAACCGTCGCCCACCGTGGTCTCGAGCCAGACCTGGCTCGCGCAGCCCTGCACCTTGTTGGCGTCGGTGCGCGCCGCGTCCGGCAGCGGCTCCAGATCGCGGCCGAGCTCGATCAGGAAGCGGATGCGCTCCTCCCAGTCGTCGATGAACTCGAAGCCGTCGATGATCTCTTCGATGGTCGTAGGCATGCGGGGCCGCCGTTTTCCTTGAACACACGACGTAGTGCGGGACGGACGCGGCTGCAAAAAGAAAAAGCGCCGCGGACGGACCGGGCGGGACAGAGCCCGGCCGTCGTCGCGGCGCTGGAGTTGCCGGCGGGGCAGGACCGCCGGGGTCAGAAAAAGCGTTCGGCCGTCAGGCCGCCGGGCCGCGCCAGGCGGGCTTGCGGTCGGAGGTCGTGAGGGTGTTGCGCGAGGCGGAGGAGTCGGCGGCGGATGTCGTCGTGGCCGTAGGCCTCGGCGCGGTTGAAGTCTGAGCGGCCTTGTTGGTCGCGAGATAGCTCTGCACGGCGGCGGCGCCCGCGGCGGCGCGTTCGCCCACCATCTTGAGCGCCTGCTGGCCGACGTCGCAGGCGCCGGGCTGGCGCGAGCAGAAGCCGGAGACGTCGGAGATCGTGGCGCCGGCGGCGGCGAGCGCCGCCATGCCGTCGATGGCGGCGCGGTCCTCGGCGTTCGGCCCCGCGCTCTTCGGGTCGGACCCGAACGGGACGAACATGAGGAGCACCGAAACCCAGAACGCCGTGCGCAGAAGGAAGAACATGGGAAACCCGCCTATCGTCATCGTCGGTCTCCGCGCTCGTTTCGAGCCGGCGCGGTCAGCCGATGGATAGGACCGTAGCAGGGGCGTCTGAATTCGCGTTCAACGGGCAGGCGGCATTTGTCGCGAATGCGTTCAGCAATCCGAAAGACTTCGGAAAGGATTTGGAAAGTCTTTCCTCACCGCCCGCACAGACCGTCGAAGACGCGTTCAGGCTCACGCGAAATCCATCGCATTTTAGCGTTCGCTTAAGCCGGAGGGCGCAAAACTCCGACCTGTGGATGGAAGGATCGGAGCGCCGGCGGCGCGGCCGGTCACGCCGGACCCGCTGGTCCGGCCCGGAGTAAGGCGCGTTGCTTCAGACCGCAGCTTTCAAGGCGCTCTCGGAGCATGTCGCGGACCGGCTCCACGACAGCGTGACGGCCGACGCGGCCGCCGCCGAGCGCCACCGCGGATTCGTTCTCACCCATGTCGTCGTCGGCGCCGCGCCCTTCGCGGCGCTGCCGGCGCTGCTCGCTTTCGCGCCGGCTTCGTCGGCCGTCGGCTTCGCGGCCTTCGGCTGGCTGGTGCTGCCGTTGCTCGCCGCCCTCGACCTCACCCGCTCCGGGCGGCTCGACCGCGCCGCGGGGCTTGCGGCGGCCGCCTATGTCGGCCTTGCGGCGCTTGTCGCGGCCGCGACCGGCGGCGTCGCCTCGCCCGCGGTCGCGCTGCTTGCGCTGCCGGCCGCCGACGCCGCGCTGTCGGGCGCGCGCCGCGCCGGCCGCTTCGCGCTTGGCCTTGCGGGCGCGGCCTTCGCCGGCCTTGCGGCTTTCTCGCTTTCCGGCGTCGCGGGCCCGGTGATGGAGCCGGCGCTCGCGGTCGTGGCGGGCGGCGCCTTCGGGCTCTACGCGCTCGCGCTCGCGCTTCGGACCGCGGGCCTCGCCCGCGCGCTCGAACGCGCCGAGGCGCCGAGCGACGAGCGGTTCGCGCTCTTCGCCGACGGCCTCGACGATCTCGTCACGCGCCACGCCCCGAGCGGCGCGGCGACCTTCGTTTCACGCGCTTCGCGCGACGTCATCGGCGCGAACGCGCGCGACCTCGCCGGGCAGGGCCTGTTCGAGCGCGTCCACATCGCCGACCGGCCCGCTTATCTCCGCGCGCTCGCCGCAGCCGTCGACGGCGCGCCGGCCGAGGCCGAGATCCGCCTGCGTCGCGGCCCGGCGGAGGCGCCCGCCTTCGGCTGGTTCTCGATGCGCGCGCGCCCGGCGCTTCCGCATGAGGCGAACGCCGCCGCTTTCGCGGCGGCGCCCGTCGTCGCCATGTTCCGCGACCTCGGCGACTCGAAGGCGCATGAAGCCGCGCTGACGGAGGCCTGTCAGGAAGCCGAGCGCGCGAGCCTCGCCAAGACGCGCTTCCTCGCGCATATGAGCCACGAGCTGCGCACGCCGCTCAACGCCATCATAGGCTTCTCCGAGATCCTGTCGGACGAGACGCTGTGCCGGCTGACGCCGGAGCGACGCTCCGACTACGCCGCGCTGATCCATCGCTCCGGCGCGCATCTGCTCGAGGTCGTGAACTCGATCCTCGACATGACGCGCATCGAGAGCGGCGCTTTCGCGATTTCGCCGCGCGCCTGCGCGCTCGAGCCGCTCGTCGAGCACTGCCTCAAGCTGATGGAGCTGAAGGCCGGGACCGCGGGCGTCTCGCTTCACGCCGACCTCGACCCGGCGGCCGCCGAGATCGAGGCCGATCCGCGCGCCGTCACCCAGATGCTGATCAATCTGGTGGCCAACGCCATCAAGTTCACGCCGCGCGGCGGCGAGGTCCGGATCGCGCTCGCGCCTCGCGGCGAGGGCGTCGCGCTGTCGGTGCGCGACACCGGCTGCGGCATCGCGCCCGAGCATGTCGGCCGGCTCGGCGAGGCCTTCTTCCAGGGCGACGCCGCGGGCCGCCCGCAGGAGGGCGCGGGCCTCGGACTGTCGGTGGTGCGCGGCCTCGTCGCGCTGCATGGCGGCGAATTCGCGGTCTCGAGCGTGCTCGGCCGCGGAACGTCGGTCGACGTCTTCCTGCCGCGCCGGCCCGGTTCCGTGCGGCCGCTGCGCGCGCCGGTCTTCCAGCATTCCGTCGAAAACATTCCCGCCGAGAAGGTGAAACGTCGTGCCTAGGCCCGCACCGCGACAGTTCGAGATCGAGGACGAGGCTCCCGGCATGATGGGCGCCGCGGCCGCCATGGTGCTGCGCCGGCCGGTGGACGCCTTCGCGGGCCTGCTCGCCGCCGCCTGCACGGCGATGATCCTCGTCAACGCGCTCGCGCTTCAGCAGGGCCGGCCGGGCCCGGCCCCGGAGGCGGCGGCGCGCCAGTCGGCCACCGCGCCGGCCGCCCAGCAGTGGCGCGCCGAGCCCAAGCGCGACGAACTCGTCGCCCAGGTCCAGACCGCGCTCGCCGAGCGTGATCTCTATGACGGCGTCGTCGACGGCGTGATGGGCCCCGGCACCGCGTCCGCGATCCGCGCCTTCGAGCACGCGCAGGGCATGGCCCAGACCGGCGAGGCGAGCGAGAAGACGCTCGCGGCGCTCATGACCGCGCCTGTGCGCCGGGCCGAGGCGAAGCCCGCCGCAAAGCCTGCGCCGCAGCCGGCCGCCCAGGCGCAGCCCGCCACGACCGGCTCCACCGCGCCGAACGCCAAGCTGATGGCCGCCCAGCGCGCGCTGGCGCGGATCGGCTATGGGCCGGTCTCGATCGACGGCAAGATGGGGACCGAGACGCGCAACGCCATCAAGAGCTTCGAGAAGGACCGCGGCCTGCCGGAGACCGGCGAGCTCGGCCCGCAGGTTCTGCGCGCGCTCCAGCAGATGACCGGCGCGCCGATCCAGTGAGGCGCGTATAAGGCGCGCCATGAGCGCGCGCCTCACCTCCGATTTCTGGGTCTCGGCCTATGTCCGCCGCTGCCAGCTCGCCGGCGCCTATGCGCTGGTGCGCCGGCGCGGCTCGCCGGAGGCCGGCGCCATCTTCATCGTGGTCGACCGGCTGGACCGGACCAACGATCTCTACGGCCCCGCGATCCAGAGCGAGGCCGAGGACGTGCGCGGCCGCGCGTTCGAGCGGCTCGCCGAGGGGCTGGACGGCCTTGCGGTCGAGGAGCGGCTCCAGCGCGAAATGCGCTTCGACCCGGATCTGTGGATCGTCGTCGTCGAGGACCGGCAGGGCCGGGCCCATCTCGAGGAAACGTGAGCGTTTCGCCGAGCGGGGCGTTTGGCTCGAGTCTTTTGCGCGGGAGCCGCCGCCCGTCATCCCGGGCTTGACCCGGGATCCATGACTGTCGCTCGACCGATGTGGTCATGGATCCCGGCGCGTCGGCCGGAATGACGGCGGCGTTTGGATCAGCCGCGCTGGCGCTGATCCGCGCCGCGCGCCGAAGGGCGGCGCTGGCTCGCGGGCCGGGCCGCGCCCGCCCGCTCCATCACGCCGCTCTGTTCGAACAGCGGCTCGTGGCGCGGCGCGGCGGAGGCGCGGTCGGCCTCTCCGGTCAGCGCCGCGAGAATGTCGTGCGCGACGGCGCGGGACGTGGTCTCGGCGAGCTCGACGAGGTCGAAGACGCGCACGACCGAAGGTGCGATCTCCGGCTGGGCGATCAGCAGGGCGCGGGTGACGAGGTCGGGCTCGACGCCGATGGAGCGCAGCATCAGCACGAAGGGCTCGCCGCTCGGCTCGGTCGCAAGACGCGCCGCGTCGTCGGGGCGAAGGCGCAGCGCCTCGGCGAGCACCTCGGCGATGAGATGGCCTTTTCCTTCCGAGACCGCGGCCTCGGCGATGGCGGCCTCGACCGGCTCCGCGTTGCGCGAGGCCCGCGCGGGCAGGGGACGCGCCGGCCGGGCCGCGAGGGCCTCGCGGATCTCCGCGCGGCGCGTCGGTCCGGCGTGAAGGTAGAGCGCGGCGAGCGCTCCGGCGTCGAGGTCCTCGCGCCGCAGCAGCGCGGCGGCGAGCGCCGGCGCGCCGCGGGCGCGCTCGACGAGGCTCGCGAGCGGGCCAGACCCGAGCCGCGCCGCAAGGTTCGCGGCGAGCGTCTCGAGCACGAGCTCGTCCCTGTTGTGGGCGAGCAGGCGGATGAGGTCGGCGTCGAGGTCGCGCCGGGAGGCGACCGCCGCGGCCTCGACCGGGCCGCCGTCCATGACGCGGGCGAGCAGCACGTGGCGCGGCGCGTCGGGAAAGCGCGCGAGGATCGGCGCGGACACTGCGGCCTCGTCGGCGATCAGGCGCTCGATGACGGCGGCCGGCGCGCGGTGGTCGTCGGCGAGCTTGCGCGCCACCGCGGCGCGGGCCTCGACGCTCACGACGTCGAGAAGCCCCAGGACGAGCTCCTCGTAGCGCGCGGTCTCCTCGGCCGAATGATCGGCCTTCTGGACGAAGAGATCCGTCAGGACGCGGATCAGGATCGGCCGCGTGTCGAGGCCGTCCCGCCGCGAAAGGCGCTCCAGAGTTTCGAGAGGAAGAATGTCGTCGCTCATCAAGCGTCCGTTGAGAAGGCGCCGGCTGGATGCGATCACGCCCGCGCGCGCCTTCGGGCCATGAGACTGTTAGGTCCGGATGGTTATCGGGAGGTTAATCCCCGGACCGGACGAGGGTTCCGAAGCGCGTCGGCGCGGTATCGGACGGATGCCGGAGACGCCTATGTGGCGCAATCGCAACAGCAAGCGCCATCACAAGTTGCATGGGGCGACGCTTACTCCTCGTTAACCATTTGGACCCAAGAGTTAACGGCAGACAAGGCCCGCAGCCGGGCTCTTCCGCCGGGCCACATGACCTCCAGCCCCCTTTTGGGGAGGACACCATGGGCCTCGTGCTCGCCTTCCAGAACGCGCCGCGCCGGGCCTCCGCCCGTCCGGCGGTCAAGCGCCCCGCGGAACCCGCAAAGAGCGCCGACATCCTGTTCTTCACCGGCGTTCGTTACGAACGCTACGGCGACGCCTCCGACGCCTCGGCCCAGCCGAGCGCCCGGCAGGACGCGCCGACCCAGGGATCGTGAGGCTCGGCGCGGTCCTTCTCGCGCCGCTCGCGCTCGCAGCCTGCGCCGAGACGGGCGACTTCGGCCGCCCGAAGCCCAACGTCCTCAACGACGCGGTCTATCCTGCCATGGGCGCGGCTCTCGCCTATCAGCGCGACGAGCCGGTCTCCGCCTATCGGCTGACCGACAACGAACGCGAGATGCGCGACTTCGGCTGGGGCATCGTGATGCCGCCGCTCGAGGGCCAGCGGCGCGACCGCATCCTGACCGAGCTGCGCCGCACCCGCATCCTCCCGGCCGACCGGGCGCGCCTCGACCGCGCCTCTTACGTCCGCACGCTGATCGCGACCGACTACCGGTCCTCGCGGGCGCGCTACGCCAAGCTCAAGGACGACGTCGTCAACGACACGCTCCGCGTCGAGCCGTTCTTCGCCGCGGCCTCGCGCGTGGCGCGCGACGACCGGGCGCGGGCGAGAGCGCTCGCCGACGTTCCTGAGGTGACGCCCGCCGAGCGCGAGAACGCGACGGCGCGGATCGACGAGAACGGGATGATGATCGCCTGGGCGCGCGAGAGCCTCGACGAGCGCCTCGACAGCTACCGTTACGCGCTCGACCGGCTGATGCTGGAGACGCCCGATCCTTATTCGAACGAGGTCGCAAGCGCGATCGACGCTTTCGCGGCCGTGCTCGCGAGCCTTCGGCCGCTCGGGCCTGCGCGCGGGATCTTCAAGAGCTAGGCGCGACTTTCGCGCAGGTCGCCTTGGCGGCGAGGTCGCGCAGCGCCGGCCGCGCGCTTTCGCCCGGCGCGAACAGCCGCACCAGGATGAAGCCGGTTTCGGTCGGCGAGACGATCTTGAGCTTCGGGCGGCTCTCCTCGCTCGGCTCCTCCTGCTCCGCCGCCGCGACGTCGTCCTTGGCCAGGATGGTGATCTCGACGCGGCCCCCGGTCGCGGCCCGGTCGGTCAGCGCGTAGAAGGGCTGGCCGGCGCGGGCGTGGACCGAGATCGCCCCGTAGGTCGAGGGCAGGGGAGCCGTGACGGCGACCGGCCCGCTCGACAGGTCGTAGCGGCAGGCCGCGGTGACGAAGGCCGGATCTCGGAACGGTAGCAGGTCGGCGGCGTCGCCCTCGTCGGCGAGCGTGACGAAGGCGCCTTCGGGCCCGAGCGCCGCGATCCGCTCCAGCGGCCCCTGGGTCGCGTAGCGCGGCACGCCGAGCAGCGAGCCGATATGGACGAGCCCAGCGAGAACCAGCCCGACGACGACCACATAGGCGACGCGCATCAGCGGCATGCGCCCCTCCGGATCGAGAGGAGGGCGGAGGGGTTGGCGCGCTCGAGCGGCGTGCCGAGCACGGTTTCGTAGAGCGACAGGCGCAGCGTGAAGCGGCCCTCGCCCTCGAGCTGCGCCCACGCGCCCGGCCGCGCGCGTCGCGACAGGGCGATCTTGAGCGGTTGTCCCACGATGCGCACGTCCGTCGCGCTGGTCAGCGCGAGGTTCTTGGCGCCGTTGGAGAAGCGGCGTCCGTCCGGCGTGAAGGCCGCGAGCGTCCAGAGGCGGCCGGACGGCAATTCGCCCTCGAGCTCGTAGTCGCAAGCCGCGTCGAGCGGGCGGCCGTCGTCATCCATCGTCGCGGTGAAGGCGAGCCCGTCGCCATAGGACAGCGGAGCCTCGCCGCTGCGCGCCACCTTGGCGATCTCGTACGGATCGGCCCCAATGGTGCCGGCGTCGGGATCGGCGCGCCAGGCCCCGATGGTGAGGCCCGCGACCGGCAGGCCGTTGGCGACCGTCCACCAGGTCGCCGCGAGACCGAGCGTCGCCGCGAGGCCCAGGGCAGCGAGCGTTCCAAGGATCAGCCGCATCGCGCCCTCAGCGCGCCGCGACGGCGGGCGCCGCCGAGGCGGGGGCGAGCGTCGCGCCGCGCTCCGGCGCGGTCCGGCCTGCGGCCGTGACGTCCGAGACGATGTCGTCGAGCACCCGCGCGGCGTTCTCCGTGAGGTTGCGGGAGCGTTGCGGCCCGGCGTCGTCGGCCGGCGCCTGAGCCGCCGCCTGCGCCGCGGCGGGCGGGGCCGGCAGGCCGTAGATCGGCTTCGGCGGCAGGCCCTGATGGGCGAACTGCATGATCTCCTTGAAGGTCATGGCCGGAAGCGATCCGCCGGTCATCTCCTTGGTCATCGTGAAGTCGTCATTGCCGAACCAGACGCCGCCCACGAGCGAGCCGGTGAAGCCCACGAACCAGGCGTCGCGATAGGATTGCGAGGTGCCGGTCTTGCCGCAGACCTGCAGCCCGTCGAGCCGGGCCCTGCCGCCGGTGCCGGCCTCCGTCACCGCGTGCATGATCTTGGCCATGTCCGCGACGACGTAAGGGGCGAGCACCTGGGCCGCCGGCTTGATGTCGCGGTCATGCCTCCAGAGCAGGTCTCCCTTGGCGTCGGTGACCTCGATCGCGGCGTAGGCGGTCGACTTGCGCCCGCCGTTCGCGATCGTGGCGTAGGCGGTGGTGTGGTCGAGCACCGAGATCTCCTCGACGCCGAGCGCGAAGGCGCGGCCGACGTCGAGCTTCGAGCGGATGCCCATGGCGTGGGCGAGGTTGATGACGTTCTTCTGCCCGACCGCGAGCGCGAGCCGCACCGGGATCGTGTTGATCGACTTGGCGTAGGCGGTGGTGAGCTGCACCCGGCCCGCGAAGCGGCGGCCGTAGTTCCGCGGGCACCAGTTGCCGACGCAGATCGCGGCGTCCGAGACCACCGTGTCGGGCTGGTATTTTCCGGAGGCGAAGGCGGCCGCGTAGACGTAGGTCTTGAACGACGATCCGGGCTGGCGATAGGCGTCGACCGCGCGGTTGAACTGGCTCTGGCCGTAGTCGCGCCCGCCCACCATCGCCCGCACGGCGCCGTCCGGCTCCATGATGACGGCGGCGGCCTGGTCGACGTCGTACTGATCGCCGTACTGGCGCAGCATCTGCTCGACCGAAGCCTCCGCGTGCTGCTGGACCGCGATGTCGAGCGGAGTGCGCACCCGCAGCACCCGCTGGCCGGCGAAGGAGCCGTCCTTGGCCATCTGCTGGACCTGGTTGAAGGCCCAGTCGAGGTAATAGTCGGGGCTGATCGTCTGCTGGACGGGCTTGGGCGTCGCGGGGTTGAAGCGCGCGACCTGCACCTGGCCCTCGGTCATGAGGCCGGAGTTCACAAGGTTGTCGAGCACGACGTTGGCGCGCGCGCGGGCGGCCGCGAGGTTGATGTGCGGCGCGAACTTGGTCGGCGCCTTGAAGAGGCCCGCGAGCATCGCGCTCTCGGCGAGCGTCACCTCGCGGGCGGACTTGCCGAAATAATAGTTCGCGGCCGCGTCCACGCCGAAGGCGCCGCCGCCCATATAGGCGCGGTCGAGATAGAGCTTGAGGATCTCGTCCTTGGTGAGGTGATGCTCGAGCCAGAGCGCGAGGAACGCTTCCTTGATCTTGCGCTCGATGGTGCGCTCGTTGGTCAGGAAGATGTTCTTGGCGAGCTGCTGGCTGATCGAGGAGCCGCCCTGCCGCACGCCGTTCGCGCGCGCGTTCTCGACGATGGCGCGCAGCGTGCCGGGAATGTCGATGCCGAAATGCTGGTAGAAGCGACGGTCCTCGGTCGCAAGCGCCGCCATGATGAGATGGGGCGGATATTCGCTCAACGGGATGCCGTCGTTCTGCATCACCCCGCGCTTGCCGATCTCGACGCCGTGGCGGTCAAGGAAAGTGACGGAGATGTCGCCGCGGGTCAGCCAGTCGTCGCCGGTCTCGCGGAACGCCGGCGTCGCGAGCGCGGTTACAAGCACGACGCCGGCCGCGCCGAGGGTGAGGCCCTCGCCGAGGATCTCGGCGGTCCAGCGCCGCCAGCCGCGGACGCGGAACCAGTCGAAGGCCGCGCAGACGGCGTCCCACTTGCGGGTCGCCGACGGCAGCATCGACCAGACCGTGTCGTCGAGCCAGGAGTCGATCGCGAGCAGGCGACGCTTCAGCACGGCTCGCTTCTTGCCCTCGAACCCGAACACCGAAAACGCCCTTCCTTCACGCCCGACCAAGCACTTGACCCGATCCGCGCCGCCGCGCAAGAGCCATGCCGTCCCCCTGCGGGACGCGTCCGAGACATGCGATCGATGGCCGAAGCCAAGACCTTACAGCCGCAGCCTTTCTGGCGCGTGAAGCGCCTCGGCGAGATGACGTCCGCCGAATGGGAGAGCCTGTGCGACGGCTGCGGCCGCTGCTGCCTGCTGAAGCTTCAGGACGAAGAGACCGAGCGCGTGGCGTATGTGGACGTCGCCTGCCGGCTGCTCGACCATGAGGCCTGCCGCTGCAAGGACTACCCCAACCGGGCCGCCCATGTTCCGGACTGCGTGCGGCTGACGCCCGAGGCGGTCGAGGAAATCGGTTGGCTGCCGGTGACTTGCGCCTACAGGCTCATCGACGAAGGCAAGGATCTGCCCTGGTGGCATCCGCTCGTCTCGGGCCGCGCCGAGACGGTGCACGAGGCCGGCGTGTCGGTGCGCGGCCGCATCTTCGCCAGCGAGACGGATGTCGGCGTCGACGAGCTGGAGGACAGGATCGTCGGATGGCCGGGCAAATGGCCGAAGGCCGCCAGAAGCGCGCCGAAACCGCGCCAGGCCCGCAAGAGGTAGCCCAAGACCATAAATCGGGATCATCCCGGACTTTGCATAATCGCACTGCGTGCGCCCGGCGCGCAGGGGCGTTCTCCAAGTTGAATTTTGCGCGATCGGTCCGTGATTTAACGCTGTGATAAGCTGCGTTCGCAGATGGCTTTGCGGTGGGAACGTCTCATTCCCGAACGCAAACCCGAGCGCCCCAGAATGCAGGCCGTCTTCAGCTGCGTCACAGAGAGCCACGACCTGATCCTGGTCGCGCTCGCAGCGTTCATCTGCGCGCTCGGCATTTTCGCAGCCTTCGGGCTCGCCAGGGAGGCGGCGCGCGCGGAAGGGGGAGGGCGCATCAAGGCGCTCTGGAGCCTCGGCGCCGCCGCCTCGCTCGCCTCTGCGATCTGGGCCACGCACTTCATCGCCATGCTCGCCTACCAGCCCGGCATGGCGGTCTCGTTCGAGATTCCGCTGACCGCGCTTTCTTATGTCGTCGCGATCGCGCCTGTCGGCGCCGGCGGCGCCGTTCTGGCCGTCGCCCGGGGAACGGCGGCGCGGCTGTCCGGCGGCGCGATCCTGGGCCTTGCGATTTCGGCCATGCACTACACCGGCATGGCGGCCTATCGCGTCCAGGGCGTCATCGAGTGGGATCACGGCATGGTCGCCATGTCGACCGTGCTCGGCGTCCTGTTTTCGGTCGCCGCTGTGCTCGTCGCCTATCGTCCGGGCCGCCTCGCGGCGGCGGCGGCCCCGACGCTGATGGTGCTGGCCGTGTGCGCCACGCATTTCGTCGGCATGACCGCGGCCGTCCCCCGGTTCGATCCCGCCGTCGCGCCGCCCGCCGACTTCGGGAACGTCACGACGCTCGTCACGCTCGTGGCCAACGTCGCGCTCGTCATCGTGGCGTTCTCGCTCGCGGCCGTATGGGTGTCGTTCCGGGACCGCCTCAAGCTCGCGGCGGAGGAGAAGCGCCTGCGCGATCTCGCGGACATCGCGGTCGAGGGGCTGCTGATCTGCGACGGCGAAAGGATCGTGGGCGCCAACAGCAGCATCGAAAGCCTCGCGGGCTGCGCGCGCGCCGATCTCGTCGGCCGCGCGCTCGAGGACGTCGTCTCCGGCCTCAAGGTCCGGGACGTCTCGATGCAGCACGAGGCCGAAGCGCGCATCGACGCGGCGGGCGGCGGGATCCCGGTGCGCGTCATCGCCCAGGAGATTTCGCTCGGCGGCCGCAAGCACGTCGTCGTCGCCGTCCGCGACCAGCGCGAGCGTCTGCGCACCGAGGCCGAGATGGTGCGTCTGGCCTATCAGGACGCGCTGACCGGCCTCGCCAATCGCGCGAGCTTCGCCAAGCACCATGACGAGCTCGAGGCGAGCCGGGTGGAGACGCGCGCCTATGCGCTCTTCACCGTCGATCTCGACCGCTTCAAGGAGGTCAACGACACGCTCGGCCACGCCGTCGGCGACGAGCTGCTGCGGCGCGTCGCCGGCCGCCTCAAGAGCGCGGTGCGCGGCGTCGACGCGGTCGCCCGGCTCGGCGGCGACGAGTTTTCGGCGCTCGCGCCGGGCGTCTCGGATCCGAGATCGGCGAGCGCCATCGCGGAACGCATCATCGACCTCTGCGCGCGGCCCTATCTCATCGACGGCAAGATCGTCGAAGTTTCGGCGAGCGTCGGCGTCGCCTTTTCGCCGGCCGACGGCGACAGCGCGGCGGAGGTCGCCCGCGCCGCCGATCTCGCGCTCTACGACGCCAAGCAGAGGGGCGGCGACGGCTTCCGCCTGTTCGAGACCGAGATGAACGAACGCGCGCTGTCGCGCCGCTCGATGGAGATCGACCTTCGCCGCGCGCTCGGCCGCAACGAGTTCAGCGTGTCGTACCAGCCGCAGGTCGACCCCCGCACCGGCGAACCGCATGGGGCCGAGGCGCTCATCCGCTGGCGCCATCCCATCCGCGGCATGGTCCCGCCGGTCGAGTTCATTCCGCTCGCCGAAGAGCTCGGCCTGATCAACGAGATCGGCGAGTGGGTGCTGCGCACCGCCTGCCGGGACGCCGCCAGCTGGCAGGGCGATCTCGCCATCGCCGTCAACCTCTCGCCGGTCCAGCTACGCGACCCGCGCCTGCCGGCGATCGTGGCCGACGCGCTCGCAGAGTCCGGACTTCCGGCCCGCCGGCTCGAGCTTGAGGTGACCGAGACCGCGCTGATCCAGGACGAGGAAGCCTCGTTCGCCGCGCTCACCGCGCTCCGCAATCTCGGCGTGCGGCTCGCGATGGACGATTTCGGAACCGGCTACTCTTCGCTCAGCCACCTCCGGCGCTTTCCCTTCGACAAGATCAAGATCGACCGGTCCTTCCTCAGCCAGCTTCCGGGCGACGCCGACAGCGCCTCGATCGTGCAGGCGGTGATCGGGCTCGCCGGGCGGCTCGGAATGCAAGTCACGGCCGAGGGCGTCGAGACCGAAGGCCAGCGCGCCTTCGTCGCGCGCGAAGGCTGCGGCCTCGTCCAGGGCTACCTCACCGGACGGCCGGCGCCGATCGACGAGATCGCTCCGATGCTCGACAGGTCGCGGCCGACCGCCGCGGTCGCATGAGGTCCGACATGATCGTCCATCGCCTCGTCTATCGCAGCGACGTCGCCATCTCGGTCGGCGACGACGCCTCGGGCGGCCTCGCCCAGATCCTTGACCGCGCCCGCGCCGCAAACCAGCGGGCGGACCTCACGGGCGCGCTTATGGTGGCGTCGAACACCTTCGTCCAGGCGCTTGAAGGACCGCTTCCCGCGCTCGAGCAGACGTTCGAGCGGATCTGCAGGGACTTCCGCCACCGCCGCGTGCGGCTGCTTGAGTTCGTCGAGGCGGAGGACCGGGTCTTCGGCGAATGGCCGCTGGGCTTCGTCAGGCCGGGCGCCGAGATCGCCGGGCTCTGCTCGCCGCTCGACGCAGGCGCGATGCGGCTCGGCCCCGACGCGTCGACGAGCGGGCTCGCGCAGATGATGCGCGCGCTGCTCGTGACCAACGCCCAAACTTTCGACGCGGCCGCCGCCCCGGAAGCGCCTCGACTGCGCCAAAAGCCCGCCACGAAGGGCGCGGCATCCTGACGGCGAGGGTCGCGTAACGGGGTCTCACATCATGCGTATCAGCCTTGCCGCCTTGTCGTTTCTCGCCGTCGCGGCCGCGCCGGCGGCCGCCTTCGCCGCCGACTATCCGGAAGACGACTACTCCTACCGCGAACGCGGCTCCTACGAGCGCTCCTACGACCGGCGCGCCGACTACGACGAGCCCGAGCTCGAGGAGCGCGTGGTCGTCCGCCGCCCGGCGCCCGTGCGGCGCGTCTATGTCGAGACGCCTGCGCCGGTGGTCTATGTCGGTCCCGGCTTCTACGGCCCGCGCCGCTTCTACGGTCCGCGTCGCGTTTATGGTCCGCGCGCCTATTACGGTCCGCGCGCCCGCTGGGCGCACCGCCGCTGGTGACCGCTGAGGGCGTCGTTCGCCCGGCGCCTTGAATTTGTCCTCCCGCCCGGCCGCGCTTGACGCTAAAGCGCCTCGGGCGAGGGGACATGCGCGCCGGCCGAGGCGCTTCGTCCCGGTTTTACGGGAACGGAGCGCAGATGCCGGATCTGAACACGGTCGTGGCCGAGATCGCCGCGGAGATGCTGGCGCGGCCCGACCGCGGCGACGTCGCGACCTATATTCCTGAACTCGCCCGGGTCGACCCGAAGCATTTCGGCATCGCGGTGATCGACGCGCAGGGCGAGATCGCGGCCGCCGGCGACGCCGAGACGCCGTTCTCGATCCAGAGCGTGTCGAAGGTTTTCACGCTGACGTTGGCCCTCGGCAAGGTCGGCGACCGGTTGTGGCGGCGCGTCGGGCGCGAGCCCTCGGGCAGTCCCTTCAATTCGATCGTCCAGCTCGAGCGCGAGGAGGGCGTGCCGCGCAACCCCTTCATCAACGCCGGCGCGATCGCGGTCACGGACGTCATCCTGTCGGGCCACAAGCCGCGCGAGGCGCTCGGCGAGATCCTGCGCTTCATGCAGTTTCTGGCCGACGACGAGACGATCTCGATCGACAAGGCGGTGGCGGAGTCGGAGGCGCGCACCGGCTTCCGGAACGCCGCGCTCGCCAATTACATGAAGTCGTTCGGCGTGATCGAGAACCCGGTCGACTACACGCTCGGCGTCTACTTCCACCACTGCGCGATCACGATGACCTGCCGGCAGCTCGCCATGGCGGGCCGCTTCCTCGCCCATCGGGGCAAGAACCCGACGACCGGGCATTCGGTGGTGACGCCGGAGCGGGCGCGCCGCATCAACGCGGTGATGCTGACCTGCGGGCATTACGACGGCTCGGGCGACTTCGCCTATCGGGTCGGCCTGCCGGGGAAGAGCGGGGTCGGAGGAGGGATCTTCGCGGTCGCGCCGGGCAAGGCCTCGATCGCGGTGTGGGCTCCGGGGCTCGACGCCGCGGGCAACTCCCATCTCGGCCGCATCGCGCTCGAGACGCTGGCCAAGCGCATGGGCTGGTCGATCTTCGGGGCGTGACGCCTGGCGGGACGCCCGCCTGCGCAAAGAAAAAGGGCCGCCAGCTTAACGCTTGCGGCCCTTGTCGTCGTCCGGTTCCCGCCTTGCGGCTACAGGCCCCGGCGCGTTTGTCGGCTGATGCGGCATCAGTGCTTGCCGGCAGGCTGCGCGTCCGCCACCGCCTCGGCGTGGTACCAGCTGTCGATGTCGACGGCGGCGACCGCATAGATGGGCTTGGACACGCGCAGTTGCGCGATTTCGGCCGTGCGGCCGGGAAGCGGCGCGGCGCCCGAGCGGGTCCGCGGACGGAAGTCGAGGATCTTGGCCGATCCTCGGATCGGATCAGGGGTCATGCGATGCGTTCTCCTTCAGACAGCGCCGACCTTGAGCCGGCTCGCATCGTGAAGATAGCAACGACTGCGCATTTTTTGTACTGAGTGCCTCATCAAAAAGCAGCTTTTGGCGCAAGTATCAGCAAAGAGCTTGGCGCCCCATTTCGAAGCAAGGGTTTCACGCTCAGTTTTTGTGCATGAGTTTGCGCGCGCCACGTGGGCGGCGTGGCCGGAGCGACCATGACGGTCGTCAGGCCGGTCCGCGACGGCCTTGGTCCGGCCCGGCGCCATAGCGTGATTAAAGCGCTGCGAACGTTGCGGGATGAGGCCATAGCGGCGCAGCCGCATGTCTCTCCCCGAGCGGGCCCCGGTTCCGAGAGGCGACGCGCGCCAACCCGACGCAGCCCGCATTCCCCGCCATTGGCACGGTTGATGCTTTCATTCGGGCGTTCGTCCGCCGCCCGCGCGCGCCGCGGCGCGTCGGACGTCGACCGTTTCTCAACCCCTCGCGTGATCGCGCTTCTGAGAGGTTCGCAATGACGAAGTATAAGCTCGAGTATCTCTGGCTCGACGGCTACTCGCCGGTCCAGGGCCTCCGCGGCAAGACCCAGATCAAGGAATTCGCGGAGTATCCCACGCTCGAGCAGCTGCCGCTGTGGGGCTTCGACGGCTCGTCCACGATGCAGGCCGAAGGTTCGAACTCCGACTGCGTGCTGAAGCCGGTCCGCCACTTCTTCGACGCCACCCGCGAGAACGGCATCCTGGTGATGTGCGAAGTGATGATGCCGGACGGCGTCACCCCGCACCCGACCAACGCCCGCGCCACCATCCTCGACGACGACGGCGCCTGGTTCGGCTTCGAGCAGGAATACTTCTTCTACAAGGACGGCCGCCCGCTCGGCTTCCCGACCACCGGCTACCCGGCCCCGCAGGGCCCGTACTATTGCGGCGTCGGCTATGCGGCGTCCGGCTCGGTCGCCCGCAAGATCGTCGAGGAGCACCTCAACCTCTGCCTCGCCGCCGGCATCAACCACGAGGGCATCAACGCGGAAGTCGCGAAGGGCCAGTGGGAGTTCCAGATCTTCGGCAAGGGCTCCAAGAAGGCCGCCGACGAGATGTGGGTCGCGCGCTACATCCTGCAGCGCCTCTGCGAGTCCTATGAGATCGACATCGAGTACCACTGCAAGCCGCTCGGCGACACCGACTGGAACGGCTCGGGCATGCACGCCAACTTCTCGACCGAGCACCTGCGCACGGTCGGCGGCAAGGAGTACTTCGAAGCGCTGATGGCCGCCTTCGAGAAGAACCTGATGGACCACATCGCCGTCTACGGCCCGGACAACGACAAGCGTCTGACCGGCAAGCACGAGACCGCCCCGTGGAACAAGTTCTCCTACGGCGTGGCCGACCGCGGCGCCTCGATCCGCGTGCCGCACTCGTTCGTCAAGAACGACTACAAGGGCTATCTCGAGGATCGCCGCCCGAACTCGCAGGGCGACCCCTATGCGATCGCCTCGCAGATCCTGAAGACGATCTCCGAGGTCCCGGCCCAGAAAGCCGCCGCCGCGGCCTGATCTGACCCGTCTTATCCTCCCTCGACGACTTGAGAGCCGGCCTTTGGGCCGGCTCTTTTCTTTTGCGCGTTGCGGCGCGCGGCGCCGCGCCTATGTGCCGGATGATGAAGACACGCTCGCTCGTCGCCGCGCTCGCTCTCTTGTCGTCGAGTCCGGCGCTCGCCGCTCCCGTGCCCTCGGGGCTCTGGAGCCTTTCGAACGGCAAGGCGCAGATCCGCATCGCGGATTGCGGCGGATCGCTCTGCGCGACGCTCACGGGGTTGCGCAAGCCGAACGCCAAGGACGGCCGGCCGAAGCGCGACAAATACAATCCGGATCCGGCGCTGCGGGACCGGCCGGTGATCGGCCTCGCCCTCGTCAGCGGCATGCGCTTCGACGGCGACGTCTGGACGGGCCGTTTCTACAATCCCGACGACGGCCGCACCTATGCCGGCCGGATCTTTGCCGACGGGCCGAACCGGCTGCGGCTCAAGGGTTGCGTCGTCGGCCTGCTGTGCAAGACGCAGTCGCTCACGCGCCTCGATTGAGACGGCGGAGGCGAGGCGCCCGCCGCCTGCGCGGTCAGCGCTGGCGGGCGCGGTCGATCTCGATGTCCTCGACGCCCCGGTCGGAGCCGTTCGCCTCAGACGCAGGGGCCGCCGCGGAAGGCGCCGCCGGCTTCGTCGAGAAGCGCGCCGGATAGGCCGCCGCCCACATGACGTTGTCGAGGTCGCCGATCGCCGCGCTCGGCGGCTGCGGCGCATAGTTCGCGACGTAGCGCAGGTTCTGGAACATCACCACGAAATAGGCGCCGTAGTTCACGTTCCGCTCGGGGATCGAGGCGGCGCTCCAGCGCCAAGCGCCGGAGTGCCAGAAATTGTAGGTCACGCCGTCGCGGCTGATGCGCTGATACGTGCCGATCGAATAGAAGGCCCCGCCCTCCAGGCCGACCTGCGGCCAGGAGCTCGGCGGCGACTTCAACAGCTTGCTGCCCGGGCGGAAGTGATCGAGGAATTTGGCGTAGTCGACGGCCGAGATGTTCCAGCCGCCCCAGGACGCCATGATCCGCCAGTTCGGATCGAAGCCCGCCTTCTTCACGCCGGCCGGCGTCAGCACGAGTTTCGAGCAGGCCTTCTCGTAGCTCTTGCCCGTCACGGACTCGATCACGAGACCGAGCGCAGCGTAGTTGGCGTTGTTGTAGACGTAGGTCTTCGCTCCGAGGGGCCGGTTGAGCGCCATGGCGGTCACCGACGTCAGGTCCGGCTTCTTGAAGTCGAGAGCCGCGAACTCGGCCGTGCCCTGCGTGGGGTCGTAGGTGAGACCGGCGGCGTGGTTCAGCAACTGGCCGACCGTGATGGACTTCGCTGCGGGATCGGCCGGCGGGCGCTTCTTGAAATAGGCTTTCAGGAGCTTGCCGAGATTGGCGCCGTAGGAAAGCTTCTTGCTCTCGACGAGTTCGGCGACGCAGACGCCTGTGATCGCTTTCGAGAGGCTCGCCACGGGACGTGGGGCTTTCGGATCGCCGTCCCCGACTTTCGCAAGGCCCACGACGTCGTCGTCGCGCATGACCGCGAAACTCGCGTTCTGGACGCCCCATTGGGCCGCCCAGGACTTGAACGCCGCCTTCATCCGTCCGCCCTGCGCGTCCTTCTTCGGGGCGGGTTCCTGAGCCGAGGCCCCGATGCTCGAGGCCAACAGGACGGCCAGTGCCGCGGCGACGCGAACCATTTGAGCTCCCAAGAGAATCCGGTCGGCGGACCGATGTTCGTCGAGAGCTCACTATTAATTGGGGCGGCGACCCCGCGGACAGTCGGGAAGACTACGTATGCGTCCGCGGGGCCAGCTGTTTCGGGCGATCAGAGATGCCCGAGAAGCGCGAGAATGATCAGCACGATCACGATCACGCCCAGGATCCCGCTTGGCCCGTAGCCGTAGCCGCGCGAATGCGGCCAGACCGGCACGACGCCGATGAGGATCAGGATCAGGATGATCAGCAGTATCGTGGACATGGAAATGCTCCGGAAGGCCCGGCGATCGCTGTCGCCGGGACCGTCATCGCCCTCCCGGAAGCAACCTTCGGACGGCGATGACGGTTCCGTGACGCATCGCGTTCGTCAGGAGCGGCGCTGTTTTTCGCAGCCGAGGTCGTCGGCCGCGCGCAGGCTCGCCAGGAGCTTTTCGATCTCCGTGGACGACGTCGGCTGACGGTCGACGTCGAGTTTCTCGCGCAGCATGCGGCCAAGCCGCTCCTGCGTGTGCCGATCGAGGACCGGCTCGGCCTCGCGGATCATGCGCGGCCCTCCCTTCGTTTGTGTCTTGAAGCCGCGTCGTCGACGCGGGTCGCCCGAGGGTCTCATCTGCGGGTCACGTATCGACGAACGGTCCTCGACTCCGCCAAGTTCCAAACCGGGACGAGATTATTTAGATTGTCCACAAGTCTAAATTTTCTGCGGAACCCGCCATGACATTGCGCGTTCTGACTGGCGAGGGCGAACTACATGGAAGCGCGCACGAGGCCTGAAGGTTCGTCGCGCTCCGTAACGCGGCCGTCCAAGACGAATTGACGAGATCGGCGAGCCGCCGCGATGCGGCGGGTCGCGTCATGTCCGGCGGGCGCGCGGAGGATGCACAGATGACGACCAATGACACCCGCGGCCTGATGGCCACCGTCCGTCGCGCCGGTCCTGTGGCGCTGCTCGCCGCTTGTCTGGCCGCCGGTCCGGCGCTTGCGCAGACCACCGTGGTGACGACCGACCGCGACCGCACCGAGAGCACGGACGTGAAGGTCAAGGAAAAGAAGAACGGCGACGTGGTCATCAAGTCGAAGGAGAAGGACTCCGGCGACATGGTGAAATCGAAGACCACGATCGACGACGACGGCGACGTGAAGACCAAGACCACGATCCGCTGATCAGGTGGATTCCGGCAGTCCGAGGCCCGCGCGAGACCCCCTCGCGCGGGCCTTTTCGCATGGCTGCGCCGCAAGGCTCGCTTTCCGTCGCGTCAGGCGCTAGGTCCCGCTCTTCTCTTCGAGAAGCCGCGGAGCTGACGCCGATGACCACCACCCCGCTCGATCCCAAAACCCTGACGGTTCTCGTCACCGGAGCGACGTCCGGCTTCGGCGAGGCGATCGCGCGTCGCTTCATCGGCGCCGGCGCCAAGGTGGTCGGAACCGGGCGACGGGTCGAGCGGCTCGAGAAGCTCAAGTCCGAGCTGGGCGACGCCTTCCATTTCGCCGAGCACGACGTGCGCGACTACGAGGCCACGGTGAAGCTCTTCGAGAGCCTTCCCGAGCCCTTCGCGGGCGTCAACGTCGTGGCGGCGAACGCCGGCCTCGCGCTCGGCCTGCTGCCGGGCGACCAGGTCGCGATCGACGACTGGCACACGATGATCGACACCAACGTCACCGGCTTCGTGAACACGGTTCGCGCCGCGCTGCCGGGCATGGTCGCGCGCGGGCAGGGCCACGTCTTCGGACTGGGGTCGGTCGCCGGCGACTATCCCTATCCGGGCGGCAACACCTATGGCGGCACCAAGGCCTTCGTGAAGCAGTTCTGCCTCGCGCTGCGCGCCGACATGCTCGGCAAGAACATTCGCGTCACCAACATCGAGCCCGGCATGGTGGAGACCGAGTTCTCGCTGGTCCGCTTCAAGGGCGCCGAGGACAAGGCCTCGAGCGTCTACGAGAACATGCGCGGCATGACGGCCGACGACGTCGCCGAGACGATCTTCTGGTGCGCGACGTTGCCGGCCCACGTGAACATCAACCGCCTGCAGGTGATGCCGACCGACCAGGCGTTCTCGCCCTTCGCGGTCCATCGCGGCAAGGCGGGCTAAGGCGCGTTTCGGGCGAGCCGCGCTTGCCAGAGGCAGATCGCCGGCGTGACCACGAGCTCCATCACGAGGGCGAGCCGCATCGCGAGGTCCGGCTCGCCGGCCAGAAGCCCGAACGCCCGGGCGAGGCCGCCCAGGACGACCACCGCGCCGAGCAGCCGGTAGCGGGCGCCATGAACTTCCGGACGCCCGAGCGTCGCCCAGAAGGCGAGCCCAATGCCGAGCAGCAGGCCCGAAAGGTAGCGCGCATGGCTGTCGAGCGAGAGATCGAAGGGGTCGGGCGCGGCGGCGAAGACGGCCGCGCCGCCGAGCGCGCCCGCAAGCCCCGCGCCGACGGGCACGAGACCCGCGAGCGCGACGACGATGCGGAACGCGGTCTTCTCCGAAACCATGGGCCGAGGTCATAGCCGATGCCGGTCGACGAGGTCGACGTCGTCGTGGTCGGGGCCGGCGCCGCCGGGATCGCGGCCGGTCGGCGGATCGCGGCCGCGGGCCTGACCCTTCAGGTCCTCGAGGCTCGCGCGCGACTGGGCGGGCGCGGCTTCACCCGCGTCGATCCGCTCGCCGGGCCGCTCGACCTCGGCTGCGGCTGGCTGCATTCGGCGGACCGGAACCCCTGGGTCGAGGTCATCGAGCAAGAGGGCGGCGAGGTCGTCCGCGGTCCGACGCCGTGGACGCGGCCGATGATGGAGGCCGGATTTCCGGCGGCCGATCAGGCGGCCTACCGCGCCGACGCCGCGGCGCTGCGCGAGCGGCTCGCGCTCTGGGCCGCCCGGCGGGACGGCGCGGACCTCCCGGTTTCCGATTTCCTTGATCCCGCGTCGCGCTGGAACGGGCTGATGGGCGCGACGTCCACCTATGTCAGCGGCGCCGAGCCTGAGCGCGTTTCGGCCGACGACCTCAACGCCTATCGCGACACCGGCGAGAACTGGCGCGTCGCCGGCGGCTACGGCGCCGCGATCGCCGCGCATGGCGCGGGGCTGCCGGTGGCTTTCGGCGCGCCTGCGACGCGGATCGATCACTCGGGGCGCCTCGTCAGGGTCGAGACGCCCGCTGGCGCGGTCTCGGCGCGGGCCGTCATCGTTTGCGTCCCGAGCGCGCTGATCGCGGCCGGCGCGATCGCGTTCGCGCCGGACCTTCCCGACAAGCGCGACGCGGCCGCGGGCCTGCCGCTCGGGCTTGCGGACAAGCTCTATTTCCGGCTCGACCGGCCGGACGGCTTTGAGCCCGAAAGCCGCGTCTTCGGCCGCACCGACCGGGCGGCGACCGCCGCCTATCATTTCCGCCCGCTCGGCCGGCCTGTCGTCGAGGCCTATTTCGGCGGCGCCTGCGCGGCCGAACTCGAGCGAGGCGGCGAAGCGGCTTTCGTGGACTTCGCCTTCGCCGAACTCACTCGCCTGTTCGGCGCCGGGGTCACGAAGCGGCTCAAGCCGCTGCCGATGCATTTGTGGGCGTCCGACCCATTCGCCCGAGGGTCCTACTCATACGCGGTTCCCGGCCGGGCCGGCGACCGGGCGAGGCTGGCGGCGCCCGTCGACGAACGGCTGTTCTTCGCCGGCGAGGCCTGCTCGGAGCGCGACTTCTCGACCGCGCACGGCGCCTACCGAACGGGGGACGCCGCTGCGGCTGCGGTGGTGGATCGGCTTAAGGTCGCCTGATGATCACGGGAACGTGATCTTAAGCCCCGCGTCGCTACGTGGTTCTACGACTACCGCTTCGGTTTTCCGGAACGATCGTTCCGCCCATGGCCGCCAGTCTGCGGCCTGTGGGGAACGTGACATGAAGACGATGCTGACCTGCGCCGCCGTCGCGGCGCTTCTCGCGACTGTCGGACCCGCCTCCGCGCAGTCTCCCGCTCCGGCGTCCTACAAGGCGACCCGCGATTTCTCGTACAACAATCCAGGCGGCGTCTGGTCCTACGGCTACGGCACGGCCGGCGACAAGGCCAGCTTCGTGCGGTACCCGGCCGGGCTGATCTCGGCCGCCAACGGACTGCTCGACAGCTTCTACGACGGCGAGTCCTCGGTGTCGGTGAACGCGACCGGAGCCGTGGCGCTGCACGATCCCGGCTCGAGCAAGGTCGTCATCCCGACCGACGCGCTGGTGATGCATCCGCGCTTGGACGGCCAGGAGACCATGGTGGTGTTCACCGCGCCCGCGCACAGCTTCTACAGGATGGAAGGCTTCTTCGAGATCCTCGACAACGCGCCGACCAGCGTCGCGCCGCGCATCGTCATCGGCACGAAGGACCAGACCCGGAAGGCGTTCGGCGAGAAGCAGACCGTCGTGTTGAGCGGCGCCGCGGACCCCGCCGCGCTGAAGCCGGGCGAAAAGAAGTCCTTCAGCTTCACCCGCGAGCTCTCGAAGAACCAGCGCGTGCAGTTCGCCCTCAATCCGAACGGCCACTGGCGGTTCGACTCGACCGGCTTCGACGTGACGATCACGCCGGTCGCCTCGAAGTGACCTGACGGGCGGCGCGGGGAGGGGCCGGCGTCGCCTTCGTCCCGCGCTCCGCCGCGGAGCGGTTTTCCACATTCGGCTTCGAACGTTCCGCGGCGACGCGCCCGACGCGGCTGAGGCCCGCGCCGGGAACAGGCGATTTAAGAGTCGCAAGCGATCACATTGGTCGGGCGACCAAATCGATCGTCGGCCGCTCGCTCTTCTGTGACTGGTCAGGGCCGTAAGTAGTTGTCCTTATAGCGACGAATTGGGATTTTCGCCTGTTGCGCTCGTGCTTTTGATGAAACATAAGCGACGAAAGGCCAGCGGCGTCTAAGCCGCGGCCGCGTGTTTGGACCGGCGGAAAGTCAATACCGCCAAAGAACGATGCGGTTCACCGCCTCGCCGGTCGGCGTCAGGGAGAAGACGAGAATGCTGAAGTCGTTCGCCGCAGCCGCGGCTATGTTCGTGGCTCTCGGGGTAGGAGCGGCTCACAGCGCCGACTATCCCAATCGCACCATCACCGTCGTCGTGCCGTTCGCGGCCGGCGGCCCGACCGATACGGTCACGCGCCTCATCGCCGAGTCGATGGGCAAGGATCTCGGCCAGCAGCTCATCGTCGAGAACGTCGGCGGCGCCGGCGGCACTCTCGGCGCAGGCCGCGTCGCCAAGGCCGACGCCGACGGCTACACGCTGCTGCTGCATCACATCGGCATCTCGACGAGCGCGACGCTCTACCGGAAGCTCCCCTACGACACGCTGAACGCCTTCGACTATGTCGGCCTCGTCACCGAAGTGCCCATGACGATCGTGGCCCGTTCGGACTTCGAGCCGACGGATCTCAAGAGCCTCGTCGACTACCTGAAAGCCAACAAGGACAAGGTGACCTACGCCAACGCCGGCGTCGGCGCCGCGAGCCATCTCTGCGGCATGCTGTTCATGCAGAAGATCGAGACGCCGCTCGTCACCGTTCCCTACAAGGGCACCGGCCCGGTCATGACCGACCTCGTCGGCAAGCAGGTCGACCTCACCTGCGACCAGACCACCAACACGACGAACCAGATCAAGACCGGCAAGATCAAGGCTTACGCCACGACCACCAAGGAGCGCGTGCCGGCGCTGCCCGACGTGCCCACCGCGACCGAAGGCGGCCTGGCGGGCTTCGAGGTCGGCATCTGGCACGGCCTCTACGCGCCGAAGGGCACCTCGCCCGAGATCCTGAAGAAGCTCACCGCCTCGCTCCAGAAGGCGCTGAAGGATCCGAACGTGGTGAAGCGCTTCGCCGATCTCGGCACCACCCCGTCGCCGGAAGCCGACGCGACGCCGGAGGCGCTCAAGGCCAAGCTCAGCTCCGAGGTGGAGCGCTGGGCGCCGGTGATCAAAGCCGCCGGCGTCTACGCCGACTGACGACCCGCGAGGGCCCGCAGGAGATCCTCTCCGGCGGGCCTTCCTGTTTTGGCGTCCGCGCGGGGAGAGCCCGCGCGTCGACCCTTCGGGACCCGGATCTCCATGCAAGTCAACACACGCGACGCCGCCGCGGGCGGCATCTTCATCGCGATCGCAGCGCTGTTCGCGCTCGGCACGATGGAGCTCACGATCGGCTCGGCCCTGCGGATGGGCCCGGGCTTCTTTCCGCTCCTGCTCGCCGCCGTGCTCGGCGCGCTCGGGCTGATCATCCTCATCAAGGCGGTCGGCAAGGCGCCGTCGCCCATGACCGGCGTGCCGTGGCGAGGCGCGATCCTGATCCTCGCGGCGCCGATCGTGTTCGGCCTGACGGTGCGCTGGTTCGGCCTCGCTCCGTCGGTCGCGCTCGTCGTTCTGATCTCGGCCTTCGCCAGCCAGCGCTCGACGATCAAGCTCGCGATCATCCTGACGGTCCTGCTCACCTTCTTCTGCGTGATCGTGTTCCAGCGGATGCTGGGCCTGCCGACGCCCGTCTTCGCAGGGCCCTTCGACGCCCTGAACCCTTATTTCGACGCGCTGATGTCGCCCTTCGCCGGCCTCGGCACAGCCATCGCGGGCGCGCTCGGCGCGGTCGTGCACTGGTTCCGCGACCTTTTCGGCATCGGCGCCTGAGCGAGGAGACAGACAGATGGATTTCCTCAGCTCCGCCGCCGAACTCGGCAACAATCTCGGCCTCGGCTTCGCGACCGCGGCCCTTCCAGTCAACCTGGCCTTCTGCTTCGTCGGCGTCCTGCTCGGCACGCTGATCGGCGTTCTCCCGGGCATCGGGCCGACGGCCACGATCGCGATGCTGCTGCCGATCACCTTCAACTTCGAGCCGGCGACCTCGCTGATCATGCTCGCCGGCATCTATTACGGCGCGCAGTACGGCGGCTCCACCACCGCGATCCTGATCAACCTGCCGGGCGAAAGCTCCTCGGCCGTGACGGCGATCGACGGCTACCAGATGGCCAAGCAGGGCCGCGCCGGCCCCGCGCTCGCCACCGCCGCGCTCGGCTCGTTCTTCGCGGGGTCGGTCGCCACCGTCCTGATCGCGCTGTTCGCGCCGCCCCTCACCGATCTCGCGCTGAAATTCGGTCCCGCCGAATATTTCTCGCTGATGATGTTGGGCCTCGTGGCCTCGGTGGCGCTGGCGTCCGGATCGGTGATCAAGGCGCTGGCGATGGTGGTGGTCGGGCTGCTGCTCGGCCTCGTGGGCTCGGACGTCAACACCGGCGCCCAGCGCTTCACCATGGGTTATCTCGAGCTTGCCGACGGCCTCAACTTCGTCGCGGTCGCGGTCGGCATCTTCGGCATCGCCGAGATCCTCCGGAACCTCGAGGACGAGAGCGACCGCGAGGTCATGGTCAAGAAGGTCACGAACCTCTGGCCGACCAAGGAAGACTTCAAGGCGATGTGGGCGCCGGTGCTGCGCGGCACTGCGCTCGGCTCGGTGCTCGGCATCCTGCCGGGCGGCGGCGCGGTCCTGTCGTCTTTCGCCGCCTACACGGTCGAGAAGAAGATCTCGAAGACGCCCGAACGCTTCGGCAAGGGCGCGATCGAGGGCGTGGCGGCTCCCGAATCGGCCAACAACGCCGGCGCGCAGACCTCCTTCATCCCGATGCTGACGCTCGGCATCCCGGCCAACCCCGTCATGGCGCTGATGATCGGCGCGATGATCATTCAGGGCATCCAGCCCGGCCCGAACGTCGCCACCGAGAAGCCGGAGCTGTTCTGGGGCGTCATCGCCTCGATGTGGATCGGCAACCTGATGCTGGTGCTGCTCAACCTGCCGCTGATCGGCATGTGGGTGCGCCTGCTCACCGTGCCCTACACGATGCTGTTCCCGGCGATTCTCGCCTTCTGCTGCATCGGCGTCTATTCGGTGAACTCGAACGCCTTCGACCTCTACGCGGTCACGGCCTTCGGCCTGCTGGGCTACATCCTCGTCAAGCTCGAATGCGAACCCGCGCCGCTTCTGCTCGGCTTCGTGCTCGGGCCGATGCTCGAGGAAAACCTGCGCCGCGCCATGACGATCTCGCGCGGCGATCCGACGGTGTTCGTCACCCGTCCGCTCAGCCTGTCGCTGCTGATCATCGCGGCGCTGGTGCTCGTCGTGGTGTTCCTGCCCTCGGTGAAAGCCAAGCGCGAGGAAGTTTTCCAGGAAGACGCGTAAGACGGCGCTTGCCAGCGGCGGGGAGCTTTGTTACATCCCCGCCGCTGCCGCACGGCAGACCGAAACCCCTCGGGTTTCCGGGCGCATAGCTCAGTTGGTAGAGCAGCTGACTCTTAATCAGCGGGTCCTAGGTTCGAGCCCTAGTGCGCCCACCAAGCCCTCAAGGCTTGGTGGGGAGTTCCTGAAGGAACTTCTTTCTCAAAATGTCGATCCCAGATCGAACGTGTCGGGCGAACCGAGACGGGCCGGGCGGAGTTTCCGCGCCGGCCCGCGTTCGTTTCCGGCTGTCGGCGGAATAGGCCGCGCTCCGCGCTGAACCGGCCGCAAGAGGCCATCGGCGGTTTCGACGACGCAGTCGGCCGGCAGGCGTCTGTCGCCAGCTCGCTTGCCCTGCGCGACGTCAGTCCTCGAGAACCACCATGTCGGTCACGTCGACCGTCAGGTTCTTGATCATCTTGCCCTTGGTGGTCTTGCCCGACTTGACGTTGACCTTGTGCAGCGTGCGCTTGGCGATCATGTAGCCGCCGGCCTTTTTGCCGGTGGTCAGGACGTCGAAGGCGATGGGAGCCTCGACGTCGACGCCGAGCCTGCCGATCGGGACCATGGTTCCGCTGGTGGGCGGGGAGACGAGGAACAGCTGGTCCGTCAGTCCCTCCACCAGAAGCAGGCGCAGATCGGCCGCGTAGGCGACGCCGAGGACGCGCTTTCCGAGCAGCCCGTTCAGCCCCGGCAGGACCAGCGCGTTGTCGCCCTTGGGAAGATCGAAGGCTGCAAAGTAGCCGTCCTGCGAGATGAACCTGCAGCTGTCGCGCGTCCCGATCCGGGCGCAGTCCATCCGCGTGGTGGGCGTGGCGAAGCGCCCGATGTTGCCGGTGTATTTCGAGGCGCCGGTCTCCGGCGTGATTCGGAACAGGTCGAAGAAGTCGTCCATGCCGTAGATCGACTGGTCGCTCGGGTTGAAGGCGATCGTCCGCAGCGTCCCGAGCGCCGCGGCTCCCTTGAGGCGCACGGTCTTGATGACCTTCGCCTTGTCCGCGTCGATCAGGATGAGCGAGCGGCTCATCGGCGACAGCGCCACGATGGTGGTCGCTTTCGCCTCTCCTGCGCCCGCCTGCAGCGCTCCGAGCGCGGCCAGGCCGCAGGCAAGACTCATCAGCCAACGCTTCGCCATCGTCGTCTCCGTCGCTGCGGCCGAAGCCGGCGGATCATTCGGGTGGAAATTCCCGGATAAGGAGGCGATGTCGGGAGCGATTGCTCAATACGTGCGACTACTTAGCTGACGTCCTCGTGATCATGGAGAGGCCGGGGGCGTCATCGGAAGTCGCATGAGGTTTCGGTCAAACATTCGGCTGGACGCACTTCGTTATCGTCGCTGGACGAGATAAGGTTACCCGGGCAACGAATCTTACCGGCGGGTAAATGACGAGGCCGCGCACGACCGCCTCGACCAGACTTGCGTTCGGCATGGCGCTCGCCCTGCTCGCATGCGCCGTCGCGTCTATGGGGCTCGTCGGTCAGGTTCTGGGCGCGCCCCGCCTGTCGAGCCTGCTGCCGGGCCTGCCCGCCATCAAGGTGAACGCCGCGCTGTCGATCCTGGCCTCCTGCGGCGCCTGGTTCGCGCTGCAGCGTCGCGGCGCGGGCTTCCGGGCCTTCGGCTACGGGCTTGCGGCGGTCGGCGGCCTGATCGCCGTGCTCACGCTGCTGCAGCATCTCACAAGCTTCGATTTCGGCATCGACACGCTCGTCGCCCGCGACGTGAGCGAGCCATGGACCGGGCACCCCGGCAGATCGAGCGTCGCGGTCAGCCTCGCGCTGCTGCTCGCGGCGATCGCCGCGGCGCTGACGCCGGCCCGCTCGGGACGGGCCGAGGATCTTCGACAGTGCCTGAGGCTCTGCGGCCTCGCGATCCCGCTCTTCGCCATCGCGCTGCACGTCTACGATCCGGCGACGCTCGGCGTGATCGACGGCTTCGAGCAGACGGCCTTCAACGCGGCGCTCGCGCTCACGCTGCTGCTCGTCGCGATGGGATTCGACCGTCCGGCGGCGAGCCTGCGCTGGCAGGTCGCCAACATCGGCGTCGTGGTGCTCGCGCCGCTCGTCGCGCTCACCGTCCATTTCGCAAGCGCCGAGCGCGAGGCGGCGCTTGCGGCCGCGAGCGAGCGTCTCGCGGCGCTCGGACGGCTCGGCGGCGAACGCCAGGACGCGGTGGTGGCGCAGACGCGCCAGATGCTCACCTTCCTCGCCCGCTCCCAGTCGGTCCGACAGCCGGGGCCCGTCTGCGATCGGGAACTCACCGCCTATCTGCCGATCATCTCCGGCGTCCGCGCCCTCTACACCGTCGACCGGTCGGGCGTCGTCCGCTGCTCGAACGATCCGGCGAGCCTGTCGCTCAACGTCGGCGACCGCGACTATGTGCGCGAGGCCTTCGCAAGCGGCCGTTTCACGCTCTCGGGCTTCATCCTCGCGCGCATCAGCGGCGCGCCGCGCATGGCGCTCGCGATGCCGGTGACCGAGGACGGCGAGACCACGATGCTGCTGGTCGCGAGCCTCGATTTGTCGGAGCTCGCATCGCCGCTCGAGGGGCTCGGCGGCGACATGCCCCGCGGCGAGACGCTCGTCCTGCTCGACCGCGACGGCGTCGCGATCGCCACGCAGCCGAAAGATCTCGCCGGCGTCGGCCAGAACCTTGCGGACGCGACCTTCGCCACCCAGGCGCTCGCCAATCCCGGGCAGGCGTTCCAGGCGTCGGACCTCAAGGGGCGGCCGACGGTCTATTTCGCCCGGCGCGTGCTGGACGGGCAGGGCACCCTGGTCGTCGGCGCGCCGCGTCGTGAGGTCGTGCGGCCGGTCGACGCCCGCCTGAACGCCCGCCTGCTGCTGATCGTCTCGATTCTGCTTGGCTCGCTCGCGCTCGGCGTGCTCGGCACCGAGATCATGGTTCTGTCGCCGCTCAGGCGGCTGATCGCCTACGCAGGCCGCCTGCAGGCCGGCGAGCTCGCGGCGCGGCCGGACGTGAGGGCGGGCGGCGAGGTCGGCGCGCTCGGCCGCGCGCTCGCCGCCATGGCGGCCGCCATCGAGGATCGCGAGCGCCGCCTGACAGGCGCCGAGGCGCTGTTCCGCGGGCTGTTCGACCACTCCCCCGACGCCAAGGTGGTGATCGGCGTCGGCCGCGACGGAGAGTTTCGCGTCGAGACTTGGAACGCGGCCGCGACGGCGATCTCGGGTCTTGCGGCGAGCGAGGTCGTCGGCCGGTCTCCCCGCGAGGTTTTCCCGGGCTCGCGCGGCCTTGCGATCGAGCGCGACCTCAAGCGCACCCTCGAGCTCGGAGCCGTGACGACCGTCGAGCGCGAGCCGCAGACGAGCGGACTGTCGACCGTCTTCGAGGTCGTCCAGGTGCCGCTGCGCGGGGCGAACGGCGAGATCGAGCGCATCTTCCTCAGCGCCCGCGACATCAGCGAGCGCAAGCGCGTGGAGCGGCTGAAGAGCGAGTTCGTCTCGACGGTGAGCCATGAGCTGCGCACGCCGCTGACCTCGATCGCGGGATCGCTCGGCCTGCTGACGGGCGGCGCCGCCGGCCCGCTGGGCGAGCGCGCCCGTCACCTGATCCAGATCGCCCATTCAAACAGTCTGCGGCTGGTGCGGCTCATCAACGACATTCTGGACATCGAGAAGATCCAGGCCGGCCGGATGACGTTCGAGCTGCGGTCGGTCTCCGTGATCGACCTGGTCGGCCAGGCGATCGGCGGGCTGAAGGCCTATGCGGACGAGTACGAGGTGGAGGTCGAGCTTGCGCCCGGCGGCGCCGGCCTGATGGTCTACGGCGACCATGACCGTCTGACGCAGGTGGTCACCAACCTGCTGTCGAACGCCATCAAGTTCTCGCCGCGCGGCGGGATCGTGACGGTCGTCGTCTCGGCGCTCGGCGAAGCGGTGTCGGTGGTGGTCAAGGACCGCGGTCCGGGCATTCCGGAGTCGTTCCGGCCGCGCCTCTTCACGAAGTTCGCCCAGGCGGACGGCTCCGACAGCCGGCGCAAGGGCGGCACCGGGCTCGGTCTCGCAATCTGCCGCGAGATCGTCGAGCGGCACGCCGGCGCGCTCTCGTACCGCACGGCGATCGGCGAGGGCACCGAGTTCGAGGTGCAGTTGCCTCGCCACGTGACCCGCGGGCGCGCCGCCGCGCCGGCCTTCGCGGAGCTGCCGCCCAAAGCCAAGGTTCTGGTGTGCGAGGACGACGCGCTGATCGCCGCGATCCTCGCCGAGCAGATGCGCGACGCCGGCTATGAGGCGCTCACCGCCGGGACGGTTCGCGCCGCGCTCCAGGCGGTCGAGCAGGAGGAGATCGTCGCCGTGTTGGTCGACCTCAATCTTCCGGACGGCGACGGCATCAGCCTCATCCGCGACCTCAGAGCGACCGAGAAGGGCCGTGAGCTGCCGGTCTTCGTCATTTCGGCCGACGCCGATCGCGCGCGCAGCGACGTCCGCGCCAATGGGCTCGACGTGGCGGCCTGGATGCGCAAGCCCGTCGATACGAGCCGCCTCGCCAAGCTGCTGTTGCAGCGGGTGGGGCCGCAGACCAATCGTCCGCGCATTCTCCACGTCGAGGATGACGCCGACCTCTGCAACGTGGTCGCCGCCGCGCTTGCGCCTTACGCCGACGTCACAGCGGTCGCGAGCGTCGCGGCGGCGCGCCGCGAGGTCGAGACGGGCGGCTACGAGATCGCGATCCTCGACGTCGCGCTCGAGGACGGCTCGGGTCTCGATCTGCTGTCGACCTTCGAGGAAGCCTATCCACGGCCGTTGCGCGCCATCATCTTCTCGGCGCGCGACGCCGATCGCGCCGTCGCGGCGCGCGCGGAGGCCGCGATGACGAAGTCGCGAAGCTCGCTCGCGACGCTGGTCGAGACCGTGCGCGGCATGCTGGCCGAGCGGGACGCCGAGCAGGCTCAAAGATGGGCGGGCCGGCGCTCGGCGGGCTGACCCGAGGCGCGATCACGCGAACGCAGCGAGCAAACGAAAGCCCGCAGGCGAACGTCGTTCGCGCCGCGGGCTTTGTCTGATTTTTCGGACGCCGCCGAAGCCGCGTCCGTCGGCGTCATTGAACGGCGGACTTCACCTTCGTGATGGCCTTGCCGGCTTCCTTCTGGACCTTGCCGGCCGCCTGCTGCGCGCGGCCCTTGGCCTCGAGGTCCTTCTCGCCCGTCGCGCGCCCGACAGCGGCCTTGGCCTTGCCGGTCGCTTCCTTGGCCGCGCCTTTGACTGTGTTGGTGTTGACCATTTCGTCGTCCTCCAATGCGGCGAGACCGGAGCGGTTCGCCCTCAAAATCTCACAAAACGAAGCGTCCCAGCACGACGCCGACCAGAAGCGCCGCGCCGGCGGCCGCGATCGGGTTGCGCCGGATCGTCGCCTCGAGCGAATCGACGCGCTCTTCGAATTCGTCGGTCGTCGCGTCATAGGCGTCGGCGGTTCGGCGCGCGGCCCGACGCATGCGCGCCGCGCCGGCCGCCGAGCCGCGCTCGATGGCCGCTCCCGCGTCCGCGCCGGCGCGCCGGGCCCGCGTTCCGGCCCTGCGGCCAGCCGCCGCGACCGTGTCGGCGGCGTCGTCGCCGTTTTCCGTGATCCTGCGAGAAACCATCCAGCGGTCGTCCTTGTGTCGTCGACGGCGTGGGAAAACCGCCTCTTCAGGCGTGCAACGCGCCGTCGGCGAAGCAGGTTCCACGCTCTGCGGTCCTTAGCCGGGCGCGACGAATGGGGACGGCCGCACAAGGTCGCTTGCGGAGCGCGAGCGCGGCCCCTATAAGGCGCGTCGTCGGCTCGGAGTGTGGCGCAGCCTGGTAGCGCACCTCGTTCGGGACGAGGGGGTCGCAGGTTCGAATCCTGCCACTCCGACCAACGTTTCTCCAATGTTGGCGGCCGACGATCCTGCGCCGAAAGCTCGCGCCTCCCGAATGCGCGCAGCGTGGCGCTCAAGATCCTTTTTCAGCTCGAAACAGGTTCTGCGCGCCGGGTCGGTTCTTCCGCCGCAGCCCGAGTGACGCTATCGCTCGGCCATGACCGAGCCGCCCGCGACGCCTCCCGTCCTCGCAATGCCCGACCGGCCCGAAAAGCCGTTGCCGGTCCTGACCCTGCTCAAGACGATTCCCACGAACTCGCTTGGCGTGCTCGACGCGGAGCTCTATCGCGAACTGTTCGTGCGGCGCTCCTACGGGATGGTGTCGGCCTGCTTCGTCAGCGATCCCGCGGGCGTCAAACGGGTGCTGGTCGACAATTTCGACAACTATCCCCGGGTGCCGACCATCCGGCGGCTGTTCGAGGCCGAGATCGGCACGGGGACGCTCGCGAGCGAAGGCGAGACCTGGCGGCGGCATCGCCGCATCGCCACCCCCTCGATCGACGCCCGTTCGGTGAAATCCGACGCGCCGGCCATCATCGCGCTCGCGGAGGCCTGCGCGGCCGACCTCGCAAAGAAGGCCGGCGCGAAGGGGAGCAAGAAGCCCGTCGACATGGAGCGGGTCGCCGGCGACCTGCTGATGCGGATGCTGAACCAGATCTCGACCGGCGGCGATCCGGACGCGATCCCGGTGATGAAATGGCTCTCCACCGTGCCGCGCAAGCCGCGGGCGCTCGACATCGTGCCGAAGCCCGAATGGGTGTCGAAGCTGTTCGTCCGGCGGCGGATCGAGGGTTGGAAGGGCGAGGCGGACGTGACGCTGCGCCGCCTTATCGACGCCCGCCGGTCGCCGGACTGGGCGGGCGGGCAGGATCTGCTGTGGCGTCTCGCCCACGCCCGCGACCGGCAGGACGGCCAGCCCTTCTCCGCCGAGGAGGCGCGCGACGAGGCGGCCTCCATCATCGCGGCCGGCGACGCCACCATCCGCGCGCTGACCTGGATCTGGTACCTGCTCGACCTGCATCCGCACGTCGCCGAGCGCATGCACGCCGAGATCGACGCGGTGCTCGGCGACGACCCGTTGACGCCCGAACATGTCGGGCTCGTGCCCTACACCAGGCGCGTGCTCGACGAGACGATGCGGCTCTATCCGCCGATCCCGGTGATCGTGCGCAAGGCGCTAAAGGCCGACGAGGTTGCGGGCCAGAGGGCGCCGAAGGGCGCGATCATGTGCGTCGCGCCCTTCATCATCCACCGCCACGAGAAGCTGTGGGAGCGGCCGGGCGTGTTCGACCCGGACCGCTTCGCGGACGAGAATCGCGACAAGCGCCACCGCTTCGCCTTCATCCCCTTCGCGGCGGGGCCGCGCGTGTGCCCCGGCGCGAGCGCCTCGAGCGCCAATCTGATGTTCGGCATTCTGGCGCTCGCCCGCAGGCTGAGGTTCCGGCTTGCGACCAAGGGGCCCATCGTCCCGTTCGGCGGGATCTCGCTTCAGCCCAAAGGCGGCCTGCCGATGATCGTCGAGCGGCGGCGGTAGGGAGCCGTCGCCGTTCGCCACGCGGGTCATTGTTTTGCAGGCGCGTGACGCACCGCCCGTCATCCCGGCCTTGAGCCGGGATCCAGAACCGAACCCCTCGCAACCAGACCGGCGACGGCGTCGGTTCTGGATCCCGGGTCAGGACCGGGATGACCGGGTGGTTCGTGGGCTCGCTTCCGAGGCGCGCCTTCTCCCGAACGAAAAGGGCGCCGCCTTGCGGCGACGCCCTTCCGTTCGGTCCGACCGGAACGTCGGTCAGTTCAGCAGGCGGCCGTCCAGCGTCGCGCCGATGAGACGATCGTCGGCGGAGGCGCCGTTCGCGCCGTTGACGCCGGTCCAGAGCGGAACCTGCTCCTGGATGCGGCGGAACTCGGCGAGGGCCTGACCCACGACCTGGTCCATGTTGTAGTACCGGTAGGTCGCGAGGCGGCCGACGAAGTGCACATTCTCCGTCTGCATCGCGAGAGCCTGGTACTTCTTGTAGAGCGCCTGGTTCTCGTCACGGGGGATCGGATAGTAGGGATCGCCCGTCGCCGACGGATACTCGTAGGTGATCGTCGTCTTGTGGTGTTCCTGGCCCGTCAGGTGCTTGTACTCCGAGATGCGGGTGTAATCCTCGCTCATCGGATAATTGACGGTGCCGGTCTCCTGATACTTCTCCTGATCAAGCGTGACATGCTTGAACTTGAGCGAGCGGTAGGGCAGGCGACCGAAGCGGAAGTCGAAGAACTCGTCGATCGGACCAGTGAAGATCAGCCGGCGATGCGGGATTTCGTCCCGGATCTCGCGATAATCCGCGTTCAGCATGATCTTGATGTTCGGATGACTCAGCATCCTCTCGAACATCCGCGTGTAGCCGTGCTTCGGCATGCACTGGTGGGTGTCCGTGAAGTAACGGTCGTCCGTGTTGGTGCGCGTCGGCACGCGCGAGGTCACCGACTTGTCGAGCTCGGACGGATCGAGGCCCCACTGCTTGGTGGTGTAGCCTTTAAAAAACTTTTCGTAGAGCTCGCGGCCGATCTTGGAGACGACCACGTCTTCCGACGTCTTGATCGTCTCGACCGGCTCGGCGCGCGAGTCGAGGAAGGCCTGAGCCTCCTCGTCGGTCTTGAGATCGAGGTCGTAGAGCGCATTGATCGTGGTCCGGTTGATCGGGATCGGCACCGTCTTGCCGTCGATCATGCCGAGCACGCGATGCTCGTATTTCCGCCACTCGGTGAACTTCGACAGATAGTCGACGATCTGGTCCGAGTTGGTGTGGAAGATGTGCGGCCCATACTGATGCATGAGCACGCCGGCGTCGTCGTACTTGTCGTAGGCGTTGCCTGCGATATGCGGACGACGGTCGATGATGAGGACGGACTGGTCGCGTTCGGCCGCGATCCTTTCCGCCAGGACGCTGCCTGCGAAGCCTGCGCCGACGATCAGCCAATCATACACGGAGAGTTTCCTTTCCGAAGTTTGCCCCTTCGGAACGCGAGTGACGGCGGTCATGCGCCCTCACCACGAGCTCGTAGATCCTTTCGAACGTCTGATCCCAAGAGTTCTCGGCGAGTTTCTGATCGACCCGCTCGAGGAACGGCGCGCGATCCATCGCCATCAGCTCTTCGGCCGATTTCACGACGGAGGCGGCGTCTTTCACGATCTCGACGTAGCCTTCGTCCCCGTAGGAGCGAATGACGTCGTGGATCGGCGTCGACACGACCGGCAGGCCGGCCGCGAGGAATTCCGGCGTCTTAGTGGGGCTGATGAACCGCGTGGATTCGTTCAGCGCGAAGGGCATGAAGCCGACGTCCCAGCCGCCGATATAGTCCGGGAGCTGCTTGTAGTCGCGCCCTCCGAGCCAATGGATGTTGTCGCCCTTCGGCAGATCCGCCGGGTCGATCTTCACCACCGGGCCGATCATGACGAACTGCCAGTCGGGCTTGGCGGCGGCGACCTCGCGAAGGAGATCGATGTCGAAGCGCTCGTCCACGACGCCGAAGAAGCCGAGGCGCGGATGGCCGATCGCGGCCTGGTCCTCGGGCTCCTTGCGGTCCGCGGCGCGGGCACGCGCGAAGTGCTTGGTCTCGATCGAGGACGGGAAGGCGTGGATGTCGTGGTGGCGGTGCTTCTTGGCCTCGTAGAGGCTGTGGCCGCCGGTGAAGACCACGTCGGCGCGGCCCATGATCTCTTCTTCGAGCGCCAGCAGCTCGGGCGGCGCGCCCTTGAAGGCGGACAGCTCGTCCATCGAGTCGAACACAATGACGTCGGCGTCGAGGTGGCGCGTGAACAGCAGCGCCATCGGCGTGTAGTACCAGAAGACGCGCTTGGAGGTCTTGAGGCCCGCCAGCATCTGGTCGACGAGCTTGCGCTGGGCGAGCACGTCGCCGGCATGGCCGAGGCCGTGCGGCAGCACCGGAACGCCAACCTTCACCCGGCCGTCTCGCGGGGTCACGCGCAGTTCGGGCTCGGCCACGTCTTCGAAGACCGGCTCTTCAATCACCATCACGTCGTGATGGCGAGAGAACCGGCTGAGGAGATGTTGCGGGCGCTGATAGACGAAGTCCCAGCGGAGATGAGAAAAGCAAACGACAGTTGCGTCTTCAAATCTAATCGGATCGTCTGATCCTGAATTCGGCGCAAGTTTCGCTGTCGTGAGCATTATCTCTCCCAAAAATGCGAGACATCATTACGAAAACGGTAGGGGAGGCGAAATGAACCGAAACTGAACGAGCGACAAGCAATCGCGTCCGGCGCAATGGTCGCCGGTCCCGAAACAACCGATCGTGAGAGCAGGTTCCTAAGAGCGCTTATTTGTACGAAACCGTACAAATAAATACAGCTTTGCGTGAGCCGCGCGATCAGGACCCATATGGCTTCCGCGCCGCTCCTCCGGCGCATCCCCGAAATTTCCACGGAGACGACCCTTGAGCTCTAGCGTCCTGCCGAGCGCCGCCGGACTTCGCAGCTTCTTCATGGCGGGCTTCGAATGCGCTTCGCAACGGCGCGCCGACGGCAAGCGTCTCGACCTGCTCGCGTCCACCAGGCACGACGTCTGCGCCGCGACCGATTATGCGCTGGTGGCCGGCCGCGGGATGCGGGCCGCGCGCGACGGCATGCGCTGGCATCTCATCGAGAAGACCGCGGGCTTCTACGATTGGTCGAGCGTCGCGCCGATGGCGAAGGCGGCGCAAGGAGCGGGCGTCCAGATCGTCTGGGATCTGTGCCACTACGGCTATCCGGACTGGCTCGACGTCTGGTCGCCGTCCTTTCCCGAGCGTTTCGCCCGTTTTTCAAAGGCCGCGGCGCAGTTTCTCAAGGATCAGAGCGACGAGATTCCCTATTTTTGCCCCGTGAACGAGATGTCGTTCTGGGCCTGGGCCGGCGGGGACATGGGCCGCTTCAACCCGACCACGAAGGGCAGGGGCGACGAATTGAAGCGTCAGCTCGCCCGCGCGGCCATCGCGTCGATCGACGCTGTCCGTGAGGTCGACCCGCGGGCGCGCTTCATCGTCGCGGAGCCCTGCATCCATGTCTCGCCGAACGGCGACAGCCCGCAGGCGCTCGCCGACGCGGCCGACTACTGCAACGTCCAGTACGCCGCCCACGACATGCTGGTCGGCCGGTTGAACCCCGAGCTCGGCGGCTCGCCCGACAAGCTCGACATCGTGGGCGTCAACTACTACCCGGACAACCAGTGGGTTCTGGGCGGTCCGCCCGTGCCGCTCGGCCAGTACAATTACCGGCCGTTCCGCGAGCTTCTGGCGCAGACCGCCGAGCGCTACGGCCGCCCCGTCATCGTCTCGGAGCTCGGCGCCGAGAACACCGCCCGCCCGGCCTGGCTCTATTACGTCGCCCAGGAGGTCGCGGCCGCGCGGAAGGCCGGAGTGAGCGTCGAGGCCATGTGCCTCTATCCGATCTTCGACTATCCGGGCTGGGACAACGATCGCCACTGCGACGTCGGCCTGTTCGGGAACGCCGGCCACGACGGCGAGCGCCTGATCTGCGAGGAATACGCCGCCGAACTCGAGCGACAGCGCCAGCGCTTCGAGGCGGATCTTCTCGCCGCCAATGACGAACCGCTCGCGCCGCTCCGCCGCGAGGCGTCATGACGGACCACGCCGCTTCGACCGCCGAGATCGTGCGCGCGGCCGACCGGCCTTACGCGCCCGAGCGCCTGGAGGAGAACGAGGATCTCGCGCGCTCCATGCAGGGGCCGCTGCGGTTCCTCTGGCGCTACGTGAAGCTTTGGCCGGGCCATTTCATCGGGCTCACCACCGTGGTGGTCACCGCCTCGCTCGCCGGCATCGCCTCGCAATACGGCATGAAGCTTCTCGTCGACGCGATGGAGAAGCCGCCGGCCGACAATGTCGCGGTCTGGTACGCGCTCGCCTTCTTCGTCGGGCTGTTCGCGCTGGAGGCCGCGCTGTGGCGCGTTTCGGGCTGGCTCGGCTGCCGAACCTCGGTCGGCGTGGGCGTGGATATCCGCCTCGATCTCCTGAACTACGCCACCGGTCATCCGATGCGCTTCTTCCAGGAGCAGCGCGCCGGCTCGCTCGGCCATCGCATCACGTCGACGGCCGGCGACTTCTCGGCGATGGTCAACAAGCTGACCTGGAACTTCGCGCCGCCGATCGTGAATTTCTTCGGCGCGTTCTTCATCTTCCTGACGATCAACGTCTGGATGGCGCTCGCGCTCGCCTTCTTCGCCGCGGCGATCACCGGGCTGCTGTTCTTCTATTCGACCCGCGGCCGGCCTCTCCATCGCCAATACGCCGAGCAGGCCGGCCAGACCGGCGGCGAGATGGTCGACGTCCTCACCAACATCTGGTCGATCAAGGCGTTCGCCGCCGGGGCCCGCGAACGCGCGCGGCTGCGCTACACCCTCGACGGCGAGGCCAACGCCCAGCGCCGCAGCTGGATGTTCACCGAGAAGGCCCGCGTCATCCACGACGTCATGCTTTGGACCATGGCGGGCTCGATGCTGGTCTGGGCGCTGCTGCTCTGGAAGGCGGGCCAGGTCACCGCCGGCGACGTGGTCGTCGTGTCGACGCTGGTGTTCCGCATCCTGCATGGCTCGCGCGATCTTGCGGTGGCGCTCGTCGAGATCGAGCAGCACGTCAATTATCTCGGCCAGACCCTGAAGGTCGTCGGCGTCGCCCATGAGGTCGTCGACGCCGAAGACGCCAAGCCGTTTCGGCGCGAGGCCGGGACGGTGCGGTTCGAGAACGTCACCTTCGGCTACGATCCGGCCAAGCCCGTGCTCCGCGACTTCGACCTCGACATTCCGGCGGGACAGAAAGTCGGCGTGGTCGGGCCTTCGGGCGCCGGCAAGTCGACCATCATCCACCTGACCCAGCGCCTGCACGACATCCAGGCGGGCCGGGTGCTAATCGACGGTCAGGACGCAAGGACGCTCACGCAGGAATCGCTGCGCTTCGCGATCGCCGTGGTGCCGCAGGAGATCTCCCTGTTCCACCGCACCGTGATGGAGAACATCCGCTTCGGACGCCCCGAGGCGAGCGACGAGGAGGTGAAGGCGGCGGCCGCCGCCGCGCATTGCCACTTCATCGACGATCTGCCGGACGGCTACGGCACGATCGTGGGCGACCGCGGCGCCAAGCTCTCGGGCGGCCAGCGCCAGCGCGTCGGCATCGCGCGCGCGATCCTGAAGGACGCGCCGATCGTGATCCTCGACGAGGCGACTTCGGCGCTCGACACCGAGTCCGAGCTCGAGGTCCAGCGCGCGCTCGACAAGCTGACCCAGGGGCGCACCGTCATCGCGGTCGCGCATCGCCTGTCGACGCTGACGAGCTTCGATCGGATCGTGGTTCTGATGGGCGGCAAGGTCGCCGAGGACGGACCGATCGAGGAGCTGATCCAGAAGGGCGGGATCTTCGCACGCATGTGGAAGCTGCAGATCCGCGGCATCTCGGTCGACGTCGCGCTCGAGCAGCAGGGGTCTTAGGGCCGCCAAGGCTCCACGTGGCAGCCGCAGGAGGCCGCCTCGAGCCTTGCGAGGTCTCGGACCTCCACCGAGCCGCGCCGGCACCGGACGGCGCGCTCGCCCTCGAGCAGATGCAGGCTCGTGGTCACGCTCGCTCTCCGCACGGCGAAGATGTCGCCGAGCTGCTGGTGGGTGACCTCGATGGGCCGTTCGCCAAGGAGCGCCGTCGCCGACAGCAGCCACCGCGCCAGCCGCCGCTCGATCGAATGGGCGGCGGCGCAAGCGCAGAGCCTCTCGGTCTCCGCCGCGCGGGCGAGGGCGTAATCGACGAGATCGCGATGAAGGGGAGGGCTCCCGGTCGCGAGCGCGGCCAGCGACGCCCCGTCGAGCAGAAGGCCGCGCGTCGCCGTGAGCGCGAGCGCGTCCGTCGAGGCCGTCCGCGCGCCGAGCGCCGCCTGATGGCCGACGAGCCCGCCGGGGCCGACGAGCCCGGCCTCGGCCCGCGCGCCTCCGGGCGTCCTCGCAAGGATTGCGACGAGCCCCTCGGTCACGAGATAGGCGGCTGAAAGCGGCGCGCCGCTTTCGATCATCGCCGTCCCACGCGCGACCTCGAACCCGCGCGGTTCGGAGCCCACCAGCGCCGCGCCGCTCGCCGCGAGCGAGGGCGGCCGGAAGGCTTTGCGGCGGTCGAGGGAGATGGGGCGCTGCATCGCCGCCGGCCTCGCGGGTCCGGGCCGACGGCCCGTCAGATCTGGTAGATGAAGCCCGCCATGGCGTTCTCGCCGATGTCGCGCATCTCGGCGAGCGTATGCTCGTCGAGAATTCGGGACATCGCGTCGCGCACGTCGAGCATCAGCAGCCGCACCTGGCAGGCCTTGACGTCCTTGCAGTCCTCGCACGGCACATAGGCCGAGCGGCTTGCGCATGGGATCGGCGCGAGCGGGCCGTCCAGCGTGCGGATGATCGAGCCGATGGTGATGGCCTCGGCGGGCTTGGCCAGCATGTAGCCGCCGGCCTTGCCCTTCTTCGAGGTCAGCATGCCGGCGTTGCGCAGCTCGCCCAGAATGGCGTCGAGAAACTTCTTGGGGATCGCGTTGCGGCTCGCGACATCGGCCACGAAAGTGGAGTGACCGGGCTCGAGGCGTGCGAGATCGACCATCGCTTTCAGACCGTATTTGGCCTTCTTGGTCAGCATCGCGGTCCCGTCCATGCGCGGCCGCGCCAGAATCGGCGGCCGCTCATCGCCTTAAATAGATCGGCTCGATTGGTTCATAAACCGCAACCGCGTCGAGCGGCGCGTCACGCCGGCGTTCATGCGGCCCGATCGAGGATTTTCCACAGCCCGTTGGCCGCGGCCGCCGCCCTGTCGCCGACCATGAGCGTGCCGCGCATGAAGACGAGCGAGCGCGTGAGGCGCACGAGCTCGGGCTGCATGGAGGCGAACTCGCCCATCTTCACGGCGGACAGGAACTGCATGTCGAACTGCACGGTGACGCTCGGCTTGCCGCCCGCCGCGTCCCATGCCGCGACGCCGAGGGCGCGGTCGGCGAGCGTCATCAGCATGCCGCCATGGACGACGCCGATCAGGTTGGCGTGCTTGGGCTCCGCCACGAAGCCGAACGAGCGCAGGCCGTCCGCGCCGGTCCGCACGTAGAACGGACCGACATGGTCGACGAAGCCCTGGCCGTCGAACACCTCCCAGCCTTCGCCGAGAGGGTCGAAGGCGGGCGAGGGGGCGTCGTTCATGCGGGGACCTTTCGCCAGAGCGCTGGGCCGAGCTGGTGGATCGAGGAGCCTTGCGCGTCGACCGCGACGGTGACCGGCATGTCCTCGACGTCGAACTCGTGGATCGCCTCCATGCCGAGATCGGCGAAGGCGAGCACTTTCGACGACTTTATCGCCTTGGCCACGAGGATCGCCGCGCCGCCGACCGCGATCAGCGAGGCCGCGCCGTGGCGGCGGATGGCCTCGATCGCCTGGGGGCCGCGCTCGGCCTTGCCGATCATCGCGAAGAGGCCGGTGTTCTCCAGCATCTCGGCGGTGAACATGTCCATGCGGGTCGCGGTGGTGGGGCCGGCGGGGCCCACGGCCTCGTCCCCCACCGCCTTCACGGGGCCCACATAGTAGATCACCCGGCCCTTGAGGCTCACCGGAAGCGGCTCGCCGCGCGCCATCATCTCGACCATGCGCTTGTGGGCGGCGTCGCGGCCGGTGAGGAGTTTTCCGGACAGCAGCAGCCGGTCGCCGGCTTTCCAGGACGCGACCTCGGCGCGGCTCAAGGCGTCGAGGTCGACTTTCTTCGCGGCGTCCGCCGTCCGCTGCAGCGCGATCTCCGGCCAGTCGGCGAGCGAGGGCGGATCGAAGCGCGCGGGCCCGGAACCGTCGAGCGTGAAGCGCACATGGCGGTTCGCAGCGCATTGCGGCACGAGGCCGACGGGCTTCGAGGCCGCATGGGTCGGCGCGGTCTTCACCTTCACGTCGACCACGGTCGTCAGCCCGCCGAGCCCCTGCGCGCCGATGCCGAGCGCGTTGATGCGCTCGTAGAGCTCGATCCGCAGCTCCTCGGCGGCGGTCGATGGCCCGCGGCGCAGCAACTCGCCCATGTCGATCGGCTCGAACAGAGACTCCTTGGCGAGCAGCATCGCGTGGTCGGACGAGCCGCCGACCCCGATCCCGATCATGCCCGGCGGGCACCAGCCGGCGCCGAGCGTCTCGACGGTCTGGATCACCCACTCGGCCACGGAGGCGCTCGGATTGAGCTGCGCGAACCGCGCCTTGTTCTCCGACCCGCCGCCCTTGGCCGCGACGATCACCTCGACCGCATCGCCCGCGACGAGGTCGACATGCAGCATCGCCGGGCCGTTGTCGCCGGTGTTCTTCCGGTCGCCGAGCGGATCCGACACCATGGTGGGGCGCAGAGGGTTCTCGTCGTCGAGATAGGCGCGAGCCACCGCCTCGTCGACGAGATCCTGCAGTCCGCGCGTGGTCTCGAACCGGACGCCGACGCCTGCCTTCACGAACACCGCCACCATGCCGGTGTCCTGGCACATCGGCCGCCGGCCGATCGCGGCCATGCGCGAGTTCACGAGGATCTGGGCGATCGCGTCCTTGGCCGCCGGGCTTTCCTCGCGGTCGTAGGCGGCTTTGAGGCTCTTCAGGAAATCGGCCGGATGATAGCAGGCGATGAACTGCAGCGCGGCCGCGACCGAGGCGACGAAATCCTCCTCGCGCACCACCGTCATCGCCGCTACTCCCCGGCCGCCCGGAGCGGCGCGAACTCGGCGCGCAACGCCGCGTCGTGCTGTCCGAGCGCCGGAACGGGGCCGAGCGTGCGGCGCTTTCCCTCGATCACCACCGGCGGCGCGAGCACTTCGGCCGGCCCGCCCGGCGTCTCGACGGGCAGCGTCGTGGCGCTGCGATGCGCCATGAGGTCGGCGACGGTGGACACGAGCCCATAGGCGATCCGCGCCCGGTCGAGCGCTTCCGTCACCTCGGCGCGGCTGCGGCTCGCGAGCGCCTTCTGCACGCGGGCGTCGCACGCCTCGCGGTTCTTCACGCGCTGGACGTTGGAAGAAAAGCGCGGGTCTTCGGCGAAGTCGGGATCGCCCAGCGCCTCCGCGCAGAGGATGCGCCACTCGCGTTCGTTCTGGATCGAGATGACGATCTCGCCGTCCGCGAGGGCGAAAACGCCGTAGGGACAGATCGACGGGTGCGCGAGGCCGAGCCGCTTCGGCTCGAAACCGCCATAGCGGCGCGTGAGATACGGCACGTTCATGTGGTCGGCGAGCGTGTCGAAGAGAGACAGCTCGATCAGCGAGCCCTCGCCTGTCTTTCCGCGTCGGATCAGCGCTTCGAGGATCGCGGCGTAAGCGGCCTCGCCGGTGGCGATGTCGCAGAGCGAGACGCCCACGCGCGCAGGGGCGGAGCCTTCGGCGCCCGTGATGGCCGAGAGGCCGACCTCTGCCTGCAGCAGCAGATCGTAGGCCTTGCGCTCGTGGTCGGGCGAGCCGGCCGCATAGCCGGAGATTTCGCAGACGATCAGCCGCCGGTGACGCTTGCGCAGCTCGGCGCCGCCGAGCCCGAGGCGCGAAGCTGCGCCCGGCGCGAAGTTCTGGATGAAGACGTCGGCGCGGGCGACCATCGCCTCGACGAAGGCCCGGTCCTCTGGGGTCTTGAGATCGACCCGGCAGCTCTCCTTGCCGCGATTGACCCAGACGAAATAGGTCGACTGGCCCTGGACGAAGTCGTCGTAGCCGCGCGCGAAGTCGCCGTCTTCGCGCTCGAGCTTCACCACCCGCGCGCCGGCGTCGGCAAGCCGGGCGCTCGCGAGCGGAGCCGCCACCGCCTGCTCCATCGTCACCACGAAGATCCCGTCGAGCGCGCCCGGCATGAGGCCTCCTGAACCGTCGATGAGAAGCCTTCTAACCCTTCCGCGCCGCGCGCGGAAAGAGCCGGGCCGAATGCGAGCCGCTCGCGAATCGGCGCCCCGGCTGCGATTGTCCCGCCCGTGAGCAGCTTTCGCTTCGTCCACGCCGCTGACCTGCATCTCGGAGCGCCGCTTTCCGGGATCGCGCGCGCCGACCGTGATCTCGCGGAACGGTTTGCGAGCGCGAGCCGCGACGCCTTTTCCGATCTCGTCTCCCGCACGATCGAGCTCGGCGCCGCGCTCTTCGTGATCTCCGGCGACGTCTATGACGGCGAATGGCGCGACGCCTCGATCGGTCTGTTCTTCGCCCGGGAACTCGGGCGGCTCGATCGCGCCGGCGTCAAGGTCGCGATGGTGAAGGGCAACCATGACGCCGACAGCGTCGTGACGCGCGCGATCACCGCGCCCGAAAGCGTCGCGCAATTTCCGTCGAAGAAGCCCGCGACCGTGCGTCTCGACGAGCTGAAGGTCGCGCTCCACGGCCAGAGTTTCGCGGACCGCGCCGCGCCGGACAATCTCGCCCGCGGCTATCCGGCGCCCGTGCCGGGCTGGTTCAACATCGGCCTGCTGCACACTTCCTGCGGCGGCTACGCGGCGCACGAGACCTACGCGCCGTGCTCCGTCGAGGAGCTTCGCCTGAAGGGCTACGACTACTGGGCGCTCGGTCACGTGCATATGCACGAAGAGCTGTCGCAGGATCCCTGGATCGTGTTTCCCGGCTGCATGCAGGGCCGCAGCGTCCGCGAATGCGGGCCGAAGGGCGCGGTCGTCGTGGACGTCGAGGACGGGCGCGTCGTCTCCGCAGAGCGGCTGCTGGTCGACCGGGCCCGCTTCGCGATCGCGGAGGTCGACCTCGCCGACGTCGCGGACGAGGCCTCGGCTCTCCGACGCATCGAAGAGGCCGCCGCGCCGCATGTCGCCGAGGCCGAGGGCCGGCTTCTCGCCGTCCGCGTGACGCTTCATGGCGAGACGCCGCTTCATCTTCCTTTCGCCGCCGCGCGGGGCCGGATCGCCGAAGAGGCGCAGGCCGCGCTCCATCGGCTCGGCGCCGACGTCTGGCTCGAGAAGCTGAAGCTCGCCACGTCTTCGCCCGCCGCCGCCGCGGAGCGAGCGCCGGAGTTGAAGTCGCTCGACCTCGCGGGGCTGATGGAGGGGATCGACGACGATCCCGAGTTCTTGGCCCGCGCCGCCGAGACGCTGCAAGCGATGGGCGCGCGTCTTCCGGCGGCCTCGTCGGACGAGCCGGCGCTTGCCGACGATCTTGCCGGGCTTCTCGCCGAGGCGCGGGCGCTCGCGCTCGGTCGGCTCGGAGCCTGAGGCGGCGATGCGGCTGCTGCGGCTCGATCTCGAGAAATACGGCGCGTTCGAGGGACGAGCGCTCGTCTTCCGGCCGGACGCGCGGCTTCATCTCGTCTTCGGGCCGAACGAGGCGGGCAAATCTTCGGCGCTCTCGGCGGTCGGCGACCTGCTGTTCGGCTTCGGCCAGCGCACTGATTTCGCTTTCCGCCATGCGACCGGCGAGCTGAGGCTCGGGGCGCTGATCGCGGACGCCGAAGGGCGCGAGGTCTTCTTCCGTCGCCGCAAGGGCGCCAAGGCGACGCTGATCGACGCCGACGACAAGCCGCTGCGCGACGACCTGCTGGCGCCCTTCCTCGGGGCTCTCGGACGCGAGACCTTCGAGCGGGCCTTCGGCCTGACCTCCGACGCGCTCCGCAAGGGCGGCGAGGAGCTTCGCAAGGCCGACGGGGAGGCGGGCGCGAGCCTGTTCGCCGCGGCCTCCGGCCTTCGGGGATTGGAGGAGAAGCGTCGCGGGCTCGACGAGGAGGCCGACGCGCTGTTTCGCCCGCAGGCCTCGACGCGGCGCTTCAACGAGGAGTTCCGCGCCTTCGAGGCCGCGCGCAAGGAGGTGGCGGCGAACGAGCTCGGCCAGACCGAGTGGAAGCGGCTGAACGAGGCCATCGCGGCGCTCGAGACGCGTCACGCCGAGCTCGAACGGCGCCTCGCCGAAACCCGCACCGACCGCGCCCGGATCGAGCGGCTCGGACGCGCCAGGCGGGCCGCGACCGGCGTCGACGAGACGCGGCGCGCGCTAGAGGATCAAGGCGAAGCGCCTGACCTGACGATCGCCGGCGCCGCCGCGCTCGCCCGCGCGCTCGACGCCGCGGAGGCCGCGCGCGAGGCCGCTGGCCGGGCCGCCGGCGCTCTCAAGGCGCTCGAGGCCGAGGTCGCCTCGGCCGGGCTCGACGAGGCGGCGCTTGGCGCGGCGGAGGCGATCGAGCGCGCGTTCCGCCAGTCCGGCGCCTACGCCACGCTCCAGACCGACTTGCCGCGGGTGCGGCGCGAGGCGGAGGAGCGCGAGGCCGCGCTCGCCCAGCTCGCCGAACGGCTCGGACTTCCCGACGTCGCGGCCGTCGAAGCCGCGCGCCCGACCGATGCGGCGCGGGCCGAGCTGAAGGCGATGATCGAGGACGGCCGCGAACGCGCCCGCGCATCGGCCGAACGCGCGAAGGCGATCGCGGCCGAGCGCGAACGCCTGTTCCTGCTCGAACGGGACCGGGGGCCGCTCGAGTCGATCGACCCGCGACCCTTCCGCGAGATCTTCGCAGGCCTTTCGCCGCGTCTCAGGTCGCTCGACCGGCGCGAGGCCGCGGCCGCTGAGGCAGGCGCCGAGGCCCGCGCGCTGGCGGAGGCCGCCGCGAGGCTGTTGCCGCCGGTCGGCGATCTCGACCAGCTCGCCGGACGCGCGGTTCCGGGCGCCGAGACCATCGCGCGTCATCGCGGCGCGCTCGACCGGCTCGACGCCGACATCGCGCGCGCGGCCGAAGCGCTCGCCCGCGACGAGGCCGAGAGCGCGCGGGCTGCGAGCGAGGCGCGGGCGCTCGCCTCGAGCGGGCCGATCGCCTCGCCGGAGGCGGTGCGCATGGCGCGCGAGGCGCGCCGGGCCGGCTGGGAGCGGCTCCGGACCCACCTCTTCGGTCTCGCGCCGCTTGAACCGGGCGAACTTGCGGCGGCCGTGTCGGAGCTCGAAGCGGCCATGGCCGAGGCCGACCGCCTCGCCGACCGCGCCGCCGAGGACGCCGGGCGCGCAGCCCGCGAAGCCGAGCTGAAGCGTCGCGGCGAGGATCTCGCGGCCGCTCTCCACGCGGGCAGGGCGCGACGGACGGCGCTCGAAGCTGGACGGGGCGAGGCGCTGGAGGACTGGCGCGGCGCCTGGGCCCCGTCCGGCGTGTCGCCCGCGACGCCCGCCGAGATGGAGGGCTGGCGCAAGGACGTCGCGGCGCTGCTCGATCGGCGCGAGCGCAACGGCCGGCGCCTCGCCGATCTCGCAGCGCTCGACGCGCAGGCGGCCGAGCTGCGGCCCGAGCTTGCGGCGCTCGGCGCCGAAATCGGGCTCAAGGGCGTCGAGGACCTTTCGGCCCGGGCGCTGGGAGAACGGATCGAGGAGCGGCTCGCCGCGCTCGACGAGGTCTGGCGCGACGCGGCCGAGGCCGCCGCCGCCATCGGCGAGCTCGGCCGGCGGCTCGCCCGGCTCGAGGCCGAGGAGCAGGCGGCGCAGGCCGGCGCGGCCGCCCGCGCCGCGCTCTGGTCGTCGGCCTGCGCGGCCGCGGGCCTTGCGCCGGAATCGGCGCTTTCCGGCGCCGCCGCCGCGCTCGCCGCCTGGGACGAGGCGCCGGCGCTCATCGCCGAGCGCGAGGACAGGAGCCGGCGCGTGCGCGGCATCGTGCGGGACTCGGCGCTGTTTTCCGATCAGGTCGCCGAGCTCGTCGGCGCCGTCGCGCCGGATCTCGCCGACCTTGCGCCGGACGCCGCGGCCCGGCGCCTCAACGACCGCCTCACCGCCGCGCGCGCGGCCGAGACGCGCCGCGTCGAGACCTCGCGACGCCTCGTCGAAGCGCGGCGTTCGGCCTCGGCCGCGGCCGAGCGGCGCGCCGAAGCGAGCGCGGCCGTCGCTGCGGCCTCGTCGGCTTTTCCCGAAGGCGCGGACCTTCGCGACGCGCTCGCCCGCTTCGCCGCGCGCCAAAAGCTCGCCGAGACGCTCGCCGAGCGGCGCGCCCAGCTGCTGATGGCGGGCGAGCGGCCCGACGAAGAGACGCTGCGGGGCGAACTCGCCTCCTTCGATCCTGACGCCGCGCCGGCCGCGATCGAGGCGCTCGGCGCGGACGAGGCCCGGCTCGTCGCCGAGGACCGGGAGGTCTTCGCCGAGCTCACGGCCCAGCGCGCGCGCCGCGACGCGCTCGGGGGCTCGGCGG
>NZ_JBHRXS010000004.1:384477-823878 GCF_042648545.1 Chenggangzhangella methanolivorans
GCCAGCGGGCCGCCGGCGCCGCGCTCGCCCAGACGGCGCGCGATTGGGCGGTGCTGAAGCTCGCGAGCCTGCTGATCGGCGCCGCGGTCGAGCGCGCCGGAAGCGTCGACCGCAGCCCGACGCTCGAGCGCGCCGGCGGCCTGTTCGCGCTGCTCACCGGCGGCGCCTTCGAGGGCTTCGCGCAGGATTTCGAGAAGGACGAGCCGGCGCTCGTCGCGCGGCGCGCCGGCGGCGAGCGGGTCGCGGTCTCGGGCCTGAGCGAGGGCACCCGCGACCAGTTCTATCTCGCGCTGCGGCTTGCGGCGCTCGAAGACTACGCCGAGCGCGCCGAGCCCGCGCCCTTCATCGGCGACGACCTGTTCGCGAGCTTCGACGACGCCCGCACCGAGAACGGCCTTCGGGCGCTCGCCGAGGTCGGGGGCAAGATCCAGCCGATCCTCTTCACCCACCACCGGGCGGTGGTGGAGGCGGCCAAAGCCACGCTCGGCCCGGCGGTCGACGTGATCGAGATCGAGCCCGTCACGCGCTGAGCGCGCGGCGCGCGAAGGCCCGGACGCGGGCAGCGGCCGAGGCCGCCGCGCGCCAGGCCGCCGTGCCGCGCACCCAGGCGAGCGCGCGCTCGCGCAGCGCGACCAGAAGTCCGTAGCCGCGGGCGAACCAGCCGATCTCGAGCATGCGCGCCTTGCCGGCGTGGAAGATCCGCTCGCAGATCAGAAGGCTCGACAGATGCGCGGCCACGAGCGCGACGGCCCCTGTCACGAAATGGCCCTCGGCGATCCAGTAGAGAGCCACGAACTTGAACGGCTCGATGGCTGCGAACGGCACGGCGAGCAGCGCCAGCGCGCCGTAGGGCGGCAGGCCCGCGATCCAGTCGCCGATCCTCTGGAACAGTCTTAGGCCCGCGGCCCAGCCGATGATCGGGCGCACGAGCGGCCCGAACAGGGCGTCGAGCGCGTCATAGGCGAGCACGAGCGCCGCGACCGGAACGGAGAGGATTTTCTTGAGGAGGTCCCGCATCACGCCCCGATGCGCCCGGGCCGCGGCGTTTTGAGGGCGGGGCTCGACTGTGGCGAACTTGGGAGCAGGTCGATCCCCTTGTCGTCATGCCCGAGCTTTGCTCGGGTATCCACGACTTCGGCGTAGAGCTTCACGTCCCTAGGAAGTCGTGGATGCCCGGCTGCCGCCGGGCATGACGGCGGCGGGTGTGATCTGCGAATTCCGCCCTCCGTCATGCCCGAGCTTCGCTCGGGTATTCACGACTTTGTCGTAGAGCTTCACGTTCCTAGGAAGTCGTGGACGCCCGGCTGCCGCCGAGCATGACGGCGGCAGGCGTGATCTGCCAATTCCGCCACTCGTCATGCCCGAGCTTCGCTCGGGTATCCACGACTTTGGCGTAGAGCTTCACGTTCCTAGGAAGTCGTGGACGCCCGGCTGCCGCCGGGCATGACGGCGACGGATGTGATCTGCCAATTCCGCCCCCGTCATGCCCGAGCTTTGCTCGGGTATCCACGACTTTGGCGTAGCGCTCGACGCTCCTGGAAAGTCGTGGACGCCTGGCTGCCGCCGGGCATGACGGCGGCGCAGGAACAACTAAAAATCCTAAATAGGAAAAAAGTCATTGACAGCGTGACGCTGGTCGGGTAGGTTTCTTCCATGCTCCACAGTTGCGTCGAGGTCGCGGCGCTGTCCTGCGAAGGAGGCGCGGCATGACGGCCGATCGCCCGGTGAAACAGGCGTTGCACGGCGCGGCCGCGCGGTCCGTCGCCCAGAACGGCATTTCGCCGGATACCGTCGCCGAGGCGCGGCGGCTCTACGAGTCGAGCGCGCTGTCGATCGAGGCGATCGCGACGCGGGTTGGCGTCGGCCGGACGTCGGTGCGGCGGCTCGCGGAGAAGGGCGGCTGGCGCCGGCCCGCGGCCGCGCAGGCGCGAAAACGTCTCGTCGGCGCGATCCGCGAGAAGGCCGAGAAGGAGATCGTGGCCGCCGAGGCCGCCCTTGCGGGCGGCGGCGACGCGGGCCCGGCGGCGCGCACGCTGGCGAGCCTGGTGCGCACGCTGCGCGAACTCGCCCGCTACGACGAGGAGCAGGCGCGCTCAGATGGGCAGGGCCGCGCCGGCGGGCGGGCGGCTGGCGCGGACATGGTGGACGGCGAGGAGTTCGATGGCTTTGTCGCCGATCCTGACGCCTTCCGCGATGCGCTTGCGCAGCGTCTTGAGAAGCTTCGCGACGAACGCGGAACGTGACTCGCAGCTCGCCGCGCTCACCGCGCGGGACGTCGCGCTGATTGAAGGCGACTGGGCGCTCTGGGCGCGGCGGGATCAATGCCCGCCGGCCGGCGACTGGACCACGTGGCTCGTGCTCGGCGGCCGCGGCGCGGGAAAGACCCGCGCCGGCGCCGAATGGACGCGCGGCGTCGCGCTCGGCCGGCCGGGCTTTGCGCCCGCCGCCGGACGGATCGCCCTCGTGGCCGAGACCTACGCCGATCTTCGCGAGGTGATGATCGACGGCCCCTCGGGGCTGCGGGCGATCTGCCCGGGCCCCGAGCGGCCGCGCTACGAGCCGACGCGCAAGCGTCTCCTCTTTCGCAACGGCGCGGTGGCCCACGGCTTTTCGGCCGAGGACCCCGAGGCGCTGCGCGGGCCGCAGTTCGACGCCGCCTGGTGCGATGAGATCGGCAAGTGGCGACACGGCGAGGAGGCCTGGGACATGCTGCAGTTCGGCCTGAGGCTCGGGGCTCGGCCCCGGCAGGTCGCGACCACGACGCCGCGCGCGACGCCGCTGGTGAAGCGGCTGGTCGCCGACGGCGCCGTCGCGGTGACGCGCGCCGCGACCAAGGCGAACGCCGCCAATCTCGCGCCCGGCTTCCTGCAGGCGGTGGTCGGCGCCTATGCCGGCACGCGGCTCGGCCGGCAGGAGCTCGACGGCGAGCTGATCGAGGACCGCGACGACGCGCTGTGGTCGCGAGAGGCGGTGGAGCGGGCGCGGGTCGCCGCCGCCCCGGCGCTGCGCCGGATCGTGGCGGCGGTCGATCCGCCGGCCTCCTCGGGCAAGAGTTCGGACGCCTGCGGGCTCGTGGCGGCCGGTCTCGGCGAGGACGGGCGCGTTTATGTGCTCGCCGACGAGACGCTGCAGGGCGCGCGGCCGGAACTTTGGGCGGCGCGCGCCGTCGCGCTGTGGCGCAGGCTCGAGGCCGACGCGCTGGTCGCCGAGGTCAACCAGGGCGGCGAGATGGTGCGCGCGGTGATTTCCGGCGTCGATCCGTCGATCCCGGTGATCGCGGTGCGGGCGACCCGCGGAAAATGGCTGCGGGCCGAGCCCGTGGCGGCGCTCTATGCGCAGGGGCGCGTCTCGCATGTCGGGCCGTTGCCGGCGCTCGAGGACGAGATGGCGGGGTTCGGGCTCGACGGCCTGTCGAACGGCCGCTCGCCCGACCGCGTCGACGCGCTGGTCTGGGCGGTGTCGCATCTGATGTTCGCCGCCCGGGGCAGGGGCCCGCGGGTTCTGGCGCTTTAGGAGATTTCGCCCGACGGCGCAGCCGCTCCGCCGTCATGCCCGCGCGGCGGCGCGGGCGTCCACGACTTTCTGGGATCGTCGAGCGCTACGCCGAAGTCGTGGATACCCGAGACAAGCTCGGGCATGACGGTTGAGGCGCGCGCGCCTGAACCGGAAGCGGCTTGAAAAAAATGCGCCGGCCGACCGGGGAGGGGTCGGCCGGCGCAGTAACGGAAGCCCGGCGGCGAATGCGCAAGGGGGTGTCCGCCGGGCCTCCGGTTACGCTTCGATCACGTCGACGATCTCGTAGGTGTCGGGGTCGACGATGACGATGAGGTCGTCGTCCGTGACGAAGTAATAGTAGCTCTCATATTCGGGCACGATCTCGACGATCGTGCTCGGCAGGCGCTGCGCCCTGATCTTGTCGCGCGGCAGCTTCACGCCGACCGAGAACGAGACGCCGACGCTCGACCGCGAGACCTTGGCGGACGAGCCGGAGCTCCTGATCGTGGTCTTGATCTTGGTCTTCTGCTCGGTCGAGACGCTGACCTTGGTCCTGGTGGAGGACTTCGACGACGCCTCGCCGCGGTCGCGGTCTCCGCCGGAACGGTCGCGGTCCCCGCCGGCGCGATCGCCGCCGCGGTCGCGGTCGCCCGACTTCTCGCCGCGGTCCATTCCGGACTTCTCGCCGCGATCCTTGTCCATGCCGGATTTTTCGGAGCCGGATTTTTCAGAGCCCGACGACATGTCGCCGGACTTGTCCTTGCCCGAGCCGTCCTTGCCCGAACCCGACTTCATGTCGGAGCCGCTTTTCATGTCGGAGCCCGAACCGGACGTCTCGGAGCCGGCCTTGTCGCCGCCCGACTTGCCCGAGCCGCTCTCCGAGCTCTTGCCGGAGCCGCTCTCCGAGCTCTTGCCCGAACGCTCGCCGCTGTCCGAACCGGACCTCGAGGTCGAGCCAGCGTCCTGACCCGACCCCTGGCCGGAATCCATGCGGCCGCCCGACGACGATCCGCCGCTTGACGCGCCGCCGTCGGACATGCCCGACGACGACCCGCCTGACGACGACCCGCCGCGTTCGGCGCCCGAAGACGAGCCGCCCGCCGAGGAGCCGCCGGACGAACCGCCGCTCGACGACGAACCGCCGGACGAGTCGCCGCCGCCGCCGCCCGACGAGCCGCCGGACATCTCCTTGCCGCCGCCGCCGTCGCCCTTCTGGGCGAACGCGGCAGCCGGCGCCACAGCGATGGCGATCGCCGCGACGGTGGTCATGAGAAGATTTTTCATGGGAAGTCTTTGCCCTTCTGCGGCGGAGAAAAATCACCGCCGCCAAAGCGCGCCCTCGGGACCGCCAACGCGACCCCCGGGCGATCGTTCCGAAAAACATGTCGAAAAACACGCGGCGGACACAACGATCCATGCTGCGCCGCGGCGTGAATCCTGAGGCGTTTTCGCCCAACCGACTGACAACCCGAGCGGAACCGCGCCCGCCGCGCCGCCGCAACCCGTGAGAGCCGCCATGGCGTTCGGTTTCGCGCATTTGTTCGGCCGCCGCCGTGAGGCGAAGTCGCATCCCGCGGGGTCGCTCGTGGCGTTGCACGCCGGCGGCCGCGCGGTCTGGTCGGCGCGCGATCCCGCGACGCTCGCCCGCGAGGGCTACCCGAAGAACCCGGTGGTGCACCGCGCGGTGCGCATGGTGGCCGAGGCGCTCGGCGGCGTTCCGCTGGCGCTCTCCGAGGGCGACCGCGAACTCGACCGCCACCCGCTGCTCGACCTGCTCGCCCGCCCGAACGCCCGGCAGGGCAAAGCGGGGCTGCTGGAGGCGGTCGCCGCGCATCTGCTGACCGCAGGCGACGCCTATTTGGAGGTCGTCTCGATCGAGGGCGAGCCGCGCGAGCTTCATGCGCTGCGGCCCGACCGGATGCGGCTCGAGGCCGGGCCGGACGGCTGGCCGGAGGCCTACGAGTACCGGGTCGGCGCGACGGTCGTGCGCTACGACCAGCGGGCCGAGCCCGTGGCTCCGATTCTCCACCTCTGCCTGTTCAATCCGCTCGACGACCACTTCGGCCTGAGCCCGCTGGAGCCGGCGGCCGCGGCGGTCGACCTCCACAATGCGGCCTCGGCCTGGAACAAGGCGCTGCTCGACAACGCCGCCAGGCCGTCGGGCGCGCTGATCTACAAGGGTCCGGAGGGGCAGGGCCTCGCCGACGACCAGGTGGAGCGGCTGAAGGAGGAGCTGGAGGCGCAATTTTCCGGGGCCGCCAACGCCGGGCGGCCGCTGTTGCTCGACGGCGGCCTCGACTGGCGGCCGATGTCGCTCACCCCGCAGGAGATGGATTTTCTCTCCGCCAAGAATTCGGCCGCGCGCGAAATCGCGCTCGCCTTCGGCGTGCCCCCGATGCTTCTGGGCATCCCGGGCGACGCGACTTACGCCAACTACGCGCAGGCCAATGTCGCGCTGTGGCGCCAGACCGTGATCCCGCTGCTGGGGCGGATCGCGCAGGCGATCGCCAACTGGCTCTCGCCCGCCTACGGCGCCGAGCTGACGCTGACGCCCGACCTCGACGCCGTGGAGGCGCTGAGCGCGGAGCGGGAGTCGCTCTGGCGCCGCGTGACGGCGGCCGACTTCCTCACCGACGAGGAGAAGCGCGCGGCGGTGGGGTATGGGGCGAGAACGTGAGCAGGTCAGCGCCGCCGATCCTGCCGAGCCGGCGCGCAGTAGGCGTCTGGTCGAGACTTGCAGAGGCCGACTGCGTGCTTCGAGACACGGCCTTACGGCCGCTCCTCAGCATGAGGCCGGTTTGATTCCGCTCCAACGGTCGTGACGCTTCGACAGTCCTCATGCTGAGGAGGCCCGCAGGGCCGTCTCGAAGCATGCCGCGACAGGGTCGAGCGCGGCGTCTTCGCAGTGAACCTATTGCGGCGTGCGGATCCTCTCTTTCTTGTCCCGGACGTGATCCGGGACCCAGAACCGAGACGTGTCTCGATCAGGCTCCGCCGCCTCCGCGCTTCAGTCTGAGCGCCTGTCGGTTCTGGGTCCCGGATCAGGTCCGGGACAGGAGGTCCGCGGCTCCATCATCAGGGATCACCCCATGCCCAACCCGCTCTCCCGGGCGCGAACGCTTGCGCCTGCGCGCCGCCCCGCGCCGGAACTGAAGCGCCCGCCGCTGGCTCCGGCGGTCTCGGCCGACGGCGCGATCGAGGGCTACGCCAGCCTCTTCGGCGTCGTGGATCTCGGCCGCGACAGGGTCGAGCGCGGCGCCTTCGCCGCGAGCCTCGCCCGCCGCGGGCCGCGCGGAATCCGCTTCCTGTTCCAGCACGATCCGGCCGAGCCGATCGGCGCCTGGACGTCGATCTCCGAGGACGTCCGGGGCCTGCGGGTCTCGGGGCGGCTCAATCTCGCGGTCGCCCGGGCGCGCGAGGTGCATGCGCTGCTGCGGCAGGGCGCGCTCGACGGGCTTTCGATCGGCTTTCGCGCGGTGCGCTCGGTCCGCGAGGCAGCGGGCGTGCGCCGGCTCATCGAGATCGACCTCTGGGAGGTCTCGGTCGTCACCTTCCCGATGCTGCCCGACGCGCGCGTCGCGGCGGTCAAGCGTCGCGTTTCTCCCGCCGCCGCCCGGCGGCCCCACGCCAGAGAGGCAGCAGCCCGATGACCCTCGCCGATTTCTCCTCCCCCGAAACCAAGGCCGCCGAGGGCGCGCCGTCGTCGCTCGAGGTGGTGACCGCCTTCGACGACTTCATGCGCGCCTTCGAGGCCTTCAAGGAGACCAATGACGAGCGCCTCGCCGAGATCGAGCAGCGGCTCTCGCCCGACGTGGTGACGAGCGAGAAGCTCGCCCGCCTCGACGACGCGCTCGACCGGCAGCAGCGCGCGCTCGACCAGCTGTCGCTGAAGAGCCGCCGGCCGCCGCTCGAGACCGGCGTTGCGCGCGACAGCGGCCGCGCCGAGCACAGGTCCGCGTTCGACGCCTATGTGCGGCGCGGCGAGGTCGCCTCGCTGAAGGGGCTGGAATCCAAGGCGCTCGTCGCCGGAACCGACGCGCAGGGCGGCTATCTCGCGCCCGACGCCACGGAGCGCGAGATCGGCCGGCGGCTTGCCGAAGTCTCGCCGATCCGTGCGATCGCGAGCGTCCAGGCGGTGACGGCTTCGGTCTATCGAAAGCCCTTCGCGACGGAAGGCTTCGCCTCCGGCTGGGCGGCCGAGACCGCGGCCCGCGCGCAGTCGGCGACGCCCGTGCTCGACGAGCTGACCTTCCCGGCCATGGAGCTCTACGCCATGCCGGCCGCGACCCAGACGCTGCTCGACGACGCCGCGGTCGACCTCGACCAGTGGATCGCGCAGGAGGTCGAGACCGCCTTCGCCGAGCAGGAGAGCGTCGCCTTCGTCACCGGCGACGGGATCACCCGGCCGCAGGGGTTTCTCACGCCGCCGAAGGTCGCGAACGGCAGCTGGTCCTGGGGCAATATCGGCTATGTGGCGAGCGGCGCCGCAGGAGCCTTCGACGCTGACGAGCCGGCCGACGCGTTGCTCGACCTCGTCTATGCGCTGCGCGCCGGCTATCGCCGCAACGCGAGCTTCGTGATGAACCGCCGCACGCAGGCCGCCGTGCGAAAACTGAAGGACGTCGACGGCCGCTATCTCTGGGAGCCGCCGGCCGGCGGGCAGGGGGCCGCGAGCCTGCTGGGCTTCCCCGTGGTCGAGGCCGAGGCGATGCCGGACGTCGCGGCCGACGCCCATGCGATCGCGTTCGGCGACTTCCGCCGCGGCTATCTGGTGGTGGACCGGATCGGGGTGCGGATCCTGCGCGATCCCTACACCGCCAAGCCCTATGTGCTGTTCTACACGACCAAGCGCGTGGGCGGCGGCGTGCAGGACTTCGACGCCATCAAGACGCTGCGCTTCGCGGCGAGCTGAGGCGTCGGAAAGGGACGCGCCGCAGGATCGATCCCCACCCTCTCCCGCACGCGGGGGAGGGACGGAGACGGCGGCGCGTCGCGTTCTACTTCGGCGTCGCGATGTAGAAGGTGTCGACGGCGTTGTAGCCCTCGGTGAAGGCGATCACGCCGCCGCTCACCGAGCGGTCGCCGACATAGGGCAGGTAGTAGTCGGCCCCGCCGCGCGCGACGCGCAGAACCTTGCCGCCGGGCTTGGCCACGAAGAACACGTCCTGGTGGTTGCCGTTTCCGTCGACATAGAACGCGGTGAAGGCGAGGCCGCTCGCGTCGACGCCGAAGCCCGGGCCATAGCCGTTGCCCACGAAGGTGTGGAACGTCGTGGCGGCGCCCGGAACCTTGGTCTTCGTCGTGACGAAGGCCAGGGCCTCGTCGAGCGTCCTGGGCTTGAAGATGCCCGAATAGCCGTCGGCCGGCTGGTCCGACAGGACGGCGATCTCGCTCGACGTGTCCGAGGCCGAGGCCGCGGAGTTGCGCACGTGAACGCCGCTCGAGCCGCCCTGCAGCCGCGTCATGTTGTCGATGAGGTCCGTGAAGCCGTCGCCCGCCTGAAAATAGGCGTTCGCCCCGCTCACCGGATCGAACAGTCCGCTGGCGTAGAACTGAAGGCTCTTCTTCGCCACGAGCGGGCGCGAGAAGTAGCCGAAATAGCCCGGGACCGGCCCTGAGGGCGAGCGGGCGTCGAGCTCGGTCTCGGCCGAATAGATCACGGTCTTCAGGCTCGAGCCGTCGATCTTGGCCCTGAAGACGCCGGTCGCCCCGTTCGGGTCGACGCCGAAGAACGCAACCGTCTTGCCGTTGGTCGAGGCCCAGCGGATGTCCTGGAACACGAGCCCGCCGGCCTTCGGGATCGGCGTCTTGCCGTTCGCGATCAGCCGCACGCCGCCGCGCACGTTCGCGGTGTAGAGGCCGTTCGTGTTGTCGGCGTCGCGGGCGAAGAACACCACCGTCTCGCCGCCGATCAGCGTCGGATATTCCGAGCCCGTATTGCCGAAGGCCGTAAACTTGCCCTTGCCGGCCGGCGCCTTGGTCTCGAAGCCCGCGAGCTTGCGGATCTTCTTGGTCGAGATCTGGTAGCTCCAGATCCCGTCCTGCGGGCCTGCGCGATTGGTCCAGACGACGAAATCGCCGGAGATCGCAGGCGGCCCGAAGAGATTGAAGGGCGTGCAGGGATCGGGCGGCAGATCGGGCCGGCAAAGCCCCTTGAGCGGCGCGGTGATCTTGAAGTCGGCCGCCGCGGCGGCGGAGCCGAAAAGCGCAAGGAGCGCTGCAGCGAGCGCTGCGCGCCGACCGGAAATGCGGATCATGAGGCGCTCCCCGAACGATCCCGTGGTGACGTTATCAAGTGCTGACAAGTCGTATCGCCGAACGCCAAAGCATTCGGCGTCGACATGCTCGCAAACATTACCACTCTGTATTGTGCAAGACAATCGATCGGCTTCGGCCTGTCGGGTTTATTTGCGCGCCATGTAGTCGAATACCGCGCAGGCGCTTCGTCATCATCAAAAGTCATGAGGATCTCATGCCCGCCGTGCTTTTGAGCGCGCCCGCGGCCGAACCGATCGGCCTGTCGGACGCCAAGGCTTTCCTGCGCCTCGACCACGACGCCGAGGACGCGCTCGTTGGCGATCTCATCGCCGCGGCGCGCGACCAGGTCGAGCGCCTCACCCGCCGGGTGCTCGTCGCCCAGCGCTGGCGGCTCGACATCGCGGTTCCGGCCGACGGCGCGCCCGTGCTGCTGAAGCCGCGCCCGGTGCGCGAGGTCGAGGAGGTGCGGATCCGCCGTCCGGGCGGCGCGCTCGAGGTTCTGGACGAGGCGCTCTGGCGCTTCGACTGGGCGGGCGAGCGGCTGACCTTCGCGGCCTCCGTTCCGCCGGGCGCGCGGGTCGAGATCGATCTCGCGGTCGGCTATGGCGAGCCCGACCAGGCGCCGGAGTCGCTGCGGCTTGCGGTGCGCCGGCTGACCGCGGAAGGCTTCGAGCGGCGATCGGGCCGCGACGGGCCGCCGGCCGACGTCTGCGGGCTCGTCGAGCCCTACCGGGACATGCGGCTGTGAGCGCGGCGGCGACCCCCGGGCTCCTGCGCCGCAGGATCTCGATCGAGCGCCCGGCCGACGCCGACGACGGCGCCGGCGGCGTGACGCGCGGCTTCGCGCCGCTCGCGACCGTCGCGGCGAGCCTTGAGCCGCTCTCGGCCGAGGAGGCGGCGGCCGGCCGCGCGCTCGGGCTCAACCGCCTGTGGCGCGCGACGATCCGCGGGCGGGGCGACCTCACCGGCGGCCACCGCGTCGCCTGGCGCGGCCATGTGTTCGACGTGCTCTCGGTCCGCCCGCTCGACGCAGACGGGCGTTTCGAGGAGCTGCTCTGCGAGGAGACCGGCGCATGAGTTCGGCCGCGCTTTCCCTGCGGGCCGCGGTCCGCGGGCGCCTTGCGGGCGACGCCGCGCTTTCGGCGCTCACCGGCGGCCCGCGGATCTATGACGAGCCGCCGCGGGGAAGCCTGCCGCCCTACGTCGCGCTCGGCCGCTGCGAGAGCCAGGACGCGTCCGGCGACGGCGCGCCCGCCGAGGAGCATGCGCTGACGCTCGAAGTCTGGTCGCGCGAGGGCGGGCTCTCGGAGGCGCTCAGGATCGCCGACCGCGTCGTGCGGCTGCTCGACGACGCCGATCTTTCGCTCGACGGCGCGCGGCTCGCCGGCCTCGCCTGGCGCGCGACGGAGGCCGACCGCGTCGCGGAGGCGGGCCTTCGCCGCGCGACGCTGACGTTCCGGGCCGTCACCGAGCTCGCCTGACCCATCGACCCCACGCCATCGGAGATCCCTCATGGCCATCCAGAAAGGCAAGGACCTGCTCGTGAAGGTCGCCGACGGGGCGGGCTTCGCGACCGTCGCGGGGCTGCGCTCGCGCCGGCTCGCCTTCAATTCCGAGACCGTCGACGTCACCCATTCCGAAAGCGCCGGCCGCTGGCGCGAGCTTCTGGCCGGGGCCGGCGTGAAACGGGCGAGCGTCGTCGGCGCGGGCGTCTTCCGCGACGGCCCGTCGGACGCGCTGGTGCGCGGGCTCGTGTTCTCCGGCGACGTCGCCGAGTTCCAGATCGTGATCCCGGATTTCGGACGGATCCAGGGGCCGTTCCAGGTCGTCGGGCTCGAGTTCCGCGGCGAGCACGCGGGCGAAGTCACCTACGACCTCTCGCTCGAAAGCGCGGGCGAACTCGCCTTCTCGGCGCTATGACGCCCGACTTCGAGGAGCTTCCAATGCCAGCCAATCGCCGCCGCGGCGAGGTCGAGGCCGTGTTCGACGGCAGGCCCTGCCGGCTCGCGCTCACCCTCGGCGCGCTCGCCGAACTCGAACACGCCTTCGCGGTCGCCGACCTCACCGCGCTCGCGGAACGCTTCGAGACGGGGCGTCTCTCGGCGCGCGACGTCACGACGATCTTGGGCGCGGGGCTGCGGGGCGGCGGCGCCGATCTTTCCGACGCCGACGTCGCGCGCCTGTCGCACGAGGAGGGCGCGGCCGGTTTCGTTCGCGCGGTCGCCGACCTGCTGCGCGCGACCTTCGGGGCCGGGGAGGGCGGCCCGGCGGGCCAAAACCCTTTCCCTGGGACGAGCTGAGCGCCGTCGGACTCGGCGTGCTGAAGCTCGCGCCGCGCGACTTCTGGCGCGCGACCCCGGCAGAGATCGCGGCGGCGGCGCGAGGGCTCGCCGGCGCGGCCGGCGCCGTCGCCCCGCTTCGCCGCGGCGAGCTTGAGCGCCTGATGACGACGTTCCCCGACGCGGAGACACGACATGGCTGAGGGCGAAGCGATCGCCGTGACGATCGAGGTCGAGGCCTCGGCGCTTCGACGCGAACTGACGGAGGCCGAACGCCTCTCCCGCCGCTTCGGCTCGGCGCTCGGCGACGCGCTGGAGGCCGGCGTCGTGCAGGGCTCCTCGCTCTCGGAGGTGCTGCGGGGGCTCAGCGCGCGGCTGTCCTCGATCGCGCTGTCGGCGGCCCTGAAGCCGGTCGAGACCGCGTTCGGCTCGATCTTCTCCGGGCTGACCCGCGGCCTGTTCGGCGGCGCCTCGCCTTTCGGCGCCGCAGGCCTCGCCGCGCCGCAGGGCGTCTCGACCGCGCTCGCCTCCGCTTCGCCCGCAGCCGTCGCGGCGCCTGCGCCTCAGTCGGCGCCGCAGGCCGGCCATGGCGCGATCACCGTCAACATCTCGACGCCGGACGCCGAAAGCTTCCGGCGCTCGGAAGTCCAGGTCTCGGCCGCGCTCGCCCGGGCGGTGGCGCGGGGCCGGCGCGGGCTTTGATCAGGGAGGGCCGCAGGTGAGCCCCTTTCACGACGTGCGCTTTCCGACCGACATCGCGCGCGGGGCGCGCGGCGGGCCCGAGCGGCGCACCGAGATCGCGACGCTCGGCTCAGGGTTCGAGGAGCGCAACGCGCTCTGGGCCCATTCGCGACGGCGCTGGGACGCGGGGCTCGGCGTGCGCACGCTCGCCCAGCTCCAGCAGGTCGTCGCCTTCTTCGAGGAGCGGCGCGGGCGGCTCGTCGGCTTCCGCTTCAGGGATCCGCTCGACCATTCCTCGGCGCTTCCGGGCGTCGGCGTGGAGCCCGCCGACCAGCTGCTCGGGGCAGGCGACGGCGAGACCCGGCGCTTCGCGCTGCGCAAAACCTATGGCGGAGCGTTCGACCCCTATCGCCGGCCGATCCGCAAGCCGGTGGCCGGCACCGCGAGGGTCGCGGTCGGGGGCGTCGAAACCACGGCGTTCGCGCTCGATCTCTCGAGCGGCGAGGTCGTGCTCGACGCGGCCCCGGCGGACGGAGCGCCGGTCTCGGCGGGCTTCGAGTTCGACACGCCGGTGCGCTTCGACGCCGATCGGCTCGAGGTCGACCTCGCGGCTTTCGGCGCGGGCTCCGCGCCCTCGGTGCCGCTGATCGAGATCCGGCTCGCCTGAAGGACCCCCATGCGCCACATCCCCGAAGCGCTCGCCGGGGCGCTCGCCTCGGGCGTCTCCACGCTCGCGCGCTGCTGGCGGCTCGAACGCCGCGACGGCGCGACGCTCGGCTTCACCGACCATGACTGCGACCTCGCCTTCGGCGGGCTCGTCTACCGCGCCGCGAGCGGCATGAGCGCCTCGGCGGCCGAAGCCTCGCTCGGCCTCGGCGTCGACGGGCTCGAGGTCGTGGGCGCGCTCGACGACGCCGGGCTCACCGACGCCGATCTCGCCCGCGGCGCCTATGACGGGGCGCGCGTCGAGCTGACGCTCGTCGACTGGGAGGACGTCGAAAACCGCGTGACGTTGTTCTCCGGCGCGCTCGGCGAAGTCGCGCGCGAGGGGCGGGGGTTCACGGCGGAGCTTCGGAGCCTCGCGCATGCGCTCAACCAGCCGCGCGGCCGGCTCTACCAGCGCGCCTGCGACGCGGCGCTGGGCGACGCCCGCTGCAAGGCGGATCTGACGCTCGCCGAGCATCGGGCCGAAGGCGTCGTGACGGCGGTCATCGGCGTCCGCGGGCTGACGGCGGACGCGCTCGACGGGCGCGGACGTGCGTTCGAACGCGGCCGGCTCATCTGGACCAGCGGCGCCAATCAAGGCGCCGCCGCCGAGGCGCGGCGGCACGCGGACGGCTTTCTGGAGCTCGCCGAGGCGCCGCCGGCGCCGATCGCCGAAGGCGACGGCTTCATGGTGACGGCGGGTTGCGATAAGTCTTTCGAAACCTGTCGAACGCGCTTCGACAACATCCTCAACTTTCGAGGATTTCCGCAGATGCCCGGCAACGACTGGCTCACCCGCCAGGCCCATCAGGGCGACGATCTCGACGGCGGCCGCCTTGTGTGAGGATCGACCGCCGCTCGATCCCCGCTCGGCCGCCGTGGCGGCGGCGGCGCGCGAGTGGATCGGCACGCCCTACCGCCATCAGGCGAGCCTGAAGGGCGCAGGCGCGGATTGCCTCGGCGTCGTGCGCGGGGTGTGGCGCGAGCTGATCGGGCCCGAGCCCGAGCCGCCGCCGCCCTATGCGCGCAGCTGGGCCGAGGACGGCGCGGGCGAGCTCGTGCTCGCCGCGGCGACGCGCTGGCTTGTCCCGGCGGCAAGCGACGAGATCGCGGCCGGCGACGTGCTGCTGTTCCGGGTCTTCCGCGGGACGGTCGCCAAGCATTGCGGGATCGCGACCGGGCGACGCGCCATGGTCCACGCCTATGACGGCCATGCGGTCGCCGAGACCGCGATCCCGGACGTCTGGGTCCGGCGCCTCGTCGCGCGGTTCCGCCTGCCGGGCTTCTGAGAACCCCCTTGTCTTCCAGCCGAAAGGCCTCTCTCATGGCCGTACTCGCGCTCACCGCCGCAGGGGCGGCGATCGGCGGGGCCCTGCTGCCCGCCGGCGTCTCGATCCTCGGCGCGACGTTGTCGGGCGCGGCGATCGGCGGCGCGATCGGCGGGCTCGCGGGCTCGGCCATCGACCAGGCGCTGCTGTCGCCGACCGTGAAGGCCTCGGGCCCGCGGCTGCAGGACCTGTCGGTCACGACCTCGACCGAAGGCGCGCCGGTGCTGCGCGTTTACGGACGAATGCGCGTCGGCGGCCAGGTCGTCTGGGCCTCCAAGCTCCGCGAGGACAAGGACGTCGAGCGCAGCAAGGGCAAGGGCGGCAGCGTCGAGCAGACGACCTACTCCTATTTCGCGAGCTTCGCCGTCGGCCTCTGCGAGGGACCGATCGACGGGATCGGCCGAATCTGGGCGGACGGCGAGGCGCTGGAGACCGACGGCTTCGAGATGCGGCTCCATCGCGGGACGGAGGGGCAGCAGCCCGATCCGAAGATCGTGGCGGTCGAGGGCGCCGAATACGCGCCGGCCTATCGCGGGCTCGCTTATCTGGTCTTCGAGGAGCTGCCGCTCGAGCGCTTCGGGAACCGCGTGCCTCAGATCACCGTCGAGGTGATCCGCCGTCCCGCCTCCGACCGGCCGGCGCTCGAGGATCTTGTGACCGGCGTGACCCTGATCCCCGGCGCGTCCGAATTCGCCTACGCCACCGACGTCATCGAGCGGCAGGCGGGATACGGGACCTGGGAGGCCGAGAACGCCCACACGGCCGACGGCCGGTCGGACCTCGCCTCCTCGCTCGACGAGCTCGCGACCGTCGCGCCGAACGTTCGGCATGTCTCGCTCATCGTCGCCTGGCACGGGACGGATCTGAGGATCGGCCACTGCCGCATCGTCCCGAAGGTCGAGGGGCTGCTGAAGCAGACCCGGCCGTGGGAGTGGCGGGTCGAGACCATCAAGCGCGCCGACGCCGAGCGGGTCTCGCGCATCGGCGGGGCGCCGGCGATCGGCGGCGCGCCCGCGGACCGGGCGGTCCATCAGGCGATCCGGGAGCTCAAGGCGCGCGGCTTCAAGGTGATGCTGACGCCCTTTGTGATGATGGACGTGCCTCCGGACAACGGCCTGCCGGACCCCCATGGCGCGCCCGAGCAGCCGCCCTATCCCTGGCGCGGCCGCATCACCTGCCATCCGGCGCCGGGGCGGCCCGGCTCGCCCGACGGGACGCCGGCGGTCGCGGGCCCGGTCGAGAGCTTCTTCGGGACCGTGACGCCCGAAAACTTCGGCTGGAGCGAGGATCTGAAGGCGGTGACCTACAACGGCCCGCCGGCCGAGTTCTCCTACCGCCGCTTCGTGCTCCACTGCGCGCGCCTCGCGGCCGAGGCCGGCGGGGTCGACGCCTTCCTGGTCGGCACCGAGCTCGTCGAGATCACGCGGCTGCGCGACGGGCCCGGCTCCTATCCTGCGGTCGGGGAGCTTCGGCGGCTCGCGGGCGACGCGCGCGAGATCCTCGGGCCGGCGACGCGCATCGGCTATGCGGCGGACTGGAGCGAGTTTCCGCCGCACAGGCCGGCGGACGGGTCCGGCGACCTTCATTTCCATCTCGACCCGCTCTGGGCCGACCCGGACATCGACTTCGTCGGGGTCGATTTCTACGCCCCGCTCGCCGACTGGCGCGACGGCGACGGACATCTCGACGCGCTCGCGGGCTTTTCGGGTCCGCGCGACCAAGACTATCTCGACGCCAACATCGAGGGCGGGGAGGGCTTCGACTGGTTCTACGACGCCGCCTCCGACCGCCGCGACCAGATCCGCACGCCGATCCTCGACTCCGCCCATGGCGAGCACTGGGTGTTTCGCTCGAAGGATTTCCGCAGCTGGTGGGAGAACCCTCATCACGACCGCCCCGGCGGCGCGCGCGCGGCCGCGCCGACCGGCTGGGTCCCGGCCTCGAAGCCGATCGTGCTGTGCGAGATCGGCTGTCCGGCGATCGACAAGGGCGCGAACCAGCCGAACGTCTTCGTCGACGCCAAGTCGTCGGAATCCGCGCTGCCGCATTTCTCGTCCGGTCGGCGCGACGATCTCGGCCAGCGCGCCGCGCTCGAGGCGCTCATCCGGCATTGGAGCCCGGAGAACGGCCGTAACCCGGTCTCCCCGCTCACCGGCGAGCCGATGATCGATCCGGCCCGCGTCTTCGTGTGGACCTGGGACGCGCGGCCGCCCTCGGCCTTTCCGCTGCGTTCCGACGTCTGGACGGACGCGGCCAACTGGCGGCTCGGCCACTGGATCACCGGGCGTCTCGGCTTCGCGGCGCTTCGCGACGTCGTCCGCGACCTCGCCGGCGGCCTGGGCGCGCCGCTCGATCTCGACGATCTCGAAGGGCTGGTGCGCGGCTACGCCATCGACCGGGTGATGAGCCCGCGCGAGGCGATCGAGCCGCTCCTCGACGCGTTCGGCGCCAAGGCCGCGGCCCGCGGCGGCGCGATCGCGATCTGGAACCGACCCGACGCGCCGGTCGCGACGCTCACCCCCGACGACCTCGCCGAGGCGGGCGGCGGGCGGCCGGCCTTCCGGCTCGTCCGGGCGCAGGCTTCCGAGATCCCCGAGACGCTGAAGCTGCGCCATGTCGATCCCGACCAGGACTATCGGCAGGGCGCGGTCGAGGCGCGGCGGCTCGCGGGCGAAGGCCGGGCGGTCGCCGAAGCCGCCTTCGCGCTCGCGCTGACGGCCGGCGAGGCGCAGGGGCTCGCCGACGCGCTGCTGATCGAGGCCTCGGTCGCGCGCGAGACCGGCGCCTTCGCGCTGCCGCCGAGCCGGCTCGCGCTGGAGCCCGGCGACCTCGTGGCCTTTGCGGCGGCCGGCCGCACGACGCTGTTCCGGCTCGACTCGATCGGCGAGGAGCATGTCCGGCCGGTTCGCGCGGTCCGCGCCGATCCGGACGTGCGCGACGCCGCGCCCGAGGAGCCGGTCCGCCGACCCCCGCCCCGAAAGGGCCGCCCGACCGAGCCGCTGTTCGAAGCGCTCGACCTGCCGTTGATCGACGGCGAGGCGCCGCACGCCCCGCGGCTCGCCGCGGGCTCCAAGCCCTGGAGCGCGGTCGCGGTCTATCGTTCCGACGACGGCGACGCCTATGGGCTCGACGCCATTCTGCGCCGCCCGGCGGCGATCGGCCGGCTCGCCGCGCCGGCGCCGCGCCACGACGCCGGCCGTTTCGACCTGACGAACGCGCTCGACGTCGAGCTCGCGCCTGACCAAACGCTCGAAAGCCGCAGCCGCAAGGCGGTGCTGAACGGCGCCAACCTCGCTGCGCTGCGCGGAGCCGGCGGCGTCTGGGAGGTTCTGCAGTTCACGACCGCGAGCCTCGTCGCGCCCGGCCGCTGGCGGCTCGAGGGCCTGCTGCGCGGCCAGTTCGGCACGGAGGACGCGGTCGGCGACCCCACGCCGAAAGGCTCGGCCTTCGTGCTGATCGACGCCCGCATCGGCGTCTCGGGCGTCGGCGAGGATCGCCGCGGGCTCGATCTCGTCTGGCGGGCCGGGCCTGCCTCCCGGCCGCGCGACGACGCGACCTACGCCGCGCGGGTCGAGCGCATGGGCGCCCGCGGCCTGCGGCCGATTTCGCCCGTGCGGCTTGCAGGGCGACGCGATCCTCTGACCGGAGACGTCACGCTGTCCTGGATCCGCCGCACCCGCGTCGGCGGCGACGATTTCGACGCCCGCGAGGTGCGGCTCGCCGAAGAGCGCGAGGCCTATGAGGTCGAGATCCTCTCGGCCGGGGTCGTGGTTCGCACGCTTGGCTCGGAGGCTCCTTCAGCGCTCTACGCCGCCGCGCGGCAGACGGCGGATTTCGGCGCGCTTCCGGCCGTGATCGAGGTCGCGGTCCGCCAGCTCTCCGCGACCGTCGGGCCGGGACTTCCCGCCCGCGCGACGCTGCTCCTCTGACGAACCCCAGGAAGCCCGATCCATGAGCGACAGCCCCCATCTCGGCCTCGGCTATCTCGCGCCGGCGCAGGCGCAGAAGCACGTGACCGTCAACGAGGCGTTCCGGCGGCTCGACGCCATCGTCCAGCTCGGCGCGCTCGACCGCGACCGGACCGCGCCGCCCGAGGCCCCGGAAGAGGGCGACCGCCACATCGTCGCCGCCGGCGCGGCGGGGGCCTGGGCGGGGCAGGCGGGAAGGATCGCGGCGTATCTCGACGGCGGTTGGACCTTCATCGAGCCCAAGCCCGGCTGGCTCGCTTACGTCGCCTCGGAAGGCGCGCTGCTCGCTTTCATAGACGGCGGTTGGGCCGGCGGCCTCGCGGCGACCGAGGCCCTGACGAAGCTCGGGATCAACGCGTCGGCGGACGCGGTCAACCGCCTCGCGGTCGCCTCGCAGGCGGTGCTCTTCACCCATGAGGGCGCTGGCGTCCAGGTGAAGCTCAACAAGGCGGCGGCCGCCGACGTCGCGAGCTTCCTGTTCCAGCGCGGCTATTCGGGACGCGCCGAATTCGGGCTCGTCGGCTCGGACGCTTTCAGCCTCAAGGTGTCGGCCGACGGCTCGGCCTGGATCACCGCGCTCAGCGTGGATCCGGCGAGCGGCGCCGTGTCGACGCCCGCCACCCCGCAGGCGCGCGTCGACAAGTTTACCGCGAGCGGAACCTGGACCAAGCCCGCCTGGGCGAGCCGCGTCGTCGCCGAGATGATCCCGGGCGGCAACGGCGGCGGTTCGGGCGGACTGCGGGCCGCGGGCGCGGCCGTGGCGGGCGGCGGCGGGGCGGCTCCCGCGCCGGTCGTCGTCTACGAGTTCCTCGCCGCGGAGCTGCCGGCGACGGTCGCGGTCACGGTCGGGGCGGGCGGCGCGGGGGGCGCGTCGCAGACCGCGGCCGACGCCAACGGCCTCGACGGCGCGGCCGGCGGCGTCTCGAGCTTCGGCGCCTACAACGCCCGCCAGAACAGCGGCGTGAACGGCGGCGGCGGCGCGGCGGCGCAAGGCCTCGCCGGCTCGCTCTCGGGACATCGCTGCATGCCGGGCTTCCCGGTCGCGCTTGCGGGCGGAAACGGCAACGCCGGCGTCGGCAACACCGGCGGGGAGGGCGTCGGCAAGCTCGGCGGCGGCGGAGGAGGTGGCGGAGGCCTTTCGGCCGCCAACCTCTGGAGCCGCGGCGGCGACAGCGGATCGAACCGGCTCGCCACCAACACCAGCCGCCGCGCCAACGGCGGCGTGGCCGAGGGCCAGGGCGGCTCGGCCGGCGGGGGTGTCGCAGGCTCGCTCTATTTCGCGCCGGGCGATTCCGGCGGCGGGGGCGCGGCGAGCGCGGCAGGACATGGCGGCGCGGGCGGCGACGGCGCGGCGCCCGGCGGATCGGGCGGGGGCGGCGGGGCCGCGCGCAACGGTTTCGCCTCCGGCAAAGGCGGCGACGGCGCGCGCGGCGAGGTGTGGGTGACGAGCTACCGCTGAGGCCGCGCCGATACGGCGGCGGCCGGCCGGCTACCGCCCGCCGCGTTCGTCGGGCCGCGCGCGGCGGGCGGCCATGTCGGCGGCCTCGGGGTCGTCGCGCTCGTCGAGCTTGGAGGCGAAGCTGATGGCGGCGAGCGACGTCGCGGCCGACATCACGAACAGCGCGAACAGCTTCATGGTCGGGATCTGAAGCCCGTCATAGAGGCGGCTCAGGAACAGATAGCTGAACCCGCCCACAAGCCAGACGAGCGTCGTGGCCGCCGCGAACGCCGTCCAGCTGGCGATTGTCCTCATGGGCCTCAGCATGAGGCCGCAGGCCCAAGCGCGCCACCGGATTCTGATCGGCGCGCCCTTCACAACATGCGGAGGACGACCATGACCACGCTGGAGCTCCAGCGGCGGCTCGCCGCGCGCGGCTTCGATCCGGGCCCGCTCGACGGGATCTGGGGACGCCGCACGATCGCGGCCGTCAAGGCCTTCCAGGCGAGCGCGGGCCTTGCGCCCGACGGCGTCGTCGGGCCGCTGACGCGCGCGGCGCTCGGGGCGCCGGCCGCGCGCGCGTCGGCGCCGGAGGATCCGCCCTGGCTCGCCGAGGCGCGGCGCTGGATGGGCCTGCGGGAGATCGCGGGCCCGGCCTCCGACCCGCAGATCCTCGCCTGGGGGCGGGCGGGCGCCGACTGGTACAGGGACGACGACGTTCCCTGGTGCGGCGCCTTCGTGTTCGGCCAGTTCGCGGCGGCGCTGCCGGACGAGCCGCTGCCCGCCAACCCGCTCTGGGCGCGCGGCTGGGCGCGGTTCGGCGTGACGCTTTCGAAGCCCGCGCCCGGCGCCGTGCTCGTGTTCGAGCGCGGGCCGACGGCCGGACATGTCGGCTTCTATGTCGGCGAGGACGCCGGCCGCTTCCGCGTGCTCGGCGGCAACCAGTCGAACGCCGTGACCGAGGCCTGGATCCTCAAGAACCGCCTGATCGCGATCCGCTGGCCCGCGACCGTCCCGGCGCCGCGGCCGCGGCGCGTGCGGGTCGCGGCCGGCGGCGCGACGAGCCTCGACGAAGCCTGATCGCGCGACCGTTCCCAGCTCAAAGGAGACGTTCATGACCCATGCGCTCACCCGTTCCCGCCTCGAGGCCGCGGTGGCGGACGCCGCCGCCGATGCGCTCGGCGAGGCCGCGGTCCCGACCGGCAAGGCGATGGCGGGCGCCCGGCGCCTCGCCGAGAGCGTCTCGGCCGATCCGCGCGTCGCGCCGGCGCTCGAGCCGGTGTCGCGGCTGAAGAGCCAGACGCTGCGCGGCGTGGCGATCGCGGCGGGCGCGCCGCTTGTCGTGGCGCTCGGGAAAGCGCTCGGCGCGCCGATCGCCGAGAGCGCGGCCGCCGAACTCGTCTCGACGCTCGTCTCGCTCGCGGGCGCGGCCTACGCCTGGTACGGCCGCGAGACCACGACGCGTCCGCTGAAGTGAGGCCCGGGCGGCGATGAACGCGAGCGTCCGGGCGGCGAGCGTGGAGCGGTCCCTCCACGACGACGCCAAGCTCGCCGCGCTCGAGCAGCGGGTCTACGGGCTCGAGCGCGGGGTCCACGACCTCAACCAGCTGTTCACGGGCCGCATCGGCGAGGTGTCGGCGCAGCTCGCCGGGCTCACGACCAAGCTCGACGAGCGCTCGCGCACGCCCTGGGCCACGATCGTCTCGGCCATGGGCGTGGTGCTGGCGATCGTGGTGGCGGGCGGCCAGCTCGCCAAGGCGCCGGTCGACGAGGCGCTCGGGCGCCTCGAACGGGACTACGAGCGGCTGGCGCGCGAGAGCGTGTCGGGCGCCTATCTCTCGGAGTTCAAGTCGACCTACGAGAACAACCGCCTGGTCAGCCGACAGGACTACGACGCCCGCTTCGCGCGGGTCGACGCGGCGCTCTCCGTTCTCGACGCCCGCGCCCGCGAGGCCCGCGACGCGGTGGTGCCGCGGGGCGAGCACCAGGAGCGCTGGCGGGCCGAGGACGCCGCGATCGCAGGGCTGCAGCGTCAGGTCGACGACCTCAAATCGGCGTTCGGCGGGCTCTACAACGCGCGCGACGTCATCGTCGATCTGCGCCAGCGGCTCGACCGGGTCGAGCGCCGCGGCGAGGCGCCGGCGCGCTGACCACGCCTCGCCGTGGCCTTGGCGGTCCGGCCCGGGCCGTTATCTAAGGGGGCGAGCCGAGGCCGCGCAGGTGACATTCATCGTGGGTTCAGAGCGTTTCTGGCACAGGGAGGGCATGCACACGCCTTGCGTCATAGCGCTCGCGCTCGCGCTCGCGACGGTTTCGGCGGCCGCCCAGGACAAGCCCGTTCTCGCGCCGCCCGGCCAGGGCCCTTCGGGCCCGCAGGAGCCGGCCGGCGCGCCCGGAAAGCCTCAGGACGAGGGCGTCGAGAAGGCCCGAGCGGCCGCGAAGTCCGCCGATCCGGAGGACGAGGAGCAGCTCGACCGCGCCCGCGCGGCCGCCAGAGCCGCCGATCCGCGTCCGGATCTCGACCGCGCCCGCGACGCCGCGCGCGCGGCCGATCCCGGCGGCAAGGACTGCATGTCGGCGCGCGACGCCCGCGGCGCGATCGCGCAGAAGCGCGCCGTGTCGCTCTCACAGGCCCTGCGCACCGCCCGCGGCGCCTGGGACGGCGAGGTCATCGACTACAAGCTCTGCACCTTTGACGGCGCGCTCGCCTATGATCTCACGCTGCTCAACGACGACGGCCGGGTCGCCCGCGTCCGCGTCGAGGCGGTGAGCGGCAAGCTCGTCGGCGTGAGATAAAGGCCGCTCGCGGCCAGGAGGACAATTCGCAATGCGGCTGCTCGTCGTCGAGGACGATCCCGACCTCAATCGCCAGATCGTGACGGCGCTGGAGGAGGCCGGCTATGCGGTCGACCGCGCCCATGACGGCGAGGAGGGCCACTTCCTCGGCGACACCGAGCCCTATGACGCGATCGTGCTCGACATCGGCCTGCCGAAGATGGACGGCATTTCGGTGCTCGAGCAGTGGCGCCGCGACGGCAAGACGACGCCGGTGCTGATCCTCACCGCGCGCGACCGCTGGTCCGACAAGGTGCAGGGCTTCGACGCCGGCGCCGACGATTACGTGCCGAAGCCCTTCCATATGGAGGAGATCCTCGCCCGCATCCGCGCGCTGCTGCGCCGCGCGAGCGGACACGCCTCGAGCGAGATCCTGTGCGGGCCGGTGAGGCTCGACACGAAGTCCGGCCGCGTCACGGTCGACGGGGCGGCGATCAGGCTCACCAGCCACGAATACCGGCTGCTCTCCTACCTGATGCACCATCAGGGCCGGGTGGTGTCGCGCACCGAACTCGTCGAGCACCTCTACGATCAGGATTTCGACCGCGACTCCAACACCATCGAGGTCTTCGTCGGGCGGCTGCGCAAGAAGCTCGGGGCCGAGGTCATCCAGACGGTCCGCGGGCTCGGCTACCTGCTCGGCGTGGAGCCTGCGTGAGCGCCCACGCCGACGGCGGCCGGGGCCCGGCGGCGATCGCGCCGCCCGTGGAGCAGACAGCGGCGCGGAGAAAGACCAAGCGCGCCGCCTCGATCGCGGCGCGGCTGTTCGGCTCCGCCGCGATGTGGACGACCGCGATCCTGGTGATCGGCGGCCTCACCCTGTCCTCCTACTATGTCCGCTCGGTCGAGAACGGGTTCGACCAGCGGCTCCACGTGCATCTCAAGACGATCGTCGCGCGGGTCGCGGACGGCACTTTCCAGAGCGCCGATCCCGGATCTTTCGGCGAGCCGCGGTTCGAGATTCCGCTCTCGGGCTGGTACTGGCAGATCACCCGGATCGATCGGGATCCGCCCGAGGCCACGACGTCGAAGTCGCTGTTCGAGGAGCAGCTTCCGCGGCTCGGCGCGAGCGGCGCGGACGGACAGGCGAGCGTGCGCGAGGGCTATGCGGCCGGGCCCGAGGGACGGCGCCTGCGGATCGTCGAGCGCATCATCGATCTCGGGCAGGACGGACGCTATCTGATCTCGATCGGCGCGGCCTCGAACGAGATCGACAAGGACGTCGCGAACTTCAACTTCGCGCTGCTGGTCTGCTTCGTACTGCTGGGGCTCGGCCTCGTCATCACCACGGGCTTCCAGGTGAAGTTCGGCCTGAAGCCGCTCGCGCGCATCCGCGCCCAGCTCGTCGAGATCCGCAACGGCGACCGCGCCCGGCTCGACGGCGCCTTCCCGCGCGAGATCGCGCCGCTCGCCGGCGAGCTCAACGCGCTGATCGACTCCAACCGCCAGATCGTCGAGCGCGCCCGCACCCATGTGGGCAATCTCGCCCACGGCCTGAAGACCCCGCTGTCGGTGATCGCCAACGAGGCGAACGCCGGCGACGGCGCGTTCGCGGAGAAAGTCCGCGAGCAGGCGGTGCTGATGCGCCGGCAGATCGACCATCATCTCGAGCGGGCGCGGCTTTCGGCCGGCATCGCCTTCGCGGGCGAGTCGGCGGAGGTGAAGCCGGTGGTGGAGGGGCTCGCCCGAGCGATCGAGAAGATCCACCGCGACCGCGCGATCGAGGTCGAGATCTCGATCGCCGAGCCGCTGCGCATGCGCTGCGAGCGGCAGGATCTCGAGGAGATGGTCGGCAATCTCGTGGACAACGCCTTCAAATGGGCGAACGCCAAGGTCGCAATCACGGTCGAGGCCTCGCCGGAGGCCACCAAGGCGCAGCCATCCGCCCGGCTCACCGTCGACGACGACGGTCCCGGCCTCACCGACGCCCAGTTCAGCGAGGTGATGGCGCGCGGGCGCCGGCTCGACGAGACCAAGCCCGGGTCGGGGCTTGGTCTCGCCATCGTCAACGAGCTCGCGGCGATGTATGGCGGCTCGGTGGAGCTGCGCCGCTCCGCCATGGGCGGGCTGCGCTGCGAGCTGACGCTGCCGACGGTCTGAGCGCGCTCAGGCGTCTCTGAGGCGCGCGCGGGCGGCAAGCGTCGCGAGCGTCGGCCGGCCGGGCGAGGGCGGCGCGAAGCCGACGCCCGTTATCCTCTCGAACGCCAACGCGGCGACGTCGCCGCCGAGCCGCCCGCCGTCCGGGCCGAGCCCGAGGCCGAGCCGCCGGGCGACCGCCGCAGGCGCCGGCCCGCGACGCGCGGCGGCGGCGACGAGATCGGCGAGGGTGACGTCGGCTCCGAAATCCACGAAGGCCTCCGCGGCGCCAGGCTCGTCGAGCCGCGCGGGCAGGACCGCGGCGACTTCGCCGGCTTCGTCCGCGCTCGCCTCGACGACGGGAGCGGGGCCCGTGGGCTCGGCGCCGAGACGCGCCGCGGCGGCGGCCCCGGCGGCCCAGCCGCCCGCAACGGCCTCGACGGCGTTCGGCCCGGCCGAGGCCGAGAACACGCCCTGATCGGACCCGAGTCCGCAGAGTCGCGCGAGTTCGTCGCGCGGCGCGAGGCCGCCCGAGACGACGAGCGCGTCCGCCTCTAGAATGCGCGCCCCCGCGGTCGCGCCCTCGCCGAAGCGGTTGCGGGTCCGCACGCCTGCGAGCTGGGCCTCGCCTTCGGCGAATTCGACGCCGGTGACGACGGTCGACAGGCTGACGGGCGCGCCGAGCGCCTTCGCCATGTCGACCGCGGGGCCTTGCGGGTCCGCGCGCGCGTCGAGCACGAAGCCGACCTCGACGCCGGCCTCGCGGAGATCGGTCGCGGTCCGGTAGCCCTCGTCGCAGGTCGTCGCGACCATCACGCGGGAGCCCGGCGCGACGGCGTGGCGGCGCAGCAGCGCGCGGGCGGTCGTGGCGAGCATGACGCCGGGCCGGTCGTTGCCGGGGAAGACGAGCGGCCGTTCGCGCCAGCCCGTCGCCAGCACCACGGCTGAGGCCGAGACCAGCGTGACCGTGACGCGGCCCGGGCGCTGGGGATCGTCGCGCTCCATGACGCAGACCGATCCGTCGGCCTCGATCGAGATCGCGGTCGCCCCGAGCTTCAGCGCGTCGCGGTCGCGAAGGCCTGCGGCCTGCGCCGACGCCCAGCCGGCGAGCGGGAGGCCGTCCACGGTCCCGCCATAGAGATCCGCGAGGCCGCCGGCGCGGCGCGAGGCTTCGACCACCCGCACGTCGACGCCGGCCGAGCGGAGCGCGGCTGCCGCCGCAAGCCCCGCGAGCCCCGCGCCGATCACCAGCACGCCGCAGGTCTCGACCCGCGAGAAGGGCGGCGGCTCGACGGCCGGCAGGCGCGGGCCCGGAAGCGGCAGGGCGCGCCGGAGCCGCTCCAGCATCTGCTGGGCCGCCGGAAGCGCGCGGCGATCGGGCGACATGACCGGCGCGAAACGACGCAGCGCGGTCTCGACGCCCGAGCTCGCCTGGCGGGCGCGAAGGCCCTCGCGCAGCGTGATCTCGGAGCCGGACACCAGGCTCCAGGGGCCGGCGTCGCCCTCGAGCGCCATCGGCGTCTGGTCTTCGAGCCCGAGCGCCATGAGGCCGCGCGGCCGGCCGAGCAGCGGGCTGCCGCCGAACTTGCGGACGCCGCTCGCAAGCAGCGCGCTTGCGAGCGTGTCGCCATAGAGCCCACCGAAGACGCGGCCGCCGAGCCGAAAACCGACCGGCTCCGAGCGGTCGACCTCGGTTCCGAAGCCGCCGGGCGCCGTGGCGGGAAGGCGATGGGGGCCGGTCATCGAGCCGTCTCCTGGGCGCGGACGGCGGGCCGGCGGGTCGGCGCGAAGGGGTCAAGCGCCTCGACGCCGCGTCGGCCGGACATCAGCGCCGCGAGGTGGTCGGCGGCCGCGAGCCCGAGCGAGAGCCCGTCGCGGCCATAGCCGAGCGCGAGCCAGAGCCGGTCGATCTCCGCGGCGCCGACCTGCGGCAGGCCGTCGATTCCGGTCCAGATCGTCACGGGCTCTTCGGCCGCGAGCGTCAGTCCGCCGAGCGTCGGCGCGATCGCGACGGCCCGCCGCGCGATCGCGTCGACGCCGGCCGGACCCGAGATCGTCAGCGCGCCGACGCGGTCGCGCGAGATCAGCAGGTCGTCGATCACGAGCGACGGCCCGATGTCCGGGGCGTCGGCGGACGTCACCAGGATGGTCCGCTCGTCGCGGGTGAGCGAAAGCCGGCCGCGGCCTTCCCGCACGAGGCGGATGGCCGACAGGTCGCCGGCGAGCGCGACCGCGCCCGCGCCGACGTTGCGCGCCATCACCTCGACCCCGGTGACGACCGAGCCCTGCCGCTCGATCGCGCCGACGGGCGCATGGGAGAAGAGGTGCGCGCCGAGCGCCGCGGCGTCCTGCGCGATCGACAGCGCGAGCGCGTCGGCGTCGACCGCGAGCGCGCCCGGCTCGTAGAGCCCGGCCCCGAGGTCGGCCCAGTCGGCGAGCGGCGGGCTCAACGCCGCGGTCTCGCGCGCCGGAATCATCCAGGCGTCGGCGCCGTCGGCCTTGAGGCGCCGCGCGGCGTCCTCGAACTGCTCGACCTCTCCGAAGCCCGTCGCGAGCGTCACGCAGCCCGGCCGGTCGATCGCGACCGGGCTCGGCAACCCGGCCTCGAGCCGCTTGAGCCGCTGGACGGCGTCGCCGTCGCTTCCCGCGCGCAGCCGCTCGACATGGGCGGCGCGCGCCACCGGCCAGGCCCGCTCGTCGGCAGCGGCCGCGATCTCGCCTGCGGCGAACAGCGCGACCGAGGCCCCTTCGGCGGCGCAGGCGCGCGCGATCGCGAGACCGCGCACGCCCCCGCCCACCACGGCGACGTCATAGGTCTCGCGCAGCGCCTCGGGGGGCGCGAAGGTCTGTCCGGGGCGGGCGCGCCGCCTGCGAAGGAGGGACGGAAGATCGAACAGGGCGGGGGCTCTCGTGGCCGGACGGCGAATTGGAGTGATTTAAACCTCACCCTATAAAGCCCTGCGGCGCGAGGATCAGCCACCTCGCGGCGATTTTTACGAAGGCGTCATCGGCGCGCGACCCCGTGTCTCTTCTCGCCGGGCTCGAACGCTTCTAATGACAACGCCAACATGACGGCCGGGACGAACCGGCCGAAAAGGAGACGCGGCTTGGGCTCGACCATGGCCTTGTGGCTGATTTTCGCGGTGATGACCGGCGCGGCGGTGTTCGTCGTGCTGGGCTCGCTCGCGCGCAGCCGCACGGCGGGCGCGGACGGGTCGGAGGCCGACGCCGCCGTCTATCGCGACCAGATCGACGAGATCGCGCGCGACCGTTCGCGGGGGCTGATCGACGAGCGCGAGGCCGAGAGCGCCCGCGTCGAGGTCGCCCGTCGCCTGATCGCGGCCTCGGAGCGCGGCGGGGACGCTCCCGCCTCGGCGTCCACGGGCCGCCGCCGCATCGCCGCCGCGCTGTCGCTGGTCGCGATCCCGGCGATCGGGCTCGGCGTCTATGCGAGCCTCGGCAAGCCGAACCTGCCGGACCTTCCGCTCGCCGCCCGCAAGACCGAGGCGCCCGACGGCGCGAACGTCGCCGATCTCGCGGCCCGCGTCGAAACCGCGCTCGCCAAGAACCCGAACGACGGCCGCGGCTGGTCGGTGATCGCGCCGATCTATCTGCGGCTCGGCCGGCCGGCCGACGCCGCGACCGCCTACGCCAACGCGATCCGCCTGCTGGGCGCGACGCCCGACCGCGAGGCCAATCTTGGCGAGGCCCTGTTCGCGGCGGCCGACGGCGTCGTGACGGCGCAGGCGCGCGCCGCCTTCGAGCGCTCGGTCGAGGGGCCGCAGCCCTCGATCAAGGGGACGTTCTACCTCGCCCGCGCCGCCGAGCAGGACGGCGACCTCGCCGGCGCCTTCTCGCGGCTCAAGCTCATGTTCGCTAACGCTCCCCAGGACGCGCCCTATCTCGAGGCGCTGAAGGAAGAGTTCCAGCGCATGGCCGACGTGCCGGCGCTGCAGTTGCCGACCGGCGACGAGGCGGCCACGCTCAAGACGCCGGAAGAGCGCGAGGCCTTCATCCGCAAGATGGTCGAGGGGCTCGACCAGCGGCTTTCCGCCGACGGCGGCGATCTCGGCGAATGGCTGCGCCTGGTGCGCTCGCGCGTCGCCCTCGGGGAGGTCGACAAGGCCCGGGACGCGCTCGCCAAGGCGCGGGAGAAATTCGGGGCGGACGGACGGGCCGCGGTCCGGCTCGAGGCGCTGGCGCTCGGGCTCGGGCTCGAAGGCCGCGGCGCCTAAAGGGAATCTCGGATGACGCTCGACGCTTCGACCTCCTCGTTTCCCTCGCCGCGCCGGCGCGCGAGCGCCCGCAAGCGCCGCCGCTTCGCGCTGCTCGCGGTGATCGGCCTCGTGCTCGCGGCCGCGGTCGCGCTGGTGCTGAACGCCTTCACCGACACGCTGGTGTTCTTCCGCACGCCGAGCGAGATCGCCCAGCGGGGCGACGCGCTTGGCACGCGCATGCGGCTCGGCGGGCTCGTGAAGCAGGGCTCGGTCCGCCACGAGGGCACGACGGTGTTCTTCACCGTGACCGACAACAAGGCCGACCAGGCGGTGACTTACACCGGCATGCTGCCGGATCTGTTCCGCGAGGGGCAGGGCGTCGTGACCGAGGGTTCGGTGCAGACCGACGGCGTCTTCAAGGCCGACAGCGTGCTCGCCAAGCACGACGAGAACTACATGCCCAAGGACGTCGCCGACCGCTTGAAAGAGCAGGGCGAGTGGCGTGGCGGCGGCAAGTCCGACGGCAAGTCCGACGCCGCTCCCGCAGCAAAGCCCGCGGAGACGTCGAAATGATCGCTGAAACAGGACATTACGCGCTCGTCCTCGCGCTCGCTCTCGCGATCCTGCAGTCGATTCTGCCGCTCTGGGGCGCGCGGGTGCGCGACGTCGCGCTGATGCGGCTCGCAAGCCCGCTCGCCGTCGCGCAGTTCGGCTTCGTGGGCCTGGCGTTCGCGGCGCTCACCCACGCCTATCTCACCTCCGACTTCTCGGTGCTGAACGTCGTCGAGAACTCGCATTCGCTGAAGCCGCTGATCTACAAGTTCTCGGGCGTCTGGGGGAACCACGAGGGCTCGCTCCTGCTCTGGGTGCTGATCCTCGTGCTGTTCGGCGCGCTGGTGGCCGTCTTCGGGCGCAATCTCCCCGCTCGCCTCAAGGCCGACGTGCTCGCCGTGCAGGCGATGATCTCGACCGCCTTCCTGCTGTTCGTGCTGATCACCTCGAACCCGTTCGAGCGCGTGGTCCCGGCTCCGATGGAAGGGCAGGACCTCAACCCGCTGCTGCAGGACCCGGGCCTCGCGATCCATCCGCCGCTGCTCTACATCGGCTATGTCGGCTTCTCGATGGCGTTTTCGTTCGCGGTCGCCGCGCTCATCGAGGGCAAGGTCGACGCCGCCTGGGCGCGCTGGGTGCGGCCCTGGACGCTGACCGCCTGGCTGTTCCTGACGCTCGGCATCGCGATGGGGTCCTACTGGGCCTATTACGAGCTCGGCTGGGGCGGCTTCTGGTTCTGGGACCCGGTCGAGAACGCCTCGTTGATGCCCTGGCTCTCCGGCACCGCGCTGCTGCATTCGGCGGTCGTCATGGAGAAGCGCGAGGCGCTGAAAGTGTGGACGGTGCTGCTGGCGCTGCTCACCTTCGCGCTGTCGCTGCTCGGCACGTTCCTCGTCCGCTCGGGCGTGCTGACGTCCGTCCACGCCTTCGCCGTCGATCCCGCGCGCGGCGTCGCGATCCTGATCATCCTCACCGTCTTCGTCGGCGGCAGCCTCGCGCTCTACGCGCTGCGCGCGCCCGTGCTGAAGCAGGGCGGCATCTTCGCGCCGGTCAGCCGCGAGGGCGCGCTCGTCGTCAACAACATCTTCCTCACCGCCGCGACCGCCGCCGTCTTCGTCGGCACGCTCTATCCGCTCGCGCTCGAAGCCGCGACCGGCGAGAAGATCTCGGTCGGACCGCCCTTCTTCAACGCGACCTTCGGGCCGATCATGCTGCCCGTGCTGCTGGTGATGCCCTTCGGGCCGCTGCTGGCCTGGAAGCGCGGCGACGCCTATCGCGCGGCGCAGGGGCTGATGATCGCCTTCGGCGTCGCGATCGTGGCGACGGCGCTCGTCGCGGGCTTCACCCTGGGCGGGCCCTGGCTCGCGCCGATCGGGATCGGCCTCGGCCTGTTCGCGATCGTGGGCGCGTTCGCGGAAGTCATGGAGCGCACCAAGCTCTTCAAGGCGCCGTTCGGCGACAGTTTCGCGCGCGCCAAGGGCCTGCCGAGCTCGACATGGGGCGGGGCGCTGGCGCATGCGGGTCTCGGCGTGACGCTCATCGGCGTCGTGGCGGCGACCGCCTGGTCGAGCGAGAACGTCGTGGCCTTGAAGCCCGGCGAGAGCGTCGACCTCTCGGGTTTCCACGTGACCTTCGAGGGGCTCGAGCAGCGGCAGGGGCCGAACTACGCCTCGGTGGTCGCGAAGCTGACCCTGCGCGAGGGCGGAACCGTCGTCGCGGCGGTGGAGCCCTCGCGGCGCATCTATCAGGCGCGGAAAATGGACCTCGCCGAGAGCGGCATCGCGACCTTCGGGCTCAGCCAGTTCTACGCCGCGACCGCGGAAGCGCGCGACGACGGGGCGACGGGCCTTCGGCTCCAGTACAAGCCGCTGGTGCTGCTGATCTGGCTCGGGCCGGCGCTGATGGCGCTTGGCGGGGCGTTCTCGCTCGCCGACCGGCGCCTGCGCGTCGGAGCCCCGAGAAAGGCGGCGCGGCCCGCGCCCGCGCTGCAGCCGGCGGAATGATGGCGGGGCCAAGGACAGGGCGCGTCATCCCGGACGGCCGTAAGGCCGATCCGGGATCGTCTTCAGGATATGGTGCCTCTTCGAGGCTTTTCCGGAAGACGATCCCGGCTCTTCGCTTCGCTGCGGCCGGGATGACGGCGGTTCTTTTGCTCGCCTCCGCCCCCGCCTTCGCCGTGAACCCCGGCGAGCAGCTTCCCGACCCTGCGCAGGAGGCCCGCGCGCGGGCGCTTGGGACGGAGCTGCGCTGCATGGTCTGCCAGAACCAGTCGATCGACGACTCCGACGCCCCGCTCGCGAAAGATTTACGACTGCTGGTCCGCGAGCGCGTGAAGGCGGGCGACAGCGACACGCAGGTCATCGAGTTCCTCACCGAGCGCTACGGCGAGTTCGTGCTGCTGCGGCCGAGGTTCCGCGGCGAGACGCTGTTGCTCTGGCTGTTCGCCCCTGCGGTGCTTGGGGTCGGCGTCTTCGGCTACCTGTTCTGGGCGTTCCGCTCGCGAAAGAGAGCCGCGGCCGGCGAAGGCTTGTCCGAGGCCGAGCGTGAAAGGCTCGACGCGCTGCTCTCGGCGAACGACGAGCAAACGGCGGCGCGCGCCAAGAGCTGACCGGTCACGGATCGCTCCAGCTTACGTAAGTTTCATGCGCCGGACAGACGCGCGTAAGATTGGCCCGGTGAATATCCTGACCAAGCGCCCATATGGGAGCGTACGGATTTTCCTTCCCGGAGACTGATGTCCATGACGATCGACAAGCCCACGGCCACCTCGCGCCGCCGCAGGACGATCGCTGCCTCGGTGATCGCGCTTGCGGTCGCCGGCGCGATCGGCGCCGAGGCGCTCACCACCCTAACGACGCCCGCCGTCGCCCAGACGCAGATCCAGCCGCAGGCCGGCCCGGCCCTGCCGAGCTTCGCCGACGTCGCCGAGCGGGTGAAGCCCGCGGTCGTCAGCGTGCGGGTCAAGAACGTCGCGCTCGACGACGACGACGGCCCCGGCGGCCAGAGCGGCCCCGGCGCTCCCGGCGGGCAGGGCGGCATGCCGAACATTCCGGGTCTCGGCCAGCTTCCGGACGACCACCCGCTGAAGCGCTTCTTCAAGGAGTTCGGCCAGAACCAGCAGGGACCGAAGGCGAACCCGCGTCCGCGCGGCATGAGCCAGGGCTCGGGCTTCTTCATCTCCGAGGACGGCTACGTAGTCACCAACAACCACGTGGTCCAGGGCGCCAAGGACGTCGAGCTCGTCGCCGACGACAGCAAGACGACCTACAAGGCCAAGGTCATCGGCACCGACCAGCGCACCGATCTCGCGCTCCTGAAGGTCGACGGCGACCGCAAGGACTTCAAATACGTGAAGTTCGGCGCCCCCGAGGGCCCGCGCGTCGGCGACTGGGTGATCGCGGTCGGCAATCCGTTCGGCCTCGGCGGCACGGTGACGGCCGGCATCGTCTCGGCCCGCGGCCGCGACATCGGCGCCGGCCCCTATGACGACTTCCTGCAGATCGACGCGGCGGTGAACCGCGGCAACTCCGGCGGCCCGACCTTCAACCTGAAGGGCGAAGTGGTCGGCGTGAACACCGCGATCTTCTCGCCCTCGGGCGGCAATGTCGGCATCGCGTTCTCGATCCCGTCGGAAGTCGCGACCGGAATCATCGAGAAGCTGAAGAGCGGCGGCAAGATCTCCCGCGGCTACATCGGCGTGCAGATCCAGCCGGTGACGGACGAGATCGCCGACTCAATCGGCCTCAAGAAGGCCTATGGCGCGCTCGTCGCCGAAGCCCAGAAGGGCACGCCGGGCGAGAAGGCGGGCCTGAAGTCCGGCGACACCATCCTCAAGGTCGACGGCGAGGAAATCGACAGCGCCCGCGACCTCTCCCGCAAGATCGCCTCGATGGATCCCGGCAAGCCGGTGACGCTGACCATCTGGCGCGACGGCAAGGAAGAGACCAAGGAGCTGAAGCTCGGCACGCTTCCCGACGAGCCCAAGCAGGCCTCGCTGAAGACCGACGAGGACGACAGCGCCAAGAGCGGCAAGGTCCGGCTGGGCATCGAGGTCTCGCCGGCGTCCAAGATGGGCAACGCCGGCGACCAGGGCCTCGTGGTGACGCAGGTCGACGAGGACGGCGCCGCGTCCGGCAAGCTCGAGCAGGGCGACGTCATCATGAAGGTCAGCGGCAAGACCGTCTCGACGGTCTCCGAGGTGGCCGGCCAGCTCGACGAGGCGCAGAAGAACGGCCGCAAGTCCGTGCTCCTGCTCGTCAAGCGCAACGACGCGACGCGGTTCGTCGCGATCGAGATCGGCAAGGCTGGATAAGCCTTCGCCGATGACCCAGGCGCCAGCGGTCCCCCCCGAGCCGCCGCCTGGGCCTTCTGCGGGCGGCGCGCGTTTCCCCCGAGCGCGCGCCGCCTAGGCGGAAGAACTCCCCGTGCGCGCCCCGTGACCAGGGCTCTCCCCGCCCCACGCGGGGGCGCGCGCAGCGGCCGGTTACAGATCCGAGAAACCAGTGTTGAATGCGCCGCTTGCGGCGAACGGAGAGCCGCGCCATGACGACGGCCATGAAACTCCTCATCGTCGAAGACGACCGCGAAGCGGCGGCCTATGTGGTCAAGGCCTTCACCGAGGCCGGGCATGTCGTCGACCATGCGGCCGACGGCGAGCAGGGCTATGCGCTGGCGAACGGCGAGGCCTCCTACGACGTGCTTGTGGTCGACCGGATGCTGCCGAAGCTCGACGGGCTCTCGCTGATCGGGCGGCTGAAGGCCGAGGGCCTCAACGCGCCGGTGCTGATCCTCTCGGCGCTCGGGCAAGTCGACGACCGCGTGCAAGGGCTCCGGGCCGGCGGCGACGATTATCTCACCAAGCCCTACGCCTTCGCCGAGCTCCTCGCGCGGGTGGAGGCGCTGGCGCGGCGCGGCAAGGCGGGCGCGGCCGACACGGTCTACCGCATCGCCGATCTCGAACTCGACCGGCTGTCCCACACCGTGACGCGCGGCGGGCAGGACGTGCCGCTGCAGCCGCGCGAGTTCCGCCTGCTCGAATACCTCATGCGCAACGCCGGACAGGTGGTCACGCGCACGATGTTGCTGGAGAATGTCTGGGACTATCATTTCGATCCCCAGACCAACGTGATCGACGTCCATGTCTCCCGCCTGCGCTCGAAGATCGACAAGGGCTTCGACCGCCAGCTGCTGCACACGGTTCGCGGCGCGGGGTACATGATCCGTGACGGCGCTCGGTAAACTTCTCCGAACGACCGCGTTCAAGCTGGCGCTCGCCTATCTGGTGGTGTTCGCCGCGCTCTCGACGGTCGTGCTCGCTTATGTCTCGTGGCACGCCAACGCGCTGATCGCGGGCCAGCTCAACGCCACCGTCAACGCCGAGATCACGGGCCTCGCCGAGCAGTACCGGCAGGGCGGCATCCGCAAGCTCGTGGCGGTGGTGGACGAGCGCTCCAACCGCGCGGGCAACGGCTCGCTCTATCTCCTGACGACCGTCACCGGCGACACGCTGGCGGGCAACGTCTCGGGGCTTCCCGGCGCCTCGCTCGCCGAGGCCGGCGAGCGCGAGCTGCCCTATCAGCGCGTCGGCGAGGCCAACACCGCGCCTTATCCGGCCGTGGTGCGCGTGTTCGTGCTGCCGGGCGGATACCGGCTGCTGGTGGGGCGCGACACCGAGGAGCGCGAGCGGCTCGCAGGCGTCATCGCCAACGCCGTGCAGTGGTCGATCGCGCTCGTCGTGGTGCTGGGGCTCGCAGGCGGCGCGTTCGTCGCGACGCGGGTGCTGAAGCGCCTTGACGCCATGACGGAAACGAGCCGCTCGATCATGGCCGGCGACCTTTCGGGGCGCCTCGCCGTCACCGGTTCCGGCGACGAGTTCGACCGCCTCGCCGAGGCCGTCAACGCGATGCTCGACCGCATCAACGAGCTGATGGCGGGATTGAAGGAGGTCTCCGACAACATCGCCCATGACCTCAAGACCCCGCTGACGAGGCTCCGGAATCGCGCGGAGGCGGCGCTCCGCGACGCGCGGTCGGACGAGGACTGGCAGGTCTCGATGGAGCAGATCATCGCCGAGAGCGACGGCATGATCCGCATCTTCAACGCGCTGCTGCTGATCGCCCGCGCCGAATCCGGCGGCGTCAGGGGACAGCTCGCCGAGGTCGACGTCGCCGACGTCGTGCGCGAGGTCGCCGAGCTCTACGAGCCGCTCGCCGAGGAGCGCGGCGCGGCGCTGAAGGTCGACGCGCCGTCCTCGCTCATCGTGATGGCGAACCGGGAGCTCATCGGACAGGTGGTGGCCAATCTCGTCGAGAACGCGCTCAACTACGCGACCGGGGAGGGCGGCGGCGACGAGGTGACGGTCTCGGCGCTGGGCTCCGGCCTCAACGCCGAGATCGCGGTCGCGGACCGCGGGCCGGGCATCGTGGAGAAGGATCGCGCCCGGGCGGTCGAGCGCTTCGTGCGGCTCGACTCGAGCCGCTCCCGTCCCGGTTCGGGATTGGGACTGGCGCTCGTCTCGGCAGTCGCGCGCCTCCATGGCGGACAACTCGCGCTTTCTGACAACGCCCCGGGGCTGAAAGCCGCGCTTATTTTGCCCCGCGCCGCGACAGCGCTCGCCGGTCCGCCAGAGCTCGCGCGCCTCGCCCCGCCGACGGCGGCTGCGGCGGAGTAGCGAGCGGATGGCGGAGATCAAAGGCCGGCGTCCGGTCGCCATGTCCCGATTGCGCGACATCGGATGGGCGCACTGGGATCCGATCGGGATCGGTCCGCCGCAACCGGAATTCGCCGACGAGTACGACGGATATCTTCAGGAGGCTGTCGGCCTTCTCCGCAGGGGCGCAGAACCGCGCCGTCGCAGAACTCCTGACCGAGATCGAAGCTGATCATATGGGGCTCGGCCGAGGGCCTGACGCCGACCGGCGCGCAGCTGCGACGGTCAAGGCCCTCTACGCCTACGTCATGGAATTGGACGGCGGACGCCCATCCTCTGAATGACGGGAGAATGTCCGTGCTTGCGGTTGCCACCCGCGGCCCCGCGTGGCAATCCCTCGGCTCTGTTTCCGACGACGGCCAAGCTGCAGGCGCTGGCGTCGCGACTGTTTCTCCCTAGGAGGATCTCTTGGACAAACGCGAGCTCGAACGCGTGCAGGCCTATCTGCGCAAGACTTTCCAGAACCCGGGCTTCCGCGTCGTGGCGCGGCCGCGCAAGGACGATTCCGCCGAGGTCTATCTCGGCGAGGAGTTCATGGGCGTGCTGTTCCGCGACGACGAGGACGGCGATCTGTCCTACAATTTCTCGATGGCGATCCTCGAGACCGACCTCGACTGAGGCGTCCCGCATCGGGACGGCCCGCCTCTTGCTCAGGTCTGGGCAGGAGGCTCTCCCCCATGACGCTATTCTTCGGATCGCTCACCTTGATGCTCGGCTTCGCGGTCTCGGGCGCGACGGCTTCGGCGTTCGAGGCGGCGACCGGTCGGCGCGCAGGATTCAAGCTTCTGCGCGAGCCGACCGTCACGGCGGTCGCGGCCGTGCCGGTCGTCACGATCGGCGCGGCCTACATCATGGCCCGGAACCTGATGTTCGGTTCGAAGCGCCCGGCGCTCGCCACCATGGTGGGCGTCGTGCTGCTCGGCCTGTGGAGCCTCGTGATCGGCTCCGCGACGCTGACGGCTCTCGCCGTCTGACGCGCGCCGGTCAGTCGACCGGCCGCGCCGCCCTTTCGCCCGCCTTCACGCGGAAGCGCACCGTCTCCGTCACATAGGTCCGGTCGAACACCGTCGACACGAACACGTGGTCGACGGTCACAGCTTTCGGCCGCGCCTCGATCAGCATGAAGCCGCGACGGCGCTGCTCGGCGTAGATCAGCTGGTCGATCGTCGGCCGCTTCGCGCTCGACTCGACGAACAGCGCCGCGATGACCTCCGGCGCGGTGTTCAGCAGATACTGTTCATAGCCGGGCGACGAGACCGACGTTCCGCCGAACTCCGGCGCGACCGGCTTCGGCCCCTCGGCCGACGGCTGGACGAGGTTCGCGGTCCAGGCGTTGTGGCTGTCGCCGGTCAGCACGACGGGGTTCGGCGCCTTGGCGAGCGTCTCGAGCATCGCGAGGCGCGCGGTCGGGTAGCCGGTCCAGGCGTCGGCCGCGAGCGGGAACGGCAGGCCGGCGGCGCCGAGCGCCGCGATCTGGTCGCCGAAGCCCGCGCCGCCGACCCGGTCGAGATCCGCCAGCAAGGCGAGCCGCTGCGGCAGGCTCAGGAGCGAGGACGCGCCGATGTCGGGCGAGGCCTGGTAGAACATCAGCACCTGATTGCCGATCAGCTGCCAGGTCTGGTCAGCCTCGGTGATGCGCCGGTCGACCCAGTTCGCCTGGCGGCCTCCGAGCAGCTGGCGCGGCTTGCCGCCGCCGCGGACGTCCTTGGGGAACGGCCCCTGCGGCGCGACGCCCGAATAGACGTCGATCAGCGCCGGCGCCGCGAGCTGCTGGTCGCGGCCGGCCTGCCGGGTGTCGATCATCACGAGCCGGGCGAGGTCGCCGAAGTCGAACACGCGGTAGAGGTCGTCGGGATTGCCGGTGTCGGGGTCGAGCGGATCGCCGTCGGCCGGCTCGCGGATCGGGAGCCACTCATAGAAGGCGCGGATGCCGGCGGCCTTGCGGGCCTGGTAGTCGCCCTCGGTCTCCGGATCGTGGTTCTCCGCGCCGCCCTTCCAGGCGTCGTTCGCGACCTCGTGGTCGTCCCAGATGTTGATGACGGCGTTGCGCGCGTGGAGCTTCTGGAGATCCCGGTCGGTCTTGTAGAGCGCGTGCCGCGCGCGGTACTGCTCGAGCGCGATGATCTCCTCGCGCGGCTCGAGCTTCTTGTCGCGCGGCTTCGGAACGAGGCCGAGCGCGGCCGCCGGCGTCGTGTAGCCTTCAAGGCCCGGACCGTATTCATAGATGTAGTCGCCGAGATGCAGCACCGCGTCGAGGTCGTCGTAGCGGGCGATCTCGCGATAGGCGTTGAAGAAGCCGAGCTCGAAGTTCGAGCAGGAGACGGCCGCGAGGCGCAGCTGCTTCACCTTGCCGACCGGCAGCGTCTTCGTCCGGCCGACCGGCGAGGCCGCGCCGTCGGCCTCGAAGCGGTAGTAGTAGGTCTCGCCGGGCTCTAGGCCCTTCACGTCGACCTTCACGGTGAAGTCGCGCTCGGCGTTCGCCTCCGTCGTCCCTTCCTTGACGGTCCTGCGCATCGCGGCGTCGCTCGAAAGCGTCCATTTGACCGGGATTGGAGACGAGGCGTCGGCCTTGGTGACGCGCGTCCAGATCACCACGCGTCCGGCCTTCGGATCGCCGCTCGCGACGCCGTGGAGAAACGGGCCGGACTTCGCGGCTTCGGCCGGGTCCGTCACGAGCATGGTGATCGACGTCGCGGAGACGCCGGCCGCGAGCGTGAGGCGCAGCGCGTCGCGCCGCGAGAGGGCGGGGCCGGCCGGCCCGTGGCCGTGGTCGTCGTCGCGGGTCATGGGATCTGTCTCGGGAGGGGACGGATTGGAACGATTTCAGATAATTCGCGGGGTGCGACGCGCCTGTGACGGGCGGCGCGGCTCGTTCCCGTTGGACGGGACGGCGAGGCTTCGTTATTCCGGCGGAAGGTGCTGGACCTGCCCAAGGAGGAACGATTGGCGCTCTATTCGCTCGACGGGGTGAGCCCCAAAACGCCCGCCAACGGCCGCTTCTTCGTCGCGGAGACCGCGGTGGTGATCGGCGACGTGACGATCGAGGAAGACGCCAGCATCTGGTTCGGCGCGGTGCTGCGCGGCGACAACGACCCGATCGTCATCGGGGCGCGCTCGAACGTGCAGGACGGCTCGGTGCTGCACACCGACCCCGGCTACCCGCTGATCCTCGGGCCCGACTGCACGATCGGCCACGCGGCGATCGTCCATGGCTGCGAGATCGGCGCCGGATCGCTCATCGGCATGGGCGCGACGGTGCTGAACGGCGCGAAGATCGGGAGGTCCTGCCTCGTGGGCGCCGGCGCGCTGGTGACCGAGGGCAAGGAGTTTCCGGATTTCTCGATGATCCTCGGCGCGCCGGCGAAGGTGGTGAAGACGCTCGGGCCGGAGTGGGAGATCAATCTGATGGGCACCGCCGGCCGCTACGTGGCCAATGGCCGCCGCTACCGGGCCGGGCTCGTCAGGATCGACTGAAAATGGCGAGGCCGGCTCCTGGGCGGGAGCCGGCCTCTGGCTTGCGGTCGGTCGGGGCGGGAGTGGGGACGTGACCGGCCGCGAGCATCCCTGGAAAGCTTCGGCTCAGGGCGTGGCGACGCCGGCCGGGCCGATGCCGTCGCCGAGCATGACCCACAGGTTGGGGTCGGTCTGCGACTGGCGCTTGATGAAGGTGTAGCCGGTCTCGAACCACGGCTTGACGTCGTCGGCCTGGTTGTCGAGGGCGTAGTCGCCGCGGTCGGTGACGACGGTGAGAATGGCGTGGCCGTCGCCCTTGAGGTCGCGGACGACCGTGATCAGCAGCGCCTGGCGCGGCCAGCCGGCCTCGATGAGGCGGCGGCGCTTCTCGAGCACGTAGTCCTCGCAGTCGCCGTAGCCGGCGGTCGGATACGTCCAGAGCTCCTCGACGCCGAACTGCTCCTGATCGGTCATCGGCTGGATCTGGACGTTGACGCGGCGGTTGACGCGGTCGAGCTCGGCGACGCGGGTCGGGGTGAGCTTCACCCACTGGGCCTTGGCCGGAGCGACGTCGCAGTCGATCTCGCTGGTGCGGCAGAACTGGATCCAGCCGATCGGCGCCTTGGCGGCGGCCTCGACCATCATCGGCGTCGCCTGGGCGAGCTTGACGGTCTGCGCGGCGGCGGTTCCTGCCGTAGTAAATCCGCCGGCAACCAGTCCAAACAAGATGTAAATCGCGCTGTTCTTGATGTTCTTGAGCATTTGCAATCCCCGTCCTGTCCCGGGATGCAAAGTCTCACATTCGATTTGCTGTCGGTCTAAGTCGAGATAGCGTGTTTTAGCGACCAGATTTAGGATTTAAATACTTTTCGAAAATCAATTGTTTAGAGTTGCATTGGGTGTTTTGTTTACCACGGTGGCGACCGCGAAGAGAATGAGGGGAAGACTTGGTGGGCCAAACGTTAACGGCGCCCCGTTTTCCGGGGGGTCGATTATCAAAGCCTCAACCATGTTTTTGAATGCCCATTCATCGCGGGCCCCGGTCTAGGCCGGGCTAGGCTGCTTTTCCAGGCCCTGGGCCGGACCGTGCGGGACGCTCGCAGAGCCTGAAAGCCCTGGAGACGGCGCAAACAAAAACGCCGCCCGGTGGGGCGGCGTCTTGAAGCTCTGAGAAGAAAGAGAAAGGGCGTGGAGGCTCAGCCGAACTGTTCGGCGAGCTGCTCCTGGTTCTGCGGCCTGTTGAACTCGACGGCGAGGCCCTTGTCGAAGTGGCGCACGACGCGCGCCGCCGTCTTGCCGAGCATCACCGGCGCGCCGATCGGAAGCTGCAGCGTCGACTGCACCGCCGCGCCCGACAGCGACACGTCGATGATGCGGACCTCATGCTCCTCGCCGTCCTCGGTCACGAGCATCGCGCGCGGGTTGCGCGGCGTAAGGCGTTCGTGGCGGCGATCCTCCGGCAGGCCCAGCATCGAGCGGTTGGCCAGCCAGGTGAGCTGGGCCGCGAGCTTGTCGCGCTTGCGGATCGTCGCGCCGACCGTCATGGCGAAGCCGTTCGGGATCGCGCGGACCATCTGGCCTTCGACGCGGCCGACATGGTCGAGATAGACCACCACGCGCTCGCCCTGGCTGGCGGGCACCGGCGCGATCAGCGCGAGGCCGCCGGGCGACATGTCGACGGTCTGGCACGGATATTCGCGCCGCGACGACAACATGTAGCGTCCGAGCAGCGCGACTTTCACGCGCTGGTGGCGGCGACGTTCGTCCGAAAAGGGCGCTTTAAGGGAAAACATCGGCGACATGTCCGCGAGCGCCATGCGCGGAGAGAATCCGCGCATCCGGCAATGACCAAAAACTAGGGCCGCTCGGTTAACGGCGGGTAAGCTCGCAGGCGAGAATGCGCTCAGCGTCCGCCGTCAAACACCATGAATCTGCCGATCTTGCGTCCCACTGCGGCGATGGTCGAGGCCGCGGGAGCCATCGGCGACTCCATCGGCCGGCGCCGGCCGCTCGGCCAGATCATCCGCAGCGAGGTCAGTTCGAAGCGGGTCACGAGGCAGGCGCCGAGCCAATAGGGCGTCTCAACCGGCGCGAGCGAGCCGAGCAGGCGCGCATGGGTGCGGCCGCGATGGCGAAGCGGCAGCAGCCCGATCTCGAGATCGAGCTTGCGCCCGAGGTCGGTCGAACCCTGCGCGCCGATCACGGCGACGGCGGCGTCGTCCGACACCGTCCCGAGCGCGCCGAGCACCGTGGCGCGGTCCGGCCCGGACCACAGCGACAGGAAGGACTCGCCCTTCATCTCATGGCCCGTGATCGAGCAGATGCGCGAGCCCGACAGGCGGAACGGATAGCCGGAGTCCTGGTCGGCCTCGAGAATAAAGGTGTCGCCCAGCGCGCTGCGGATCGCGGCCGGATCGACGTCGGCGCGTTCGGGCGCCGCGCGCTCTCCCCGGAGACGGTTCCAGTATCCGAACAGATCCTTCGTCGCGGCGGCTTTCATGGGCGGCCCTTTCAACACTCTTGCATGGTCCCGGCGTGCCGTTCCGGGACAGACGCCCGGCGCAGCTCGCGGTTAACGAGGTATTGAGCAGGGGCCGTGCCAGTCGGGCGATCACCAAGCGCCGGCCTTGCAATCGCCGCAGCTTCGCGCGATCGCTCAGCGGCCGGGGAGGCCGTCCCGCCTCCACGCCGTCCTCGAACGAACGGACCTCACGCGTGCCGTCCCAGCGGGAACCCGCCTTCAACGCGCCGGCCTCGGTGCTCGCCTTGCTCGGCGCGTGCGTCGCCGTCCACGTCGTCCGCAGCCTGATCGGCGAGAACGCCGACATCGACGTCATCCTGCGCTTCGCATTCATCCCGGCGCGCTACGACCCGGCCTCTCCCTACGCCGCCGACTTCCTGGGCGGGGACGCGGCCAAGGTCTGGACCTTCGTGTCCTACGCCTTCCTCCATGGCGACTGGATGCATCTCGCCGTCAATTCGGTGTGGATGCTCGCCTTCGGCAGCGCCGTCGCCTGGCGGTTCGGGTCCGCGCGCTTCCTGGTCTTCTCGGCGGTCACGGCCGCGGCCGGCGCGGCCACCCATCTCGCGTTCCATTTCGGCACGCCGCTGCCGGTGGTCGGCGCGTCGGGCGCGATCTCGGGCCAGATGGCGGCCGCGACCCGCTTCATCTTCGAGGCCGGCGGGCCGCTCGGCGCCTTCCGTCGCAACGGCCGCGAGGCCTTCCTCGCTCCGGCCGAACCGCTCTCCCGCGCGATCCGGCGGCCGCAGGTGATCGTGTTTCTCGTCGTCTGGTTCGGCATGAACCTCGTGTTCGGCCTCGGCGGCGTGCCGTTCTCCGAAGAGGGCGCCACCGTCGCCTGGGAGGCGCATATCGGCGGCTTCCTCGCCGGGCTCGCTTTGTTTCCGCTGTTCGATCCCGTGCGGGCGCGCCCGACGTCTCATCCCAATGACGTGTGGGGCGACGGCTTGCACGAGGACGGGGGTCGCCCTCATGATGGCGGAACCGGGGCCGCCGAACGGTCGCCGCAGGACCGCTGAGGCGATCGCCGGACGGCCCTCCGCCAGGGTCCGGACGATCCGGACCCGTTTCAACGCCGCGCCAGACGGCGAGAGGAGGGATGCGAAATGAAGGTCGAGACCATTCTCGCCGCCAAGGGCCATTCGGTCGTGACCGTCAGGGCCGAGGATCCCGTCTCGAAGCTCGTTTCGACGCTTGCGGCCAAGGGGATCGGCGCCGTGATCGTCGCCGACGCAGACGGCGGCGTCGCGGGGATCATGACCGAACGCGACGTGGTGCGCGTCATCGCAAGCGACGGCCGCGAGGCGCTCGACCGCCCGGTCGGCGACTTCATGACCCGGAAAGTGGTGACCGCCACCCCACACGACACGCTCGATTTCCTCTCCGAGCGCATGACTCGCGGCAAGTTCCGCCACGTGCCGATCATGGATCACGACCGCCTCGTCGGGATCGTGTCGATCGGCGACGTGGTGAAGCATCGGATCGAGTCGATCGAGGCCGAGGCCTCGGCGATGCGGGACTACATCGCCACTGCCTAGATCCCAGGAAACTCGATGCTCGTCCGTTCGCTCGCCGGCATCCTTCTGGCGGCGGCCGTCGCCGTCGCGGCGCACGCCGCAACGGGAAGCGTGAGGCTCAAAGCCGACGACGCGACCGTGACGTTCGACGCCGACGGCCGCGCGCAGGTGGTGATCAAGCTCAACCGCCTCTCGTCGCTCAACCTAGCGACCTTCACGCGCGATCGCGTCGGCCTGACGGTGGACATTCTGATCGACGGCGCGGTGGTGATGTCGCCCGTCATCCGGTCGCCGATCGAGGGCGGCCAGATCGCGATCGCGCCCGCTTCGGAGGACTCCGCTCTGGCGCAGCGTCTCGCCGACAGGCTCAAGGCCGGCGAGACGATCCTGGTCCGGACGCGCGACCAGTAAGGCCGAGGCTCACTCCGCCGCCAGCGGGCGTCCGTCTGCGAGCCGCGCGCGCCTGACGTCCGGCGGGGTCGCCTCGTCGGCGAGCGCGGCGACGCATTCGTCGAGCGTCATCGAGGTCTGGCCCTGGCTGCCGAGGCGGCGGACCGACACGCCGCGCGTCTCGGCTTCGCGCGCCCCGACCACGACGAGCGCCGGCGTCTTGGTCAGCGAGTGCTCGCGGACCTTGTAGTTGATCTTCTCGTTCCTGAGATCGAGCTCGACCCGAAGCCCGGCCTTGCGAAGCTCGGCCGCGACCTCGAGCGCATAGCCGTCGGCCTCCGACGTGATCGTCGTCACGATCGCCTGCACCGGCGCGAGCCAGAGCGGGAAATGGCCCGCGAAATGCTCGATCAGGATGCCGGTGAAGCGCTCGAGCGAGCCGAAGATCGCCCGGTGGATCATGACGGGATGATGCTTCTCGCCGTCCGCGCCGATGTAGAAGGCGCCGAAGCGCTCGGGCAGGTTGAAGTCCACCTGGATCGTGCCGCACTGCCAGTCGCGGCCGATGGCGTCGCGCAGGACATATTCGAACTTCGGCCCGTAGAACGCGCCTTCGCCCGGATTGACCGCCGTGGTCACGCGGTTGCCATAGCGCGCCTCGATCTCCTTCAGCGCGTCGCTCATCACCTGCTCGGCGCGGTCCCACAGCGCGTCGGAGCCGACGCGCTTTTCGGGCCGGGTCGAGAGCTTCAGCATGATGCGGTCGAAGCCGAAGTCGGAATACATGCCGAGGATCAGCTCGTTCAGCGCGAGCGTCTCGGCCATGAACTGCTCGTCGGTGCAGAAGATGTGCGCGTCGTCCTGGGTGAAGGCGCGAACCCGCATCATGCCGTGCAGCGCGCCGGACGGCTCATAGCGGTGCACGATGCCGAATTCGCCCATGCGGATCGGCAGTTCGCGGTAGCTGCGAAGCCCGTGCTTGAAGATCTGCACATGGCCCGGGCAGTTCATCGGCTTGATCGCGAAGACGCGGTCGTCCTCGGTCTGCGTGACGAACATGTTCTCGCGATACCAGTCCCAGTGGCCCGACGTCTGCCACAGCGAATGGTCGAGGATCTGGGGCGTGTTGACCTCGACGAAGCCGGACGTGTTCACGACGCGCCGCGAATAGGCGATCAGCGTCTGGAACAGCGTCCATCCCTTCGGGTGCCAGAACACAGCGCCGGGGCCTTCCTCCTGAAAGTGGAAGAGGTCCATCTCGCGCCCGAGCCGGCGATGGTCGCGCTTCTCGGCCTCCTCCAGCATGTGAAGGTAGGCGTCGAGCCCGGCCTTGTCGGGGAACGCCGTGCCGTAGATGCGCTGGAGCATCGGGTTGTTCGAGTCGCCGCGCCAGTACGCGCCCGCGACCTTCATCAACTTGAAGGCGTCGCCGACCTTGCCCGTGGACGTCATGTGCGGACCGCGGCAGAGGTCCATCCACTGCCCTTGCGCATACATCTTGATCGTCTGGTCGGCGGGGATGGCGTCGACCAGCTCGACCTTGAACGTCTCGCCCTTGGCCGCGAACCAGTCCTTGGCGCGGTCGCGGCTCCAGACGTCCTTGGTGAACGGCATGTCGCGCGCGATGATCTTGCGCATCTCGGCTTCGATCGCGGCGATGTCGTCGGTGGAGAACGGCTCTTCGCGGTGGAAGTCGTAGTAGAAGCCGTTCTCGATCACCGGGCCGATGGTGACCTGCGTCTGCGGCCAGAGATTCTGCACGGCCTCAGCCAGCACATGCGCGCAGTCGTGGCGGATGAGCTCGAGCGAGCGCGGGTCGTTGCGGTCGAGGAACTCGATCCGGGCGTCGTTTTCGATCTTGTCCGCAAGGTCGACCACGACGCCGTCGAGCGCCATGGCGACGGTGCGCTTCAGCAGGGATTTGGAGATCTGGCCGGCGATGTCGGCGCCCGTGACGCCGTGCTCATAGGATTTCTGGGCGCCGTCGGGAAACGTGACGAGAGGCATGGTCTTCTCTTTCCGCTCACTCACTGCCTACGAACGCAGGTAAGCGATTTCAGGGGTTGGTCTTCGCCGCGTCAGCTCGGGTCGACGGCCTCGCAAATCGGCCGCCGCGCCCGGCGCGCGTAGGCCCACGGCCTAGACCACGTCGCGTCCGAAGGCAATTCGCGCGGCACGGGCTCGAAGCCGTCGCCGCCCCAGGGATTGCAGCGGCAGATCCGGCCCGCCGCCATCCAGCCGCCGGCCCATGCGCCATGGCGGGCGAGCGCCTCGTCGGCGAACTCCGAGCAGGTCGGCAGGTAGCGGCAGCGCCGCCCCATGAACATCGACAGCGAATAGCGATAGGCGAGAATGGGGAGGCGGAGAGCCGAGGCGAGCGGGGCGTGGAGGGAAAGGGAAGGGACGCGGGCGTCATCCCGGCCGAAGCGCGGCGAAGCGCCGGGATCGTCCTCCGCAGAGCGCGGCGTCTCCGCTTGCGCCTCGTTCCGAGGGCGATCCCGGATCGGCCTGCGGCCGTCCAGGATGACGCGCGTGCCGCTCACGCCGCCCGCTTCTTCTCGATCTGGTCGAGCGCGTCGACGACGGCGTCGAAGGTGAGCAGCGTCGAGGCGTGGCGGGCCTTGTAGTCGCGCACCGGCTCCAGCACCTTGAGATCCTCCCACACGCCGTCCGGCGCGGGGCCGTTGTCCTTCAGCATCGCCCGCATCGTTTCGCGCACCTCGCGCAGCTCCTGCGCGGTGCGGCCGACCACGGTGCGGGCCATCACGGAGGACGACGCCTGGCCGAGCGCGCAGGCGCGGACCTCATGGGCGAAGTCCGTCACCGTCTCGCCGTCGAAGGCGAGATCGATCGTCACTGTCGATCCGCAAAGTTTCGAATGCGCCGTCGCGGTCGCGTCCGGCGCTTCGAGGCGGCCGATGCGGGGAATCTCGGCCGCGAGCTCGAGGATCCGGCGGTTGTAGATGTCGTCGATCATCGATCGAGTCTCTTGATGGTCCTGTCGCCGAAGTCGCATTGTTCGATCGGCCTCGTTGCCTATATATGAACTCGCGACGCGCCCCGCCATGATCGGCCGCCGTAAGCTGAAGCCTCGCTTCGGCCGGTTGATCGGGGTTCAGTCGTCGCGCGTATGGGGCTAGCGCCCCGCCAAGAGGTTCTTTCATGGACGCTGTCGTTCAGCACCCCCGGGCCCGCGTTCCGATACCGGCGCCCAAACATTCTTCTGTCCCTGCCGAATTCGTCCAGCCGCGCCCGACCCGGGAGCAGGCCGAGGCGGCCGTTCGCACGCTCATCGCCTGGGCCGGCGACGACCCGACCCGCGAGGGCCTCATCGACACGCCCAAACGCGTCGTGAAGGCCTATGGCGAGCTGTTCGCCGGCTACGGCAAGGACGGCGCCGAGGATCTGCTGCGCGTGTTCGAGGAGGTCGCCGGCTACGACGACATGGTCGTGCTGCGCGACATTCCGTATTTCTCGCACTGCGAGCACCACATGGTGCCGTTCTTCGGCAAGGCGCATGTCGCCTATTTCCCGTCGAACGGCGTGGTGGGACTGTCGAAGATCGCCCGCGTGGTCGACGTCTTCGCCAAGCGCCTGCAGACGCAGGAGACGCTCACCTCGCAGATCGCCGAGGCGATCGACGAGCACCTGAAGCCCCGCGGCGTCGCCGTGATGCTCGAGGGCGAGCACATGTGCATGTCGATGCGCGGCATCCAGAAGGCGGGCGTCTCGACCGTGACCACGCAGTTCACCGGCGTGTTCAAGGACGAGCCGGCCGACCAGGCACGCTTCATCACCATGGTGCGCACCGGCCATCCGAGCCGCTGAACGCTGTTGGGGCCAGGGCGGGCGTGAAGGGCCGGCTCGTCCGGCCCTTTTCTTATGCCTCGCCGCCGTTCGCCCGGGACATCGCTCCATGACCGTCACGTTCCCCGCGCCGGGCTCGCACGACGAGCTCGAAGAAGGCCAGCGGCTTACCCCGAAGTTCGACCGGGACGGGCTCGTCGGCGCGATCGTGACCGACGTCGAGACCGGCGACGTCCTGATGTTCGCCCACATGAACGCCGAGGCGCTCGCCGCCACGATCGAGACCGGGGTCGCGCATTTCTTCTCGCGCTCGCGCGGCAAGCTGTGGCGCAAGGGCGAGACCTCGGGACACGAGATGTCGGTCGCCGAGATGCGGGTGGACTGCGACCAGGACGCTCTGTGGCTTCGTGTCCGCGTCGCCGGCACGGGCGCGGCCTGCCATACGGGCCGCAAGTCGTGCTTCTACCGCGCCGTGCCGACCGGCGAGGTCGGCGCGCCGCTTCGCCTCGTCGACGACGCGCGGCTGTTCGATCCCGCCAAGACCTACGGCGGCTGACGCCGCGCGCCGCGCGTTCAATCGGCGTTCACGCGGCCATGGGATGATCGCTCCGTCGCGAGAGCGAGGGTTCGGGTTCGGTGTTCCCCAGTCTGTCATCGCTGATCTCTCGTCCGGCCTCGATCGCCGAGACCGGGGACGCCGGCGCGCCGGAGCCGCAGGGCGACCGCCGACCGGTCTTCGCGCTCGCGCTCGGCGGCGGCATCGCGCGCGGCTGGGCGCATATCGGCGTCCTGAAGACGCTCGACGCCGCAGGCGTCAGGCCAGACATCGTGACCGGCACCTCGGTCGGCGCTGTCGTCGGCGGGTGCTGGGCGGCCGGAAAGCTCGACGAACTCGAATCTTGGGCGCGTTCGCTCACCCGGCGTCGCATGTTCGGACTGCTCGACGTCAGCTTCGGCGGCGCGGGCCTCATCGGCGGCGGCCGCCTCAAGGCGCAGCTCGAGGCCAATCTCGGCGACATCGCGATCGAGGATCTCGACGTCCGCTTCGCCGCGATCGCGACCGAATACACCACCGGCCATGAGGTCTGGCTCGGCCGCGGGCCGCTCGCCGAGGCGATCCGCGCCTCTTATGCTCTGCCCGGCGTGTTCGAGCCGCTGCGCATCGGCGGCCGCTGGCTGATGGACGGCGCGCTGGTCAATCCCGTGCCGGTCTCGGCCGCCCGCGCGCTTGGGGGGCGGATGGTGGCGGCGGTCAATCTGCAGAGCGACGTCTCGGGCCGCGGCACGGTGGTGCAGTCGATCGGCGCGAGCGAGCGCGATCAGGAGGCGGCCGAGGATCTCACCTGGTTCGCGCGCATGCGCGGCGCCCGGAGATCCGGCGGGGAGCCGGCCGCCCGGCGCCCCATCGAGGACGGCCCCGGCATTCCCGCCGTCATGGTCGACGCCTTCAACATCATGCTCGACCGGATCTCGCGTTCGCGCCTTGCGGGCGATCCGCCCGACGTCACCATCGGGCCGCGGCTCGCCGACATCGGCCTGTTCGACTTCCACCGGGCCGCGGAGTCGATCCGTCTCGGCGAAGAGGCCGGCGAACGCGCGATCGAGCCGATCCGCGAAGCGATGCGGGCGCTCGCCTGAATGAGCGGACTGTCCTTAGCGGACCGCGACTTCCACAGTGGCGTTGACGCCCGTGCGCACCGCGAAGCTCTGCTGGTAGAGGCGTCCGTCTCGGCGCGCGATCGCCATGTAGTCGCCTTCGGCCAGCACGACGCTCGAGAGCGCGCCGATCGAGTCGCGGATCACGTCGCCGCCGGGCGTCAGGATCGTCCATGACGTGTCGCGCAGCTCCGGTCCTCCGGGCGACTGCACGAGCTTCAGCGAGACATGGGCGGCCTTGTGGTGGACCTGCGCCTCGACAAGCTTGCCGGGCGCGACCTTCAGGTCGGCTTCGACATTGGCGTTGGCGTCGCCATAAACCGAGGACACATGATAGGAGCCGGCCGGAAGCCTCAGGAGCTGGCCGGGCTTCACGTCCTCCGCGACCGTGCGGGCGACGCCGCCGTCGTCGCGCGTGAGCGTGAAGGTCACGTCGCCCTCCGGCGCCTGCTGTCCGCCCACGAAGGCGGTGAGGCGCACCGCGCCCGCGGGCAGCACCATGGTCTGGCTGGTGGGCCGGCCGGCCGCCACCGTGACGAATTTCGCGGCGCTCACGAGGCCGTAGACCGCGTGGACGATGTAGGCCCCGGGGTCGACCTCGAAGCGCGGACGGGCGTCGTTCGATTCCGCCACCAGCATGTGCTCGCCGTTGGCGTCGGCCTGATCGGTGAAGAGACGCCACTTCACGCCGCTCGGGATGGCGGAGCCGTTCTCGTCGAACTGGCCCTGGAGCGTCAGGAACTGCTTGGCGAGCGGCGCCGCGCCTGCGCCGAGATCGGTCGGCGGCGACGTCGTGGTCGTCGTGGTCGGCCGCGACGCCGCGCCGGGCGCGAGATTGGGCAGGCGCATCTGGTCGACGATGGCCGGGTCGAGCCGATCGATCCGCTCGGGCGAAAAGACGGGGGCGGGAGGCGGCGCGGGCCGGGACAGGGTCGGCGGCGAAAGCGCGTCGGGGCCTGCGGGTCCGATGAGGTTCATGCGGCCGGTGATGACGCCGCCGAAACTCGGCGCGTTTCTCGGCCCGGCGCCCGAACGGGCGGCCTCTCCGGCGTTCGGAAGGCCCCCGGGCGCGAGCGCCCCGCCGGGCGCCGCCTGCGCGAGGGCGTCCCCGGCCGAGGTGACGGCGAGCGCCGAGGCCGTGAGAAGACCGGCGAGCAAGGACGGCGAACGACGACCCATGGGCCGAGCGATGCCATCAGCGGACCGCCAAGGCAAGCGTCCGAATGGGCGCCCCGGCCCCCCGTCCCCAGCGGGGCTCGCGGATGGCGACGCCTTGGCCGGTCGGCCGCGGATCGTGCTAAGCCCTCGCGCGACCAGTCACGTCCGCCGGAGCCTCCCATGTCAGACACGATCGAGCTGCTCGCCGCGCGCCGCTCCGTGCCCGCCAACGCGCTTTCCGAGCCGGGACCGAGCGACGCCGAACTGGAGCAGATCCTCACCCTGGCCTCGCGCGTGCCCGATCACGGCAAGCTCGCGCCCTGGCGCTTCATCGTGATCGCAGGCGAGGGCCGCGCCGAGCTCGGCCGTCGGCTCGCGGAGCTGCTGCGCGAGACCGATCCTTCGGTCTCCGAGGCGCGCCTCGGGGCGCAGTCGGCCTGCTTCTCGCAGTCCGCGCTCGTCGTCGCCGTCGTCAGCACGGCCGCGCCCCATGTGAAGATCCCCGAATGGGAGCAGGAGCTTTCGGCCGGCGCGGTCTGCATGAACCTCTCGGTCGCGGCGAACGCGCTCGGCTATGGCGCGCAGTGGCTGACGGGCTGGGCGGCCTATGAGCCGCGGGCCCGCGAGCTCATCGGCCTCGCTCCGCAGGAGCGCGTCGCGGGCTTCCTCCATCTCGGCACGCCGACCGAGCGTCTGCCCGATCGCCCGCGGCCGGAAATCGCCAAGATCACGACCCGCTGGAGCGCGTGATGTTCTACGAGCCGATCCTCGGGCACGGCCTGCCGCACGACCCGTTCAAGGCGATCGTCGCGCCGCGGCCGATCGGCTGGATCTCGACGCTCGACGTCCGCGGCCGGCGAAATCTCGCGCCCTACAGCTTCTTCAACGGCGTCTGCGGCTCGCCGCCAATGGTGATGTTCTCCTCCGAGGGCTTCAAGCATTCGGCCGAGAACGCGCGCGACACCGGGCAGTTCGTGTGCAGCCTCGCGACCCATTCGCTGCGCGAGCAGATGAACGTCACCTCCGCGCCGCTCGCCAAGGGCGAGGACGAGTTCTTCCGCGCAGGACTCGCCGCCGCCCCGAGCCGCACCGTCCGTCCGCCGCGCGTCGCAAAAAGCCCCGCGGCGCTCGAATGCCGAACCATCAGCGTCACCGAGCTCAACGACATGCATGGCGCCGCGACCGGGCGCTACGTGGTGATCGGCCAGGTCACCGGCGTCCACATCGACGACGCCTATCTGGTCGACGGCCTGTTCGACACCGCCAAGGCCCAGGCGCTCGCGCGCTGCGGCTACATGGACTACGCGACGGTGTTCGAGACGTTTTCGCTCGCGCGGCCGCAGAGCTAGCGGGCCGCGAACGTCTCCTGCGCGATCGCCGCCTGATTTACGTCGAGCGAGATCTTGCCCGAAAAGCCGTCGCGCCGGGCGCGTTCCGCCTCGCCCCGGAAGGCGCCAGAATCGCGCGTCGAAAACGGGCTGTCGAGCGCCGGTAGGCCCGCGTCGGCGGCGGCCGCGAGAGCGAGCGTGCGGGCGGTCTGGAGCGGGTCGCTCCAGCGCCCGTCGGCGTCGCGCGGCTCCTCGTCGCCGAAATCCGCGCCGAGCGCCTCGCCGTCCCAGGCGATCGCCGCCAGCCGCGGGGTGGCGACCGCAAAGCCGATCAGCCCGAACAGCGACGCCGTGGTCTCGGCGACCGCCACGATCGAGATCTCGCCGTCGTCCAGCCCGCCGGCGGCTTCCGCGACCGACAGGAGCGCGCCGAGGTGCTGGAGATCCGCGCCGGTCTCTGCTGCCGTCGTCGCCACGGCGTCGGGCCTCAAGGGCCCAAGCGCCGCAAGCTGCTCCGCGCCGCCATCGTCGAGCGGCGCGAGCTTCAGGACGACGAGCGGGCCGTCGGCGCCGGGACGCGCGCGCAGCCGCCGTGCCACGGCCTCGAGACCGGCGGCGCCGGCTTGGCCGAGATCGAACAGCAGGGCGTCCGCTCCGCCCGAGATCGGATCGCCCGGCGAGGCGACGAGGACGGATCGGATCGGACCGGCGTGAAAGCGTCGCAAGCTCTGGGTCTCCTAGGCGTTCGGCGGTGCGTTAACGAGCGGTTTACCATGTCGGCCGCATCCTCGTCGCAACGGGCCGGAGTCGGCGCCGGATGGGCGTCCCGCCCGGGACGTGAAGGGTCACGAGCGCGAAGTCGATGGAGCTCCTCACTCCCGCGGACGCCGCAGGCCGCGTCACCGCGGCGCTGAAGAGCGCGGCGGAGGCGACCGGCGCAGGCTTCGATTATCTGCTGCGCACCGCGACCCGCGAATCCTCCCTCAACGCCACGGCCAAGAACCCGTCGTCCTCCGCCCGCGGCCTGTTCCAATTCATCGATTCGACCTGGCTCGAGGTGATGAAGGAGGAGGGACCGGGCCTCGGCATGGGCGCCGCGGCCGGCGACATCGCCAAGACCGCGTCCGGCCGCTATGTCGTCGCCGATCCCGCCCGGCGCGCCGAGATCCTGGCGATGCGCGACGATCCACAGGCCTCCGCTTTGCTCGGCGCCGCCTTCACCCGTCGCAACGCGCAGGCGTTCGAGAACGGTCTCGGCCGCGCGCCGAGCGAGGGCGAGCTCTACGCCGCTCATTTCATGGGCGCGCAGGGCGCGATCGAGCTGACGAGCCTCGCGACGGCGACCCCGACCGCTTCGGCCGCAGCCGCGTTCCCGTCGCAGGCGTCCGCCAACAGATCGATCTTCTATGACGGCGGCCGCGCCCGCACCGCCCGCGAGGTCTACGACCGGCTGACCGCGACGCCGTCCGGAACCGCGATCGCCGCGACGTCTCCCGCCGCAAAGACCACGCGGCCGATCCTCGCGCTGCAGGCTACGAACGAGGCCTCGGTCGCGCCCTACAATGGCGGGCGCGAGAACGACGGCCAGGCGTTCCATTCGCTGTTCAAGACCGGCCGGCGCACGCCCGTCGCGTCCTACGTCCAACAGGCCTGGGCCGGCTTCGGCTCGGCGGGCCTCGCCGCGGACGGCGCATCGGTGAAGGCCGCGGCGAGCGCGATGGGCTACGCCGCGGCTCCGACCGCCGCGGCCGCGACGCCGCGCGCCGAGGCCGCAGCGGCGGCCGTCGATCTCGCCGGCCGCGCCCGGGCCGCGAAGCCGCGCGCCGCAGCCACGATCACCCCGCGCGCCACGCCTGCCGCGTCCGGAGCTTCGATCACTCAGAGCACGGCCGTCCAGCCTGCGCCCGCCGCCGTCTCTGCGCTGGCGGGCCGCAAGGTCGAACCCGCCACCACCTTCCTCGGGATCCAACTGCCGTCCTGGCTGACCACGGGTTCCGCGTCGTCAACCGCGCGAGGCCGGCCGTGATCGTCGAGCGCTATCTCGATTGGGCGTCGTCCGCGCCTGCGCATATGCGCGCCGAAGCTGCGGGAGCGCTCGCGCGCTCCTATCTCCATGGCGAGCTCGACGCCCATGTGCGCGAAGAGGTCGAGGCGGCGCTGACGCTCGCGCTCGACGACGACCATGTGGCGGTGCGGGCCGCGCTCGCCGACGCGCTCGCCGCCTCTCCGGACGCGCCCCCCGCGCTCATTCTTTCGCTCGCCCAGGACGTGCCCGACGTCGCCGATCCGGTGCTGTCGCGCTCGCCGGTGCTGGGAGATCTCGAGCTCGTCGATCTCGTGGCCCTCGGGGGCTCGCGCGCGCAGCTCGCGATCTCGGGCCGCCGGCAGGTCTCCGGACCGCTCGCCGCGGCCATCGCCGAGGTCGGCGACGCGCGCGCCTGCGAGCGTCTCGCCTCCAACCGCGGCGCTCATCTCACCCGCGCGGCCGCCTCCCGGATCGCCGAGCGCCACGGCGCCGACGGCGCGACGCGCGACGCGCTGCTCACGCGCGAAGAGCTCGGTCCCGAGATCCGCCAGCGGCTGATGCGCTCGGTCGCCGAGGCGCTTTCGGCTTTCGTGTCGAGTCGCGGCTGGCTCGACGCCGGCCGCGCGCGCCGCGCCGCTGACGAGGCCTGCGAGCGCGGACTCGTCGTCATCGCCTCCGACGCGCCGGACCGCCGCGCCTTCGTGCTGCATCTCGCCGAGCGCGACCTGTTCTCGCCGAGCCTTGCGCTGAGGGCGCTCCTGAGCGGCGACCTTGCGCTGTTCGAGGCCGCGCTTTCCGCGCTTTCAGGGCAGGATCCGGTCCGCGTGGCGGGCTTCGTCCGCGACTTCGAGGGGCGCGGCTTCGAGGCGCTCTATCAGCGCGCGGGCTTCCCCCGCTCGGCGCTCGGCGCCTTCCGCGGCGCGCTCGCCGCGGCGCGCGAGGTCGGCTTCGCGGAGATGGGATCGGCCGCGCTTTCGCGCCGGATGGTGGAGCGGGCCCTGACCGCCTGCGAGGGCGCCGATCTCGACGTCTCGTCGCTGCGCGCCATGCTGCGCCGCCTCGCCGCCGAGGCCGCGCGCGAAGACGCCCGGCGCACGCTCGGCGAGCCCGCCCGGCGCGTCGCGGCGGCGGCGGCCTGACGGCTCCGGGAGAGCAGTCAGGCGTCGTTCGAAAGGCCCGGGATCGTCTGGCGCCGCAGTTCCGCAAGGCGGCGCACCAGCGCGACGCCGAGCGGATGGTCGCGGTCCCGCACGTCCTCGCGCACCATGGCGCGGACCGCTTCCACATGACGGTCGACCAGGCTCTGGGGCGAGGCTTCGGCCAGCCGCTCGATCATGGTGCAGAGCCCGTCCGCGACTTCGCCCGCGAGCGGAAAGCCGAGCGTGGCGGCCTGGCCGCGGATGTCGTGCGCGGCGCGATAGAGTTCTTCGAAGTCGCCCGTCGAATGCGTGATCGACGCCCGGCGGCGCGCGTCCTCGAGCGCGTTGATCTCCGAATCCATCCACTGGTCGAATTCGTTCTCGAGCAAGGTGAGCGCATGCTCGGCGCGGCGCACGGGATCGGCGAGCCGTTCGTCCGGATCGACGCGCTGCGCGACGCGCGCCTTCAGCCTGTTGGGCGGACGCAGGATGATGTGGTCCGCATAGGTCTCGGTCGGGACGTCGAGGGGCGGCTGGTCGGCCATCGGAGCCTCGCGATCACTGGTTCACGGTTTCGCGGATCCGGTCGACGCCCGAGTCGATCAGCACCGTCTCGTTGACGCGGCGTTCGGGTCCGCTGTAGGCGGCGGCGCCGCTGCGTCTGCGGTCCGGCCCGAAATAGTCCTTGGTGCGCACGAAGGCGCGCGGATGCAGCACGCAGTTCAGCACGCGCTGGTGCAGGGCCTTGGCGGAGATCGGCTTGCAGAGGAACTCGGTGACGCCGGCGTCTCTCGCGCGCAGCACGCGGCTCTTCTCGGAATGGCCGGTCAGCATGATGATCGGCACGTAGGGGTTCACCCCGCTTTCGGGGCGGCGGATCATCTGCACCAGCTCGATGCCGTCGAAAATCGGCATCGACCAGTCGACGATCAGGATGTCGGGCAGGTGGGAGGTGAAGAGCTCGAGGCCGGCCGCGCCGTCTTCGGCCTCATAGACCTCGCGCGCGCCGAAACCGTGCAGCAGCGTACGCACGATCCGACGCATATGGGCGTTGTCGTCGACGACCAGAATGCGAAGTTTCGTGAAATCGACGCGGATCATCTTGGGCTGCGCACACGCGAGGGCAGCTCATCATGACGAAACGTTGTTAACGCTCCGTTTCAGGTTGTCACCAGCCGAATTGCTCGGCGAGGATGCGCTCGTCGAGGCCGTGGCCGGGGTCGTGGAGCATCACGAGATCGGTCTTCCGGTCGAGCGCGATCTCGACGCGACGGATGTTGCGGAACTCGGTGTTGTCGGCCACCGCCGCCACCGGGCGCTTGTCGTCCTCGATCACGTCGATCGCGACCGCGGCGCGGTCCGGCAGCAGCGCGCCGCGCCAGCGGCGGGGCCGGAAGGGCGAGATCGGCGTCATGGCGAGCAGGGGGCTCGCGAGCGGCAGCAGGGGCCCGTGGGCCGACAGGTTGTAGGCCGTGGAGCCCGCAGGCGTCGCCACCAGCACGCCGTCGCAGATGAGCTCGGCCATGCGGGACTTGCCGTCGACCTCGATGCGGAACTTCGCCGCCTGGTAGCTCTGGCGCCAGAGCGCGACTTCGTTGATGGCCTTGGCGACGTGCACCCGGCCCTCGCGGTCGCGGGCGCGCATGGTCAGCGGATGGATAACCGTCCGTTCGGCGGCCGCGAGGCGCTCGACGAGGCCGTCCTCGATGTATTCGTTCATGAGGAAGCCGACCGAGCCGCGGTTCATGCCGTAGATCGGCATGCGCCGGCCCATGGTCTCGTGCAGCGTCTGCAGCATCATGCCGTCGCCGCCGAGCGCCACCACGACGTCGGCCTCGGCCTGCGGCGCGTCGCCGTAGCGGGCGACGAGCGCCTCGAGCGCGGCGCGGGCGTCGTCGGCGGCGCTCGCCACGAAGGCGATCCGCTCGTAGCGCTTGCGATCGTTCATGGCCGCCGTGACGTCGTCTTCCGAAGCCGCGAAAGGGGAGGGAGCGCGGCGAGAGCGCGCTTTATACGCAAAGCCGCGCGGGCGTCCATTGAACTTAGCGCGTCGTCGTTAAAGCGCGGGGTTCCACTGCTCGGGAACGAAGGCGAATTCGCGCACGCTGCGCTGCGCGATGTGGCCGACGGCGGGGAAAGGGAAGTGATAGCCGGACACGAGCAGCTTGTCGGTCGCCGCCATGTCGAGCATGCGGCGGCGCGTCTCCTCGGCCATTTCGGGATCCATGTCGAAGATCGCGTGCCAGCCGGGATTGCGCACGAACAGCGCCGGATGGTTGGTGACGTCGGACCAGACCAGAAGCTGCTCTTTCTCGGACGCGATCCGGAACGCCATGTGGCCAGGCGTGTGGCCGTAGGCCGGAATGGCGTAGATGCCCGGCGCGGGCTCGGTGTCGCCCTTGTAGCGGCGCACGTCCTTGGCCATCGGGTCGAACACCGCGCGCACGATCTTGAAGGCGTTGACGAGGCCCGCCGGCGCGCGGCTCATCGCGCCTTCGTCCATCCAGAAGTCCCATTCGGCCTCCGGGACCACGACCTCTGCGTTCGGGAAGGCGAGCGTCCCGTCCTTCAGGCGGATGCCGCCGATGTGGTCGGGGTGGAAATGGGAGATCAGCACGGTGTCGACCGCTTTCGGATCGACGCCCGCTGCGGCGAGATTCTCGTAGAGCTGGCCCGCGGTCGGGGCGAGGCGTCCGCCGGTGCCGGCGTCGATCAGCACGAGGCGGCTGCCGGTGTTGACCACGAGCGCCGTGAAGGTGATCGGCAGCGTCTCGGTCGGGATGAAGGCGTCTTCGAGGGCCTTTCGAACGTCCTCGAGCGGGGCGTTCTTCACGAAACCGGCGTCGAGGGGGCGGCGGGCGAGGCCGTCGGTCAGCGCCGTGACCTCGAACGAGCCGACCTTGTAGCGATAGACGCCCGGCGACTGGCGGCCGGCCGCGGGCGCGGCGGCGCGCGCGCCCGATCCCGCGACGGGGATCGTCACGGCGGCGCCGGCGGCGGTCAGCACGGTTCTGCGCGACATGATCGACATGTGGTCCCCTCCAGCGTGAGTGCAACTAGGTCAGGCGGGATCGGGCAGGCAACAGGCGAGCGGGCGGCCGGCGTCACTCTTGCGTGACGCCGGCCGGACTTGCGGTAACACACCGGAATGGAAAGAGGCGAGGCCTCGCGGTTCAGGCGACCGCGCGGACTTCGACCTGAAACGCGGCGTCGGCGGCGCGCAGGGTTTCGCAGGCGACGAACTCGGCGTGCCGCGCGACTTCGGGCAATCCCATGAGCTCTCCGAAGGTCGCCCGCGCCAGCGGACCGGCGATCCAGATCAGACCGGAGGGCGCGCCGTCCGGGCCGAGCGCGCGGCTCAGCTCGTCGGTCGCGACGCCGAGCCGCAGGCGGTCGGACGTCACCAGGCCGGCTGCCGCGAGGCGCCGCATGAGCGGATCGGCGTCGCAGATGCCGCGATGCGCCGGCCCCGTGGCGAGCGCGACGGCGTCGAAGGCGACGGTCTCGGTCGCGCCGCGCCGCCTCCGGATCGCGACCTCCAGCCCCTCGACGCCCGCGCGAGCCGAGACCGGCTCGCCGGCGAAGACCTCGAGCTGGCCCGACGCGCGCAGCCGCGCGATCGCCGCCTCGACCTGGGGCGCGACCCGGAAGCGGTGGACGTCCCAGAATGTGCGCAGCCGTCGCACGACCTTGCGGCGCTCGCTTTCCGGAAGCGCTGTCCAGAGGGCGCGGCCCTGGTTGCGGGCGGCGTCCAGGACGTGCTGCCACGGGATGTCCGAGGCCCCGGCGGCTTCGACGGTGCGGCGGATCCGAACCAGAAGCTCGAGCGCGGTTCTGGCGGGCTGGCGGTCGAAGGCGCCGAACTCGCCGGGTCGGTCGGCGTGGCCGCGCGACAGCAGGCCGCGCCGGGAGACCGCCACGATTGGGCCGCGATGGCCGCGGCGTTCGAGCGAGGCGACGATGTCGGCCATGGTGAGGCCGGTTCCCACGATCAGAAGGCGCGCGTCAGGCGAGAGGGCGTCGAGCGCGGCGCGGTCCTGGGTGTCGGGGATGAGCCGCGGATCGCCGAGGACGGCGTCGAAGGCCGCGGGAGCCGCGGGCGCGGGATGGGTGGCGGCCAGCACGACGAACGACGCCGCGACCGCCTCGCCGCCGGCGAGATGAACCACGCAGCCGCCGTCGGCGCTGCGGTCGACCGAGACGGCCCTGTCGCGACGGTGCTCGATCGCGCCTGCGAGCAAATAGGGCTCCATTGTCTCGGCCGCGTAGCGCCCGAAAACCTGACGGCGCGGAAAGGCGCGGCCGTCAGGCGTCACCGCCTCCGGATCCTCGACCAGCGCGCCGTCGGCCTTCAGCCACCGCTCGAAGTGGCAGGGATCGGACGGCACGAAGCTCATCCGGCTTGCGGGCACGTTGATGCGGTGCGCGGGGTCGGCCGTCGAATAGGCGACGCCGCCGCCGAGCGCCGATCGCGGCTCGACGACGACGATGCGGAAGCGTGCGGGCGCGCGGCGGGCGAGCTGGTGGGCGACGACCGCGCCGGTGAAGCCGCCGCCGATGACGACGACGGTCTGGCGGTCTCCCTCGCCCGGCGCGCCGGGAACGCAGCCCGCCCCGTCGCTCACGACTGGGAGACCCTCAGCGCCGGACGGGCGTCGTTGGCGATGGTCTCGCCGAACGGGCCCATGTTGACGCTGGTGGCCGCCGGCGCCGTCGTGGTCGAGAGCGGCAGCAGCGGGAACACCAGCTCGGCGAAGCGGTAGGCCTCCTCGAGATGCGGGTAGCCGGAGAGAATGAAGGTGTCGACGCCGGCCGCCATGTACTCCTTCATCCGCTCGGCCACGGTCTCCGGATCGCCGACGAGCGCGGTGCCCGCGCCGCCGCGCACGAGCCCGACGCCCGCCCACAGGTTCGGGCTGACCTCGAGCTTGTCGCGCCGGCCGCCATGGAGCGCGGCCATGCGCTGCTGGCCGACCGAATCCATGCGGGCGTAGACCTTCTGGGCGGCCGCGATGGTCTCGTCGTCGAGGTTCTCGATCAGCTTGTCGGCGGCGGCCCATGCCTCTTCGTTGGTCTCGCGGACGATGACGTGGAGGCGGATGCCGAACGACACCTCACGGCCCTCGCGCTTGGCGAGCGCGCGCACCGCCGCGAGCTTCTCGGCGACCTGCGCCGGCGGCTCGCCCCAGGTGAGGTACTTGTCGATGGTCTTGGCGGCGACTTCGGAGGCCGCGGGCGACGAGCCGCCGAAGTAGAGCGGCGGGCCCTTCGGGCTGGTCGGCGCGAACAGCAGGCGGCCGTCCTCGATGCGGATGTGGTCGCCCTTGTAGTTCACCGTCTCGCCGGCCAGCAGCGCCTTGTAGACCTCGAGGAACTCGCGGGTGACCGCGTAGCGCTCGTCGTGGTTGAGGAAGATGCCGTCGCCGGCGTTCTCGGCCGGATCGCCGCCCGTCACCACGTTGATGAGGAGGCGTCCGTTCGAGATCCGGTCGAGCGTCGCGGTCATGCGCGCCGCGACGGTCGGCGACTGGAGGCCGGGTCGCACGGCCACGAGATAGCGCAGCCGCTCGGTCAGCGGGGCGAGCGCGGAGGCCACCACCCAGCTGTCCTCGCAGGAGCGGCCGGTCGGCAGCAGCACGCCGAAATAGCCCAGGCGATCGGCCGCCTGGGCGACCTGTTCGAGATAGGGAAGGTCGACCGCCCGGCCGCCCTTGGTGGTGCCGAGATAGCGGCCGTCGCCATGGGTCGGCAGGAACCAGAGGACGTTGGCGGTTTCCGGGGGGGTGAACTCGGTCATTTCGCGACATCCGCGGTCTTGAGCTTCAGGACGGCGTCTTCGACGACGATGGGCTTGGGCAGGAGCTTCAGCTCGAGGAAGGTGTCGGCGATCCGCTGCTGGGCGGCCGCGACGTCCGGGGTGAGAGGCCGCACGCCGAGCCCGAGCCGCGATATCGCGACCGTCAGGAGCGGCGCCGGGATGCCGACGAGAGGAGAGAGCTCGGCCGCGGCGGCGTTCGGATCCTTGGCGACCCAGTCCTCCACCTTGCGGAGCTCGTCGAGAGCGATCTGCAGGACGTCTTCGTTGTCCTTGGCGTAGTCGCGCGATGTCAGGAAGAACTGGTGGTTCTCCACGATGCCCTCGCCGGTGGTCAGCACCCGCGCTCCGGCGGCCTCCGCGCCTGCGAAGAAGGGATCCCATACCGACCAGGCGTCCACCTTGCCGCTCTCGAAGGCCGCGCGGCCGTCGGCCGGCGCCAGGAACGAGATCTTGACGTCCGAATATGCGACGCCGCCCTTCTCGAGCGCCTTCACCAGCAGGTAGTGGGCGTTCGACCCCTTCGCGACGGCGATGTTCTTGCCCTTGAGATCGGCCAGCGTCTTGATCGGGCTGTCCTTCTGCACCAGGACCGCCTCGGCCTTGGGCGAGGGCGGATCGTTGGCCACGTAGGCCAGCTTGGCGCTCGCCGCCTGCGCGAAGATCGGAGGCGCTTCGCCGGTCGTTCCGAAGTCGACCGCGCCGGCGTTGACCGCCTCGAGCAGCGGCGGCCCGAACTGGAACTCGGCCCATTTCACCGTGACGCCGAGCGGCTTCAGCTTCTCCTCGAGCGTGCCCTTGCCCTTCAGCAGGATGAGCGTGCCGTATTTCTGGAAGCCGATGCGGATGGTGCGGTCGGCCGCTTGCGCGCTCGTCGCGCCGATGAGGGCCGCGGCGACGAACGCGGCGGAGGCGAGGCGCGAGACCCGCGTGAGGGTGGGGGAGGTCATCTGTTTCGTCTTGTCGGTTTGGGGACTGGGGGGTGTGGGGTCAGGCCGCGGCGGAGGAACGGACCGCGACGGCGCTCGAGGCTTCCCGGACAAGCGTCTCGATGCGCGCGCGCACCCGCTCGTCGGCGACATGGCCTTCGGCGCCGATGTCGCGGTCGACCACGAAAACGGCGGTGCCGAGCGTCAGCGCGTCGAAGGAGGCGAACAGCGGACGCATCTGGTGCTCGACCGCGAGCGCATGGCGGTCGCTGCCGCCCGTCGCGAGCAGCGCCACCGGCGCGCCGGTCAAGGCGCGGTAGTCGACGAGGTCGATCAGGTGCTTGAAGAAGCCGCTGTAAGAGCCCTTGTAGATTGGAGAACCGGCCACGATCAGGTCCGCCTTTTCGATCGCCGCCAGCGCGGTTTCGACCGGTTCGGCCGCAGGGCGCGAGAACGACCGGCCGAGCTCCGGGGCGAGTTCGGCGACGTCGACCAAGGTCACGGCGCCGCTCGTGCGCGCCGCGACGCGTCGCGCGACGTCCTCCACGAGAAGGCGGGTGCGGGACGGCTTTCCAAGGCTGCCCGCGATGGCGACGATCGAAGTCACGCGATCGCCCTCCGGGCCTCGGGCGCGTCCGGCGCCGCGACGCCCGGACGGTCGTCCGAGGGGCGGCCGCCGGCGTTGAACAGCTTGTCGAGAATGGTCTCCTCGAGGCGGCCGATCTCGGCGGACCCGCGGCGGCGGGGCCGGGGAAGGTCAACGGTGAGGTCGAGGTCGATGCGGCCGTCCTCGATCAGCACCACGCGGTCGGCGAGCGCGAGCGCTTCGGAGACGTCGTGGGTGACGAGGATCGCGGTGAAGCCCTGGTCGAGCCACATGTTCTCGATCAGCTCCTGCATCTCGATGCGGGTGAGCGCGTCGAGCGCCCCGAGCGGTTCGTCGAGCGCCAGCAACTGGGGACGCGAGACGAGCGCGCGGGCGAGCGCGACGCGCTGTCGCTGGCCGCCCGAGAGGACCGACGGCCAGTCGCCCCCACGATCGGCGAGGCCGACCTGCGCGAGCGCGGCCTGAGCGGCGGCGCGCGCAGCCGACTTCGGTTCGGACGACGGCAGGCCGACGCGGACATTGTCGATCACGCGCGCCCAGGGCAGCAGGCGCGGCTCCTGGAACATGATGCGGCCAAGGCCCGCGCGGCCGCCGCCGACCGTGACCGCGCCCTTGGTGGGCGTCTCGAGCCCGACGACGGTGCGAAGCAGCGTGCTCTTACCGCAGCCCGATCGTCCGACGATGGCGAGGAACTGGCCGGCCGGGACCGTGAGGTCGACGTTCTTCAGCACCTCTTTCGGGCCGAATGACTTCGAGAGGCCGCGCAGCGCGACCGAAGCGCCGGAGCCGGAGGTCTTGGCGCGGAGCGAGAGCTGCTCGGGCGCGCGTTCCGGAGCCTCGGAGCGGGCGAGGGCGAACGGGGCGGTGATGGCTTTGGCTGTCATGGAGGAGGGGCGCCTTCAGGCCGGGAGATAGGCGGGGTGCCAGGACAGCGTCGCCCGCTCGAGCGCCTTGGCGATCGAGTCCGCGAGTTTTCCGAGCAGCGCGTAGATGAGGATCGCGAACACCACGACGTCGACCATCATGAATTCGCGGGCGTTCATGGCCATGTAGCCGAGGCCCGAGGAGGCCGAGATCGTCTCGGCGACGATCAGCGTCAGCCACATGATGCCGAGCGCGTAGCGCAGCCCGACGAAGATCGAGGGCAGCGCGCCGGGCAGGATCACCTTGGTGAAGAGCGTCGCGTTCGACATGCCGTAGGCGCGGCCCATCTCGACGAGCTGGGCGTCGACGGTGCGCACGCCGTGCAGCGTGTTGAGATAGATCGGGAAGAACACGCCGAGCGCGACGAGGAAGATCTTCGCGGTCTCGTCGATGCCGAACCACAGGATCACGAGCGGGATCAGCGCGAGATGCGGCACCGTGCGGATCATCTGCAGGGTCGGGTCGACGAGCCGCTCCGAGAGCCGCGACAGGCCGTTGCCGAGGCCGAGCGCGAAACCGATGCCGCCGCCGATCAACAGGCCGACGCCCGCGCGCCAGGTCGAAATCCAGATGTTGGTCCAGAGTTCGCCCGACAGCGCGAGCTTCCAGCCCGCGGCCGCGATCTCGGTGGGCGCCGGCAGGACGCCCCCCGAGATCAGGCCCGCGCTCGACAGCGCCTGCCACGCGACGAGGATCCCGACCGGCAGGATGAAGGATTGCAGGGATCGGGCGTCGAACGACATGGCGTTCCTCGCTGTACTGGACTTCAGGGCGCGCAGACGCGCCCCCGGGAGGAGATGACCGTGACGCCGCCCGCATGCGGCGTCGCACCAATGTCCACACAATCCATAAAGCAAGTCAACAATGTTTCGATTGGGATGTGGAGGCTGGGACGCCAGATGGCGGGGCGCGCGCGCCGGCAGGCCCAGGGTGGCGGAGACGCCTCGAATCCGCCAAGAAGATCAGGCGCAAGACCGGTTCTGCGCGCCGCCTGAAAGAGGAACCCGGATGGTCGAAACGCCGCAGCCTGAAGCCGTCGCCGGTTCGTCCGCGCCGATCACCGTGCGCAGGCTCGCGAGCGGCGTGCTGGGCTATGCGTCCGGCCTGCCGCTGCTTCTGGTGCTCGGCACCTTCGCGTTCCGGCTGCGCGAGGCGGGCGTCAGCCTCGAGGCCATCGGCCTGCTGTCATGGGCGAGCATCGCCTACAGCCTCAAGTTCCTGATCGCGCCCTTCATGGACAGCTATTCGCTCGGGCCGCTCGGGCGCGCGCTCGGCCGGCGGCGCGCCTGGATCCTGCTCGCGCAGATCGGCGTCGCGTTCGGGCTCGTCGGCATGGCGATGGGCGATCCGGCCACGGGCCTGCCGCTGGTCGCGACCGCCTGCTTCCTGACCGCTGCGGCGTCAGCGACTCAGGACGCCGCGGTCGACGGCTGGCGCGTCGAGGTGGCGGGCGCGCAGGAGCAGGGACTGCTCGTCGCCGCCTACCAGCTCGGCTACCGGCTGGCGCTGCTGACGGCCGGCGCCGGCGCGCTCTACCTCGCGCAGGATTTCGGCTGGAACAGCTCCTACTGGGTGATGGCCGCGATCATGGTCGCGATCGCGCTGCTCACGGTCGCCTTCATTCCAAAGACCGCGCGCGATCTGGAGCCGAGCGAGCCGCGCGCGCCGGGCGAAGCGCTGCGGGCGCCGGTGAAGGACCTTCTGGGCCTCGTGGCCGCCACGCCGATCGCGGTGCTGCTGATGATCGGGCTCTACCGGATGCCCGACCAGCTCGCCAACGTCATGTCGTCGCCGCTCTACAAGGACCTCGGCTTCACCAACAAGGAGATCGCCAACGTCACCAAGGTGTTCGGCATCGTGCTGTCGATCGCCGGCGCGTTCCTCGGCGGCTGGATGCTGACGAAGATGCGGCTGAAGACGGTGCTGATCGTCGGCATCGTGGCGTCGGCCGCCACCAACCTGTTCTACGGCGCGTTGGCGCAGGTGGGGCATTCCATCGTCATGCTGACCGCCACGATCGGCTTCGACAACGTGGCTTCGTCGATCGCGGGCACGGCGCTCATCGCCTTCATGTCGAAGCTGGCGGCGTCGGAGTTTTCGGCCACCCGCTACGCGGTGCTGAGCTCGATCTATGCGCTGCCGGGCCATCTGCTCGCCGGCGGCTCGGGCTTCGTGGCCGTGCAGACAGGTTACCCGGTTTATTTCTTCCTGACGTTCCTGTCGGGCGCGCCGGCGCTGGTGCTCTGCCTGTTGCTGAGTGAGCCGAAGTCCAGCGAAACCTAGGCGTTCCCACGCGCTCCGGCGCCTTGTCAGGCGTTCGATCGCCGTGCCATTTTGGCGCCGTGGCGGCCGGAGGGGCATGGCGATGCGCATGATGGTTTTGGGCGGCTTGGTGCTCTCCTGCGTTCTGGCGCCAGCGCTGGCCGTCGATGCCGGAGAGGCGCAGGCCGCCAAGGAGGTGAAGGCCTTCGTCAAGCGGAAGAAGCCTTGCGGCTCCGCCGCCGACGTCTTTTTCTGCCTCAGGGTCGAACCCAAGGACGCCGAGAAGATCTCGCTTCCCACCTTTTCGGTTGATTTCCGGGAGCCGGCGCAGCTGTCGTGACCTGGAACGGGACGGTGTTCTGCGAGATCACAGACACCAACACCGCCGATCCGACCCTATCGACGACGCGGTCACAGTTCTACATGCATCTGGCGTTGAAAGACGACAACTCCGAGATCACGATCAACGAGGAAGGCGCCACCTCGCTCGACGTCTATCACCGAACCATGATGACGTACGCGGCCTCGAGCACCGACCGGACGCCGGCTTACCTCGCCGGAGACAAGAACTACCTTGTCCCGGTTTCGTTGACGCGCGTCTTCGACATCAAGAAGAAGTCGACGTCCAAATTCAGAACCTTCGTGCTCGGAGACTTCAGGATTTTCTCCGATTATGGTCCGAAATACTGCAACGTGAACGGCGGCGCGATGACCGTTCAGTTCACTCCGAACTGACCACGCGGCGGCCTGGCCGCATGGGGCCGAGCCGACGTCGCCCCGGCAACGCAAAGCGGAAGCCGTCAACCTCTCCGCAGCGCCCCCACCACCGCGCCGACCGTCACGCCGAGCCAGCTGACGATCAGAATCGTGCCGCCGGTCGGCGCCGCGACGGGCAGCGGGCTCGCGCCGTAGACGACGCGCACGATCAGGTCGCCGCAGAACAACAGCGTCCCGAGCGCGACGCCCCAGGCCGGAACGAGCAGCGGCAGGCCGATCCCGAACGCCCGCGCCGCGCCCGCGAGCCCGACGAGGACGGCCGCATGCAGCATCAAGAAGGTCGAGGCGGTCCCGAGGCGCGTGTCGCCGGATATGTGGGCGGCCACGGCCGCCGTGGCGACGCCAGCCGCGCCGTACAGACCGGCGACTGCGAGGAGGGCGAGGGGAGAGCGGGACATGGGCCTCACAGCGGCGCGCAGGCGGCTTCGAGCCAGGCCCGCGTTTCGGCGTCGACCAGCGGGCCGACCTTCGCGAGCGTCTCGGCGTGATAGGCGTCGAGCCAGGCGCGCTCGTCGGCGCTCAGCAGCGAGGGCTCGATCGCGCGACGGTCGATCGGCGCGAAGGTGATGGTCTCGAAGCCGCGCATCTCCCGGTCGCCGCCCGCGATCTTTCGGGCCTCCACCACGATCAGGTTCTCGGTGCGGATGCCGTAGTGGCCCTCGCGGTAATAGCCGGGCTCGTTCGAGAGGATCATGCCGGGCTCGAGCGCCACCGTCCCGAGCTTGGAGATCCGCTGCGGGCCTTCATGGACCGAGAGATATGACCCGACGCCGTGGCCCGTGCCGTGGTCGAAGTCGGTCCCGACGTCCCAGAGCGCCCGACGCGCGAAGGCGTCGATCTGCGCGCCCGACACGCCCTTCGGAAACGCCGCGGTCGCGATCGCGATGTGGCCCTTCAGCACGCGGGTGAAGCGGTCGCGCATCTCCGCGCTCGCCTCGCCGACGACGACCGTGCGGGTGACGTCGGTGGTGCCGTCCTCGTACTGCGCGCCGGAATCGATCAGGTAGAAACCGGAGGTCAGCTTTCGGTTGGTCGAGCGGGTGACGCGGTAGTGCGGCAGCGCGGCGTTGGGCCCCGCGGCCGAGATCGAATCGAACGAGATTTCCTTCAGGACCCCGGTCTCGCGCCGGAAGGTCTCGAGCGCTTCGGCTGCGCCGATCTCGTCGAGCGCGCCTTTCGGGGCCTCCTCGTCGACGAAGCGCAGGAAGCGGGCGAGCGCGGCGGCGTCGCGCAGATGCGCGGCGCGGGCGCCGGCAAGTTCGGTCGCGTTCTTGACCGCCTTCAACTTCGCGATCGGGTCCGCGCCGCGCTGGAGCTTCGCGCCAGACGCTTCGAGCGTGCGCGCGAAGGCGACCGCGGAGGCGGCCGCGTCGAGCCTCACGGTCGCTCCGCGCGCGCCGAGCGCCTTGAGCGCCGCGTCGAGGTCGCCGGGCTCGGAGATCTCGGCCGATCCCGCGAGCGCGTCGCGAACCGCGTTGGAGAGCTTGCGCGCGTCGAGGAAGACGCTTGGCCGCCCCATGGCCGGGATGATCGCAAATCCGAGAGGGAGCGGCGTGTGCGCGACGTCGCCGCCGCGGATGTTGAAGACCCATGCGAGGCAATGCGCGTCGGTGACGAGCAGCGCGTCGGCCTTCTGCGTCTTGAGCTCCGTCTGGACGCGGTCGAGCTTCGCCGCGGCGCTTTCGCCCGCCAGCGCCTCGCCGTGGAGCGTCACCGGCGCAAGCGGCGGGGCGGGGCGGTCGCTCCAGATCGTGTCCACCGGGTTCTGGTCGACCGCGGCCAACTCCACGCCGGCGGCCTTCGCGGCCCTTTCGAAACGCTCGAAGCCGTCGAGCGTGTGCAGCGTCGGGTCGTAGCCGATGCGCTGGCCGGGCTTGGCGTGCTCCCTCAGCCAGTCGGACGGCGGCTGGTCGGAGACGTTGACGGCGGTGAACGCCGCCGCGTCGACCTGCGCGCGGACCTGCACCGTATAGCGCCCGTCGACGAAGATCGCGGCGACGTCGGGAAGGACGCTCACGAAGCCGAACGAGCCGGTGAAGCCCGTGAGCCAAGCGAGCCGCTCGGCCGAGGGCGGCAGATATTCGTTCTGGTGCTCGTCGGCCCGCGGCAGCAGGAAGCCGTCGAGGCCCTGCCGCGCCAGTTCCGCCCGAAGCGCCTTGAGACGCGGCGCGCCCTGGCTCGGATCGGCGGTTTCGTCGAACGACTGGAAGCGGGCTTCAAACATGTTTCGCCGTCAGCTTGGATCAGTGAAGTGCGTGCTTCGAGACGCCGCGCCACGCGCGGCTCCTCAGCATGAGGGATGACGGCGCGCTCCAACGACCCTCATGCTGAGGAGCCTTGGCGGGAGCCAAGGCGTCTCGAAGCACGCAATTCGCCGCTCCAGTCCTACTTCTTTATTAGCACCAGCGTCGACCAGCCCTCGAGCTGGCGCGCCGAGACGAGGCTGAGGCCCTTCGCCAGATATGCGTCGCGCACCCGATCCTCTTCATGCGTCATCAGGCCAGACAGCACCACGACTCCGCCTTCGGCGAGATGCGCCGCGACGTCGCCGGAAAGCTCCACCAGCGGGCCCGCCAGAATGTTGGCGACGATGAGGTCGAACGGTCCGCGCTCGGCGAAGACCGGGTGATCGAAACCTTCGGCATGGATGGAGGCGACGAACGCGCCCGCGCCGTTCGCCTCGGCGTTCTCGCCGGCGATGCGGGCCGAGGTCTCGTCGATGTCGGTGGCGAGCACCGGCGCCTTCTGCGCGAGCGCCACTGCGATCGCGAGTACGCCGGTGCCCGAGCCGAGGTCGAGCACGCGCTCGAAGCGGCGCTCGGTCAGGAGTTCGTCGAGCGCCAGCAGGCAGCCGCGCGTCGTGCCGTGATGGCCGGTGCCGAAGGCGAGCGCGGCCTCGATCTCGATGCCGATGGCGTCGGCGGGGATCTTGTCGCGGTCATGGCTGCCATGGACCACGAAGCGCCCGGCCGGCACAGGCTTCAAGCCCTCGAGGCTCTTGGCCACCCAGTCCTTCTCGTCGATCGCGCCTTCTTCGACGCGCAGGCCGGCGCTTTCCGGCCCCAGCGCCTCGCGCAGCGCGCTTGCGAGCTCTGAGGCCTCCATCTCGGGCGAGCCGTAGACCTCGACGCTCCACGCGTCGGGCCCGGTCTCGAACGCCGCGATCGACACCTCGCCGAAGGGGAACGCCTCCTCCAGCACGTCGGCGACGCGTTTTGCGGTGGTTTCGTCGAGGCTGAGGCGGATGACGGGCGTTTGGGTCACGGGCATGTCCGGTAAGGCGCCGGGCGAGGCGTTCGCCTCGCCCTGGAGCCCGGACCCATAAACATCGCGCGGCGCGAAGGAAACAGCGAAGGCGGAGCCGCGCCTTGCGACGTCAGATGCGGGCGAGCAGTTCGGTCTTCTTGGCCGCGAACTCTTCGTCCGTCAGGAGCCCCTCGTCCTTCAGCCGGGCGAGCTTCCGGATCGTGTCGAAGGGATCGCCGCCCTCGATGCGGACGGGCGGCGGCGCGGACGGCTCGGCGGTCGCGCGGGCCGCGTCGGGCGCCGGTTCGCGCGTCGTCGACGCGGCAGCCGCAGTCTCGAGCGACGCTGTCGGGCGGTATGCGGCGCTCTGCTCGATGATCGGCTCCGCCGACGCCGACGCCGACGCCGACGCCGAAGACGGCCGGTCGTCCGGCGCGCGCAGCTCGGCGAAGGCCTCGATCCCGACCGATCCGCGGTCGGTCGAGAAACTCAAGGACGAGCCGCCGCCCTGCTGCTGCGACGCGCCGCCGATGCGATGGTCGCCGGTGTCATAGATCGTCACGCGGCCGTCGCGCTCCACCGCAAGCCGACGCGCCTCGGGGAAGACCGCGTAGCGCCCGCCGTTCTGGGCGCCGGTCGACGAGGCGCGGCCGAGCTCCTCGGGCCACCATTGGCCGAACCCGGCGGACGATTCGCCGGGCGCCGGGCGCCGCGCCACGATCGCGCCGCGCGCCATGGCTTCGGCGAGATCCTCCGCGAGGCCCGCGACGCGGCCCTTGAGGTGATGGTTGAACATGTCGCCGATCATCAGCATGCCGCCGCGCGACCACTGGCCCATGCCGCCCAGATCGGGATGATGGAACTGCGCCATGGAGCCGGCGCTCTGGTTGAGGGCGTCGGCCATCGCGCGGCCGGCCTCGTCCGAAAAGCCGTGCCGGCGCGCGATCTCGCCGATCGCGGTCGATCCCTCGTCCGTCCATTGCGCTTGCATGTTCCATCCTTCCGCTCGAGCAGCCCATATAAGGCCGGGCGGCGTCGAGAAGGAGGGCGTGGGGCATGGCCGAAGCGACAAGGATCGCGGTCGTCTTCGCTTTGCTTGCTTCGGCGGGCGACGCCTCGGCCGCCGAGCGGGAGGCGATCGTCGGTCGGGACGCCTATGCGTGCGCCAGCTGGGCGGCGTGGCGGGAGTACGGGCAGGCGTCGCTCGCTCCGAAAGGCGCGCGCGCGAGCAAGGCTTGCCCCATCCGGATCCGCGTGGGCCGCAAGGTGACGGTCGTGGAGGAGGACGCCGGCGAGGGCGCGTCCGAAATCCGCTACGGGAACAAGACCTGGTTCGTCGACAGCCAGCGGCTGGACTGACGCGGCCCGCGATCGCGGCCCCGCGTTCCGGCGCGCCCTACGCCGCCTTCACGAAGCTGTCGACCACGCGCTTCTGGCCGGCTTTGTCGAAGGCGACGGTGAGCTTGTTGCCGTCGACCTCCACCACCGTGCCGTTGCCGAACTTCTGGTGAAACACCCGCGCGCCCTGCGAAAAGCCCGCGGACTTCGCGGTCGACGCCGCCACGAGCTCGCCCTCGATCGTCATCGGCCCGCGGCTGCGCGCGCCGGGGCCGGCCGAGCCGCGGTCGAAGCCGCGCTCCTGCGCGCGCTTCCAGCCCGGCGTCTCGTAGGTCGAGGTGAAGGCGTCCGCCCGGTCGAAGCGGCTTGCGCCGTAGCTTCCGCCCATATGGCCGCCGCCGAAGGTCGCCGGCGCCTCGACGACGTCGACGGCCGTCTCCGGCAGCTCGTCGAGAAAGCGCGACGGGATCGAGGACTGCCACATGCCGTGGACGCGCCGGTTCGACGCGAACCAGATCTTGGCCCGGCGCTTGGCGCGCGTGACGCCGACATAAGCCAGGCGCCGCTCCTCCTCGAGCCCCGCGCGGCCGTTCTCGTCGAGCGAGCGCTGGTGCGGGAAGAGGCCTTCCTCCCAGCCGGGGAGGAAGACGGTGTCGAACTCCAGCCCCTTGGCGGCATGCAGCGTCATGATGGTGACGGCGTCCTCGCCGCGCGCGCCGTCGACGTCCATGACGAGGGAGACGTGCTCGAGGAAGCCGCGCAGGTTCTCGAACGGCTCCATCGAGCGCACGAGCTCCTTGAGGTTTTCGAGCCGACCCTGGGCTTCGGCCGAGCGGTCCTTGGACCACATGTCGGTGTAGCCGCTCTCCTCGAGGATCTTTTCGGCGAGCTCCACATGGGGCGTGCGGTCGAGCTCTCCGGACCAGCGGTCGAACGACAGCACGAGATCCTTCAGGGCGTTGCGGGCCTTGGCCGGCAGCGCGCCCTCGGCGACCAGCCGGCGCGAGGCTTCGGGAAGCGTCACCTCGTCGGCGCGGGCGCGCTCCACGATCTGCTTCACGCTCGCATCGCCGATGCCGCGCTTGGGCACGTTGACGATGCGCTCGAAGGCGAGCGCGTCGGCCGGGCTCGCCACGACGCGGATATAGGCCATGGCGTCGCGGATCTCGGCGCGCTCGTAGAAGCGCGGGCCGCCGACGACGCGATAGTTCAGGCCCAACGTGATGAAGCGCTCTTCGAACTCGCGCATCTGGAACGAGGCGCGCACGAGGATCGCCATGTCGTCGAGCTTGTGGCCTTTGGTCTGCAGCGCCTCGATCTCGTCGCCGATCTGGCGGGCCTCCTCGCCGGAGTCCCAGGCGCCCGCCACGCTCACTTTCTCGCCGAGCTCGGTCTGGGGGCGAAGCGTCTTGCCGAGCCGGCCCTCGTTTTTCGCGATGAGATGCGAGGCGGCGTTGAGGATGTGGCCGGTGGAGCGGTAGTTGCGCTCGAGCCGCACCACCTTCGCGCCCGGAAAATCCCGGTCGAATTTGAGGATGTTCTCCACTTCGGCGCCGCGCCAGCCATAGATCGACTGGTCGTCGTCGCCGACGCAGGCGAGGTTCTTGGAGCCCTGCGCGAGGAGCCGCAGCCAGAGATACTGCGCGACGTTGGTGTCCTGATACTCGTCGACCAGCATGTAGCGGAAGCGCCGGTGATACTGGCCGAGCACGTCGGCGTTTTCGCGGAAGATGCGGATCGGCTCCAGCAGCAAGTCGCCGAAATCGACCGCGTTCAGCTGTTTGAGGCGTGTCTGGTAGAGCCCGTAGAGCTCCGCGCCGCGGCCGTTGGCGTAGGCCTGCGCCTCGCCGACAGGCACATCCTTCGGCGACAGCGCGCGGTTCTTCCACCCGTCGATCGCAAACGCCAGCTGGCGCGCGGGCCAGCGCTTGTCGTCGATGTTTTCCGCCGCCAGCACCTGCTTCAGCAGGCGGATCTGGTCGTCGGTGTCGAGGATCGTGAAGCTCGGCTGGAGCCCTGCGAGCTCGGCGTGCCGGCGCAGCATCTTGGCGCCGATCGAGTGGAACGTGCCGAGCCACTCCATGCCCTCTGCGGCTCTGCCCAACAGGTCTCCCACCCGCGTGCGCATCTCGCGCGCCGCCTTGTTGGTGAAGGTGACGGCGAGGATCTCGAACGGCCGAGCCTTTCCGAGCGCGAGGATGTGGGCGATCCGCGTGGTCAGCACCCGCGTCTTGCCCGTTCCGGCGCCCGCCAGCACCAGCAGCGGGCCGTCGAGCGTCTCGACGGCTTCGCGCTGCTCCGGGTTCAGCCCCGCGAGATAGTCCGGCGCGTTCGCCGCCCGCATCGTCCCTTGGGCGCGCGCGGCGATGCCGCCCGGACGGAGCGCGGGCGCGGAAGGATCGTCGTAACGGGCGTTCGGGTCGGACAAGGAAAGACGGCTCCGGAATGCAAGGCGAGCAGGCCGCGACTCAGCGCGGCCCGCCGAGAACAAAATGGCGCCCCGGTGGCCCGATGGCGAGCCGCCGGGAGGTCATCGCGAAAGTCGGCGCACAGCTCGCTTTTGGTTACATGTCATTTCACGTGGAACGCTTTCTGTGGGCCGTCCGTTGTTGGGGCGGGCGGAACACAGGAGGACTTCATCATGCGCAATGGCATGATCGCGCTCGTCGCCGCTCTCGGCGTAGCCATTCCCACCGTCGCTTTCGCCGGGGACCGTGAAGCTGGCGGCGCCGCCGCGGGCGCGGCCACCGGAGCCGCCACGGGCGCCGTGGTCGGCGGACCTGTCGGCGCGGCTGTCGGCGCAGGCGTCGGCGGCGTCGTGGGCGCGGCCGCGACCCCGGACAAGCGGGTGCGCACCTACGTGACCGGCGCCGACCGCGCCTCCGTCACCTATGAGGGCGACGTCGTCGTCGGCCGTCGTCTGCCGGAGCGCGTCGAGGTCTACAGCGTGCCGGACAGCGACTACAGCTACACGGTCGTCAACGAGAAGCGGTACATCGTGAACAGCGACCGCGAGATCGTCGAAGTCGTCGAATAAGATTTGACGCATCGTCTGGTCTTCGAAGGCCCCGCGCATCCTCTGCGCGGGGCTTTTTCGTGTCGCGGCTCGCGGCGCCGTCACTTCCGCATCGCGACCCGGCGGCCGAGCCAGTCGAGACCGGCGGCGCCAGGAGCGTCGCGGGCCACCCGCGCCGTCAGCCGCTCGAACACGTCCTCCGGGAAGGGCGCGACCTTCCGCGACGCGACCGAGACCGACATCGTCACGCCTTCGGCGGTCGTGACCGTCTCGCCGTCGGAGCCGCGCACCAGCTCGACCGCCCAATGCGCCCGCTTGGCGTCGGCGGCGACGAAGCGCACCCGGCCGCGGATCTCCTCGCCCATCTTCATTTCGCGCAGGTAGCGCACATGCATCTCGGCCGCGAAGGTCGTCATGCCGCGCGCTTCGACGTAGTCTGGGCCCTTGAGTTCGCCGAAGGCGAGGTCGAGCGCCGTATCCGCCAGCACGAGATGGTAGGCCATGTTGACGTGGCCGTTGTGGTCGAGGAACCGGCTCTCGATCTCGAGCGGGGGCGACAGATAGGGCGCGTCGTTCAAACGGGGTCTCCGGAAGAGAGGCCAGGACGGGACGCCGGAGGTCTTGGCCCAATCATGCACGCCGCCGCAACCTCAGCCGCCGTCCGGGCGCCGGAATCCGACGTCGAGACGGCGATCGCCAGACTGTCGGAGCGCTTCGGGCCCCGGCTTTCGACCGGCGCCGCGATCCGCGAGCAGCACGCGAGCGTCGTCACCTGGATCGCCGCCGAGCCGCCGGACGCCGTCGCGTTTCCCCGCGACACCGAGGAGGTGGCGGAGATCGTGCGGATCTGCGCCGAGCATCGCGCGCCGATCATTCCGTTCGGGGCCGGCTCCTCGCTCGAAGGCCATGTGAACGCGCCGTTCGGCGGCGTCTCGATCTCGACCGCGCAGATGACCGAGATCGTCGCGGTCCATGCGGAAGACCTCGACGCCGTCGTCCAGCCGGGCGTCACCCGCAAAGCGCTAAACGCTCATCTTCGCGACGCCGGGCTGTTCTTCCCGATCGATCCCGGCGCCGACGCCTCGATCGGCGGCATGGCGGCGACCCGCGCCTCCGGCACCAACGCCGTGCGCTACGGCACGATGAAGGATGCGGTGCTTGGCCTCACCGTGGTCACGGCGTCCGGCGAGGTGATGCGGACCGGCGGGCGGGCCAAGAAGTCCTCGGCGGGCTATGATCTCACCCGGCTTTTCGTCGGTTCGGAAGGCACGCTCGGCGTCATCGCCGAGGTGACTCTGCGTCTCCACGGCTCGCCCGAGGCGGTCGCGGGCGGCGTCTGCCCGTTCCCGAATGTCCGCGCGGCCTGCGACGCCGCGATCCTGACGATCCAGACCGGCCTGCCGATCGCCCGAATCGAGCTTCTCGACGCCGCCATGGTCGCGGCCACCAACGCCTACTCCAGGCTTGCCTTGCCGGTCGCGCCGACGCTCTTCGTCGAATTCCACGGAACCGACGCGAGCGTCCACGAACAGTCCGAGCGTTTCGGCGAGATCGCGGCGGATCTTGGCGGCGGGCCGCTCGACTGGACGACGAAGGCCGAGGACAGGACGCGGCTCTGGACCGCCCGCCACGACGCCACTTGGGCGGCGGCGGCGCTGCGCTCCGGCGCCAAGCCCGTGCCGACCGACGTCTGCGTGCCGATCTCGCGGCTCGCCGACTGCGTCGAGGAGACGATCGAGGACATCGCGCGCTCCGGCCTCGTCGCGCCGATCGTCGGCCATGTGGGCGACGGCAATTTTCATGTCCTGCCGCTGGTGAAGCCCGAAGACGCCGGGGAGCGCGCGGCCTGCGCGGCCTTTATCTCGCGGCTCGTCGAGCGGGCGCTGCGCATGGGCGGCACCTCGACGGGCGAACACGGGATCGGGCAGGGCAAGATGGCCTATCTCGAAGCCGAGCACGGCGCCGCCGCCGTCGAGGCGATGCGGGCGCTGAAACGGGCGCTCGATCCATTCAACATCATGAATCCGGGCAAGATAGTCATTCCGTGAGTCCGGCCATCCCGTGTAATCATTTTCCCGTCGCACCCGGCCGCCGACCCGCCGCGGATGCGGCCGTTTCGCGAGCATCGGGTCGAAGCCGGACCAAGGCGCCTTGAACAATACGCTCACCGGGCTCGGGCTCGCTCTGGTGCTCGCGCTGGTCGCGGCGCTGATCGGGCCGTGGTTCGTCAACTGGACCGCCTATCGCGACGATTTCGCGAGACAGGCGAGCGCGCTCGTCGGCGCGCCGGTGACGGTGTCGGGCGCGGTCGACGCGCGGCTGCTGCCGACGCCCTATGTGCGGTTCCGCAACATTCATTCGGGCGCCGGCGCGACGCGGCTTGCGGTCGACGAGGTCGAGATCGAGCTCGCGATCGCCCCGTTGCTGCGCGGCGAGTTCAAGGCCGAGCGGGTGAAGCTCGTGCGGCCGAAGCTCGGCGTGGAGGCGACCGCGGACGGCGCCGTGCGCACCGCGTTCTCGGCGGGCCGCGCGGGCGCGGCGGAGCGGGTCTCGTTCGATCGCGCCGAGATCATCGACGGCGAGATCGCGCTCAAGGCCCCATGGGGCGCGTCGGCTCTGGGGGCGATTTCGGGCTTCGCCGAGGCGGGATCGCTCGCAGGCCCCTACAAGTTCGAAGGCTCGGCCGGCCCGCAGGAGCGCCGGATCGATCTGAGGCTCGCAACCGCCCGCGCGGACGCCTCCGGGGCGCTCCGGGTGAAGCTTTCGGCGAACGAGGCTGGACGACGCACGACCCTCGACGCCGACGGATTGCTGAAGCTCGCGGCGCGGCCAGGCTTCGAGGGGCGGGTCGCGATCACCCGCCCGGCTCGCCGTGACGCCCGCGACGGCGACGAGATCTGGAGCGCGAGCGGATCGACCAAACTCGAGGCCGGACGGCTGACCGTCGAGGCGCTCGATCTCGTCTACGGTCCCGAAGACCGCGCGGTCCGCATCGCCGGATCTGGCGCCGCTTCCCTCGCGAACGGACCGCGCATCGATCTTCGGCTCGAGTCGCGGCAGCTCGATTTTGACCGCTTGCTGGGCGATGGGCGCCCGCGCACGCCCGCGGGCGTTCTCGCCGAGATCGCCTCCCGGCTGCCCGGCGGATTCGCGCCGCCGGTGAACGGGTCTTTCTCGCTCGACGCGAGAGGCGTGGTGCTGGCCGGCGACGTCGTCCGGGACCTGCGGCTTGATCTCGAAGCCCAGAACGGCAAGTGGCGGGTGCGCCGCGGCGGCGCGACGCTGCCGGGCGAGGCGCGGACGGCTCTTTCGGGCGCGCTGGCCTTCGCCGGCGCCGAACCGGGCTTCGTCGGGCAGGCGGAGTTCGAGGCCGCGGACCTTTCTGCGTTCCGTCGATGGCTGGCCGGCGGGCGCGCCGACGGCGCGACGCCCGTGCGGCGCTTCGCCGTGAAAGGCGAGGTTTCGGCGCGGCCGGCCTCGGTGATCGTGGAGAAGGCCGAGATCGCGACCGACGGCGCGCGCTCGACGGGCCGGATCGCCTGGACCGGCGCGACCGAAAACGCCCGCGCGCAGCTTCAGGCGGCGCTCGTCTCCGACCGCCTCGACCTCGACGCGCTCGGCCTCGACCGGATGCTCGGGCAGGCGCTCGGAAACCGCGACATGGACGCCTTCGTCGCGCTCGACGCCAAGACGCTCGTGGTCTGGGGCCTCGCGCTGCGCGACGTCTCGGTCGACGGCTCGCTCGACCGGGACGGTCTCGACCTCAAGCGCTTCGAGGTCCGGGACGCGAGCGGCGCGCGCATGTCGGGGGCAGGGCGGCTCACGCCGGGCGCCGGCGGTCTCGAGGGCAGGCTGGGCTTCAAGGTCGCGGGTCCGTCGCTCACGCCGCTTCTGGCGATCGCGCGGGCGGGCGGGGTCGCGCCCGCAGCGGTCGAGGCGATCGAGACGCGCGCCGGCGCGATCGCGCCGGTCGATCTCCAGATCGATGTCGACGCGCGCGCCGGCGAACGCCGGATGACCGTCGCCGGCTCCGCGGCCGGAGGCCGGATCGACGCCCGGCTGTCCGCGCCCGAACTCTCGTTCGACGCGCCGACCGAGATCGACGTCAAGCTGGCCTCGCCGGACGGGCGACGGCTGGCGGCGCTCGCGGGATTTGGCGTCAGCCCGCTGGCTTCCGCCAAGGGCGGGGACGTGACGGTCCGCCTGTCCGGCGCGCCGGCGCGCGGCATGGCGGGCGAAGCGCGGTTCTCGGCCCTCGGCGCCGTCCTTGCGGCGCGCGGAAACGTGGCGGTCGCGCCGGTGGCCGGGCTTTCGGCGCAGGGCGAGGCGACCTTCGAGACCGGCGACCTCGCCGGTCTGGCCGCCGCCCTTGGCCGCGCGACGCCGCTGTCGGGCCCCGCCGCGACCATGAGGCTCGCGGCAAATGTCGGCCTCAGCGCCGACGGCCTGCGGCTCGACGAACTCAAGGGCGAGATCGGCGGCCGCGCGTTCAGCGGCCGGGCGAGCGCTCCGCTCGACCCGTCGAAACCGATGGAGGGGCGGCTCGCCTTCGAGGAGCTTCCGGTCCAGGCGCTCGCCGCGCTGGCGTTCTCGCCCGAGGCGTTCGGCGCATCCGGCGACGGCTCCGCCTGGCCGAATGCGTCATTCGGTCCCTCGCCCCTGAGCGGCCTTCTCGGCCGCTTCGAGGTGACCGCCGCGCGGATGCCTCTGGCGGGCCGCCAGGTCGCGTCCGACGTCGCGTTCGCGCTCGCGCTGAAGCGCGATGGCCTCGCCATGGAAGGGCTCGCGGCCACGCTCTATTCGGGTCGGCTCTCGGGCGCGGCCGGCGTGACGCGCTCGGAGCCCGAGGCGACGGCGAGCCTTGCTCTCGCGCTGTCGGGCGCAGCCGCCGAGACGCTCTTGGGCTTTGCGCCGGCGGCCTCGCCGCTCCTCGGGACGACGGATCTCAAGATCGAGGCGCAGGGGACCGGGCGGTCGCTGTCCTCGCTCGTCGGCGCGCTCACGGGCGCGGGACAGATCACGCTGTCGGACGGGCTTGTCCGAAGGCTCGACCCGGCGGCGATCGACCGCATCGAGCCGCAGATCGAGGCGGGCCTTGCGCTCGAGGCGCCGAAGGTCGCTGGGGCGCTCGCAAGGGAGTTCGGCGCGGCCGACCTTCGGATGAAGCGCGCCTCGGCGTCCTTCACGATGTCGGGCGGTGTCATGCGGTCGGGCGGCCTCGATGCGGAGGCCGACGGGGTCAGGCTCGGCGGCTCAGCGACGCTCGACCTGCGCCGGCTCGTCTTCGACGCAGATCTTTCGCTTCAGCCGGCCCGCCCGGAGGCGCCGCAGGTCTCCGTCGCCTTCAAGGGGCCGCTGGCGGCGCCGGTCCGCGTCGTCGAGGCGACGTCGTTCACCGGCTGGCTGTCGATCCGCGCGGTCGAGCGCGAGACCAGGCGCATCGAGGCGATGGAGGCGGACGCCCGCGAGCGCGCGCGGCTGGCGCGCGAGCGCCAGGAGGAAGAGCGCAAACGCGCCGAGGCCGAGAAGGCGCGGCTGGAAGCCGAACGCCGCAAGGCCGAGGCCGAAAGGAAGAAGCGCGAAGCCGAAACGCGGGCGCTGATCGAGTCTCTGCCGCGTCCGGCCGGAGCCGCGACGCAGGGCGCGATCGACGTCACGACGCCGCCTGCCGCCGCTCAGAACGCGCCTGTCGTCGCGCCGCCGGCCGGCGTGTTCGCGCCGCAGGGCCAGGCGAGCGCCGCCGAGCGCCACAAGACGCTGCCGGACGCGCCTCTCCCGGCCCCGCAATCCATCCTGCCGCCGGCGGCCGCGACCCCGCGCTGAGGCGCGTCGAATGGCGTTGACGTTCGATGGGGAAGATCAGAAGCGCTGATCTGGTCTGGCCGACGCAAAGCCTCCGGCGTTCCCACGCCAGAGGCGATGGGTCGGATTCCGAAGGCCTCTAAAAGGCCGCGTGGCTCACCGGGACTCCGAGCAGCGGCGGCGATAGTGGTCGAGCACGAAGAGCCGCACGGCTGAAGACAGGTTGCCGCCGCGACGGCTGGCGTCGATCTCGGCGACGAGGCCGCGCAGCGACACCGAGCGCTCGCGCGCGATGTCCTTCAGCGCATGCCAGAACGCGTCCTCGAGGCTGACGCTGGTCTTGTGGCCGGCCACGACCACGGAACGCTTCACGATGTCCGGGTTGAACTCCCGCGGCTCCGCCGCGGATTCCCCCGCGAGGATGCCCTGCACGACGATCCCCTCCGCTTGCCTCGAGCCAAGGGCGTCGACAAGGCCCGACTGGCCCAGGTCGATTGGCTTCGACGGTTCGTTCATTCGCTTCCGTCGCCCCCGGTTTCGCGGCGATGCCCCTCATGTCGACGAACCGATGCGTCGCGTTCGGCCTTTTCGGCCTCCCGCTCCTGCTTGCTTGCCCCGAACCGGGCGCGGTTGGCGGCGGCTTGCGCCTCCGCCTCTTCTCGCGCTCTGGTTTTGCGGGCTCGCCGCAAGTTCACGATTTCGCCCATCGACTTGTTTTATTACACTCGCCTTGAAAGCAAATCGAGCGCCACCGGATTACCGTCTTGCGCAAGGGGTTCAACCGGGGCGGATCATCGACTCCGGGCGAACGATGCGGTCGAAGTCTTCCGCCGACACAAAGCCAAGCTTGACGGCTTCCTCACGCAACGTCGTGCCGTTCTTGTGCGCGGTCTTCGCCACTTTGGTCGCGTTGTCGTAGCCGATCGTCGGGGCGAGCGCCGTGACGAGCATCAGCGAACGGCTCATCAGGTCGGCGATGCGGGTCTCGTCCGCCTCGATTCCCGCCACGCAATTGTCCGCGAAGCTGACCGCCGCGTCACCGAGAATCCTGATCGATTGCAGCATGTTGTAGCCAAGGACGGGCTTGTAGACGTTGAGCTCGAAGTGTCCCTGGCTGCCGGCGAACGAAATCGTCGCGTTGTTGCCGAACACCTGGGCGCACACCATCGTCAGCGCCTCGCACTGCGTCGGGTTCACCTTGCCGGGCATGATCGAGGAGCCGGGCTCGTTCTCGGGCAGCACGAGTTCGCCGAGGCCCGAGCGCGGCCCGGAGCCCAGCAGACGGATGTCGTTGGCGATCTTGAACAGGCCGGCGGCGAGCGCGTTCAGCGCTCCGTGGGCGAACACATAGGCGTCGTGGGCGGCGAGCGCCTCGAACTTGTTCGGCGCGGTGACGAAGGGCAGGCCCGTGATCTCGGCGACCTTCTCAGCGAATTTTTCCGCGAAGCCGACCTTGGCGTTGATGCCGGTGCCGACCGCCGTGCCGCCCTGGGCGAGCGGATAGAGATGCTTCAGCGTCTCGCGGATACGCTCCGCGCCGAGGCGAACCTGCGCGACGTAGCCCGAGAATTCCTGGCCGAGCGTCAGCGGGGTCGCGTCCTGCGTGTGGGTGCGGCCGATCTTGATGATGTGCTCGAACGCGCTCGCCTTGGCCTGGAGCGCGTCCTCGAGATGCTTCAGCTGCGGCAACAGGCGGCGCTCGATCTCCTCGGCCGCCGCGATGTGCATCGCGGTTGGGAAGGTGTCGTTGGACGACTGGCTCATATTGACGTGGTCGTTCGGGTGAACGGGCTTCTTCGAGCCCATCTCGCCGCCGAGCGCCTCGATGGCGCGGTTCGACACCACCTCGTTGGCGTTCATGTTCGACTGGGTGCCGGAGCCGGTTTGCCAGACGACGAGCGGGAAGTGATCGTCGAACTTGCCGTCGATGACCTCCTGGGCGGCGGCCGCGATGGCGTCGGCGAGCTTCCCGTCGATCGAGCCCTGCTCCTTGTTGGCGAGGGCGGCCGAGCGCTTGATGATCCCGAGCGCGCGGATCAGCGGCTTCGGCATCGTCTCGCCGCCGATCTTGAAGTTCTGCAGCGACCGCTGGGTCTGCGCGCCCCAATATTTGTCGGACGGCACCTCGAGCGGACCAAAACTGTCGGTTTCGGTGCGGGTCGCGGTCATCGGCGCTCTCTTCAGCTTGCGTGAAAGGGGCTTTCAGCCGCGCGCGTCGCGGCGCAGGCTCCCTAGCACGCTCCGGACGAGCGCGTCACTCGTCGCCCCCGGCGAACGTCGCCGCGGGGCCGACCGTCACTTCTTGCGGAATTTGTCGAGGCTGACGACTTCCGCGCCGCCGGCCGGCGGATGCGTCGTCTCGGGCTCCGGCTCGGCCGCGATCTCCGCGGCCGGCTCTTCGGCCTCGGCCGCCGGCTCTTCGGCGTCGAGAGCTTCGGCGTCCGGATGGTCGAACTTGAGGCCGAACTGCACCGAGGGGTCGAAGAAGCCGGTGATCGAGCGGAACGGCACCACAAGCTTTTCCGGCACGTTGCCGAACGACAGGCCGACCTCGAAGCCGTCGTCGTCGACCTCGAGGTCCCAGAACTGGTGCTGGAGCACGACCGTCATCTCGGCCGGATAGCGCTCGCGAAGGCGCTGCGACAGGCGCACGTCCGGATCGGTGGTGCGGAACGAGATGTAGAAATGATGCTCGCCCGGCACGCCCTCGCGCGACACCCGCATGAGCACGTCGCGCACGACGCTTCTCAGCGCGTTCTGCGTCAGCAGATCGTACCGGATGAAGTCCTGGGCCGGGGGGGCCGGAGGCGGCGTCGTCGTCATGCCCGCTACATAGGCGGATTCGGAGCGGCGAAAACATCGCGACCGCTCGTCGCGCGGCGGAGATTCTTTGAGCGCGCTTTGGCGGTCACAGCGCTTTCTCCATGAGCTCCTCGATCCAGCCCTCTTCGCGGTCGCCGACGGTGCGCGCGATTTCCTTGCCGCCACGGTAAACGATCAGGGTGCTCTGAAGCCGCGCATTGACGACGCGCAGCGACGCCTTGTCGGAGTCGAAGTCGACCTCGAACTGGCCGAAGTCCTTGAAGCGGGGTTCTGCGCGCAGCCTGGCGAGAATCGGCTTCTGGGCGCGGCAGATCGGGCACCAGGGCGCGGTGACGTGGACCACGAAGGGCCCGCCCGCGGCCAACGCCGCATCGAACGCGGCCTTGTCGAACGGCTTCGGCCCCTCCTGCGCGACGGCGGGGGCGACTGTCGCGATGGCGACCAGACAAGCGATGGCGAGGCGCCGCGTGATCACAAGGCCGGCTCCGGCGTGAGAGGCGTCACAGACACCAATACGCCCGAGAGAGGCGAAACGCTCCACGACGGAAGGCCAATGGCTCCCGGTTGCGACCGTTCAGGCGGCGGCGCGCTCCCGTCGATCGAGCGCGAGCGACGTCAGGAGCAGCGCGAGCCCGCCGAGCGCCAGCAGGAAGCCGACCCAGCCCGGGGCGGTCCAGCCGAAGCCCGCCGCGACCGCAAGGCCGCCGAGCCAGGCCCCGAGCGCGTTCGCGATGTTGAAGGCCGAATGGTTCAGCGTCGCCGCAAGCGTCTGGGCGTCGCCGGCGACGTCCATCAGGCGCGTCTGGAGCGCCGGCCCCATCGCGATGCAGCCGCCGATCAGGAACAGGTTCAGGGCCGCGGCGTACGCGTTGACGGAGGTGAAGACGAAGGCGCCGATCACCAGCGCGCTGTAGATCAGCACGCCCACCATCGTCGCCTTCAGCGCCTTGTCGGCGAGCCGGCCGCCCGCGATGTTCCCGGCGATCATGCCGCAGCCGAGGACGGCGAGCATGACGGGCGCTGCGGAGGCGGGCAGCCGGGTCACCTCGACGAGGGTCGGGACCACGTAGGAATAGACGGCGAAGATGCCGCCGAAGCCGACCGCCGCGACGCCGAGCGTCAGGAGCACCTGCGGCTTCTTCAGCGCGCCGAGCTCGCGCGCGGGGCTCGCGCCGGTCGGGGACACTTCCGGCGTCCAGGCGCGCACGAGCGCGATGGTGAGCGCGGCGAGCGCCGCCACCGAAATGAAGGTCGCGCGCCAGCCGAAGGTCTGGCCGAGCCACGTCGCGGCCGGCACCCCGACCACGTTGGCGATGCTCAGGCCCAGCAGCACGTTGGCGGCCGCCTGGCCGCGGCGCGACGGCTCGACCATTGAGGCCGCGAACAGCATGGCGACGCCGAAATAGGCCCCATGCGGAAGGCCGGCGACGAAACGCGCCGCGACGACCTGCCAATAGCCCTGGCCGAGCGCGCTCGCGACATTGCCGAGAAGGAAGAAGGCCATCAGTCCGATGAGCAACGCCCGCCGCGGCGCCCGCGCGAAGGCGACCGCGAACAGCGGCGCGCCGATCGTCACCCCGAGCGCGTAGGACGAGATCATGTGCCCGGCCTGCGGGATGGTCGAGCCGATGTCGGCCGCGACGTCCGGCAGCACGCCCATGGCCGCGAATTCGCCCGTGCCGATCGCAAGGCCGCCCACAGACAGCGCGAGCTGCCCGAGCGCCGCGCCGTGCGGCGCGACGACGCGGACGAGCTCTTCGCCGCGCTGATGGTCCGGCGCGTCGCAGGGGGGCAGGCAGTCGGCTGCGCTCGTCATGGGTTTTCGCTTTCGTGCCGGACCAGACAAGAGCGCGGAAGCTGGTCCGGACGGCGTCATGCTGCAACGCAGCGTGACGCATGGCGGCCATGCGGCTGGCGGGACGACGGAACGTTCGGAAGAGAGGGGAAGGGAAGTGGAGGTTTCTGTTGCCAGGTACCTCCGAACCCCGCCTGACGAATGCTAACCCATCAGGACTTTAAGCGTGGTCTTTCAAACCGCTCACGCGGCCTGAGCAACCGGAGCATAGTTGTCGTTGGCAACTATAAAAAAGCCCGATAACGGCGGAACAATACCGGGTGAAAGTTCGCCCTTTACGCCCCCGTCGATCCTGTTTCGCCCCCGCCGAAGCCCACGCCAGGCCAAGAGGCCCATGGGCTTCGGTGGAGGCGCCGGGTACTGCCCCCGGGTCCGAAGGGTTTATTGCGGCGGCCGTTTATCACCATAGCCGGGTATCCCCGGCGCTTCGGAATATAGGCGATCGGAGCCGGCGGCGGAAGGGGCGCGGCGATCGCCTGTTGACGGCGCCCCGGTCGATCTGGCTGCCCGGGGGCGGCCGGGAGTAAGGTGCGCCGTTCCTGACTTCCGAGGAGCGCCGCGATGCGTCCCTATCTCGATCTGCTCGCCCATATCCTCGATCACGGCGTCGCCAAGGACGACCGGACCGGCACCGGCACGCTCTCGCTCTTCGGCGCGCAGATGCGCTTCGACCTCACTCAAGGGTTTCCGCTCGTCACCACCAAGCGGCTCCATCTGAAGTCGATCGTCCATGAGCTGATCTGGTTCATCCGCGGCGACACCAATGTCGGCTATCTGCGCGACAACGGCGTCAGCATCTGGGACGAGTGGGCGGACGAGAACGGCGATCTCGGCCCGGTCTACGGCCGCCAGTGGCGCTCCTGGGCGGCGCCCGACGGACGGGTGATCGACCAGCTCGCCGAGGTGCTGGCCGAGATCAAGCGCAACCCGTCCTCGCGCCGCCTCATCGTCTCGGCCTGGAACCCGGCCGACATTCCGGACATGGCGCTCGCGCCCTGCCACTGCCTGTTCCAGTTCCACGTCGCCGACGGGCGGCTCTCCTGCCAGCTCTATCAGCGCTCGGCCGACATTTTTCTCGGCGTGCCGTTCAACATCGCGTCCTACGCGCTGCTGACGCACCTCGTGGCGCGCGACGCGGGGCTCGGGGTCGGCGACTTCGTGCACTCCTTCGGCGACGTGCATCTGTACCTCAACCACGTCGAGCAGGCCCGCGAGCAGCTCTCGCGCGAGCCGCGCCCGCTGCCGAGCCTCAGGCTCTCCGGGCCGCGCTCACTGTTCGACGTGTCGTATGAGGACATCGCCTTCGAGAACTACGACCCGCACCCGGCCATCAAGGCGCCGGTGGCGGTGTGAGCCTCGTCGTCCGGCAGGCGCTCCCCGAGGATGGGGAGCTCATTTGGAGCTTGGTGCGCGAGCTCGCGGACTACGAGAAGCTCGCTCACGAAGCCGTGGCGACGCCTTGGGATTTCGCTTCCGCGCTCGGGGGCCCACATCCGCGCGTGTTCGGCGAGATCGCCGAGATCGACGACGAGCCGGCCGGCTTTTCGCTCTCGTTCTACACCTTCTCGACCTTCGTCGGCCGCCACGGGATCCATCTCGAGGATCTCTACGTCCGGCCGGCCTTCCGCCGCCGCGGCGTGGCGAAGGCGCTGCTCGCCTCGCTGGCGCGGCGTTGCGCGAAAGAGAAGCTCGGACGGCTCGAATGGTCGGTGCTGAAATGGAACGCTCCCGCGATCGCGTTCTATGAGAGCCTTGGAGCCGTAGCGATGGACGGCTGGACGGTGTATCGCACGAGCGGGGACGCGCTCGCGCGACTCGCGGAAGATCGCGCTGGGCGGCGCGACGGGGACGAGGACGTAACGTGATGAAATTTAGGACGATTGCGGCGCTCGCCGTCGCGGGCGCGGCGATGTGGTCGGGGGCGGCCGCCGCGCAGAGCACGCCGCAGGTCTACACCGAGACCGAGCAGGCGCTGCGCGCCAAGCTGAAGTCGGCCTATGCGGGCAAGCCCGCGCGCTTCGGCTTCGAGAACTTCCGCCGCCGCACCGACGGCAAGCAGGAGGCCGTCTGCGGCCAGGCCACCATCTATATCGGCCGCGACAAGCCGAGCCTGGTGCGCTTCGTCTATCGCTACAAGCAGGGCGACGCCGCGATCGAGACGCTCGGCGCCGACGAGACCCGCACCGTGCAGGCGCTGTGGAACCCGCTGTGCCTGCGGGGACGGCCGATCGAGTGAGCGCTCCGATCGTCCTCGTCGCGGCCGTCGCCTCCAACGGCGTCATCGGCCGCGACAACGGCCTGCCGTGGCGGCTGTCGAGCGACCTCAAGCGGTTCAAGGAGGTGACGATCGGGAAGCCCCTGATCGTCGGCCGCAAGAACCATGAGGCGATCGGCCGGCCGCTGCCGGGACGCGAGACCATCGTGCTGACGCGCGACCGGGCCTTCAAGGAGACCGGCGTCCACGTGGCCCATGACCTGGCCGACGCGCTCGGCCTCGCCGAGGCGATCGCCGAGGAGATGGGCGCAAGCGAGATCATCTGCGCGGGCGGCGGCGAGATCTACGAGCTCTTCATGCCCAAGGCCTCGCGCATGCGCCTCACCGAGGTCGAGGCCGAGGTCGACGGCGACGTGTTCTTCCCGAAATACGACCCCGCGCGCTGGCGCGAGACGTTCCGGGAGGAGCATCAGCCAGGCCCGAAAGACGACCACGCCTTCACGTTCCGCGACCTCGTGCGGGTGCGCAGCGAGTGACGCGCTGAAGGCCTCGTGATCGCCGCGCGCGTGAATTGCGGTTGACGGTTCTGTTACGGCGCCGCACGAGCGTCGCCCACGCCGTGCGCGTTGAACGTGTTGCACGGCGGCAATATATGCGGCGCCGCGGATCGACGGCGGATCGGCCGGCGCGCAGAAGGAGAGCAGATGCCCTGGAGCAACCAAAGCGGCGGCGGCGGCCCGTGGGGCAACAAGCCGGGCGGCCCGTGGGGTCAGGGCCCGCAGAGGCCCTCGGGCGGCGGAGGGGGCAACGGCCCGCAGCCGCCGGACATCGACGAGGTTCTGCGCCGGGCCCAGGAACGGCTTCGCGGCGTGTTTCCGGGCGGCGGCGGAAGCGCCAAGGGCGTGTTCGCCCTGGTGGCGGTCGCGGCGATCGCCTGGGGCCTGTCGGGCTTCTACCGAGTCGAGCCGGACGAGGAAGGCATCGTGCTGCGCTTCGGCGAATTCGTCCGCACGACCCAGTCGGGCCTCAACTACCATCTGCCCTATCCGATCGAGACGGTCGTGACTCCCAAGGTCACCACGCAGAACTCCATCGAGGTCGGCATGCGCTCCTCCGTCGGCGGCCAGCGCAGCGTGTCGAGCCGCGAAGTCCCGCAGGAAAGCCTGATGCTGACCGGCGACGGCAACATCGTCGACGTCAATTTCTCGGTCGTGTGGGTCATCAAGCCGGCCGACGGCGCCGCGAACCGCCCGAGCGGGGCGGCCAACTACCTGTTCAAGCTTCAGAACCCGGAAGGCACCATCAAGGCGGTCGCCGAAAGCGCCATGCGTGAGGTCGTGGGGCGCTCCAAGCTGTCGCAGATCCTGACGGAAGGCACGCCGGAGACCGACGTCACTCCGCCGACCGCCGCGCCCGGCGCGCCGCCGGTCGAGCCTGTCCAGCCCAAGGAGGACGTGCAGTCCGCCGCGGTCACCGCCGCGGCCGTGCGCGACCTCATGCAGAAGACGCTGGACAGCTACGAGTCCGGCATCGACATCGCGCAGGTGCAGCTCCAGAAGATCGCGCCTCCGGGCGAGGTCATCGCGGCGTTCCGAGAGGTGCAGGTGGCGCAGGCCGACCGCATCCGCGCCACCAACGACGCCCAGGCCTACGCCAACCGCGTGGTGCCCGAGGCGCGAGGCAGGTCGACCCAGACCATCCAGGCGGCCGAGGGCATCAAGGCGACCTCCATCGCCGACGCGCAGGGCCAGGCCTCGCGCTTCAGCCAGGTGGTGGCCGAGTACAAGAAGGCTCCGGACGTGACCCGCGAGCGCCTGTTCCTCGAGACGATGGAGCGGGTGTTCGGCGGCGTCGACAAGGTCATCATCGACCAGAAGGCCGCGGGGCAGGGCGTCGTCCCTTACCTGCCGCTTGACCAGCAGCCCGTCGCGCCGCGCGCGGCGCGGTCGATCCCGTAAGGAGCGCGCGAGATGAACAAGTCCATCTTCGGCGCCGCTTTCGCGGTGATCGCCTTCCTGGTCGCCGTCGCCGGCTACAGCGCCCTCTATCAGGTCAGCGAGACCGAGCAGGTCATCGTGCTGCGCCTCGGCCAGCCGGTCGCCACCGTCACCGAGCCCGGTCTTCACGCCAAGGTTCCGTTCATCGAGAGCGTGACGCGCATCGACAAGCGCGTGCTCGACCTTGATTTGCCGGAGCGTGAAGCGACCGCCAACGACAGCCAGCGCCTCGTGGTCGACGCCTTCTCGCGGTACAAGATCACCAACGCACTGCGTTTCCGTCAGGCCGTCGGCACGATCGAGCAGGCCAACACGCGCCTGACCAACGTGCTGACCGACGCGCTGCTCGAGGCGATCCGCTCCAACAGCTTCGAGCAGATCGTCCGGGACCGCCGCGACCAGATCATGGCGCGCATCCGCGACCAGGCGAACCGCGAGGCCGACCGCTTCGGGCTCCAGATCGTCGACGTCCGCATCCGTCGCGCCGATCTTCCCGAGCAGAACTCCAAGGCCGTGTTCGACCGCATGTCGTCCGAACGCGCCCAGGAAGCCGCCCAGATCCGCGCTCGCGGCGCCGAGACGGCGCAGGGCATGCGCGCTCGCGCCGACCGCGAGGCGCAGGTCATCGTCGCCGAAGCGAACCGCGACGCCGAGATCCTGCGCGGCCAGGGCGAAGCCGAGAAGACCCGCATCCTCGCCGAGTCCTTCGGCGCCGATCCGGACTTCTTCGCCTTCTTCCGCTCGATGCAGGCCTACGAAACCTCGTTGAAGACCGGCACGCGTCTGGTGCTCGCGCCCGACAGCCCGTTCTTCAAGTACTTCGAGCAGCCCACCGGCGCCGCGCCGCGCGCCGCCGCGCCGCAGCCCGGGCAGACGCCCGCGCCCTGATGAGCGACCTGTTCGCCGCGCTCGGACTGTTGCTCGCGATCGAGGGTCTCCTCTTCGCGGGCTTTCCGGGCGCGGCGCGACGGGCGAGCGAAAACATCGTGGCGACGCCCGAAAACGCGCTTCGCGTGATCGGGGTGGTGTCGGCGGCGATCGGCGTCGCGATCGTCTGGCTGGTGCGGGGCTAGGATCCGCCGGGTCCCGGCGCGGCCTCGCCTTTACATCGCTTCGTTTCTTTCCGGCGTCTCGCTTGCGGGAGGTCCGCCGCCGCGCGCCGGGTGGCGTCCCGCGCGGGCGCCGTGCTAGACCGCGCCTTCCTCACGGCGGAGCCCAACTCCGATGCACGGACCGACGCAGCCCGCGCCGATCATCCGTTTCGAGACCCAGGACGAGGTCTTGGCGAACGTCGACGCCGACGATTTCGGCCTCGCCGCGTCCGTCCATGCGCGCGGCGTGGGACGGACATTCCGGGTCGCTAAGGCCCTTGAATATGGCGGGGTCGGCATCAACTCAGGCATGATTTCGACCGAGCTGGCGCCTTTTGGGGGCGTCAAGGAAAGCGGTCATGGCCGCGAAGGAACGCCGCGGGGAGTCGACGAATTCGTCGATGTGAAATACCTGCTGGTCGCGGGACTTTGAAAACATCGCCAGCGATCCCTTCGCGCTGAAAGGACGGGACGTCTTGAGCACTGACGACTTCAAACGCGCGGCCGCCGAGGCCGCGCTCGCCTATGTCGAGCCGGGCATGAAGCTCGGCCTCGGCACGGGCTCGACCGCGGCGCATCTCGTCGAGCTGCTCGGCGAGCGGGTCGCGCAAGGGTTCGACGTGGTCGGCGTGCCGACCTCCGAGGCGACGCGCGAGCTCGCCGAGCGTCACGGCGTGCCGCTGACGACGCTGAAGGACACGCCCGAACTCGATCTCACCATCGACGGCGCCGACGAGATCGACCCGGAGCTTCGCCTCATCAAGGGCGGCGGCGCGGCGCTGCTGCGCGAGAAGATCGTGGCCTTCGCTTCGAAGCGCATGATCGTCATCGCGGACAAGACCAAATGCGTGCCCCATCTCGGCGCGTTTCCGCTGCCGATCGAGGTGGTGCCCTTCGGCAAGGAGTCGACGCGCCGCGCCATCGCGCGGCTCGCCCAGGAGCTCGGCGGCTCCGGCGAGGTCGGCATCCGCCGCGCTGAGGACGAGTGCCCGGTCGTGACCGACAGCGGCCACATCATCGTCGACGCCCATTTCGGCCGCATCGACGATCCCCGTCAGGTCTCCGACGCGCTCAACCGGATCCCGGGCGTGGTCGAGCACGGACTGTTCATCGGGCTCGCGAGCCTCGCCATCGTCGCCGGCCCCGACGGCGTCATCACGCTCGAGCCGGGCCAGGGCCTCGTCGAGCAGCCAAGGAAGATCGCATGAACGCGACGCTCCGCGCCGGCCTTGCGGCCGCCACCCTCTTCGCCGCCTTCGCGTTCTCCCCCGCCTTCGCGCAGGCGCCCGCCGGGGACGCCGCGCCGTCCGCCGAGCAGGTCAAGGCCGCCCGCGAGGTCATCGACGTCTCTGGCGCCGCCGACAGCATCAAAGACATCGTCCCGATCTTCCTCGACGAGGCCAAGAACACGCTGACCCGCACGCGTCCCGAGATCGCCAAGGATCTCGGCGAGGTCCTCAAGATCGTCGAGCCCGAGTTCCTCCAGCGCAAGGAGGACCTCATGAACGACATCGCGACGGTCTACGCCCAGCGCTTCTCCGCGCAGGAGCTTACCGAGATCAAGACGTTCTACACCTCGGAGACCGGCAAGAAGCTGGTGCAGAACCTGCCGGGCGTCCTGCAGGCGAGCTATGAGCGCACGCAGGTCTGGAGCCAGCGGATGAGCACCGACATCATCGCGCGCCTTCGCCAGGAGATGAAGAAGCGCGGCGTCGACATCTGACGCCAGGCGGGTCCGGGTCCACATGAGCCAGTACGACGTCGATCTCTTCGTCATCGGCGCGGGGTCGGGCGGCGTGCGCGCCGCGCGCATCGCCTCGGGCTACGGCGCGCGCGTGGCGGTCGCGGAGGAATACCGCATCGGCGGCACCTGCGTGATCCGCGGCTGCGTGCCCAAGAAGCTGCTGGTCTACGCCAGCCGCTTCCCGGACGGCTTCGAGGATTCGGCCGGCTTCGGCTGGTCGTTCCCGGCCGAGCCGACCTTCTCCTGGGCCGCCTTGATCGCCGCCAAGGACAAGGAGATCGCGCGGCTTTCCGGGCTCTACGAGCAGAACCTCGCCAAGGCCGGCGTCGCGATCCATCGCCAGCGCGCGGTCGTCGCGGGGCCGAACGCGGTGCGGCTCGCGGACGGGACCGAGATTACGGCCGAGCGCATCCTGGTCGCCGCCGGCGGCGGGCCGACGGTCGGGGATTTCCCGGGCGCCGAGCTCGCGATTTCGTCCAACGAGGCGTTCGATCTCGCTGAGCTGCCGGAGAAAATCGTGATCGCGGGCGGCGGCTACATCGCCATCGAGTTCGCCGGCGTCTTCGCCGGCCTCGGCTCGCAGGTCACGCTGGTCCATCGCGGCGAGAAGTTGCTGCGCGGCTTCGACGAGGATCTGCGCGACGAGGTGAAGGCGGGGCTGGAAAAGCGCGGCGTCATCGTCAGGCTCAACGAACGGATCGCTTCGATCGCGGCGGGCGAGGGCGGCTCGAAGCGCGTGTCGCTCGCCTCCGGCGAGACGCTCGACGCAGATCAGGCGATGCTCGCCATCGGCCGCGCGCCGCATGTCGGCGGCCTCGGGCTCGAGGCCGCCGGCGTGAGGCTCAATGAGAAGGGCGCGGTCGAGGTCGACGCATTCTCGCAGACTTCGGCGCCGTCGATCTATGCGGTGGGCGACGTCACCGACCGCATGAACCTCACCCCCGTCGCCATCCGCGAGGGCCACGCCTTCGCCGACACGGTCTATGGCGGGCGGCCGACGACGGTCGACCTTTCGAACGTCCCGACAGCGGTGTTCGCGACGCCCGAGCTTGGGACCGTGGGGCTGACCGAGGCGGAGGCCCGCGAGAAGGGCGAGGTCGACATCTACAAGACGCGGTTCCGCTCCATGAAGGCGACGCTGTCGGGCCGCGACGAGAAGGTGCTGATGAAGCTCGTGGTCGACGCCGCGACGACCAAGGTGCTCGGCGTCCACATCGTCGGCGAGGACGCGGCCGAGATGATCCAGGTCGCCGGGATCGCGGTGAAGATGGGCGCGACCAAGGCCGACTTCGACGCGACCGTCGCGCTGCATCCGAGCGCGGCCGAGGAGCTCGTCACGCTGAGGCAGAAGTGGACGGGGTGATGGCCTTGCCGCGTCGCAGGGGAGCGTCGTGACCTCGGGGGACGACGACCCCCTGTTCAAGAGCGCTTGGATCGCGGCCACCGAGCCTGTTCCCCGCCACCCGCTCGCCCCGCGCGGCGAGCGATACGCTGCGATGGACGTTCCCGAACTCGCCGCGCAGTGGCGGCGCATCCAGCATTTCGGCCTGCGGGAACGGATTCCGGACGTCTTCGAGGCGGAGCAGTATTTCGATCATCTGCCGCATGAGGAGCCGCGTCGCGCGTTGGCGCTCGTGCTCGAGGTGCTTCGCGCGGAGACCGACCGAAGCGTCAGGATGCAGCTCAACGACCGGCTGATGACGGCGCTGGTCCACCGCCACGGCGACGCTCTGGTCGACGAGATCGAGGCCGCGGCCGGCGAAAGCGCCGATTTCCGATGGCTGCTCGGCGGCGTCTGCTTTTGGGCGGAAGGCCGGACGAGGGCGCGGCTCGAGGCGATCGCGGACGCCGCGGCTTGGGACGCCGATCACGATGAGGCGCGCCGGCCTGCCGTTCCGATCGACTTCAGAAACCTCACGATCGACGAGCTCGCGCGGGTCTGGATCGAGCAGAAGAGCAAGCCCGCCAAGGACTGCGACGACAACTGGTACGCGCTGATGGACCACGAGCACGATCTCGCGGCCGGCGACCCCGAAAAGCTCGTCGATCTTGCGCTGGCGGTCCTCAAGATCGAGTCCGATCCGAACGTCCTCGGCCTCTTCGCCGCGGGACCGCTCGAAAACGCCGTCGGCCACGCGACGATCGACCGGATGGAGCGGGAGGCGGCCGACAATCCCGCCTTCGTCGCGATGCTCGGCGGCATGTACTATTTCAGCGAGCCCGACGACATCAAGGCGCGGCTCGACGCCATCTTCGAGCGGGCGGGGAGGGGCGCCTGATGGACCGCCAGACGGCGGCCGCCCCGGCTCCGCTCACCGAGACGCGCAAGAAACAGATCATCGTCGGCGTGCTGACCGCGATGCTGCTCGCCGCGCTCGACCAGACCATCGTCGCGCCGGCCATCGTGCCGATCGGGCGCTCGCTCGGCTCGGTCGAGTATCTCCCCTGGATCGTCTCGGCCTATCTCGTCACCGCGACCGCCGTGACGCCGCTCTACGGCAAGCTCGCCGACATCCACGGGCGCCGGCCGATCATCTTCGTGTCGGTGACGATCTTTCTCGCGGGCTCGGTGCTGTGCGCGCTCGCGCCCTCGATGCTCTGGCTCGTCGCCGGCCGCGCGATCCAGGGGCTCGGCGGCGGCGGGCTGATCGCGCTCGCCCAGACCGTGATGGGCGACCTCGTGCCGCCGAAGCAGCGGGCGAAATACGCGGCCCAGATCTCCGCCGTCTGGGCGACCGCGAGCGTCGCCGGGCCGCTGGTCGGCGGCGTCTTCGCCCAGCACCTTCACTGGTCGCTCGTGTTCTGGATCAACCTGCCGATCGGCCTGGTCGCGCTCTGGATGATGAACGGCCCGCTGAAGGACCTGCCGTTCCACCCGCGGCCGCACCGGCTCGACGTGCCGGGCGCGATCCTCGTGGTCGCCGCCACCTCGCTTGCGATGCTCGCGCTCTCGCTCGGCCGCCAGAGCGGCGAATGGGCGGCGCCCGACGTGCTCGGCCTCGCGGGCGCCGCGCTCGTCGCCGCGGCGCTGTTCGCGTGGCGGGTGAAGACCTTCGCGGAGCCGCTGATCCCCATCAAGGTTCTGAAGAACAAGGTGATCGCGCGCGGCGCGCTTGCGGTCGCCTGCGGCGCGGGCGGCTTCATCGGGCTGACGACGATCATCCCGGTCTTCCTGCAGACGCGGAACGGCGTCGGGCCGGATCTCGCGGCCGTCGGCCTCATTCTGATGGGGGCGGGCGCCGTGATCGGGGCCGCGCTCACCGGGCGCGCGGTGCCGAAGCTGAAGCGCTACCGCACGCCCTCGCTCTGCGGCTTCGCGCTCTCGATCGCGGCGCTTGCGGGGCTTGCGCTCAGCGTCGAGCACGGCTCCTTCCTCGTCTCGCTCGCGCTGCTGTTCCTCTACGGGCTCGGCATCGGCCCGATCTTTCCGGTCGGGACGGTGAGCGTGCAGAACGCCGTCGCCCAGCACGATCTCGGGGCCGCCACCGGACTTCTGGCCTTCCTGCGCTCCATGGGGGCAGCCTTCGGCGTCGCGATCCTGGGCGCCATCGTGCTCGGCGCAGGGCTCGGGCCCGAGGGGGGCGAGCACGGTCCTGCGGTCGTCGAGCCCGGCACGTTCAGGCTTGCGTTCCTGGCGGCCATTTTAGGAACGGCGGCGGCGCTTATATCTCTGTGGCGGATGCCCGAGCGTCCGCTTCGGGACACGATCGAGCCGCGACCCTCCGAAGGTCCCGGCTGAGACGGTTGGCGTCGTGGCGCCCTTGGTGCTAGAGGGTCCGCCGAACGAGCGGCCGCGAGGCCGGGCGGCGCCTTGTCGTTTCCCGAAAAGAAGGGCTCGGCGCGAAGGTCAGTTGGAGCGAAGTCATGTCGGAGCGTTGGAGCCCGTCGAGCTGGAGAAACCTGCCGATCGAGCAGTCGCCGGTCTATCCGGACCTGACCGCGCTCAAGGCCGCCGAGGACCAGCTCGCCTCGTTTCCGCCGCTCGTCTTCGCGGGCGAGGCCCGCAAGCTGAAGCGCAAGCTCGCAGCGGTCGCGAACGGCGAGGCCTTCCTGCTGCAGGGCGGCGACTGCGCCGAGAGCTTCGCCGAGCATTCGGCCGACAACATCCGCGACTTCTTCCGCGTCTTCCTGCAGATGGCGGTGGTGCTGACCTATGCGGCCGCGTCCCCGGTCGTGAAGGTCGGCCGCATCGCGGGCCAGTTCGCCAAGCCCCGCTCGTCCCCGACCGAGACGATCGGCGGCGTCGAGCTGCCGATCTATCGCGGCGACATCATCAACGGGTCCGAGGGCACGCCCGAGTCGCGCATCCCCGATCCGCGCCGCCAGCTCGAGGCCTACCGCCAGTCGGCCGCGACCATGAACCTGCTGCGCGCGTTCGCCACCGGCGGCTACGCCAATCTCGACTTCGTGCATCAGTGGATGCTCGGCTTCGTGAAGGAGAGCCCGCAGTCCGGCCGCTACCAGGAGGTCGCCGACCGGATCGCGGAGGCGCTCGACTTCATGCGCGCCTGCGGCATCAACCCGGAGTCGAGCCCGGAGCTGCGCCAGACCGATTTCTTCACCAGCCACGAGGCGCTGCTGCTCGGCTACGAGCAGGCGCTGACCCGCGTCGACTCGACCACCGGCGACTGGTACGCGACGTCGGGCCACATGATCTGGATCGGCGACCGCACCCGCCAGCTCGACCACGCCCATGTCGAGTTCTGCCGCGGCGTGAAGAACCCGATCGGCCTGAAGTGCGGCCCCTCGCTCAAGCCCGACGAGCTGATGAAGCTCATCGACGCGCTCGACCCCGAGAACGAGGCCGGTCGCCTCACGCTCATCATGCGCTTCGGGGCCGACAAGGCGTTCGACCACATGCCGGGCCTCGTCCGCGCGGTGAAGAATGGCGGCCGCAAGGTCGTGCTCGCCTGCGACCCGATGCACGGCAACACGATCAAGTCCTCGTCGGGCTACAAGACGCGCCCCTTCGAGCGGATCCTGCAGGAGGTCGAGGCCTTCTTCGAGGTCTGCCGCACGGAAGGCGTCCATGCCGGCGGCGTCCATGTCGAGATGACGGGCAAGAACGTCACCGAATGCACCGGCGGCGCGCGCGCGATCTCTGACGCGGACCTGCAGGACCGCTACCACACCTTCTGCGACCCGCGCCTCAACGCCGAGCAGGCGATCGAGCTCGCTTTCCTGGTGGCCGAGGAGCTCAAGAAGGAGCGCGCCGCGCGCGGTCCCCGGCAGGTCGTCGCCGCCGAGTGAGCGGTTGGCCGCGCGAACGGAACATGGCGGCGCGCACGCGCCGTCATGCCGGCCGCGGAAACGAACGCCAATTAAATCAAATGCTTGACGAGACTTCACCTTCCTGAAGCTTTTTCGGGCGAGGCTCGCTCTGCGCGAACTTCGAGACGACGCTTTTCGGCATGGTGGAATCTTTGTCAGACGACGCAGGGCAGGCCTTCTCGACCGACCGCCTGCTCCAGCACCCCGCGATGGCCGCGACCCTCATCGCGTTGTCCAAGGTGCGCACCCGCGACCTCGTCCTGCCGCCGCAGATCCACGACGCCTATCTCGAGCACACGCGGCACACCCGCACCAAGATCAACGCCGGCTGGATGCTCTGGGCGGCGGCGCTCAACATCTTGTGCTGCGCGCTCGCGTTCTTCATCGTGCCGCCGGGCGCGCTCGAGCAGGTCGTGGTCGCGCGCATCGCGATCAGCCTTGTGCTCGCTCTGGGGGCGGGCGCGATCTTTCTCGCGCGGCGCTCGGACGTCGAGGGGCTGCTGACGATCGCGGTCTGCCTCGCGGTCGTCGCGCTCGCCGGCTTCATGGCCGAGCAGGCCCGCCAGCATTTCGCCGAGCGCTACGTCGTCCACGCCATCTTCATGTGCGGCACCGCGATCGTGATCTCGCGGATCGCCTGGCGCGACACGGTCGCGCTCACAACCTCCGTGATGACGGCGCTGGCGATCCTGATGGCGACGTCCCCGACCGCCGACCTGTCGATCGCCGAAAAGCTCCAGATGGCGGCGTTCTTCGGCGTCGGGCTGATCGGTCTCGCGCTCGCCAAGCGCGCGATGAACAAGCTCCAGTACCGCGTCTTCGTGCTCGGCCTCGTCGATCGGCTGAAGATGGCCGAGATCGAGGAGATGAACGGGCGCCTGCACGCGATCGCGCGCACCGACGCGCTCACCGCCGTCTCCAACCGACGCGGCTTCGACGAGGCCTACGCCGCGCTTCAGGGCCGGCCGGAGCGCGGTCAGTGCGCGGTGCTCATGATGGACATCGATCACTTCAAGGGCCTCAACGACACCCGCGGCCACGCCGCGGGCGACGAGTGCCTGCGCGCGGTCGCGGGCGTCATCAGCGGCGAGCTGCGCCACAGCCGCGACCTGCTCGCCCGCTTCGGCGGCGAGGAGTTCGTCGCGATCCTGCCCGAGGTCGACGGCCAGCAGGCGCTCTCGATCGCCGAGCGCATCCGCGCCGCCGTCGAGGCGAGGGGCGTCGCGAACCCCGCGGCGCCGGGCGGAGTGCTGACGCTGAGCGTCGGCGTCGCGGTGTCGCCGCCGGCCGCCATCGAGCGTCTGGTCGCGCGCGCCGACGCCGCTCTCTACGAGGCGAAGTCCGGCGGCCGCAACGCGGTTCGGCTCGCCGCGCCGCCCGCGGCCCTTCGCGTCGCCTGACGCATCGCGATTGCCGCTTTTCCGCGGGCGCGCTAGACGAGCCGCATGGCTCCGACACCCCCCGCCGACACGCTCCGCATCGCGCTCGCGCAGGCGAACCCGACCGTCGGCGACGTGTCGGGAAATCTCGCGCGCGCCCGGCGCATGCGCGCCGAGGCCGCGGGGCAGGGCGCGGACCTGATCGTGTTCCCGGAACTCTTCCTCGCCGGCTATCCGCCCGAGGATCTCGTGGTGAAGCCCGCCTTCCAGGACGCCTGCCGCGACGCTTGCGCCGCGCTCGCCGCCGACACCGCCGACGGCGGGCCGGACGTGCTGATCGGCCTGCCATGGCGCGAGGGCGACCGGCTCACCAATGCGGTCGCGCATTTGTCCGGCGGCGCCATCGTGACCGTGCGCCACAAGGTCGACCTGCCGAACTACGGCGTGTTCGACGAAAAGCGCGTGTTCGACGCCGGCCCTCTGCCGGGACCGGTGGTGGTGCGCGGCGTGCGCCTCGGCGTGCCGATCTGCGAGGACATATGGACCGACGAGGTCGTCGAGTGTCTCGCCGAGACCGGCGCCGAGCTGCTGCTCGTCCCGAACGGTTCGCCCTATTGGCGCAAGAAGGCCGAGGTCCGCCTCAACGTCGTCGCCGCGCGCGTGGTCGAGAGCGGGCTGCCGCTCGTCTATCTCAATCAGGTCGGCGGGCAGGACGAGCTCGTCTTCGACGGCGCCTCCTTCGGCCTCAACGCCGACCGCAGCCTCGCCTTCCAGATGCGCGGCTTCGTCGAGGAGGTGGCGACCGTCGCCTACACGCGGGGGGCTGGCGGCTGGACCTGCGTCGAGGGGCCGATGGCGGCGCTCGAGGAGGACGAGCGCGCCGACTACCGCGCCTGCGTGCTGGGCCTTCGCGACTATGTGGCGAAGAACGGTTTTCCGGGCGTGGTGCTGGGGCTTTCGGGCGGCGTCGACTCGGCGCTCGCGGCCGCCATGGCCGTGGACGCGCTGGGCGCCGAAAAGGTCCACTGCGTGATGCTGCCCTACCGCTACACGTCGGACGAGAGCCTCAAGGACGCCAAGGACTGCGCGGCCGCGCTCGGCGTGCGCTACGACATCCTGCCGATCGCGCCGGCGGTCGAGGGCCTCGAGGCCGTGCTGGCCGAGACCTTCGCGGGCCGGGAGCGCGACGTGACGGAGGAGAACCTCCAGAGCCGCGCGCGCGGCACGCTGTTGATGTCGATCTCCAACAAGTTCGGGCCGATGGTCGTCACCACCGGCAACAAGTCCGAGATGTCGGTCGGCTACGCCACGCTCTACGGCGACATGAACGGCGGCTTCAACCCGCTGAAGGATCTCTACAAGACGGAAGTCTTCCGGCTCTGCCGCCTGCGCGACCGCTGGAAGCCCGACGACGCGCTGGGGCCCGACGGCGAGGTGATCCCGCAGAACATCATCGACAAGCCGCCGACCGCGGAGCTGCGCGAGAACCAGAAGGACGCCGACAGCCTGCCGCCTTATGACGAGCTCGACGCGATCCTCGACGGCCTCGTGGAGGAGGACGCGCGCGTCGCCGACCTCGTGGCGAGGGGCCATGACGAAGCGACGGTGAAGAAGATCGAGCGGCTGCTGTATCTGGCCGAATACAAGCGCCGGCAGTCCGCGCCCGGCGTGAAGGTCACCCGCCGCAACTTCGGCCGCGACCGCCGCTACCCGATCGTGAACAGGTTTCGTGATGGCGGGTGAGGGAAAGGAACTGCGTGCTTCGAGACGCGGCCTGATGGCCGCTCCTCAGCATGAGGACCGCTTGAGTTCGCCTGGATCCTCAGTTCTCCCTCATGCTGAGGAGGCCCGCAGGGCCGTCTCGAAGCACGCAGTCGGCTTCCGCTCATGACCACTTTCCGCTTCGCCCCGTCCCCCACCGGGCGGCTTCATCTCGGCAACGCCCGCACGCTGCTGCTGAACGCGCTGATGGCGAAGAAGACCGGAGGCCGCTTCGTGCTGCGCATCGACGACACCGACGTCGAGCGCTCGCGCGAGGAGTATGTCGAAGCCATCCGCGAGGATCTCGCCTGGCTCGGCCTGACGCCCGCGCTCGAAGTGCGGCAGTCCGAACGCGCGACGCTCTACGAGCAGGCCTTCGCCAAGCTCGGCGACCGGGTCTATCCGGCCTATGAGACGGAGGAGGAGCTCGACCGCGCCCGCCGTCTGGCGCGCGCCTCGGGACGGCCGCCGATCTACGACCGCTCGGCCCTGAAGCTCACGCCCGAAAAGCGCGCCGCCTTCGAGGCCGAGGGGCGGTGCCCGCACTGGCGGTTTCGCCTCACCGGCGGCCGCGTCGCCTGGGACGACGGCGTGCGCGGCGCGCAGGAGATCGATCTCTCGAGCCTCTCCGACCCGGTGATCCGCCGCGACGACGGCACGTTCCTCTACGTGTTCACGAGCGTCGTCGACGACGCGGCGCTCGGGATCACCGACATCGTCCGCGGCGAGGACCATGTGGCCAATTCCGCCGTGCAGCTCGACCTGTTCGCGGCGCTGGCCGCGTCGGCGCCCCGGCTCGCCCACCACAACCTGCTGACGACCGCGGACGGGGCGGGGCTTTCCAAGCGCAGCGGCGCGCTCTCGCTCGGGACGTTGCGGGAGGAGGGGATCGAGCCGCTCGCGGTCGCGGCCTACGCCACGCTGATCGGCTCAGCCGAGGCGGTGCGGCCGGTCGGCGATCTCGACGAGCTCGCAGGGTTGATCGATCTGTCGCGTCTGTCCCGCGCGCCCGCGCGGATCGATCCCGAAGAGCTTGCGGCGCTGTCGGCGAAGACTGCGCATGCGCTGCCGTTCGAGATCGTCGCTCCGCGTCTCGCAGCGCTTGGCGTCGGCGGGGGCGCGGCGTTCTGGGAGACGGTCCGCGGCAATCTGCGGACCGTCGCGGAAGCTGCGGACTGGTGGCGGATCGCGACCGATGACGCGTTCTCGTCTCCTGCGGCGGCCGAAGACGACCGGCCGCTCCTCGTCGAGGCGGCGCGGCTGCTGCCGGACGAGCCGTGGGACGAGACCACGTGGAAATCCTGGACCGCGGCGCTCGGAGCCGCCGCCGGCCGGAAGGGTCGCGGGCTGTTCCTTCCGTTGCGCCTGGCGCTGACCGGCGAGCCGGGCGGGCCGGAGCTCGCGCGGCTGCTGCCCTTCGTCGGCCGCGCCCGCGCGCTCGCGCGCCTCGAGGCTGCGGCGGGCTGACGTCTCAGTCCGCGTCCTGTCGCCGGGCGAGCGCCCATCGCGCCGCCGCGTCGCCCGCCGCGAACCCGGTGGCGAAGCAGGCCTGGAGCAGATAGCCGCCGGTCGGCGCCTCCCAGTCCAGCATCTCGCCGGCGACAAACAGGCCGGGCCGGGCGCGCGACATGAAGGACGCGTCGAGCCCGTCGAAGCCGACCCCGCCCGCCGTCGAGATCGCGCGGTCGATCGGTTTCGGCGCGCGGAACCGCAGCGTCGTCGCCTTGATGGCGTGGGCGAGCGCTTCCGGATCGGATCGCGGCGGGCCGGCTTCGCGCAGCAGCGCGATCGCGACCTGCGAAAGGCCCACGGCCTTTGCGAGATGCGTCGAGAGCGAGCGCTTGCCGCGAGGTTGGGCGAGTTTGCGCGCCAGCGCGGCGGCGTCGAGGTCGGGGCGGAGGTCGAGCGCCGCCTCCACCCCCTCATCCGCCGCGCCGCGCGCGATCGCGTCCCTCAGCCGGGCCGAGAGCGCGTAGATCATTCCGCCCTCGAGGCCGTCCGCCGCCGCCACCGCCTCGCCGCGGACCGTCACGCCCTCGAAAGTCAGCGCGGCGCGCTTGATCGGCGCTCCGGCGAAACGGCCCGCGAAAGCCGGAGACCAATCGACGATAAAGCCGCAATTTGCAGGCCTTAGCGGGGAGACCGGCAGGCCGGCGCGTCCGAGCTCCTCGGCCCACGTCCCATCGGAGCCGAGCCGCGGCCAGCTCGCGCCGCCGAGCGCCAGCACCACCGCGTCGCCCGCCGCCTCGCGCGCGCCCTCCGCCGTCTCGAAGCGCGCCGCGCCGGCCTCGGAAAATCCCGTCCAGAGATGGCGCGGATGGATCCGCACCCCCTGTCGGGCGAGGCGCCCGAGCCAGGCGCGCAGCAGCGGGGAGGCCTTGAAAACGCTCGGAAAAACGCGCCCGCTGGTGCCGACGAAGGTGTCGACCCCGAGCTCCGAGCTCCAGGCGCGCAGCGCCTCCGGCGGGAAGGCGCGGATCGCCGCGCCAAGCGCCTCCCCGGCTGCGCCATAGCGACAGAGAAAGCCCTCAAGCGGTTCGGAATGCGTAAGATTCAGCCCGCCGCGGCCTGCGAGCAGGAACTTGCGGGCGGGCGAGGCCATGCGCTCGAAGACGTCGACCGCGCATCCGGCCGCCGCCGCGCGTTCAGCCGCGGCGAGGCCCGCGGGCCCTGCGCCGACGATGACCACTTTTGGTTGAGCGGCCGCTGGGGCTAATCTTATCGCGTCAGACATGCGCTGCTGAATAATAAGCTTTTAGACGATTGAAACCTTAAATCAGACTCACGTCTCGCCATTCTCCGGGATTTTCGTTTCCTTAAGCCGCGCTTGCTACACCTTCGGGAAAGGATCGGGCCAGTCGCGGCCGGTCGAAAGAGCGCCTTTGTTTCGCACGTCATCGGACTGCCGCGACGAACCGAAGTTCCGTGAGAGCACATGGCGCTCATCTGCATTCTCGACGATCGAGTCACCAACCGGAACATTTTCGCGCGGCTCGCGGCCACGATCGAACCGGACGTGGACGTGCGCGCTTTCGGCAATCCGCTCGAGGCGCTCGCCTGGATGGCGGACAACACGCCCGATCTCGTCGTCACAGACTTCAAGATGCCGGACATCGACGGCGCGGAGTTCACGCGCCGGTTCCGCCAGCTCGCCGGCTGCGACGACGTCCCGGTGGTGGTGCTCACGGTCTATGAGGAGAGGTCCTTCCGCCTGAGCGCGCTCGAGGCCGGCGCGACCGACTTCCTTCAGAGCCCCGTCGACCACCACGAGTTCCTCACCCGCGCCCGCAACCTCCTCAAGATGCGCCGCCAGCAGCTCTTGATCGCGAGCCGGGCGATGACGCTGGAGCACGAACTGAGGACCAGCGAGCAGTCGCGCGCCCAGGCGCTGCGCGACTCGACGGAGCGCCTCGCCCAGGTGATCGACACCGTGCCCGCGATGATCAGCGCGGCCGACCGGCAGGGGCGCTGCATCTTCGTCAACGCGCATCAGGCCGCGGTCAAGGGCGTCGAGGCCGCTGACCTTCTCGGGCGCACCGCCGTCGATCTCTTCGGCGAGGAGCAGGGCGTCCGCAGCGCCGCGCTCGACCGCCTGATCTGCGAGAGCGGCACGGGTCTTCCGAGCTTCGAGGAGGAGATCACGGGCCTCGACGGCGAGACCCGCTACGTGCTCACCACCAAGGCGCCGCTGCGCGACGCGAACGGCGAGATCGTCGCGGTGCTCACCACCTCGCTCGACATCACCGACCGCCGCCGCGCCGAGCGGCATCTGCGCCACCTCGCCCATCACGACACGCTGACAGACCTGCCGAACCGCGCGCTGCTGCACGAGCGCGTGCGCCACGAGATCGCCCAGGCGCGGCGTTCTGACCGCAAGTTCGCGCTGCATCTGTTCGACCTCGATCGCTTCAAGGGCATCAACGACGTCCTTGGCCATCATTTCGGCGACCGCCTGCTGCGCGCCGTCGCCGACCGTCTTCGCGCGACCGTGCGCGAGAGCGACACGGTGGCGCGCCTCGGCGGCGACGAGTTCGCGATCCTGCAGTCGAACGTCGCGACCCCCGAGGACACGGCCGAGCTCGCGCGTCGCATCCGCGAGGCGCTTTCGGCGCCCTTCCGCTTCGACGGCGAGGAGGTGCTGACCTCGGCCTCGATCGGCATCGCGATCTTCCCGGACAACGGCTTCGACGTCGACGACCTGCTGAAGAACGCGGACCTTGCGATGTATCGGGCCAAGGCCGACGGCCGCGACGGCTTCCGCGCCTTCGCCGCCGACATGGACACCAACGCCCGCGCGATCACGGTGCTCGAGAGCGATCTGCGCCGGGCGCTGTCGCGCAACGAGTTCGAGCTGCATTACCAGCCGCAGGTCGCGCTTTCGACCGGCCAGATCGTCGGCGCCGAGGCGCTCATCCGCTGGCGGCGCGAGAACGGCGACCTCGTCTCTCCGGGCGAGTTCCTGCCGCGCGCGGAAGAGAACGGCCTCATCGTGCCGATCAACAACTGGGTGCTGCGCGAGGCCTGCCAGCAGGCCGCCGCCTGGAGCTCGGAAGGCCTTCCGCGCCTGCGCGTCGCCGTCAATCTGTCGGGGATGCAGTTCATCAAGACCGACGTCGAGGCGCTCGTGCTCGAAGCTCTCGAAGAAAGCGGGCTCGCGCCCGATCGCCTGGAGCTCGAGCTGACCGAGACGATCCTGCTCCAGGACACCGGCGCGGTCGTGCGCCAGCTCGAGGCGCTGCGGGCCCGCGGCATCACCTTCTCGATCGACGATTTCGGCACGGGCTATTCGTCGCTCGCCTATGTGAAGCACTTCCCAGTCGATCGCCTCAAGATCGACAAGAGCTTCATCGCCAACCTCAAGAACGACGCCAACGACGCCGCGATCGTGCGCGCGATCGTCAGCCTCGGGCACAGCCTCGATCTCGACGTCATCGCCGAGGGCGTCGAGACCGCCGCGCAGGTCGCGCATCTGCGCTCGGAAGGTTGCGACGAGGTCCAGGGCTTCTATTTCGGGCGCCCGATGCGCTCGGACATGTTCGTCGATCTCGTTCGCCGCGAGATGCTGCTGGTGCGCTCCGCATGAACCGTGAAACGCTCGGGCGCATCGCGCGCCTCGACGACGTCCGCCGGACGCTTTCGAACCGGCCGGACGGCGAGCACGAGATCGTGCTCAACCGGTTGACGATCTCGACGCTGCTGCTGCTCTACCTCATCGGCGCGGCCGCCTATGACGGCGCGCCGCTCGGCGCAGCCTTCACCACGGCGCTGGTGTTCGCGGTCGGCGGCTGGATGTTCTTCGCCCACATGATGCTCCGCCCGGGCGTCTCCCGCTGGCGGCGCTCGCTCGCGATGGTGTTCGACCTCACGGCGCTCTCGGTCGGCATGCATCTCGGCGGAGAGGTCACGGCGATCCTCTACCCCGCCTATCTCTGGATCATCTTCGGCAACGGCTTCCGCTTCGGCATCCCCGCGCTGCTCGCGGGGTCTGCGATCGGCATCGCGGGCTTCTCCGCCATGGTGGCCTCGACGCCCTATTGGCTCGAGCACATCCGTCTCTCCTACGGCCTGCTGCTCGGCCTGCTGGCGTTGCCGGCCTACGCCGCTACGCTCATCAAGAAGCTCGAGCGCGCCCGCATCGCGGCCGAAGAGGCGAGCCGCGCCAAGAGCCTGTTCCTCGCCAGCGTCAGCCACGAGCTGCGGACCCCGCTCAACGCCGTCATCGGCATGACCGACCTGCTCGACCAGACCGAGCTCGACGCCGAGCAGCGCGACATGGCGCGAACCGCCGGCGCCTCCGGCCGTTCGCTGCTCGGCCTGATCGACGACCTCCTGAACTTCAGCCGCCTTGAAGCCGGCAAGATGCCGATCAACCTCGTCGACTTCGACCTCGCCGAAGCGCTTGCGACCGTGCGCGGCATGCTGACGGCGCAGGCGCGCGAAAAGAGGCTGAGGCTGGCGCTTCACGTGACGCCGCGCACGCCTTTGATGCTGCGCGGCGACGCGCGCCATGTGCGGGACGTGCTGGTCAACCTCATCGGCAACGCGGTGAAGTTCACCGAAGCCGGCGGCGTCGCGATCTGCGTCGATCGCGTCGGCGGCACGGCGGCCGCGCCGCGGCTGCGCTTCGAGGTGGCGGACACCGGCATCGGCATCGCGCCCGAAGCCCGCGCCCGCATCTTCGAGAGCTTCACCCAGGCCGACGAGACCATCATCAACAGCCATGGCGGAACCGGTCTCGGGCTTGCGATCTGCCGCCAGCTCGTCGAGCTCCATGGGGGACGCATCGGGGTCGACAGCGAGCAGGGCGTCGGAAGCACCTTCTGGTTCGAGCTCGATCTCGAATCGGCGGCGACGGCTCCGGCCCGGCCCGCAGGCGACGTTCATGTCGTGGCGCTCGCAGCCGACGAGGAGCGCGCCGAGGCGCTGGCGGGCCGCCTCCTCGCGCTCGGCTATGCGGCCGAGGCGGCTTTCGACCTCCGCGGCGCGCTGCGGCTGCTCGCGAGCGATCCGGCAGGCGCCGGGCGCCGGGCCGTCGCGATCGACGCGCGCGGCGGGCGCGCGTCCGGCGAGGACATCGCTTTCGCGCTGCGCGCCGCCGACGACAGCGGCGCCGTCGAGATCGCGCTGATCGATCCGAACGCCCCCGAGGGGCTGCCGGAGCCGGAGATCCGCCATGCGGTGGCGGCCTGCGCGGCCGATCCTGACGATATGGCGCTCGCCGCGATGATGAAGATCGCGAGCGTCGGCGCGGTCGGCCGCGCGGCGGCGGTGGCGAAGGCCGCGCCCGCCGGGGAGGTGGGTCGCCGCCTGTCGATCCTCGTCGCCGAGGACAACCGCACCAACCAGAAGGTCATCACCAAGATCCTGGAGCGGGCCGGCCACGAGGTCTCGATCGCGGCGAACGGCGAGCTCGCGCTTGACGCGCTCACCGAGCGCGCCTTCGACCTCGTGCTGATGGACGTCAACATGCCGGCGCTCGACGGGGTCGAGTGCACCAAGCTCTACCGCTTCGCCTCGATCGGGAAGCCGCGCGTTCCGATCGTCGCGCTCACGGCCGACGCCACCCCGGAGGCGCGCGAGCGTTGCCTCGAGGCCGGCATGGACGCCTGCCTGACGAAGCCGATCGAGCCCGAGAGGCTGCTCGGTCTGATCGCCGAGATGTGCGGGGCCGGCGGCGCCGGCGAGGCGGTGGCGGCGGCGGAGAAGGCGGCGGTCGAGGCGGGCGTGGTCGACGACGAGATCGTAGCCAACATCGCCCGGCACCCGAACTATCGCCCGGCCACGCGCGCGGTCGTCGACCGCAACACGATCGCCGAGCTCGAAACGCTTGGCGGGGAGGACTTCGTGGCCGACCTCGTGGACGAGTTCATCGGCGACGCCGCCTCCGTGCTGCGCAGCCTGCATGAAGCGGTCGACGGACGCGAAGCCTCGACGTTCCGCGAGCAGGCCCATGCGCTTCGCAGCGGCGCGGCCAATATCGGCGCGCGCGGCATGTACGAGATCTGCCTGTCCTACCGCAACGCCGACGCCCACGACCTCGCCATCAACGGCGCGGAGCACATGCGTCGGCTGGAGAGCGAATTCGACCGCGTGCGCAAGACCTTGCGCCAGCGTTTTCCGGAACGCTCGGAAGGCCCCAAAAGGGCGTGAGGCGCCGGGACCGCGAGATCCCGACGCCTCGCTGAGGCCCGGCAGGGCTCAATCGGTCGTTCAGAGAGCGCCGGCGGCGCGGCGCACGTCGTCGCTCATCACGGAGCTCGCGATCAGGCGCTTGTCCTGCGCGGAGGTCAGGCGCTCCATCTTGCGCAGGTCCTGCTCCTCGAGGTTCAGCGCGGCGTCGACCCAGATCTCGGTGATGTCGAGCAGCTCCTGATAAGGGATCGGAGCGGCGCGGCGGCCGGCGCGGAACAGCGCCGAAAGCCCGTTGTGGCGGCGCTGGTTGCGGGTCAGCAGCCGATGGGTCTCGGCGACGCCCTGGCCCGGCTCGGCGAGCACCTGCACGAGGCCGAGGGCGTGGAGCTCTTCGGCCGTGTAGAGCTTGCCGCTTGCGATGAAGCGCTCGGCCTGGGCCCCGCCGAGGCGGCGCGCCAGAAGGCTGTAGGCGCCCATTCCGGGGAAGAGGTTGAAGAGGATCTCGGGCAGGCCGAACTTCGAGCCGCGCTCGGCCACGATGACGTCGCAGGACAGCGCCGCCTCAAAGCCCCCGCCAAGCGCGTCGCCCTGGACGAGCGCCACGGTGATCACCGGCTTGTCGAAGGCGATCTGGTTCTCGTGCAGCACGTCGATGCAGGCGCGAGCGTAGGTGGCGAGGCCCTCCCGGTCGCGGTTGCGGATCCAGCCTGCGAAGAGGCCGAGGTCGCCGCCGAGATTGTAGATGCCCGGAAGGCGCGAGGCGAACACTGCGTGCTTGATCGGCGCCGGCGCGTCCGCGGAAGCGGTGTCGAAGGCTTCGCGGATCAGCCGCTGGTGGGCCGAGAGATCCCGCAGCAGGCCGGGCGTGAAGCTCGGCGCGCCGATCGGGTTCATCCAGCACCACGACGTCTCGAGCGCGGCGTCGTGTTCGATCTCGATCTCGGCGTAGGTCTCGAGCGCGAGCCGCTCTCCCGCCGTGGTCTCGGCGTCGGCTTCCGCGCGCCGAGCCGGCGGCGCGAAGGCCGCCTGCAGACGCCGCCTCGCCTCGCTGAGCCGCATGAAAGGCGTCGCCTCCGGCATCGTCATCGTAATCGACATGCGACCGCTCCGATCGGAGCCGCCACCCGCCGCTCCGGTTGGAAATAAGAATTAATTGTTTGTTTACCATTGGCAAGTGGACGATTTTTGCCGGTAAGAAACGGCCTCGACGTTAACTCTGATTTGTCGAGGAAATAGATTCTGGCGCGCCAGGGAGAGTTTGTCTCAAACTGAGATGTGCCAGTTTATTGTAGTTAATTTTTTTATGGACTGAGAAAAAGACCTGAAAAGATTCGGGCGCGTTGCGTCGATCTGGCTAAGCCCTTGATTGCACTATTGTCTAAGGCGCGTGGTTCATTCAGCCTAAGAGCGCTCAGTCTTGCCGGCCGAGATCTCCCGGCTCGAAATGATCGACCCGCTGTCTTTCTCGGCCGTCGAGGCGGTGTGCAGATACGTAGTCAGGCCCTCAGGTGCGACCGTCCGTCACATTCTCGTCAGCGGTTCTGACAAGGCGTGGACGCGGGCCGCGACACGGGCGACGTGGCGCGCTAGTGGTGGCGCAAAGGGCGGCGCGCTCGGATGCGCCTGCCGAAAGGGAGCCGCCAAGATGACGACAGCGTTGCGCTGGTTGCTGGCCCCGGTCTGGGCCGCGCAGATCTTCACGGGCGCCAAGTCGTTCTGCGACAATCGCATTCTTGGCGACGTCAGGCTCAATGAGCGCGGGCTCCATGTCTGGCGCGTGCGGCTCGCGAATCGCATGGCGGAGGCGCGCCGCGCCAAGCTCGCCTCACGGCTTTCGCCCGAGGACCGGGCGGAGTTCGCCGCGAACGGCTTTATTCTGAAGCGCAACTTCCTGCCCGAAGATCAGTTTCGCGCGCTCGTCGACGAGATCGGCCGCACAGAAGCCCCGGTCCGCGAGATGAAGCAGGGCGACGCCATCACCCGCCGGATCGCGCTCGATCCGCAAATCCTGAAGAAGATGCCGGCGACCGACAAAGCGGTGAACGGCGACGCCTTCCAGAACCTCGTGCGCTACGTCTCGACCTATGACGCCGAGCCGATCGTCTATGTGCAGACGGTGTTCGCGCAGGTCGACAGGTCCGCGACCGACCCGCAGACCTCGGTGCACGCCGACACGTTCCATCCGACCATGAAGGCGTGGCTGTTCCTCCATGACGTCGAGGAGGATCTCGGGCCGTTCGTCTACGTTCCCGGCTCCCACCGCCCCACCAAGCGGCGGCTCGCCTGGGAGCGGCGAATGAGCGTCAACGCCTCGAAGCTCGACCGGCTGTCCTCGCGCGGCTCGTTCCGCGTCACCGCGCGGGACCTGAAGCGCATGGCCTTGCCCGCGCCGCAGAAATTTGCGGTGCCGGCCAACACGCTCGTCGTCGCCGACACCTCCGGCTTCCACGCTCGCGGCGCGAGCGTTCGGCCCTCGACGCGCGTCGAGATCTGGGCCTACGCGCGGCGCAACCCGTTCCTGCCCTTCGTCGGGCTCGACCCGTGGGCGCTCTCGCCGCTGAAGGGCCGGCAGGCGCCGATCTTCTGGGCGCTGCTGGACCGGCTGGAGAAATTCGGCCTCGGCAAGAGCCCGTGGCGCGCGGCCGGCACCGTGACCGCCGCCACGCCGCCCTCCGTCAAGGCGTGAGGGCAGGGGCGGCGCTCTTCTCTCGAGGCGCCGATTTGGAGCGGGGCTGCGGGCAGCGGCTCCGCCAGGCGTCAGTCGGCTCTTCTCAGCCCGTCCAGCATGGCGCGTAGCGCCGCGACCGCCTTGGCGGACACGCCCTCCGGGTTCTTGGCGTTCGCGATCCACTGGGCGGCGTCGCTGGTCGCGCCGTTGAGGAGCCGCGCGGCCGCTTCCGGATCGACGTCGGACAGGACGCCGGCGGCGCGGCAGGCCTCGACTTGCCCGGTGACGAAGGCGATGCAGGCGCTGGCGTTCGGCCAGCTCGACGGATCGCCGAGCACCGCCGGACCGTCGCGAAACATGATCCGCTGGACCTCGGGCTCGAGCGCCATCTGGACATAGGCGACGCAGCTTTCGACGAGCGCCTCCCAGGGCGAGGCCGCTCGGCTTGCGAGGGCGTCGAGCCGCTCGGTGATCTCGTCGTCGATCTGCATCGCGACGGCCTCGAACAGGCCGGTCTTGCCGCCGAAGTGATGGTAGAGCGCGCCGCGCGTCAGCCCGGCGCTCGCGGTGAAGTCGTCCATCGAAGCCTCGGCGTAGCCCTGCTCGGCGAAGGCGTGTCGGCCGGCCGCCAGCAGCTTCGCGCGGGTCTCCGCGATCATTTCCTTGCGGGTCTTCGACATCACGCCCTCGACGGAACTCACATACGCCATGCACGCCAATTGACATACGCAATGTATGTCCCTACGTCTTCGCGCATACGGCTCGTATGTAAGAGCTCTGCGCCAACGAGACGAGGATTCTCATGCTCACCGCCTATGGCGAGATATTTCAAGCGCCTGGCGCGAAAGGCTTCGCGGCCGCCGGCTTCGTGGCGCGTTTGCCGGTCGCCATGGCGCCGATCGGGATCGTGACGATGCTGTCGCAAACCCACGGGGCCTATTGGCTCGCCGGCGCGGTCGCCGCCACCTTCGCGCTCGCCAACGCGCTCATCGCGCCTCAGATCTCGCGGCTCGTCGACAAAGCGGGGCAGACCCCCGTGGTCGCGCCGGCCACCGTGGTGTCGGTCGCAGCCTTTGCGATGCTGGTCGCGGCGGCGCATTTCCGCTGGCCGGTCTGGACGCTGTTCGCCGCAAGCCTGTTCGCGGCCGCGATGCCGAGCGTCCCGGCGCTCGTGCGGGCGCGCTGGACGGCGCTGTTCCGCGACCGGCCGGCGCTCGCCACGGCCTTCGCGTTCGAATCTGCGGCGGACGAATTGGTCTACATCGCGGGCGCCTCGCTTTCCGTGGCGATCAGCGTCGCGCTGTTTCCAGAAGCAGGCGTCGCCGTCGCGGCGGTCATGCTTGCGCTCGGGGTCACGGCCTTGCTTCTCCAGCGCTCCACGGAGCCCCGGCCGGCGCCCGTGCGCGGCGGACGTTCGACCTCGGCCATCCGGCTGCAGTCCGTGCAGGTCGTCACGCTCATCTTGATCTTCATGGGCGTCATCTTCGCCGCCACCGAGGTCGGCGTGGTGGCGCTGACGAAGGCGTTCGGCGCGCCCGGGGCGGCGAGCGCCGTGATCGGCGTCTATGCGGTCGGATCGTTCGTGGTGGGCGTGGCGCTCGGCGCGGCGCGCCCCGAGATGGCGCTCCACCGCCAGATCGTGCTCGCGACGGCGATCGTCGCGCTGACCCAGCCGCCGCTTTTGTTCGCAGGCGGCGTCGCGCAACTCGCCGTCTTCGTGTTCCTGAGCGGCGTCGCGGTGTCGCCGACCTTCATCACAGCCTTCGGCATCGTGGCGGGTCGCGTTCCGGCCCACATGCTGACCGAGGGCGTCACCTGGGTGATGACGGGCCTCGGCGTCGGCATGGCGTCGGGCGCTTTCCTCGGCGGTTGGGCCATCGACCTCTGGGGGTCGCATGGCGCCTTCGCGGTGTCGACGTTCGGCGGCCTCGCGGCGGTCCTGACGACGGCGCTCGGGCGGCGGATCCTCGCGGAGGACGATCGCCCGAGCGCCGCCGGCGCGGCGCAGTGCGCGGCCTGAGCCGCGTCGGCTCAGGCCGTCGAGCTCACCACTTGCCGGTGTTCTCCATCGACGTCCACGGCTCGGCCGGCTCCTTGGCCGAGCCCTTCTGGAGCAGCTCGATCGAGATGTTGTCGGGCGAGCGGATGAAGGCCATGCGCCCGTCGCGCGGCGGGCGGTTGATGACGACGCCGGCCTTCATGAGGCGGTCGCACGTCGCATAGATGTCGTCGACCTCATAGGCGAGGTGGCCGAAATTGCGGCCCTCGCCATAGGCCTCGGGATCCCAGTTGTAGGTCAGCTCGACCTGGGCCTCGCGCTGGCCGGGCGGGGCGAGAAAGATCAGCGTGAAGCGGCCCTTCTCGTTTTCCGTGCGCCGCACCTCTTCAAGCCCGAGCTTGGCGCAATAGAAATCCAGCGAGGCGTCGACGTCGCTTACGCGGACCATGGTGTGCAGATATTTCATCGTCGCCTCCGGCGCTTGAGCAGTCGCGGGATGCAAGTATGAGCCAGGACGACGATCGCAAGGACGACGACCGCAAGATCGCGGCGCTCGACGCGCTTATCCGCGGCGCGCGCTCAGCGGTCGTCTTCACGGGCGCTGGCGTCTCGACCGGCTCCGGAATCCCCGATTTTCGAAGCCCCGGCGGGCTTTGGTCTAAGAATCGCCCGATCGATTTCGACGATTTTTATTCTTCCCTCGAGATGCGCCGCGAGGCGTGGCGGCGCAAATTCACGATGGACGACGCGACCCGCGGCGCGGCCCCCAACGCCGCCCACCGGGCGATCGCGCGCTTCGTGCGGGAGGGCAGGGCCTCGGTCGTCGTCACGCAGAACATCGACGGCCTGCACGAGGCCTCGGGCGTTCCGCGCGACCGGCTGATCGAGCTGCACGGCAACGGCACCTACGCCGCCTGCCTTGACTGCCGCGCCCGCCACGAACTCACCGAGGTGCGCGCGGTCTTCGAGGCGAGCGGCGACCCGCCAGACTGCCGCGTCTGCGGCGGGCTCGTGAAATCCGCCACGATTTCGTTCGGCCAGGCGATGCCGGTCGAGGCGATGATGCGGGCCGAGGCCGCGGCGCGCGAGGCCGATCTCTTCCTCGTGCTCGGGTCGTCGCTCGTGGTCTATCCCGCGGCGGCGCTTCCCGTCGCGGCCAAGCGCGCGGGCGCGGCCCTCGTCATCGCGAACCGCGAACCGACCGATCTCGACCCCTACGCCGACCTGTTGCTCAGAGGCGACCTCGTCGAGATTTTCGGTCCCTATGCTGATGCCGCTTAACCTCTTCTTCGCCCTGTTCGTCTCCGAGACGCCTTGTTTGGGCCATTTTTCGCTTCCCCCCGCGGTTCTCGATGATATCGTTTCAGTCGAACGAGTCGGACGCGGCTCCCTTCCGTCGGTGTAAGTTGCGGGCAGGCGGTTCGTATGAGTGAAGAGCGGGCGAAGGGCGCGGCGTCTCTGACAGAGACGAGGCCAGGACATGCGGCGGAGGTCGACCCTGTCGATCTCTACGAGGTGTCCGGCGTGATCAAATGGTTCGACGTCGCCAAGGGCTATGGCTTCATCGTGCCGGACGACGGGGGACCCGACGTCCTGCTGCACGTCACCTGCATGCGCCGCGACGGCTTCCAGACCGCCAACGAGGGCGCCCGCATCGTCTGCGAGGCGCAGCTGCGTCCCAAGGGCGCGCAGGCCTTCCGGGTGCTGTCGCTTGACGATTCCACCGCCCGCCATCCGGGCGAGCTTCCGCCGGCCCGCACCCATGTCTCGGTGACGCCGACGAGCGGGCTCGAGCTCGTTGAGGTGAAGTGGTTCAACCGCCTGCGCGGCTTCGGCTTCCTGACCCGCGGCGACGGATCCGAGGACATCTTCGTCCACATGGAGACGCTGCGCCGCTTCGGCATCATGGAGCTCAGGCCCGGCCAGAAGGTGTTCGCGCGCTTCGGCAACGGGCCCAAGGGCCTGATGGCGGCGGAGGTCCGGCCGGACGGACCCGGCGGCGGGCCGTCGTCGCACTGAGCGCCGCGCAGATGCGCGCAGCCGCAGTCGCCTCCCTCACTCTCGCACGTCTCGCGGCGTTCGCCGTCGTGATGACGGTCGCGCTCGTCTCCGCCGCGCTTGCGGCGGCGAAGCTCGAGCCGCTGACCTTCGAGACAGCCGGTGGGGCGAAGACTTTCCAGATCGAGGTCGCCGACACGCCGAAGCAGCGCGAGGTCGGGCTGATGTATCGCCGCTCGTTGCCCGAGGACCACGGCATGCTGTTCGATTTCGGGCAGCCGCAGGAAATCTCGATGTGGATGCAGAACACCTATGTGTCGCTCGACATGGTGTTCGTGGGCGCGGACGGACGCGTCCTGCGCGTCGCCGAGGACACCGAGCCGCTTTCGACCCGCATCGTCTCCTCGCAGGGGCCGGCGCGCTACGTGGTCGAGCTGCTCGCGGGCTCCGCGAAGCGCATCGGGCTGAAGCCGGGTGACAGAGTGGTCCATCCGCGCATCGGCGCGTAATGGCCTCATGAAGATTTATCTCGTCGCCTACGCGGCTGCGGCCGCGGCGTTCCTGGCCGCCGACGCGATCTGGCTCGGCTTCGTGGCGCGCGAGTTCTACCGCGTCCAGCTCGGCGAGCTCATGGCGCCGGACCCGAACCTCGTCGCGGCCGCGGCCTTCTATCTGCTCTACGTCGTCGGCGTGGTGTATTTCGCGATCTCGCCCGCGCTTGCGAGCGGCCAATGGACCACGGCGCTTGTCTCCGGCGCGTTGTTCGGGCTCGTGGCTTACGGAACCTACGATCTTACGAACCTCGCGGTGACGCGGGGCTTTCCGATGACGATGGCGATCGTCGACATGACGTGGGGCGCGATCCTCACCGCCTTCGCCGCCACCGTCGGCTTTTTCGCCGCGAAGGCGTTCGGCTGACGGCGTCGCCGGCTTGGCGACCCGGCTCGCCTAAGCAGACGCTTCGTAACCTTGCGCCAAGAATGGACCCCCCGGGACGAGCCCGACGGACTGGTCCGGCCGTCCGTCCTCGCCCGTGGCGTCGCCGCTCTCCGGGAACAAAAAAGCCCGCCTTTGAGGGCGGGCTTGCTTGGAGTGGAGGGCCGGCGTCAGCCGATCATCTGAATGATGATCTCGCGCATTTCGGCGCGTGAGATGGCGCTCGGTTCCGGCTTCCAGGCCTTGGTCCGCTTTGCGGCGACCGCCGTGCGGATCTGGTTCGGCGCCTGCCGCGCGACGGCGGGGCGGGCGTGGGTATGCTTCTTCATCGTTTCCTTAAGGCCTTGGCGGGACTTCGCTGTCGCAGCGAGAGCGGCGCGCAAGGCGGCAATGCGAGTGTTGAGATCCGACTGCCTGCGGCGCGATCCGTATCGGCGGCGCCGCCACCGGCCTGTCGGTGTTTGTCATATAGGACGCCATCAAGGCCGATTGAAGGCCCGGCTCGAAACGGCGACCTCCAAGCGACCGCCCCGCCGCCATGACATGACGCCGGACCGGTTGCGCTGCGACAGGGGCGACGAAGGCCAGCGGCCTGGCGCGCTCGCATGATCGAGCGGCGAGCCGAGGGGGAGCATCAGCTTCGCGGCGGAGTATAACGGGTCGCAGGCGCGTCTTCCCATCGCGTGCGGCGCTCGCGAACGCTTGGAAAAAAAAAAAGGGCTCGAACCGCATGACGGAAGCCGCATTCACCCGCCCGAGGCTGGCGCTCACCCACGCCGCGGCGCTGCGCATGATCGCCGCAGCCTCCCAGAAGGCCGAGGAGATCGGCGCGCCGCAAAACGTCTCGATCGTCGACGAGGGCGGAAACCTGATCGCTTTTCTGCGCACCGACGGCGCCAAGCTGCTGTCGCGCGAGACCTCTCTGGCCAAGGCGGTCACGGCGGCTTCGCACCGGCAACCGACGGGGCGGTTCAACGCGGAGATGGAGCCACGGCTCGCGAGCGCCACCGGCGGCCGCCTGACCAATCTCGCGGGCGGCTTGCCGATCCTGTTCGACGGGCAATGCGTCGGCGGGATCGGGGTCGGCTCGGGCTTGCCGGATCAGGACGTCGAGGTCGCGCGCGCAGGCCTCGCGGCGATCGGGGCGGACGCGGTCTGACGGCCAGGGGGAGGCCCGACCGTCGAACCGCGCGCTGAAATCTCGAGAAGGTCTTGGCGACCCCGGCTGGATTCGAACCAGCGACCATCAGCTTAGAAGGCTGGTGCTCTATCCAACTAAGCTACGGGGCCGTTTGAGTTTTTTGACCGCCGGAGCACCCTCGGTGGGACTCTGGTGGGAATTCTTGCGGCGCTCATGGTCGGCGCGACGGGCCCCTTCGTCCTCGGCCTGACGGGCCAGGGCGGCGCGGACGTCGTCGTCATTGATGTGCGCGTACTTCATCGTGGTCGTGATCGACTTATGGCCCAGGACCTTCTGGACCGCCTTCAGATTGCCCGTAGACCGCAGGAGCCGGGTCGCGCTGGTGTGGCGCTCGTCGTGCCGCCGGAAGTCCGCGACCTTGGCCTTGGAGCAGACCCGGCGGTGGTAGGTCAACCACCCGGCCGCCGTGATCGGATAGCGCATTCCGGCCTCAATCTCGCGTCCAGTGCGCGGCTCGCGGCGCGTCTTCTGGGCGGTATAGAGGAATACGGCGTCCTGCTCAGGATCGCGCGTGATCCAGAGCCGACGGAGCAGCTTCTCGACCTCGGGATGCATCGGGATCGAGTGCGGGTCGTCGCCCTTTTGAGTCACGTGGATCTTCTGGGTTCCGAAGTCGACCTGGTCCCAGGCGAGCAGGCACTCGGACGACCGCAGGCCGGTCTTCTGGGCGAACCGACGCAGGTCCGTGAACTCGGGAAGCTCGACGGCCTCGAGGCGAGCCTCCTCGTCGAAGGTCAACTCGCGGACGCGCTCCTTCGGCTCCTTCAGGATGTGAGAGCTCCAGCGCAACTCCTTGAGCGGGATCTCCCAGTCGAGCGACGCCCGCTTGAGCACCCGCCGGAGCGGCATCGTCAGCGAGCGGTTGACGGTGGAGGCAGACACCAGGCCGAGCGTGGGGCGGCCGTGGCGGAACTCACCCCGGCGCCGGGCGACCAGGCCGGCGACCATCTCGTTGGTGATCTGGGAGAGCTGGGTCGCCGCGCCGATCCACTCGACTAAGCGAGCGAGGTTCGCCTCCAGGTCCGGCTCGCTGGCGTGTTGGCCGACCTCGATCCAGTAGCGATCGACGGCCGCGTCGATCGACATGGTCGGCGTCGGATCGGCGGACGCAGCCTCGGACTTTACGCGCTGCTTTTCGCGGCGCTCGAAGGCCTCTGCCGCTCGGCGATCAGAGCATTCCGTCGAGCCAGAAAACCGACGACCTTTCCAGACGAAGTCGTAGCTGTAGTGGTCCGCGCTGGGGGTCTTCTTGTAGACGGACACGGCGCGCTCTGGTGCTGGTTCTGGAGAAAGCAGGTGACGTCGGACAGGCGGAAAGCATGCCGGCGCTTAACGGCTCCGACCCCGACATTGACGCTTGTAATGTTCCCGGCCGCAAGATGCCGGCGCAGGGTCTTCCCCGACATGCCAAGCAGTCTGGCGGTGTCGTCGAGCGGCCGCAGGGGCCGATAGGAGAAGGCCTCAACGAGGGCCTGAGGAATCGGAACTTGGACGCTCATGCGAATCAGCATGGCGCATCCGAAATCCATTGCAAGCCCATGATTTCACTATCGGATTTGCCCCATAGATTTGACGGACTTTCCCTCGAACTTCCCCATGCCCATGTGGAAATCGATGGGGAAGTTCGTCAAAATTGTGGGGGAGTTCGGGGGCCCAGACGAGCAATCCTTGCCCGTTAACCCAGTTCCGAGGTCGCTCCTGCAGCTTTTGCGATACAATCCTGTCCCCAGAGGCCGTTTTTGTAGCCTATGGTGGTGGTCGAGCATGGTTCGGAGGCCGAGAATGGACCCGAAAACGATTTCCCCCACAGAGCTCTCAACCCGAAACTCTCAACGGCTTGAGGCTGAAATGCGAGAGCGCGGGCTGCTGAAGGAGCCGGATCCGGAGCCAGCCGACGGCGGCTACACGTCCGAGAACATCGCTGTGCTGGCGGGGCTGGATCAGGGCAGGCGCCGGCCGCGCTAACGCAGGCCCAGCCTTCGCTGCCGGTTGTAGACCGTCCGCTCGCCGACGCCGGCCCTAAGCGCGATCTCGCCCCTTGGCGTTCGAGCGCGAGTGAGCCGCTCGACAATCTCGTCCAGCTCCAGCTGACGCTCATTGGCCGCCGATCCTGGCTTCCCGCCGCGTCCGCCAGGACGTCGGAACATGTGCGGCCGCGCCGGCAGGCCCATCGCCTCGACGCGCATACGGACGATGGTAGAGGTCGTCCGGTCGGCCTGGACGATCTCCCTCACCGGGACGTCGGTCTCCCACATCTGCCGGATCTCGTCGTCCGAGAGGTGCGACGCCGGCATCGCGGCCGCCATGATCGTGCGGCGCTGGCGGCGATCCCGGGACGGCAGGCCGAGCGCTGCGGCACGCTCTTTGACCTTGGGGATCGACCGATCGTCGGCGATCGAAATCTCCAGCAGAGGCCAGGGCCGCACCCAGGCGGCGCGAAAATCGTCGTTACTCAGACGTTTTGTCAACATTACTAAGTGTATGTTTCACAAGGTGTTTCACGGCCCATAGGTCAGATTAATCTACGGATGACCTACTGATAGGTCACGCTGGATTTGAGGCCCTTTGGGCCCGCTGCAGCGCCGAGCACACGGCCGCGGGCGAGACGCAGTGCTGGAGCGCTATCGCGGCCTGGCTCCGCCTTCCCATCGCGTCGGATGCTCCGCTCGAGGAGGCCGTCCTTGACCAGATAGCGCTGGATCGCGTTCTCGGTGACGCCGAAGATCTTCGCGATCTTGGACTTGGTGGATCCCGCGCGGAAAAGCTGCGCCATCCGGGTGCGGTCGACGCGATGCCAGGCGTTCACTACGTCAGCCTCCGCTTGTCGGATCGCTCCGCGCTCAAGCGCGCGATCAGGCCCTTGTCATTCGGGTTCGACTCGAAACCCGGCCTCATCCACTCCGGCTCGCCGTCGTCCTCGGCCGGCGCAGGCGTCGACGGCGCCAGCGGCACGATCACGCCCCTCGGCTCGGTCAGCGGGCGCGGCGGCTTCGGCAGTCCGATCCTGAGCGGGTTGACCCACGGATCCTCGCAAGCGCCCTCGTCAGCCAGAGCGACCTCGCCCGGTTCCATCAGCGCCTCCTCGTCGGAGATTACCGGCTCCGCATAGGCGTCGGGGATGACGTCCGCGTCTTCACTGGTCTCGGTCTCCGCCTCGACGGAGCCGACGGCGGCGAGGAGCTTCTCGAGCTCGTCCTGGGTTTGCCTCGGGCGCTGGGGCGCTGCGGTCGCGGCGGCCGCCTGCACGATCGCGTCGGTCGTCACCGCCCGCGGCTGGGTGGCCGGCGGGCGCATAACGCCGGGGCGGCGGACGGCGATGACGGGCGGCTTCAGAGCCTCAGGTGCGGGCTCGGGCTCGGAGGCCTTCACAGGTTCCGGCTCGGGAGCAGGCGCCGGGGCGGCCGTCGCGCGCAGCCGCGCCTTAAGTAAAGAGTACGTCTCGCTGTGGCCGACGCCGAGGTCGATCTGGGCCAGCACGCCCGGTACCGCCTCGAGGGCTGCCACCAGCGCCGCGGCGAATGCCTCGTAGTCGATCGCCTCCCGCGCGGGCGCGGACGCTGCAGGAGCGGCTTCCGGCTTCTCAGCCTGGACGGGCGCGGGGGCCGGAGAAGTGGTCTCAGCGGGCGGAATGAAAGCAGGAGGGCGACGCAGCATCTCGAATCCAAGTGGATCAACTGTTGATCCATTCAGGATTCCACAAATCCGCGATCCGGCAAGTGCCCATGAAGGATTGAGTCGGCGTCTGAGCGCCGCTCGACATGGATTTCGGGTCCGCATGCCACCCAATGAGCGCCGGCCGGCAGGCCGATGACGGCCAATTCTTGGCTATTCGACGCCTATTCGTGGATTGTGCATTGCTGGGAGATGGATTCGGATGGGCATAGAAGGCGCCTGGAGGCGCTCTGGAGGGTCCAATGCGTGTCAGTTGGTGGAATTGGGTTTGGCCAAAACGGGCCATGAAATCGAACCCAGCGAGCTCTCAGGCCTATCCTCGTCCGGAGTCGGTGACCGGTTGGGAGCGCCGATCGCCGGCTCAGGCGGCCGTCTCGGTCACCCGTCCGGCGGCCCGGCCGACTCATAGTGCCGCACCGACGATCAGCGAGATCATCGCGGCCGACCTCGCGAGGCTTGAGGCGATAGGGCGGCCGGCGGAGAAGCCAGTGCGGCCGATGACGAAGCGCCGGGCAGCAGAGGTCAGCGCGAAGTCAGACGCAGAGATCGTGGCGGCGATCCTACGCAGGTGATCAAGCGCGGCCGGCGGCCTGGTTGCGGATGATGGCTTCGAGCCGCCGAATGTACTCTGCTTGGCTTTCGACGGTCGACTGGGCCGCCTCCCAGGCCTGATAGTTGTGGGCGCTGATCCTGAGCGCCTCGTCACGCTGCGCGCAGGCCTGATCGACGACCTGCTGAGCCAAGGCGCGCTCGCGGCGCATCCGATCGCCGGCGCCGAGCAGAAAACCGGTCTCTTCGTAGCTGAGCATCTCACGCCCTCCATGCCCGGGAATCCGGGCCGACTCCCCAACCTACATCTCGACCTGTGAGCGTCGGCTTTCGGCGATCGCTAAAATGCGTCCGATCTGTCGATTCCGCTCCAGACGCGCCAAGGGCCGCAACCAGTGATTGGCGCGGCCCCCGAAAACCCCAAGAGCGGTGGGGTGCCGTATTTCCGACAGGAAATACACCTTTTTGTTGTGTCCGTCAAACGCCGGCCCTGGTCGCCCGCTCGCGGCGCAGCCGGGCCTTCCTGTCTCCCATCACCGCCGAATGCGTCTTTTCCCTGCGGCTCTTGGCTGTCGAGATCTCCACCGCCAGCCCGACGAGCTTGACGCCGCGCTTGATCGACACCCTTTCGAAGCGCCAGTTCCGCCACAGCGAGGGGGCGTTGAGCTCGTCCAGCGCCCGGCTCAGGTGCTTGGCTGCGAACACCGCGAACGACCCCGGCGCGGTGATCTCCGCCATCTCCCCGGTGATCTCGATCTCGTTCATGGGGTCCGTCATCCCAGGCCGGCTCAGCCCAACGAAACCAACGGCTTTCATCGCCAGCAGCACCGACGTCTTCTGGCCGAGCTGCTGCCACCAGATGCGCGGAACCTCCACCCGGGGGCCGTCCAGAAGTCGGCCAAACGCCGGATCGAGCACCACCTCGATGATCCCCGGCCGCCTCTTTCCGACCGGCCCGCCATAGCCCGGGGTGACCGTGATCGAGATGAACAGCCGCTTCCCGTGGAGCTCCGGATTGGACGGCGCATAGACCTCGCTGCCTTCGACCACCTCCTGCATGGCCGCCTGGAGACTGCGGACCTCGCGCCCCGAGGCGTCCATCAGATCGGCCGTGAAAGCGCTCCAGTTCTTGGGGACGGCGCGCCTCATCACCGCGATCAGGGACCATGCGCGGTGGGCGGCCGGACCGCTCAGGCCGAGCAGAGCGATCTCCCGCGCGGCAAACTCGGGGAACGAAATCACGGAGCCGTCGAAGGGCTGCGACGGCTTCAGATGGCCCAGCGGCGACGGGGACTTTTCGGGTGCGAACATGGCGTCTCTCAGCATGCAAGATGATGCCGATTATATGGTCATGGCGACGAATAACACAACGTCTGTTGAATGGCTTGTGTGGATTCATGGGAACCGAATCGCGCCTAATAGATGTCGTATTCTTTAGAGCGGATTTCCGGGCCCTGGCGGGCCCTCCCCATGGGGGCTGTCAGACAGCTGCGCGGAGGTCTGGAGGCCTGTCGCTTCGCTGGCTGGCGCCAGCTTCGCTCGGGCCTGGGTGGCGGGCTGTCAGCCGTTCGTTGCGGATGGCGCCTTGAGCCGTAGGCTGACTGGAAGCCTTTCGGCTTAGGACAGAAAGAGAAGAATGTCGGGAAGAGGGTTTGGGCTGGAGGGGGGTCGGGACGATCCCTGCGAGGGTCGCTGGCTCTGGAGAGGTCGGCTTCGCCTGGATGAGAGAGCGGCTGACAAGCAGCATGGATGGCTGACCATGCGGGACGCTGACGCTGCCATGAGACCACGACCGCATACGCCGTCACGTCACGACGTCCGTTGTGTCTTTCGTTCCGCGCCTACAGACTCCTGGCAACCGCCGGAGACCACGGATCATGTCCCGCCCGAAAAACGCCGAACCCGCCCGCGACAGCCTCAAGGCCTATCGCCAGCGCGCCGCGGCCCGATCACAGGCCTACCGCGACCGCGCGAAAGTTCTGAAGCGGCCGAACCCGACGCAGGTCGACCGCGCCATCATCATCGCGCTGCAGACGATCTGGGCGGAGACATACGCCGAAGCCCGCCGCGAGGGCCTGGACAAGCGCGAGGCCCTGCAGAGGCCCGTGTCGCTCGCCAGGATCGGTTCCGCGGCCGTCAGCCATCTCACGCGGCTCGAGCGCGCCGACCCACAGGAAGCGACCGCAATGGTCTCCAGGAGGCTCCGTCCAGAGCGCCGGAAAGAGCCGTTCGCCGGCGGTCTCAAAAGCGGCGACGCCCCCGTTACTCCCTCGCTTGCCGTCACAAACCGCGTTACGTGACGCGTCACGCCGAAAGAGGTCGATCAAACGGCCCTGGCGCTTGTGCGATTCATCGCGGGATGCAAGAATCCCTTCGCTCTCATCAGGGGCGCATTGGCTTCGTCTGTAGCCGCCACAACAGACCCGAAAGGCCCGCCAGCGTCCAATCCGCTCGGCGGGCCTTCTCTTTTCAGCTTGATGAAGTCGGGGCCGCGCTGATCCATCATTTGGATGGCGACCAGCGACATCCAGATCACTGCCCCGACGCCCGATGCGGCGATCGCGGAGTTTGTGCCCGAGTACGCCATCGGCTCCAGTTTCGCCTTCAGCGAATAGCCGCGCGTGTTCGGCGACGCCGAGATGACCACCGCGCTGCTCGATCGGCTCTCCCACCACTTCGACATCGTCGAGACCGGCAACGATAGTTGGCGCTTCGGGAACCGAGCCCAAGCGCCGCCCGAGACCGCGCTGACTGGACGTCGATCACGCCGATGCTAGCAACCCCGACCAGCTCCGCGCCGGCGCGATCGACGCCGCTTACCCAAGTTCGCGGAATGGCGCTCGGTCGTCGCGTCGGTCAGCGTCCTTCCGGCGACGCTCGCCGCTGCGGTCGCCTTCGACGCCTGAGACCAGATCGAGCCGTTGCAGGCCCAAGCCTGGCTCGGTCGCCTGCTGTGCGCCGATCTGTTGCGATCGCGCGCTAAAACCCGTGCGCACCTGACGTGCCTCGCCGCCGGCCTCAAAGCCGTTCCCCAGGAAAAACGCTGGAAGCGCGATCCCGTCATCCGGCTGGAAGTGGTCCTGCAGGGCCTGGCGGAAGCGGCGAACGCCGGGCTGAAAGAGCACGATCGCCTCTTCACGACATATGGCCGGCTCGACAGGCGCACGGATGGCCGACGGTCGAACTCGAAGCTGCCCCAGTTGCGGGACCTGGCGATTTCAAGCCCGATCGTCACGTCGTCGCTGATTTCGGCGCGCCTCGGCGTGACCCCGCGGGCCGCGTTGATGCTCGCTCAGGACCTCGGCTTGCGAGAGGCCACTGGTCGCAAGCGTTACAGGGCCTGGTCAGTCCCGTAAGGCGCCCGTCATCTGGCGGCGGCCGCAAGCGCCGCACCGACCAGCCGGCGTCGATCCGGCGTGGAGCGCTCGTCACGCAGCAATCGCCCGACCGGTTCGCCGCCATCCTCGCAGACCTGCAAGGCCAGAAATCCTCGGGCCGTGAGCCCAACGCGCTCGATCATGCGCGCGCCCATCTGACCAGCTCGAAGGCGATCAGGCCTGCAGCGCCGAGCCAGTGCAGCGAGGCCTCGACGAAGGCTTCGCGGGTCGCGCCCGAAGGGTCCGCGTCCGGCATCGCCGCATCCGCCATCTCGTCTATCTCGATGTCGATCGGGAACGGAAACGCCGCGTAGAGCCTTGCGAACAGCGACGACGCGACGTCGGCGAACAGATCGACGTTGTCGCTCATCGGACAGCCGCCCGGTCACATGGACGCCCGACTCTCGCCGGCGACTGCTTCAGGCCGCCCATTTGAAGCGCACCTTCAGGTGGTTCATCTGCCTGTAGGTCAGAACGCCGCGGTTCTGCAGCTGCCCGACGACGATACCGGCGGCGACGTCGTGCCGTTCGGCGAAGTCCAACACCTCTTCGTCCGTCCCTTCAAAGCCGGCGATGAACGTCTCAAGTAGCGTCTGTGGGACGAGAAAGTTCGTCGCCCACTTGTTGGCCTCCTCCTCTTCGGCGTCGCTGGCCGACCGATAGTCGGCGCTGTCCAAAAATACCGTCTTGCGGGAGTGAAGCAGCAGATGGGCGGCCTCGTGGAAGAAGGTGAACCAGAAATGGTCGTTGGCCATATGGCGCATCGACTGCTGGATCAGGGCCTTCCGCGGCGTGAGCCAGCGGGAGATTCCGCTCAGCCGGATGCCTTCGATCGGCTTGACGATGCAGAAGGCGACGCCCGCCGCCGCACAAAGCCGCTCGAGCTCAGGCAGCGCCGCGTCGATCGGGTCACGACTGAGCGCCCGCGCCTCTTTCAGGTTCTTCGTGAAGACGGATTTGTCGAAGTCGGCGCAGGCGATTCCGCCGGCTTTTCGTTCGCCGAGCCTCAGCCAGACGAGCAATGCTTCCTCGGTGCTCTTGAAGCTCGGCGAATGCCGGTAGGAGACCGCAGCCAGATCGCGGAACTTCTCCTTGCAGGACTCGACGCTGCCGCAACCGAAAAACGCCAGCAGCTGCCTGACGGCGTCGCCGTCGACGCCAGTTCCCCCCATCAGGCCCCGCTTGCGAAGCTCCGCCAGCGGAAAGCGTGACGCCCAACCGGTCGCGCCCGCCATGGATTCGATCTCCTCCGTCTTGGCGAGCTCAAGACGATACCGGGCCTCAAGACCGAGCCAGATGTCGGCGCTCATCCCGAGAACGCGTTCCAGCTGCAGCGCCGTCTCGGGCTCGACCGGCGCCTTGCCGGCGATGATCTCGACCATCAGCTTGGCGGAACGCCCGCATCGCCGGGCGAGCTCCCTGGCGGAGATGTCGAGCTCGTCGAGGAAGTCCGCGAGCACCGCCCCGGGCGAGACCAGCCGATCTGGCTGATAGGAAAGGTCGGCCGTCACGGCGCTCGCCTCTGAGGGTTTGGCCGGGCGACGTCAGACAATGTCGATCACCGTAATCTCCTCGATCTGGCTGAGCTTGAGCGCCGATCCGTCCACGACGTCAGACGCCGCGGTGAAGATCAGCCGCCGCCCGCCGGGCAGGTCGACCCCATAGAGGTTCGCAGAGCCGGGCTCCACGCGAAAGCCGATCGGCGGCTCGGCCGGAAGCGCCGCGAGATTGCGCGCGACCGCAAGCACGGCCATCCGCCCCGCGATCTTGCCCGCGAGCGTCTCCCCGAAGCGCTCTACCAGTCGCTCGTGGACGTTGAACAGCCTCTGAACTGAACGATTCGGGAACCCGATCTTCATGTAGGATCCAAAATCGTTACGCAATAGGTAACATTTTTCCTTGCACTCGAAGCGTGCCGACCCCACGTCAACGTGACGGGCGCGAGCCGGCCTCCGAACGGGGGGATCGAACTCAGCGTCGCCGTTTCAGGAGTGGGACGCATGTCGAACGACATTGAGCGGGCCGGCGGGATCAAGCTGGTCATTTTCGACGAGAATCTGAACAGCCGGAAGGTTAAGGCCGAGCGCCGGACTGTGAAAGGCCGCGACGTCGCCCTCCTCGCCGGCGCGCTGCCGCCGGACGAGTTCGCGGTGCTCTACCGAGGCGACAGCGGCGGCCTCGCCGACCTCGCCGAGGACGCCGAGCGCAAGGTCGACGACGGTGACGAGTTCTGGGTGATCGAGTCGGCCGACCTCCATCGCTTCGAGTGCGACGGTATCGACTTCGTGTGGCCCAAGGCGACTGTCCCGGGGACCGTGCTCTATGGCGTAACCCGGATCGACCCGGCGAAGCGCTCGCTCGTCCTCGAGCGCCGCGACCAGCCCGACCTCCGGATCGAGACCACCGACACTGTCGATCTTGGCGCCGCAGGCTTCGAACGTTTCCGGAGCGAGCGCCGCCCCAAGACCCATCGCATCTATATCGGCGACGTCCCCTACGACGTGGCCGATGACGAGATGACGGGGGCCCAGATCGCCGCCCTCGGCGGCGTCCCCGCGGACTACCTGCTGTTCGAAGAACGTCCGGGCGACGACAAGCCGATCGACCTCGGCTCCACCGTCAAGATCCGCGACGGCCTGCGGTTCTATGGCCAGCCCCGGGCGACCTTCGGATGAGCAAGGTCTTCGGCGCGCATTTCAGCCGGCTCCAGACCGCCTTTCCGGGCGCCAGCTGGAGCGAAAGAGACGCCGGCTTCGTCGTGCACGTCCCAGGCGTGCCGACGGAGCCGCCGGGCGGTTGGAACATGGCCGCGACGGGCGTCTGGTTCGTCGCGGCGGCGAACTATCCGCAAGCCGCGCCAGACTGCTTCTTCGCCGACCGCGGACTGCGGCTCGCCGCCGGGACGCAGCCGACGAACACGTCGGTCGACAACCCCCAGCTCGGCTCGCCGCTGCTCTGGTTTTCCTGGCACGTCGCGCGGTGGCTCCCGAACCGGGACGACCTCCTGACCTACGTCAACGTCATCCGAGAGCGCTTGAGGCAGGCCCAATGATCCGGCGCATCGTGTTCCCCGACGGCTCGCTTGCGGCGCTCAAGGCGGCGCTGCTCGCCTACGCCCCGCTCGAGGCGGCGGCGATCATGACGGTCGCGCCTTCGGGGGCGGAGGGGCTGCTGGTCAACGACGTCGAAGTGGCGCCGCCCGAGGCCTACATCGTCCAGTCTCCGGTGCGGCTCGAGCTCGCCCCGGCTTTTCACGTGCCGTTGCTGAAGCGGGCGCGCGACGAAGGCCTCGGGCTCATCTTCGCGCACACGCATCCCGGCGCGCGGGTCGTTGAATTTTCGAAGGTCGATGACGCCGGCGAGGCTGTTGTCATGCCTGCGCTGTTCTCGCGCGCGCCTCACGGCCCGCACGGCTCGCTGATCCTGAGCGAGCACGGCCACGCCGCTCGGGCGCGCTTGCGCGACGGCGCCACCATCGTCATTCCCGAGATCGTCGAAGTAGGCCGCTCGGTCAGGCGCTCCGGGCCTGCGCTCGACAGGGCGACCATCGATGCGATCGACGACCGCAACGTCCGCGCCCTCGGCGAGGCCGGTCAACGGTCCCTGCGCGCGCTGACGCTCGCCGTCGTCGGCGCCGGCGGCACAGGCTCTCTGGTCATCGAGCAGGCCGCGCACCTTGGAATCGGACGTCTCATTCTGATCGACGACGAGAGGATCGAGGACACCAACCGCAATCGCGTGGTCGGCGCGTCGCCGGGATCCGTCGGCGATCTCAAGGTCGATGTTGCGGCTGAGATGGTCAGGCGCATCACGGGGGGGCGGACCATCGTGGAGCCTTTCCCGCTCAACGTACTCGACGCGGAAGGCGGGAAACTTCTGCTGCGCGCCGACTTCGTCATGTGCTGCACCGACAGTCACGGCAGTAGGGCCGTCGTGAACCAGATCGCGTACCAGCATCTGGTCCCGGCGATCGATCTCGGCGTGCAGGTCGACGCCGTCGACGGCCAGGTCCAGGCGATCGCAGGCCGCGTGCAAATGCTCGCGCCGGGACTGCCCTGCCTGCAGTGCGGCGGCGTTCTCGATCCCGCCGCCGTTCGAAGAGATTTCGAAAGCGCCCAGGAGCGAGCGGCTGATCCTTACAATGTGCCGGATACGCCTCAGCCGGCCGTGATCGCGCTGAATGGCGTTGTCGCATCATCCGCGATGACAATGCTCATGGCGGCCGTGGCCGGCCTGCCCATGCGATCCCGAGGACTGAATTACAACGGACGCGAGGGTGTCATCCGCAGCTTTGGCGGCGAGCCGGACGAGAGCTGCGTTGTGTGTTCGCGCGGGCTTGGCGCGTTCGCCGCAGGCGATCGGCAACCGATGGTCTGGCGGCGGCGCTGAAAGGAGCGACCCATGTTCTCCACGATCAAGCGCCTTTGGTCATGGCTTTGGCGGCCCGCCCCGGCGCCGCCGCCAGCCGCGCCCCGCTACATACGTCCGTTCCGCAATGTCGAGACCGTCGACACCCAAGCCGCCGCGACGATCGCCGTCGAAAAACGGGACGCGATCGCGCTCGTCGAGGGCGCCAAGGGTCTGAAATCGGTCGCGTTCCGCTGTCCATGCGGTTGTGGCGAAATCCGACGGGTCAACACATCCCCTTCAATCGCGCCGTGCTGGGGGGTCAAAGTCTCGGGCGGGCGCGTCAGCCTTCACCCATCGGTGGATCTCACCTCAGGCTGCCGCGCTCATTTCGTGCTCAAAGACAACATGGCGATCATGTTGCCTTGATCGGCGCGACGCGCTGCGGAGACGCTCCCGGCGAACCAGGCTGGGGACCGCTCACTCGACCAGCGCTTCCAGAAACGCGCGGAGCACGCCACTTTCGGCCCATGATCGATACGCTTTGCCAGAATATCTATGACGAAACGCGCTCATTCTACGCCTCGGTGAAGGATGAGCTCGCCGACGCCGCGCTTGGCTTCCGGATATTGTACGGGCCGCCCATGATCGGCGCGCCGCTTCTGTTCCTGGGCTATCAGCCCGGCGGCAAAAAGATCGAAGATGTTCAACACCACGAGAGTTGGCCGCAGGAAAGCGACTACGCCGTCAAGCCCTGGCCCTTGACGAGGCAGATCCGCTCTGTGTTCGGCCCAGAGAGAACGGCGCGCAGCACAGGCCTCAACGCCATCTTTTTCCGCGCCCCAAGCGTCAAGGCATGGATGAAGCTGCCGACGCCACTACGCCTCAAGCTCGAGACGTTCTCCGCCGAGCGATAGGAGGCCATCGTCCATGCTCTCAGGCCAAAGCGCATCGTGATCATTGGATCGGGCAACTTCGATCTTCTCACCAAAGGCGACGTGGCGCTCCGCGGCCGCAAGGGCGTCGCTCTGGCGAAGACGGGCGAGCTTTGGGGCGTCCCGGCGACCGGCACAGTCCATCTCAGTGGCTACCGGCTTTCAGCCAGCGACCGCGACCTGCTCCGCCAGCACTTCAGTCCCGCGCCATAGCGGACGACTGATCGGGGCCGGCCGGCCGGTGCGGGAAATGACGCCATGCGACCAAGCCGAGCACAAACCGCATGGCGTCGCGAGCCCCATCATCGCCGCAAACCCGACCCACTGCGACGTCGCGCTTCAGTCAACGGGCGGCGCCTCCACAAAAGGTCCGACGCCGATCCAGCAAAGCGACAACGCCCATTAAATCCTTGATAATTCTTATATATTTATAGTTTGTTCTTTATATGTTCCGGTGTAAGGTTTGTTGATGATTCGGGCAGACATTGATGTTCGTTGACGCCTTTGAGCCCGTCCGCGCTAGCTGCGCGGTCGCAGGACCCGAAATGACGCAATCTTCGTTCACGCTTCGCCAGCAACAGGAATGGCCGTTCGTCGCGCCGATCGACGCAGCCTTGGAGCTCGGCGCCTATGAGGCGCTCTGGGCGGGCGATCGCGCGAGCTTCAAGTCACTGGCGGAACGGTTCTCCAGTGGAGACGGCGTAAGGCCATCGGACCTCGTCCCCGAAAGTGAAGCGCGGGCTTATGCGGCTCGGGTCGTCGATAGGCTCCGAGCGCTGATCGGAAGCCGCTTCGACGTGCGCGTCTTTGGCGAGGCCGACTATCCCAACAAGCTCCGCGACGCCACCTATCCAATCGAGTTGCTCTATTTTCAAGGCAACTGGGATCTGGTGCATTCGCGCTCCGTCGCCGTGGTCGGCACGCGTAAACCGAGCGAAGACGGGATCGCGCGCGCCCGGCAGCTCGCCAAAAAGCTTGTCGCGGACGACTTCACCGTCGTCTCCGGGCTGGCGGAAGGCATCGACACCGCGGCGCATCAGGCCACGATCGCGGCAGGCGGATCGACCATCGCCGTCATCGGGACGCCTCTTGGGCATGTTTATCCAAAGGCGAACCGGGATCTGCAAAGCCAGATCGCAAAGAACCACCTTGTGATCAGCCAGGTGCCGCTCGAGCGCTACGAGGCCCAGAATCCGAAGGTGAACCGCTTCTTTTTTCCGGAGCGGAACAAGACGATGTCCGCGATCAGCGAGGCGACGATAATCGTCGAGGCCGGCGAGACCTCAGGCACTCTGATCCAGGCCCGCGAGGCGTTGAAGCAAGGCCGGAAACTGTTCATCCTCAACAGCTGCTTCGAGCGGGCGGATCTGACTTGGCCCGCGAAGTTCGAGCGTGAGGGAGCCGTGCGCGTCCGGAGCTACGATGACATCCGACACGAGCTGGTCGGGTAGAGCCCGCCGCATTGGAGATCTCGAGCGGCCGGATCATTATCTGCTTCGACCGGACGACGTCTGCTATTTCTTCGGCGATTATACGTCGAACGAGTCGTTCAGTTATAGCGAAACCAATCAGCTCATTCGAAATCTGAAGAAGCCGCCCTCGGTACGCGGGACGGCTCAATGGCCGCACAAGATGCGTGCGATAGAGCGCGCTGCGCGCGCAATCCGATTAAGCCTTCAGGACGACGCGCTCGACAGCATCACGATCGTGCCGATCCCGCCTTCCCGGCCGAAGTCATCTCCGGATCATGACGATCGCATGCTTCAGGTCGTGAAACGTATCGACCCCCGCTGCGACGTTCGTGAAATGCTGCTTTCGACCGCCGATCGAGAAGCGCGTCACGTTTCGGGAGCGCGCCGGGATACCGAAGAGCTTAAGGCAAGCCTCGAGATTGATAAGGGCCTCTGCGCAAAGGACGTGGGTCGCGTATTGCTCGTCGACGACGTGCTTACGACCGGCTGCAGCTTCACAGTCTGCAAGGACATGATCCATGCCTATTTCGGCGAGGTGTCCGTCGTCGGCATGTTCGTCGCGCGGCGCGTCCTGCCGAAGGTCGACTTCGAAAGCCTCTTCGGAGACGTCCAGCTTCCATGAAGCAGACGAAACCCGCGCCACGGGCTTCGCTCAGGGGCCTTCGACATCACCGTCTCGCTTGGCGCCTCGCGCCACGACAGTGAGCGCATCGTCCGGAAGCGGGCGCTGTAACGCGCGCGCCTCATCCCAAGGCGCCTCCATCCAGATGTCGATCTCCTCGGCTGTTGTGAGGATGACCGGCATGGCTTTCGGATGGATCGGAGCGACGACCGCGTTCGGCTCAGTCGTCAGGAAGCCATAGACGTCGACCTCCGGCTCCCAGCCCCTGGTCGCCTTACGGACCGACGACCAAGACGTCCACAGGCCAGCGAAGACGCAGAGCGGTCGATCTTCAGCCAACGCAAACCACGTCGGCGAGAATTTGCCGTCCACGCCGCGCTCGTATTCCGAGAACGATGTCATCGGGACCACGCAGCGGTTCTCGACCGACAGCCAGCGCGTCCAGTGCTTGCTCACGACATTGCGGATGTTGGTCGTTCCCGCGTCGGGCTCCATCTTCAGCAGCTGGTCGAAGTCGACGTCCTTACCCTTGGCGCGCAGCTTGTCGGCGCGCTTGGAGGCGGCGTCGAACAACGCCTTTCGAGATGACGGCATGCCCCACCGAGCGAGCACGAGCTCGCGACCGCCTGCGCCGTTGCGCACGATCGGCGCTTCATAATCCGGGAAGATTCCCGTCATGGCCGGCAGGTTGCCGGTGCGGTCGACCATTGCGCGCGTCAGCTCACGGATCGCAGTCTGACCCTTTGTCAACGAGTAGAGGTTACACATCTGGACATCTCGGTGTCAGGGCCGGTCCTTGCGCGCTAGACCGCATTGGACCGCGGCCTGCCTCACAGCGCTAGCCTAGAAACCGTCATCGCGATCATCGTCGCATCGCGCGGGATCAAGCAGGAACTGGTCTATGAGAGCGACGCTGACATTCGTGCTCCTGCTGTCGCAACCTGTTACTGCTGAGCCAACGGACGACGTTCAGCTGCTGCGGCAGCTTGGCTATGTCGCGGGACAGGCCGTGGCCTGCGACATCGAAAGGCCCGATGTTGCGGCGCAAGTCGCGACCGCGATGGCGGACGCGATGGGCCTCAGTGACGAAACCAGCCATAAGCTGATGGTCGACCAAGCGCTCAGCGCCGCTGCGCAGCCCTGCGCCGCCCCTGCAGGTCGACTGGAAGAGATCCGGTCCAACTGGAAAGCCATGCGGCGGCGCGCGGGTCTTGAATGACGGTCCCGGGCTGCATTCGAAACCGCGCCGGAACGCTTCTCATCGGAAGTCCCGCGTCTTCACTTTGATCGTGTCGAGGTGAAGATCGCGAATGTAGATGTCGCGCGTCTTGAGCCCCTTCGGCGGGGACCCACGAGGGCCCGGCGTCGAACCGTGATGCACCTCGTCGCCGCGTCCGTGCGGCAGCGGAAACTCGCCATCGCGTTCCCCGACGCTCGCGAGCTCCGCCGACAGGTTCGTAAGGCGCTGCGCGACCAGATGGACGACCTCGCCCTCACGCTGAACCCGGCCATAGACCGCGATCATGCCAGCCGAAAGGATCGTGCGGCGGTTCTTCTCGAACACGTTCGGCCAGACCACGAGGTTCGCGACCCCGCTCTCGTCCTCGAGCGTGATGAACATGACGCCTTTGGCGCTGCCCGGGCGCTGTCGGACCAGCACCACGCCCGCGATCTCGACCCAGCGCCGGTCTCGCGCCTCCATGGCCTCGAGGCAGGTCACCATTCGGCGCCGCTTCAGATCTTCTCGCAGAAACGCGACCGGATGGGTGCGGAGCGACAGGCTGACATGGCGGTAGTCCTCAACGACCTCGCCGCCAGCCGTCATCGGCCGCAGCGCGACGGCGGGCTCGGACACCTCCGGAACAATCTCGTACTCACGCGCCGACGCCGCAGCGAACAGCGGTAACGGCTCATCGCGCAGGCCCCGAATCGACCAGAGCGCCTCTCGCCGCGCAAGCCCGAAGGCTGGCCGGAACGCGTCCGCCTCTGCGATCTGGGTCAGGGCGGCCACGGGGACACCCGCGCGACGCCAGAGATCGTCCATCGAGGCAAAAGGACGAGCGCCGCGCGCCGCGACGATCGCGGCGGCATGAGCGTTCGACAGGCCCTTGGTCATCCGCAGGCCCAGCCTGACGGCGAAGCGGGTCTCATCGTCCGTCGCCTCGAGCGTGCAGTCCCAGCGCGAGGCATTGGCGCAGACGGGGCGGATCTCAACGCCATGGTCCCTGGCGTCCCGCACGATCTGGGCCGGCGCATAGAACCCCATCGGCTGGCTGTTCAGGAGCGCGGCGCAGAACACGTCCGGGTGCCAGCACTTCAGCCAGGCGGAGGCATAGGCGATCAGCGCGAACGACGCCGCGTGGCTCTCCGGGAAGCCGTATGAGCCGAAGCCCTCGAGCTGCTTGAAGGTGCGCCCGGCGAACTCCTGCTCGTAGCCGTTCGCCACCATGCCGGCGACAAGCTTCTCCCTGAACTTCGAGACGCCGCCGGTGAACTTGAAGGTCGCCATCGACTTGCGGAGCATGTCCGCTTCCCCGGGCGTGAACCCTGCGCACTCGATCGCGACCCGCATGGCCTGCTCCTGGAACAGCGGCACGCCGAGCGTCTTGCCGAGCACCTTCTCGAGCTCGGGTCTGGGGAAGTGGACGGGCTCGAGCCCTTCTCGCCGTCGAAGATACGGATGGACCATGTCGCCCTGGATCGGCCCGGGGCGGACGATCGCGACCTGAACGACGAGGTCGTAGTAGGTCCGAGGCTTCAGCCGCGGCAGCATCGACATCTGCGCGCGGCTCTCGATCTGGAAGGTCCCGAGTGTGTCGGCCTTGCGGATCATCGCGTAGGTTCGCGGGTCCTCGGCCGGGATCGTCGCGAGGTCGAAATTCGCGCCCTTGTGCTCGGCCAAGAGGTCGAGGCCCTTCTTCATGCAGGTCAGCATGCCAAGCGCGAGCACGTCGACCTTCATGAACTTCAGGGCGTCGATGTCGTCCTTGTCCCACTCGATCACCTGGCGGTCGACCATCGCGGCCGGCTCGATCGGGACGAGGTCGTCGAGGCGGTCATGGGTCAGGACGAAACCGCCGGGATGCTGGCTGAGATGCCGCGGCGCGCCCATGAGCTGGCGCGCGAGGTCGAGCGTCAGCCGCAGCCGACGGTCTGCGAGGTTGAGGTTCAGCTCCTCGACATGGCGCTGCTCGACGCCCTGTTCCGACCATGACCAAAGCTGGCCCGACAACGTCCCAATCAGGTCTTCTGGCAGCCCCAAGGCCTTACCGATGTCGCGGAGCGCGCCCTTGGCGCGATAGCGGATGACCGTCGAGCACAGCGCCGCGTGGTCGCGGCCGTAGGTCTCGAACACCCACTGCATGACGATCTCGCGCCGCTCGTGCTCGAAGTCGACGTCGATATCCGGCGGCTCGCGGCGCTCCTCGGAGACGAAGCGCTCGAACAGGAGGTCGTTGCGGCCGGGATCGATCGAGGTGATGCCAAGCACGAAGCAAACGGCCGAGTTCGCGGCCGAGCCTCGGCCCTGACAGAGGATGTCCTTTGAGCGGGCGAAGCGCACGATCGAGTTCACGGTGAGGAAATACGGCGCGTAGCTCAGCTTCTCGATCAGCGTCAGCTCGTGCTGGAGCGCCGCACGGACGCTGTCGGGCAGGCCTTCCGGATAGCGCTCGGCGGCGCCCTCCCAGGTCAGCTTGGCCAAGGTCTCCTGCGGGGTGAGCGTCGGGTCGTCGCGCTCCTCCGGGTACTGATAGGCAAGCTCGTCCAGGCTGAAGCGGCAGCGGTCGACGATCTGCAGCGAGCGCGCGACCGCCTCCGGGTAGCGCCTGAACAGCCGATGCATTTCCTCCGGCGGCTTCACATACCGATCGGCATGGCGTTCTCGGCGCTCGCCCAGCGCGTCGATCGTGACGTTGTGGCGGACGCAGGTGACGACATCCTGCAGCATCCTTCGCGAGGGCTCGTGGAACAGGACGTCGTTGGTCACGACCGTCGCTACGCGCATTCGCGTCGCAAGGTTCGAGAGCTCGTGAAGCCGAAGCTGGTCGTTGGGCCGGCGGCGCAGCGTCAGCGCCATGTAGGCCCGGTCGCCGAACGCGTCTCGAAGGCGACGCAGCCGCAGTCCGCACTCCTCGTCGGCCACGTCGGGGACGAGCACGGCGAGCAGGCCTTCGCCGTAAGCGACGAGATCAAGCCACTCGAGATGGCACTTCGCCTTGCCGCCGCGGCGCTTGCCAAGCGACAGCAGTCGGCAGAGCCGCGAGTAAGCCGCCCGGTCGGTCGGATAGACCAGCACCGACATGCCGTCGGCGAGATCCAGGCGGCAGCCCACGACGGCGCGCACGCCCGTGACCTTGGCGGCCTCGTGGGAGCGGACGATCCCCGCGAGCGAATTGCGGTCGACGACCGCGAGCGCCTCGATTCCACAGACCGAGGCTTGCGAGAACAGCTCCTCACAGGACGACGCGCCACGCAGGAACGAGAAGTGCGAGGTGACCTGGAGTTCAGCGTAGCGGTGGCCGGTCATCCAAACACGCCGTGCACGAACCAGCGGTGTGATCCAGTGGAAGAATCCTCGCCGTCGCCAGCCCGGTAGAGCCAGTAGCGCTCACCTGCGTCATCCTCGATCCGGAAGTAGTCCCGGACCGCGACCAGTTCGGCGTCCCGCGTCCACCACTCGCCGAACACCCGCTCCGGGCCGTCGGCGCGCCGCACCCGCCGGCGGATGCCGCGCCAGGTGAAGCTGACCGGCGGATGATCGGGGAGCAGCGCGACCGTCTCGACCGGTTCGGGTCGAGGCAGTAGCCGCGACGGCCGCGGCCAGTGGCCCGGCCAGCCCGCGCCAGTGTCCGCCGACATCGCGGGCACGCGGCACACCGAGCGTTCGGGCACGTCGCTCGCCACGGGTGCGAACCGGTAGATCGCCCGCTCGCCGACCCGGTTCATCAGCGTGTCGACCAAGTCGGAGACGTCCGCGACGGTCTCCTCGATCAGCGAGCTGACGGCCTGCTTGTGTCCGAAGGGCTCGGCGACGGTCGCGGCGAGCGTCATCATCTCGATGCCAAATCCTGGCGCGATGGTCTCGATCTTGTCGCAGAGCAGCCGCGTCAGCCGCTTCACGTCACGGACGGGCATCGCCATGCCAACCTGGACCGCCTGCATGTCGTTGTCGACGCGGCGGCAGATGAGATCGAGCCGGCGCGCGCCGAGGCCGCGCTCCTCCAGTCGCTCGCAGAGCTGGACCACAAGCTTCTCGATGTAGCGCGCGATCGTCTCAGCAGCACCGATCGGTTCGGCGAATGCGCGGCTCACCTCAATCAGATCCGGCGGTCGGACCGGTTCGATCGGTTCGGCCAGGTCCCCGAGGGCTTGATCGATCCGGCGGCCGAGCTCTGGGCCGAAGCGCAAAGTCAGCGGCGCCCGGGGCTGCGCCAGAAGGTCGCCGACCCGGTCGAATCCAAGCGTCCGCAGCGCGGCCGCGGTCGGACCCTGAATCCGCAGGGATTCGAGCGGGAGGTCGGCGAGGACAGTCGGGCCATGCCCCGGGGAGGCGACGGTGGAGGCTCGGGCGACGTACCGGGCAAGCGCGTGGGCCGCGCCCCAGGTGTCGGCGACGGCAGCGCGAGCTGCGACGCCCGACATCGCGAGCCTGCCGACCAGGCAGTACAGCATCGTGGCCTCGCCGCCGTGAAGATGATCAGCGCCGGTCGCCTCAATGACGAGCCCGTTTGGCGGATCGGGCGCGACGATCGGAGAAAACCGCAGCGCCCAGACCGCCAGCCGTTCAAGCGCCTCGGCGTCTTCTGCCGGGTTGGCGTCGTAAAGGATGAGGTCCTTCACTAGGACCTGGGCCTTGGTCGCCGCCATCCCGATCCGAAGGCCTGCGGCATACGCGGCCGCGTCCAAGGCCACGACGGCTCGCCTGTTGCCTTCGCGCCCAACGAGGACGAACGGCGTCTCAGCCGGCGGCGCTGCGTCGCCAGCCCTGCGCCGGAACCTGTCGGTGGACCAGGTCGGAAGGAAGAGCGAGACGACCCGTGCCATCGCACGCCTCCAGTTCGAAATCAGCGCTTTCGCCCGCCCGCGCCCGGATCAGTTCGACGAGCCATCGGTGTCTTCCGACGCCCGGCACTGGTAGCGGAGCTGACGGAATCACCGAGATCCGCCATCGGGTCGTCGCCGCCGTCGGCTGCCCGAAATCCATCGCCTCCGCCTGTCGTCGCCATCGACGAAGCGCGATGCCGATCGAGCCTGTCCCTTCGGCTGCAAGCTGGAGTCGGCGGGAGGCCGTCATCGCAAGGCGAGCGAGTTCGCCGATCACCGCGCCGAGGCCGCCATGGCGCAGGCCTTCCTCCATGCAGGCAAGCACGGTCTTGTCGTCGCCGGCCTCGACATAAATCACCCGGTCGGCGATGAGCCCGGCTTGAGCGATCGCCGGCGCGAACAGGTCGGGACGCGTGACGCACCACAGGACCTTTCCCTTGGTGCGAGCGGCGACGCCCGCGCTGAACAGGGCGGCCGCCGCGCCATCGATCGCGCCGTCGCCTCCGCCAGCGACCTCATGCAGCGCTCCGAAAGCGAGACCACCTCCGGGAAGGCGCGAGTCGACCTCGGCGATCCCGAACGGGAGCGCCGATCGTGCGCGCTTCGAGCGGCCTTCGATCCGCTCAATCTGGGCGCGCAACAAGTCAATGGCGGGCTGCGGCCGCACGCTTTTCGTCTCCCTCCGGAACCGGACGCGCTATTATGTTCGCTATCTGTTCTAATTCGGCTACGTCAGAGTCAAGACGCTATCTTTGGCTTGCCGCGTTCCGCGACCGGCACGCCATCAGACTCAGGGGAACGAGCCGTGGGACGAATTGTCCGCCAACCCAGTTACGCAGATCGATGAGCCGAGCGAAGCGGATCCAGGCGGCGCTCGAGGCGGAGGCGCACCGCGTCGTCGAGGAGCTGCCGCGATGCGCGCTGTGCGGGCGACGGATTCCTTCCTCCGCCAGGCAGTCGGAGCATCACCTCGTCCCAAAATCCCGCGGCGGCACGTTCGGGCCGACCGTCCTGCTTCACCAGATCTGCCACAACGTCATCCATGCGCTGTTCTCAGAGAAGGAGCTTGCTCGGCGTCTGTCAGACATCGAGGCGTTGAGGGCTGAACCTGAAGTCGCGACCTTCATCGCGTGGGTTCGGACCAAGCCGGACGACTTCCACGCGCCGACGCGCAGGGCGAAGGACAAGCGATAGGCGGCGTCGCTCACAGTGGACGCCCGGCCGGACGTGATGCGGCCAGGACGGTCGCGATCTAGAGTGCTGTTTGAGACCGTGGAGATCCGTTCTGATGGCGCGACGGGCCGGCAGCGCCGATCTTCCCTTGCATGGCGGGCACGTCCCGGCTTGGCTTGGCCAGCGTATGACCAAGCTCGGCGCGGTCATCACGGAAGCCATCGTGCACCACTACGGTCGCGACGAGTTTCTGCAACGTCTCGCTCAGCCTTCTGGTTCCAGAGCTTTGGCTCCGTGATGGGAATGGACTGGCATTCGTCCGGGGTGACGACCAGCGTCGTGGGCGCACTGAAGCGGAGTCTGACGCCGCTTGCGGGCGAGCTCGGGATTCATGTCTGCGGCGGCCGCGGAAAGCAGTCGCGCCTGACGCCAAGCGAGCTGCTCGCGGTCGGGGCGCGGGTCGGGATCGATGCTCCGGCGCTCGCAGCCAACAGCCGGCTGATCGTCAAGGTCGACAGCGCTGCCGTTCAAGACGGCTTCGATCTCTACCTGCACAGCTTCGTTGTGACAGACGATGGTCGCTGGACGGTGATCCAGCGGGGCATGAACGGCGATCTCCGGCAGGCGCGCCGGTATCATTGGCTGTCTGAGGGCCTTACGAGCTTTCTCGACGATTCGCACGCGGCGATCGACGGCGAGACCGGCGGCTCGATCCTGAACCTTGCGGACCGCCGCGCCACGGCTTCGCGGGACGCGCAGCTCGATCTCCTTCGCACCACATCGCCCGACAAAATCGCGACCGAGGCCTTGGCGCTCGAACCTCGCGCGGAAAAAGAGGCCATACCCACCGACCAGATGACGCTGCCGCACCTGTCTATGCCGGCGCATCACGAGGTCCGTGCGAGCGACGTGATTGCACGGCGTCTCCAGGGGGCGATCGCCGCCGCGGCGGAACGAGGCCCCGAGGACTTTGCGGATGTGCTCGCCACGCCCGGTGTCGGGGCGCGAACGGTGCGGGCGCTCGCTTTGGTGGCAGAGGTCGTCCATGGCGCGCCATGTCGGTTCAGCGACCCCGCTCGGTTCTCCTTCGCTCACGGCGGCAAGGACCGCCATCCGTTCCCGGTGCCTACGCGCGTCTACGACGAGACCATCGGAGTTTTGAAGTCTACAGTCTCGAAAGCGAAGCTCGGCAATGACGAGCGGCTGGAGGCGCTCACGCGGCTCGATCGGGAAGCACGACGCCTCGAGTCCGTCGTCAGCGGGCCCGCTATCGACGACGTGCTTCGGGAGGAACGCGGCCGGTCGCATGAGTATGGTGGTCGCAGTACGTTCGGCTGGGAGCCCGCGCCCGAGGAGCAGATCGTCGGCGCAGCTTGAGGCCGTAGGGCTCAGATGCGCCAACAACAAACTTCGAAGATCGTCCTGTAAGCCGACATTCTGTACGCCATATTCGTTGAGGTCATCCCGGCGACTTCGATAGCCGGACCTTCATCTCCTCGATGAGGCGCCGGACGCGAGCGGGCACGTGGCGGCGCGTTGGAAGTACGGCCCATATCGCGAGCGGTTCGGTCTCCGCGTCGTCGAGCGGCACAGCCACGAGACTTCCGTTAGCCAAGTCTTCGGCCACGTCCCAGAAGGTCAGCAGCGCAAAGCCCGCTCCCGCGCGGCAGGCGGCCCGGACCGCGTCGACGCTGCTCGCCGACAACCGCCCTGCGACCCGTTTCGCGACCCGCTCTCCGGCTCGGCTGAACACCCATGCGTCTATCGCGTGAAGGGTGAGGCACACATGGTCGTCGAGCTCGGCGAGCGTACGCGGCGCGCCGTGGGCCCGGACATGCCCGGGCGCAGCGCACAGTATCCGCGGATTGTCCGCGACCTTGATGGCGATCAGCCCGGATTCCTGCAGGGTCGCAACGCGTATCGCGACGTCGATGCCGGCAGCGACGATGTCCACGATGCCGTCGCTCAGGGTCAGGTCGACCTTGAGGAGCGGATTCTCCGCCATCAGCCACACGGCGAGCGGAACCACGATCGATCGGCCGATGAGGTTCGGGGCCGTGATCTTGAGGACGCCGCTCAAGCCCGCCTCCCGCCGTTCAGCGAAGGCCGAGGCCGCGGCCTCGCGCGCCTCCAGCATCGACTGCGCAAGCGGCAGGAACGTCTCGCCGTCGCCGGTCAGCGCGACCGAGCGGGTGGTGCGGTGGAACAGCCGGACGCCGAGTTCCTTTTCGAGCGCGGCAAGCCGCCGGCTGACCGCCATTGGCGACAGCCCTGCCTGACGGCCAGCGCCCGACAGGCTGCCGGTCGATGCGATCGAGCAGAACAACGCGACGTCGCCAAGATCCATATCTTATCACTGAACGATAAACTGATTCTCGTCGACCCGCGCTTCCGGGCGCCGCAACCCTTGGCTATCTCTGCCGCACGAACTTAAGCGTATCGAGCTTCTCTGAAAGGCGCGCCGAACCGAACGACAGGACGAGCGGACAATGTCCAACGACACTCTCTTCACGAAATTCGATATAAAGGAGATGACCCTCCGCAACCGGTTCGCGGTCGCCCCCATGACGCGCGTCAGCGCCACGGCGGACGGGTTCGCGACCGAGCGGATAGCCCGCTATTACGAGCGCTTCGCGCAGGGCGGGTTCGGCCTCGTCATCACGGAGGGGCTCTACACGGATCAGGCTCATGCGCAGGGCTACCTGCATCAGCCGGGCCTCGCCGACGAGGATCAGGCGCTCTCCTGGGCGCCCGTGGTCGAGGCTGTCCGACGCCACGGGGCGCGGCTCGTCGCGCAGCTCATGCATGCCGGCGCTCTGAGCCAGGGCAACCGCTTCCGCCCGACCACCATCGGACCGTCTGCGATCCAGCCTATGGGCGAGCAGATGGCGTTCTATCGCGGCCAGGGTCGCTACCCTGCGCCGTCCGAGATCACGGAAGAGCAGATCGCCGACGCGGTCGAAGGCTTCGCCGCCTCGGCGGCCCGGGCCGTTACAACGGCGGGCTTCGACGGGATCGAGATCCACGGCGCGAACGGCTATCTGCTCGACCAGTTCCTCACCGATCACACCAACCGGCGGACTGACCGCTGGGGCGGCGACACGCGGCGGCGGATGGAGCTGACGCTTGCGGTCTTCAGGGTCGTCCGGGAGCGCGTCGGCGGCGCGGTCCCGGTCGGGGTCCGGATCTCGCAGGGTAAGGTCAACGACTTCGCGCACAAATGGGCGGGCGGCGAGGCTGACGCCGAGGCGATCTTCGGCGCGCTTGGCGATGCGGGCGCCGACTACATCCACGTCACCGAGCACGAAGCCTGGCGCCCCGCGTTCGAGGGCGGCGACACGAGCCTTGCTGCCCTCGCAAGACGCTACGCGCCGAACGCCGCGATCATCGCGAACGGCGGCCTGAGCGATCTCGCACAGGCGGCGAAGGTCATCGGCGAGGCCGCGGACCTTGTCTCGCTCGGCAAGGGCGCGCTCGCCAACCCCGACCTTCCGAACCGGGCGCGCGAAGGGCGCGCCTTCGGCGCTTTCGACCCTGCGATCCTTGGACCCGTTGCTGACGTCAAGGATCGGGAACTCGCAGCCTAAGGCGGCTCAATCCTCAACCCATGGAGACGATCATGCTGGAACGCGTCATCACCGAAACCGATAACTACGCGCCCTACCTGCTGTCGCAGGGCATCCGCTTCGGCGACCTGCTTTTTATCTCGGGCCAGGCCGGCGCCGGAGACAACGGAAAGATCGTCGAGGGCGGCTTCCGTGCGCAGGGCGAGCAGGCCTTCGCGAACCTTCGACGCGCGCTCGAGGCCGGCGGATCGAGCCTCAAGGACGTGATCAAGGTGACGATCTTCGTCACCGACATGGGACAGTTCGCCGAGGTCGTCGAACTCAGGCGAAAGTTCTTTTCCGAGCCCTATCCGGCAGACACGATCGCCGAGGTCCGGGCGCTCTACGATCCGGCCGCGATGATCGAGATCGAAGCCATCGCGGCCGTCCGCGTGTAAACAATGCCGCCAAGCATCCGGCGGCGCAGCCTCCGAGAAGCTGGCCATTGGCTGCCTGAGCAGTCTTAAAGCCTGTAGCCGCCGCTGGCCTCGACCACCTGACCGGTGACCCAGCGGCCGTTGTCGGAGACGAGGAAGGCCACGACGGAGGCGATGTCGGACGTCTCGCCGAAGCGACGGAGCGCCGTGTCGCCCTCGATGGCCTTCACGATATCAGCGTTCTCGCGGACAGACGCGTTCATGTCGGTTCGCGTCCAACCCGGAGCCACGACGTTCACGGTGATGCCGCGCGGCCCGAGCTCCATCGCCAGCGCGTGGCTCAGTGTGTTGATGGCGGCTTTCGCCATCGAGTAGATCGGGACCATCGGCTGCGGCCGTGTGGCGAGCGCCGATGAGATGTTGATGATCCGTCCGGGGTCGCGGAGGCGGCTCAGCGCCGACTGCGCCATGAAGAAGGGCGCGCGGGCGTGGACAGCGATCATCGCGTCCCAGGCCTCGGGCGTGGCGTCGCTGAGGCCGCCCCACCCGGAGTTGCCTGCGTTGTTGACCAGGATGTCGAGCGCGGCGTTTCCGTTACGCTCGATGAGCTCGCGGTCGAGCCGGTCGAACAGCGCCGGGATTGAGCTCGCATCGGAGAGGTCCGCCTTGAGAGCGAAAGCGGCTCCGCCTGCTGCCTCGATGGCGGCGACTGCTTCATACGCGCCGTCCTTGCTGGCGTTGTAGGTCAACGCGACGGTCGCGCCGTCGCTGGCGAGACGCTCGGCGATCGCGCGGCCGATGCCACGCGAACCGCCGGTGACAAGAGCAGTCTTCCCGTTCAGTAACTTGGACATTCTGCTATTCCTTCTTCAGGCGACGCGTTCGCGCATGACCGGGCCAGGACTGGCCTCGATCACCGTCAGGGCGAGACGAATGAGGTCGGGATCGCCGCCATATTCGTGGTCGGCGACGTGGTGGAGGAAGACGCCAAGCTGCTCGATCTGCCGGGCGCCCTTCAGCGGGCCGGCGGCGAGCGGCCTGAAGCCGGCGTCCTCGACGAGCTTGCGCGTGATCTGCCCGGCGCCCGCGTCATCGGTCGCGTAAGGCACGCCCGGCCGCGACGGTGCGGTCTCCCAGGCGGCCGCCTCGAGCACGGGAGCCGCCAGCGTGCTGAAGGCCTTCACGACGCGCGCCTTCGGCAGACGCTTCTGCAGATCCTCGGCCGTCGAGCTGTCGCGCATGAAATCGACGTCGTGGAAGTGCTTGAACTCGGGCGTGACGCCGAGCGGGTTCATCGTTTCGATGACAACCTTGCCGTCGAGCGCGTCGCCGACAGCGTCGACGATCGCCGAAACTCGCGGCCAGTAAACCGAGAACAGGACGACCTCGCCGAACTCGGCCGCCTCGCGGATCGAGCCGAGGCGAGCCTTGTCGCCAAGCTCCGCCAGAATCGGTTCGAGCTTCCGATCCTCGCCGTCTTTGGCGAGCACAAGATCATGTCCTGCGGCCGCCCAAGCCCTTGCGAGGCGAGCGCCGATGTTCCCCGTGTTGAGAATGCCGATTTTCATATGTGTCTCCGGGCCAGTTCGATTGGCGTGGCGGAGAGCTATGATGTCGCGATCAGTGGATAAACCGGCTGGCCAGCACCACCTTGTCGCCCATGGAAGCGACAATCGATCCCGCTCAGCTCAGGGCCTTTGTGGCCGTCGTCCGGTCCGGTTCCTTCACACGAGCGGCCGGGGCGCTCAGCACCCGCAAGTCCCATCTCAGCCGCCTGGTGATCAGGCTCGAAGCGCGGCTCGATGCGCAGCTTTTGCATCGGACCACGCGATCCGTCACCGTCACCGAGCTCGGCCAGGAGGTGTTCGAGCGCGCGGTCTCCATCCTCGCCGCCCTGGAGGACACCGATCGCTTTGCTGAGAGCGCCAAGGGCGAGCCGCAAGGCGTGCTGCGCCTGACCTGCGGCGAGGAATTCGGACTTTGCGTCGTGAACCGCTGGATTGCCGGTTTTCTGGACGCTCACCCCCGGGTGCGGGTCGAGGCCGACTACACCAACCGCATCGTCGACATCGTCAGCGAGGGCTACGATCTCGCAATCCGGGTCGGCGCCCTGGGCGACGGCGATCTCACCGCAGCCAAGCTCGGCGAGGCCGATTACGCCCTGTTCGCAAGCCCTGGTTATCTTAAAGGTCGCGACGTGCTGAAATCACCGCGAGATCTCGGCGCCCACGACACTGTGGTGTTCGCGCCTCCCGGACGAAGCGCCGAGCTCGAACTGAGCCGCGGGGCCGACAGCGAGATCGTTCGCCTTGTTCCGCGCCTCCTGGTCAACAACAATCTTGCCGCCCGTGACGCGGTTGCGGCCGGCATCGGCATCGGGATGCTGCCGCGCTTCCAGGCCGCGCGGCTCCTGACCGAAGGCCGCATCCAGGAGGTGCTTCCCGGCTGGTCGAAGCCACCGGCCCCAGTCCACGCCGTTTTCTCGTCGACCCGCTATCCGACGCCGAAGGTCCGGGCATTCGTCGACCATGCGAAGAAGACCTTCGTGTCGACGCTCTCAGCACTGGCCTGACTACCGGGTGGATACTGTTGCTTATAACGGCAACGGTCTGTTGCATCTGACATCACTGTCATCCTTTGAAGGCAGTCCATAGCTCTGGGTCCGGACGCGCCCGCTAGAGAAGTCGGCGGCGCGCCGTGAACAGCTTATGGAAGGATCATCACGTGACAGGCACAATCGGAATCATCGGCTCCGGCCTCGTAGGAAAAGCCGTCGCGCGGCTTGCCGTCAGGGCGGGATACAAGGTCGTGGTGAGCAACTCGCGCGGCGCCGGAACGCTGTCGGGCCTCGTCGCGGAGCTCGGCCCGCTTGCCCGCGCGGGCTCTGTAGAAGAGGCGATCGCGGCCGGGGACGTCGTTACGGTCTCGGTTCCACTCGCCGCCTTCGAGGCGCTGCCATCCGACGGGTTCGCCGGGAAGGTCGTGCTCGACCAGACAAACTACTATCCGGGCATGGGCGAATTCCGCCGCGCCGATCTCGACAGCGGGGAACTGACCTCAAGCGAGCTCATGCAGCGCCGCCTTCGCGGGGCCCGGCTCGTGAAGGGGCTGCACAACCTCAGCTGGATCCACATGGAGAGCAACGCCCGGCCCAAGGGCGACGCCGACCGGACAACCCTGCCGATCGCGGGCGACGACGCGGCGGCCAAGCAGGCCGTGACCAAGTTCGTCGAGGCAATCGGCTATGACGTCGTCGACGCCGGCTCGCTCGCCGAAAGCTGGCGCATTGAGCCAAACACGGCGATCTACTTTTGGCGCTACGCTCCGAAGGTCCCAGAAGGCGTGACGGGCGACGAGGCCAAGCGGATCTATCAGCAGCGGGGCGAACCTGTGTCCCACGATCAGGCTCGGACGCTGATCCGAGAGGCCGTGCGCCCGTCGCCGATCGGCGGGACGCTCGAAGGCATGCCGCAGGTCCACATCGATCTGTTCCTCGAGCAGGCGAGCCCCGACACCGTTAGGCAGTGACCTGCTCGCGCCGGACGCTGTGCGCGGCGTCCGGCGCGCGATTGCACTATCGCGTGGCAGATGAAAGAATGTTGTCCATGACGACAACAATCAGCTTCTCTGAAATGCAGGCCTTCGTCGCGGTGGTGACGGAGGAGTCGTTCACCGCTGCCGCCGAACGTCTGGAGACCGACAAGGCGCGGGTCAGCCGGATCGTCCAGCGCATCGAGGAGAAGCTCGGCGCGAGGCTTCTGAACAGGTCGACCCGGCGGCTCAGCGTGACCGAAGTCGGCCGGGACTACTTCGAGCGCGTCTCCTCGATCCTTGCGGCCGCGGAAGCCGCCGAGGCAGCAGTGGCGCAGCAGTCCCGGGAGCCGAAGGGCCGCCTGAAGATCACCGCGACGCCGGAGTTCGGAACGACACGGGTCGACGACTGGATCGCCACCTATCTGCGCACATGGCCGAAGGTCACCGTCGAGACGGTCTACTCGATCCGCGCCGTCGACATCATCCACGAGGGGATCGACGTGGCCATCCGGATCGGAGCGCTGCAGGATTCCGAGCTCTCGGCGCGCAAGCTCGGCGACATCACCTACGGCCTCTATGCCTCGCCCGGCTACCTGAAGGACGCTGCGGCTCTGCGCACGGTCGACGACCTGAAGCGCCATGACCTGATCATGAAGACGGCAAGCGGCCGCGCCGTCTGGACGCTGGCCAATGGCGACGTCACGGAGAAGGTCTCGCAGACGCCGCGATGCGCGCTCGACAACATGATCGCGCTGAAAAACCTTGCCGTGTCGGGACTGGGGGTGGCTCAGCTTCCTCGCTTTATGGCCGCGCCACATGTCGCCGACGGGACCCTGGCTCACGTCCTGCCAGGATGGGCGAACGCGCCGATGCCGGTCCACGCCGTATTCGCCTCAACGCGATACATGGACCCGAAAGTGCGAGGCTTCGTCGATCTGTGCCGAGAGGCTTTCGAGGGCTGCTCTGGAAACGAAGGCTGACCTGTTCAGGGACGGCCTTTATAGCGCGGCTCACATCAGCACTAGGGCTTCCTCAAGCAGATTTGGAATTCCCGCAACCGCGGCGATAGCGAAATCGCCAGTGCTCCACTGACATCAGGCATCGCGATGTGGTTGTCTCGATACCATAGACGCAGGCGCGACTGCGCAAACGCCGAGCACTAGAAGCAACAAGGCGGTCGCCTAGGCTGCATCAGTTGCGCTCAACGAAGCGCTCACTTCGCCCACTGGGCTGATTGCGCACATCTTCGTTGAACAACCGAAGGGGCCTGGACAGATACTCCTCACAAGCGCCGTTCCATCAGGCCGCTCGCGGATGGCGACTTCAGTCCAGCGCTTCGACGGCGTCCCGGATCGACGTGTTTCCACCCGTCACTTCCAAGATGCGTCGTCTGATCCGTGGGGCATCTAGCAGCCCGACGACCGTCGCGGCGACATCATCCCGCGCGATCGTTTCGTGGATTTTCGCGACGCCGAGATCGACCCGGCCAGCGCCCGGCTCGTCCGTCAGCGCGGAGGGCCGCAGGATCACCCAATCGAGGCCGGTCTCGACCAGCTGCGTTTCCGCTTTCTTCTTCTCGACCATGTAGTGCTCGAACGAGGCGTCCATGCGCCGTTCGCGCCAAGCTTCGGGAAACACCGAAACGAGGAGAAAGCGGCGAACGCCGGCGCGTTCTGCTGCCGCGGCGAGCTTCTCCGGCCCGTCGCCGTCTACCCGTGTGGTGGCCTCGTCGCTTTCCTTGCCGCCAGCGCCGGCGCTGAATACGACGGCGTCGGCGCCGCGCATAGCCTCGGCCAGAACGTCGATCGACATGGCGACCAGATCGCCCGGCGCGGTCGCTATGCCGCGCGCAGCGAGCGCGCGCGCCTGCTCGGGCCGGCGCACGAGGCCGACGGCTTCGTGACCCGCTTCGGTCAGCTTTTCCGCGATACGGCGACCTACGCCGCCGGCGATCCCAATGATGAAGACCTTCATGTCCGCCTTCCTTTCTGTGCGGCGCAACAGCGTCGCCTTGAGACGGCTTGACTGCGACGATAGGGTTGAAGAAACGGCGTCGTGGCGAGCATCTCGGCGGTCACCGCGACGAGCACCCCAACAGATTGGGCCGTGGGCCTCGAACGGGGCTGACCTCTTCGAGCAGTGACGCGAGATGAAGGATGGTAGGCTCCGCGTGCCAACCGCCGATGATCTGGACGTTGATCGGCATGCCGTCCGTGCTCGTGCCGAACCGCATCGACAGGCCCGGCAGGCCGGTGACGTTGAGCGGCACGGTCGCGGCCTGAAGATAGGTCGCGTCCACCGTTTGGCCGTCGATGACGAACTGCTCGACGCCATGCCGGTGCGCAGGGATCGGAAGCACCTGCGTGATTAGCGCGTCGTAGTCCCTGAAATAGGCCGCGTAGCCGTCGCGCAGCCGCTCCGCCGCCTGCTCCGCCTCGATGTAGTCGTCCATCGACGTATCGGGCAGCGACAGCATAGTCTTGGCCATCTTGTAGAGTTCGTCCTCGCGGCGTCCGGCCGTCGCCGCCCTGAAGGCCGGCTTCATCTCCATGACGTGGAGGCGGTTGAACACGTCGAGCGCAAAGTCCCGCTCCAGCGCCGGGAGGCCGACCGGCTCCACGAGAACGCCGAGGCCTTTGAGCGCATCCGCTGCGGCCTCGACCGTGGCCGCCACCTCCGGGTCGACCGGCCCGAGGCCGGGCCCGACCATCCACCCCACGCGGAGCGGTCGATCGGGCGAGCGACCGGGCCCGGCGCTGAAGGCCGCGCTGCTCACAAACGCGTCGAGGCCGTCGGGGCCGGCCAGTTGCGAGACGGCGAGCGCGAGGTCGCGGACGCTGCGGGCCATCGGGCCGACATGCCAGAAGCGGCGCGGCGCGCGAGGCCAGATTCCCGTCATGGGCACGAGCCCGTGCGTGGCCTTCAGCGAGACGATGCCCGTCTGGGCGGCTGGCCCACGCACCGAAATCGCGAGGTCCGTGCCGAGGCCTAGCGGAGACATGCCGGCGGCGATCGCCGCGGACTCGCCGCCGCTCGACCCGCCCGGCGTGCGTTCGAGATCCCAAGGGTTGTTGGTGCGGCCGGAAAGCAGGTTGTCGCTCTCGATCCAGTAGGAGAATTCAGGAAGGTTGGTCTTCGCCAGCAGGACGCCGCCGGCGTTCTTCAAGCGCGCGACGCTGGTCGCGTCCGTCTCCGGCGTGCGGCCCTCGAAGATCGGCGAGCCCCGCTGGGTCGGCACGCCGGCTGTGTCGATTGAGTCCTTCACAGTGAAGGGCACACCGTGGAGCGGGCCGAGCGTTTGGCCGGCGAGGACCGAGGCCTCGGCGACCTTCGCGGCTTCGAGCGCCCCGTCCGCGACCGTGACGATCGCGTTTATCTTTCCGTCGACCGCTTCGATTCTGTCGAGATGGGCGCGGACGACCTCAACCGGGGAGACCTCGCGGGCGCGAATGAGTTCGGCGAGCCGCGTCGCGTCGGAGAACAGGATGTCATCGATCATAATTACTTCCCTACCTAACGTTAGGTAGTCATTATTTGGGCAGTGATTTTTACTCCGTCAAGCCCTATCTAACGATCGTTAGGTTTTTAGGGGCAGGCAGCGGTGACCACGAATTCCCGTGAGGCGATCTTGGCGGCGGCGACGCTGAGCGCGCAGGCGCACGGCTATCTCGGCATGAACTTTCGCGACCTGGCGGCCGAGGTCGGGATCAAGGCTGCGAGCATCTATCACCACTTTCCGAGCAAAGCTGAGCTCGGCGCGGCAGTAGGACGGCGCTATTGGGAAGACGCCGCAGTTGTCCTTGAAGCGATTTCGGACGAAGCCCCTGACCCGGTCGAGGCTCTACGCCGCTACCCCGCGACGTTCCGCCTGGCGCTCCAGAGCGGCAACCGGATCTGCTTGTTTAGCTTTATGGCGGCCGAGTTCGACGACCTGCCCGACGTCGTGAAAACGGAGGTGCTCGCATTCGCCGACGTCAACGTGGCCTGGTTGACGCGACACGTGTCCGCCGCGGGGCTTGCCCCTGCCGGGGACAGCGAAGCGAGGGCTCGGGCGATCTATGCCGCCATCGCGGGCGCCCAGCTCGTCGCGCGCAGCCGTTCGGACGTCTCGGTCTACGATGCCCTGATCGACGGCTATCGCGCCGCCGGTCTGCTTCCCGGCTAGTTTCGAGGCGCGAGCGAGAACAGAACAAGACGATCTGGATTCGTTCTGCAGGGTCGAACCAAGAACGGTTTCGCCCAAACAAATCCTTCGCGATCGTAAACGAGCTCGACCGCCTCGCGCCAGAAGCTGACCTTCAGTGTTTTCCGAAAACGGACGCGCTTCGGGTCAACCCCGCTAGAGTGCGGCGGCTATAGAAAACGACTCTGGCTAAGACGACGGTTTGGCGCAGTAGGCTCGTAGAAGCTTCACTGTGCAATCGCTAATGCAAAGCTGCCCGGGAGGAGCAACGTGAGAGTCGATGAGTGGATCCCCACCCTAACCCACGCCACCGAGCGCGACGTGGATCTCTTGCTGGTGGAAGAGCTCGCCTCATCCCTCGATTTCACTACCTGGGTCGCGGGACATGTCGGAATGGTGGGTTCGATCGCGGCGTGGGACGTAAAACACAGCCGGCGTCGCACGCGGTCGCGTCGCGAGATCGATATCTTCATTGAGATCCAAAATCGGGACGGGACGAGTTCGGCCATCCTGATCGAGAACAAGCTCGACGCCACAGAACAACCTGATCAAGCGGAGAGTTACCGCCAGGAGCTCGCCGCGTTGGCGTCGGACTATAGCCGTGCGGCTATGGTTCTAGTTTGTCCAGCGGCCTACGCAGCACAGCACCTAGACTTTAGCGGGAAGTTCGATCTAGTGCTGAGCTACGAGGAGATCGCGGCATTCTTTCGAGAGCTCCGTGCGGAGACTGGCAGCGAGCTGGCACTTAGATATGACTTCCGGGCAGCCATTCTTGACCAGGCAATCTACAAGTACCGACGCGGCTACACCCCAATTCCCGATCCTGTCGTCGGCGATTTCAATGCTCGATACGTGTTGCTGCTAGCGGATCTCGCGCCCGAGATCGAGCCCGGCCCCAGCATGCGAAAGCCAGCCAATCCCCGCGAAAGCACGTCAATGATCTACGATCAGGCGGTGTCACTGTCCGCTATTCCGGACGGGATTCGTCCGCGACGCTTCGCACACGAGCTTGGTCGTGGATCGGAACAGCGCGCGAACTACGTGGCGGTGACATTTGCGGGATGGGGAGCTGCCTTGCCGGCCATTGGCGCTCGTCTGGAGGCCGACACGTCGGAGATTGGCGCTTTCTTCGAGGCTAAACGTCCGACGAAAGTGCGCCCACGTCCGGGGCTAGTCATGGCGCTGCCTTGCGAGCCCGTCGACAACCAGTGCAGCTTCGACGCGCAACGCGACGCTCTGGCGCGTGGCATTGCTACTGCTACGACGCTTCGTCGCTGGCTGCTAGAGAACCAAGACAAGCTGACGGCCTGGAGGAAGCTCGTTGGCGATCAACTCGGTGCCATATAGCGGGTATGAACGCCGTCGTCCTCCGTCACCGGAACTAACAGGCGGGCGAACGTATGAAGTTTGCTCATTTCCCAGCCGGTGACGCTCAGCCGTGATGCGCCATTAGCGCCCCTTAGCTAGCAAGCCGAAAGCGGACCTGCTTTCGAAATCCAGATGCTGGGCAGCGCCCCGTAGTTCGTCATATCGAGCCCAATGAAATACATCTGCCCCGAAGCGGGGCGATCTGCCTCCGCAGCGACTGTGCGTCAGTTCTCTACCCGGCCGACCTGCATCGGGCCCTTCCGAACCCGCCTCTGGCCGCCCGAAGACGGACCGACCGACTCCTGGACGAGATGTTATTCCTTCTGTCCTGCCAACGGCGGTGCATCTCCCGCGTGGCCATCAAACAGATCAGGGGTCTGTTGGTCGCGCCGACGGCTGAGACCTTCGCCGAGGCTGAAGCACGGGTGTTTCACACCCCCAAGTCCTCGACCGCCCTCGAAGTGCGCGAGCCCTGCGTTCGGCATCCGGTAGATCAGGATCCTGGCTCCGCACGTCGGGCATTTACGGGTCCGCGGCGGACGAGATTGAGAACGATCGTCGCGAACCCATGAAGCGCGAACCCGGTGGAGCTTTCCGCGACGCGAGAGCCGAAGGTGCGACCGGCGCTGGGCCATCACGCTCTCCTCCTCGTTTCAATCGTACTCCCCGCGCCGCTCTTCGTGACGTAAAAGCCGTGAGGGATCGCCTCCTGGACGAGCGGGACATGAGAGATCAGACCGACGGCTCGATTGACGCTCGTCAGATTGCTCAGGACCCGCAGCACAACATCGAGCGTGCCGGCCCCGTTCTCGGCGTCGAGACTGCCAAACCCCTCGTCGATGAAGACCGTGTCGAGCCGCACTTTTCCGCTGGCGCTTTCGACGACGTCGGCCAGCCCGAGCGCGAGGGCGAGAGCAGCGATGAAGGTCTCGCCGCCGGACAGGGTCGAAGCCGATCGGGACTTCCCGGTATAGGCGTCGAACACTTGGATCCCGAGGCCCTTGCGCCCGCGTCCGCCGCCTTCGGCCTCTCGTTCGAGCTTGTACCGGCCGTCCGTCATCGGACCGGCCCGCAGGTTCGCTGCGTCGAGGACCGCGTCGAACATCGCGCCGATCGCATAGGTCTCAAGATCGAGCCTTTGAGAGTTGCCGGCGTCGAACTGCGACGCGAGGAGCCGAAGCGGTCCTGTCGCCGCTTCCGCTTCGTCAAGTTGACGCAAGACGTCCGAGAGGTCGCTCAGCAGCCTTTCCAGGTGGCCAAGCCTCGCCTGCGCTTCGGCACGCTCCTCCGTGGCGACGCGAAGCCCCTGCGCAGTGACGGCATGAACCTGTTCGATTTCGGCCAGGATCGGCCGCTCGCGGCCTTCGACGGCGGCCTGGCGCTGGCGCAAGTGCTCCTGCGCGCCGGCGAGCTTCGCACGGTGCCCGTCGACCATTTCGCGGTCCACATCGATCTGAGCGATCAACGGCTTGAGACTCTCGAACGCCTCGACCGTCAAACCGACCTCTTCCAGCCTGGCGTCGAACGCGCCCTGAGCCGCCGCCTGACGCTCTCTGGCGCGAACAAGCGCGGCGTCTGCGGCCTCGAGGTCCTTCTCGCTCGACAACGACGCTTCGCGTGACATTCGCTCCGCCGTCTCGGCCTGGGCGCGCGCCTCGGTGCGCGCATGGAGCGAGCCGCCGGTCGCCACGAGCGCCGCGGCGATCGCCTCGGCGTTCTGCAAATGCCCGGGGACGCCGGTGAGCATCTGTTCGAGACGCGCCAACGAGGTCGCGGCGAGAGTAGAAGCGAGCGCCGCAGCGTCGCGAAGACGGTCGCGTTCGGCTTCGGCCGCCGAGATCTTCGTCTCGAACGCATCGAGCGCCCCCGCAAGCACACCGAGCTCGGCCGGCGCGCCAAGATCATCGAGTTCACCCTGGCGCCGGGCGACGAGGTCGCGCAGTTCGCCAATCCCGCGATCTGGACGATCAAGTTCGTCGAGCGCGCGGCGACGCTCGGTCAACACGCCGAGCGCACCGCCATGAGCGTTCACCGCCTCGCGCGCAGCCTGATCCTTCTCGCCCCAGCGGGACTTCGCGCCGCGAAAGGCGGCGTCGAGGCCAGCTTGCTCGGCCTGGCCTGTGGCAGGAGACGGGTGATCGGTCCCGCCGCAGACCGGACAGGGCTCCCCCGTCGCCAATTTGCTGGCCAGATGAAGCGCCTGCATTTCAGACAGGCGCGCCTCCGCCGCGTCGAAGGCCTCTTTGGCGGCCTCCACCTCGGCGAGGGCGGCGTCCCGCGCATGTTCCAGCCGCGTCACCGTTTGACCCGCCATTTGATGGTCGGCTTCCGCCTTGACGTAGCTATCGGCCGCCTTCAAAGCCCCGCGCGCCGAGGCCAGCTCGCCGTCGAGCCCGCGGCGCCGCTCTTCGGTTTCCTGAGCGAGCCGCAGCGTCTCTTTCGCGCGGACACGCTGCTCCAGCAATGCCGTGCGGGCGACCTCGGCGGCCACGCGCACCGCGGCGATCTCGGTTTCCGAGGTCTTGGCGTCGTCCGCCGCACGCTTGGCGCTCGAAGCGTCGGCGATCGACTTTTCATGGCGCCGCAAGTCGTCGAGGTCGCGCCGCAACCCCTGGACCTCCGGGTCACGGGCGCGCTCGCGATCAAAAGCCTGAGCCGCAGCGTCTCTCATCGATGCGGCGTGCTCGGATCTCTGCCGGGCAGCATCGCGCGCAGCCTCCGCGGAGCCCTTATCTTTAGCGGCGGCGGCCTTGGCCTCTTCGCGATCAAGAGCGCCACGCGCCGCTTCGACCCGAACGATCCGGGCCGCCAGCGCGTCCATCTCAGTCTTGTCTTGCAGCAAGACCTTCAGCGTCGCGTGGGCGGCGGCGACCTCTGCAAAGCGGCCGTCGAGATCTTTCGCCGCGTCCAAAGTCGCGGCCGACGCCCTTTCTTCTTTCTGACGAGCGGCCTCGATCTCGGCGCGCTTCGCATGGATCTCGCCGGCGTCTGTAACGCCTAATCTGAGCGCGTCGGTGCTCTCGAAGCCTTCGATCTTGAGACGAGCCGCACACGCTTCGCGTTGCGCGCGAACGTCCCGCTCCGCTTCGTCGGCGTCAGTCTTGAACCGCGCCGTCAGCCGCCGAAACAGCGAAACATCGAAGAGATCGCGCAGGATCTCCATCCGGTCCTTCGTGTTCGCCGCGAGAAAGGTTTCGAACTTGCCCTGCGGCAACAGGACGATCTGCCGAAACTGACGCGGGCCATAACCGAGGAGTTCGGTGACCGCCGCGAAGACCACTCCGGTCTTCTTCTCCGCGATGACCGTACCGCGGGCGCCCGCGTCGATCTCAGCGAAGGTTAGACCGGTGACGTCGAAAAGGTGGGCTTCGTGGGCCTCCCAGGTCTCGCCGTCGCCGCGCCGCTTTGGGCGTGGCTGGTCTGGGCTGCGGATGATCATGTAGCGGCGCTCGGCGAGATCGAAGATGAACTCGACGACCGTTGCGTCTGTCAGCGACGCGTGATCCGAACGCAGCGACGCCGTCGCCTGCTCCTCCTTCGTCGCCGATCCGAACAAGGCGAAGGTGATCGCGCTGAAAATCGTCGACTTGCCGGCGCCGGTCTGCCCGTAGATGCCGAACAGGCCAGCGGCGACCGCGTCCCCGAAATCGACGACTTCGCGGCCCGCGTAGGGGCCAAACGCCTGCATGACGAGTCGAACTGGCCTCATGCCGCGTCCTCCTTCTGGCCAAGGTCCTGAAGGCGCGCGATGACGATTTCGCGCTCCCGATCGCTCATCGGCTCGTCACGGACGAGTTGGAGAAAACCGCCTACGACGTCGATCGGCTCGGCTGCAGCGACTGGTCGCGTGAAGGTCCCCGCGCGCTTCAGCTGCCGCTCGTCGCGCTCGTAAACGAGCGCGCAGGCATTCGGGAAAACCTCGCGCAAACGCTTCATCGCGTCGATCACCGGCGCTTCGTCCGTCAGCACCGCCTTCACGATGTCAGTCGAGGAATCGGCAAGCAGAAGCTCCGCGTGCCGCCCCTTGAGCACGCGGACGCCACGAACCGGCGTGAACGGAATAAGGGTGGTGTCGGCCCTGTCGGCGCGGAGGTCGACCAGCACCATCGACTTCTGCGCCCCAGCCTCGTCAAAGCCGAACGCCAAGGGGGACCCAGAGTAGCGGATGTGCGGCAGGCCGACCGACTGCGGACGATGAAGATGACCAAGCGCGACGTACGCGGCCCCGTCGAAGATCTCATGCGAGACCGTCTCGATCCCGCCGACCTTCGCAAGCGGCCGTTCGGTCTCGCCGCTGGTTCCGCCGGCGACGAACGCATGCGCCGTGATCACCCAGCGCGCGCCCTCCGGTACATTGCGCCGCGCGGCCGCGACCTGGGCCGACAGAACATGCTCGGGCGTCTCGAGTGCCGTGTTGCCGAAGCACGCCCGCGCCGCATGCTCATAGCTGAACGGAAGAGCGGAGAATGCGACGAGGCCGTGTTCGTCTTTGACGAGAAGCGGCCGCTCGTCAGCCTCGACCGGTCCTCTGATCAGCGCCCTGGAGATATCCGGCATCACCGCCATCGACCCGATGCGATCTCCGGAATCGTGATTGCCGGCGATCATCACCACGGCGGCCGCCGTCTCGCGCGTCACACGCTGGAGAAAGCGATTGAACTGTCGGACGGCTGTTTCGGACGGCGCTGCGCGATCGAAGACGTCGCCGGCAATGACAAGCACATCGACGGACTGGGTTCCGACGACGTCGATGATCTGATCCAGAACGGCGGCGTGGTCCTCGTCGAGCGCGAGCCCAACGAACTGGCGACCGAGGTGAAGGTCAGCGGTATGGAGAATCCGCATGCCGTCTCTTCCATATATTTTTTATTCGTGTATTTTTTAGATGCACCTCCGAACGAGAGTCAAGCCAGTCCGATCCACTATGACGTTCGACGATCTCAAACATGCACAGCGCGAGCGCCTGACCTTTCTGGACCGATGTCTGCTATGGCGCGGCGTCGCTAATCGCCGGGATTTGATCGATCGGTTCAAAATCTCGGAGCCGCAGGCGGCGATCGACTTTAAAGCCTATCTCGCGCTCAACCGCGCTTCGCCGCCGACCTACGACGCCGCGCGCAAGACCTATGTCGCTGCGCGCCCGCATCAGCCGATCACGCCGTGCAGCGTCGATGAGGCGTTCGATATCCTTCGTGACGACCTGGTCGCTGACGTCCCGTCGGCGCTGCCACGACCCGCCCGCACGGCCGATCCGACGGTCCTGTCACGTCTGCATCAGGCGATCCGCGGCCGGTGCGCCATACATATCGCCTACACGTCGATGACATCTGGTCCGGACGCGGGAAGATGGATCGCGCCGACCCGTTTCATGTCGGACGGCCAGGCGATCTACCTCCGGGCTTACAGTTTCCGGCATGAAGAGCACCGGACCTATCTGCCGATACGGATCTCGCCCAAGAGCGACTTCCTGACCAAACCCTTGGCCGAACCGCTCCCGCCCGATGACGACTGGAACACCAAGGCCACGATCTGGCTGCGGCCGAAACGGAGTCTTTCGCAAGCTCAGCAGGAGGTCGTCCGTCTCGAATACGGCTTCACCGACGACCGCTTGTGCATCGTTACGCGGAGGCCGCTTGAGTTCCTGTTCGACCGCCGATGGGGGCTCGACCAGGACACGACCCGTCTGGAACGAGACGACATAGACTACGAGCCTTTAGACCCAGAGGGGGCATGAGGATGCAATGCCTTGATCTGTAGAAGTAATGCGAATTTAGCAATTCTCTGCCGCGTGAATGGAGAAGATGCCCATGCCTCTCAATATTCGTCGCTCTGTGATCGTTCGGGGACGTCTGGCATGGCAGGTCGAGAGACTGGCCATGGCGCGCGGCCGTGCGCTCGGCACCAACATCCTCACCATCGAGAGCGCTGTGGCGCGGCTTGCCGGCGGTTTCAGCCGGCCGGTCGATCCCATCGAGCTTCGCCAGGCGGTCGCCGAAGCGATCGAGACCACCGCGCTCGGCGAGCTTGAGCCGATCAAGATGCTGCCCGGCGTCCCTTCCGCAGCGGCTGCGTCCCTGATGAAGCTCTGGCGGGCGGGCGTCGAACTCGACGGCGCCGAGGCGCCGCGTCTCCTGGACATGGCAGCGATCGAAGCGGCCGTCATGGAGCGACTGCCGGCGTCCGCTCTGCGCCCCCAGGATCTCGTCGCGCAGGCGCTCGGCCGCGTCGCGCACGCCAAGTCGTGCTTCGGTCCTGTGACCATCAAAGGCATGACCGAGTTGGAGCCCATCTGGCGACCGCTTCTCATAGAGCTCGCCAAGGTGGTGCCCGTAACCTGGGAGGCGGGCCCCCGCGAGGTTCCGGCATGGCTCGAAGGCACACCGATCAAGGTCGAGCGATCCGAGCCTCACCAGCCGGAGGTCAGCGTCGTGTCCTGCGCGACTGCGCGCCACGAGGTGGTGGAAGCCTTTCGCTGGGTCCGTGAGCTGATCGCGAGCGGCGCCGCTCGGCCGGAGGAGATCGCGATCGCGGCCGCCTCGGTCGAGGACTATGAGGACCACTTCAACGCGATCGCCGCCGACGCCAACATCGGCGTCCATGCGGTCAGCGGCATCAAGGCGCTCCAGACCGGCGAGGGTCAGGCCGCCGCAGCGCTTGCGGACATTCTCCTGCGGGGCGTGAACCAGAAGCGGGTCCGTCGCCTGTTCGGCCTCGCGCGCCCGGATGGCCTGTCGGACGAATGGGCTCGCTCGATCCCGCGCGCCTCCGCCATGTCCGACATGGCGCGCTGGCGGCAGGCCTACGCCGTTGAGGGCGCGGAAGCCGACGGCGCGATCCTGCTGCCCCTGCTCGAAATGCTCGATCGAGGCGTCGAGGCTGCAGAGGATGCCGGCGAGAGGATCCTTGAGGGCCGCGCGCTGCTGATCTGGCGGCGCGCCCTCGAGACCGGACCGGTCGAGGCTCTCGACAGCACCGTGCAGGACCTCAAGACGCCTGACGGCCTTGATCCGATGACGTCGCCCATCTTCGTGGCGGCCAAGGATCTGGTCACAACGCCACGCCGCTTCGTGCGCCTGATCGGCCTGTCGTCCCGCGGCTGGCCGCGAGGAACCGGCGAGGACGCGCTCGTTCCCGAGCATGTTGTGCGCGCGGCGGTCCTGAACCCGCTCCCGCTCGTCGAGGCCGACCGTCGCGACTTCCGCACCATCATGGTCACGACCTCGGGCTCGGTCACCTTCAGCTATCCCCGGCGCGACGCCGAAGGGCGCGCTCTTGGCCGGTCGCCGCTCGTTCCCGACCAGCCGGTCGAGCATCTGCGCCGCTCCCGGATTCCGACAGCCGCGATGAGCGAGAGCGATCGCGTGTTCGCGCGCGCCGATGAATTTGCCTCGACCAGGATCGCGGTCTCGGCGAGGGCCTGCTGGGGCAACTGGCATTCGGAGGAGATGACCGCCCATGACGGGCTGGTCCGCGCCAACCATCCGCGGATCGTCGCGGCGCTCAACGATCCCCAGTCGGCGAGGTCGCTGACGATGATGCTGCGCAATCCGATCGCCTATCTCTGGACCTACGGCCTGCGCATCCAGGAGCCGGACGACGACAGCGAGCCGCTGACCGTCGACAATCTGAGCTACGGCAACCTGGTCCACAACGTCCTGGAGCGCGCCGTCGCACAGCTCGAGGCCGATGGCGGCGCCGCAAGGGCGACGACCGACGACGTCGGGACGGCGATCAGCTCGGCCGTCGCGACGGTTGCGGCGGAGTACGAAGCGGACAACCCGCTGCCGCCGAACCTCATCTGGCGGCGGACGCTCGATGATGTCGGCGAGGTTTCTCTCGGCGCGCTCTCCAACACGCCCGAGCCGCTCATCGGCCAGCGCAGTTATGTCGAGGTTCCGTTCGGCGGCGAGACGCCTGTTCCCGGGGTGAACTACCCCTGGAACATCGCCGCGGAGGTGACGATCCCCGGCACCGACATCAAGCTGCGCGGCCGGATGGACCGTGTCGACCTGTCGGGCAATGGTGCGCAGGTCAACGTCACCGATTACAAAACCGGATCCCTGCCGAAGAAGCCGAACGAGCTCGTGCTCAATGGCGGCAAGGAGCTGCAGCGCTGCCTGTACGACTTCACCGTCAAGGCGCTGCTCGGCGACGTCGAGGTCACCGCCAGCCTGAACTATCCGCGCGCGCAGGCCATCCTGCCGCTGCCCGAGCCGGTCGAGACGCTGGAGAAGCTGAAGGGCTACCTGGTGATCGCCAAGGCGAACCTGCTCGCCGGCCGCGCGCCGGCGGGCAAGGACGCGGCCGGTGACTACGACGGGCTGCGCTTTGCGCTCCCGGCTAACGCCAAGGCCGCCTACCTCAATCGCAAGGAGGTCGCGATGCTCGAGACCGTTGGACCCCTTGCCGCCGTCTGGGATGAGAAATGACGACCGTGGTCCTCTCCGACGCCGCGATCCGCCGCCGCGCTCTTACCGACCTGTCCTCGACCATGTTGGTCGAAGCCGGCGCCGGCTCCGGCAAGACATCGCTCATGGCCGGACGCGTCATCGCCATGATGGCGAGCGGCGTCCATCCGAAGAACATCGCCGCTGTCTCCTTCACCGAGAAGGCGGCCTCCGAGCTCCTCGGGCGCATCATGCGCATGATGGAGGAGCTTGAGCACGGGCGTGTTCCGCGAGACCTGAGAGAAGCGTTCCCGGCAGAAGGCCCGAGCGCTGATCAGAGAGCCAATCTGGCGGCGGCTCGCGCCAGCCTCAACGAAATCGCGTGCACGACGATCCATGGCTTCTGCCAGCGGCTGATCAAACCTTATCCGGTCGAGGCCAATATCGACCCCGGCGCCGCCATCATGGATCAGGCTGAAGCGGCTCTCCTCTTCAACGATCTCTTCGACGATTGGATCCGCGAGCGCCTGTCGGGCCAGGACGAGACCGGCAGCGTGATCGCCGACCTGATCGCGTTCGATCCGGACGACGTCGTGGAGACGCTGCGCTCGATCGCCGAGACCCTGCGCGACAACCGGGACGCCGACGCTCTCAAGGCGACGCTCGGCGCCGATCCGTGCGGCGACTTCAACGGGGCCGTCGACGCGTTTGGCGCCTTCATGGACCGCTGCGGCGGCCTTGAGCCCGAAAGCGTGGCGATCGCGGCCGGCCTCAAGGCGATGGCCGACGAGTGGCGCGACCTCGCCGGCCGGTCCGATTTCGAGGCCGCCGTGGGCGTCATCCGGGCCTCGGTTTGGCCGGGCGAGGTCTTCACCCAGACCGGGGGCTTCCGCGCCTACCAGAAGAAGGGCAAGTGGCAGGCGGCCGCGACGTCGAAGGCGGCTGGCGAGCAGCTCTTTCTGGAGGCCAACGACCTCTACGTCGCCTGTCGCGAAGCGCATTCGATCCTGCGCGCGACGGCCGCCGCCTGCCTGCTGTCACATCTGGTCGACGAGGTGAGGCCGCTCGTCGCGAACTACCAGGAGGCCAAGCGGCGCGCCGCCGCTCTCGACTTCAACGACCTCCAGCACGCAGCCCGCAACATGCTGGCCAATCACGAGGCGATCCGCCTCTCGCTCGCCGAGCGATTCAAGGTGATCCTGGTGGACGAGTTCCAGGATACCGATCCGATCCAGTGCGAGATCTTCCAGCGCATCGCAGGCGCGCCGCCGGCGGGGTGTCCGGACGCGGACCTGAAGGACTGGGGCTGGCGCTCGGGCGGGCTGTTTTTGGTCGGCGACCCCAAGCAGGCGATCTACCGGTTCCGCGGCGCGGACGTCGCAACCTATCTGGCGGCGCGCGATCGCATGCGAGCGATGTCCGATGACAGCGTCGTCTCGATCGACGTCAATTTCCGCTCCGTGCGACCGATCCTCGAATGGGTGAACCAGCGCTTCGACTTGCCGCTCTCGGCGGCCGATCAGCCGGGCTTTGCAAGGCTCGATCACTTCCATGAGGATCATGGGCGCGGTCCGGCGGTAACGGCGATCACGCTCGGCGGCGGTGACGGCAAAGCCGATGCGATCCGCGACGCTGAAGCTGCGGCGGTCGCCGACTTCTGCGTGCGCCTGGTCGGTCGCTACGTCGTCTCCGATCGCAAGACCGGCACGCCGCGGCCCTGCGAGCCGGGCGACATCGCCCTTCTGGCTCCGATGGGCACCGATCTGTGGCGCTATGAGGCGGCTCTGGAAGAGAAGGGTCTCTCCGTCGCGACCCAGGCCGGCAAGGGCCTTTTCCGTCGCCAGGAGATCCAGGACCTGATCGCGCTCTCGCGCGTGCTTGCAGACCCGCGGGACTCGCTCGCGCTCGCCGCGCTGCTGCGCGGGCCTCTGGTCGGCATGACGGAAGAGCAGATGCTCGACATGCTGGATGCGCTTCCCCAGGAGGAAGGTCGCGGGCGGCCGCGTCTAAGCCGTCAGATCGATCCGGACCGGGTCACCGACGAGATCGGCGAGCGGACGCTGCGCAAGCTGCAGAACCTGTCGCGGATCGCGCGCAGGACCGCGCCATATGACGCCTTGGCGCAGGCGATCGACGAGCTCGAGGTCCGTGCGATCATCCGCGGTCGCTACGCCGGCGATCCCGAGCGCGCCCTCGCCAATGTCGATCGATTCATCGAGATGGCGCGGCCCTACGCCGTGCGCGGCCTGCGCGCCTTCTCCGACGACATGGCGCGCGCCTGGAACCACAACGAGAAGCTCCAGGAAGGCCGTCCGGACGCCGAAGAGCATTCGGTGTCGATCATCACCATGCACTCGGCCAAGGGCCTGCAGTGGCCGATCGTGATCCCGATCAATTCGCGCACCAAGCTGATGCCGGCGCCGAGCCTGGTCTTCAATCCGTCGACCCGGCAGATGTCGATGAAGCTCTTCGGCGTCGAGCCGCTCGGCCACGACGACAACAAGGCGGCCTATGAGGCCAACGTCGCCGCCGAGCGCGTGCGGCTCTGGTATGTGGCCACGACCCGCGCCGAGGACCTGCTGGTCATGCCGCGGTTTTCCGAGGACTCCGCCAAGCAGGACTGGTCGAACATCGTCGACTTCGCCCTCAAGGAGCTTCCGGAATTCGACCTGACGCCGTTCCCGCCGCAGACCTATGCGCACGGCGCCGGCGCGAGCAACGCCGAGACCGCTGAGAGCTTCTATGCTGACACGCTTCGGATCCGGGCGCGCAAGACGATCAAATGGAAGACCCCGTCGCGCCATGACGAGGTGGCCAAGCCCGTTCTGGCTGATCCGGAGATGGATGCGATCGTCGACGATCCACTCGAGGACCGTCCCGTGGTCAAGGGCTCGGCCCGCCGTGGCGTCGTGCTGCACAAGCTCATGGAGGAGGTGATCGGGGGCGAGACCGCCGATGACCTGGCCTCCCTGAAAGAACGGACGACGATCCTCGTCGGTCAGCTGATGAAGCGCGGGGAGACGATCGAGACCTCCGACCTCGATGTGGACGAACTCGCCGGCTCCGTGCTTCGTACGCTCGGGATCGCAGAGGTCGCCGCGCTGCGGGCGCGCCTTGTCGCCGAGCTTCCGGTTGCGGCGAGTTTCAACGGCGATGAGGAACTCGTCACCTACGGCATCGCAGACGCCGTCGCGCTCGAAGGCGACAGGATCGACATCGTCATCGACTGGAAGAGCGACGTCGAGCCAGGATCGAGCGTGGTCGCAGGCTATCGGGCGCAGGTCGCCGACTATCTGAAGACCGTCGATGCCAAGCGTGGGCTGATCGTGTTCATGACTACTGGTAAGGTCATCGAAGTTCTCGCCCTACCTATTGCAATGCATGCGCGGAATGCGAGCCAAGGCTGAAAATCGACAGACTGGAAAGTTCCACATACGCGCTAGTGTCTGTCCGCGCCGATCCCGAACCCTACGCATGAGGAGTCCTTTACGTGTCAAATCGACTTGCTAACGAAGTAATTTCGTCGACTATACGCATTCTTTCAGCTGCGGGATTTGATGAAGATCAGATACGGCAATTGCTGACTGAAGCCTCAACGAGGGTTTCAAGTATTTTCGAAGGCAGTGAAGAGGATGCTCCACTCGGAGATGTCGCTCTCGAGTTCACGATCGGCTCATCGGACGACGCCGAAAATATGTCATGGGAATTCATGCAAAAATTTGAAGAAATTCCAGAATTTAAGCAACTTTCTAGAATCGAACGCAGATCGCAGGCATTGGACCACATCTCTGGAACGAAAGGAATTGAAGAAGCCATTGATCTTATTGAAAAGGCGCTACCATTTACTCAATCAGCGCAGAATTGGTTGCTAACGGAAGCTCCCCAAGCTGGAATTTCCGTTTATCCTTCGCGAGATCAATGGGCCAGGGACGCGTCAGACGAAGAGCTCGACAACGAAGGAAAAAATGTATTCCTCGATGATTATGGATTGGGTTATCACTTTGTTTTTAATCTCATATCATCCGCAGCGGAGGCGTCGTCAAGGTCAATGGATAGCAAACACTTTGCACGCATCATCGAATTATTGGAGTCTGAGGAAATTTTGTACCCTGATGATTTGACCGAACGCTTGTCCAGAGCAGGAAGTGCACTTCAGAAATCAATCGTATTTAGAGATTACATCTCCAATCTATCCGGGTATGGCGAACTAATGCAATCGGCGATGATCGACGACTTTATCCGGTCGACGCGTTTTGAGGGCGGTGCCTATATTGTTGAAGGGTGGGTGGACGCGCTTGCAGAGGAAGGGGTGCTCACGAAAGAAAAGCGTTCAGGCCGTTGGCGCATTACTGTCCACTAAACGACGGCTATTCACCGCGCTTTTTACTTACGCGGCGCTCTCCGTCATCGAACAGCAATAAATCTCATTGCCGCAAGATGTGGTGCGCTTGACGGGGGCTTGGGGTGCCGGTCAAGGCAGGAAGCACACGCGCGAGGGTCTTGCGCTTGCCGTGGATCAGGACGGAGAGCAGCGTCGCTCCCCACAGGTAGGCGACCCAAAGAATTCCGACGCCAAGCCAAAACGCTAGGATAGCGAGCCTCCATGTCAGCCGAAATGAGCCGGACAGATCGGTAGGGCGGCGCTCATGACGGCTGGGATACTGAACTGCTCTGGACGGCCTGGCTCGGCGCTTCGGATTGCGGCGTCTGAAAAATCTTGCGACCCGGAACGCGAAAATGGCGTTGCTAATTGGATCGGCGCCGGGAATGTCGAGCGCCGCCGCGCCGTCTATCGTATCCTCAATGTCCTGAAAGGTCGGAAACCCGAATGTCCGAGCGAGCGAAAATTTTCTACTTCTGCGCGCGGTCGACCGACGCGTTGGCCGCCGCGTTCGGCTTGGTGACGTGCTTCTCGACCTGTGGTGAGTGCGGGACATAGCGATTTAGACTGCGCTTCGATTGCACGTCTTTAACAGTCTTCGGGATGCCCAGAAAGCTCAACGTGCGGCGGCGTCCTCTGCGTCGATCTCGGCCGGTCTGACGCCAGCTCGTATGACCAGCCGGACCAGCGCGACAACAAGCCAGTGAGAAGGACGGTGCAGATGAGAGCAAAGGGAGAAAGGGCGAACGATGACGATGGAGAGCGCAGTGGTGACGCAGCGGGCGATAAACAACAATTAAGACCGGGCAGGGTTAATGGGCGTATAGATCCTGAACATCTACGACTCTGTAGCTAACTAATACAGCAATGAGATCTCCGATATACAGACGCGTGGAGAAAGTCGTGGTGGACGCTGCGTTTGTCGCATTTACCTTTGAAAATCAAACACGTAGCTCGATGATTGAGCCGTGAATGATCGATTCGCCGCTAAATTGATTCACGGTCCTCTTGGATAGTTAAGTTTTGAGACATTGGTGACAGAAAAACTAAGATCGGCGGTCATGGGCTGCTGGGCGTTCGCGGCCATGTGTCTTGCAACTCTCTGTTGTCCCGCAGCCGGGGCCGCCGCTGAGGTCATCGGCTCGGCCCGGGTCGTCGACGGCGATACGATTGTCGTGTCCGGTGGAAAGATCAGATTGAATGGCGTTGACGCGCCGGAAACCGATCAGCTGTGCCTGACGGCCGCCGGACAACCCTGGACATGTGGTGTCGAGGCGCGCGATCGCCTGTCTGCCGTGACTGCCGGCAAGACCTGGAACTGCCGGACAACGGCTAAAGACAAGTATGATCGCTGGCTCGGCGACTGCTTGGTCGACGGCGTGGACCTCAACGGCTGGATGGTTGAGCAAGGTTGGGCGCTGTCGTTCGTGCGTTACTCCCACCGCTACGACGCTCACGAGCGGCGCGCCCGCGAGGCGCAGAGAGGGATCTGGTCCGGCGCCTTCATTGCGCCGTGGGAATGGAGATCCCGCAGCGGCGCGACGGTCGTGCTTGGATCTTACAGTGTTCCGCTCGACGCACAGAAAACGCTTTTGGCGCCGGCCACGTCTCAAATGGCTTCCAAACAAGGCTGCCAGATCAAGGGCAACCTCAATCGCGACGGGGTTTGCATCTATCACGTTCCTGGCGGGCGCTTTTATGCGCGGACGAGGATCGACGAATCTAAGGGAGAACGCTGGTATTGCACTCCCGAAGAGGCTCACGCTGCAGGTTGCCGTCGCTCATTGCAGTAGCATGATGGGCCTGGGCAGGTGCCCGAGATGCACGAACGAACGTCTTCAATCGACTTTAACCGTGGCATTCTTCCGCGGGCTCCAAGCAGCTGACGGGCTTGCAGCGCGTTCGACGTGCCGGCGCGCCAACATCGAGCTTCTTGAGCCGGCGTTGGTCGGATCGCCGCAAACCTGTGTTTGACCAGAATATCGTCGAAAAGTGCAACGACAACAAGCCGTTGACTAACTCGGCTTTGCTAAAGCGCCCTGTCCCGTGCCAGAGATGCTCTCGGCAAGCGTGATTTTCGCCGGGTGCACTTCAAAAATTCAGCAGGGTGTCCTGCGAGCCGATCCGCTGCCTCTGGATGGCCACGCTCGACATCTTGCTCTTTACCCGAGGCGAGACTTCATGCCGCGAGCGCGCTGTGACGCTCGATCCGTTCAATAATGCCGGTGCGCTTGCGCGATCCGAGATCGACCTCGATCTCCTCTTCCTCGCCGACGCCGACGAGCGCCAGACCGAGCGGCTCGGAGATGTGCACGATCCCCTCTTCTGGCCGGTTCTGGTCTCGCGACAGCGTCACGCGCAAGGCCCGGTTCGGCTCGTCGTCATAGCGGAGCACGACAAGGTCGCCTGGCTGCGCCACTAGCCGGTCGTTGTCGACAGCCGGCGGCGTTGCGGGGGCGGCGTCAAACAGCTCGTTTCGGCCGGCCAAGGCGTCTGCGCCCGACGTCGCACTTGCGCCTGCGTCCTGGATCTCCGCCGCGGTTTCGCCGACCTCGCGGAATTCGGTCCAGACGCCGTCGAGCGGCTTTGACCCGATCGGCTCGATCTCCATCGCCGCAAGCGTGCGCTTGAGATCGGCCATGCAGGCGTCCTTGTCAGCGATCCAGTTCGAGCCCCAGCATCGCCAGAACGTCCAACCGAGGCGTTCGAGCGCCTGCTGGCGGCGGAAGTCGGCGGCCCAGACATCCGGGCCATGCCACTTGTCGCCGTCGAGTTCGATCGCCAAGCGGCGATCATTGGCGCCCTCGACCACGAAGTCGATCCTGAAGCCGCCGACCGGGACCTGCGCCTGGAGGCGGTATCCCATCCCGAGCATCCGCTCGGCGAAATCCTTTTCAAACCCGCTTTCGCAAAGCTCCAGGACGTCCTTGCGGACCACGAGCCCGCCCTCGCCCATCGGATTGCGGAAGTGCTCGATGACCGCGAGTTTGAGATCGCCCTGCTTCAGATCCGAGCTCGTGACGGACCGGACGAGGATCATCCGGTCGCGGGCGCGCGACATGGCGACGTTGAAGCGCTGCTCGTAAAGCCGCGCGCGGGAGGTCACGACCGTCTTGGAGCACACCACCATCGACAGGATAATGATGTCCCGTTCGGCGCCTTGGAACTTGGCGGCGGAGCCGAACATGAGGTGATGACGGTCAAAGATCTCGGCCCCGAACTCGGCCATGGCGCGATCCTGGATCACCTTGACCTGCTTGTCGCCGACCAGAGAGATGACCCCGACCGTGCGGCGCTCCATCGCCGGATCGGCGACGATCCTGCGGAGCTCCTCGATCACCGCATCGACCTCAGGCAAGTTGATCTGGCTGTCGCGCCGACCGTTCTTGACCAGGATATCGATCAGGGGCGGATCCAGGCGCTGGCTCGCCGACGGCAAGCGCATCGGAATGAGCGCGCCGTGATAGAACCGGCTCGAAAACCGGATGATCGGCTCGATGCACCTGAAGTGCTCCTTCAGCATGATCGCCTTGCCCGGGAAGATGATCGAGGCGAGCTCGTAGAGGCTCGTCGAAGGGTCGAGCTGGTCGGCGTATGGGAGGCCTTCGAGATAGGTCGTCCTGAGCTGGATGACCGTCCGTTCCTCGAGGCCAATCGGGGTCGGCGAGACCTGCTTGTCGTCGCCGACGATGAGGATCTTCTTTCCCCGCAGCAGCGCCGGCAGCGCCGTGATGTCCGACTGCGACGCCTCGTCGACGATGACGAGGTCGAAGGCGGCGAGGCTTGCCGGGATCTGTTCGGATATCCGCCATTCGGGCATGATCCAGCACGGCACGGCGTTCGCGGCTTCGAATGCGGCGTCGCGGATGACCCGTCGCTGCCGCGGCGCCGATTTGCCGGTGCCTGCCCCGAGCTTGGCGACCGCCGAGGCGAACTTGGCGAGCGCCGTTTCGATGCGCGCGGTCAGCGAGCTCTTCAGGCCAAGGAACGTGCGAAGGCGTACGACTTCCGCCAGCAGGCGGCGCTTCTTGCCTTCCAGCTCCGCGCGTTCGTCGGAAAGCTTGCGGATGGCGTCGCGATCGCCGATCGCCCGGATGAAACCGGAGGCCCGTGACCATTCCCAGGCGCCGCGCCAGTCGGCCGGCGTCCAAGCGTCGTCCTGCCCCGTCGCCGGTTCTCCAAGGAGGTGGCTTGCCCATCTGCGAGCGCCCGATGACGCGACCTTGGCCGCGACCTTCTCGAGCGTGCTCTTGGCGTGATAGAGAGCCTGAAGGCGCGCGGCCTCGCGCAGCATCCACGACCAGTCGTGGCTCAACCGGTTGACGTCGACGTCCTCATCGCCGAGCGCGCCCGCGAAGGCCTCAAGCGCTTCGTTGAAATGGGTGTCGCCCCGCCCCGCCAGCGCGATCAGGCGCTCCTTGACGGCCGATGCGGTCGCGGTCTCCACGGCCCCGAGATTTGCCTCTAGAGCGTCCTTGGCGGACTTCACGGCTGCTTCGTAGACCGTGAGGTTCACGTCGAGACCGTAAGGGAAGATCGTCTGCAGCCGTCGCGCCATGTCTTCGGCTTCGCTTGCAAGCGACAGCATGGTTTTGGAGACTTCGCCGAGCCGGATGACGCGCTGCACCTGTTGGGCGCGATCCTCCGGAATGACGGGCAGGCCCAGCTGTGGCGCGAGCGCGTTCCACTGCAGCGAGAACTGGCGGATTTCGGACAGCCAGCCGACATAGCCGGCTGCGATCGTCCACTCGTCCCGGCTTGCCGGAGCCGTCCCCATGACGCGGACAATGGCGATGCTCGCCTTGAGCTGCCCTTTGCCGAAGGAGAACACTCCGAACGGGTTCTCGCCGCGCGCGAGCGCCGCCACCGCGCCCGAGAATTCCGGATCGTTCGGGTCGCCCGTTCCCAGATCGATCGCCTGCATCGCATAGGCGTCGCCGTCGGAGGACAGCGTCACGGCCCTCTCCGCAAAGCGCCGGACCGCGGTCGTCGATGCGTCGGTTGGCGTCTCGTGTCGCGCAAGCGAGCGATAGGCCTTGAACGCCCAGGGCTCGTTGCCCTCGCCATGGGCGAAGTCGCTCAGCGCCTTGATCCAGACCTGGGCCTGCCGGGCGCTCTCGTTCTGGCCAGTGGCCATGATCAGCGTTTCGCCGGATCTCGCACGGTCGCCGGCCAAATTTGCAGCCAGCAGGTCGCGATGCGCGGCGAGCAGGTTCGGCATGTCCGGCAGATCCGCCGCTATCGGCAGGTCCTGTGAGCGGTACGCGATGTCGTCGCCCAGTGCGATGCGCGCGGCGCGGGCGTCGCGAATATCGCCGTCACCAAACTGAGGCTCAAAACGTGCTCCCAGGTCGAGATCGTCGGTAAACCACAGGAAGGTCGACTGCCCTTCGACCACCGTGCGCGCCAGATCCATCGGAAGCACGTCCGAGCCTGCGGCCGATACTTTCTCGAGGTTTCGCCGGGCGTAGTCGATCAGCTCGACGTCGATCGCCTTGATACGGTCGCTGACGTCGGCAAGCGCGTTCTGCTTGTCGCCGATTTCACGCGAGACCTGAGCGACGTTGATCTGCTTGGCCTCGCTGGCGAGCATCTGGATCGCTTCTTCGAGCTGACCCGCGCCCTCTCGATCCGAATGGATGACGCTGATCGCAAGCGCCCGGATTCCCTCCGGCAGCTTCTCCCGAACGGCTACCAGGGCTTCCGCGGATTTCGCGGTCACGAGAACACGCTTCCCGCAGGCGAGGTAGTGTGAGATTATATTCCCGATTAGATGCGTTTTTCCGGTGCCCGGGGGCCCCATCACGTGCACGGCGGGATCTTCCTCCAGGCGGTACGCGATGGCTTCCTGATCCGCATTCGTCGCGAGCGGAAAGAAGAAATCGTGCGCGGCCTTCGGCTGGAGATCGGCTACGCCAGATCCTTCGCCGACCCCGGCTCTCCAGCTGGCCTGCCCGAGATCGATGCCTCCGCCGCCATAGATCTTCTCGTCGCTCGGCGGCGTGACGAACCTGACGCCAGCCTCTGGGATCTCTTCGATCTTCTCGGCGCCCTCGACCGAGCGGATCAGCTTCGAAATGTCGGCCTTGCGGAAGTCCTCCGCCCTGTTGCGGGCATAAAGCACCCAGGTATCGCTGATCCGCAGCGTGTCGTCGGCCACCGAGAGCTTGCGGTTGGTCTCGTCGCGGCCTTCCTCGTCCGGCACATAGACGCCGCTCGCCGACAGGCGGGCCGCCGCGCTCTTCAGGATCGTCTCGAAGGTTTTCTTGGTGAACGGCGAGAACAGGATGTCGGGATCGTCGATGACCCGCTGCAGCTGCTCGGCGGCGTCGCGTGCGAAGGCCTTGGAGCCCTCGACGTCGAGGGCGTGGAACGCTTTGAGGTTCAGGACCGGCGAGGCCTGTCGCGGCATCACCGAGAGGGAGCCGTCCTCCTCGAGTTCGACGTCAACAAGCTGCTCGAGAACGGGGATCGAGAGCTTGCCGCGCTCGTGCTTCCAGCGCGCCATGCCGACGCCCCAGACGAGCTCGATCTGGTTGTCGTCGCCGGCCGCGAGCTGGCGCTGCTGGATCTGGTAGATCTTGTTGTAGACCGAGATGGACAGGCGCCGCGGCCGCTCAACCTTCGCCCAGGCCTCCCAAGGACCATCGATCCACGCGGCGAACAGCGACTGGAATTCGCTCATGGTCGCCGGGCGCAGGATTACGTCGAGCGTCGAGGGGTGGTCCTCGTCGGCGTCGAGCGGCCGCAGGACATCGTCCATCCCGATCAGGCCCGCCTCGCAGAGATCGGAGATCTCTTCGATCGACAGCCTCAGCACGCGCTGGGGGAGCAGCTCAGGCTTCTTGTCCGGCGTCGGGTGGGCGACCGGGACGATCCAGTCCGTGAACATGGTGTCAGGCGCGGGCGGCTGCGTCTCGCGCAGTCGCTTCATCCGCATCCAGGTCTCGCCCTCGCCGCTGGTCTCGACACCTTCGAGGTCGATCAGGTCCGCCTCATAGAAGGCGGGAACGCCGGCTTCGCCGAGGTCGTAGATGATGCGCTCGTTGAGCGTCAGCAGCTCCGAAGCATAGAGCAGGACGTTCTTAAGGTCGGCCTTTGTCTTGTCGAGGCTCACGTAAAACTCTGTTTCCAATAAGGAGTTGAGCGAGATCGCTGCGGGACTACTTAAATTCGACGACGCCCGCGCTCATCTTGATCGAACCATCGGGACTGAGCACGGGCGCCCGTTCGGAGAACCGCTTGCCGTAGCTCTCGACCTGGGAGACGCGGGCCTCGCCCTTCACGGTGAAATCGATGAGGGCGATGACGGTCCAGTAGCTGAACGAACTCTTCTCATTGAGCCCGCAGGTGACCACCTGTCCTGCCCCGTTGTCCACCACCGCTCTGGCCCCGAAGGACTTGAACGATCCGACGCCGTTGGAAAGGGCCGAATAGGCCGCGATGGTGGCGTAGCGCAGCGCCTCGGGCTTGTGGATCAGAACCGTCTCCACTCCCGGCTCCGTCGAGTCGCCGAGGAGCTGGACATGCGGCGCCTCGCCCGGTGATCCGAGTCTTCGATAATAGGTCATGCCCGCATGGCCGGCGACGTCGACCCAAAGGCAATAGAGATCGAGGTCGCCGCGGCTCTCCCATTTCAGGTAGGCTGTGATCGGCTTGTCGTTGACGAGATTGATCGCCGAGCGCTCTCCCTTCTTCGACAGGTTGATAGACGAAGGGCCGGCGGAAGCGGCGGCCTGAGGCACCGGGGCGGGAGGCGCGGCCACGGGGGCCGCAGGGACCGCGGCCGGCGGCGGAGCGACAGGCGCTGGCGGCGGTGGGGCAGACGTCGTCTCAATCGCGGTCTGCGGTTCGCCGACGTCGACGCCGAAATGGCGAGCCAACGGCCCGAGCCCGCCGTTGAAGCCCTGCATGATCGAGCGAATCTTCCAGCCGCTGGAATGCCGGTAGACCTCGGCGAGGATCACTGCCTTCTCTTCGTTGAACTCCGGTGCCTTAAGCTGGATCGACTGCCCGGTCGAGCGCGCTTCGACAACAAGTCCCTTTACGTCTCTGACCGGCCCTTCGCCTGCGATAGTTAGGTAGAACTTCTCCACCTCCGCCGGCGCGCGTGAGGGGCGGATGTCGAAGGTCCAGAGCTTGGTCGCCATAGATAGTTCGACCGGGTCCGAGGGGCCGCCGGGCTGATTGAAGAACACCATGCTGGCGTCCGAAAGCACCTTCCCGGCTGGGCCTATCATGAAGCAGGACGCGTCGACTTCATGCTCCGAGCTGAAAATTCTGACGTCGACCTCAATGCTGATGTCATTTGGACCGAGGAGCGCGTTCGCTCCTGGGATCAGACTATGCGTCACGCTATGTCCTTGCCGGTTTGGCTTCGCCTGAGGAGGTGTCCGCCCACCATGGTTGAGTCGTCAACGGATCTAAACCGACTCAAGCTCTGTCGTCATCATCGGTATGCCGACGGTTCGAACGAACTTAAGCCCACCCGGGCTGTCGAGACGTAGCGCATTGAAATACAGAACACTGACGCCATGCATTCCAAGATTTAGCGAAGTTCTAACATGAATTGCGGACACAACAGTAAATCATTTTGTCTGCACGTGAAGAATGGAGAATCCAAGTGGGCCAAGTAATGCACCGCACACATAAATGAAAAATCTGTGCACGATATCAAAGTATCGATTTTATAGGCGGAGCCATGACTGACGACTTGGAGCCTCAACACTGGATCCGAAAGCTGCATGGCGCGCGCGGACCAGCTTTGAAGGCCGCCGAAAAGGTTGAGACGCTCGTAGAGCAACTTAAGGCACTGGACGAGCAGCGGGTTCGGTGCGCGAGCGTGCTCGCGGGCGCCTTGGCAGACGCCGAAACCCTCGCCCACGAGAACTGGAGCGAGGAAGAGATCGCAGTCGCAAAGCGGCAGACGGTCAATGCCCAAGTAGTAGGCTGAGCGCCCGAAGGTGCGGACGTGCAATCTAGGAGCGCGTCTGTCAGATAGGATCACAGACGTCGACGGTATGCCCTGAAGGAGCTCACGTTGGGCTTTCGGTTTCGTAAGTCGGTCAAGCTTTTCCCGGGCGTCCGGTTGAACTTTTCAGGCTCTGGAGTGAGCGCAAGCGTCGGCGTGCCCGGCGCGACGGTCAACTTCAGCAAGCGCGGCCGCACTACCACGCTCGGCCTTCCGGGCACCGGCCTTTCCTACCAGGACCACACGCCTTGGGGCGGCAAGCGGCAGGGTCGTCGTCGCGCGCCTCCTCCTGTCCCGGTCCCGGCTCCCTATACGCCGAGCTATGAGCCGCCGGCCCCGATCGATACCCCGCCGCCATCGTCTTCGCTCGTCGACCTGCGCAGCGTCGAGACCGCCAGGCTGACCTGTCCGGATTTGGTCGGGGTCAAGCAGATGGTCATCGAGGCCAGCGCACAGAAGGCCGACCTCGCCAAGGATTTTCGGCTTGCTTGCGCGGCTCGCGAGACCGTCTGGCGCAAGCTCCGCCGTCGCGAGCAGGCTCCTCTGAAGTGGGTGTTCGGCTCCCAGATCGAGCGTCGCCGCGCCGATCTGCTCGACGCCGAGATGGAGGCGCTGAAGGTCGCCGAGGCCATCTTTCAGTCGAAGGTAAACCTCGATTTCGGCGTCGACCGTCGCACGCTCGACGCCTATCGCGAGCTCGAGATCGCCTTCGATGGCATCCGATGCGCGTCACAGGTCTGGGACGTCACGGCGCTGGACACTGTCGAAGCCGAGCGTACAGGGCGGATCCTGTCGACCAGTTTTTCTCGCTCGCAGGTGGTTGTCTCTCTGCTTTTTGACGGATCGGTGAAAACCACTCAGGCTGGGTTACGATTTGAGAACGCCAACGGCGGCGATCTCGAAATCTATCCAGGCGTCATGATCGTCAGGGAGAAGGTTGGAGCCGACTTTGCGCTTATCGACCTGCGGCAGGTCACTGTCGAAGGTATGGACTTGAGCGTCATCGAGCTCGGGGACGTGCCCGAGCGTGCGACTATTTCGGAGCAGGTTTGGGAGAGGGCCAATCGAGATGGAAGCCCAAACCGTCGTTACAGCGCCAATAGGCAGCTCCCGGTGTGTCGCTACGGAACACTGAAATTCCATGCCTCATCAGGCCTTATGGAGGCATATCAGGTTTCCGAAGCAAATAAGGTTCTCCCGTTTGTAAGCGCCTGGGGCGAGTTGCAGCGTGCTCTTGCAGCGATGCCCACCCAGCCCACGGGCCTACCTGTCGCTACCCCCGAGATGCCGACAGAAGACGAGCTTTTGGCGATGCTACCCACCCTTCCGGCCGTGGGCGGTGCGTGGGGCGCCTCCGCACTCGTCGTGGCTGGCGCGCTGTTGGCGATTGTGTGGGCGCTGGGACAGGCCGCAGGCCCCCCGCAGCCGCCGGTTCACGATACGGTTTCGGCAGCGCCCGCAGGGATCTCGATTGAACCCGCGCCGGTCCGACCGGACTCCCCTCAGCCCTCGCCGCTTTCGCCAGATGCAAACGCCGATGTCGTTGCAGGCCGCTCGGCTCCGGCTGCGGCGACGGGGCCTACCGATCGGACATTGGCTCCATCGGCTCCGCCTGGTCCTGTGGAGAGCAGGACCAAGAGGGTCGCAGCGCGAAAGGCGGCGAACGTCCGCTACAGCGCCGACCAACGCTCTGGCGTCGTCGGAAAGGTCAATCCCGGGGACACGTTCGACATTCTTGTCAGATCGGGCGAGTGGGCGCAGATCGGTCGGGATGGATTGAAGATCGGCTGGATCCACGGCAGCTTGATCGAGCCGGTGGATTAACAAACCACCACGGACGCAGTCGAATTGACCGGTACGCCCCAAGACTACGTTCGCGAGGCTGCGCCAATAAACCTATTTTGGATTTACTGTTGCAATGGCGTCGGATGATTCTCAACTAACGCGCAATCGCAAGTTGACCGCCATAAATGACAGGCTCTGGCATTACGGAGATTTCTGACTCTAAGTAACTCTGGCGCGAATTTGCTATACCTTGAACTTCTGCCCTTGCTACGATCTTCTCAGCCCAAGCTCGGTGTGTTGTGGGTTCGCACATTGCGCCATTCAGCTTGAAAACCGCCGCGGCCACGGGTTCCAGGATACGGAGGGCGGCTTCGAAATCGGCCGCGCTGACCTGAAACGCCGCATTGATCGGCCTGAGTTGGCAAGGATGTATCGCGGTCTTGCCTACTAGTCCGTGGGCGACGTCCCGTGCGAGTTCTGCCGAAAGTGTATGCGCGTCATCCAGTATTTCGAAAACCGGCGCGGTAAGTGAGAAGCCTGCGGAACCAAGCTGCGCCGTGAGGTTGCCGACGACCGAGGCCAGTGGACCATCGTACAGCGTCATTCCTGCGATCCTGCGGAGACCTAGACTGGCCAGAAGGTCGTTGCCGCCGATCCGCATCGCCAGCACCCGATCGCGACCAAGGCCAATCACCTCGTCGCGAAAGTCGCGGATACCGAAAGGATCAAAAAATTCCTTGGTTTCGAGGGTGGGCATCAGCAGCAAATCCGTGCCGGCGACAGCGTCGTACCAGCTCGTCATGCCTCCAGGGCAGGCCTTAGGGGCGACGAAACCATCGAAGACGACGGAATCATTCCATTGCGCGATCTTTCGCGCCATGTCGATCGAGCGCGGTCGAACGAAGATAAGCGGATGGCCATCGCGATCCGGATCGACCTTTAACGCCAGCGTGATCTGGCGGAGATTGGCGAGCCCGACTTCGACATGGCTCGACAGCAGCGAGTCCTCGAGGCAGAGGACGACCGACTTCAGGCCAGGGTGCTTCTGGCCACGCACGATGTCGAGAATCGAGATATGCGTCGCCGGCATGTAGAGCGTGGCGCCCAGGGCGAATGGCGACGGCCGAGGCTTCAGCATCATGAGGCCTTTCCGATCAGGGTGACGGCGCGATAGGGCGCGATCCCGCCATGCAGCGTCTCGAGTCGAACGCCGCGGTCGGTCGCCAGGTAAACCAAGGCCGCGAGGTCGGGATCGAAAGGGTCTGAGATGAAGACCCGTTCGGGCATGCGTCGCAACACAGCGCGGGTCGCTTCGGCGATGCCCGGCTTGACGCGGTTGAGGTTGCTTACGCTGTAGTCTGCCACGATCCGTCCGACTGTCGCTTGAGCGACTGCGGAATGGCGGGCCCGGTCAGCGTCGGTCCAGACGGCCGCTTCGGCGTGCAGCAGGCGTAAGCCCATCTGTGCCCAGATCTGGTCGACGAAGGCGCGGCTGACGTCGTGGCGGGAAAGGCTGACGAGGTCGAGGCAGCCGTGAAAGCCGCCCGAAGCGATGATCTCGTCGTTGAGGATCGAGCGGCTGACGAGGCCGGAGACGGTCGCCCCGAGGATGCCCGACGGGATCAGCCAGTCGTCGCCGGAGGCCGAAAGCCAGGCGCGGCCGCAAGGGTCGGCAACCACGACCAGGCGCGGCAGGACGTCAGAGCCGGCGAGGCTCTTCTCGAGTTCGCCGATGATCGCACCCTTGCCGGTCCAACCGTCGACGAAGACGACGCCGGCGGGATCGCGGCGCGCTGTGATGTGACGCATCGCCTGCTCGTCGATGCCGCGGTCGCGGATGATCGAGACGCCGTAGTGGGCGACATCACGGCCGAGCGCCTTGAGCGCGCGCTTCAGGACCACGCCGACCGGCAGGCCGGCGCGCACGAGGCTGACGAGCGTGATATCTCCGGCGATCTCGCGGGAGAGAGCTTGGGCGAGGCGCGCAAGGTCGTTGGCCATGCGCTTGGAACCGGCGTCGAGCGCCTTCTCGTACACACCGACGTAAGCCGGATCTGGAGCCCTCTCCTCTGAGATCATCTCGGAGTAGTGACGCTTGCCTGTCTGGATCAGCTTCTCCTTGGTCGCGACATCAGTCGGCGCGACGTTCGTCGGCTGCAGCAGGAGCTCGACGTCCTCAGCAGCATAACTGCCGGAGAAATGGGTGATTTCGACGCTTTGAGCGAGCGTTGCCATCGGAGCCTCCAGCTCAGCAGGCTAAAAGCCTGGAAGTGATTTGACTGCGGTTTGGTGCTCCCCACCAGTCGCATTGTGACAGGAAGGGAATGTCAGTCAGACTGTCTCCAAGCCCGATAATCGGACGCTCTGGATTGCACTGCCTTATCTTTGCCAGGATATGTGACACCGCTCGTTGCTTCGAAATCGCAGAAGGAATGAATGCGAGATTGTTTCCATTGAGATGGACGGTCCAATTCGTGGGAGTATTGGGTAGTGTCGCCAGCAGCGACAGCTTGGAGCCTTTTTCATCATCGTTCTGCTTGACGACCGCGTAGGTTCCAACGTGGCCTTCCCTCACAATCCAGCTTCGGATCGAAATTCCAAGCTCTTCCGCAAACCTGTTGGCGTCTTGGAGGACCAGGCCCAATCGTTGCTGTTCTGGCTCGAGATCTTCTGCGATCTGTTCTCGCCAGAGTGGGTCGGTCGAGCCGTCCGGTAGCAGGATCAGCGCTCCGTTTGACAAGATCGCCCCGGCTGTGAATGGCAGGTCTACTGACTTGAAAGCTTCGGAGCCGCGCGCGGTGACCGGGATGAGGTCGGTCGTCGCGACAAGCCAGTCGACGAGCGCGGCCTGCGGGCGGTTCATCATCGAGTGGCGGCCGTTCCTGGCGGTGGTGACCTGCTTGAGGAACGGCTGCTCGCTCTCGGGATGCTTGGCCGCCGTCGAGAACAGGGTGTCGTCGAGATCGACGAGGCAGACGGGGCGAATCACGGCGAGACTCCGTCGATGTCCGAGACGATCTCGGGGCTGATGGCTTCGATGAGGGTGGGGTCGATGGTGTCGGCCGTCGTCTCGACGCACAGGATGATCCGGTCGTAGAGCGCGGGGTCGACGTTGTAGGCGAAATTGGCGATGCCCAGGCCGTAATTGTCCGAGAAGGCGAGCGCCGAGCCGATGGCGTGGCCGACCGCGATCGGCGAGCGGGTGACCGAGGAATAGCGCACATGGGCGCCGTTCTTTTCCAGCGCTTCGGCGAGCAGGAACGGCCGCCAGACGTGTTCGCCGGTCCCAAGGACGAGGATCCGTTCGCCGGGGCGGCAACGGGCGAACTCCGACGGGACGTCACGGTGGGAGAGGACGCCGAGCCGGCCCCAGTCCTTAGCCGGGTCGATGCGCGCCGCGCCTGCTCCGGTGACGTCGACATGGGGCATCTCGATCGCCGGCGCCTTGGCGTCGGGCGTCCAGCTATAGCGTCCCGACAGCAGCGAGACCGAACGGCAGCCCCGGCCGATCGCCGCGACCGCCTTGCCGTCGGACCAGTCGGTAAGCGTGACGAGCGAGACGTCTTCGGCCGTGATGCCGGAGGTCCGGAGCGCTGCCACGAGATTGATGAAGGTCTTGCCCGTCGACATCTCGTCGTCGACGAGAACGAGCGAGCGCGCCTCGCGCACGGCCGCCATGATCTCAGGATCGGCGGGCTCGTGGATCAGGTGCGTGGTTGCGTGACTGTGCTCTTCCTCGAAAGTCGCCAGTAGCGGCGCGTCGAGGCGATGGCGGGTGGTCGTAAGATAGACGACTGTCCGGTCAGGATTGCGGCGGACCAGTTCACGATGGACGCCTGCGCCGAGGCCGACCGCGGTCTCGGCCATGCCGATCACGAGGATTGGCTTGTTTCCAGTCATCACGCACTGGCGGGCGAGCGCGTCGTAGCTCGACTGCATGGCTGAGGGCGCGACGGGAATGTGCCGGCCAAGCACCCGGGAGACAAACAGGAAACCGCGCTTTGGATTGCGGCGCTGGGCGAAGCCGAAAAGGTCGATCGGGGGAACGGCCGCGCGGTCGACCTCCACATCAATGCTCCCGGTCAGGAGATCGGCGTGGAGACCGTCGCGGTCCCTGAGCGCGCGGAGGGCCATGGGGGTGACTGGACCTCAGACCGTGGGCTTGCGGAATCGGCGCGTGGCGCGCCACAGGGCGACGAGCACGCCCGCCAAGATGAGCAGGAACACCGTGTTGAACCAGGGGAACGGCGAGGCGTCGGCGGCCGCGCGGGTCACGCTGGTCGCGTTCGGAAACCACGACACCAGCGGGATGCGCCAGCCATAGGACGAGATGATCGCGGTGCCACGCTCGCCGGCGATCGAGTTCGCCGTCGCCTGGACGTCTGTGGAGTTGAACTTGAAGTAGAATGGAAAGCCCCAGCTGGTGTCTTCGTTCTCGAAGACATGGGGCTTCTTGGACTCGATGTCCTCGGCGTAGATGTAGAACACGTCGCGGGTCTCGCGACCGCGACCGTCGCCCTGGATGCGCTTGCCGTCGGCGTCGACGCGGACGACCTCTGTGCCGGTGATGCGCAGCACGTCCTTGGACGGAAAGTAGAAGCTTGCCATCAGGATGAAGGGAAGGAAGACGACCGCGGCGAAGACGATCAGGAACATACGGGTCTTGGTCATGGTCACATGTACTCGCCGACAAAGAGCAAGAGGAGGAACAAACCGAGCGGAAGTCCGACCAGGTTGAGCCAAAGCTTTTTTCCGAGATGACCGCGCCAGCTCGCCAGGGCAGGCTCCACGCTCGGGGAGAACGGGTCGACGCCGCGCTCGGCCGCGATCTCGCGTCGCTTGCCCGGCGTCTTCAGGAACAGCACCGCGTAGCGGACGGCCGTGAGCACGCCTCCGGCGATCAGGAGGAGCAGAAGCACGCGCCCAATCGCGAGAAATGGGGTCATTGATGTATCTCTAAGCGCCAGACCGATTTGCGGACGGTTTTGACGAGACTTTGCAGGTCGAGCGCCGGCGTGCCGGGCGTCGGGTCGTCGAGCCGCGTGCAGTCTTCGCCTGCGGCTTCGATCAAGGCTTCCGCGAGCGATGCGCGTACCGCGAAATTGACATTCTGGGCGTTGGTCAACGTCGCCACGACGACGCCGATGACCCGTCCGCGCATGTCGAGCAGCGGTCCGCCGCTAGAACCAGGCTGGATCGCCGCCGAGAGCTGCAACTGGCGCGCATCCTCTTGGGGACCGAGCAGGCTCGAGATGCCGCCGGTAGTGACCTGGGGCCCCGAACTCAGCAGGCCGGCAAGCGGGTAACCGAGAACCGCAACCGTCTCGCCAAGGCCTGGACCGCCCCTGAAGCGGAACGGCAGCGGAGGGCCGTCGAGATCCTGTTCTGTGCGGATTAGCGCGACGTCGTTGTTTCGGTCGACGATTACTGGCTTTGCTCTGGATGTGCCGTCATAGCCCGATACCGTGATGACGCGGGCCTCGTCGACGACGTGAGCGTTGGTGACGATGAGGCGGCGCGCGACGGAAAATCCCGAACCTGTCCATTGCGGCCGGCCGTTCGGGGAACCGTAATCCTGACGCGGTTGTTCCTGCTGTCTTCGATCGCTTTGATCGAAGCCGAACTCGCGAGGCGCGTTGGGGCCGTCGTCAGAAAGCGTGACGCCGTAACGACGGCCGAGCGCATCTATTCCGTCGATCAGGCCGTCACTGCGCGCTCGAATCTTCCAGGCGTTATCGCGCCGGTAGAGCTCGGCGAGGATCGCGCAGGCATAGGCGTGGGGAAAGTCCGCCCCGCGCAGGGCAATCTCGTGCTCGCCGGCGGTGAGCCGGATTTCCGGCACGTCGCGGAGCGATCGGGCGGACCGGATGGAATAAAGGCATACTAACAGCTTGTTAGTCGAGGCTGGCACCTGGGCGAAGTCGATCGTGACGGTTGCGCCTTCGTCGCGCACCCAGGCGCTCTCACCTCCATAGCTTTGGAAGGCGCCAGGCATGCCGACGTCGCTGGCGTTAAGGGGCACGAGCGCGATGCCATATCCGACACTTATACGCGGAGCGGAGAAAGCCAGCCTCACGCTCTCGCCTACGCGAGCGATTGGAGCGTTCTGCCCGGGCTGAAGCTTGGTCACGCGGCGGTCTCCGTCGTGGCGGAGCTGAGGAGCGCCGAGGTTTCAGGCAGAGCAAAGGCCGAAGCGTTGATGCGCACAGCAACCGGTTCTGCGAGGTGCTTCACTATCACGGAGCGGCCGGTGGCGTGGCGTGCCCAGATCGCTGGGAGGTTGACGCCGGCAGGCGCCGAGTATGCGACGCCGCCCGCAATCCGCGCGTTGGCTTCGAGAATGTTCTGGCGGCCGTCGGCTCCGCCGCGCGTCTGGACATTGACGATGCCGTCGAGCCGCATCTCGGCGGCGACGGCGCGCGCGATTTCGACCTGGGGACCTCGGGTCTCGATGATCTGGTAGTGCGCCGTCTTGTGACGCGAGACGGCCGCGATGACGCGGCCGTCGTCGCAGACCATGTCGATCGAGTATTCCTCGCCCGGCAAATATTCCATCAGCAGCATCGGCTCGGGGTTCTTTGCGCTTGCGAGCGCGTGGGCGAGCACCTCTGAAGAGACGCTACGGCCGTGGAGTGCGGTCAGCGCGTCGAGCAGCCCGGCCTTCGGGTCGATCTGCAGGAAGCCGCGTCCGAAGATGCCATTAACGGGTTTCACGCAAAGACGCTCGACGTCGTCGAACTCCTTCAGCGCCGCAACGAACTCTTCGGCGCCGTCTACGCGCTTGGTGCGCGGAAGGGGCGCGATGCCTTCAATACGCTTGGCGAACACGTCTTTGTTCTCAACAGCGAAGGCGTTTTCGCTGGTTGAAGCGCCGGTCGCGAGACGAACGCCAAACGAGGCGAATCGCCCGCGCAGATCGGAAAGGGCTTCGCGATGTCGGGTGCACAATACCGCGGCGACGTCGCGATGTTTGGCGACCTGCTCGACCCACTCGCCATAGCCACAGCCGGGGATTGGGCCGAGATCGGTGTCGTTAGGTTCGGCGAAGGAAGCATCGGCAACGGCTAGAATATCTTCGCGCGGCTTTGCGTGCGAGGCCAAGACAACAGCCCAGTCTTCGCTTCCCCGGATCAAAGAGACGACGTCACGCTGGCTGGCGTGGGACTGCGCGATCCATAAGGCCGTCACAAATCGGAACCTACAGTCAGAAGCGATTGAAAGACTGCTTCGGGCTCAACTGGCTCGCCGATCGTGCGTACGACGTAGCCGGGTGCCCAGATCCCTGACGCGTTGCCTCGGAGCGTATGGATATTGCGGGAGGATACGGCCTTGAAGCACCGCATCAATTTGGAGATATCGAAGCCTGGTGAGTGATCAAGAATTAGCTCCATCCAGCGCTCGCCGAAGCGATAATTCACGAGGTAACACTTCATTCTTTTGGTTGCGTTGCGAAAGGCGTTGAGGACCACTTCGCGCTCACGATACTCCAATGGAACGAGCCCATCGACAAACGCGATCACGACCTGAAGCTGCATGGTTAACTCGTTGTTTTTCATGCAATTTCTTCTGCCTGCGCTAATGTTGAAAAGCAGCACAACGACTTGACACACGATGGTAGGCCGTTAGGGTGTCGATGCAAGCATAAATTGAGCGGCAGGCGGATACGCCTCTAGGCCGTTCAGCCATATGGGGAAACTTCAAGAATGATTTCTTTGTCAAAAGGGCAGACCATCAATCTGTCCAAGGAATCATCTGGCCTCGCACGAGTCATGATGGGTCTCGGCTGGGACGCGGTAAAAAAGAAAGGTTTCTTCGGTTTCGGTGGCGGCTCGCAAGACATCGACCTCGACGCTTCGGTAATAACCTTTGATTCGAACCGTCAGCCGCTTGACGCCATCTGGTTCCGACAACTGAAGTCTAAAGACGGATCGATCGTCCACTCTGGCGACAACCGGACCGGCGACGGTGACGGCGACGACGAGACAATAAGGGTCGATCTGGCCAAGCTCCCGGCGCAGGTGACGGACCTCGTGTTCGTGGTGAATTCCTTCGCCGGACAAAATTTCAATGAGGTCGACAACGCCGTCGCTCGTCTCGTGGACGAGGCGACCGGTAAGGAGCTTGCCCGCTACGAGCTCCGTGAGAAGGGTTCTCACACAGGCGTCGTTATGGCCGTCGTGTCCCGCCGTTCGGGCGAGTGGACGATGAAGGCGGTCGGCCAACCGGCTCCAGGCCGCACCGTCCAGGACCTCGTCAGCCCCGCTATGGCGGCGCTCTGATCAGGATTGGGTGAACCCGGCCATGGCGAACCTCACTCCTGGGGGCAACGCGTCTCTGATCACGTCGACGCCTCGCGTCAGCGTGACGTGGTCGGCGCGCGGCTCGGCGGCTTCCGATCTTGACGTGTCCGCGTTTGTGCTGCGCGCCAACGGCAAGGTCGGCGGCGACGCCGACATGGTGTTCTTCAACCAGCCCTCGACTCGCGGCGTCTCCGCCGGGCCTTTCGCGCAAGCCTCGGGCGACGCGCTGGAGACCCGGATCGCCTTTGACCTGCCCGCGCTTGCCGCTGACATCGAGAAGATCGCGATCACCGCGACTCTTCCCGCCGGCGTTGCCTTTGCGGGCATGCCCTTCGTTCGCATCGCGGTCGCCGACGGAGCGGAGATCATCGGCTTCGACGTTCCGACCTCGGGCATGAAGGAGCAGGCTTTGATCGTCGGCGAGCTCTACCGGCGCAACGGCGCCTGGAAGTTCCGCGCCGTAGGTCAAGGCTTTTTCGGCGGCCTCGAACCGCTCGCCAAGAGCTTCGGCGTCGATGTCGCGGCTCCGGCCGCGCCGGCCCCGAGTGCGACTCCTCCTCCGGCCCCGCCGCCAGCGGCTCCGCCTCCGCCAGCTCCTCCGAAAATCAGCCTGTCGAAGATCTCGCTGACCAAGGAGAAGCCGGGAATCAACCTTTCCAAGCCCTCTGGGAGCTTTGGCGAGATCAAGGTGAATCTGAACTGGAACCGGGGAGGTTCCCCTCCGCAGCGTTCGGGCGGCTTTGGCGGTCTGTTCGGCGGTGGAGCGCGATCTGCCCGCGGTGGGATCGACCTCGATCTCGGCTGCTTGTTCAAGCTTAAGGATGGCTATATGGGCGTCGTCCAAGCGCTTGGGAACGCCTTCGGGTCGTATGAGGGCGAACCCTTTATTCAGTTGGCGTCGGACGACCGCACCGGCGCGTCGACAGACGGCGAATGGATTCGCGTCAACGGCCGCCAGTGGAGCCAGATCGACAAGATCCTGGTCTTCGCCTCGATTTACGAGGGCGTGCCGAACTGGGCTTCGACGGATGGCGTGGTCACGGTCTTCATGCCGGGCCAGCCCGAGATCGAGGTCCGTCTCGTCGAAGGGCGCAGCGGGAAGACCTGCTGCGCCGTCGCGATGATCGAGAACGTCGGCGACGCCATGCGGATCAGTCGTCTCGACACCTACTTCGCAGCCGTCGACGAGATGGATCGAGCCTATCGCTGGGGGCTGCGCTGGAGCGCCGGCTCCAAAGATTGAAGCGATCAAGACCCTGAATAGGAAAGAAGACCGCGATGCCGCTCGACTGGATCAAGAACACGCTGGCCCAGGGTCGCTCCAAGCTCGCCGAGGAAGTCGGTCGCTTCAAGAACAAGGAAACGCTCGACGCCATCGTCGCCGCCTCCACCATGATGGGCTTCGCCGACGGCACGATTTCGTCCGAAGAGAAGGCAAAGATGGTCGGCGTGCTGCAGGCCTCCGACGAGCTCAAGGTGTTCAAGACCGACGAGGTTATCGCGATCTTCCAGAACCTCTCGGGCAAGTACGACTTCGACAAAGCGGTTGGCGAGATGGAGTGCCTTAAGCTCATTGGCCGCGTAAAGGACAAGCCGGAGGCCGCCAGCCTCGTGGTGCGGGTCTCTATGATCATCGCCAATGCCGACGGCAACTTCGACGCCAGCGAGAAGGCCGTGGCATTCCGGATCGTCAAGGAAGTCGGCCTCGATCCGGCGCGGTTTGACCTCGCCGTCTAGAGCGGAAACGCCACGCCGACCGGCGCGAAGGTCGACCAAAATTCGACGATTGCAACTTCAACAGGGACTAAGTCAAAGATGCCCGTAAGCCTCTCAAAGGGCGGCAACGTTTCGCTCTCGAAGGAAGCCCCAAACATGACCCGGGCCCTCGTTGGCCTTGGCTGGGATCCGCGTTCGACTGACGGAGCCGCGTTCGACCTCGACGCCTCGGCGTTCCTCCTCGCCACGAATGGCAAGGTAGGCTCCGATGCCGATTTCGTCTTTTACAACAATCTCAAGCACGTCTCCGGATCGGTTGTCCATCAGGGCGACAACCGCACCGGCGAAGGCGAGGGCGACGACGAGAAGGTGCTCGTCGAGCTGGCGAACGTTCCGCCGTCGGTCGACAAGATCGTCTTCGCGGTCACGATCCACGATGCCACGACCCGTCGCCAGAACTTCGGCCAGGTCGGCAAGGCGTTCATCCGCATCGTCGATGCCGCGACCCAGAACGAGGTCGCACGCTACGACCTCGCCGAGGACGCTTCGACCGAGACCGCGATGGTGTTCGGCGAGCTCTACCGCAACGGAGCGGAATGGAAATTCCGAGCCGTGGGCCAGGGCTACGCCGGCGGTCTCGGCGCCATGTGCCAGAACTACGGAATCAGCGCGAGCTAACCATTCACCTCAGTGCTCAAGTTTCAAACGGGCCGAAAGCCCTAATAGGAGAACGACCATGCCTGTGAACCTGTCCAAAGGTTCGAACGTCAACCTCTCCAAAGAAGCACCAGGTCTCAGCAAGTCGATCGTGGGTCTCGGTTGGAATCCGCGCGTGACCGACGGGGCCGGCTTCGACCTCGACGCGTCCGTCTTCGCGCTTGGCGCGGACGGAAAATGCAAGTCTGAAGCCGACTTTATCTTCTACAACAACAAAAGCCACGCCTCCGGCGCGATCGTACATCAGGGCGACAACCGCACCGGAGAAGGCGAAGGCGACGACGAGCAGGTCAAGGTCAACCTCGCCGGCGTCCCGGCCGGGATCGAGAAAATCGTGTTCGCCGTCACCATCCATGAAGCCGACCAGCGGAAGCAAAATTTCGGCCAGGTCGACAAGGCCTTTATCCGCGTCGTCAACGAGGAAGGCGGCGCCGAAATCGCCCGATACGACCTCTCGGAAGACGCCTCGACCGAGACCGCGATGATCTTCGGCGAGCTCTACCGGGCCGGCGCAGACTGGAAGTTCAAGGCGATCGGCCAAGGCTACGCCGGCGGCCTGCAGTCGCTCATAGGCCAGTTCGGCTTGAGCTGATCAAGAATCGGGCCGGACGGGATTATCCGTTCGGCCCGCTCGAGGGCCATGTGAGATGCTGAACAGCGACAACGACCTCGTCCGAATTTTGTCGCGCTCCGCCGTCGCCGGCGTTGGGTTCAGCGCTGGCCGTGACTTCTACAAGGGCATGAAGAACAACGCGTTCCTGATCGTGGCGGCGCTCGTCCTGCTGGTCGCCCCGTTTATGCTGGCGCGGATGGTGACCCAAGGACACGACGCTCGCGAGGGCCAGAAGAGTACGCTCCCGGCGATTGGGCTCGGAGCGATCTTCCTGCTGCTGATCTACTTCTTGATCACTGGAGGATACGGAGAACGCAATCCCGCGACAGGATCAACCGACAACAGCGGAACGATAGCTTTGGTCCTGCTGATGATCTCGTCCCTGGCGGCGGCTCTCGGCACACTGATGGGCCTGTCGGAGCGACCAAAACGCTTGCGAGGTTTCCGGATCGCCGCCGACAACGAGCGATTCCTCCAAGACAACGGCATTCGCAACCTCGGAGGCGAAAGCCAGGCATTACGCGACGCCGCCGGGACCGAGATGGTCATCGACGAGCGGCGCGACAACGAGATTGTCCTGAAAGTGGTCGGCCGACGCATGAAGCGGGCCTTCCTCACCCATGACGATGAGGGACGCTTTATTCAATACATCCCGGCTGAAGGCCTCTGACGCCGGACGACTGATCGAACGGGCCAGCCGCCCGATTTCTCATCCCATACAGAGACCTTGTCCGTCATGGATTTCTCGAATCCCACCTTCTATCTACAGGTGCTCCAGATCATCTGGATCGACCTCCTGCTCTCCGGCGACAACGCTGTCGTCATCGCGCTGGCCGTCCGCGGCCTGCCTGAGAACCAGCGCAAGTGGGGCATCTGGCTCGGCGCTGGCGCCGCCGTGTTCCTGCGCATCATCTTCGCCGGCATCATCTCGTACCTGCTGAACGTTCCCTTCCTCAAGGTCGTCGGCGCCGTGCTCCTGTTCTGGATCGCGATCAAGCTGGTCGTCGGCGAGGAAGAGGAAGAGGGCGACATCGCCGCTTCCGGCAACCTCTGGAAGGCCGTGTGGACGATCGTCATCGCCGACGCGGTGATGAGCCTTGACAACGTCATCGCGATCGCTGCCGCCGCGAAGGGCCACTACGAGCTCTTCATCTTCGGCCTGCTGCTTTCGGTGCCGCTCGTCGTGTTTGGCGCGACCCTGATCTCGGGCGTTCTCAAGCGCTTCCCGATCCTGGTCTGGTTCGGCGGACTGCTGCTCGGCTGGGTGGCCGGCGAAATGCTGGTCGGCGACAGCTTCCTGCTGTCCTACCTGCAGCCTTACCTCGGGGCATACATCGTCCCAAATCCGCATGCGGAAGACTTGCTGATGAGCATCGGCCTGCTGCATTACGGCGCTGCGGTAGTCGGCGCAATCTTCGTCGGCGTCGTCGGCTGGATCCTCGTCAAGCGCCGTGGCGGCCACTTAGAGGCTCCGTCGCCGTTCGACGAGAGCAACGCGGCTTGACGATACAGAGTGACGGAAAGCCCGGCTGCCAAGACCGGGCTTTCTTTGCCCCAAACAACTAGAAGCGCTCGTAAAAGTGCGATTGGGTCAACAAGATGGTGTCGCCCGCCGCCTATTCCTTAGGCCCTCGCCCATCTGGTCATCTCATCCGGACATGGAGGATTGAGTGTTGGGCCTATTCGATGGTATTCTGGGACACGCAAGCAGTGTGTCAATTGAGAAACTAAGTGCTGAGCTTAGTCCCATTCTGATCCCCGGCGAGACAATCGATCTTGCTTACAAAGTCATTCGAGATTTGTTTGTTTTTACCGACAAGCGTCTCATTTTGATTGACAAGCAAGGCGTAACGGGCCGCAAAACTGACTTCCATTCGATCCCGTATCGCGCCATCACGCAGTTCTCAGTCGAGACGGCTGGTACATTCGATTTGGACGCTGAGATGAAGATTTGGATTTCAGGTCAGCACGCTCCCATTGAGCGAACCTTAGCGCGAGGTAGCGATGTATCTGGAATTCAACGTGCGCTCGCCCGAGGCACGCTGCGCTGACGACGCTTCAAACCAAGGGCGTCAACCTCAAATGCGACCATGTTGGCGGTGTCCGGTTTCCTACACTCAACCATTGATATGCGACGCCATCACGGCGAAACAGCGCCTAAGAAATAGTTGGCTTGGCACCGAACAGCGGACCACTCAGACAGCCGCTATGGGTCAACGTTCGAAACGTAGACGAACAATTTACCACCCCTACAATCCGGCCTTTTCATGGGCTGGCTAAATATTTATATTTGGCGTCACTCGATCTGAACGATTTCAGTGATGCCGGCCTCTATTCAAGGTCGGCCGGAAAGACGCGCTGGCGCTGGCCGCCGGAGAGCTGAAGTGATGCCGGCCTCAATCCGAGGTCGGCCGGAAAGATGCGCTGGCGCTGGCCGCCGGAGAGCTGAAGTGACGCTGGCCTCATCCGAGGTCGGCCGGAAAGACGCGCTGGCGCTGGCCGCCGGAGAGCTGAAGTGATGCCGGCCTCAATCCGAGGTCGGCCGGAAAGACGCGCTGGTGCTGGCCGCCGGAGAGCTGAAGTGATGCCGGCCTCAATCCGAGGTCGGCCGGAAGTTAAATCTGATTGCATTTTCAGAGATCAGGCCGCCCCTCATGACGATGGGCGGCTTTTTCTTTGTTCTTTGCAGAATGATTTTTTCGATTTTTCAGTTCTTTTAGAGAATGGCGCGTGAATGACATCGTGGCATGTCCACGACGCAACACTTTCAGGCCCAGCCTGCCGCGGCTCAAGAAAAATTGTTTTATGGCGGAGCTAGTATCCAAAGAATTGCCTGTAATTTTAGTCAAGTTGAACCTGCTGAACGACTAAATGGAGTTGCGCCGGGACGAGCGCTAGCAACAGGTGGGCCGGAAGCGGTCATCAACCAAGCTGCGCAACCCGGACCAGCTCCGCGCCGGCGGGATCGACACCGCCTACAAAAATTCAGGTGTCAACATAACATTGGACGCCGATAAGGGACTAAACTTCAGCGCCGATTGACAATCGAAAGACCGCCAGCCCCAAATTCCACGTCGGATCACAGCTCTCGCGGAGACATCACCGTCAACGGCCAGCCGCTCGGGCTGTGGCGCGTCTACTGCGCCCACCGGCCGACGGTGTGAGAGACGGCTTAAGCCGCGTCCTTAACCTTAACCACGATTGGCATGACGCGACGAACGCCAGCGATCTGCCTCGGAGCAGTGGCAGCGGCTGGCGACTGCTTCGGCTCCTCCGGCTTGGCATAGCGCTCAGAGCCGGCCGCCGGCCGCTCCTGCAGGTCGTACGCCTCAACGTGCTGCGCGAGCCACTCGTCGAGCCTCCACAGCCAATCGCCGTGCCGGTCTTCGTCGGCGTTCTCCAGGAACCGGAACGTCTCGTCGTCCAGCAGGCCCTCGGCCGCGTTGAGGCGCTTGGTGTGGCGATTCATCCGCCACATCGCGGCCTCCTCTTTCAGGTCGGGCCAGCGCCTCAGTCCTTCGGTGACCAGCGCCTCGGCCTTCGCGCGCTCGCTATCGTCCCACAGCTCCGGGCCGTTCTTGCGCTGGTTGTCGACGACGGCGAATCCCGCCGGCTGCATCGACATGAGGCCGCGCTGACGGGCGAGGTCGGCGATCTCCGAGCCCTTCACCATATCTGCGAGCCGCCTCATCGAGTCGACGATCGTGTTCTCCGGTGCAAACGGTCCGAGGAAGATGCATAGCGGCGGCGGCAGGTCGCCATGCCGGTAGACCGTGCGAAGGCGAGTCGCGATCTGGAAATTTTCCTCTTCGCGCGCGGCCTCGAGGAAGTCGCGCTGCCAGGTGTTCGGCGCGTAGTTGGGCGCCATGCAGACGACGTCGTTCCCGTTTCGCATCCGATACCTCCGCGGATGGAGGTCGAGGTGCAGTGGATTCTTGCCGTCTATCGTCCCGTCGCCGCGCTGGTCGATCGCGACGAAGTCCGGCTCGTCGGAGCCGTAGGCGGCGCCCTGTCCATCCATCGCGCCGGTCGTCGGCTGCATGCGGCCGACGACGACCACCCAATCGGCCCGCTTCGCGAAATCGAGGCCGCGTACGTTTCCGTGGTGCAGCCAGTCAATGTTGCTCGGTGTGCGCCACTTTTGATCCTGCAGGATGTCGCGAACCTCAGTCGGCGCGACAACGAGGCCTCGGCCCCACGAGTAGAGGCCGGCCAGCAGCGTGATGAGCAGGCGCACGTGATCGCGCCGCTGCAACTTTTCCTTGCGCTGCTTCTCACTGTCCCGCGAGTCGATCTTGAAAGATGACACGCTGAACGTCTGCGTTGGATCCATCATGACCCGGCAGTGCTGGATCAGGTCGCCGATCTCGCGCACGTCGACCTCCCGGCCGATGGCTTTCGTCAGGCGCTTCACGCTCGCGGTGGCGTCCAGCACGGCGATCGGCAGCCGCAGGAGCTTCGGCGTCAGCTGCTTGCGCCGCGACACACGGATCGCCCACTCGCGCGTCTTGTCCGGACGCTCGGCCTGCACCCACTGCAGGCGCGGATCGAGGCGGCTGACGGACAGCTTGGTCGTGCGCAGGCTCGCGAGCAGCTGCTTCGTGCGATCGCGGCCGCCAGTACGGGCCGCGCGACGACCGGCCAGCGTTCTCATCTGCTCGATCGCGGACAAGTTGACCGAGTGCTGCTGAAATTCGTCGACCATCTGCTTCACGATCGCCCAGAGGTCGCGCTCTGCGCTGCGGCCCGGCAGTCGGATACCTGCGCTCGCGAACCAGGCGAGCTCGTCGGGATCCATGTCTGGCCGGATCTGGCGCGAGACCCAATCGTCAGGCCGTGTGATGTCGATCGCGGCCTCAAGGCATTCGAGCCCGCCTTCCATGGCGAGGATCGCCGGCGCCGGGTTGCGGCGCGCCTTGATCTCGGCCGTGACGAGGATGTTGATCCTGGCGCGCTTGTCGTAGAGGGCCTTCAGTTCGTCGCCCTTGGCGTCGTTGTGAATGACCTCGTTGGAGCGGCCGAGCAGGCGGTCAGCATTGAACGAGTGCTTCACCCGTGCGAGCTCGACCGTCGGATCTTCGTCGATGATCGCGCCGACCGTGTTGTTGTGCAAAAACTTCGACTGAACGCGGGCCATCGCGCGCACGGCAAACACGAGGTGCGCGTCGGCCATGGTCTCTTCCTGCCGGTAAAACCGGCACGGCGGGCAGCCGTTGTCCGCTCCGGTCGCCGCGAGCTTGAACGGGCACGTGATCGTCTTCGCCTTCAGCTTCGCGGACTTCTCGTAGTCCGTGCGCTTCAGCTGCTTCTCGCACAACCCTCTCGGATCCACGCCGCCCTTGCGGAGCGCGGCCATCTCCTCGGCGCGCTCGCACGGCACCTCGGACTTCGAGCCGAACAGCGCCACCAGCGCCCGCGGCTGGCCGTCGACTAGCGCAGGCGCCGCGGCGTCCTCCCAGGTCATGGTTCGATGACCCGCGCCGGCCGCGACCGCCATCATCTGCCGGCACATCGTGTACGTCGGGCAGTAGAAGACGACCTTCTTTCCGGTCGGCCACGTCCCGGCCTCGATCATCCGCTCGATCCAGCGGAGGACGCCAATCACGAAGCCGGAGGATTTGCCGCCACCGGGTGGCACCTTGACCAGCAGCGTCTTGGCGTCGCCCGCGAGCTCCTTGCCGAGCAGCGCGTCGACGACCTGCACCATAAAGCTCTCGATCGCCTCCTGGATCAGGTGCTGGATCGCGAGATGCGTCGGACGGCGCTGCGCCTCGCTCATCAGCGCGCGCTTGGTCCGGTCGGCCTCGATCGCCGCGGAGACCTTCACGGCCGGGATGATCTTTGCCGGCAGCTCCTCACCCCTCGAGTTGACCCGGCGCGGGATCACGAACGGCCGCGGGTCGCCGACGGCCGCGAAAGCGGCCTCCATGTCGGCGAACGGATCCGACTTCTTGATCTCGACCGGCGGCGGCAGATCGCCCACCTGCTTCTGCCGGATCGGCGAGTTCCATCCTTTGAAGTCGAGCGCTCGGTTGAGGCGCTCGCGGACCTGCGCCAACAGCCTCTCGTCAGTGGCCCAACGACCGGTCCGCTCGACGTTGGAAGCGCAGAGGTCGAACGCGACCCGGAGTAAACCGGCGCGCTGTTCCTCGGTGTAGCCCTCGGCGAGGTTGGCGCGAGCGACGTTGGCGCACATCGCCACCACGAACTTCTCGCGGCCGTCGACCACCAGGCCGGCCGCCTCGTCACGAACCCAAGGACCGGCGCGCTGGATGCCTGGGACGGAAAGCCCCTCGATCGACGACGGCAACGCCTCCAGCGCGACCGCGGCCGCCTTGGGCGTGCGGATCGCGGCCGGCGTGAACCGCCGCTCGAGCAGGTATCGGGCAATCTTCAGGCCCTCGACGGTCGCCTGTGGCAGCTGGTCCCGCGGGGCCAGCGGCGTCGTCCACACGATCTGCTGTCGGGTCGCATGATGCAGGCCGGCGACGGTCACGACGCTGCGGCCGGTCAGGAATTCGATGTTGCCCACGATCGTGCTGATCGTCTTCAGCAGCGCCTTCTCAGCCTCAGTCAGCTGATGCGCCAAAACGTAGACCAGATTGATTTTCGGGCTGCGGCCGATGCGCTTGTAGGCCGTCTGGCCGAGGGCGCTCTCGATCAGACGCTCGGCCTCGAGGGATGTATCGTGGTCCGAGATATCGATGTCGGTGACGAGCAAGTCCTTGGCGACGATCGCGACGTTGTGCGGCGACTTCCCCGCCAACGGCGAGCGGTGGTCGACGACGCGAACGCCGGTCGGGAACTTGGTCGTGGTCCAGTCGATCTCCGCGTCGATCAGCGCGTCGAACTCGGCCTGGGTCTGGCGACGGTTGAACCACGTCGAGGGATAGAGCCCGAGCATGGGCCGGCGGCGATCGCGGTCGCGTGTCTGGGGGATGACATCATAACCGGCGTCGAAGAAGGCGCGCGCGTCATAGCGAAAGCTCGCGCGCCAGCTCTCCCGCGGGTCGCGGGTGGCGAGCGCCGCGGCGCGCACCGCGTCGAGCCGGCCGCGCTCGGCGACGGCCTCCTGGGCGGTGTCGATATAGATGCGTTCGCGCCAATCGAAGCCAGCGGCGCGAAGCTGCGCCTCGGCCTCCTTCTCGGCCTCCGCCTCGGCCCGCAGGCGCTCGCCCTCGCGCCACCGCGCGGCCAGCACCGGGTCGGCGGTCATGCGCGAGAACCGGTCGCCTACCTCGTCGCACTGCGGCTCGGACGCGCACGCGTCCCAGTCCACGAAATCCATGGATCACACTCAAACCATCAGGGGGCGGACCGGGGCTGCCACGCCGGCGGTCGCCTAACGGTAGTGAGTCTGAATCTGAAACCCGCCTGCGACAACAGTTTTCGTAGTCCACGGGCAAGGATCTTTATGCAACCGAGCGATCGCCCCTGCAAATAGCCGCGGATCGCCCCGTTGAGCCCCGAATAGAATCTCCGATTCGCAACCTGAGATTGGTCATCCAATCCGTTTCAAGGATTATTCGTTCGAATTTCGAACGATTCGTCGCGCAATCCTTGATCGAGGGCCGAAGCGACATTTTGTAGAATAAATGCCGAGGCCGAAAAATCCTGCAAAACAGCATAGTTAATTCGAATTGAGGGTGAGACCATGTGCGTGAGGCCGATTTGCTTGGCCGATTTGCATCGGGTGCCGAATGAGTTCCTTTCCCTAGGTCCAGCGCAAAAACAAGTTCACGCCTCGTAAGACGGCCACCGAGCATGCATTCCGCGACGCTCTGCTCGATGAGCTCGGGGCGTACCTGGAGCAGAGGTACCGCGAGAACCGCGAGCTTTTCAGTTTCGAGAGCGAGGCGGACAAGGCCATTCGCCAGCGCATCGTCCGCGGGGAGTACACCGACCTTGGGCTCGGCACGGTATTCAAGAAGGCCGAGCAGTATCGCTACACGTTCGACTTCCTGAAGCAGCATGCCAAGCTCGCCGCGTGACCCGTGTTCACGCCGAGCAATACCTCAAACGCGATCGTCTCGGATCACGCAGTCCGCCGGTTCGCTGAAAGCACCCTTGGGCGCACGGAATCCCTAGCTGCCGGGGATGACAACACGGCTCTCTGGCTTCTCGACCGCGCCGGCGTCGACACCGCCGCAATCCGGGCTCGTCTGCAGCTGGGAGCCGACAGCGGGCTGCGCCATGGCGGTCGCGTCGTCCTCCAGGACAAGGCAAGGCTGGTCCTGCGCGCCCGCGTTCTCAGGACCGTCATGCCAAAGGCCTGGCGCATGGACCTCGCCTGGCATCTGAGGCCGGCATGAGGGTCCTCTGTCTCGACATGGCGAAGCTCGCCGGCTGGTGCGCGCTGATCGACGGCCAGCGCGAGAGCGGCGTCGAGGACCTTATGGCCGGCATCCGCGAGAAGGGCGGCATCGGCGTCTGGCACCCGATCCTGCTCGCCAAAGCCCAGTCGTTTGTCCGCAGCCTGATCGACCGCTTCGACCCTGAGAAGATCGTCATCGAGGCCAACTTCGACAAAGGCAGCCCGCTGCCATACCGGCTCATGGGCGCCGTCATGGCGGAGGCCGGCGGTCGCGGCCTGCCGATCGACCATGTCGCGATCGGGACCTGGCGGAAGGAGATCCACGGCAACGGCTCGATCCCGACCGAGGAGGCCAAGGCGGCCGCGCTGGAGTTCGCGCGGGCATACAAGCCAGTTATCACCAGCCATGACGAGGCCGAGGCGATATGCATTTCGGTCTACGTCGAGCGCGGCTGCCATCTCAGCCGCAAGCCCAAGAAGGCCAAGAAGCGCAAAGTCGCCGCCGTCCATGCTCGAGCACGCGATCAGGACGCTGCGAGGCAACAAGGTCTCTCACGCCGAGTGGGCCTATCGTGGGGGAAGCCGCCACATCCTCGGCATCGAGGTTGGTCAGCACGGTGACCAGGGCTCAAACTGGGCGAAGGGGGCTTTTGAGGGTTTTGTTCGCCTCGCCCGAAAGATCATTCACGCCGACAAGCACACAGCTTACCGCCGCTCCGGCGCGGGCGGCGTCGGCGTCAGTCAACGTCGGATGGGATACAACAACGGTGGCGCGAGCTCATGGAGCGAGACGCACGCGATCATCTACCCCAACGGCAAGTGGACCCATGTGACCCTGCAGAAGGGCAAGTGGCGCGCTCGCCGGCGGAAGCAGGAAAGGCTCGCAGCGTGATGATAAAAGATCCGGGATCGGTCTCACGCGAAGACCTTAAGCCGACCTCGTCGACATCCATGCTGGACACGCCTCGAGGGCGTTTGCTGATGTCACATGCGTTGGCGCACCTCAAGAAGGCTGCTTGGCAAAGGTTTGCCGCGTGAACCCTAAGGGCCTCGCGGGTCGCCTCAAGCCGCCGGTCGGTCTGATCCCGCCGGTTGCGATCGCCTACATCAACCAGGCGCTCCGAGCCGGCGCGGCGGGCCCGAACCTACGAACGGTTTCGCCGATCGCGATTCTCTACATGTCGCAGGCGTTCCGGCTCGGCGCCGTGAAATACAATCCGTTCGACTGGAATGAAGACGGCAAGGCGGTCGAGGGCGTCACCTATTACGAAGCCGCCGTCCGCCACTCCTTCTGCTGGCTCACCGGCGAGTGGATCGACCCGGAATCCGGAGCGCCTCACCTTGCTCACGGCATGGCCTGCGGGGCGATCCTGCTCGACGCTGGCCCGATGGATCAGCTTATCGAGAACCGGCCGCGGTGCGCGTCCCCGGCGCTCGTCACGTCTGGCTCGGTGATCCTCGGCGGCAGGGCGTCAACCGTCGACCTCTACGAGAAGTCGCTCTGGCACTGGGGCTGCTGGTTCGCCGGCGAGTGGATCGATCTGACGACCGGCTGCCCGCACATCGCCTGCGCGATGGCCTGCATGTCCCGCATCCTCGAGGGCTACCACTCAGGCGACGTCGATGACGACCGGCCGGCCTACGCCTCAGCGTCAGATCTGATCGCTGAACACGTGGCCGCCGAGAAGGCGAAGCAGGCAGTGGCCTACGTCTACGACGAGAACCTCGACAACCCCGCGATCGCGGCCTGACTGTCGGCGCGGAAACGTGTGGTCCAAGAGCCTGAGCGGTTCTGGCCATTCCCTAGCAGCCCGCTGACGTCTTTTCCGCTGGAGTGATCCGTTTTCCGCCGACCGCTCAATCGCGCTCCGTGGCGCTGGAAATCCTCCCGATCAGGAAGATTCGAGCCCTGAGTGACGGAATCTTCCCGATCGGGAGGATATGGCGCCGAGACCATAAAGCCGGATATGGCGCTGACACCATAACCGTTGTCGATATACCGACAACGGAATGAAATCAGTGACTTAGAGCGCGATACGTTTTTCCGTATCAGCCAGTTGCGATACGGATTTCCGGATCACAGGCGAAGCGCCTCGAGATCCCCGGGCGGCGTTTCTGCCCCGACCGTGATCGTGATTGACGGATCGAAAGCCGGATTCTCGAGCTCCATCCGCGCCTGCTTCCCGCGGCCGACCTGCGTCAGGTAGCCCATCGGATTGCTGACCACCCGCGTCGCGCCGATCCGGTAGTCGACGGAGCGATGCACGTGGCCGTGGACCCAGGCGGCCGGCTGGAGCTCTTCGATCAGCGCCTCGAGGTCGCTGGCGTAGGCGGCGTCCAGCGGGCCGGTGACCTGCCCGCCGCGCAGTGACCGTGGGCTCGGCGCATGGTGGGTCACCACGATAATCGAATCTGCAGGCCCGGCCGCGCTCGTAATCGATTTTGCAGGGCCATAATGGTTTTTGCAGCTGAACGGATCTGCGAGCCCGTCGCCGGCGCTGAACGTTTCTGCGACCGGCTGAACGTTTTTGCAGGCTCGCGTGATCGCCTCGACCGCGGCTGCGTGCTCCCGGATCGCGTCGGCCGGCAGGAACGGCCTGGAGCCATCGCCGAATCTGATCCGTCGATGGTCGTTCATTCCGGTTCGCCGATCGCTCGCTGCCAGCATGGACTGCCGCTGGTCTCGCGCGACCTGAAAATCCGTCCACAGGGTGGCGCCGACGACGGTGACATCGCGGACCTGGGTCGTCTCCCCGCGCGCGAGCAGCGTCACGCCGGCGCTCTCGAAAACGGAGGCTGCCTTGTCGAGCTCAGCCGGAAATCGGCAGTGATAGAAATCGTGGTTGCCCGGCAGGTAGATCACCGGCACGCCGGCCGGCTGGACGTTCGCGACCAGCCAGTCGAGCACCCGCGTGCTCAACCTCTCGCACACGTCTCCGGCCACGATGATCGCGTCGCAGTCGGTCAGATTGAGCGGGACCGCGAGGCCGCCATTGACGTCGACATGCAGGTCGGAAAACACGCGAAAACGCAATTTCGTCAGCCCCTACAGTATCTTACGGTGGCATTTTCTTGACCTATCCGTAGGTCATGGACGACCTGTCCATAGGTCATGACGCAAGCCGCAATCGAAAAATGAGGGCGCGTCAGCGTGACTCAGACGTCGATCACGAGGCCCCAGTCGAAGGCCGGATTCTCGCCGGAATAGCCGCGCGCATTACAGACGATCCTCGTGTTTCGCAGGCCGCCGAACATCGGCTTGATCTCGTAGTCGAAGGACGCGTGAGTGTGGCCGTGGACCCAGAGCCTCGGCTGCCCGCGGTCGATCAGAGAGCTGAGATCCGACACGTAGCTCGGCGTGCTCGGATGCCCGCGCCAGCGTTCGGCGACCGAGAGCGGATGCGGCGCGTGATGCGTCACGACGACGGTCGGGCCGTCATGCTCGACCTCGAACGCATCGCGCAACCACGCGACGCTAACCTCGTGAAGGTCAAGCGCGTCAGCGGGGGAGAACCGGCGTGCGATCGTCCCGGGCTGCGGCGCCTCCATCAGAATCTGGCCGTGATCCGGCATGCGCTCGGCCACCCGCATCGACCCCTCCTGGCGCGCACGCTCGCCGTGCGCATGGAGCCGGTAGTCGGTCCAGAGCGTCGCCCCGAGGAATCGGACGCCGCCGAGGATCACCGAGCTGTCGTCGAGCAGGTGGAGATTTCCGACATGCGCCGCATGCCTCCAAACTTGGACCCTGGCCGATGGCAAAACCTCGCCGAAATACTCGTGATTCCCGGCGACCCAGATGACCGGCATCCGGCGCGTGATCGTCAGCCATAGCCAGGTGAGCGCGAACCCGACGCCCTCGGTGATGTCGCCGGCGACGACCGCGACGTCGGCGTCAACGACCGGCGGCTGGACGCCGGTCTGCGCCGCGACCCTGCTGAGGTGCAGGTCGGAGATCACCCAGAGCCTCACGCCGGCCTCCCCAGATCGTAGTGCAGGTTGTTGACCCCAAGCGCCGTCCGTTCGTCCTCAATGACGGCCACCATCATGATCTGATCGCCGTCAGGCGTACGCGGGTCGCCGAAAAGCCGGCCGCCGACCAGGGGCCAGCGGTGGAAGCGCTTTCCCGGCGCGAAAAATCGGCCGACCCACCAGCGGTCGATCATCGACCGCAGAGACATCCGGACGTGCATCGTTCTCGCCTGCATGTCGACGTGGACCTCAAGGCCGTCCGGGACCGGCTCTGCGGCTGGAACCGCATAGGTGCCCTCCAGGTCGTCGGCCAGCGCGAGCCAGGTCTCGCGGGCATGATCCGGTGCCGCGGCGAACACCGCCGCCCAGCCGCCGGCGTCGAGGACCTCGACCGCCAGGCGTCCGATGCCGACGGCGCGTGCCCGCAGAGCGTCTCCGTCGGGACGTCGCTCGTGATCCGCGATGACCGCGTCCTCCTCGAGGTGGTTGGAAAGGTCGATCAGGACCATCGTTTCCGCGCCGTGGGCTGTGATTCCGGCCGCATGTTGGGTGGCGAGCAGGCCATCGCGATGCAGGGATCTGATGGCGATCGCGATGGATACGAGCAGGAGGGCAGCTTCCATCTCACGCCCTCCCCATCTGCATGTCGCGACCATCCACGAGCACCTCGAGTGCCCGCCGCAAGCGTCTGATCGAGCCGCCATTCCACGCCCTCCTGAGCACCTGGAGCTCGTCCGTCGCCAGTTCCTCGAGCCACCGCCTGTCGAGGTCACGCTCTGCGGCGATGTCGTTCAGGATCCCGCGCGCGAGATCGCCGACATGCGCCCAGGTCGGCTCTTCGACCTGGATGACCCGGAGTCGATCGAGCAGCGGCCGCGGCACGTCATCGAGCCGGTTCGCAGTCGCGATCCATGAGACCCGCGAGAGGTCCACCTCGACCTCGATCGCGAGGTCCCGGTATCGACGCGAGGTAGACGGCTCGAGGAACGCCAGGAGGGCGTCGACGAGCGAGCCGTTGTGCGAGCTCTGGGTCTTGTCGACCTCGTCCAGCACGATCAGCGGATTCGCGACGCCGGACGACCGGATCAGGTCCAGCGGCACGCTCGGCCGCGACGTCGACCACTGCGCCGACGTTCCCATCATGGACGCGTCGGCGATCCCGCCGGCCGCGTATGTCGTGACCGGCAGGCCAACGGTCTCCGCGATCGCGCGGGCGAGCGAGGTCTTCCCGGCGCCTGCTGGCCCGACCAGCAGCGTCGGTCGAATCCAGGCGAGCTCAGACGCCGCCAGATCTCGCAGGATGGTGTCGATCGCCACCTCGGCATGCGGCGCGCGACGCACGAGAGAGCGGCGGTGGGCAGCCACGTCACCGCGCCGGACCAGCGGCAGGCGCCGGCCGGCGATCGATGTGAAAGGCTTCCATAGACGGTCAGGCGCGGCCGTCGGCTGCTTCGGCACGACTTGCAGGCCGATAACGCGGCTCTCGCGTAGCTGGGCGAGCCCGCCCGGCGCGCGCACGATCTCGCCGCGGTCCTCCATGACCTCGTCGAGCAGGTCCGTCATGTCCTCTGCCGGCGGCGGGCCGGACACGACGCTCTCCTGCGCGATCATCTCCATGCCGATCCGCCGTGCCGCCGACCGCAGGATGTTCCCGCCGGCGCTATGGAGGTCACCCGGCGACTTCGGATGCCGACCGCCCTGGACGATCATCCTGAAGCGCAAGCCGGCCGCCATCGCGAGCAGGTGGTGCTGGTGGTGTCGCCCCTGCAGAAGCATGATCGCGCCGATCAGCCGGGCGCGCGGCTCCAGGGCCCCAAAACCGGCCACGGCGTAGAGGTCACACCGAACCCGCCCCTCGTAGCGGATCTTCTCGTCGGCGGCGGCCGCCAACGTCCCAAGCCGCTCAAGCTCCCGGCCGGCCTCGGCGACGTTGGTCAGGCTCACATCGCCCAGGAGCTCGTGAAGGGCGGTCCCGAGATCGGCGCGGCCGCGTTCGGGCCGGCAGACGACCAGCGAGTTCAACGCTACGTGCGCCCACGAGCGGACGTCCTTCTCGAAATCACCGCTGCGGAACGGATGTCCGACGAGCAGGTCCGCCAGCGTCGGTAGATCGCCGCACAGGATCTCGTCGCGACGCACTGCACGCTGGCGCGCGACCGATATGTCCTCGGCGCGAGGGTCGAAGGTCGGATTTTGGGAGGACATTCAGCACGGTCTCGCTGATCACCGTCGCCCTGGCCCATGCCGGGTGCGAACGAGCCACCCTAGATTGCGGATGGTAGCGAGATCAAGCGGGGACTCCCCGCAGGGTTACCGGTTTCTGAGCCGGGCTTCCGCGGCCAGGAGGTGCGAGCCGATCGTGATGTCCTGCAGGCCGGCAGCGCGGAGGCGCTCGACGATGGCGTCGAGTTCGGCCGCGGGATTGCCGGCCCGGCGCAGGACGTCGTCCTCGCTATCGATCCACTGGAAAACGTCGGCCGGCGGGATGACCTCGCCGCTCGCCCAGCGCGCACCTAGGCGCGGATTGACCTCGGCGATGATCGCGAGCCGCGAGCCGGCGCCGGCGGGGAGAACCCGCCGGATCATCTCGACGATTTCATCAGGTTCCAAGCGCAAAACCCCCGCCGGGCGATCCCGGCGGGGGTAAGAGTAGCGGTTGTCGGCGTGAGTCGTCACGCCGCTAGCGCTTCGATCGCCTCGGCTGCCCGGATCTCGCGCGCCGCGATGTCGGCCTCGATGGCGTCGGTGTCTACGAGCCCGGTCGCCACCTCGAGCTCGTCAGCGATGCGGGTGAGGTTGGCGTTGAGGTCGTCCATGATCGCGTGGGCGGCGATCTTGTGGTCGGCCGGGGTGTTGGCCATGGCACGGTATAAGCGGTGGTCGAGTTTGCTGAACTTGGTCACTGGTCGATCCTCACGATCGTAAATGGCATGGGGGAGAAGCAGGCGTCGCCGAACAGCGCGGCCTCAGCTTCAGACGGGAAGAGCTCGGGGACGAGCTCGACGTCTCCGTTCCCGAGGTCGAGGGCGATGGCCCAGGGGCGGCTCATGATCGGCTCAAGTCGATGCCGTACGCGACCTCACCGAGGCGCTTTTCGACGCGAGCGAGCTGGCCCTCGAGAAACAGGATGTAGTCGACCGCGGGGTGGCCGGGCGAGATACCGCCGGCGCGGGCGGCCGCGTCGCGGCGCTCGGCCTTAACGCGCTCGGCCGCTTCGTCCCATTCTCTCTGGAGTTCCAGACGAAACGCCTTGAGCTCGTCGCGGTGAGCCTCGAAGCCTTCCGTGTCCCCAATGTCCCAGGCGGGGTCGCCCCGCCACTGGACCTTGAGGTCTTCGACCTCCTCGCGGGTCTTCATCGGCTTCGGCGCGTCGTCGGAGAGCACGACCGGCTCGCCCTGCTGGATGACCGTCGAGCGGCCGTCGGCGCCGACGGCAATGATGATGCAGGAGCTGAGGTCCGAGACCGTCTCCAGCAACTGCGAAAGTGATGTGATCCGCGTCATTCTCTCGGCCTCCTAGCCGTCGCCCGGGCCCATGCCGCGGTGCGCTTGGAGGATCATGAATCCAGCGAGAGAATGGCGCAAGAAGTTTTCGGCGCCGATTCGAAGTCCTCAGCGCCGGCTTGGCGAGGGGACGTTTTGGAAAAGAAGGACCCTTCTTTTCGCTTCTCTTGTACCGATTGATTTGGCCTGCGAGGGCTGCCTGACGTTCTGAAAAATGATGTCCAATAACTCAGGGTTATCGGACATCATAGCGAAATGTAAAAAATAAATTCACGCTATATCTTGCGCTCCCGTCGGGCGTGAATATCATATTCACATGGCTGACGGGCGAGCGAGTGGCGCTCCCGGGCCTGCCTCAGAGGAGGCCCGTATCCATGCGCACCCACGTGGAGCTTACCCCCTGGCAGGCGGCCGCGAACGCTATCTGTCGTGGCGCTCCGAAAGCCGTCATTAGCGTCGCCCTCAATTCAAGCCGCCGCTCGACGGTAAAAGATCGCCTAGATCTCCTCCGCGCCGAGCCTTTGGACGATCGCGGTGGACTGACCCTGAAAGCGGCTGAGCTCGCTGTTCGCAAATTGAGCGAGGTTCTCCCGCGCGCTCGCGCGGAGACCCGGAAGGCGCGGGGGGTCTATCAGGCACCCGCCGTCACCAAGGTATCGGATCGCCTCACGGCCCTCCGCCAAGGTCTTGCCACGCACGCCGCGAAACTCGGAATTCGGACCGGCGCGAACTTTTCGATCGCGGTTCATGTGGCCGACCTGGCGCGGTATGAGGTCAGACATCGATACCGCTGGATCGAATTCCTGCGGATCGATAGCTGGGATCATCGCATCTGTCTGCCGCGCTGGTGGATGACAGCGGCGCGCCAGGTCGGGCGCCTGTCAGGTGCCCTCGGCCTCCTAAACGACGGCCGATTCGTCTTCGACGCGATTCACGTTCGAACCGTATATCACGAGGTAAATTCCTCCTCGATCTATGAGGTCGACACCATCGCCCGTGGCCGTCGCATCATCGACAACCGGATCGAACGCATCCATGTCCGTGTCTGGCCGCACAACTTTGAGACCTACCATCCCACCCTACGTCAGGCGCTCAGGGCCGTGGCTCCGGGAGAGGTCCTGAGCGCGCTCGGCCGAGAGGAGGAGGAGCGCGCTCGCGACCGTTCCGACATGGCCGCCCTCGACATGGAGCTCTGCTGATGACCAGGGACCCTCGCGTCGCCCGCCTCGAACGCGCCGGCGCCATCCTCGGCAAGACTTGGCAGTCGCGGCTCGCCGCGGCGGCGGGGATCTCGCCAGCCCTGATGTCGTCCATTGTCTCGGGTGAGCGGCGCATGACCGAGGAGGTCGAGGCCAAGATCGCGGTCGCGCTCCACGTCGGCGTCACGCCCGGCCTTCGCCGCGCCGCCGACGCGCTCGATGCGATCGCCACAGAAATGGAGGCCGACCTATCGTTATCGCCGGCCCTCGAACTCACCGCCGACGGTCCATCCCTTGGAGATCCACAATGATCACGCAGACCGCGCCAAACCCCAAGTTCGCCGCCAAGGACAACGCTCAGCTCGAGCTTGCCCGCATGACCGCCAGCCTTGCCCTGGACAGCTGGTCTCACCCGGCGCCGGCCATGCGCAGCGGAGCTCTGGACCCTGCAAAGATGGTCGATGCGGCCAAGGCTATGATCGCGGAGATCGACGCGGAGTTCCGGTTTCGCTTGGCCGACCGCGACCGGTTTGACGCCGCCGCCCCCGAATCTAGGTGACCTGGAGGACGCCTGAGGGCGTTTCCTCCCCAAACTATCGGCCGCCGGCGCTCCACCCGGCGGCCGATTCTGTTTCGGCGCCGATGAAACATCCGAATAGCAAAATCCGGGATTCGCTACTTCGTTGTTTCAAAACCGGCCGGCCCTAGGCCCAGGCCGGCGTTACAACGGGATGGCAAACGGGAGCCTTTGCCATCCCGTTGTAACGGAGCCGGCTCTCACGACGGTTGTTACGTTCGGGTAGCAAATTTCGATTTTTGCTACTCCGTTGTAACACCACCGGCCTCCCGCCGCCCTGGAACGCAGGGTGAACCTGCGGTGGGAATCCGGTGGGAGTATCTGCGCCCAAAGGGTCTCTGGTGGGACTTCTGTGTCCCATTCGTTCCCATCTGGCGGTCTGGTGGTGCGCCGCTGGACCCGGCTGTAACCCCTGAGAATAGAGGGGGAAATTTGGCGACCCCGGCTGGATTCGAACCAGCGACATTCAGCTTAGAAGGCTGGTGCTCTATCCAACTGAGCTACGGGGCCGAAAGGCAGGGCGTCAGTGCGTCCAGGGCTCGGGCGCGCCGGCGCGGAAATTGTCCGAATAGGCGGCGGTCTTGGGCGCCTTGGCCTTGGGCTCGTCGACGCGGAAGGCGAGGCCCTGGCGGGTGGCGTAGGCGACCGCCTCCTCCTTGGTGGCGAAGAACAGGCGCACCTGCTGGCGCGTGTCGGCCGAGGAGGTCCAGCCCATCAGCGGCTCGACGCGGCGCGCTTCGGCCTGGTCGTGCTCCAGCACCCAGCGCTTGGTCTTGGCGACGCCGGACTGCATGGCGTTGCGGGAGGGCCGGAAGATGCGAGCGGTCATGTGAGGGACCTCTGCAGGCGCAAAACGCCGGGATGATGGTCGGGGCGACACGATTCGAACATGCGACCCCCTGCTCCCAAAGCAGGCGCTCTACCAGGCTGAGCTACGCCCCGACGCCGCAGTTTCCCGGCGGTTATGCTGGATCGCAGGCTCGCGGGCAAGCGCCTGCGACGGGTTCGCACGGCGAAAACCGGATGGCGACGAGCGCCTTCGTCACATCAGCACGGCGAACCCGTCCTGCTTGACGCGGTCGAGGTGGCGGCGGCAGCGCTCGTAGTCGGCGTCGCGCGGGCCGATGCGCCCCGAGACCGCCGGCTCCCCGCGCTTGAGCGGCAGGAAGGCGATCGCGGCCGAGACCGGCGTCAGCTGCGAGCCGCGGCCGGACTGCAGCGTCGTCAGCACGCCGTACATCGCGCCCTCGATGGTCGGGCGCGACAGCACGACGAGCCGCAGCTGCCCGTGCCGGTTGGTGACGAGATAGATGTGGCCCGACTGATGCGGGGCCGAGACGTCGCCGAACTGCGTGAAGGCGGCGTCGAGCCGCTCGCCCTCGCGGAACGTCATGCGCGAGTCGTCCTCCGACCAGCCGATGACCGTGCGGTAGGCGTAGACCGCGGCCGGATCTCCGAAGGAGGGGCGCAGCGTCAGATACTCGCCCTCGATCCATGACATCGCCGGGCGCGAATAGGAGCCGAGCTCGGGCGGCGCGAAGCCGGTCGGGGCGGCGGCGTGCGGCCGGGCCGCCGCGGGTTGGTCGCGCAGACGCCGGCCGAGCGCCTCCTCGAGCCGCACCGTGGTGGCGAGGGTGAAGGGGCGGCTGCCGGCGAGCGCCTTTTCGAGCGTCGAGATCGAGATCTTCGCAAGGTCGGCGAGCCCCTGCCGCGACATGCGGCGCCGCGCCAGCTCCTCACGGACCTGATCCGCGATGGCGCCGCTTTCGGCGTTGCCGAGTTCCCCGTCCTCCCCGGACATCGCCCCACATCCCCTCACGTTCCGCACAGAACCTCACATAGCCGCGCGGAATTCGCCGGGGCAAGGCGGCGCGCGGCCGACGAATGCCGATCGATCCGGTCGCGGGACGCCGCCGGGGCGCGGAAACCTCTCTGGGCGAACCAAGCCCGAGGGGGAGAACCAGACCATGGACATATCGCTGCCGCCGCTCCGACTGAGCGACTTCACCCTGCCTTCGCCGATGGCGCGCGCGCGCCGAGTCGTCGCCCGGATCGCGATCGCCGCGACGCTGGGCATCGCGGGCCTGGGCGGCCTCATCGTCGCGACCGTCGCGGCCAACGCCTCCGAGGCGCGCTCCGCCCAGGCCTTCGTGAAGCCCGCCGACATGACTTCGGGCGCTTTGCTGCTGAAGGGCGCGGAGCCTGGAAAGTTCGTCGAGGCTCCGCAGGTGCGCGCCGACTACGACGTCACGGTGTCGGGCCCGACCATGCGCACGCGCGTGACGCAGGCCTTCACCAATCCGACCGACGGCTGGGTGGAGGGCGTCTATGTGTATCCGCTGCCGGAGAAAGGCGCGGTCGACGCCATGACGCTGGTGATCGGCGACCGGGTGATCGTCGCGGACGTCAAAAAGCGGGAGGAGGCCAAGGAAATCTATGAGGCGGCCAAGCGCGACGGCAAGACCGCGGCGCTGACCGAGCAGGAGCGCCCGAACCTCTTCACAAACTCGGTCGCCAATATCGGTCCGGGCGAGACCGTGCTGGTGCGGATCGAATATCAGGCGCCGGTCCATCAGGACGCCGAGCGCATGTCGCTGCGCATCCCGCTCGTGGTCGCGCCGCGCTACGTTCCGAAGCCGCTCGTCACCGAGGTGTCGATGGACGCCGTCGGCGGCTGGGGCGTGGTCGACCCGGCGCCGGATCGCGGGCGCATCACGCCGCCGGTCAACGACCCGCGCGAGACGGCGCCCACGAACCCGGTCTCGATCACGGTGCGGCTCAACGCCGGCTTCAGGCTCGGCGAAGTCGCGAGCTCGACTCACAAGATCAAGGTCGACGGCACCGACGAGGCCGCGCGCACGGTGACGCTCGACGCCGCCGACGTTCCGGCCGACCGGGACTTCGAGCTGGCGTGGACGGCGGCGAGCGGCCCGACGCCTTCGGTCGGCCTGTTCCGCGAGAGCGTCGGCGGCTCGGACTACGTGGTCGCCTACGTCACCCCGCCGACGGGCGCCGCCAAGGAAGAGAAAAGGCCGCGCGAGACGATTTTCGTGATCGACAATTCCGGCTCCATGTCCGGTCCCTCGATGGGGCAGGCCAAGGCGAGCCTCGCTTTCGCGCTCGATCGTCTGACGCCCGCCGACCGCTTCGACGTCATCCGCTTCGACGACACGATGGAGCGCCTGTTCCTCGACACCGTCGCGGCCACGCCCGAGAACGTCGCGAAGGCGAAAGCCTTCGTCGCGCGCCTCTCTGCCGAGGGCGGCACCGAGATGCTGCCGCCTCTGAAAGCCGCGCTGTTCGATCCGCGCCCGAACGACGCCGCCCGCGTGCGCCAGATCGTGTTCCTCACCGACGGCGCGATCGGCGACGAGCAGCGCATGTTCGACGCGATCGCCTCGGGGCGCGGCCGCTCGCGCCTCTTCATGGTGGGCATCGGCTCGGCGCCCAACAGCTTCCTGATGACGCGTGCCGCGGAGCTCGGCCGCGGAACCTTCACGCATATTGGCTCGACCGAGGAGGTCGACGCGCGGATGCGCGAGCTCTTCGCAAAGCTTGAAAGCCCGGTGATCACGAGCCTGACCGCCGCCTTCAGCGAGGGCGCCGCGGACATGACGCCGCGCACGCTGCCCGACATCTATCGCGGCGAGCCGCTGGTGATGGCGGCGCGCATGGCCAAGGTCTCGGGCGCGCTCGAGATCGGCGGCCTCATCGGCGACCAGCCCTGGACGGTGAAGCTCGACCTCGCCAAGGCTGCGCCGGGCGACGGGATCTCGAAGCTCTGGGCGCGCCGCAAGATCGACGACGCCGAGGTCTCCCGCACGCTGCGCGAGACGGGCCCGGAGGCCGCCGACGCCGAGATCCTGAAGCTGGCGCTCGAGCACAAACTCACCACCCGCCTCACCAGCCTCGTGGCGGTCGACCAGACGCCGCGGCGTCCGGCGGGCGCGACGCTGACCCGCGCCGAGGTTCCGCTCAACCTCCCCGCCGGCTGGGACTTCGACGCGGTGTTCGGCAAGCGTCCGGGCTCCGAGCAGGGTCCGACCGTTCCCGGCATGCGCCGCGCAGACGCCCAGTCGAAGCTCGAACGGGTCGCCGCGATGGGCGTCGCAGCCTCTCCCGCCCCGCTCGCGACGCCTTCGCCTTCGGCCGGCGCAAACCTTCCCCAGACCGCGACCGACGCGGAACTGAAGCTCTGTGCGGGGCTTGCGCTGATCCTGCTGGCGGTCGGCCTCCTGATCATCCGCCCGGCGCGCCGGAGGGCGGCGTGAGCGCGTCCCGGTCGCTTGTCCTCTCCCCCGATGCGGGGGGGAGGATCGCGCAGCGCGTCCCGCTTCGGGCTGCGTTCGCCGCCGTCTTCGCGCTCGCCGGCCTCATACTCGCGGGGCAGGGCGCCTACGTCCACGCCAAGGCGATCCTCGCCCAGATCCTGCTGGAGCGCGCCTTCGCGACGAGCCTCGCGACGGGCGCGCCGACGAAGGCCTGGGCCTGGGCGGACACCTGGCCGGTGGCGCGGATCGAGGTTCCGCGGATCGGCGCCAGCGAGATCGCGCTTGCCGGCGCAAGCGGGGAAGCGCTGGCCTTCGGGCCGGGCCATCTCGACGGCACGCCGGAGGCCGGCGAGCCGGGCGTCGCGATCTACGCCGCCCATCGCGACACGCACTTCGCGTTCCTGAAGGAGGTGCGCGTCGGAGACGAGATCCGCGTGCTCCGCCGCGACGGCCGCGCGGCGCGCTTCAGGGTCGAGGAGACGCGAGTCGCGGCCTGGAACGCGTCGGGGCTCGATCCTCACGCCGCCGGCCGCCGTCTCGCGCTTGTGACCTGCTGGCCGTTCGACGCCGTGACCCGAGGCCCGCTCCGCTACGTCGTCGAAGCCTCGGCGATTGAGGAAAGCGGCGGCGCAAGCCCGCGATGAATGGTGACTGCAACATGTGTGCGTACAATATTGACATTGTATGCATCAAGCCATAGCTCTTCCCGCACTGGCGTGGGCTCGCGTCAGCGATCTGGAGGAGGCCAGCGTCATGCAGCCGACCGTCTATCCGCCTCTTAAGCCCTACGACGTCGGCGTGCGCGGCCGATGCCCGCGCTGCGGCGAGGGCCACATGTTCGAAGGCTTCCTGAAGCTTCGGCCGTCCTGCGAGGTCTGCGGCCTCGACTATTCCTACGCCGATCCGGCGGACGGTCCCGCCTTCTTCGCCATCACCTTCGCCTGCCTGCCGTCGGCCTGCTTCGCGGTATGGCTGGAACTCGCTTTTCAGGCGCCGTATTGGGTCCACGTCTTCACGACGTTCCCGCTCATGCTGGCGACTCTGGTGCCGCCGCTGAGGCCGCTGAAAGGATGGCTGGTGGCGAGCCAGTATTATCACAAGGCCGCCGAGGGCCGCCTCGTGCGGGTCGGCGAGGCCGAGGAGACCGCCGGCTGGTAAAGCTTGCCGCCCACGTCAGGCCGATGTTCTTCGGGTCCGTGCTCGGCGTCGGCGGGCTCGGAAACGGCTGGCGCGCTGCGCATCGGCTCTGGGGCGCGCCGTGGGTCGTCGGCGAGGCGCTTTGCGTGCTGGCGGTCGCGATCTGGCTCACGCTGCTGTCTCTCTACGCGTTGAAGTGGACGTTCCACCGCGCCGAGGCGAAGGCGGAGCTCGCCGATCCGGTCTTTGCGCTGCTGGCCTCGCTCGCGCCGGTCGCCACGCTGATCGCCGCGATCGCGATCGAGCCGATCTTCCACGCCGGCGGCCTTGTCATGCTCGCGGCGGGCCTCGCCGGCGCCACGGCCTTCGCGGCCTGGAGCATCGGCGGATTGTGGCTCGGCGGCCGCGCGCAGGAGGCCGTCACCCCGGTGCTTTACATGCCGACTGTCGGCGGCGGCTTCGTCGCGGGGCTCGCCTGCGCCACCTATGGCTGGCCGACCGCCGGATGGATGTTCTTCGGCGCAGGACTGCTGTCGTGGATGTCGATGGAGTCGGTCGTTCTCGTGCGCCTGCTGGCCATCGGCCTTCCGGTCGAGCGGCGCGCGACGCTCGGCGTCCACCTTGCGCCCCCCGCGGTCGCGGCCGTCGCCTGGTGCGCGCTGGAGCCAGCCCACGGCGTGACGACGATCGGCCTCGCGCTTCTCGGCTATGGGTGCTTCCTGGCGCTTGTGATGATCCGGCTCGTCCCGTGGCTGCGCGAACAGGCGTTCTCGCCGGCCGCCTGGGGCTACACCTTCGGCGTCTCGGCGTTGCCGCTCGCGGCCATGAGGCTGACCGAAAAAGGCGCGGCCGCGCCGGCGCCGGAGATCGCCGCGCTGGCGTTCGTCGCCGCCAATCTCATCATCGGCTGGATCGCCCTTCGCAGCCTGTCGCTGATCCTGCGGTGGGCGCGCGCCTGATCACACCACGTCGTGCAGGGCCCGCGGGCTCTCGCGCAGCAGGCCGGCGAGGGTGTCGAGCGCAGACGCGAGCCGCGCGCGTTCCGGCACCGCGCCGAGCGAGATGCGCACCGCCTCTGGCGCCGCTCCCCCCGCGCTGAAGGCGTCCGCCGGCACCACCGCCAGTCCTTGCGAGCGAGCGCGTTCGGCGAGGCGGTAGCGGTCCCAACCCTCAGGGAGCGGCAGCCAGACGTGCAGCCCGTTCGGATGAGCCCGTATCGAGGCCGGCAGCGTCTTCCGGGCGAGCGCCTGCCGCGCCGCGGCCTCCTCGCGCACGCCCGCAAGCAGGGCCGCCGCGACGCCGTCCCGGATCCATCCTCCGAGCAGCGCGGTCATGAGCGGCGCGGCCATCAGGCTGACCGCCCGCAACGCCGGCACGAGCTCGGCCCGCGCCGCCGCCGAAGGGGCGGCCACATAGGCCACGCGAAGTCCCGGCGTCAGGCATTTCGAGACCGTGTGAACATGCCAGACGCAATCCGGCGCGAGCGTCGCGAAGGCGGGCGGCGCGTCGCCCGCGAGCGGCGAATAGGGATCGTCCTCCAGGATCGTCAGCCCATGCCGGCGCGCGACGGCGAGAATCTCGCGGCGGCGGGCCTCCGGCATGGTGATGCAGGTGGGATTGCCGATCGTCGGGTTGAGATAGATGAGAGCCGGCCTCGACGATCTGCACAGGCGCTCGAGCGCGTCTGGCGACATGCCGTCCTCGTCAGCCGCGACGGGCGCGGTCTCTAGCCCGAGCCGCCGGGCGATCGCAAGCGCGCCGGGATAGACGGATGGTTCGCAGGCGATCGTCTCGCCGGCGCGCGCGAGCGTCGCGGCGATGGCGAGCATGGCCGACTGCGCGCCGGCCGCGACGAGGATCCGGTCCGGATCGACCGGTCCGAGGACCGGGCGGAGCCAGGCCGCCCCCGCCGCGCGGTCGGCCGAGGAGCCGGCGCCTGGATGATAGGACATCAGCGCGTCGACGTCGGAGCGCGCCACGAGGTCCGCCACGCCGCGCCCGACCGCGTCGGCGAGCCTTACGCCGCGCGGGGCCGGGGGGATGTTCATGCCGAGGTCGAGCGGAGGGGCGCCGGGTTCCTTGCGCGCCGCGACGAACGAGCCGCGGCCCGTGACGGCGTCGAGCAGACCGCGGCGGCGCGCTTCGGCGTAGGCTCTCGTCACAGTCGTGAGGTCGACGCCGACGGCCTGTGCGAGAGAGCGTTGCGGCGGCAGGCGGTCGCCTTCGCGCAGAACGCCGGATCCGACGTCGCGTGCGATGGCGTCTACGATCCGGAGATAGAGCGGGCCGCTCCCGGAGCCGAGTTTCGGGGCCCATGCGGTCGCCATCGGCGCAACGTCCTCCAAACAATCGCGCCAATGTATGGCGGGCGGCCGAAAGATCATAGCGCGCGAGGGACGCGCGGAACAAAGCGAGACGGTCGGGATTCGTTCTCCGCGACCGGATCGTGAACGACGGAGCGTGCGCAAATTCCTACCTTGAGGTTAAGACCCGACGAGGATCGGGCGGCTTTCGCGAAGCCGATTTCGCCGCGACGGTTTTCGCCAGTCGGAAACGCGTCTCGGCCGCGCTATGTTGGTGCGCCAGAGGGCGCGAACCCAAGGAGTCGAAGAATGTCCCGCCGTCCGACCAATCCTCGCGCAGCAGCGGAGGCGGCCTTCAGGCCCGCCAAGCCTGCTGCGCCCGCACCCCAGCGCGCCGCGACGATCCCGGGCGCGCGCGAGCAGGTGACGCTTCGAATCGACCAGGACGTGCTGGAGATCTTCCAGGAGGACGGCCCAGGTTGGCAGGATCGCATCAACGCGGCGCTCCGCGATTCGGTGAGGGCGCGGCTGCTGGTGGCGGCGGGCGAAGGCTCGATCCCGGTCGACCAGCTCAACGGCGCCAATGACGACGGCGCCGGCTGACGGGAGGAGACGAGATGTCCGATACGACGACGCCGGCCGGCTGGCGGCTGACCCTGCCGCTGGCGAACCTCAAGGGCGAGGACCGCGCGAAGAACGGCTCCTGGGCGGCTGCGATCCCCGACAAGGCGGCGGCGCGCAAGGCCATTCCCTACGGCGCCGCGGTGCCGAGCGCGCCGCTGCAGCCGCTCAGCGCGGCCGAGATCGAGAGTCTTGGCCTCAAGGCCGGCGAGGTGAGGCGGATCTAGCTGTCGGTCGCCTGTTCTCGCGACGCCGGCGCGAACGCGGCGATGGCGGCCGACAGGTCTGGTCAGCTTCAAAACCTGTGAGAATTCTAAGACATATCTTGCTGCGCCGCACCCAAACATGACCGATAATTAATTGGTCATCGGCGGCCGGCGTCCCTATGTTCAATCTTACAGGACGCGACGCAGCGATCCGACGCCGCGCGGTGCGACTACCGCGCCAGCTTTAGATCTAATGGAGGATCTTATGGCTCTCTGGACCGCCCCGATCGTTGAAGAGACCCCGGTTGGCCTCGAGGTCACCTCGTACAGCCCGGCCGAGCTCTGAGCTTCTAAGCTCAGTCCTTAGTCAATACGGAAACCCCGCGCGGCCCGACCGCGCGGGGTTTTTGTTTGTCTTGACGTCGTCTGTCGTCGCGCTTCTCCTCAACAGGCGGCGGCGTATCGCTCGAGCCCTGCCTCAAGGTCGGCGATGAGGTCTTCGACGTCCTCAAGACCGATGTGAAGCCGCACGGTCGGACCCTTGGGGGCCCATCGCGACGCCGTGCGGATCGGCGTCGCGTCGTAGGGGATGGCGAGGCTCTCGTAACCGCCCCAGGAATAGCCGAGCCCGAACAGCTCCAGCCCGTCGAGAAACGCCTCCACCGCCTCGAACGGACCGGGCGTCAGCTCCAGCGCGAACAAGCCGCAGGCTCCCGAAAAATCGCGCTTCCAGAGGTGGTGGCCCGGATCGTTCTCGAGCCCCGGATGCATCACGCGGGCGACCTCGGGACGCGACTGAAGCCAGCGCGCCACTCTCAGCCCCGACGCCTGGTGATGGGCGAGCCGCACGCCGAGCGTCCTCAGCCCGCGCAGCGCGAGGAACATGTCGTCCGGCCCGCAGCAGAGGCCGAGAGCGCCATGCGTCGCCTTCAGGGCGGCGGCGTAGGGCTGCGTCGCCGAAACGTAGCCGATCAGCACGTCGGCGTGTCCGCCGAGATATTTGGTGCCGGCCGACAGCGACAGGTCGACGCCATGGTCGTGCGCGCGGAAATAGAGCGGCGTCGCCCAGGTGTTGTCCATGATCACCGCGGCGCCGCGGGCGTGCGCGGCTCCCGCGATCGCCGGCACGTCCTGCACCTCGAAAGTGAGGGAGCCTGGGCTCTCGACGAAGACCGCGCGGGTGTTGGGCCGCATATGCGCGGAGATGTCCGCGCCGAGGGCGGGATCATAATAGTCGGTCTCGATCCCCATGCGCTTCAGGAAGCCGTCGCAGAACCGCCGGGTCGGATCGTAGACCGTGTCGACCATCAGGAGGTGATCGCCGGCGCTCAGGACAGACAGCAGCGCGAGCGAGACGGCCGTGACGCCGGACGGCGCGAGCGCTACGTGGTCGCCGCCCTCGATCGTCTGAAGCGCATCAGACAGCGCGTCGGAGGTCGGCGTGCCCCGCCGGCCGTAGGTGTAGCGTCCGCGCGCGGCCTTCATGTCGGCGACGGTCGGCCAGACCACCGTCGAGCCGCGCACCACCGGCGGATTGACGAAGCCGTACGAGTCTTCCGGATCACGGCCGGCCGTCACGAGGTCCGTCAGCGTTCCGTAGTTTCGATCGCCGCGCCGCGCCATGCATCCTGATCCTTCGATGCGCCCCGGGTTTCATTGGGGGCGGGCCCGCGCGGCCGTCAAGCGCCCCCAAGGCGCGGCTCCGTCGCCGCCGAATGCGCAAGGCCCGGATTTCTCAACGAAATTCAAGTAATCTTTAGCCGTTCAAAGACTTGATCGCTCGAACAGCTTGTGGTTATCCGACGCCCCGACTAACGTCACGCCCGATAAAAGCTTTGGGGGAGAACAATGACGCACGTCCACATGCGCAGTCTGTCCGCGGCTTTGGTGGGGGCGTCGCTCATGGCCGCCCCTTCCGCCTTCGCCCAGAGCCGGGCGACGACGGTCGTTCCGGCCGAAAAGGGCCGGGTCACCGGCGAGATGACGATCGACTACGCTTCTCGATCCGAGCGCTCGTCCAGTGGCGTCGACACCTACGAGTTGAAGAAGCTCACGGTCGCCGACCTCTTCATCATGCGCGGCCAGGTTCAGCGCCAGCCCGGCGAGCGCATGACCTACAGCATCAAGTTCGACGTCTTCAATCCGGCGAACCCGGGGCAGGTGGCGACCGACGTCGCGATCCTGCGCGGCGACCTGCCGATCGACAAGCGCGGCCGCTATCTTCCGGCCGACGGAAACCTGCGCATCGACGTCGTGAAAGGGCAGCAGACCTCGTCACGCTATGGCGGCGTGCTGCAGGGGCGGCGCGTGACGAAATGGTGGGACGTCGCCGAGCGGCTGCGCGCGGCCAAAACCGACGCCGAGAAGATCTATTCGCGCGTGGTCGAGGGCAAGACCGTGTCGATCACCGTGAAGAATCCGGATCCGCTCGGCTTCGAGAGCCTCGCGCTCGCCGCCGGACCGTTCTCCTACCTCACGGCCGTGAAGGTGAACGGCAATCTCGACTACGACTACGAGCTCGGAAACTGGCTCACCGACGCCAACGGCCTCAACTTCTACTACACGATCGCCGACCGCCCCTACACCGACCGGGTCACGGGCTCGATCCGCTACGTCGAGGAGGAGGGCCGGTTCGCCGATCCGACCGGCCAGATGCGCGAATACACCGGCTATTACGACTACAACCTGCGCTGGAACGAACAGGCGACCTCGCAAGACGCCTCCTTCTTCCCGAGCGCTGGCGGGCAGTCGGATCCGGACGCCTTCTTCGCCTCCAACGACCAGACCAAGCCTGGCGTCTACGGGCGGGTCTACTACAAGGACAGCGAAGACTACTGCAAGAAGGTCAAGAACGACAAAGGCGAGGACGAATGCGTCGGCCCGACGCGATCCGAGGTCGTCTATGACCTCAAGGCCGTCGGGCTGAACTATCAGCAGCTCGCCGCGTGGTTCAAGATGGAGCCGCTGGCGCTCGGGCCGCTCACCGACGAGTGAGCGACGCCGGAACCTTGTGCGCGCGTGATCGCTTCGCTTCGAGAAGCGACACGCATGCGAGGGTTCATGACGCCGGGATCGCCGAAACCGGAAGCCGAAGACAGCGCCGCCACCGGGGCCTCCGCGGCGGAGGCGGAAAGACCAGTGGACTTCGAGCCGGATCGAGGCGCGAAGCCCGGCAAGGGCAAGGATCCGAAGGATCAGCCGCCTGACGCCGCCGAACGGCTTGGGACCAAGCGGCGTGACGGTGAGAAGGATGAGACGAACGGCGCCCCTCCCGGCGCTGTCTCGCCCGAAAACCTCACCACCGAAAGCGACGACGGAGCTTCCTGACCGCGATCAGGCCGTCTCGCGGGTCACCGCGATCCATTCGCGGGCGCGGGCTTCCGGGTCGACGGCGCCCAACACGTCGTTGACCACCGCGACCACGTCCGCGCCGGCGTCGAGGCAGAGGCGCGCCCGTTCCGGCGTCAGCCCGCCGATCGCGACCAGCGGCCTGTCGTCGATCAGCCGCTTCCATTCGGTGACGCGCTCCACTCCCTGAGGCGCGAACGGCATTTTTTTCAGGATCGTCGGCCAAACGGGACCGAGCGCGATGTGGTGGGGGTCGATCGAGAGCGCCCGGTCGAGCTCCTCATGGGTGTGGGTCGAGACGCCGAGTTTCAGGCCCGCGGCCTTGATGGCCTTCAGGTCCGCGCCGTCGAGGTCCTCTTGCCCGAGATGCAGGAACTTGGCGCCCTCATCGATCGCGATCTCCCAAAAGTCGTTGATCACGAGATCGGCCCCAGCCTTGCGGGCGAGCGCCAACGCATCGCGAATCTCGCCGCGCAGCTCTTCGGCCGGCCGGTCCTTGATGCGGAGCTGGATCAGCTTCGCGCCCGCGCCGAGCATGCGGCGGACCCAGTCGAGGCGGTCGACCACGGGGTAGAAAGGATCGAGTTTCGCGGAGGTCATAGGCGTTCCGAACAGGCGGTAAAGGTGGACCGAGGCGTCGTGACCTTGTCCCGGCCTTGAGCCGGGACCCAGAACCGAGACGCCGGCGAGAGAGAGCGACGAGCGTCCCGACAATCCCGGAAACGGCGTCGGTTCTGGGTCCCGGCTCAAGGCCGGGACAAAGGCGGCGCTTTACGCGAAGGCCCGCCCGAACACCGGCGTCGAGGGCGCGGCCATGTCGCGCGGCTCGATGCAGCCGGCCTCGAAGCCTGCGCGGCCGGCCTCGATCGCCTGGCCGAAGGCGCGGGCCATCGCTACCGGATCGCCGGCCTTCGCGACCGCCGTATTGAGCAGCACGGCGTCGTAGCCGAGCTCCATGGCGTGCGCCGCGTGGCTCGGGCGGCCGACGCCGGCGTCGACCACCAGCGGAACCTCGGGGAAATGCGCCCTCAGGCTGCGCAGCGCGTAGACGTCGTTCAGCCCCATGCCGGTGCCGATCGGCGCGCCCCAGGGCATCAGCACCTTGCAGCCGGCCTCCAGCAGCCTTTCGGCCACCACGAGGTCAGTGGTCGTGTAGGGGAACACCTCGAAACCGTCGTCGGTCAGGATCTTGGCGGCCTCGACAAGCCCGAACACGTCCGGCTGTAGGGTGTCGGCCTCGCCGATGACCTCGAGCTTCAGCCACGAGCTTCCGAACACTTCCCGCGCCATCTGCGCCGTGGTGACCGCCTCCTGAACCGAATGGCAGCCGGCGGTGTTCGGCAGCACCTTCACGCCGAGACCCTGGATCAGCCCCCAAAAATCCTGGCCTTCGCGCAGTCGCCCGGATTCGCGGCGCAGCGACACTGTAAGGATCTCGGCTCCGGAAGCGCGGGCGGCGTCGGCCAGCACCTGCGGGGAGGGGTACTGCGCAGTGCCGAGCAGCAGGCGGGAGCCGATGGTCTCACCGTAGAACGTCAAGGGTCCGTCCATCGTCATCCTCCCTGTCGCGGCGCGACGATCTCGATGCGGTCGCCGTCTTCCAGTCTTTTCGTCGCGCGCGCGGCCGCCGGCACGAAGGCGCCGTTCACCGCGGTCGCGACTTTGGCGTCGCCATAGTCGAGCGCGTCGAGCGCGTGGCCCAGCGTCTCCGCCTCGACCTCAAGCGCTGAGCCGTTGACGATCAGCCGCATGGGGCGTCTCCGAAACCTCTTCGAGGGCCTCCGCGGCCTCCCGCGCGAGCGCGGGGGTGAGCAGGAAGCCGTTGCGATAAAACCCGTTCAGCCGCAGCACGCGGCCGGACCTCTCCAGCCGCGGCAGGTTGTCGGGGAAAGCGGGGCGGACGTCCGCGCACATCTCCACGATCTCCGCCTCGCCAAAGGCCGGATGCAGCGCATAGGCGGCGTTCAGAAGCTCGACGGCGGAGCGCGCCGACATCTTCGCGCGTGAAGAACTCTCGATGGAGGTCGCGCCCACCATGAAGATGTCGTCGGCGCGCGGCACGACATAGAGCGACAGCCGCGGATGCAGCATCCGAACCGGGCGCTTGAACGCGATCTCCGCCGTGCGCAGCAGCATCATTTCTCCGCGCACGCCGCGGAGCTCCGGGACGGCGTTCCTGGCCGCGAGGCCGCGGCAGTCGAGCACGGCGTCGGCGTCGAGCGCCTCCGGGTCGGCGTCGACGCCGAAGCGGACAGCGCCGCCGAGCGCTTCCAGCCGCCGCACGAGCGCCGGCAGCGCCTCGCGCGGGTCGACGTGGCCTTCCTCGGGAAAGAACAGGCCCTTGTCGAAGCGGCCCGAGAGGTTCGGCTCAAGCTCACCGATCCGCACGGCGTCGGCGTGCTCGAAACGCTCCGTCATCCGGGCGAAACGGGCGAGTTCGGCGTGGTCCCGGCGCGAGGCGACGACCAGCGTGCCCTCGATCTTGGCTTGCGAGATCTGGCGCGGCCACCAAGCGAGCGCTTCGGGACCCTTTTCGGCGACCTCCTCCTCGCCGGCTTCGGCTTCGCACCAGGGCGCGATCATTCCGCCGGCCGACCAGGCGCAGGCGGCTCCGCCGAGGCGGGGGCTCCGCTCCAGCACCTCGACCTCATGTCCGCGCTCGGCGAGTTCGACCGCCGCCACGAGGCCGGCGACGCCTGCGCCCACCACGGTGACGCGCATCTCAACGTCCTTCCCGGCCGCAAAGGCCGCAAGGGATCCGGACGTCGCATCGCGAGAAGGAACGGAGAGGTCGGCGCTGACGCGCCGTTTGCTCCCGTCCCTTCGCCGGCATGACCCGGATCAGGTTCAAAGGGTCCGGCCGAAGCCGTCTCAGCCCGTCGCCGGGCGCCCCTCGGATGATGAGGAAACTGTGGGGGCGGGGCAGGGCGGTGTCAACCGCGCGCCATGGATCTTCACCGATGCTAGTCTGGCGCGCGAACGCCATATTCGCGTGCGAGCGAAGTCTGATCGGGGGACGCCGTGACTGCAACATTGACCCGTCGTGGGTTTTTCCTCGGTCTGGCGGCCGGCACAGGTCTCGCTGTCGTCGACGCCCATGCGCGTCGCGCCGAACGGCCGGTCTCGATGGCGGCCGCAGGCGTCAAGTCCGACGGCAGCGATCAGCAGGCGGCGATCCAGAAGCTTTTGAGCGCGGGCACGCCCCTCGACGGCGGCGGCGCCACCTATTGCGTTTCGAACACGTTGCGGCTCTTCGACGATGGGCTGCTCCAGAACGCGACCATCAAATACATCGGTCCCGACATCGCCAAGATGGCTGAGTACGGGGTCATCACGGCGATGAACGTGACCGGGCCGACGATCCGCGACGTTCGCGTCGACCGCAACGGCGCGCGGACCAGCGGCGTGGCGCTTACGAGCGCAGCAATCGCCGTCATCGGCTGCACGAAGCCGGTCGTCGCCCGCTGCGACGTCACGGGCGACGGCAAGGGTTCCGGCGTCCTCTGGCGCGCGAATGTCGGCGGACGGCTGTCGAACGTGACCATTCACGACATGACGTGGGAGGACGACGCCGCGCGCGACGACGTGCTTGTCGGCCTCGCGCTCGACGGCGCCAACACCGACAACCTCATTTCCAGAGTCGTGGTGAAGAACCTGCTGGGATATCGGGCGTCCGGCTTTCCGCGCGGCGAGACGCGGTTCCAGACGAAGGCGCTCTGGACCCGCGGGATCTCGCATTGGACCGGACCCGGCTCGTCGGGGAATGTCTTCTCGGACTGTCAGGTCTCCAATGTCGATCAAGCCTTCGATGCGCCTGGGCGGGGACTGCGGTTCGAAAGATGTTCGGCGACGGACTGCTACACGTGGGGCTTCAAGCAGGCTCACAACGGCTTCGGCACCAGGTTCACCGATTGCGTGGCGACGCGCTGCGGCTATGCGGGCTTCGTGTTTTCCCAGACGCAGGCCGCGGGCGAAATGACCGTCAAAGTGCTGCGCATCGTCAATTGCCGCTCGATCGATAGCGGAACCTCCAATTGCACCGGATCGCCCACGACGACGAGCACGCCGGTCGGCGTGCCGGCTCTCTGGGCGGATCCCAAAGCAAGTGGTTTTCTCTTCACGGGAGCGAGCGGGCTTTCTCCGGAAGACGTGGAGATTCTCGGAGGGGCCGCGACGGATCGCTATGGCCGCATGGTTTTCGGCGTGAACAACGCGACTGCGTCCCGGACGATCTCCGTCGACAGGGCGTTCCTCTCACAAGGCTCCGCGAGCGCGCCGACGGCGAATGTCGGGCGCCTGAACTAGTTCGGACCGTCATCGACCGGGCGGGCACGCTTTGGCGATCTTCGCGCGGACCTCGGCGACGCCCTTCGTGGAGAACGTCGTCTCGCGACGCGCGCCGGCCGCGTCCGCGAGCATGACGCGAAGCTCCCCGTCGTCCGAAAGCGCAGCGAGGAACGCTTCGACGCCCTCGCTCAGAAACGCCGCCTTGCCGTTGGTCGAAACATCCCAACGTCGGGTCTCGGACGAATGATCGTCGACGCGGGTCGTGATCTCGATCTGGCCGCGCGACAATCCCCAGCCCCCGGAGCCGCCGACCAGAAATTCGACGCGGCCGCCGAGGCAGCGCGCGACGAGATGGCTCGGGTCGTTCGGATCGGCGGACGGCGAAGGCGCCGGGGCGAGCGCGGTGACGATCCCCCCCTCGCCGGTCGAGGAGGGCTCGTAGGTGTAGGTCCAGACGCCGGACTGGCCCGTTTCGCCCCAAGCCGGGACGACGGCCGCCGAGATGGCGATGGCGAGAGCGACTCTTCGCATGCTGACCGTTTCTTCCTGCTGCGGATCCTTTGCCGGGATCCTTCGACGGAGGTCATCTTGCGCGCTCGGCGGGCGAGGCCATAGACCTCGTCATCAAGTTCAAGGACCGCACGATGACCGCCCCCGCCGAGGGAACGCCGGACGACGAGGCCGACCGGGAGCGCCGGGCCGCCGGGCCCTTCGACGCGGCCGCGCGCGCCGCCGTCTACCGCGCGATCGAGAGCCGGCGAGACGTCCGCAACGAGTTCCTGCCCGATCCGGTCTCCGACGAAATTCTGGCGCGGCTGCTCAAGGCGGCCCATTGCGCACCGTCGGTCGGGCTGTCGCAGCCCTGGAGCTTCATTCTCGTGCGTTCGGCGGAGAAGCGGGCCGAAGTCGCCGGCATCGTCGCGCGGCGGAACGAGGAGGCGGCGAACATGTTCGACGGCGAGCGCGCCGCGCAGTATCGGCGGCTGAAACTCGAGGGAATCGAGGCGGCGCCGCTCAACATCTGCGTGGTGGCGGACCGATCGCGCGGCGGACCCGTCGTGCTCGGACGCACCCACCAGGACGACGTCGACCTCTACAGCACGGTTTGCGCCGTCCAGAATTTCTGGCTCGCGGCGCGCGCCGAGGGGATCGGCGTCGGCTGGGTGTCGATCTTCGAGCCCGACGACCTGAAGCCGGCGTTCGGCCTGCCCGAGCATGTGTGCGTGGTGGCCTATCTGTGCGTCGGCCATGTCGAGCGACTGCATGTGCGCCCGGAGCTCGAGGCGCGACGCTGGGGCGAGCGGCTGCCGCTCGCCGACGTTGTCTTCGACGAGCGCTGGGGCGCGGGCGCGGAGATGTTCAATCGCTGATCGCAGCCGCTGCGCCATGCGGGCCGAACGGTGGAACCTGCTGATTTTAGAACGATTATCATCTTCGCCCGTGGCGTTGCCGGTGGCGGCTTGGATCGGTTAAGCCTGTCGCGGCCCCCGCCCGCGGAGCGCTTGCGATGACCCGACTGTTCGTCTCCGAAGCCGAAATCCGGACCGAAAACGCCGAAGCGCTCGCGGCCGAAATCACGGCCTATTGGGACGGCTACGAGGTCGAGCTCGAAACCCAGGGCTCCCGCACCACCGCCAAGCTCGGCGCGAGCCTGGGCGTGATGGAGGCGCATGGCGAGGTGCTCCGATTCCGGCTCGAATGCGCGGAGCTCGGCGTGCTCGAGATCATGCGCTCCTCGGTCACCGAAACGTTTCTGGCGCTCGGCAAGGACGAGGGCCTCAGCCTCGCCTGGCGCGGCGAGATGCCGACCGGGCGCCTGTTCGCCGATTTCCGCGAGGTGCGGCTCGTCGCCAATGTCGAGGTCGCGCCGCGCATCAGGCGCCTGACCTTCACGGGCGACGACGTCGCGCGCTTCGGCTCTGCGGCCGACATCCACGTGCGGATCTATTTTCCGCCCGACGGCCTCGCGACGCCGGAATGGCCGAGGCCGGGGCCGGACGGGCGCACGATCTGGCCGGAGGAGGCGAAACGCCCGGAGGTCCGCTACTACACGGTGCGGCGCTGGCGGCCGGAAGCCAACGAGATCGACGTCGACTTCGTGATGCATGAGGACGAGGGGCCGGGCTGCGCCTTCGCGTCCCGGGCGACGCCCGGCGCGATCGTGGGCATGGCGGGGCCGGTGGGCCGCGTCGCGCCGAAGGACGGCTGGACGCTTTACGCAGGCGACGAAACGGCGCTGCCGGCGATCGCCCGAATGCTGGAGGAGGCGCCGCGTGAGGCCGCAGGCGTCGTCTTCATCGAGGTGAACTCGCGCGCCGACGAGATTGCGCTCGATGCGCCTGCCGGCGTCGCCGTGCGCTGGCTGCACCGTCGCGGCGCGCCCGCGGGCGCGACCGATCTGCTGCATCGCGCCGTGATCGCCGCGCCGCTGCCGATGGACTCAGATCCTTTCGTGTGGGCGGCCTGCGAGGTCTCGGCCGCAAAGGCCATCCGCAAGCATCTGAAGGCGAAAGGGCTTGCGCGCGACCGCTTTCTCGTCGTCGGGTACTGGCAGCGGGAGGCGATGGACGCCGCCGCGGCCTGAGAGGTTTTGCGCGCGTGTTCGTCGACGAGATCGGAGCCCTTGTCCCCCACGGAGCGGTCGAGCGTGAGCCGACGGCCGACGGGCCGCTGTCCGGCCTGACCTTCGCGCTGAAGGATCTGTTCCATCTCGCGGGCGTCCCGACAAGCGCCGGCAATCCGGACTGGCTGAACACGCACGACGTTCCGTCCGAGACCGCCCCGGTCCCCGCCGCGCTGCTCGCCGCGGGCGCGCGGCTCGCGGGCAAGACCATCACCGACGAGATCGCCTGGAGCCTCAACGGCGAGAATTTTCACTACGGCACGCCCAAGAACCGCGCGGCGCCGGGGCGCATCCCTGGCGGTTCGTCTTCCGGCTCCGCCGCTGCGGTCGCCGCGGGGCTCGTCGATTTCGCGATCGGCACCGACACCGGCGGCTCGGTGCGGCTGCCCGCAAGCTATTGCGGGCTCATCGGCCTGAGGCCCACCCACGGCCGCATTCCGATCGACGGCGCGGTGGCGCTCGCGCCGAGCTACGACACGGTTGGTTGGTTCGCGCGCGACCTTGCGACCTTCGAGCGGGTGGGGGGCGTTCTGCTTGGCGCGCCCGAAAAGACCGTGGAGCCGGCGCGCCTGCTGGTCGCTGACGACATGTGGGCGCGCGCCCGACCCGAGACGCGAGAGGCGCTCGCGCCCGCGCTCGAGAAGCTGACGGGCCTCTTTGGCGGCGCCGACCATGTCGAGGTGTCAGGCGCGCGCGGCGCCGGCTGGCGCGACGTGTTCCGCATCATCCAGTCGGCCGAGGCCTGGTCGCTTCACGGGGACTGGGTCGAGCGCGTCCGCCCGACCTTCGGTCCCGGCGTGAAAGAGCGCTTCGAGGCCGCCTCAAGGCTCTCCGCCGACGAGATCGCAGGCGCCAAGGCCGGGCTCGAGACCATCCGCGCGGAGATGGAGGCGCTTCTGCCGCCGGGCGTGATTCTCGTGTCGCCGACCGTCCCCGGGATCGCTCCGCTGATCGGCACGCCCGAGCCTGAGCTCAACGTCTTCCGCGCCGCGGCGCTCGAGATGTTGTGCCCTGCGGGTCATGCCGGCCTGCCGCAGATCTCGCTGCCGCTGGGCGTCGTCGACGGCTGCCCGGTCGGCCTCTCCCTCGTCGCGGCGCGCGGCCAGGACGAGGCCCTGATCGCGCTGGCGGGACGGCTGCTGGGCTGAGGCTTCCGCCGAGACGTCCGTGGTGCCGCGTGCAGGGATCGAACCCGCGACCCCCTGATTACAAATCAGGTGCTCTACCAACTGAGCTAACGCGGCGCCGGCGGACGACCTTCGGGATCGGCGCATGGCGCTGTTCTTAGGGATAGCGACCGATCTTTGCAAAACGATTGCGCCGTCGTCCGGCGAAAAGAAAAAGGCCCCGCGGTTCGCCGCGGGGCCTTTTCCGTTCTCGGGCAGGCCTGAGCGGTCAGGCGTGCTCGTAGGTGGTGATGTCGCGGTCCTTGGTCTCCGGCACCAGGATGATGCCGATGATGAAGGTGAAGACCGCGAAGCAGATCGGGTACCAGAGGCCGGCGTAGATGTCGCCGGTCGAGGCCACGATCGCGAAGGAGGTCGCCGGCAAGAGGCCGCCGAACCAGCCGTTGCCGATGTGGTAGGGCAACGACATGGCGGTGTAGCGGATGCGGGTCGGGAAGAACTCGACCAGCGCCGCGGCGATCGGGCCGTACACGGCTGTCACGTACAGCACCATGATGGTCAGGATGCCGATGATCTTCAGCGCCTGCATGTTGCCGAGCGCGGCGAAGAACCCGTTGACCTTGACCTTCTCGGCGTCGTTGGCGGCCGGATAGCCGGCCGCGACGGCCGCTTCGCCGATCGTCTTGGCGAAGGTGGCGGCCTCGAACGGCACTTCCGTCCCGTTGACCGTGACCTTGGTGGGCGAGCCCGCCGGAGTCTCGACCTTGGTGTAGCGCAGCGCCTGCTGCGAGAGGGTGCGCCGCGCGACGTCGCAGGGCGCGGTGAACTTGCGGATGCCGACGGGGTCGAACAGCGTGCCGCAGGTGGCGGGATCGGCCGAGACCTCGATCTTCACGTTCTCGAGCGCCCGCTCATATTTCGGGTTGGCCACCGAGGTGAGCGCGCCGAACAGCGGGAAGTAGGTGACCGCCGCGATCAGGCAGCCGCCGAGGATGATCGGCTTGCGGCCGATCTTGTCCGACAGCGCGCCGAAGAACAGGAAGCCGCCGGTGCCGATGATGAGCGACCAGGCGATCAGCACGTTGGCGGTCAGAAGGTCGATCTTCAGAATGTTCTGGATGAAGAACAGCGCGTAGAACTGACCCGTGTACCAGACCACCGCCTGGCCGACCACCAGGCCGAACAGCGCGATGAGAACGAGGCGGGAGTTCTTCCACTGTCCGAAAGCTTCGGTGAGCGGAGCCTTCGAGCGCGTGCCTTCCTCCTTCATCTTCGTGAAGGCTGGCGACTCATGCATCTGCATGCGGATGTAGATCGAGATCGCAAGCAACAGGATCGAGGCCAGGAACGGGATGCGCCAGCCGCCCTGCAGGCCGAAGAACAGCTGGAAGTCCGTTTGGAACGCCTGCTCGCCCATCCACAGGCGCAGCGACACGATGACCGCGAGCGACAGCAACAGGCCGAGCGTGGCGGTGGTCTGGATCCAGGCGGTGTAGAAGCCGCGGCGGCCGACCGGGGCGTGCTCGGCCACATAGACCGCCGCGCCGCCGTATTCGCCGCCGAGCGCCAGGCCCTGGAGCATGCGCAGCACGATCAGGATCACCGGCGCGAGCCAGCCGATCTCGTTGTAGCTCGGCAGCAGGCCGACGAGAAAGGTTGAAGCGCCCATGATCACGATGGTGATCAGGAAGGTGTATTTGCGGCCCACGAGATCGCCGAGGCGGCCGAACACCAGCGCGCCGAACGGACGGACCAGGAAGCCCGCCGCAAACGCCAGCAGCGCGAAGATCGCCTGGGTGGACGGATCGAAGGCCGAGAAGAACTGCTTGCCGATGATCACGGCGAGCGTTCCGTAGAGATAGAAATCGTACCATTCAAAGATGGTGCCGAGGGAGGAGGCCAGGATGACCTTCTTCTCCTCGCGGGTCATTGGCCGCGTCCTTTCGGCCATGCTCGGAGCGGCTGTTGCGACTGACATGGGCGTCACCTCGGTTCTGGCGGTCGGCGCGCGTTCCCGTCGCGTCGCAGCCGTGCGCCGCCTTGTTTTCGGCGGCTTCGTTGAAACACTGGACCCGCGGCTCTTCCGGCCGTCGGTCCCACCCCCGACGAACCGCGAAGCCTTCGCCGCGATTCGCCCTGTAGCTGACGTCCTGGACGCCGGTCTTCAGCCTGACGACGGGACCGCCGCAACGCTTTCGGCGACCGCCGAAACGATCCCCGCGCTACTGGCGCGGAATGTCGCACCAACTAGATACAAGTTGTTGGAATGACTCGTCGACTGGAGGCTGAATGCGACGTTCGTCTATGCCGCTTGCGATCGTTCTCGCGCTGGCGTGCCATGCGCTGGGCGTCGGGCCCGTCGTCGCCGACGAGCGACGCCCGGGAACCTCGATCGCCGCGCCCTACGACCAGCGCCCTGGCGCGGTCACACGCCCGTCCGGACAGGCCGACCGCGACTGGCGTCGCGGGCGGCGCTCTCCCGAGATCGTGATGACGCCCCAGCGCTCCACCTACCCGCGGCAGCGCTTCGAGGCGCCGCGATATGACGCGCGGGGGCGGCGGCTGAACGTGCCGGGCCGTCCGGACACCTATGACGGCTTCGGCCGCGCGCGCGCCCTTCAGCGGCCAGGGCCCGCGATCGCGCCGAGCGGCCCGACCGTGCGGACCGACGCGGCCACCCGCATCAACCAGTACAAGCCGCGCTAGCCCGCCGGTTTCGTCCGCCGCGCGACGTGCAGCGCGATCGCCGCCGCGTTCGACACGTTGAGGCTCTTGATCGCGCCGGGCATGTCGAGCCGGGCGAGGACGTCGCAGGTCTCCCGCGTCAATTGGCGAAGGCCCTTGCCTTCGGCTCCGAGCACCAGCGCGAGGCCGCGGTCGCCGAGCTTGGCGTCGTCGAGCGGGGCGGGCCCATCCGAATCGAGCCCGATCCGCAGAAATCCCCGTTCGCCAAGATGTTGGAGCGCGCGGGCGAGATTCTGGACGAGCACCAGAGGGGCGTGTTCGAGGCCTCCGCTCGCCGATTTCGCTAGCACGCCGGTGGCTTCCGGGCTGTGGCGGGCGGTGGTGACGATGGCGTCCACCGCATAGGCGGCCGCGGTGCGCACGATCGCGCCGACATTGTGCGGGTCGGTGATCTGGTCGAGCACGAGCACGAGCCCGTCGCGCGGGATCGTCTCGAGCGTCGGGACTTTCAGCGCCTCGGCTTCGAGATAGAGGCCCTGATGGACGGCGTCGGGGGTGAGCAGGCGATCGATCTCGCCGGGGCGCACGATCTCCGGCGCGAGGCGCTCGGCGACGCCGGCCTCCGCGAGGCGGGCGAGAGCGTTCTCTGTCGTGAGAAGACGGATCGGCTTGCGCTTCGGGTTCCGCAGGGCCTCGACGACGCTGTGGAAGCCGTAGAGCACGACCGGGCCGTCGTGATCGCGCGGAAAGGCGCGCGGACCCCAGCTCTTCTGGCCGTCCTTGGCGTCGCGGCCCTGCGCGCCGGGGCGTGGCCGGCGGGGCGGTCGGGAGACGGACATTCTGGGCTCCCTTGGGGCGGAAGGTTCGAGACGGCGACGTTCGGGCCGCCAAGGCGCGGTTCTTCCACCACGACGGGCCGCTTGGCAACGCGTTCGCCCACAGCCGGGCGGCCGCCGCGCGGTTTTCCGGTTGACCGAGGGCGCGGCCTCCCCCTATAGCGAGCGCCGCGATCGCTTCTGTCCTTCGGGACCGCGGCGCTTGCGCGGCCCCCTACATATCGGGGCCGGCGTGGAGGGGTGCCCGAGTGGTTAAAGGGGACGGACTGTAAATCCGTTGGCTCAGCCTACGTTGGTTCGAATCCAACCCCCTCCACCATCCCGCATGAATGCGCTATGACGGGCGGCGCGCGGGTGTAGCTCAATGGTAGAGCAGCAGCCTTCCAAGCTGAATACCCGGGTTCGATTCCCGGTACCCGCTCCAGCCTTCCAGCCCTGAAAATTGAACGTTTTTCTGGCCTCTGGCCGCCTCATGCGGCGTGGGGGCTAGGGGAACGTAAGGCGGCCAAAAGGCCTCTTGTGGGGTGTTTCGGTGCAGAAAGTCCCCACGAAGTCCCCACGGAGGTTCGCTAGGCGTTCTCGCCGGCGTCCGAATCGGGAAGGGGGTTACGAAACAGCGAAGTAGCTCGAATCGGATTTTGCTACTTGGACGTTTCGAAAACCGGCGGCCGGGGATGTTACGTTCAGGTAGCAAAACTGAGATTTTGCTACTTCATTGTAACATGCGGGCTGCGCGGATAGGCTGCTCGCATGAGCCCTCCACCCGCTATCGACGCTATCTTCGCAGACAACAGGCTGCATCGATCCGCCGATCTGGCTGCAGCCGGGTTGTCGCGGATGGCGATCAAGCGCGCCGCCGACGCCGGTCGGATCATTCAATACGCCCGGGGCGTCTACGTAAGCGCCGAAGGCCTTGCGACCACTGGCATCAGCCTGGCCGCGACCTCCCTGCTCTTGCAGGGCGTCGTCTGCCTCGGATCCGCGGCGCAGTTCCATGGCCTGTCCGACGAGGATCCGCCAGAGATCTGGTATGCGGTCGATCGCGGAAGAAACGGCAATATGGCGGCGCCCAGCATCCGTCAGCCCCATCGCCTCGTGTGGTGGCCGGCCGAACTCTTGGAGGTCGGTGTGAACACCGTCCAGATCGCCGGCGTCGACGTTCGCTTCACGTCGCCGGCGCGGACCGTCGTCGACCTCATCCGCTATCGAGGGAAGCTTGGCGAGGAGACCGCCGCCAAGGCGCTGGCGGACTATGTGCGCAGCGGCGCGGATCTGAACGAGATCTGGGACATTGCGGAAGCGATCGGGGTGAAGGACGCGTTGACGCCATTCTTGAGGGTGGCCGAGGAACTGGCGCCCTCGATCGCGGCCCTCCGGTAGTCCCTCGATCTCAACGAAAAAGGGCCGCCGGCGCCACCACCGACGACCCAGTCCTGGGGAGGAAACGCCCAAGGGCGCTCCTGGTCACCTGGATTCGCGCGCCGGCAGGTCAAGCCGCCTGCGGATCATCCGCTCCCCGGACGGCGTCAGCGTCCATCCGGCGCCGCCGCGCGGGCCTGGAGCCTTCACTGCGAAACCATCACAGACGGCGACGCCCATCGCCTGCTCGACGTCCCAGGCCGCCGCTCCGGTCATGCGGTCGAAAGCGTTGCGCGACGCGACCATCTCGGCCTTGGAGCGCCGGACGCCCATGATGTCCCCCAACCAGTAGCGCAAGCTCCGCGCCTCGCGGCGGGCGGTCTCGGCACGGGTGACGGCGGCCTGCTTGGCTGCCTGCGAGCGCGTCAGGGGGCGATGGCGTTGGGTGAGCACCGGAGACCTCCTCTGAAAGGCTACCAGCGGGCCGGTCGCTAGGCCGGCTATCGCAGAGGGAACGGCCTGCGTCGCATCAAGGCCCTCATCCCTGCCAGCTTGCGGGAGCGCGATGCGCTGCGCGGCCCGCTCACCTACGTGTCTGCTCTCCACGCCGCCGCTGGAAGTTGGCTCGGGGTGAAAGTCTCGAACTTCCGACCTTCGGGCTCAGAACCCGCTGCGCTACCAATTGCGCCACCCCCGAAAAGGGCGCGCGCGGCCGGAGCGCGCCCCACAGTCCAGTTCGAACGGCCCGCCTGGTGCGCTTCTAGGAGAGGCGTGGCGGGCACTAAGGGCTCTGCCCCATTCCAGGCGGATATCTAGGCTGAAAATTGGATTCTGCCGGAAGCCCCGACCCGCCACAACGGTTATCTGCGGCCTGACTCAAGAAGAGGCATTGTCAACATTGCGCCCAAGAAGGCGTCATGTCCGATAACCCTGAGTTATCGGACATCATAAATCGGGCGTTCCAGCAGGCTCCGCAGGCCAAAACTATCGGTACAAGAGAAGCGAAAAGAAGGGTGCTTCTTTTCCAAAACAGCGGTCCGCCGACCCCCCGGCCGGGAACTTCGAATCGGTCGGCGAGATCGTACCGCAGCCCTATTGCGGCTTTCGAGGGCGCATGCATATCATGGCCTTGTCCCGCTCGGATGACCGAGGCGCGACGGCAGGAGGCCTAGAGAATGAACACCATCATCATCACGGACAAAGACCGACAGCTCCGCGCTGAGCTCGCTGAACGCGTGCTCGTCGCCGTGCTGGGCGAGGGTTACGACCCTATCCGCGGCGACTTCCATCCACTCGGCTGGACCCGCACGCTGGTGCAGTTCACCGGCGCGATCGACAACCCCGACGACGAAGACCCGGAGGCGACAGTCGAAATGCTGGCGCAGGTCGGCGGGATGGTTGCAGCCATAGATGCCGCCAAGCGTGCGTTCGAGGATCAGTGGGTAGAGGCTCGCCTCTCAGACGACGGCCTCACGCTCGATATCTCCGACGTCACAGGAGAGGAAGCGCTCGAGGAGGCCCAGGATCTCGCGGCGCGCTGGCTGTGCGTTTCGTCCGATAGGAGCGTCATTCCACCGTTCCCGTATCCGATTCCTCGGGTCGATCTCGACACAGAGATCGGCTGGTGACCGGCCGCCCCTGGGCCGTCGCCCTGGACATCGACGGAGACGTCGAGCTCGTCCGTGAGTTCTTCCCCACCGCAGCCGAGGCCGAGCTCTTCGGAAACGCCTGCTTCAGCCCCATGCCCTTCATCCTCGTGAGGATCGACCAGTGACCAAGCCCGACGCCGTCTCCCGCCGCCTCTTCGCCGCCGTTCTCGCGGCCCCGCTCGGCCGCAAGCCGGAAGCCAACGCCCTCCTCAATGACCTGCTCGCCCGCAATCGCCGGATCGGCGACGAGGTCGAGGCCGCGGATCCGATGACGGTGGACACCGACGCGGTCGCGGCTCAGGTGCTCGCCAACCGAAAGGCGGCGGCCGAGGCGATCGAAGCGCTCTCGGCGTGACGACACAGCACCACGACGGGTATGCTCACCCTCGCGCTGACCACGGCGCGGGGGATTCTTTATTGGCGCTGACCGAGCACGAAGTCCTCATGCACATCGTCTTTCCGGAAGGCGCTGGCGGCCGGCTCGCGCGCGTCTTCGGCGTCGACACGAGGACCGGCCAGCGCTGGAACAAGCAGGAAATGCCGATGCCGGCCGAGGTGAAGGCCTGGCTCGAGGATCAGCAAGAGAAGATCTTCACGATCGTGAACCCCTACCCGGACGCGGTCCTTCGGGCGCTCGTCCAGCGCATGCGCGACGCCGGCGTCCATGACGAGGCGATCGCAAGCTATCTCGCCGAGGCGCACGTCGAGGTCCTCGGACGAACGATCCGGTAACCAGCCAAGCAACTTCAGCTTGAAATCGCTACCGTCGATCACCTAAGGTGGTCGAGTCCACCGCTGGAATGGTCCGCGCTGGACGGTTCGAGCGAGACCAGCTTTGCCCTCCCAGAATCCGCCTTTTACCCCTCGCGCCGAGGATGTCTCGGTCGCGCGCCAACGTGCCGCGCGTAGCGCCGAGATCATGTGCGGCGACCTGCCGACGCTTGCGGACCTGCTCGTCGGCCATCCGTTCCGAAGTGGTGACTTCGAGAAGGACGTCCGCTCGTGGGCGCACACAACGCTGAACGCGCTGGTCGTCTGCCGGCCTGAGCGCGGCCGCGCCGATCTCGGGAGCGCCCTTCATGCACTCCTGGGCGAGGTCAGCCTGACCAACGTCGCTGAGGCCGGACGGGAGCTTGAGCGCGTCGGGGCGCTGGCGGCCGCCGCCGAGGAGAAGATCCGCTACGAGGGCCGGGTTCGTTGCGACCTTTATTGCGTGGCCGGTTTCGGAGCCCTGGAGCCGCGCGCCCGGCTGATCGGCGCGATCATGCTTTTGACCGGTAAGCACCACCAACACCACCTGCTCGCGATGGCGGCCGGCCTGCGGTTCCGGATGATCGTCCAGGGCGGGCGGCATCCGAAGTCCCCGGGCGACCTCCATACCGCCGGCGAGAACATCCTCCGCTCGGCATGGTCGAGGATCTCCGCCGAGCGCCGGGCGGAGGGCGACATCGAAGAGGGCATCCTCCGCAACCGGCCCGAACCCGGAGAGATGACGGACCTGCTCGACGAGGTCATGGAGGACCGCGGCGAGATCGTGCGCGCGCCGGGCGGGTTGGCTCGCCTGCGCGAGAGTCGCGTGACCGGCCTGCAGGTCGTCCCGAAGCAGCCGGCGGGCGCGGGCGATCGTCTGTGGCGGCCCTTCGCGGCGATCGCCGGCCGGCGCTTGCCGCTGGTCCGCCGCGGGGATGTGGCTGCCCACCGCCGCGCCCTGGTTCGCCGCGCGCCGCATGCCGCGGCCGCGATCGACGTGATCCTGCGCGACCTGACGGCGTCCGAGCTCGCCTGGATCAGGCCGACGCTCTTGGTCGGCCCTGCAGGCGCCGGGAAGACGTCGCTCGCACGCTCGATCGCCGAGGTCATCGGCTTGCCGGTCACGACCTACGCGGCCGGCGGGATCGCGGACGCCAGCATGATGGGGACCAGCGCGCAGTGGTCGACGTCGCGGCCGAGCGTGCCGCTGGACCTGATCAGGTCTTCAGGCGTCGCGAATCCGCTGGTCGTGCTGGACGAGGTCGAGAAGTCGCAGGCGTCCCACAACGGCTCGCTCGTGGACGCCTTGCTGGCCTTTCTCGAGCCGTCCACCGCCCGGCGCTACCGCGATCTCGCGCTCGAGATCGAGGTGGACCTATCGCGCGTGTCCTGGATCGCGACGGCGAACAAGCTCGATGACGTCCCGCGGCCGCTGCTCGATCGATTCCGGATCATCCGGGTTGAAGAGCCGACCTGGGCGCATGTCGGAGATCTCGCGCGCGGCATCCTCGACGACATCGCGGCCGAGCGCGACCTCGACAGGCGATGGCTGGACGAGCTGGCCCAGGACGAGCTTCAGGTGCTCAGACGAGCATGGAACGGCGGTTCGATCCGGCGACTGCGGCGCGCCCTTGAGGTGCTCGTCGACGGGCGTGACATGGCGATGCGGCGCGCGTGATGGAGCAAGCCCTCCTCATCGTTTCCATCGCGATCGCGCTCCGCGGCCTTCACCGAGACGGCCTGCTCGAACCAGCGCGCGCCAACGGGATCGCCGGGCGCGGCGCGGACGTCATCGAACTGCTCGGCATCGTTTCTCGTCTCGAGGATGAGGCCGAGATCCGGGAGCGTCTCGGCGAGCCCGGCGTCGCAGATCTACACGTGCGAGCGGCGGGTATGGAGCGGCTGGCGCTGGAGCTCCTCGACGCCGGCGGCTGGCTGGCCGTATTCGACGCCGCGCCCGATCATGCCCGAAACACCTGGGAAGCGCTCGCCGCCGATCTGAGTGCGGCACACGCTCAAAAGGTCAAGCCTGCACCTGATGGGATCGAGGTACAGGTCGATATGGCTCGGCGCACGATGCACGTGCGGATGTCCATGCGACCGCTACTCGACCGCTGGTGGATCGGCAGGCTCTTCGGCCCTGGCCGGCCCGGTCACCGCTGGCCGATGGTCGGCGGGAAAATCCACGGCGACCCGCGCTCGGTCGACGGGGATGAGGTGATGATCGTGGCCGTCGTTGAGGGCCAGACAGCACGCGGGCTTAGCGGGCTGGACTACGAGCTTGGGAGGCCGGCGTGAGCGCGTTCGATGCCAAAGACCCTGCGCGACGCCGAGATCGCGAGGGGCGAATGACTTCTGACGCGCTCATCCTCGCATTGGCCGCCGACGTCGCGACGGCCCATCGGACCGGCCGGATCAGCCGACCTGTCGCGACCGCGATCCTGACGCGGCCGAGCCCGATCGCTTTATCGTTGGCTGGGCTCGGAGAAATCGGAGGCCGGATCGACGCGGCCGGAGGCTGGGAGCTCGTCTACTGGTCCGCCGGCTCGGAGGCGCGCACCGCCTGGGCGGAAACCGTCGCACTGATGCTTGAGCAATTCCCGCGGCTGGATGGATGGGCGCTTGTCGGAGAGGTCGACGGCCGGACAATGGCGGCCGGAAATTTCTCGCACATCAGCGTCGGCGCCGGGTACGCGATCGGGTTTTTCGACGCCGTCCGGTTGGGCTCGCAGGCGAGGCGTGAGACCGAGATTCCGAGATCATGAGCGCGTTCGAGCCAAAGACCCTGCGCGACGCCGTCGTCGTGATCGGGCTGCTGACCCGCGCCAACGCGGATCGTGGGTTCATCGGCCGCGAGGAATCCGCGCGCCTGCTCTCCATGAGGGAGCCCGACCTGCTCTTGGTCGTTGTGGAAATCAACGGGCTCCGGCTTTCAGGCGATCACGAGGGCGCGTGGCAGCTGTTGCAGGCCTTGTCGCTTATCGTCGTGGCGGGCGGATGGCCCGCCGTTGTCGCGGACCCCGAGGCCTCGGCTCAGTGGCCTAAATTCTGGAGGCCGGGGGAATGAGGCTCTGGGTGATCTCCGACCTGCACCTGTCCAAGATCGCGGCGCAGTCCGGCTGGCAGCCTCCGCGCGTGGACGCCGACGTCGCGGTCGTGGCCGGCGACATCGTGGAGGGCGTCGGCTTCGCGCTGAACTGGCTCTGGTTGACGATCACGCGCCGGATGCCGGTCGTGTGGGTCGCCGGGAATCACGAGTTCTACGGCGAGATACTGCCCCAGGCCCGCCGGCACGCCCGGACCTACGCCGATCGCGTGCCGAACCTGCACCTGCTCGACGACAGCCAGACCGTGATCGACGGCGTCCGATTCCTCGGATCGACCCTCTGGACCGACTACAAGCTCTATGCCTTCGGCGAGCGGGCGCGCCAGGAGGGTTCCATGCGGGTCGCGGAGCGTCTGCCCGATCACGCCCAGATCTTGATGGAGGCGCCGGAGCCGGGGAAGATCGCGCGCCGGTTCTCGGCCGCCGACGCGCTGGAGCTTCACGAGACCAGCGTCGCCTGGCTGCGGTCCGCGTTCGAGATCGAGCACGACGGCCCGACAGTCGTCGTGACCCACCACGCTCCGCACCCACTCTCGGTCGCGGAGAGATGGCGTGGCCACCCCAGCACGCCGAGCTACGTCAGCGATTTGAGTTCCCTGATCGACGCCGGCCAGCCCCGGCTCTGGAACCACGGGCACACCCACGTCAGCCTCGACTACTCGATCAAGCCGATGTTTTCCGGCCTGCGGGACACGCGCATCATCTGCAACGCGAAGGGCTACGCCGGCGAAAACCCGAGCTTCGACTGGGGCCTGGTGGTCGATGTCTGATCGCCCGCGCGACCTCGGCGACGTCGTCAACGACATCGAGCGCATTCGACACGAAGCCGGCCGTCGCGCGCCCGGGCAGAAGCCCGTGGTGGAGCCGTTCTACGACAGCCGAGATCCGGACGCCGTCGAACGCGCGGCCGCCGCGATCGAGCAGTGGACTGACCCCGGCGCCCGTCGATGGTCGACCCCGCTCCGCCGGTACGCCGCAGAGCTCAGGGCGCCGCTCGCTGTGCCCACCGAAGCCGAGCTCGTACGGCGTTGCGTCACCGGCGAACACGACGTGACCACGCTCCGGGAGATACTTCAGCTCACGCTTGTCGAGACGATGGACCTGCTCATCGGCTACCGGGCCAAGCCTCGGGACGGCATGCATTGAGTCACGCTGACGCACCCTCATTTCGAGCTTGCGGCTTGCGACTTGATCTACGGGTGACCTGCCCATGACCTTTCGATAGGTCAAGAAAATACAAGCCTAAACCACTGATAAGGCTGACTAAATTGCGCTTTCGCGTGTTTTCCGACCTGCATGTGGACGCCAATGACGGGCTCGCGGTCCCGCTGGATTTGAGCGACTGCGACGCCGTGATCGTGGCCGGCGATGTGAGCGAACGGCTCTCAACTCGGGTGCTCGACTGGCTGGTCGAGAACATCGCGATTGCCGGCGCGCCGGTCGTCTACACCCCGGGCAACCACTGCTATTACGGCAAGCGTTTTCCTGCGGAGCTCGACCGGGCGGTCGCCGCGTTCGAATCCGCCGGGATCAGCCTGCTCGCGCGCGGGCAGAGCGTTCAGATCGGTGACGTTTTTGTGGTCGGCGCGACGCTCTGGACCGACTTCCGGCTGACCGGCGACCAGCGGGCGGCGATGCTTGCAGCCTCGGATCGAAGGTCGGGGATGAACGACCACCGGAAGATTCGACATGGCGCCGGCTCGCGGCCGTTCCTGCCTAGCGACGCCGTTCGGGAGCACGCGGCCGCGGTCGAGGCGATCACCCGGTCCTGCCGAAGCGCTCGTGCGGCTGCCGATTCGCTCGTGCCGGGCGGTGGCCCTGCGGATACGCTCGTGGCCTGCAAAAACGTTCGCGGGCGTGCAGAAAAGTTCGCAGATGAAGGCCGGCCTGCAAATCCGCTCGCGCGCAAAAACGCTCAGCCGATCGCAGGAACCTTCAGCGGCGACGACGACGTCGCAAATCCGTCCTGCAAAAACGATTACGAGCCTGCAAAAACGATTACGAGAGCGGCCGAGCCTGCAAATGTCGTTGTGGTCACCCACCACGCGCCGAGCCCGAGGTCGCTGCGTGGCGGCCAGGTGACCGGCCTGCTGGACGCCGCCTATGCATCCGATCTGGAGAGCCTGATCCTCGACCTGCAGCCAGCCGCCTGGATCCACGGGCACGTCCACCGATCCGTCGACTACGAGATCGGCCGCACACGGGTGGTCTCGAATCCGCTCGGCTACGTCACCCAGGTCGGGCGCGGCAAGGCGGCGCGGATGCAGCTCGAGAACCCGGAATTCGATCCGTCCTTCACGATCGTCGTCGGGCGCGAGACGCCGCCGGAGGATGAGGCGGCGATCGGGGATTTATGGCGCTGACGCCATATCCGCGTTTATGGCGCTGACGCCATATCCTACCGCTCGGGAGGAACTGGCCTCCCAGCTCCCGAATCCTCCCGAGCGGTAGGAGCTAACCGATCGGGAAGAAACCGGCTCTGAGGGCTCGAATCTTCCCGATCGGTAAGATTTCAGGCCCCTGGAAACGGTACGGGAGAAGCGAAAAGAAGGGTCCCTTATTTCCGGATCAGCGTGCCCAGACCGGTGCCCGGACGGCGTTCGCCTGGTTCGGTGCCGGCGGCTCGAAGACCAGACTGATCCTCCTGTTGCCGCAGCGCGGGCATTTAAGCAGGCTCTATAACATACTGGCCAGAAAAGATAATCCCCGCTTTCAGGCGAGGTTGCGGAGGTCGAGTTCCTCGAAGATGTCGCAGCGGCGGCTGGACGTTTTGTGGTCGACCGGGCCGCCAACGCACCGTGCCCGGACCCTCCAGCCGGCGCTCAGTGCATCCGCGATCGTTTCCACAGCCGCTATGAGAACATATAGGGAACAATTTCTGGACGGGTCAACCCGACTCGGGCACGATCGGGCGATCGGCGGAAAATAGATCACTCCGGCGGAAACGGCGTTACAGGGGGCTTACGAGATGGCTGAAACCGCTGAGGCTCTTGGGCCACAGGATTCCGCGCTCGACATCGCCACCGACCGGGCTGTCGAGGCCTGCTACGGCGATGCATGGGACGCTGTCCGAGGTCTCTTGGTCGCGAACGCTGCGCTCGAGGAGCAGATCGCCGAGCTCGAGGCTCGAGTGTCGACGGGGTACGCGCGCGGCCGCGTCAGGAGAATAGCCAGATCAGGATGACCGCGACCGCGGCCCCGCCGATCAGCGGGCCGTACCGATCCGTGCGGATCCGCCAGCGCTGGATTCTTCACCACCGAACCCAATGCCGTGATTAAGCCTGCCACCCGAAAGCGATGCCGGTCATCTTGACGACGGAGGAGGAAATCGACGTCTGGACGAGGGCGGAGTGGTCTGAAGCGAATAGGCTTCAGCGGCCTCTGCCGGACGATCAGCTCACTGTGGTAGCTCGGGGATTAAAGTGGGACGGGGCGAACTCGTAGGTACTCTGATACAGGTAACGGCCTTTTTTTGGCATTGTCATCGCTGGTTTATTGTTCTCGTATACACGACCAGTTTCGATAGTTGTACTATTGATATTTGGCCTAATATTCCTATATATTTTAATTACATCGTCTGGAAGCTCAAATCATTTTCAGACAGCGATCGATAAAGCGTCGTCTGCTGTCCAGGAACACCTCGAGACGCTGGCCCGGAAGCGGCTCGCAACAGTGAGAATAGACGAATATGGCGTCATTCATGACGCGGCTTGGCAGAAAGAATGGCGCTACTTCGTCGAGAAGGTCATCCACGCGAAGCTCAACGACAAAGAGCGCAACGCGTTCGACGCGATGCAGCGCCAGCCGTTGGCTAATTTCAAAGATACGATCATTGCCCCTATCGTGAAGAGAGCCGAAGAGATCGCGGCCAACAGCGCGATACCGGACTTCATGACCCCGACCGGCTTCGAACAGTGGTGCCAGCGGCGACTGCAGAAACAAGGCTGGATTGCAATAACTACCCAAGCCACGGGCGATCAGGGCGCTGACGTGCTGGCCGAGAAGGACGGCTTCCGTGCCGTCGTGCAATGCAAGTATTACACGTCGTCGGTAGGTAATAAGTCAGTCCAAGAGGTCTTCGCCGCTAAGCAGCACTACCGCTATGACGCTGCCGCTGTCGTCACCAACGCTGGTTACACGGCCTCGGCGCGCACGCTCGCCAGGTCAACAGGCGTCGTGCTGCTGACGATCCATGACCTCGACCGCTTTGATGAGTTGATGGACGCGCCTTGGACGAGGGTAGCGTGATGAGATTTTTGCTTTCCGGCTACGGCTACCGGTCGAAGGTCTCGGACGGATCCAAGTCATACCGCACCTTGCGCGGACGCATGGGAGCGCTCGACGAAAGTGTCGAGTTCCGGAAGAACGGCATCTCGACCGGTGCGCCGGCCTTCGTGCTTAAGGCCAAGACGTCGAAGACTAGCGAATACACCTCCGACAACGACGTTGAGATCGTGCTGTTTGACCTGAAGGAGCACGAAGTCCTCGACCTGGCAGCGAAGCTGGTCGACTACGCTACCTTTCTACACGAGCAGCGACCCGGTCACGGCTACCAAGGGGCGACAGATCGGGTTCCGGCGTGGGCGTCTGACGCTCATCGGGTCGAGTATGAGCGCGAGACCGCGAGAGCATTCGGCCGACTGCTGGCCACCACGATCACCTATGAGAAGAAGGTCAGCTATATTAACGGCATTATGGGCTACGCAGACGGAATTGTCGCGGCCCTGGCCAGGCGCGTAAGATCCGCAGGAATTTTCGAGAAACTGCGCCAAAACAATTCGCCCGAGCGCCCGCCGTCACGCGACTTCGGTCTTTGGGATGAGGCGCTGTCTCTCGCCGAACGACTCCAGGGGATGGTGCAGCCGGGCGCGATTGAGCGACGGGAAGAAAGGCCTCCGCTCAGGCTCGTTGATCCGGACTAGGCGAAGTCCAGAGGCTCGCTATAGGGCGCTTCCTGAGTGCGCCGACTAGCGGCTTCGTCAGCCATCCAATTTGCCGTCCGGACCGCAAGAACCTAAGCGAATTCGTCATAGCCGCGTGTCTTCGATCGGTCGTTAGTCAGCCCGCACATCTGCTCGGCGTCGATCAGGATGGCGGCGTTGGTGCGGATTATCGCCATGTGCGGCAGGACGGTTTTGCCTGGACCGTCATCGATGGTCTGGCCGGCCTTTTGCGCGCCAAGATGACTCTCCATCGCAGCGATGCAGATTAGTCATGTAACATATCAAAGCAGATCGTCACGCTCGACAGCTTAGTGGCGTCAGTGACTGACCCACATCGGTCGTTGGAAACGTCTGTTTGGCGAGCCTAATCTCAGCGCTGGTGTGCAACTCTAGCCGGCGCTTGGCAACGCAAGCCTTAATCCAAGTCGACGTCAGCCCTACCGTGGTCATAACGGCTGTTGAGCTGGCGCAGAAGTCTACCATGGACGTTGGAAATCTACCCTGCCGATTGCGTTGCGGCGCCAGATCGGTAGCGTGCAACCAAGAGGTGTCGGGGGAATCGGATTGCCAGAAGCATCGACCACAGCCACATGGGTGCGATTTCTGCGCAACTACGGGCCGATTCCAACAAACGACAACATGTATGACGAGTCGATTCAGCGCGCGTTGAAGCGGCACAGGATCAAGCCTATCGTGTTGCCTGCACAGTTTATGCAGGCGCTGCTTGAGAATTTCAGTGGTGCCGACCCTGTAACCCAAATCATCACCGGGACGGCGGGCGACGGAAAGACCTACCATTGCCGCGAGGTTTGGAGCGCCCTCGGCGGCGACGAGGCGACCTGGAACAAGGGCACCAAGGTCCAAACGCTAGCGGTCGGCCAACGCACCCTTGTGATCGTCAAGGACCTCAGCGAGCTTCGCGACGAAGAAAGCGCAGAGCTCATCGCCGGCGTGGCGCGCGACGTCACTCAGCCATCCTCGAACACCGTCTATCTCCTGGCCGCCAATCACGGCCAGCTCTTGGAGAAGCTGAAGGCCGCACCCGACACGCCGGAGGTGCGCCGACTCTCGGACGTGGTCGAGGACCTGCTGGTGACTGGCGGCACCGACGATCGGGAGGTCCGCCTGAACCTCAGCGATCTCAGCCGCGCGCCGGCGGCGAAGATGACGTCGTACATTATCGACGAGATTGGTGGTCACGAAGGCTGGGCGGGCTGCGACGGCTGCCCCGCGGCTCGTGACCAGGCCTGTCCAATCCTCGAAAACCGCCGGCGCCTGACCGGCGCTGACGGCCACGGGAAGTTCAGACAGCGTCTGGCGTCGCTGGTCGAACTCAGTGAGCGGAATGGCGGCCACTTTCCGGTCCGCCAGCTCCTTTCACTCGTGGCGAATGTGATCCTCGGTCACCCCGATGGTCGCGATGGCCTGATGTCCTGCGGGGACGTCCCAGACATTGTCGCCAGCGGCAGGGCCGATCTCGCCAGCGTCTACCGCAACGTTTTCGGCGAGAACCTGAAGCCTAGCCGTGCCGAGAAGACCGAGCCCTTCAAAAAGCTGAACCTGTTCGGCATCGGCGCGGAAACCAGCAATCGGGTGGATAACCTCCTGGTCTATGGTGCCGACGACCCTGCCTATTCCGAGCCCTATGACGCTCTTGTCCGGAAGGACCCGTTCTACGGGGCCACGGCGAACTACACCCAAGGTCAGAAGGCGTATCTAGAGGGCGGGGAGGGCGTCGACCGTTCCGCATTCCTTCACCTGCTCAAGGCCCAGCGCCAGCGCCTGTTCTTCACCCTGCCGGATGACCTCGTAGCGGCCTACGAGCTGTGGGACCTGACGGTCTTCCGCTTTGCGGGCGTCTACCTCGAGGTGGCCGAAAAGTTGGGCGCGAAGCAGCCCCTGCCGCGGGCCGCGCTCTCGATGATCGTGCGGGGTCTCAATCGCGTGTTCACCGGCATGCTCGTGCAGAACCAGGACGAATTGGTCCTAGCGACGTCGGGCAGCTACTCGCAGTCCAAACGAAGCCCGCTGCTCGACGAACTGATTTCTGTTCCCCGACAGGGGGGCGAGGAGGTCAGCCTGGTGCTCAATCCTCAGGGTGGCTTCGACGTCGCCGTGCGGCTCACGCGGGGCGAGATCCATCCGGCCGTGCGCCTCGAGCTCTCGCCGACCCGATTCGAATTCCTGGGCCGGGTGGCCGAGGGTGCGCTGCCGAGTAGTTTCTCGCTCGAGTGCCACGAGGACATCCTGGCCTTCAAGGCGCGCCTGCTCCGCGAGACCGAGACCCGGCGCAAGCTGGATGGTGACGACGTCGGCGAGGATGGTCAGCTGGTGCTGCGCTTTATCGAACTGACTAACGACGGGCGGGCCACGCCGCGCCGAGTGATGGTGCGGGCATAACCATGGAGGTGCTGGCGAGGCCGACGCATTTCGAGGAACGCTCCGGGCCCGAGATCTGGGTCGATGAGGCGATCTGGGGCCACCGGCTCCACGACGAGCAATCGCCCTGGCTGACGTTTCTCGAGTTCCTCAATGTCCTGTTGGCAGAAAAGGTCGCTGGCCGGGCGCTGCAGGAAACATCGCTGAACAGCTTGAGCTATCGGCCGCAGACCCAGCTTCGACTGCGCAACCTGGTGTTCAACAACCCCCACATCACGACCGTGCTGGCGGAGGACCGCTCCGACGAACTGGCCTGGACGTCCTGGTTGGAGAAAATGGCGGACACCGCCGGGGGGCTCGAGTCACCCGACTTCGCCTACCTGCGCGACCGCTTCGAGACCTTTCGCGACTTCGCGGCCGTCATCCGTTTCCTCCAGGGCTCGGCGATCGAGGGCGACAGCAACAAGCGCTGGAGTTCCAAATTCGTCTTCCCGTTCGGGCCCAACGGCCTCTACGAGGACGTCAACGTGAAGGTCAACGGCGGAGTGACGACTGACCGCCGGTTCTTCGCGCGCACCGGCGAAATCCTCTACCTCATGCTTTGCCGCAGCCAGCGCGTCGAAGAGCTACGCGAACGGCTCGTCGGGCAGTTCCTGCAGAATCCGGCGCCCTATGACGGCATGGTCCGGGCGCTTCAGGGAGAGGCTCAGCTTGCCAAGGCCGACCGCGGCGGTGCCTTCCTTCCCTGCTCATCGCATCCTGCGTTCGACCGTCTAGCCGAGGATTGGCTCGCCATCCTGTCACTGCCGATCCCGGCCTACGACGCGATCCCCCACCTCGTCGCGGTGACCGGCCTCAACCTAATCCTCTATCAGCTCGACCGGGCCGGCGAAGTCTTGGGCAGCGAGCGCGCCAGCTTGGTGTGCGAGATCGTCTCGCCCAAGAAGTCTGTGGTGCGCGATCTGTCCGCGGACTCCTACCAGTCCAACAACGCCCTGCCGCAGCAGGCGATGGAGCGCTTCATCCGGGCGACAACCGAAACGTCGCAGTGGCAAACCGCGATCACCTCCGACGACGCGGCCATCGAAGTTGCCGAGCTGCTCAAGCGGGCATTCGACTGGCCCGATCCGGACGACGACGATGAGCGCAGCATCCCGCCCGAGGAGCTGATAGACCGGCTAGTCAATAAGGCTGCGGTCCGACACAAGCAGCACGTCGGCAAGGTCCACATGACCTGGGCCCGCGCCATTGGCCTCTCTTCGCGCCGTTCGAGCCGGCGGGTGCGCTACGCCCCAACCGACAGGCTCCTCAAGACGCTTGTTGTGACCTGCGTGGCCAAACGGATGGAGTTCAAGGACTTCTTGGCTACCCTGGCAGGCCGTTACGGCCTCATCATCGGTGATCATCAGGCCCGCTCCTTCATCGACAGCGGCAATGCCGATCAAGAGGATTTCTCTGACAACGCGCGCCGGCTCGAAGAGCGCCTCGCCAGTCTCGGCCTGCTGAAGCGCCTGTCCGACTCCTGCGCTTACGTCGAAAATCCCTTCCAGCGCGGAGAAGCCGCATGAAGCCGGCCGACCTCATCGGCGCTGCCGGCGCAACCTCGATCCAGCAGCGCTTGTCGACGCTCACATCCGAGGATGGCGTAGCGCGCTACCTGCTCGACCGCCTTACCGGCGAGCAGGTAGCGGCGATAACGGCGGCCTTGCTGGCAACATCGGGTGTCGCGGCCCAGCTGAAGATCGCGATCCCACGCGCCTTAGTCGACGGTCACGGCCTGCCGGACGCGGTTGTCACTGACGATCGGACCGTCGCGGTGCGCAACGCGGAGTGCGAAAAGCCGGCGCTCCTGATGGCCAATACCGACGACGACCAGGGCGAGTCCTTGCAGGACGTGACATTGATCGGCGCCAAGCAACTCACCGAGGACGTCGCCCCCTGGGTCGAGGCCGCTAGCACTGGCCTCGGTCTGCCGGAGGGGCAGCTCGCCGCGTGGCGCGCGGCTTTGGCGGGGCTGAACGCCGCCGACGACTGGACCCTCCACCAGGTCTCCCATTTCGTCGCCCTTACGCGCCAACGCGTGGCCGAGGAGTCCAAGCCCGTCCAGGAAGCGCTCGGCTGGGCGCTGCCCGCTCTGAGGCTCCCGCGCGACAGCGGCTATTTCGTCGGGATCAAGGATAAGGATCTCGACCAGCCGCGCCGTTGGAGGAAGCTGTTCGATAAGCTGATCTCGGACCGCAAGCCGCTCATGGCGAAGATGCGGTCCAACCGCCAGACTATCGATGCGGATGAGCTGCAGGGACAGTTCGAGCAGTCGAAGGAAGACATCGCCGCCATTGCGCACGGGCCGATTGAGGTCTTCATCGCGGCGCCGCCCGGGTGGGGGGACGCTGCTCAGGCGCTCGCCGAGTTCGAGTGGGAGGCAGACAACGTTCTGCTGCTGTTCTCCGGCATCAAGCTCAAGAAAACGACGCTGGCCGAAGACACGATTAACTTCTTCGAATTCGATTTGCCGGGCCGGCTCAGCGATGCCGACGAGGAGTATCTTAAGGCACTGAAGGGGCGTTCGCTCAAAGAGACCCGCGACGACGATCGAGAGTTCTTCGAAGCCCACCGCGATGACCTCGGGCAGGACAAGCCCCTGCGCGCAAAGTGGGAGCGGTTCATCTTCGGCCGCCCGATTGAGTGCACGGACTTCCTCGCCGGCCTGCTCCTCGTGCTCGAGCGCCTGTTCGGTCAAGTCAACGCGACGGGCGGCCCGCGCAGCCTAACCATCCGCTCCGCCCGCAGGTCGCGTAGCCAGTGGCTCGACATGAACGCAGACATCGCCCTTGCGTTCGGTGTGCGCTACCGCGGCCTGCCCGCGCTGATGGGCAACGCGGTGACCTGGGACGCGCCTCACATCTTCCAGTACGAGGAGCTTCTGGAACGCGCGAAGCGCCGCAAGAAGTATCGACGCAACGAGTCGGTCTCCCGAGCGAGCCTGCAGATCAAGTTCGACGTCGAGTTGGTCGTGGGCTCTGGTGCCGGCTCGGAACGCGCCGTCGTTCAGCTCGTATGGGCGGGGCAACCCAATGCGATTGGCGCGGAACTTTCCAAGGACCTACGGCGTCTGTTGGAGCGTCCGCTGCGCCGAACAAACGTTGCCCGCCTACTGGTGAGCCGAAAGGGCGCCTTGCAATCGGTCTCGCTGTCCGATGTAGGGACCCTACAGCCGGCGTTCGGCCAGGACGCCGGCTCCTTAGTGCCTAGGACCAAGGTCGGCGAGGATGTCGCGAAACTCATCCCGCGGCGCCTTAAGGAGGCCCGCCAAGTCGGTCGGTTGACTCCCGATGCGGCGGACGCCGTGGCGGCCGCCTGGGGGACGTTCTCGGAGGTCTATGGGCGGGCGCTCCTGGCCTGGTCGGGGACCGGGTACGCCGACGCAGTGCTCTTAGAGCAGGCCGAGGCCTTTGGCGCGCTGTTGCGCTGCCTCTCCGTTCACGCGGTCGGCGACATCAACCGCCAAGGGCTGTGGGAGCAAGCGTTGGGCTTGGGCATAGTGCAGATCACCGGCGCGGCACCCTCGGCGATCATCGCGCCGTGGCACCCCATGCGCCTAGCGGCCACCGCCATCAAGATGCGATCGGTCGCCGGCTTGGCAGACTATCTCCTGTCGGACAACGACGTGAACTTCGGGGACTCGCGGCTATTCTTTTCCGACCTGCGCGAGGAGCTCGGCCACCCGCTCTACCCCGAGATCGCCGTGGGCTACGAGGGGGCGGAGCCGGTGCTGCTGGTCGAAACGGGAACCGTCAACGACTACTCCCTGTTCGAGCGGCCGGTGCGCGATCCGGCCGAGGCCGGCACCGACGTCGACCCGCAGGAGGCGGCGCGTCAGATCCGCGGGGTGCTGGAGCGCTACCTCGACTTGCAGCCGCATGAGGGATCGAACCTCAGCATCATGCTCTACAACTGCGATGCAGCTGGCCTGCCCCTCGCAACGATCAACGCCCTGAGCACGGTGCAGGACGAAGATGAGGTGCATTGCAACGTCCTCGTCCGCCACCGGGACCGCAATCGGCTCACCCAGGTCTATTCGGAGCTGCTGGAGAAGTCGGAGGGCGATCCAGACGCCATCGTGGTCAGCGAGACCTCCCGCAACTTCATGTCCAAGCTGCGCATCGGCGTGATGCTGGACGGGGGCGGCGGCCCCAAGGACGCCATCGGCCGGCGGATCGATGTCGCCTTCCTCCACGACGTGGTGTCTCGCCAGGCCAAGGAACACTGGTTTCCGGTCCCGGCTGCAGAGCGGAATCCGTCGCTACTTGAACACGTGCCGTCGCGCTGGTCCTATCGCCGGGTAACTGCCGAAGACGAGCTCAAAGCGACAAGTTATCTGACCTGTCCGCGCCAGCCCGATGCTGGCTGGGCCTATGTCGATGCGGTCGCCGGGGTGATCCGCCGGCAGTCGCATGGCACGCAGGAGCACGTCCTGCCCGCGCGGCAGATCTCCTTCCAAGATCATGGCCTGAAGTCGATGTTCGACGAGGCCCACCAGCTGGCGGAATGGGTTGCGACTTACGACGACCTGCTCGACAAGCGGCAGCTGACTGCACAGGGGATCAGCGTCATCCGCTATCGCCGTCAGCGCACCCACGGCCGCAACATGGTGGTCTCCTCGACTTCCGAACTGCGTCTGCTGCACGTCCTGGTCCGTCGGCGTCTGGGGGAATTGAACCTTGGTCTGTCCGACGCTCGGCTGTCCGAGCTGGCGCGGCGCATGATCAACGACGCCAACGCTATCTCCGGCGATATCGTGCTTCGAGCGGCCAAGCGCGGTATCTCGGCAGGTGAATTGATCGGATTGGTCATAAGTCGAGCGCTCGTCGCCGAAGAGCTCGGCGACGGCGCTGCGGTTGCCTGGTTCTTACTCGACGACTATGCGGAGTGGCTTGGGCAACGCGAGGAAGGGTTGGCGGATATCCTGGCGCTGAGCGTCGGCGTCGACGCCGATGGCACCGAGCACCTGCGCGCCGTGGTCACCGAAGCCAAATACGTCGATGCGTCCGGCCAAGCGGATGCTAGCCGCAAGTCCCGCCAACAGCTGCGCCAGACGGTCAGCCGAATGGACGACGCCTTGTTCGGCTATCCCGGCCGGCTCGACCGCGACCTTTGGCTGTCGCGGATCGCAGACCTGTTGCTCGACGGAACGGCAGCCCTCGGCCATTCGACGCTTCTGGAACGGGTGCGCGACGGAATCCGTCAGGGCAGGGTGCCCATCGACCTGCGTGGGTACTCCCACATCTTCATCTCGGGGCCGCCGAGCGATGCGAGCAGCCTTGGAGACCAGGAGTCTATCGCCGACATCAGCGGCGGCCTGCAGGAGACCTTCACGCGGGAAGGTGTTAGGGCCCTGATCAAGGCTTACGAGTCCAACGAGCCTCTAGCGCCGCAGCGTGAGGCGCTAATCGGCGTGCGTCCGTGGCAGGCCGATACGTTCAAGAGCCCGGCACCGCGCATCGACTGGACTAAGGCCATCGACCTCGACCCTAAAGCACCACTGCCCAAGCCGGTCAACGTCCAGACCTTCGACGATGACGAGGACGATGGGGATGACGACGACGGCGCACCGCCGAACGCGCCCCCGTCCCCGTCTTCCTCGCCGGAGCCCAGCCCCGCGGGTGGTGCGGCCGCCGCGCCGTTCACGCCGGCTCTATCTTCACCCGCCGAGCCTGCCCTCGAAAATGGTGGCACCGAGGTCGCGCCCGCGGCTCCTGCCGCGCAGGTCTCGCCTCCGCCCGCGTCGGAGCCAACCAGGGGGCTCGCCGAACTCGTTCGGGAGAAGGCGGAGCAGGCCCGCGAGGACACGGCCGATGACCAGGCCTGGCTCAACGCGACAGCCCAGAAGCTGCGCAGCGCGCTCCTGGGTTATTCGCTGCAGGCCAAGATCGTTGGCACACGGCTGACGCCTAACGCCGCGCTAGTGCGGTTCCAGGGGAGCGATCGGCTGCGGGTGGAGGACATTGAGGCCAAGCAGTCGGCTTTGCTGACGACCCACGGGCTCCGGCTGATCTCGATCTCGCCGCTGCCCGGCGAAATCGTCGTCGGGGTCGCGCGACCGCAGCGTCAGACCGTCTCCATGTGGGATGTCTGGGCGCGCCGTGTGCTCAACCGCAACGCAGTCGGTGTGAACACCTCCTTCGTTCTCGGCCTTAAGGAAATTGATGGGGACATCCTTTATCTGAACCTTAGCGGTCCATTCGCCGGCGGGACGCAGCACGAGCCCCATACCCTAGTCGCTGGCGCGACCGGCAGCGGCAAATCGGTGCTGATCCAGGCGTTGTTGCTGGACATCGCCGCCACCAATACTAGCCGTTTGACCCGGATCCACCTGATCGACCCCAAGATGGGCGTGGACTACGCCGCCGTCGAACGATTGCCCCACTTGCAGGGCGGGGTGGTGGTCGAACAGTCCCGTGCGACCGAGGTGATGGAAGGCTTGGTCGCTGAGATGGAGCGGCGCTACGACCTGTTCCGGCAACGGGGCGCGCGCGACATCCGCAGCTTCAACGAGAAGGCCGACGCGGCGGAGCAACTGCCTTGGACCTTCCTCGTCCACGACGAGTTCGCCGAATGGATGCTCAGCGACGACTACAAGGAGGCCGTCACCGCCAATGTCTCGCGCCTCGGGGTCAAGGCCCGCGCGGCCGGCATCCACCTGATCTTCGCCGCCCAGCGGCCTGACGCCAACGTCATGCCGATGCAGCTGCGCGATAACCTCGGCAACCGCCTGATCCTCAAGGTGGCCAGCGTCGGGACCTCGGAGATCGCCTTAGGGGTAAAGGGCGCCGAGCAGCTGCTAGGGCTTGGCCACCTGGCGGCCCGTCTCAGCGGCGAGCCTGCCATCATCTACGCCCAGGCGCCGTTTCTCTTGGACGACGACATCGACCTGGCCGTGAACGCCATCATTGCCGGCGACGCTGGCGCCTAGGCGCTCCACCTACTTGTGGCAGATGACGCAGCCACCGTCGGCTTCATCGACACCGTAGACGTCATCGATCGTCTCATCGGTGCGGGCGGACAGCGGATTAACGGGTCGATTGCGCCTTAGGCGGTCACGTCGGCGCTCATAGTCGGCCTTGATTTGGGCGACCCTGCCGGGCGCGAGCAGATCGACGAGGCGTTCCCCGTGGCTCCAGGTGAAGGGCGAGCCATCGTCCATGGCCGTCTTTTCGTAGGCGATCGCTTCGGCGAAGCGCTGCGGATGGTTCTCCGCGAGCCGCACCCACTCGATCTTCTGCTGGAAGAAACAGAAGGTGCAGCCGGACCTGGAGCGCCAGCGATAGTATGCTGGCTCGCCGACATCGGCTTGATCGAGGATCTCGACCACCCCAGCGCGGTCAATCCCCGCTTCCCGCAGCGGTAGGTGCACCTTCATGTTGGGATGCGTTGCCTGATAGCCCTCGCGACTGGGTTCGTCGGACCGGATCGCAACATAGGAGTGGACAGTGACGCCGTCGTCGAGGTCCTTACGGAGCCAATGCTCCAGCGGCCGCAGCTTCAACTGGCGAGTGCACCAGCGTGTCCGCGGCGAGGGCAGGAAGTTGTTGTACTCTTGCAGCCAGAAATCGAAGTCCCGGTCCGGGTTCAGGCGCGCGATCTGACGGCCGAGGAATCCCTCCAGGCGATCTAGGAACGAATAGACCTCCGGCAGCTCCTTCCCAGTGTCGGTGAAGAAGTATTCGATTTGCAGCTCTGGGAAATGCTGGCGCATATAAACGGCCAGCGCCGCGCTGTCGCGGCCGCCCGAAAGTCCCAGGATGTGCCGTTCGATCACGCTGCCTCCACTTCGCTTTCGGCCGCCAATGCCGCGATGGCGCGCGCCAAGGCCGCGAGCTTTAGGCGCCTGCCATCCGGGTCGGTCTGCAACACCTTGAGGACGTGGTCGGCCAGGCAGGCGGCCGCCTGCTTCTCGCTGTCCGTCAGTTCGAAGCTGCGCAGCAGAGGCGGGGTCAGGGGATCAAGCCCCACGACAAGGGCCAAGGTTTCAGTGTGGGACCGGCGGTCGCGCACCACGGCGAGCGCCTCGAGCTCCCGGAAACGGCGCCCGTACCGCGCCACCTCGGTGAGTGCTTGTTCGCGATCGCGGTCCGACCATCCGTGGGCCGGGCGGTGGAGCAAAACGCTGAGTGCGCCCTCAAGGTCGCCGTGGCCCTCCAGAGAAGCGACCCGGTCGGCGAACGCCTCGAACGCATAGTCGTTGGTGAGTCCCTTAATCGCCGCCGCGCGCTCCGTCAGGCCGGCGAAGGTGTTCGGGACCACGCCCAGCGCCCGGGCGATGGCTTGGCGCATCTCGGCCAGCAGCGCCGGATAGGTCGCTTCGCATTCGAGCAGCGCGTTGTGGACGGTTTCGGCGGCGAGGTCGTCACCGAGCGCCTCAGGGAGCGCGTCGAACAACAGTGCTTCCGGGTCCCGCGACTTCAGGACCGTCCGACGCACCGTTTGGGCCAGGGCGCTCACCCGGGTTGTTCGGGCCGCGTGCACTGGCAGCGCCTCGAACCTCTGGAACAGGGCCTGTGCGACCGGCAGCGAAGTTGACGCGTCCTCCACGCCCAACTGCGACGCCAAGCTGCCTAGGAACGCGGTCTCGCGGACAGTGCGATCAATTATCCTGAACTTGAAGTCGGCTGGACGCTGCAGGAGCCGATCGACGGTTACGTCGTCGATGCCCGTTTGGAAGACGCCGTCGGCATAGACCGCGACGGTCTCCCGGTACGCCAGCATGTAGGCGAGGGCGAGCGCGGGCATGACGCCAGCCTTGATGCCGAAGGGCGGGGCCGCCCAAACCTTGAAGACCTCACCGAGGCCTCCGTCGCCAGATTCCTCCAACACCCGCCAGGCCGGCCACAGAGTTTTGCCCGGGCCCTCGGGCGAGGGCTCGCAAAAGTCGAACCGGCCATCCGCGTCCTCGCGATGCAGCCCGAACGGCTTGATGACCGTCAGATAGAGGCCGAGTTCAGCGGGAAAGCCTGTAATGCCGAGGTTGGCCTGGTCGCCTCGAGACACCATCGCGTGGCAGAGCTCGCGGAGCGCCGCCATTGAGTTTGACGATGGCCGGTCGCGTTGCAACAGCTCGCTCTTGAGCACCGGCGCGGCGGGATAGCCGGCGTCCGCCAAGGCGCTGGCCACGATCGGCAAGGTCTCCCGCATCGGCTTGAATGGCTCGGGAGCGAGCCACCATTTGGCCTCGTCTAACGAGGTTTCGAGAGCGCGATGCAGGCGATCGACGCAAGTGGAATGCCGGGCCGCCAGTTCGCGCCGCGCTATTCGATCTCCCTCAAGCTGCGGATGGTCGCGCAGCACGCGCTCGACGGCCGCGAGTTCAGCCGCGCTGTCGCGCAAGGCATAGCCGTTCGCAGCCGCACCAAGCGCCACGACCAGACCCGACTTCTTCAGCCCCTTGGCGGCTGCCTTGCAGACCGCCTCAACGGCCGATTGCTCGACGCTTCCATCGCCCAGCACCAACGCAAGGTGACCACTGCCCCGGGCGGCCCTGGCGGTGACGCCGGCGGCCAGCTCATCGGCGGTGTCATCAGCCCCGACCAGGTACAGCGAAATCGCGAAAGTGCGCAGGGTGCCTGTGACGAAGTAATGGCGTTTGGCCGTGGCGAACCCGAAGCCAACGCGCTGCGGCAAGCCCTCCAACAACGCGGCATCGACCGGGCTCGTCGCTCGGGCGATGGCCTCCTCCAGGTCGAAGTCGCTGCCCGCGAACAGGGCGTAGCCTCCGAGCCGCGGCTGTCTGATTAGGACCGCCCATTCGAGTAGGTCGGCGATGGCGCGGCTCCGCTCAGCGTCCTCCAGCCCTGGAAGCGAGAGCGCCAAGAAATCTTCCGCCAAAGCGAGCCCGGACCCGTTTCGGAAGAATTCAAGCGCCGCCGCCGTCTTCGTCAGCGCGACGTGGGCCGGGCTGCCCTTTGCGCCGGCGCGTTCGATCGCCTCGAAGGCCAAGCTGAACCGGCCACTGTCGTGTCCTGCGGCGAGCGCCATGCCGAAGTTCGACGCTAGGTAGTCCCACAAGCGATCTGGCCCGTAGGTCGCAGCGTCCCCTTCCGTCGTGGCCAAGAATTCTTGGAAACCAGCCGGCTCGCCAGAACTCAAGAAACCGAAGACGCTACGTTCGTTCTGCGCGAACCGGGCCCGGGAAACCGGCCCGAGAAGGAGAGCGGTGACCGGGTTGAGCGGCCACGTCGCCGCCAGGGCTCCGGTTAGGACTTCAACCTCAGTCGGCCGGCGCCGGGCGACAGCTTGCGCGGTGGCTTCGGCGAGCCCGTGGAATTCGGTGGGTGGGGTGGGGCTGGAGATTGCGCGCCCAAGGAGCGCGACGGTTTCGTCCGCGCCGCTCAGAAACGCGATGTCGTGGAACCGGCCCTGAACCTTAGCCCATTCCTGGCGTGCGTCGCGAGCGGCCCGAGCTGCGTATTGATCGAACGCCTGGTGCAGAATCCCGATGACGACCAGCCGGCCTTTGCTGCGCGTCGCGTGCTCAGCTAGATCCTGCAGGAGATGGATATCGCCGCCGCCAAGCGCTTCGTGCTCCAATAGTTTGCCCAACTCGTCGAGCACGATGAGAGTCCCGCTCGATTTCGAGGATCCCGCACGTTGGATCGCGCTGATCAGCGCATTGTCACTCTCGTTCGCCGCGGCAGCCTGCTGGTCCGTCCAGCCGAAAGTCGTCGCGGCAGCGCCCGCAACGGTGTCGCGTAGACCGACCCGACTGCCGGTGACCGCCACCACCTTCCATGGTCCGCTATCTTCCGGGAACGCCTTGGCGTAGGCCGTCGCCAGTTCCTTGCCGGCGATTTTGGTTGCGATCGCGCGGTTGCCCTTTTGCCCGGCGACCAGGTTCGCCAAGAGCAGGGCTGCGCTGGACTTTCCGCCGCCGTAGGGGCCTGTCCAGGTGTACGCGCCCTGACGGTGCTCGCTTTGGCTTACGGCAAGACCCATGAGTGACTTGCGGACGCTGGCCTGAAGCACATAGCCCACCAAAGGCGGCGTGCCGTTGAGATCAGCGTCGATCCGAGCAGAACGTGCAAACCGGCGATCGATTTCGACGATGTCGGAGAGGCGCATCATGCCGCGACGCCAACAAGCGGTCGGGACGGATAGGCGGCCGCCACGAGGCTGAGGGGGTCGATGTCCCCGCGCTTCTGAACCTGACGAAGGCCGGCCGTGTCGGTCCACTGCCAGGCGTTGTCGGTCAGCTCCGCCAGGTGCATCAAGCGCGTGATCACGCTGTCTTCGTCGAGCTTGAAAACGCGTCCAGGCGAGCCGGGGGCGTAGCAGATCTGTTCAGCGGCGAGCGTGCTGGTGCCGCCTTGGCGCTGCCAAAAATCGGCGAGGCCGTAGGCAAAAACGCCGTCCGGCAGATTGGGTTTTGGGCCCCGAACAAACTCGTACCATCCGCCGAGCCGGGCCTCTCGCACCAAGCCAAGCTCTGCGAGCAGCGGCTCGGCCGCGTCCTCGTTCCGAACATCGCCTTTGCGCACGTAGCTGCGCAGAAAGACCTCCACGTCGCGCTTGATCGTGCCGCGGGTGGCCCGCCAGCCCTTCGCTGTCACCATCTCGAAGAGATCGTCGATCAATGTCGCGGAATCGAATTCGATTGCGTTTAGTGCGTTGAAGGCGTGGAAGGCAGTCGTCGTAACCTCGGGGGTCGCCGCGATGTGCAAGTGACAAAGCCAAACGGTGGCGGGCCGTTCTAGGTAGGGATCTAACCCGCCGTCGGAGAGTAGGAGGCGGCCCAGCGACGTCGGCGAGAGCTGACGATCAGTTTCCTCAAAGAATCCAGAGGCTAAGGCCCAATGACGCATCGAGACCGCCATGTTGCGCCCTACGCCAAAGCGTGCGATAGCGTCTTGTTCTTGGAACGTTCCGGATGGCGCGCCGTCTTTGACGGCATCGAAGGCCTTTTTTAGCCACAGGAGCCGCAGCGGGAACGTCTCGTGCCCTGCGAACTGAACCTTGGAATCGGCGTAGATTGCTTCCTGTCGCATGGAGAGGAGGCTACTGGCGAAGTTCTCCAGTGGCAAGGCGGCAGCGCTCGGCTGCGGCAACAAATTCGTCAGCAGCTAGCACAACATGCACTTCGTCTAAGTAACGGTTAAAGTATACTCTGACAACTTGCTTGGCGGATTTGGCGGAAAAGCCCATTGCTGCAAGGACATGGGAAGTTGTGAGCTGGCCTGACGTGCAAGCGGATCCGGTAGAAATCGCCACTGTCTTCGCCAACGCGACGCACAGAGCGTCTCCGTCGACGCCAGGAATACTTAGGGCGATGCCGCCCGGAACCGTGGGATGGCCGTCCGTCACCCGATGATGGCGAAGTTGTCGATGGGACAAACACTCCAGGAAGCTCTCCAGCAGCACGTCTTCGCGATGGTCTGCCCGGGCGAGTTCAGCGGCGGCAACGGCGGCGGCCGCGCCGAACCCCGCGATCAAGGCTACGGGTTCGGTGCCCGGGCGTAGTCCGCGCTCTTGGCGACCGCCATGCAGGAGGGGGTGGGGCGCCGGCGCGCTTGAAGCACGGTAGAGCGCACCGATCCCCATCGGTCCGTAGCACTTGTGACTAGAGATGCTGAGATAGTCGACGTCGAGCTCGACGACATTGACTGGGATTTTCCCGATCGCCTGAGCGGCGTCGGTGTGAAACAAGCCGCCGACACGGTGGGCTAAGGCGGCCGCCTCGGCGATCGGTTGAATCGCGCCGGTCTCGTTGTTGACGAGCATGATAGACGCCAGAAGGAGTCGTTCGTCCGCCAGTTCGGCGAAGGCTGCAACATTGAGGCGCCCGGTCTTGTCGACGGGGCAGCGAATGACCTCAATGCCCTCGCTTCGCAAGGTATCAGCCGTTTCGAGCACCGACTTGTGCTCGACAGCCGAGACGATAACCCGCGATCGCGAGTGGCAGGCCCGGTGGACCGCCCGCAGAACGCCAGCCAGCGCTAGGTTGTTCGCCTCCGTCGCGCCCGAAGTGAAGGTGATCTCGCCGGGCGAGGCACCGATGAGACTGGCGACGGCGGCGCGTCCCGTAGCTACGAGCGCCGCAGCCTGCTCGCCGGCGGCATTCGGCGATCCCGCGTTTCCCGGACGATCCCACGCCGAAAGCATCGCTGTTCTGGCCTCGGGCGCCAAAGGCTGAGTTGCGAATCCGTCCAGATAGATCGGTCGCGCGATCATGGCGCGGGACCAACTTCGGCCTGCGGCGCTTCGGGCTCCGCAGCGACCGGGCCCCGCTGCACCGCATCTTTCCGACTGGGCGCATCCTCGACTTGTCGATCGTGCACGTGGATAAGTAGACCCGAGCGCCAAGCATCCCCCGGGTTTAGCTTGGCTCCGACGTTCGGCGCATTCTTGGCGGTGAAAGCCATCCCGCTCAGACCCTCTGCCGCCGTTTCGATCGTGCTCCACAGCGCGCCGACACTGTCGAAGCTCGACCCCCTCGAGGCCGTCTCGCTTAGCTCTGAACTTGCCTTCACATGCTCACAGGCAGGTCGTGCTATGGCAAAGACCGTATCGACATCGGCTGTGACGGCCTCCTCGACACCGTCCCAGGCGCTCTCCGTCCCGGCGTCGTTTTCATTTTCGATCAGCTTATAGAACGCGATGATGTCCGAGCTGATGAGGACGGGATCTAATTCAAGCACCATCCGGGCGGTGATTCGGAACAAGCGGACGGATTCTCCGTAAACGCCAAAGGTAGGGGTGGGGAACCGCGTCGCCAAGGGGCACCACAGAAGTTGCATCCTGGTCCGTTTGCGACGCGGTCTCCTCGTCGAGCACGCAGCTGCGTCGAGGCTGGCAGGTGAGGGGACCTTGCTGGTGGGCTGGGATGCGACTGCGCCTTGGCCCGCGGCTGCAGCAAAGCTTGGCGCCGCGATGCAGGTCCTGGCGCTCAGCGTCGGCAAATGACCCTTTGCGGCTGTCTGAGGCGTCTGCTTTCGAAACAGACAGGCGGCCGATCTACGCGGGAGACCGGACTGGAGGATCGGCCGCTCTGATCGCGCGAAGGAGCTCCGCGCGAAGACTACGCTGTCGCGCTCAGTCGCCGTACTGCTCATCCGTAACCTTCTCCATCCACTCGACGACCTTGCCGTCGAGGGCTTCCTGAATGGCGACATGCGTCATCGCGGCCTTCGGGGCGGCGCCGTGCCAGTGCTTCACGCCCGCAGGGATCCAGACGACGTCGCCCGGCATGATCTCCTGAACGGCTGCCCCCTCCTGCTGGACCCGGCCGAGGCCTGACATGACCAGCAGGGTCTGGCCGAGCGGATGCGTGTGCCAGGCCGTGCGCGCGCCGGGCTCGAACGCGACGGTCGCGCCCGTGACCCGCGCTGTCCCGTACCCCTGAAGGGCTGGTCAACCCTGACGGTCCCAGTGAACCAGTCCGCGAGGCCGACCTGCGAGGCCTGCGATCCCGGGCGCTGGATCGTCACCCGGACCTCTTCGGCCGCCGCCGGGGCGCCCATCGCGACCGTGGAGGCCGCGGCGGCCATGATGGCCTGTCTCATGTCGTTTCTCCTACTTAGGCGACCGCCGCGGACAAGCGGACGACCGGGACGTGAAGACGACGAGGACCGCGGCCGCGACCAGCATCGCGGCGCTCGCCGTGAACGTCGCCTGGTAGCCGTCGGCGTCATAGAGAACGCCGCCGACCGTCGCGCCGGCGGTGATCGCGAGTTGGACGATGGCGACCATCAGGCCGCCCCCGGTCTCCGCGTCGTCCGGCAGGGCGCGGGCGAGCCAGGTCCACCAGCCGACGGGCGCGGAAGTCGCGAGCAGGCCCCAGGCGCCGAGCATGACGCCAGTCGCGCCCGTCCAGCCGCCGAGCGTCATGAGGGCGAGCGAAAGGACCGCCATCAGCGCCGGGATCAGCCCGAGCGTCCGATAGAGCCCCTTGGTCAGGAGCCCACCGATCAGCAGCGTTCCGACGAAGCCGGAAACCCCCATCACCAGCAGCATGACCGACAGCGTTGGCACGTCGACATGCGTGACCGTCTCGAGGAACGGCCGCAGATAGGTGAACAGCGTGAACTGGCCCATGAAGAAGAAGGCCGCCGCAGCCATGCCGAGCGCGACCATGGGCTGGCGAAGAAGCCGGAACACCGATCCCTTCCCACTCCGGGCGTCGGCCCTCATCGAGGGCAGGCTCAGGACCTGCCAGATCAGCACGATGACGGCGACGGGGACCACGAAGAAGAACGCCCCGCGCCAGCCGATCAGGCCGCCGAGGAAGCTGCCGAGCGGGGCCGCGACGACTGTCGCGAGCGCGTTGCCGCCATTGAAGATGGCGAGCGCCTTCGGGACCTGGTCGCTCGGCACGAGGCGCATCGCAGTCGCGGCCGACATAGACCAGAAGCCGCCGAGCGCGACGCCGATCAGCGCACGGCCGATCATGAAGACGACGTAGTTGGGCGCAGCCGCGACGACCGCTCCCGAAACGATTGTCAGGGCGGTGAGCGCCAGCAGCAGCGTCTTGCGGTCGAGACCGCCTGCGACGGAAGAGATGGAGAGGCTGGTCAAGACCGCGAAGGCGCCTGAGACCGCGATCGCCTGTCCGGCCTGGCCCTCGGTGACGCCGAGGTCTTGCGCGATCGGGGTGAGCAGGCTGACGGGCATGAACTCCGAGGCGACGAGGCCGAACGCGCAAAGCGACAGGGCGAAGACCGCGCCCCAGGACGCGGAGGGGCTTTCGTCAACGGATGGGGCTGCTGTGACTTGCATTGCGTCTGTCCCGAATGCTTTCCGCTCGACGGAGGCGTGCGTCTGCCTTGCGCGCGGCGTCAGCCTCGCGGTGCGGTCGTGTCCAGTGACGGTGTCTGGAGCGGAAGCTAAGGCCGTGGCTGTGTGCCCGGCACCCGGTCAGTTCCGCATGCGACTATGAGAAAGGCTCATCAATCAGCGGACACACGAGGCAGCGCCACCGAGACGACGCTTCCATTTGTTCGGGTCAGGTCTGCGCCGCCAGCTTCTGTTCGAAGAAGGCGAGATCGAACTCGTTCGGGTCCGGACCGCCTCGCGCGCCGCGGTCGAGACCGTCCAGCGCCGCCATGTCGTCGTCGGAGAGAGCGAAGTCGAAGACGGCGATGTTTCCGGCGATGCGCTCGGGATTGACCGACTTCGGTATCGGGGAGAGCCCATGTTGCAGGTGCCAGCGCAGGACGACCTGAGCAGGCGTCCTGCCAAGTCGCGTCGCCATCCCGGTTATGACCGGGTAATCGAGCAAGCGCGTGGCTGTGTCGGGGTCGTTCGCGTCATAGACGAGCACGCCCCCGATCGGCGACCAGGACTGTGTGGCTATTCCCAGCCTGGCGTGGGTCTCCCTCATCTCCCGTTGGCTGAAGAAGGGATGTAGCTCGACCTGATTGACCGCCGGGACGACGGACGACTCCGCCGCGAGCCTCTCCAGGTGACCGGCCCTGAAGTTGCTGACGCCGATGGCCCGCACCCTTCCTTCGCCGAGTAGCATCTCGGCCGCCTGATAGGCCTCAACGGTCCGGTCGAAGCTCGATGGCACCGGAAAATGCAGGAGGTAGAGGTCGAGGACGTCGAGACCGAGCTTCTCCATACTGATGTCGAAGGCGCGCAGCGCTTCATCGCGGCCGAAGTCCGAGATCCAGAGCTTGGTGGTGACGAACACGTCCGAGCGCGGGAGCCCGCTCCCGGCGATGGCCTCGCCGACCTCGCGCTCGTTGCCGTAGACGGTCGCAGTATCGATCAGGCGGTAGCCAGCGCGCAGAGCATGGACGATGGCGTCGACGGTTTCTTCCGGGGCGCTGCGATAGACGCCCAGTCCCACTGCGGGCATGACCACCCCGTTGTTGAGGGTGATTCCCTCCACGCCATCGACCATGACGGTGTCCTTTGCCTTGCGCTCGGACCCAAGAGGGGTCCGGGGGTGGATCTACCGGTGGGAGTACAGTGTCGCGGCCTTCGCAAAGGCCTTGGACCTGAAGATCGTCGACCCGCGGCCACCGTCGCCGTCGTTGGTGACGATGAACAATTCGTCTGACCCCGTGCGGATCGCCATGCTGGTGGAGCGGAGGTTGTGCCCTTCCTCACGTCCCGGCAGCAGCACTTGGCCGATCGGGATGCCTTGGGGGTTGAATGCGAGGACCCGTCCTTGGCCGTACATCGCGACGTAGACGTTCCCGTCGCCGTCGACCCGCATCGAGTCGGGAGCCGGCCCGACGAAGTGATAGGCGACCGCCGTCCCGAAGGGAGTCGGGGTCGTCGCGTCAGCCAGCTCGATCCGGTGCAGCAGGTTTCGACTGAATTCGGTCACCCAGAGGGTCCGGCCGTCCGGGCTCAGCGCGACGCCGTTAGCCATGGCGAGGTTCGGGACAACCGGAACGACAGTCTTTCTGTCAGGCGCAACGTAGTAGACGCCCCCCTTCGGATCAGTCGACGAGCCCCTGAAGTCGGTGAAGTAGAAGCCGCCGAGCCTGTCGAACACGAGGTCGTTCGGGACATACCCGGCGTCCAGTGACACGACAGTCGCCATGTCCGACCCATCGGCGGCGACCGAAACAATTGAGCCCCTACGGAAGTCTCCGGCGCCGGCCGCGTAGATGCGGCCATCCTTATGCACCGCCAGTCCGCCCAGGCCGAGCGCGTTCTCAGGCACGACCGTCGTGAGCCGCCGCTCGGCAGTGACGCGCAGGATGCGCCCGCTCCCCGCATCCGCGAAAATTAAGTCGCCGATCCGGTCGAACGCCGGGCCCTCCAGCGGCACGCCGACGTCTGCGACCTTGAACCACTCGTCGGCGACCGCCGTCTGGAGCATGCGCTCGGCCGGCGGGATTGGGGCAGGCCCGCGCGTCAGCTCATCATATGCAAGCGGTCTCGGGATATCTCCGGCCTGCACGAGGAGAGAGAGCCCTGGCCATCCGATCGCCGCGACGACCAGAGCGCCTCCGAGCACGCGCCGCGCGTGCGGCCCGATCGGTGCGAGCGTCGAACCGTCAGGGGTCACGGCGTCGCCTCGCCTGTATCGCTTCGATCGTGACGGCGACCGGATCCGAGCCGCGGAACGCGTCCGGAATCTGCTTCAGCCGGCCGAGGCGTACCAGTCCCTTGGAGTACGGGAACTCCTTGTAGAAGACCGCGAGGTTTCCCCAGGGCGCGTAGTAGGCGATGTCGCCCGCAACGGGGGTGAAACCTTCGCGAGCCCCGGCGGTCGGCAGCTTGCGCGGGAGGTCGCTGATCTTCTCCGTGGCGTTGTAGTCGGTCAGCTTCAGCGTCATCCACACAAGCGCCCCGAATGCTCGGGCGGCCTCTCCGTCCTCGAGGGTCGCCTCGACGGTCTCGCCGCTCCCCGCGATGCGGAACTGGATCTCGTTCATCGGACGTCTCGCGGAGCTCTCGACTTCAACAGGCCAGGCGACGGAAGTCGTCGCCAGGAAGGCCGCGGCGATAGCCGTCGCTCGCGACCGATGGTTTCCGACGCCCGGCATCAGTGCGCCGTGTAGCCGCCGTCGACCGGAAGGGCGACACCCAGCACGAAGCTAGCCGCGTCGCTACAGAGCCACAGAACGGCAGCTCCAACCTCGTCCGGCTTTCCAAGGCGGCCAATTGGCTGCTTCTTAAGGATCTCAGCCATGGCCTCGGGGCGCTCCTCGATCATTTTGGCGACCATCGGCGTGTCGATCGTCGCGGGACACACCGCGTTGATGCGGATGCCGCGAGCGGCGTTCTCGAGGGCGGCGGCCTGGGTAAGGCCGATCACGCCGTACTTGGTGCCGTGATATGCTGTGAGGAACGGGTTACCGACCAGCCCGCCGATGGACGAGCAGTTGACGATCGCGCCGCTTCCCTGCGCCTGCATCTGGCGCAGCTCCGCCTTCATGCAGTTCCAGACGCCACGCAGGTTGACCGCGACCACGCGTTCGAAGTCGGCGCTCGGAACGTCCACGACGTCCGCCGGAGGAATCTGGATCCCGGCGTTGTTAAAGGCCACGTCGAGGCGGCCGAACCTCTCGACCGTCTGCCGGACCATCGCTTCGACCTGATGCTCGTCCGTCACGTCGCAAGGCACGCCGAGCACCGTGCGCCCCGCCGCCGTCAGATCGTCGGTCGCCTTCCGGAGGGCCTCGGGGTTGAAGTCTGCGAGCACCACCGACGCGCCGGCCTCGGCGAAGAGCCTGGCGGTCGCCAGTCCCATGCCCATCGCGGCGCCCGTCACGAGCGCAACCTTGTTCTCGAACCCAAGCTTCATGATGCGGACCCTCCTGCGTTCCGAAGCTTCGCGCTCATGCGCGGCGTGTTTCCATCGACGGGTCCTCAAAGGTCGTTAGTCGGTGCCGTCGCGCGAGCCGACCACGGTCCCCGCCTGTCCCGCGACCTGCAGCGCGGATGAGCCGTAGTTAGACCCTAGGCATTCCCGCCATTAGCCGCCTGCGCCTCATTGCTTTCATCGACGCGGCTCATCAATCGAGGTGGAAACGTATCGGGGGCTTCTTCAGGTCCTGTGGCGGAGCGCCTCGAGCAGCTTCACGAACGCCGGGGAAGTATGCCGACGGCTGGGATAATAGAGGTAGTAGCCGTCCCAGACCGGACAGAATGGCTCCAGGACGCGGGTGAGACGTCCGGACTCAATGTGCGTCATCGCGATGTCTTCCGGCATGTAGGCGAGCCCGAACCCGGCGAGCGCAGCCTCGAGCACATCGTAGATGTGGTTGAAGGCGAGCTGACCGTCGACCCGGATCCTCAACTCGCGGCCGTCCTCCTCGAACTCCCAGGCCCAGAACCCTCCATACGTCGGCAGGCGGATGTTGATGCAGGTGTGCTGGACGAGGTCCTGCGGATGCGCGGGTTCCAGGCGCGAGGAGAAGTAGGACGGAGCCGCCACGACCGCGAACCGCAGATCGGGGCCGATGCGCGCGGAGATCATGTCTTTGGCTAGTTGCTCACCGAGCCGCACGCCCGCGTCGACGCGCTCGGTGACGATGTCGGTTAGGCCGTTGTCGAGCACCAGCTCGACCTTAATGTCAGGGAAATGAGGAAGGAAAAGGCCCAGCTTCGGCCAGAGTGCGCTCCGGATTGCATGGTCCGAAGCCGTAATGCGAATCGATCCGGCGGGCTTGTCCCGCAGCTCGCTGAGGGCGTCGATCTGGGCGTTAATCTCATCGAAGTGCGGGCCGACGCCGTTCAGAAGCCGCACCCCCGCCTCGGTCGGCGTCACCGCGCGGGTAGTCCGCGTCAGCAGCCTCAAACCAAGCCGGGTTTCGAGCTGGCGGATGGTGTGACTGAGCGCTGACTGCGAGACGCCGACCTTGGCTGCCGCCCGGGTGAAGCTGCGCTCCCGGGCGACCGCCAGGAAAGCGAGAATGTCGCTGACGTTCTCGCGGGGCACCCATAAACTCCCTTCATGTCCGCATGCCGATTGTACCGGCTAATCGCGGGGCATGACAGAGCTCAGATCGAGGCAGCCGCGGCCGTCAGGCAAGGCGCGGAGAACGACGCTTCGGATGGGCACCGGGTTGGTCCGCGAGGCGCGCGGAAGCACCGGGCCCAGAGAGCCCAGCACGCCGGAGGCGACCCGCTCCACAGGGTCTACTCTTGCAGCGCTCTCCGCCGATCAGGCCAGGACGGACGAAGGAGCGAGGTGAAGCCGACAGTCGCGAGATCTCGTCCAGCTCGCCCTTAATACGGCTGTAGAAGAAGCGCGAACCGACGTCGGCCCCGAGCGGGGTTCAGCGCGAAGGTCTCGGCGCCCCTGCCGTTCGGCAGCCGGGATCCTGAGCGGATAATCGTAATCGTGCGGCGGAGCGCATCATTCGAACTCGCTTTCCGGATCGTGGTTCCGAGCGCGCAGATGAGCAGCATCGACGCTCCGAACGGCGCTCCCGCGAGAAGGTTCTCGTAGTCCAGCAACCGGCGCCGACAGCTTCGGATGCCCGGGCAGTGCGCGTTGGAGCGGTGCCGTCACCGCGGCGACGCGCCGGTCTTCTACGCGAGCTTCGACGGCGATGCCGGGGTATCGCTAAGCGAGGCCGCGACGGTGCCATCTCACGGTCTCGAAGCAGGGCGACAGGACACCGACGCTCGAGATCGACAACAATCGATCCATAACGGCAGCTGTGTCGGAACGCCTAGCCGTCACGCGGCGACGCAGCGGCGCATCCGGCCGCATCGTGCGTCTCCGCACGACCCCCAGCAGCGTGTCGTTGCTGATCGGCAGCACGAGGCGTGCGTCAAGGCGAAGGGGATCTGCTCGTCCGGATACCGTTGCGCTTAGCGGGATTCCCCTCCGGCAGGGGTGACGACGCCCGAAAAAGCCGCGGTCAAATCGCACCAGCCGGAGGATCAGGGCAGGACCACCTCTCAGGCGACAGACCAACTTGACAGTAGCGCTTCTTACCAGCTAGTCTTCGATCGTCGGCTATCCCCGCATCAAGGTCGACCAAATAAACCAACAAGTACGTCTAGGGATGACGCTATGGAAACCGATAAAAAAACCGGAACGTCCCGCAGATCATTTGTGAAGGCTGCTGGAACCGGCGCAATAGGAATAGCGACGCTGCCGCTTTCGACTGCAACTGCTTTCGCGGAAACTGACAACGTGGAGCTTGCCCAATCGAAGCGGAAGGTTGTCCTTGCTGAACAAGGCAGTTTCTACATCGGGGGCAGAACAGTAACCGGGCCTGGAAAATTCGATCCGTCAAAGCCGGTAATTCGAGCTTCCAACGAAGGTGCCACGTTTTATATCAATCAAATGTACGTAAACTTTCAAGCTCCTGTGCGCCCTCGTGGGCTGCCTCTAGTCTTTTGGCATGGGGGCGGACTAACCGGCCATATCTGGGAATCTACCCCAGACGGCCGCCCCGGATTTCAGACCCTCTTTGTTCAAGATCGGCATACGGTCTACACGATTGATCAGCCAGGGCGCGGAAGGGGCAATATTCCTACCTTTAATGGCCCTTTTGGGCAGTTGGAAGAAGAGTCGATTGTTAACACTGTTACCGCAAACGTCAGTAAAGAAAGAGCGTGGGTTAGAGATCGACTAGGGCCCGCTCCCGGCCAGTTTTTTGAGAACAGCCAATTCCCACGTGGTTATGAAGACAACTACTTCAAGGAGATGGGGTTCAGTCCGTCGATCTCATCAGATGAGATAGTCGACGCTGTTGTTAAACTAGTAACTCACATAGGTCCTTGTGTTCTGGTGACCCATTCGGCTTCCGGAGTACTGGGCATGCGAGTCGCGACACACGCCAAGAACGTGAGGGGGATCGTTGCTTATGAGCCTGCGACAAGTATCTTTCCCAAAGGAAAAGTGCCTGAGATACCGCCTCTCGCCGATAAAAAGTCGCAAATTTTCCCGCCGTTCGAGATCCAGGAGTCTTACTTTAAGAAGCTCGCGAAGATACCCATTCAGTTTGTCTTCGGAGATAATATCCCCAAGAACCCTAAATCCGCCTATTGGTTCTTGGACTGGTGGAGAGTCACTCGCTACGCTCACAGCTTGTCACTCGAGGCTATCAATAAGCTCGGTGGTCAAGCGTCTCTTTTGGATTTGCCGACTGCGGGACTTCGCGGCAACACGCATTTTCCATTCACCGACCGGAATAACGTGCAGGTCGCTTCTCTGTTATCTGATTTCCTCGGAAAGCACGGCTTAGATCAGAACGAAAGCTGAAGCCGCAAGTCCTAGAGGCTGCATTCTGACATCATCCCTCCACTTTAACGAGTGGAGGGCTTTTCCATGTTGACGACCTGTTCAGTCCTTGCTCTGCTAGGGCTGAACGCAGCAGTCATTTCTATTTTCTTCCGTTTTGGAGGTCTGGATTATGACGATGACGGCCTCTTCCGCTCAGTCGCCTCTCCTCGATGTCGTGCGCTTCTTAGCGTCAGAAGGTCTGGTCATACAGCAATCAGCGCAAATAGAGGACTCCACTAGCGCTTGCGTAAGTTATGATCAGTATACATTTGTCGACGGCGCGTGCAAGAAGTGCCAAAGCGATTATTTCGGGATATCAATCAAGGTTAAAGGCCCGCCGGTTCGTCGGGTTGACTTTCGAGCCAAGCCGGACTTCGCTGTAGGGAAGGCTGGTATGACAATCATGATCCCGCCCGATGATGAAGGGCATTTCGAGGGGGTCGGCTCGTTCGAATCGTTAAATTTTTTCATTGCCTCGAGCGCTGTTGAAAGGTTGTCACTTGAAGTCTTTGATAAGCCTCTTGCTAATCTAGAGTTTCAGCAGGGGCATTTCCGTTATGATGCGACGATGATGCAAATCGGAGGTATCGTACTAGAGAGACTATTTAGCGGTGATCTTGTCACGGCTTTAGAAATGGACGCCTGGGCTCAGATTGTTGCGTTGCATATACTTCGTAAATACAACCTGAGCGACGGCCTGAAAAGAGGATTATCGGGCGGTAGGAAAGAGGTTCTTTCAGGAGTTGCTCTTAGCCGGGCTAAGGCGTACATAAATTCTCATTTGAGTATCGGCCCTCTGTTCCTCCGGGATATTGCTTCATCGGTGGGCGTTAGCGAGCGGAGATTTGCAAGGGCGTTTCAGGAAGGGACGGGATCCAGCGTTCACGAATATGTCTTGCAGGTGAAATTATCGCGAGCCTGCGAAATGCTTCGGAACAGTAACATGCCGCTCCTAGAGATCTCGGTGTTGTCAGGCTTCGCTTCCCAGAGCCATATGACAAACGTTTTTCGGCGTAGACTTAGGATGACTCCGCGAGAATTTCGCAATGCATTGTTGTAGGGACGCGTTCAGCTGAACGCAGAAAGCTTGGGGCGGCAAGATTGTAAAGCATGCGAGCTGTTACGCTGACTTCCGCCCTATCCGGCAGTCTCCGCAGCGCTCGCGACAGATTCCACGGAAAGGAACAGTACCGGGTGTTGACGCTGATGGCTATTAGAGCCTTGAACTGTTTGAGACGAGCGTCTTGAGCTACTTGGAGTAGCTGTAGGCAAGCAGTCAGCCCCTGACATGGCAAAGCAAGAGGTTGGTGGCGAACTTAGTCAAATGCAAAGACGGTCGACATCCCAGCTTTACAATGTCACTGAATCCTGTAAAGATGAACCCAATTAGCAAAGCCGTCTATATTTGGAAGGACTGAGGCCCGTTAGCTTTCGAAAGATGCGAGAGAAATGCGTATGACTTGAAAAACCAAGCGTCACTGCAATATCAACCAAATCCCGTTCCGGGTTTCTCATAATGATCTTCGCTTTTTCAACCCGTTGCAAGAGCACAAACTGATACGGACCGGTCCCAAAAGTGGTCTTGAACACCCTAGAGAAGTGGTCGGGGCTTAGCTGAACCAGATCTGCGAGCCGCGTCACCGACAAGTTATCGGATAAATGTTCTGATATATAGTCTAAAATTCTTTCGGTCTCTTTAGGAGAGAGCGAACGATGGTCAACAATCGGCGGGCAGGTCGCAGAGTATTTCGCCCTTAAAAGGCCAACGAGCGCGATAGAGAGCGACTCCGCATACAAAGGGCCGTTTGGACAACCGGCCTTAATCTCAGCCCGCATCAACCGAACGATGTCAGCGACTTGACGATTTTGACTGAAGACTGTCGGCACTAAGCCCTGCGACTCTCCAACGCCCGTCATTGGGTATAACTTAGTTAATCTATCGGTATCTAAAAGCAACCCAGTGCGATTATACGCCTGAGTCCTACTCACCTCGACGATTTCTACGCCCGCCCTTAGCAGAAATATCGCTCCAGCCGACATCCGTTCATGGTGAGATGAACCTCGAAAAAACCATCGTACTTCACCATGCTGCTTTCCGCCAACGACGAGCACCGTTTTTATCGCCATCGCCCGCTTGGTGGGTTCTAACGTTCCGGCACCCTCTTCGAGCGGAAAGCCAGCCCATGCCGGGGTGGCTGCACTCAAGAAATGCTCTGAGCCGGGCACAAACGTCTGAATTTCGCCATTGCGAAAAATTGCGACGCGCCGCTGAACAGCGGCTGGAATCAGTTCGGTGGAGGGCATGGCGATCACAAAGTCCCCTCCTCAGCCAAACACTCTTCACACGGGACAGAGAAGCTTGACGAATTGCACATTCGTTCGCCGGAGAGGGGTGTGTCTCTGCGAGAGCGCGCGGAAGCCCTTTATAAGCTCAGTGTCTGCTGCCGTCAATTATGGCTGTGTTCACCTCTTCTGATGGTCTAACATCTTACTTTGGCGATGGACCGCGGCGGCATCCTTGTTCAGCAATGATGCGCCAATCTTGCTGCAGGACGCTACAAGTGGTATGCTAGGGTTTGGAGCGGCGCTTGCGCCCTAGGTAAATCACGCGCGCCGTGCCAAGCCCGTCGCCGCACGCGTACTCCCAGCGCTTCTCCTACTGCGCCATCTAGGCGTTCAGTCCTAGGGCCCGGACCCATTAACGGCTTTGCGGATTGAGCGAAGCGTGATTCAGAGGCGTCCTCGTGGAGGAGGACGCCGATGGGATCGGACTACTTCTGGCTGACGGACGAGCAGTTCGGCCGTCTCGGGCCACACCTTCCGACGAAGACGCGGGCATGCCGCGGGTCGACGACCGTCGGATGATCAGCGGCATCGTGCATGTGCTGAGGTCGGGCGGCCGATAGGCCGGCGCGCCTGCCGTCTGTGGTCCGAGCAAGACCCTCTACAATCGCTATGTGCGCTGGGCCGTGAAGGGTGTCTGGTGCAAACTGTTCGACGCGCTCGCCGCTGAGGCCGGGCCCCGCTCTCACGTCCTGATCGACAGTTCCGCAGTAACAGCTCATCGCTCGGCGGCCGGCCGCAAAGGGGCGAGCGCAGCCAGGCGGTCGGCCGATCGCGCGGCGGACGCACCACCAAGATCCACGCGCTCACGGACGGAAAGAGCCGGCCGATCGCCTTCCTGCTGACCGGCGGGCAGGTCGCAGACTGCGCGGCCGGCGCGACGCTGCTGGCGGAGCTTCCCGCCGCCCGCATGCTTCATGGCGACAAAGGCTACTACAGCGACGCGATCCGGCGTCAGGTCGGGGCCGCAGGCGGCACGCCCAACATCCCGCCGAAGGAGAACAGGCGCTGGAAGCCGTGCTTCTCGCCAGCGCTCTACCGCGATCGCAACGCCATCGAGCGCATGTTCTGGCCGCCTCAAGGACTTCAGGCGCGTCCCGACGCGCTACGACCGCCTCGCCTCGAGCTTCCTCGCCGCCGTCCACATCACCGCGATCGTCAGCTGGTTATGAGTCCGGGCCCTAGCGTGTCCTGGCTTGGCTGGCGAGTAGACAGAGCTCCGGCTTTTCGACGCCGACGGCTTTGAGGGCCTCGAGCGACGTTCTGAACCGGAGCCTCGATCTTCCAGCATTCGATCAGTTATTCGAGTGGCTGATGCGTATGCCCGTCGACCTAAAGAGTTGGCTGCCGTCGATCGATCAAGGTTGACAGATCGGAGACGAAGGCAGGCGTGAGAGCGTCACCTGCGAAGGGCTGGCTTACCGACTCCGGGTGCGGGCGCGGTGGTGACAACGATGGTCAGACCGTGGTCCGTTGCGGGCGAGAGCCCGATCGAGAAACGCGGCGCTTCGCGTCGTGCATCCGATCCGGCCGCCGATCGCCGCCAGGCTCTCCGCGCCTTGCGGAAGTCTACCGCCGCGTCGCCACCAGAACCCAGACCGAGCCGGACGGGCCGATCACGCCCCGGCCTTCAACGCCCGGATCACCGTCGCTACGGTACTTGCGTCCGCACCGCCGCACCGTCGACCTCACGCCCGATCGACGCTGTCTTCAAAGACGAACGCCGCAGCCGACGAGGCCTTGGCCTGGCCGATACCTCCGGCTCCGCCGTCACGACTACCGGAACGAACGACGCCGCCTTCTCCGCCTCAGCCCTGTACGTCCGCCGCCATGCAAAAAGCTGAGGCGGCGTCAGCCCATGCCGTCGCGAAACTGCGCGCACCGTCGCGCCGGGGCTCCGCGCTTTCGGCGACGATCGCCGCCTTCTCCTCGGCCAACCAGACCCGCCGCCGCCCGCGCCGATGAACACCTCAAGCCGCCGGGCAGGCTCCGACATAGGCTTAAGCTCTAAAACCGACATATGCCGAAGCCCTAAATCAGGCTCCGAACATCACCCCGCACCGCCCCGGCAGTAGGTGGCGGTGGAACAGCGCTTACCTTGGAATCACACCATGCTGCCGTTAACATAGCAGGGCACAGGTACTATGTTCGTCTGCACGACCACAGCATCAGGAGTAACGCACCAAGATAACAGGAAGCCGCAATGTTAAGGGCGAATGTAAAACTGAATTGCTTCGAAAGCGCAACGGATAGCGCGGACCCAAGTACCGACGCCGAGCCATTGATCGCCCATAGAATAGGAATATCAATGGAATGAGCTTTATGACCGGCCAGCCTCAACGCTGTAGGAAAAAAGCAGCCCAACGAAATACTTAGCGGAAAAATCATGGCTCCCGTTAGGATTATCCGCCCACCCGTCGAAAGATAAAAAAACTTGCTCGTTACTAAGGGACCTAGATAGTTCACCATCAGAACTGCCGGAACAGAAAACATACATGTGACCAGCAAGATCTGCCACTTTTCACGATTGATAAAAAAGTGCGAAAGCAAACTGCCTAGGCCCGCCCCCACCAGCATGGAGAAGAGCACCACAGAAAGAGTGATGGTAGGAAATCCCAAAAATAACATGTATCGCTGAACAATGATATTCTGGACAACCATAAATCCTACGCCTATTAAAGCGACTAGGATAGCTAAAATGGATAGCTTCGGAGTCGCTTCTCTAAAGTTCCTACCCGACGCAAACGCCCATACCAGCACAATAAATGTTACTGAGGCCGAAATCACAAGTAGCCCTCTTACCATTATGGGAAGCTCAAAAGATAAATCGAAAAAAAACGGGCTATCGTCACTCACTGGTCTTAAATTTACCTCAGGGAGCTTATATGCTTCCGATGACGAAGCGAGTTGCTTTAATAGCGGAGAGCCCGTATCAGGAGCTAGATAACTAAGCGCAAATCCGCGCGCCTCCGTGACGAACTTCAGTCTTGCTGTTTCCTCAGCGGTCAATGGAGATCGTTTGATGATGAGGAGATGATTATAGGGTGCATTGTTTTTATTAGGCGCGCTCACCACAGCGAGATGAGCGGCGGCTTTCGCTATACTCTGCCCTTCCGAATAAAGAATCGAAAGTGCTGTTACGAAGGCACGCGCAAGAAATGCATCCTGATCAAATATAAGTACAAGGGCACCACTTGGCGTTAAACGTGCAACAGCGTCTTGTAAGCCTTCACGGGTCTGAATGTAACTTTCAGCCAGAGCAAGGCCCTGACCGGTCGCGGTCGCCGTTTGCGTCAGAGAGAGATATATTAAGTCATACGCACCTGTATCTCGAGCTAAGAAGTGTCGTCCTTCCTGTATAAAAAGTTTCGTACCCGGTTTGTTATACAAGTCGCCATAAAATTCGCGAAACTGTTCGAGCATCGCCGGTAGGGCGGGATTTATATCAATTGCCGTGATGTCTCTGACGCCAGCGAACTGTCCGAAAAGTACGTCCAGCCCCCCACCGGCCCCAATCGTTAACATCCGATCGGACTGACGCGGCCGCCAGACATCAAGCGGGACGTGTCCGATGTGCGAGCGCAGAGCCGTGGGATCAGTTTCCCGGCTGTGCATCCGCACCATTGGGGCGGGCGTGTCACCGTCTGTGAATATCGAGATTAGATCTTTGTTCAATCCCATGACGGCGTCAGTTCGAGCATATGCATCCCACCTCGTGGCTAGAACGGTCCAATTATTTGGGTCCCTTTGCATTCTAACTATCATCGGCTTTGAGTTAGCCGGGTCGACAGCGACCCTGCCAACCGTCAGCCGATTCAGTGGAACGCTCACGCTAAAAGCGAAGCAGGCGATCAACAACGGTAGCGCTAGGAATGTTGCTGCTCTAAGTCGCCGTTCGCGCTCGCATCCCAGCGCAAAAATCAAACCTGCCAGCGACGTGAGCGTAGCAGTAGCGGAGATTGTAGAGACCGGTCCAAGGAGATTCAAAAGGAAAATACCTACAAAGCATCCAGTTCCCGCTCCTATTAGATCAGCTGCATAGAGTTTACCTGCTCTGTCCGGCCAGCGCGTGAAAATTGATCCCACACACCATCCGCTAAAGATAAATGCGGGGATCAAGACGATCGAAACGGCGGCGAGAGGCGGGAGCAGTGAGAGGGCGGGTGTGGTGAAGATCATTATCATCGGCGTGACGTTCAGGATCGCGGCGGCAATGGAGGCTGCTACAATGTAGGCATCACCGTTGCGCCAACGCGCCAGCAAAGCTCCCAGCCCCAGCCCCAGAATACTGAAGGAAACAACCGCGAAGACGAAATGATATCGAAATATGGCCGAAAATATTCGGATAATGCTTATCTGAAAAACCAACGATGATAAGCATAGAACGAACGTAGAGGCGTAAAGGGCCGTTGAACGTGTCATCAAGCTCGACATCAAACCTGAGCCTTGGGAAAGCTACCTTGGCATAACGCGGCTCTTCGCGCGTGCTGGCCGACAGGCGTGCTCTGTCGGCCAGACTGATGAAAGTCTTCTATTAATCGGCGTCGAATTGGGAACTTCCGCGGCTTGTATCCAGGACTTTATCTTCTATCCAATTCAGAATGACGCCCGCCACTTCGTCACTATTACGTTCCGACATCATCTGATGGCTGTTGCCGTGGATATCAAAGTCCGGGAGGAAGGCATTGGACGCTTTACCTCCTTTCGCCTTTATCGCCCTGACTAATGGACGGCAGTGCTCTTTACCGTGACCGGACCAGATACCGTGACCGGCTTCACTATTGAGGTTGAGCAGAGGAACTTTGGTGTCTGCATAGACGGATACGAGTTTCGGATCGACCGGCTTCTGTGGCTGCGGGCTGTCAAAATCCGTCGAATTAAGAGGCAAGGTCGTACAATTGGCAGCTTCGACGGAAACAACAGCCTTAAACAAATCGGGCCGTTGCATCATGAGCTCGTTTCCTAAGACAGCACCTCCTGACCATCCGACATAGATAACCGGGCCATATTCCTCTTTTATACGTTCCATGGCTGCGATAAAGCTCTCATGTACGTCGCCTCCGCTTGGACCGCCCGGGATTAACTGTCCAAGGAACTGCCTCCGAGCTTCTTTGTCAGTGGCCATCTGGTTTCCGAAATTATGGCCATCACCTAGCTCCCCGAATTTCGGCCCAACGTCGTACCATCTCCATGCGAAGCTGGTCTGCAGGAAGAACGGGCTGTTAGCCAGCGGATCGCCCTTCCCTGTGGCGGCCTTATTGATTGCGTCGACCACGAAGCCCGCGCGTCCAGTGCCTGGCGGATCAATGACGTAGACGGGAAAGCCGCGCCTTGCAAAGTATTTATCCCAGCCTTCCCGCCCGTCGACTGTCGTTTGCCAGACCATCCCGTTCAGGCCGCTGTGCGCGAAAATGATAGGTGCCGCGCCGGCTCGTAGTTCCTTAGGTATCAGGTATTCGACATAAGCTTGACCAACAAGGTTCTTCATTGTATTCAGAGGCGGGAGGCCCGGCGCCAACAAATCAGAAGACTTCCTTTTCATGATCTTGCCGCCCGCAAAGAAATGTCCCATCGTCCTCAGGGTCAAATCGGGCATCTTCTTAGCCTCTGCCAAAGCACCGGAAATATTCGCGGCGAGCAAAGTTCCCGCTATTGCAGCTGCCAGCTTGATTTTGTTCGTTGACTCCCGGGGGCCCTTTACATCTTTTCTGATCACGTTTCTCTCCCTGACCTTATTGTCTATACCACTACCGCCACCACTACGATGAAGGGTTCGGCACAGGCATATTGGAGAGACTTTTCCGGTCCCGCTCCCACCTTTGCGCGCTTTTTAGTATCATTCCGCGGTCCCGAACCATCGCAGTGGATAGGTGCCCCGCCCGCCAGCGAGAAAGCCGACTCTACCGTTTATAGTGTCCGCCGATGTCGCCGGTAAAATCTTACCAGCTAAATCCGTAGGGACGGGAAGCGTCGCGCGCGACCTATCGGCGCTAAGCAGCGGCAGGCGAGAACGTCCGTAGCGCAATTGTACTGGTGGCCTTTTGCCACTTTCGCCACCAGTTGCGAGGTCGGTTGGGCGCCATAGGACTAAACCGCTCTCGCGGTAGACGCGGCCGGCGTTTGGCGGCGGCGTAGAGGGCGCAGGCCGAAAATCGACGTCGAATAGTAAATGGAGAACGCATCGTCGAACGTCAGCCGCAGTTCGCTATAGGTTTTGCCGATGGATATCATTATCACGGACATGAGCTATTGAATGTACTACCTGAGATGGTGCGAGCGTGTGAGGCAACTTTGAAGATTTTAATCAAAGCGAAGCTCGGTTCATAAGTCGAGTTGTGCCGATCCATAACATGGCGGTCTTCTGCGATTGCTAGAAGCGACGAAAGCGCCCCGCCGGCCGGAGCCGAGCGGGGCGCGCTAATATCTGGCGGACACAGCTGGTCAGCCGCTATCGTCCTGGAGGGTTGCTGCGGGTGGATCGGTCAGAGTCGCCCTTAGGCTGTACGGAAAACGCCGGTCGATCTCGATCCTGTTTTCTCGAAAAGGGCCGCTGCCGTCTTCCCGGCGGCCCTCCATCCGCTCGAGGAGCCGATCCAGCTTCCGCTCGAAGCCTTCGACCCGCTGGGTCAGTAGCGCAAGGCCCTTGTCGGTCCCGGCCTGACGTTCGCGGGCGTCGTCGATCTGCCGCTGTCGCTCCCCGCGCCCGTCGTCGAGGTTCTTCGCCACCCGCTCGAGGCTGCCCTGTTGCTGCTTTAGTTGATCGCGTATCAGCGGGATGTCCTCGACCCTTGAGGCCATCTCGTCGAGCTTCGAATTCACGAAGGTGCGCCGGGACGCGATGTCGGAGACGACGTTGTCGACGCGCGTGTTCACGCTGCGGTCGTTGTTCGCGATCTTGTTGTTGATGTCCGTCATGGACGCCGTGAACTGGCCCCATGCGATGAAGGCCGTCCCCGCCATCGCCGCGATCGTCAGCAGGTTCCCGACCGAGATTTCTGCATTGAAGCGTGGTCTACCGTAGCCGTTCGCATGCGGCGCTGGCTGGACCGGAGGAGGCGCGGGCGGCGGCATGTGGTGGTCATGACGATTCTTCAGATCCGCCACCTCAGACCGAAGTGCTTCAAAGGCCTGTCTCACGATTTCCTCGAAGGTCGCTTCGTTTCGGAGCCTAGCGACCTCTTCCGGATCGCCCTCTGCGTATGTTCCCACAATGCCGCCTTACTGCGCGGCCCGCTCGCTCTTTGCCGCGTCCTCCGTCACCGCGATCGAGCTGTTCGTCGTCACCACGTCGTTCTGCACGCCCGGCAGCTTGGCGATGATCTTGGTGCGGAGCGTGTCGTCGCTCTGCTTGAGCGCCGCGACCGCCTTGGGATTGTCGCGCTTCACGATCTCGATCGCGTCGTTGATGAGGCCGGCCGGAAGCCCTTCGAGCTTGCCGCCGCGCGCCGCGAGCGTGGTCACGAGCGCCCGCAGCGTGTTGTCGATGGTGCGATAGAGGCTCTGCGCGAGCTCGCCGTCCTTCTGGACCTTGAGCGCTTCGACGATCTTCGCCGTCAGCCATGTCGCGAGCACGGGTACGAGGCCGGCGATGAACAGGAGCAGTCCCGGCCGGACGGCCTCCCAGACGTCGTTCAAGAAGGCTTCCATGGCTCAGGTCTTTCCGATGGCGTTGCGGATGTCCGCACATTGGAGAGTTCTTGAGGTCCGGTTGTGGCGCATCACGGCTGTGCATCTTAGGCGCGAACGACCTTTTGCCGACATACGTGGCGTCCGGTTCTGGGCTGCCGATAACCGTAGATTGCCAAGCCCGCTCTTTTTTCGGCCGCGATATTACAATTGACAGAAAATAAGATAGCTACCGATACTTTTTTATTTATCAGGTATTGATCCAGTATCTGAATTGAATGTCAGCAAATTTTCTTTCTGAGACGGTCTGAGCGCAACGTAAATTTGAGATAAAAAGTGCATGCCGGCAGGCGTTATTTCGATGCTGTACACTCTGCCTTGCCCGCCCTTTTTTTTAAGAAGACCTAATCCCTCACGCCCTCCTACTCCTGCTCCTAGCAGATCTGTATGTCGAGCGAGTGTCGAGTAAGGCACACCAAGGTCACGGGCGATTTTCGGAAGCGTCAAAGAACCAGCGTCGATCTGCTTCTGCCGACGGGAAATATAGATGAGGGTTTCGAGCGCGCCTACCGTGAGTTGAGGGAAGCGAGACCGCGACTCTGCGAGCGCGCGCTCTACCGGAAGCCACGCCTTATCAGCCAGCAGCCTCTCAAGGTCCAAAAACCAAAAGAACATCTCGAGATCCCGTTTACCTTACGCGATCATATAATGATTGTTTGGAGCCGGCGTGTCGATAGCAGCCTTGACAGCAAGGCGTTTGTGCCTCAGAACATTACGCAATCGCGTAAACTTTATGCGTTCCAAAAAGGAGTTAGCGCATTGGTTTTGAACAATTTTTTCTTTTCTCGCCCCGTCGCTATCGACGCAGGTTCCGTTCTTTCCAAGGCCCACGAGGGGCGTCAGCTGTCGGACGGAGAGGATGCTTTGTTGGATCTTCTCGCAGGTCTTCCGACCTACCCGGAGGCGCATGCCTCCGAACACGCCCGCGAGATGAAGCTGGGGATCGACAACGGCGTCGTCGATTTTCTGGCCACGACGGCAAACGAGGTCGAGGCCGCGGGCTTCGAGCTTTCCCTGATTGCGATAGGACCTGCACCGGACGAGCAGGGCTTCAACCTAATCGCTTCTCTAATACTTCCTGAAGTCATTCAGAAGGCGAAGTCCCGTGGAAGCGAGAATCAGTGGAACGCGCAGATCATAATCGCTCGCATCCAGTGCTCGATCGATTATGATTCAGGTGGTGGGCTCAGTGTCGAAGGGTATCCACTCTACGGTGGCTTCGACGCTCATGCGCGCGTCGAAATGGTCCTTCGCTGGCTCACTGCAGCCGTAAAGACGCGACTTTAAAACGGGCTGTTATCAACTGGAGTATGGCGCGCCTCGTAGGAGACGGGGCGCGCATGTACAACGGTGCCTCCGTTGTTGAATTCAAGAGTTCTGTAAAGCGGCTCGATCTCAACCAGCTTCATTGCGGGCTCCCATCCGAACGTGCTGCGACTACCACACTCTGAGACCGTCCGCGTTCTTCTCGAAGCACGTCGTTCGCTGGCAATGGCCTCGAGACGGCGAGCCTCCCGATCCAGCCGCGCCAACGCCTCAAGCCGCTCATCGTTTCAAAGCTTCGCCTTTGAGAATGCAGACTTCGAAACTCCGATGGTCTCGTCATAGACGCGCGTAGGCACCGGGAGTGGATGCCAGTCCCTGCAACCGTGGGCGAACGAGAACCGAGCGAGGTCGCCGAAGCGACACGGAGCGCCGTGGACGACCTCGGCTACCAACGCCAAGGCACGCACAGTTCGAGCCCCAATGCCTGGCGTCGCGAGCACATCCGCAAAATCCTCAGGCCCCCGTTTCGTCGCAGCGGCGATTGCCCCAAGAAACGCCGTGCAATCACATCGCTCGCATGGACCTTGTGATGCGCCGGGATAGACAGGTGCGGCAGCGTCATCAGGGTGGTGGACTTGGCCTCCTTCTCTGCGCGCGGTTCGAGCCTGAGGGGCCCGGTCGCGATCCTGTCGGGCGACGTCGTGCGAAGAAGGTCGAGCTGAGCGTCCCGCGACGCCGTAGCGTGGTCAGCGAAATTCAGGATCGAGCTGCCTGTTTCGCCGTCGATCGCCGCGTGCGGATCGTCGAGGTCGAGACTTCAGGTTCAGCCCTCAGCGCCTCGATGTCGGATAGGCGCTGAGCAAGAGAGCCGTGCGTGAATTACGTAGTGGCAGACCTGTGGAGCGGACGGTCGGCCCGAACGTGCCGCCGCGCAGTTTCAGAACCAAGTGGTGCTCGGACTGGCGCGCCGTCGGCGGGACCAGTCGCTGGCAGAGCGCGTTGCGCGGCGCCTCGTTGGCAGCGGCCTCAATTTTTTCGAGCTCCGCCTGAAGGCGCTTCGCGCGGCTCATGGATCCTGTCGGTCAGTCATTGTCCTAGAGCCTCTGGACTTCAGCGACCTAGCGCCCTCGCGATTGAATTGAAGCCGCAGCGTTACCCACAGCAGATCGCGTCTTGACTCAAGCGTAGCGGGATTAGAACAAAGAGAGAACGATGATGCCGCCCGACTTCGGAGGACGACGACCACGTGCAGCCACAGCCTGCGATCGACGCTTTGCGCGCGCAGATCGAACGGATCGAAGGTCGTTCGAAGCGCGCGAGATCGGCGCTCCCGTTCGGGATCGCCGAAGTCGATGCGCGTCTACCTGGAGGGGGACTCGCATTCGGCGCGCTGCATGAGGTCGCTGGCGGCGGCAACGGCGCCATCGATGGGGCGGCGGCAGCCTTGTTCAGCGCAGGAGTCGCGGCTCGCACGAGGGGCAAGGTCCTCTGGTGCGTCACGCGGCCAGATCTGTTCGCGCCGGCGATCGCGCAGGCGGGGCTCGTCGCGGACCGAGTGATCTATGTCGAGGCCGGCGACGACAAGACCGTGCTTGCATGTATGGAGGAAGGCCTTCGCCATGGCGGGCTCGGCGCTGTTATCGGCGAGCTTGCACGCCTCGCCATGACGGCTTCCCGCCGCCTTCAGCTTGCAGCAGAAGGCACGGGCTCGATCGGGATCGCGCTTCGTCGATGGCGACGACAGGCGGAGGCGATGGACTTCGGCCAACCGACCGCGGCGACGACCCGATGGCGGATTTCGGTGATCCCGTCCGCTCCGCTGCCCGTCCCGGGCGTCGGAAGACACCGATGGCTCGTCGAGCTGATCCGGGCCCGGGCGGGCGAAAGCGCTGATTTCGAATTGGAGGCGTGCGATGGCACGGGTCGTCTCGCTCTTCCTTCCGACCTGGCCGACGGATCGCTTTCGGCGACAGGCCGGCTACGTCGCGCCGCCGGCTGAGACGCCGCTCGTCCTTGTCGGCCGTCAGGGCAACCGGCGCGTCGTCACAGCAGCGGACCTCGCGGCGCAGAGCATGGGCGTGCGGGTCGGCATGCCCGCCACGAAGGCCCAGGTGCTGGTCCAGGGCCTGCTCGTTAAGGACGCCGATCCACGAGCCGACGCCGAGGCTCTCGAACGACTGGCGGTCTGGGCGCTGCGCTTCTCGCCGATCGTGACAGTCGATCCGCCAGACGGGATCGTCATCGATACGACCGGCGCCGATCATCTCCATGGCGGCGAGACCGCGATGCTCGAAGGCCTCATCGGGCGGCTCGCCATGTCGGGCGTCACGGCGCAGGCCGCGGTCGCTGACAGCTGGGGCGCGGCGCATGCGCTGGCCCGCCACGTCGCGCGACCAGCAGCCGTGGCACCTTCGGATCACGGCGCGGCGGTCCTGCGCGACCTGCCGCTCGAAGCCCTTCGGATCGCGCCTCAGGTCACAGCCGCGCTGCGGACGCTCGGCTTCGATCGCATCGGCGAGCTCCTTGCGCAGCCCCGGGCGCCGCTGACTTTACGGTTTGGCCCGGAGCTTGGCCGCCGTATCGACCAGGCGGTTGGCGACGCGGCCGAGCTGATCGAGTCGGTGCGGCCGGCCGACCTGATCGAGGTCCGTCGCGCCTTCGCCGAGCCGATTGGCGCGCCGGAGACCATCGCCCGCTACATCAGCAAGCTAGTGGCGGAGCTTTGCGAGAGACTCGAGGCAGGTGGCCTTGGCGCCCGGCGGCTCGACCTCATCTGCCGCCGGGTCGACAACGACGTCCAAGCTGTGCGCGTCGGCATGGCGACGCCGGTCCGCGACGTGAAGCGCATGACGCGGCTGCTCTGCGACAAGATCGAGACCATCGCGCCGGGCTTCGGCATCGAGATGATGACGCTTGCCGCCACCCTCGCGGAGCCCTTCGGGCGCAGGCAGATGGCGAGCTTGCTGATCGAGGAGACGGCAGCCGACGTCTCCGATCTCGTCGACACGCTGATGAACCGGGTCGGCGAGCGCGCGATCTACCGGATGGCGCCTGTCGCGAGCGACGTTCCCGAGCGGTCAGTCTGCCGGGTGCCCGCCATGGCGGCAGACAGCGGTACAGGCTGGCCCGGTCACTGGCCTCGGCCGTCCCGATTGCTCGCTCATCCCGAGCCCGTCGAGACTGTCGCGCTACTGCCCGATCATCCGCCCGTCAGCTTCACCTGGCGCGGCGTCCGCCGGCGCGTACAGCGCGCCGACGGACCGGAACGCGTGTTCGGCGAGTGGTGGAAGCGTGACGCCGAGCTCGTGGCCGTCCGCGACTATTTTCGGGTCGAGGACGATGCCGGCGAGCGCTACTGGCTCTACCGGGCCGGCGACGGCGAGGACGCGACAACCGGATCGCACCGCTGGTTCGTCCACGGCGTGTTCGGATGAGCGGCCCGCGCTACGCCGAGCTCCAGGTCACCTCGCACTTCTCGTTTCTGCGCGGCGCCTCGTCCTGCGAAGAACTCTTCTCGCAGGCGGCGGTCTGCGGGATCGAGGCGCTCGCGGTCGTCGACCGAAACTCGCTCGCCGGGATCGTCCGCGCCCATGAGGCGGCGAAGGTCACGGGCGTGCGGCTCGTCGTCGGCTGCCGCCTCGATCTCGTCGACGGCGTGTCGGTGCTGGTCTATCCGACCGACCGGGCGGCCTACTCGCAGCTGTGCCGCCTGCTCTCGCTTGGCAAGAAGCGCGGCGGGAAGGCGAGGTGCCGGCTCCAGTGGCAGGATCTCGTCACCTATGGCGAGGGGCTACTCGCCGTTCTCGTGCCGGATCTTGCTGATGAAGACTGCGCCTTTCGTCTTCGCCGGCTACGCGACGCCTTTGGTGACCGCTCCTATCTCGCGCTGACCCTTCGACGCCGACCGAATGACCAGCTTCGGCTGCACGAGCTGTCGAATCTGGCGACCCAAATGCGCGTCGCGACCGTCGTGACCAACGACGTGCTGTTCCACGAACCCTCGCGCCGCATGCTGCAGGACGTCGTCACCTGCATCCGGCACACCGTCACGATTGATGCCTTGGGCGATCGGCGGGAGCGCCACGCCGATCGCTACGTAAAACAGCCCGAGGAGATGCATAGGCTGTTCGGCCGCTATCCGGAAGCGCTCGCCCGCACGCTGCAGATCGTCGATCGCTGCCGCTTCAGCCTGGACGAGCTCGCCTACCAGTATCCGGAGGAACGCGACGACCCGACGCTGACCCCGCAGGAGACACTAGCGAAGCTAACCTGGGAGGGCGCCGCGGAGCGCTATCCGGAAGGTCTGCCCAAAAGCGTCCGCGCGGCGCTCCAGCACGAGCTGACCCTGATCGAGAAGCTCAGCTACGCGCCGTACTTCCTGACCGTGAACGCGATCGTCCGCTTCGCCCGGTCGAGGGACATCCTCTGCCAGGGCCGCGGCTCGGCCGCAAATTCCGCCGTCTGCTTCGTGCTCGGGATCACTTCGATCGACCCGGGCCGGAACGACTTGTTGTTCGAGCGCTTCGTCTCGGAGGAGCGCCGCGAGCCGCCTGACATCGACGTCGACTTCGAGCACGAGCGGCGTGAGATCGTCATGCAGTGGGTGTTTGAAACCTACGGCCGCGACCATGCGGCCCTGTGTTCGACAGTCATCCGCTATCGCGCCAAGGGCGCGCTCCGCGACGTCGGCAAGGCGCTGGGCCTGCCCGACGACCTGATCGGCGCGCTGTCGGGGCAGCTCTGGTCCTGGTCGGAGCAAGGGGTCGAACAGCGCCATGTCGAGGAGCTGAACCTCAACCTCACCGACCGCCGGCTACGGCTGACGCTTGACCTCGCACGCCAGCTCATGGGCGCGCCGCGGCACCTGAGCCAGCATCCGGGCGGTTTCGTGTTGACCCATGATCGTCTCGACGACCTCGTGCCGATCGAGCCGGCCGCCATGGCCGATCGCCAGGTGATCGAGTGGGACAAGGACGACATCGATGCGCTGAAGTTCATGAAGGTCGACGTGCTCGCGCTCGGCATGCTGACCTGCATGAAGAAGGGGCTCGATCTTCTCGCCGAGCACAAGGGCGCGACTTACGACCTCGCGACCATCCCAGCGGAGGACCCGCGCACCTACGCGATGATCCGCAAGGCTGACACGCTCGGCACCTTCCAGATCGAGAGCCGCGCGCAGATGTCGATGCTGCCGCGGCTGAAACCGAGGACCTATTACGACCTCGTCGTGCAGGTCGCGATCGTCCGCCCCGGTCCGATCCAAGGCGACATGGTCCATCCCTATCTTCGAAGGCGGGAAGGGCTCGAGCCGGTTCACTTCCCAAAGCCTGAGCTCGAGAAGGTGCTGGGCAAGACGCTTGGCGTGCCGCTCTTCCAGGAGCAGGCGATGCGGGTCGCGATCGAATGCGCGGGGTTCACCCCAGGCGAAGCCGACATGCTCCGGAAAAGCATGGCGACGTTCAAATTCACGGGCGGCGTCTCGAAGTTCAAGGAGAAGCTGGTCGCTGGCATGGTGGCGAACGGCTACGAGGCCGAGTTCGCCGAACGCACCTTCAAGCAGCTCGAAGGCTTCGGTTCGTACGGCTTCCCGGAGAGCCACGCGGCGTCCTTCGCGCTGATCGCCTACGCCTCGGCCTGGCTGAAGTGCTGGCATCCGGATGTGTTCTGCGCCGCGCTGCTGAACTCTCAGCCGATGGGGTTCTACGCGCCTGCCCAGATCGTCCGGGACGCCAGAGATCATGGCGTCAAAATCCTGCCGGTGTGCGCCAACGCTTCAAGATGGGACTGCACGCTTGAGCCGATGGACGACGAGGCCCGGTTCGCGGTCAGGCTCGGCCTGCGAATGACCAAGGGACTCTCCAACGCTTATGCGGCTGCAATCGTCGCGGCGCGTGGCGACCGGCCGTTCGTGTCAATGGACGATCTGTGGCGTCGCTCCGGCGTGCCCGTCATGGCGCTGACTCAGATTGCCGAGGCCGACGGCTTCCGTCCGGCGTTCGGACTGGCTCGCCGAGAAGCGCTCTGGGCGATCCGGGGGCTGCGCGACGAACCGCTTCCGCTATTCGCAGCGGCCTCGGCGCGAGAGAACGAAATCGTGCCGGAGGTTGAGGAACCGGCCGTCACGCTGCGACCTATGACGGCCGGCGGCGAGGTCGTTGAGGACTACCGCCATGTCAGCCTGTCGCTGCGCGCCCATCCCGTTGCGTTCCTGCGCCAGGAACTGACGCGGCGCCGGATGGTGACGTGTCTCGAAGCCATGGAGGCGCGCGACCGGCGATGGCTGGAGATCGCGGGCGTCGTGCTGGTCCGCCAGCGTCCCGGCAGCGCCAAAGGCGTCATGTTCATCACGCTCGAGGACGAGAGCGGAGTGGCGAACCTCGTCGTCTGGCCGAGCGTGTTCGAAAAGAACCGCAGGACGATCCTGTCCGCGGGCATGATCGCGGTCTACGGGCGGGTGCAGCGCGAGGGCGAGGTGGTTCATCTCGTTGCCCAGCGCCTGACGAACCTGTCGGCGGAGCTTGCAAGCGTCGGCGAGCGGGACGGTGAGTTCCCGCTGCCGCACGGACGCGGCGACGAGGTGCATCGCGGCTCGACCCCGGATCCGAGGGGCCAACGTTCGACGGGGCTTCGGCCGCGCGACATCTACGTCCCGGACCTGCACCTCGACACGATCAAGGTGAAGACGCGGGACTTTCGCTAGAACATCACCGGGTCGCGATACGCCGACTTGTGTTGGCGGTCTCCAGTCTCTTTGACGACGGCCTGATCGGAGTCGCGGGCAGGCGCGGCGAAGCGCGATCGTTTTCGGCGGCGATCGTCAGAAGGGTGTTGTGGTTCTCCACGATTACACCGAACATCTAAAGAATAGGACGAACCCGCGCCTGGCAGCCCGGTCTAGTCCGCCCTGACCATGACGAGCGTTCCCAGATGATTTTGGACGATCGCAGAGGCGCATCCGCGCCCGCGCAAGCAGACGTGCGCTTTGACCCGAGAGGCTGGGACGCCACTCCGGAGGCTGTCGCGGCGCGTGAGCAGGCTCAGCACATGATCCGCGTCCTCACGGACGTGCAGCGCGACGTCTACGTCAGCAACCGCTGGTTCTACAAAGACGTCGGCGTCCAGATGCACAATCTCGGCTGGCCGGTGTTCCCGCAGACGCGTGACAGAGACAGCCGTCGGCCGTTCCGCGCGCAGCCGTCCGAATATCGGGACGCACTTCCGTCGCGATGGAAGGTGGAGGAGTGGACCGCCAAGGCCGGGTACGAGCACAACCTTGCGCTGGCGCTTGGCGGCTCCTCGTCGCTCAGTGCGATCGCGATCGATGTCGATATCTCGGACGCGACCTTGTCGGCCGAAGTCATGCGGATCGTGTTCAAAACGCTCGGATTCACGCCGTTCGCGCGTATTGGTTCCTCGCCCAAGGTCGCTTTGGTCTACCGCTTGGACGAGCCAACCCGCCAGGGCGACGAGGCCTTCGCGACGATCGAGCTCCCCAAGGGAGAAGAGGGCAAGCGCGAGGTCGAGTTCCTTGGATTTGGTAAGGTCTTGACGCTCTACGGCTGGCATCATCGGTGGGGTTCGAAGATCGTCTGGTGGCGTGATCTCTCTGACGCACGTCCCGAGGATCTGCCGGTCATCACCCGCTCGCAGCTCCAGCGGCTTAGGTATGAGATCCAGCGCCGCTTCACCGACCTCTCGGTCGCGAAGATCGCTGCGGCGCCTGTGGAGCTTTCCGACGTCCGGATCGACAATGTCCGCCTGCCGTCGATGCCGAAGGCGGGCGAGAAGGCGAGGGAAGGCCGCGAGAGCCTCCTCCATGGCATCGTCTGGAACCTGGTTCGCGCCAATCCCTCGTCGAACTACGAGGAGGGCGACAAGGCGAGCCTGCTCAAGGCCGCGATCGCGACGTTCGGCGAGCATGCCGAGATGAGCGGGCGCTTCGGCGGGCAAGGGCTCGTGACCGAGATCACCGAGCGCCTCAACCGTTTCTGCCCGATGATGGAGCGAGGCGAGATCAGTCCGCTGCGCGGCTCAATGCCGACGCCGACATCGCCTGCTCCCAAGGCTCCTGCGGCGCCGGTTGTGGACCGTTTCCGCGACGAGAGCGGCGCGTTCTCGCGCCTCAACTCAAAGCCGTTCGTTTCCCCGGCGTGGAAAGGCATCCAGAAGGTCTTGGCCGTCGAAAAGTCTCCCGAGCAGGTCGCGAAGGACCGCGAGGAGCGCAAGCTCCTCACCCAGGATCAGCGCGAGGCCGGATACAAGCGGATCGGCCGCGCGATCGACAAGGTCAATGGCGACTTCTGGGAGGCCGTTCGCGACGCTTCCGAGAGCAAGCAGGGGTCAGAGCACGCAGTAATTCTGCGGGTGCCGCCGGGGTCGGGGAAGACCAGCCAGTCGGCGCGCTACGCCGCCCAGGCGGTCGACGTCATGAACACGCTGTTCGCCAAGCCGCTCGAGTACGGCTTCGTCGCCTTCATGCTCCCCGACTACAATGTGCTCGAGGAGGTCGTGGAGAAGGTCGCTGCGGTGTGCCGCGAGGACGGGTCTCCGCTCGCCGCCATCATTCGTCACAACCAGCCAATGCCGGATCTCACCGACCGCGTCGCCGTCATGGTGCCCGTCGGAAAGGGCCGTACAGCCTGCATGCGCAAGGCCGAGATGGAGGCGCTCGAGGCGGCGGACATCTCAGGCTCCGGCTTGTGCGAAGCCAATGTCGAGATTCCGTCTTACCGGCGCGCCGACAATGGACCGAAGACCGAGAGGATCCAGTGCACGTTCATGCTCGATGGCTGCGAGTTCTTCGAGCAGCACCGTCGCATCAAGCATGCGCAGATCGTCTTCATGGTCAGCCAGATGGAGACCGTCGCTGGCAAGTGGCTCTGGGAACGCTGCGTCGGTCGCATCGTGGACGAGGATACGACGACGAGCCTCGCCAAGAGCTACGTCAGCTTCGATGTGGACCGGGCGAACGCCGTCCGTCACGGACGCCCGACCAAGGCGCAGGCCGATGCCGGCTACGACGACGACTTCCCGACGATGGCGCGCGAGGCGCTGCTCCCGAAGATCGTCGCGGAGATCAAGGCCGGCCGCTGCCCGTCCTATTTCGTGAAGCACTGGCATGATGGCCTGAACACCGACGGACCGACGATGCTCGGGCTGGCGTTGTCGGCAGTGCGCCGCGACGACCCAAGCCAGCTCAAGATCCACCCGAAGATCTCGGCTGCAGACCTCCAGAAGATCATCGATGCCCCGAGAAAGTCGCCCGGCGCTTCGGCCGAGCGCGAGCTCCTGAAGATCGTTGAGGATCGTCTCGAGAGCTATGACCTGAACACCCCGCGCCGCCCACTGGACGCTCGCCTACAATACGTGCTCTCCGAGTATGCCGGCTCCGAATTCCGCGGACAAAAGCTGTGGGGCGTTCGCGTCTCCAAGCGCTTGAAGTCGAAGTTCACAGGCCACCCGCTGCTCGTCCTCGACGCCAGCGCGAGCAAGCGCCGGGTGGACAAGGTGTACAACGTGAACGCGAAGGTCGTGTCCGAGACCGTCGCGCCGCACTTGCGTGTTCTGATGGACCCGACCCGCACCTATTCTGTCGCCTCGTTCAAGCCCGGTCCGGACGCGCCGCCGGAGCAGATCAGGTCCGCGCGTCTCTTGATCGACAAGGTCCGCCGCATCATCGCCCTCGAGGCCGCTGAGCGCCCTTGGAGCCGCATCCTTGTCGTCCTCCCGAAGGCAATCGAAGAGGTGATCAACAGCCCGTTCTGGAGAGCTCCGGAGAACGTTTGCTGGCTGCATTACGGCGCTGTGCGCGGCCGCGATTTCGCGAAGGGTTACGCCTCGGTGATCACCGTCGGCCGCCAACAGATGGGCATCGGCTCGAACGACGCGAGCGCATGCGCTTTCGGCTGTGACGACATCAAGCCGATCACACCCTTCGACCTGCGCGGCGATGGTCTCACCGCCGATGAGAAGCCGCTTATGCGGCCGACGGTGGTGAAGACCTGGGCCATGCGGTCCGGCGAAGACGTCCAGGCCAGCGTTCCTTCGTTTGAGCTCGGGACGTTCCACCACGAGATCGACGACGCCGCACGCGAGCAGGAGGTCTACCAGGCCGCCTTCCGCCCCCGTCCGATCTACTCCGACGCCGCGAGCGCTCCGGCCCGCTGGATCTGCCTCGGACCGTGGGTGCCCTGCGATATCGTCGTGGACGCCATCCAGTCGCTCGACGTCATGATCGCCAATGCCGACCAGGCTGAGTCCGCCCGCGGCGCGGGCCTGCTCACCTACGGCGGCCTGTTCGAGCACCGGGACTCCAGCCTCAAGGGTCGCGAGCCTCTCCCGGCGCCGGACGTCCGCGGCGAGAACGAGGCGCTGCTCAAGGCAGCGCGGGAGGCTTTTCCGGATCGCACGGACGCCAAGGCCTTGGTCCTGCTCCGTCGCCGCAGGAAGCGGGTCGAGGACTGGGGCCCGTATCTTGCCCCCTGCGAGATCGAGATCGTCGCCACGGCCGACGAGGAGCGCGATCGCGCGGCGCTCAAGGCGATCTACGCGAGCATCGTGGCCGTCTTTGGGGACGAAAACGTTGCGCCGCTCGAAGAAAACCTAGGGCCGATCGCTGAGCCCGCTCGCCCTATGAACGAGGTTGTGGCACCCGCGACACCACCGTCGCCGCTGGTCCTAACCTGCAAGGTCAGGCGCGTGATGCCGATGTCGATCACGGCTTAGTCCTTGGGGCTGCGGAGAGCTCGGCTGAGATCCTGAGGTCGGTTGTGTCGGTCGCCATGCATTTAGGACGACGGCCAGCGCGGCGAACGTCCAGAACGAAAGAGCCCCGCGCGATCCAATGGACCGGCGGGGCGATGGCGCATGGTGGCGGAGCAGCGCGCGGGGCTCCTTGCCGAATCGAGGCTCCGGCCTGCCTGCTTCGCCCTGACAGACTGAGCGCTCTCGATTCTATCTGAACCGACGCATCGCACAAGAGTCCGCCCCGCATTTCCGGCGGAATTCATGCGAATTTTGGACCGTCGCCCCCGTTACTCCCTCACTCCGGCGCACGTGTCCCGAGACGTGACGCGGTCCGCAGTCCGAACGTTTCGGCGAGACGGCACCGGGCGCATGCGGGCCAGCACCGCAAGCCGCGCCTGCTCGGGATCGGCGCGGTCGAGGCGAGCCAGATGCGCGGCCGCGCGGGCGCCGATCTCGACGGCGGAGATGGGCTTGCCCATGGCGGCCGCGCGCGCCTGGGGATCAGCCCCGGCCTGGTCGATCGAGGCCGCCCAGATTTCGCGCAACGCCATCACGATCGCCCGGTCGGCCTGGCCCGACGACGGCCGGCGCGCCGCGGAGATGCGATCGCGATAGGCCTGAGAGCGCCTGCGATCGCTTTCCAGCCGCGCGGCGAAACGGTCCTCGAAATTGGTGGTCTGTCTGATCCGGCCCATCTGCGGTCTCCCTAGGATCTCACGACCCTATCGAGAGGCCCGGAAAGTCACAAAACGTGACGCGCGCACGTGGCGCGAACCGCAGTCCGATCGAGAGACAGCGCCGGCATCGCGCGAGAAACAGCGCCGGCATCGACAGCGTCCGCAGCCGGCATCGGGGATGAAATGCGCAGGGCCTCTGTCAGCCGCTTAAGGCCTTCAGACCTCCGCTCATGCATTCATGGCGAAGCCGCCCTCTCAGCGCGCCCAGGCTGGCCCTCATGACCATCCCGCTCGCCTCCGCTCCCCTTCACCTTCTCTTCCCGACATTCTTCCTCTTAAATCTTGGCCGAAGGCCCAGTCAGGCATCGGCTTCCAAAGAGGCAAGCATCGGCTTCCATGAGGAGGGGCGAAGCCCCGACCCAGCCATCTGGATTCTGACAGCTCCATGGGGGAGGCCGCAGGCCCGGAGCGGCAGCGTAGGGCCGTAGGCCGTCAGCCGGACGCAGCCGGAATCTCGCTGTTTGGAAGCCGCTTTCAGGCCATTTATCTGCTTTCTTATAACCCCACGGCTTTCGCTTGCAGCGTTCTCCAAGACGCCTGCATAATGAGGAATTAGCAAGAACGGTATACAGTGAGACGACAAAAAGTGCACGGATTTCGTTTAAGTCGTTTGAACCCGCAGCCGAGGTCGTACGAGCCCAAGCTGGAGCCCGATGAACAGCTCGAGCGGGCGATCCGATACGCCTATGGGGATGAGGCCGTCGAGCAGGCGTTGGAGCCAACCGCGCCTACGCAGGTTCGCAGGGGACGGCGCCGGCCGATCGCGCAGGGCAAGCTGGCTTCGACCATGGACGCCGGGCGTGCGTTCAAGGTCTCGGCGGTGGTGGCGGCGAACGTTGATTTTCCAGCGCTCGAGGGGGCGGACGCGCATCGCCTCTGGACGATCCTCTCCCTCTGCACGGACGCCGTCACGCGGATCCAGCTGCTCGACCTCGAGGCGGTCTGCGGGCGGCCGTTTCGTGACCTGGACGCGTTCAGGCGGTTGATCGAGGGCTCGATCGCCTATTGCCCGTTCCTTCCGGATCTCCAGGGCGTCCAGCTGGTCGAAAACATCGTGCTGGAGGAGGGCGAGCGGAACCGGGCCTTCGTGCGCGGCAAGAGCTCCGAGATCGAGGTCACGCTCAACCAGCGGGCGATGTGGGCGCTGAAGTCCAAGCCGACCGCCGAGATCAACGCGACCGCATGGAGGCATGTCACTGGCCGGCTGGCGGTGCGGCTCCTGGTCATGGCGGCGGGCGGAACGCGGCTGCAGAGCACGGACGCTCTGAGCCTGACGCTGGACGAGGCTGACATCGACCTCTACGCGCCGAACCTGGGTCGCCGGACCATGGCGCAGTTCGTCGGCGTCTACGTCAGGACCGCGATCGACACGCTTAAGACCCTGGAGCCGCAGGAGTTCGAATGGGGCTATTGGCCGATCCGCAAGGGCGCGGCGACGACCGGCGTGACAATCTACGCCTCTTCGAGCCGGTGGAAGGGCAGGAAGCGCCCGGCGACGGTGGCGGCCGCCCAAAACAAGGCCCAGAGATCCGCGGACGCAGCGTGGCGGAAACAGCGCCAAGAGCGTCTGGCGAAGGAGCGGGCCGAGCGGATAGCGGCGCGAAAGACGGCCTCTTGACTTTTCGAATCCAGGAGGTTACTGCTAAGCGGTAGCGCAGGCAGTAAACGGTCGTTTACTTCGCCGCCAGGACAGCAAAAAGCCCGCCCCGAAATCCGGTGGCGGGCTTTGTCGTGTCTGTGGCTCTCAGGGGAGCCGGTGAGGCAGGAACGTGACCCCGGCGCGCCGGGCGTAAACCTCCCGTATTATAAGCGCGAACTCGGAATCGAACTTGCGCGAGTGCCGCCTGCGCTGCAGCTCCTGGTACCAGGCCAGGACCAGGGCCTCGGCCGGCGAGGCGTCGGGGACGTAGCGAAGGTCTTTCTTCTTCTTCATCGGTCTCATCACCAGCCCCTGGATGACGGCGGGGCGCCCGTGTCGGTCAGGCTTTCTTGCGAGCGAGCGACTTCGCGACCTTGGCGAGGGCGTGGTCGATGGCCGCGCGATCGGACGTCAGGTCGTGGGCGGCGCGGATCGCGGCGATCGCCTCGACGGAGGCGGCCGAGAGCTGCAGGGCAACGGTCTTGCCGCCATTCTCCTGGGCTTTCGAGCGAACGCGGGCCTGCTTCTCAGCGAGGGTGAGTGGGGCGTCGCCAAGGGCGGTGCGGGGCATCTGATTGGGTCCTATTCATCCCCGCACACGCAGGGAACAGAGTTCTGCTCGATCAGAGCTGGGGGCCGTCCACGATGACGGCCTCGACGATGCGATCCACTTGGGAGGCGAACCCCAGGTCGTGGTCGCCCGGCAGGCCGGCGAGCCCGCTCTCGCGGGGGCGGGACACAACCTCGACGTCGTGCTCGGCGAGCGGGGAGACGAGCGCCTTCGCGAGGCTCTCGCAGGTCCAGCCCTCGAGGTCGTTGGCGTCGGCGTTGACGATGTAGGTAGGCTTGCTCATTTTCGGTCTCGGCCCCTGGGTTTCGGCGGGGCGCCCGTCATCGCGACTGCGATATAGTTACTAGTAGCTGAACAAGTGGACCGGGTCAAGCGAGATCAGAGGCCCGGACCGCTCATGACGAGCTCTGGATCGGCCGGCTCGCCTAGGCTCTCGTCGGGCTCCAGCCCCATCGCGGCGCGAGCGGCCGCCGGCCGGTCGGTCTCGATCCAGGCGCCCTGATCACGGAGCGCGCGGAAGGATTCGGCGGTCAGCTGCTCGGAGGCGTGCTTGAACAGAAGCACCCCGGAGCGCGGAGCCCCGGGGCGTGAGTTCGTCCAGCGGAGCGAGCGCGAAGGCTCGCCCGGCGTGTGCAATCGATATCCCATGAAGCCCCTTATGCCGCGACCAGATCGTCGGCGGTTGTGTACGGCTCGTGACCCCAGATGCACTCCTCGACGAGGTAGGCCCACTTGAGATCCTTCGCGAGCTGGTTCGCGAGGCCGCGCGCGATGAACTCCGCGTCGTCCCAGCACGTGTTGTAGTCGTATTCCGCGTTGTCCGAGCAGTGCTGGCGGACCTGGCGGGCTGCGTCCGTCATGCCGAGCTCGTCGAGGGTGCGGGCAGCGGACTGGAGCTCGAGGATACGGCCGGACAGGCGATCCATCTCATTGGCGATGTCGGCGTGACCGTTGAGACGGAAGGCGTCGGCGAGGCCGATGTCGGAGAAGAGGGACTGGACGAAGCCGTCGCTGGAGATGACGAGCTTGGCGAGTTCGATCTGGTTGCGGGTGAGCTTGGTGTGCATCGTGGTGGTCTCCTGGCCCCCTTTGATCCGGCGAGGCGTCCGGTAACGATCTATTAATTAGTGACTAGTAACCTTATGTCAAGCGACCTTTGGAGGTCTCATGCTCGGCTACGAAGAAACCGGTCTCATCCTCGGCATGGGCGACCGCATGAAGCGGGATGCGGCGGCCGCCCAGGCGGTGGTCGATCAGGTGGTCTCCCAGAGGAATGATGCGATCCGGCTGGCGAACCACAACTACTTAGAGTGGGAGAAGTCGCAGGCGGTGGTCGCCGAGCAGGCCGCCTACATCGCCCGCCTTGAGGCCATCGTCAGGCGCCAGGCCGGCTGCGCCTAACGCCGAAGAATGTTGGCGACGATCTCGTCGTCGGTGAGCGCGGCCGCGCGCGGGGCAGGGGCCGGGTTGACCGCCTGACGCCGGCGCGCCGGGTCGCCCTCCGCGATCGTCCGATCCAGATCGAGCTCCGAGATCCAGATCTTCGCCCAGGCCTCGGCGTCGATCCGCCGGAGGTCGCGCTCGGACCGCATCCGGACCAGCTCTGCCGCGACATGCGGTCGCAGGCCTTCGGGCAGTCTCTGGCCCCGTCCAGCGCGCCGCTCCTGGGCCCAAAAAGCGACCTTTTGAGCCTCCGTCTGAAGGATTGGCCTTCGAGCTTCCACGCCTCCAGGGGCTGGATAAGACGTTTTGAAGGGGGTCGAGCGCCTCAACCTGAATCTGTCGATCAAACCCATTTTAGCCTCCGTACGTGGCTCCTGGTGAACCACAGGCCCCAAAGATATGCCTCTGCACTATGAAAGTAACAAGCGAAGGTCGTTTGCGCATCGTAAGTCGAGGCCGCCGGATGCGTCCTCAGGGTGGCGAAATCCGATAGATCCGGACCCAGCGTTGCGGTCGTTTTGAGGGTTTGACGGTCCGTGGAGCGCGGCGAGGGTCAAATCAAGGTTGCGGATACTTCGGACTGCGGCATTCTCTAAGCGTTGAATTTAACGCTTCTCGGATTCGTCCATGCTTCGCCGTCCGCCTGCCTATGTGCCGCCATCAGAGCCCCAGTCTATAGAGACGCCCGCGCCCGCCGCGCCGGCGGTCCAGAAGGTCTCCGAGACCCCGTGGGAACCGGCTCCGGCGTTGGAGCCCGGCCCGGTTCCGGCCCTCCCGACTGTCAATCGGCGCTGAACTTTGACCCCTTATCGGCGTCCAATGTTGACCCCCTGAAGCTGGGTGAGCGGTGTCGATCCCGCCGGCGCGGAGCTGGTCGGGGTTGCGCAGCGTCGGCGGGATCGACGTCCAGAGGGCTAGGGTCTGGGGCGGAGCTCAGGCGCGGTTCTTGAAGCGCCAGCTCTCGTTGCCGGTCTCGACGATGTCGCAATGGTGGGTGAGCCGGTCGAGCAGCGCGGTGGTCATCTTGGCGTCGCCGAACACGCTCGGCCATTCGCCGAAGGCGAGGTTGGTGGTGACGATGATCGAAGTCTGCTCGTAGAGGCGGCTGATCAGGTGGAACAGGAGCTGTCCGCCGGACTGCGCGAACGGCAGGTAGCCGAGCTCGTCGAGGACCACGAAGTCGAGGCGGCCGAGGTAGTCGGCCATCCGGCCCTGGCGGCCTGAACGGCCTTCGGCCTCGAGCTTGTTGACGAGGTCGACCACGTTGAAGAACCGGCCTCGGGCGCCGTCGCGGATGCAGGACCGGGCGATCGCGATGGCGAGGTGGGTCTTGCCGGTCCCGGTGCCGCCGACCAGCACGACGTTGCGCTGATGGGCCAGGAACTCGCCGCCGGCGAGGTCGCGGATCAGGGTCTCGTTGATTGGCGTGTCGTCGAAGGCGAAGTCCTCGACGTCGCGGGCGAGCGGCAGCTTGGCGATGGTGATCTGGTACTTGATCGAGCGCGCCTGCTTCTCGCTGATCTCGGCGGTGAGCAGGTCGCCGACGATGCGTTGAGGCTCGTGCTGGCGCTTCACCGCGGTCGCGATGATCTCGTCGAAGGCGGCCTTCATGCCGTAGAGCTTCAGCTCGCCCATGGTGGTCAGTATCGCGGAACGCTCCATCACACGGCCCTCCTGAGGCTGTCGTATCGGGCGCAGTCGGCGGTCGGCTCGACGGCGAGCCGCAACGCTTCGGGCGTCATGATCGTGACCGGCGGCGCGGGGTCCCGGCGCCGGGCGAGGATGTTCAGGACGACGTCGGCTGAGCAGACGCCCTCACGCAGAGTCTCGGCGCAGGCGGCCTCGACTGCGGACAAGCCGTCGCTCAGCACCGCGGCGAGGATCGCCACCATCTGACGGTCGCCGTCATCGACGCTCGCAAGCTTGCGCCGGACCTTCTCGAGGCTCGCCGGCAGCACCCAGTCCTTGAACGGCGCTCCGTTCCTGAGCGCGCCGGGCTTACGAGCCAGCACCGGAACGTAGTGCCAGGGATCGAACACGGTCTGGCCGCGGCCGAAGCAGCGCGGGTGGTCGCCGACGATCCGTCCGTCCTGGCGAAGCTCGATCCGGTCGGCGTACGCGCGGATCTCGACCGGGCGGCCGATCGCGCTCGCGGCGACCGAGTACTTGTTGTTGTCGAACCGCACGAGGCAGGTCTTGGACACCGACGCCGGCACGGCGTGGAAGCCGTCGAAGCGGCCGGCATAGGGAACGAGGCTCGGGCGCTCGGCCTCGAACGCCTCCCACACGGTCCGCTCGGCGAACTCGGGATGACGATGCGCCTTGGCGTAGGCGATCGCCTGGTCGAGCAGCCAGGCGTTCAGCTCGTCATAGCTCTTCGCCCGGACGCGCGGCGTGAAGAAGCGCTCGCGCACCAGCCCGACTTGGTTCTCGACCTGCCCCTTCTCCCAGCCCGAGGCCGGCGTGCAGGCCACGGGGTCGATCAGGTAGTGGCTGCACATCTGCAGGAAGCGCCGATTGTAGGCGCGCTCGCGGCCGACGAGGATCGTCTCCACCGCGGTCTTCATGTTGTCGTAGATCCCGCGCGTGCAGGTTCCCTTGAAGAAGGCGAACGCCCGGTCGTGGGCGTCGAACACCATCTCCTGGCTCTCGCGCGGGTAAGCCCGAACGAACAGCATCCGCGAGTGACAGAGCCGGACGTGTGCGACCTTCACGGTCGTGGTGACGCCGTTGATCAGGACGATCTCGTGGCTCCAGTCGAACTGGTAGGCCTCGCCCGGATCGAAGCTCAGCGGCACGAACGCCGCCGATGACGACGACCGCTCACGCTGCCGACCGCGGGCGTAGCGCCGGACCGCGTCGTAGCCGCCTTCGTAGCCCAGCGCCCGCAGCGCCTCGAAGATCCGGATCAGCGTCAGCCGCTCGCGCGCCGCCCGTCCCTCGTTCTCCGTTAGCAGCCGGTCAAGGTCGCTACGCCAGGGCCCGAGCTTCGGGAGCGGCTGGACTTCGCGCTCGTACTCGAACGCCGTCGCCCCCGACCGCAACACCTTGCGCACCGTGTTCCGCGACACGTGCAGCTCGCGGACGATCTCCTTGATCGTCTTGCCGCGCACAAAATGCTCGCGGCGGATCCGCGCGATCGTGTCCACGCCCTTCATCCCCCGGCAGCCCGTCCTCGACAAAGACAGGCAGCATGCGCAACGCGCCAATCAGGGGGTCAAAATTGGACGCCGATCCCCCGACCTACGGGGTCAAAATTCCACGCCGGATCACAGTGGAGGGCCCGGTTTTCGACTGGGTGACTGCGTCGCACGAGCTCAATCAGGCTTGGCGGGCGGCTGCGAAGGAGAAGCGCACATGACTATCACCGAACCCCGCATTCCAGTGTCTTCGACACTTACCTACCGACCCGCTCGCTCGACCAACTCCAGCGCCTGCGGATGATATTTGAGGCCGTGAGCGTCGCTTCGAGAAGCGTGCCGCCAAATGCCGAAGGGCTTCAAGATCTCGTCCCCGACGCATCGCAGGATCGTCGCTCTAAGGCGGGCAGGGCGGTCGCGCGTTCACATCGCGAAGGAGCTCGGCGTCAGCTACTCCATGGTCGTCAAGACGCTGATCGAGGCTGGCCTGGGCTCGCAGAACCGCCTGCCGGACGAGCCGGTCCTGCAGGAGTACCTCGAGGCCGGCATGAGCCAGGCCGAGATCGCGCGGACCTACGAGGTCTCCCCGGCGCTGGTCTCCAAGACCCTGAAGCGGGCGCGCGAGGCGCTTGAGCCGGCCTCCTGAGCCGCAGATCAATCTGATCCGCCCATAGGTCAGCGGCAGGTCAACGTGATCTGCGCGCGACCTATGGGTGACCTGCGCGTAACCTTCCCATAGGTTATGGGACCGAAAACTCCATGAGTAACAATCCCTTATGACGCTGATCCGGAAGCTGAGCGTGAGCGGCTCAGAGAGCTATGGCTGGCCGGCATTCGCACGGCGGCGATCGCCGAAAAAGACGGGACCAACATCCATGTCGTCCTCAGCCGGGCCGCGGCGCTGGGCCTTTCGACCCGGCGAAATCGCGGTCGAAAGGTCGTGCCAGGGTCAGCGGAGGACCGCCGTCTGCGAACGCTCGACGCCACGGTCGAACGCCTGACCCGGCTCCGAACGCCGATGGACGAGATCGCGATCAGGGCCGGCGTCAGCCAGCGGACCGTCTATAATCGGCAGCGACGCCTGGGCCTGCGTCAGCCCGGCCGGCGCCTGCCCTGATCGATCCCATCCAGGACGGCGATGTCGGCCTTGGTGTAGCCGTCGGTCGGCTCCGGAGCGGGCTCTTTGAGCAGACCGTGCTCCCTCAATTCGGCCTCTAACCGTTCAATCTCTTGGCCTGCGCCCTCTGTGGGGGAAATCGTTTTCGGGTCCATGATCGGCCTCCGAGCCCGAATTTTTGTGCACTTTAAGCCACAATTTCCGCGGTCACCCACCGATTGTATCCTAAATTGCGGGGTCGATCATCGGTTGGCGTGGTTAACCGGTAAGGATTGGCCGTTCGGAGCCCCGAACTTCCCCACGATTTTGACGAACTTCCCCAAGGTTTTCGACATAGGCATGGGGAAGTTCGTGGTGAAGTTTTCGATTTCACCCATAGCCGCAAGACTCTGCGAAACCTAGGATTTTGCCGCTTGATGCGGATGCAAAATCCGGCATGCTGAATCGCATGTACGCCGCATCTTCGATTCCTTTGCAGCAGCTCGCCGACGCGTTCGGCCCGGACCCGATCATCCCCCTCGATCGGGCGGCCGGGCTCCTGCGCATGTCGTCAAAGCAGTTGCGTGGACACTGTGCGGCGGGGAACATTCACTGGGTCAACACAGGGCTCGGGACCCAGCGGCAGAAGCGGTTCTTTCGCCTCGCCGACATCGCGGAGTTTCTCGAGCGCCAGTCACAGCAGGCGACGCACGCTCAATGTCGGTCTTCAAGCGTCCGGACAGCACGGGCTGGCACTACGAATTCGTCGTCCGTGGTGTCAGGCTTCGTGGAAAGGCGCCGTATGATGACAAGCGCCAAGCGGACGCCTGGCTGAAGGCCGAGAAGGCTCGCGTAAAGGCCGCCGCCGCCGACAAGGTCGCCGCGCCCTCCATGACGTTCGACGCCGCAGCGGACCGGTATTGGACCGAGGTCGGCCAGCACTCGAAGGAACGCGATCTCGCCGCCAACCTAGAGCGCCTCGTGCTCTGGGTCGGCCAGCGCACGCCGATCTCCGACATCAATAACGACCTCGTGGCGCGCCTCGTCGCCCGGCGCCGCGCCGACATCAAGACCAACGCGGCCGCCGGGATCGTGAAGGACGAAGAGGGCAGGCCGGTCCTCGTCTCTCCCTCGACCGTCAATCGCTCTGTCACCGCGCTCCTGCGCCGGATCATGACCCGCGCCCGCAAGGCCTGGGAGATCCCGCTCCGCGAGCCGGACTGGTCCCAGCACATGCTGAAGGAGCCCGAGGAGCGGGTGCGGGAGCTCGATTTCGCGGAAGAGGAGCGCCTGTTCGAGAGCCTGCGGCCGGACTACCGGCCGATCACGGCCTTCGTCCTGGTCGTGGGGCTCCGGCGTGAGACCGCCGTCACGCTGACCTGGAACCAGATCAAGTGGGCCGAGGGCCAGCTGCGGGTGAAGGGCAAGGGTGACAAGTGGCAGACCCTGCCGATCACGCCCGCGATCACTGAGATCCTGTGGCCGCTGTGGCAGAACCGCGACCCGTCGATCGAGCAGGTCTTCACCTACACCGCCGAGCGGACCCGCACCTGCGCGACCTCGAAGAAGCAGTTCGTGCGCGGCAAACGGTACGCCATCACTTACAGCGGCTGGGGGAACGAGCTCGCCCGCGCCTGCAAGGCGGCCGGCGTCGTCGACTTCAAGCTCCATGACACCCGGCACACGGCCGCGACCAGAACGCTCAGGGGCTCCAAAAACCTCGCCGCGGTCCAGAAGCTGCTCAACCATTCCGATGTCAAAACGACGATGAAATACGCTCACGTGCTGGTTGACGACGTCGCTGAAGCCCTGTCCACGAGCGCCCTTGACGTCGCCGCGCGCCGCGCGCGTTACGAGGAAGCGGCCGCAAAAATCCCCCACGGCACTCCCCACGGGACGAAGCGGATGCGGACTAACGGCCGAAAAAAAAAGCGTATTCGGCCGTAGAGTGACAATCTTCCAAGCTGAATACGAGGGTTCGATTCCCTTCACCCGCTCCAGCCCCAACGCCTCTTTTTTGAACGATTATATTGGACCAAGCGCTTTTAGAGCTGGATCTGCGTTCAGGCTGGCACCACATCGGCACCACCTTTCGGTAGAACTCAAGGATTTCTCCGTGGATCTCGGAAGCCTGCGGAACTCCATAGAAGCAATCCTTCGTCGGCGGGTTTCTCGAGCGAATTTCGCCGGGCTCTGAAGGAAGTTTTTCTGCTGACGACGCTGGAATCCGTGTGAGCCATTCCTTCAGCTGGTTTTAATCCATACGCGCGCGTTTGATTCGGCGATGCCTCAACGGCCATGCCGCGAAGGCTTTCGCGCCAGCGCGACGCGCACGAATCCAACATTTTGGCTTGAGGTGTGGACACACCGTGACCTTGAGGCGTGGCGTCTGGCGATTGAAGCCAAGATGCAGGTAGCATGTCCGCGAATAATTCAACTGCTGGGCGATATTGGCATGTGGTCCGACAATGAGACCGACCGCGACTTTCTGAACTTCAAGTATGTCGCCGGCGTCGCAGCCGAGATGATTGCTCAGGCGAATGGGCAGCCGCTGTCCATCGGCGTTTCGGGAAGCTGGGGCGTCGGCAAATCGTCGATGATGCGGCTGCTTGAGGCCGATCTCAAAGCGCGAGAGCGCGAAGATTTCCTGTTCGTGCCGTTCAACCCCTGGCTTTACCAGGGATATGACGACACCCGCGCCGCCTTGATGGAGGTGCTCGCCCGAGCGCTCGTGAGGCACGCCGAAGAATCGAAGACCGTCGTCGAGGGCGGCTTGGAGCGGGCGCGCGGCCTGCTCGGGCGCGTGAACTGGTTCCGTGTGGCCGCAGCTGGAGCAAAGACCGCCGCTTCACTCGCTGTGGGCTTGCCGCCGATAGGGCTGGCCGGAGACGTCTACGACGCCTGGAATGCGTTGACGGACGGCGACATCAGCCAAGCGGACATCGACAAGGCCGATAAGGTGGCTGCCGCCGGCGCCGAAGCCGGAAAGGGCGCGCTCAAAGACGCCAAGCCAAAAGCGCTTCCGACGCCGCCGAAGGCGATTCAAGACTTCAGAGACGACCTGGAACAGACGCTCGAAAAACTACAGGTCACCCTGGTCGTGCTGATCGACGACCTGGACCGCTGCCTGCCGCCGATCACCATCGCGACGCTCGAGGCGATGCGCCTGTTCCTGTTCCTCAAGCGAACGGCGTTCGTGATCGCGGCCGACGACAACATGATCCGCTCGGCAGTGAAAATCCACTTTCAAGACGTCAGCCTCGACGAGGATCTGGTCACCAACTATTTCGACAAGCTGATCCAGGTTCCACTTCGCGTGCCTCCGCTCGGCACGCAGGACGTCAGGGCCTACCTCTTCCTGTTATTTATCGAAAACAGCGCGATTGAGGTGAAAAAAAAGGAAGAATTACGGGCCACCATAAGCAAACGTCTTGGCGAAAGTTGGCAAGGCAAGCGCGTCGATCGCGCGTTTCTCAAAGAAGTTCTAAAATCATGTCCTTCTGAGCTTGAGTCGCAGCTCGATCTCGCGGATCGCATCGCCCCGCTGATGACGAGCGCGAGCAACATCGCCGGCAACCCGCGCCTCATCAAACGCTTCCTGAACACGCTTTCGATCCGGCGCTCGATCGCAAAGGCGCAGGGCATCAGTTTCGACGACGCCGCCATGGCGAAGATGCTGCTGTTCGAGCGCGCGGGGCCCCCCAAGGTCTATGCGCAGCTGCTCGCCGAGATCAACAACAGCGAACATGGCAAGCCGGCGTCGCTTGCGACGCTGGAGAAGGCGGCGCTCAAGGGCTCCGAGGAACTCAAGCTCGAGAAGGAATGGGACGTGCCGTTCGTGCGCGAGTGGCTGACGCTTGCGCCTGAGCTCGCCGATCAGGACCTGCGCGGGCTCGTCTATGTCAGCCGCGAACAGATCCCGATCGTGACGGCCGCAGACCGCCTGTCGAGCGAAGCCGTCGGACTGCTGGAAGGGCTGTCCAAACTCACGACGTCCGCCAGCGCCCAGCTCGCCGAAAGGCTGCGCGCTCTGCCCCCGCACGAACTCTCCGCCATCGTCGAGCGCCTGATCGCGCGCGCCCGCAGCGTGACGACCTGGGGCGCGCCGCCGATCCTTCATGCCTTCCTCACCATCGCCAAGGTCGACGGCGCGCACCGGGCCACGATCGCGCGCTTCCTGAAAGACGTGCCCGCGGCCCAACGCTCGACCCCGATCGTTCCGTTGCTGGGCGGCGAGGCCTGGGCGGCGGACGTGCTCAGCGCCTGGGCGGCCGACAAGGACACGAAGGAACCGGTGAAGAAGGCGATCGCCACGGCGTCGCGAAAGGCCGGCGGCTGATGGGAACATCGAGTTCGAGCAAGGGACCCGGCGCGGGAGTGGCTCTCGTGCCGGGCTGGGTCGATCCGGCGCCTGCGCCCGCGAACGCGCCCCCGCCGGCGCCACCCGCAGTCGCCCCGCCGCGCAGATTCCAGTCGGCGCGGCGCAACCTCGGCGGGTTCGCAGCAAGCGGCGACGCAGGCCGACTGAGACAGGGGCTCGGACATTACGTCCGCACAGGACTTGGCGGCTCGGCGTCCGCCACGTCGCGAATGGCGGGGACGTCACGGACTGCGGGACGGCTCTACGACACGCTCAGCTCCTTAAGCGGCGGCGGCGCGCCGCCTGCGGACGTATCGCTCGATCCCGCGTCGCTTGCGGGTCTGTCGCAGGGTGAGATCGCGGATCGGCTGGCGGACGCGATCAGGCCTGTCGACGGCGCCCAGGACAGCGAAGCGGCCCGCGACGCGCTCTCACGGGCATTGTCGGAACTGCTGAGCGAACAGCCAGACGTCGACCTCACCAATCTCGACGCCGCGCAGATGGAAAGCGTGGTCGAAGGCTATGTCGGTCACGACCTCGCCCACCGGATTGAGCTGGACGTCGGAGCGGCGGTCTACTCCAGAGCGCCGAGCATTCCCGAAGGCGTGGAACGCATGCAGGAAATGCAGGACTACGTCCGCCAGGCGGTCGCGGCGGCGTTTCGCGCCCGTCGGGAGCTCGGCGAGCGAATGACGGCCGGGACGGCGGGGCGACTGACCGCCACCGTGCTGCGCGACACCTTCGAAGTCTTCGAGTCCTATCTATGAAACGGGTTGTCTGCGCCCCAAACGGTACGCCCGGCGTCCCCATCGGCGACGTTCGTTACGTGCTCTACAACTATGGCTCGCGCCCCGGCGAAGGCGGCGTCGGCGCTCGGTTGATCGATGAGATCCGGACCATGGGTCTGTCGGCGGGCCAGAAAGCCTGGGATTTCCTGTCGATCGCTCTGGCGGTCCTGGCCGCGGACGAGGGAATCACCCGCTCCGACAGCCCGGACGGCTGGACGCGCGAGATCACGCTGACCGTCGCGGTCGCCGACGCCGGTTTCTGGGCGACGCAGGCAGCCTCGCTCGCGCAGGCCCTTCGCTTCCTGACGACTGACATCTGGGCGCTCGACTTCATTGAAGGCGGCGTCCAGCCGGCGCCGCTTCGCAACCGGGCGGCTCGGCCAGAAACGGTCGTGTCGCTCCTGTCCGGCGGCATGGACAGCCTGATTGGCGCGATCGATCTCGTCGCCCAGGGCGAGACCCCGCTGTTCGTCAGCCAGGTCGCCAAGGGCGACAAAGCCAACCAGATCGAGTTCGCAAGCCGAATTTCGCCGCGTTCGCTTCACGCCCAGCTCAACCACAAGGCGGTTCACCCCGTGATCTCCGAGCGCTCACAACGGGCTCGGTCGATCATCTTCTTTGCCTTCGGCGCGTTGGCGGCCGAAAGCCTGACTGGCCGCGCCGGCCGCGTCGACCTGATCGTGCCTGAGAATGGCTACATCAGCATCAATCCTCCGCTGACGCCGCTCAGGCTCGGGTCTCTCAGCACGCGCACGACGCATCCGTATTACCTGCAGGCGCTCCAGCGCGTCCTGGACGCGGCGGATCTGCGGGCGGTGCTGCGCAACCCGTATCAGCTCAAGACCAAGGGCGAGATGCTTACGGAGTGCCTGACTCCTGCTCTGCTGGCGGATCTGGTCGGCCGTTCGACGAGCTGCGGGCGATACGCGCGCTCCGGCTTCCGCCAATGCGGCAGATGCGTTCCCTGCCTCGTGCGACGCGCGTCGTTTCATGCGGCGGGGCAAGTTGATCCGACAGGGCGTTATCGCTACGACGACCTGTCCCTTCCGGGGCGCGCCCATCGGGATTTCGACGATGTCCGCGCTGTCGCCTACGCCTGGCGGGTGATACAGACCGACGGCTTCGACGCGTGGCTCGGCGGCGCGCTGAACTCTGCAGTCAATCCCGACGCCGATGGCTTGCGTAAGACCGTCAGACGGGGCGTAACCGAACTGGGGGAATTCATCTCCAACCGTCTCGACCCGTGATCGATTTTCATTGCCACATAGACCTCTACAGTGATCCAGCGGCCGTCCTGAACGAGGCGGAGACGCGAGGCGTCTACGTGCTCGCGGTGACGACCACACCGAAGGCTTGGGCGGGCAACCTGAAGCTGGTGGCGGGCCGTCGGCGCGTCAGGTTGGGGCTCGGCTTCCATCCCGAACTGGTTGAAACTCGTTATTCCGAGATCGCGCTGTTCGAACATCTGGTGCCGGAAGCCAGATACATCGGCGAAGTCGGTCTCGACGGAAGTCCTGAGCACTCCGCTGGATTCGATCGCCAGCGCAAGATTTTCGAACGGATACTCCGGGCCAGTTCGATGGCCGGTGGCCGGGTGCTGAGCCTCCATTCGCGGCGAGCCGCGGGCGCCGTAATGGACTGCCTGGATCGGTTTCCAGACGCCGGGACGGCGATCCTGCACTGGTTCTCCGGGGACCGCTCCGAACTCGACCGTGCGATCCGCCGCGGGTGCTGGTTCAGCGTGGGCCCGTCGATGTTAACGAGCGCGAAGGGCATGGCGTTGGCGAAAGCCATGCCGAGGGACCGTGTGCTGACCGAAACCGACGCGCCATTCGCGCGGATCAAGGGCCGTCCGCTCAATCCATGGGATGTGGACGGGGCATACGTGCTTCTGGCTGAGGCTTGGGGCTGTGACGTCGAAACGGCGAGGGGCACGATACGGGAGAACCTTCGAACACTCGGCCGGGGATGAGAGACGATCGCGGGGTAAGGTCGTCGGACGCCTGGGAAGATCGCCCGCGCGCTCGTAACGGGTAATCCTTCCAAGCCCTTCATTTTCTTGGCGTGATGGTGCCCCATCGTCTTATCAAACCTTTCGCAAATAAAGGATTCGTTCCGCCAACGACGTGTCGTGACAAGGATTATAAGTCACTGAATTAATTGAGTTTTTTTAAAAATTTGCTTGACCGGTGCCCCGGCTTGCGCTGCGATCATCAGGCTTGGCGGGAGGCCAAGCCTGATGGAGGGCGACGTGAGCATCGAGCACCCAAGATCGAGAAACCGAGGATCAAGCGTTGATAATCCGCTGTCCCCGAGGGTCGGCCATTCGCAGAATGCGCTGTCGGAGGTCTGCGCAGACGCGGAGGGGCATGGATCCCGTAAAAATGCCGTTGGCTTTAGCGTGCCTCAAGAACCAGCTCGCATCGCGACGGCTTCTGGTCACCTCGGATTCCACGAAACAATTTTTGATTGTGGTAACGACGCGAGTTATGATCGAGGCTGGGTCGTCCTTCAAGCCCGTCCGGAATGGCGATGGAATGCTGTCCCAACATTCAGGGATTTACTGTATCTTCCATTCTTGAATGAGGGATTCGGTTTCGTTTCGAAGGCTCCTACACCGACACAGTGGTCAGGTGTTGAGGCGCCGCTTCCGGAGCCCAGAAACGACTCGTCGGGCAACGGGTCCAAGACCCCCAGCGGTTCCGACCGAAACGTTAACCTCAATTTGAGGTTGTGCTTGACGGGCGTGGCCGAAGACGCCTGCAAGCCCCATTTTCTCGGTCTGACAGCCGGGGTTCACCATCATGCATGAGGCCGCCGCCGCCGGTCGCGCCGCGACCGGAAACGCCATCCTTTCGTCCACGCGTGGCGCGTCCCCGGCCGGACCGCAAGACCTCAAGCAGGTGAGGGCGGACATGTCCGCCTGGCGACGCCTGAAGCCCGGCTTGATCAAAAGCACCGGAACGGCGGCACGTCTTCGCGCGACGCTGACGGCCTGGGCGGCGACCGCGGTCATGCCTGAGCTCGCCACCGACGCCAGGACCGCCTGCGCCTATCTCGCCGCCCAGCGACTGGTGATCCACCTGCCGGAAGCCGAAGTCGCCGCGACATGCGCGGCGCTTGCAGCGCTTGCAGGCGACGCGGTCGCGCAGACGACCGTCAGGGCGCGCCTTTCGCACGCCGCGGTCCATGATCCCGTCGCGCGCGACGTGCTCGGCGCCTGGATCAGGCGCGACCGCCATGTCGCGCGCTCGAGCCGATGCGCACGCGAGGCGGCAGAGGCGGGCCAATCGCCTGACGGCGGCGCGGTCGCGCCGCCGGAGGCAAGTCGAGCAGGGCCGAACTGGACCACCGCACACCCGTCGCAAAGCCACAACCGGATCGTTCATGCGCAAAGCGCCAGCCGCGCCGAAACCTACCGGCAGGCGCTGGAACGCGGGGGGCTGACCCTTCCGCAGCGAAGCTGGGCGGCTGGAGGTCTTCGCGACGCGACGATCGACTGGCAGCAGGTTTCAGCAGAAAGCGGCATCAAGATCGGCTCTCTGCGTCCGAGGATGAAGTGGCGCGTCGTGATCGAAAGCTGGATCCCGGCGCTTGGTCTGGCCGAGCGCGAGCTGCGCCGCTACGACGGTCCAGGCGGAAACCCTGAGTGGTCAGGCGCCAATCGCACGCTGGACCGCGGCGAACGCGAAGCCAAGCTGACGGCCTATCTCCAGCGCCTGCGCGAGCAGGGTCTGCCGCTGCCGGAGCAGGTGACGCTTGGCGGCGGCATCCTGTGGAGGAAGGTGGCCGAGGAAAGCGGCCTGAGCCTAAATTGCTTCCACGCCGCCGGCGGCCGGATGCGGCGTATCGTCGAGCGGTGGGCGCCGGAGCTCGGGACTGGCCCGCGCCGGTCGGCCAGCCTTGGAGACCCGCTGTCGATCGAAGAGCTGGAAATGGTCCTCGACATCGAGCAGCCCCGGCTGCTGCGGCGACGGGGCCTGGACGACAAGGCGGTGCGCAAGGCGATGTCCAATCTGCACTGGGCGTTCCGGATCGCAAGAATTGTCGCAGGCGACTTGGTCGGCGCGCCGGCGAGGCCTGCGTTCGAAACTCTGGCGGCCGACGCCGGAACCAAGGCGACTGTCCGTACCGAAGCCCGGCGTTGTCTCAATGCGCTCGACGAGATCGAGCACGGCGACGGTCTGCCGGCGAGCTATTCGGCGGCGTTCGCTCTCGTCTGCGCTCGCTCGGGCAAGTCGACCCCCGCGATCGCTGCGATGGTTGGCCTGACCGAACGCGCGTTGAGGAACCGGATCGAAAGCGAGATCGGCAGCAATACCCTGATCGCCGAAGCGCAGAAGTTCGAGCGTCTCTTCGGCCTGCCGCCTGCCTGTCTGAGCTCGCGCCTGACGGAACGACGCCGCCGGACGCTGTATGTCGACAGGTCGATGTTCGACGCAGACATCGTCGACGAGGCGACATATCTGAAGATCCGAAAATACGTCCCGCCCGAGTTCACGATCCAGCCGGCTGAAGCCCGCCGGGCGATGCTGATCGAACTGCTGGCCGAGCTCGACCAGCAGACCTCGGCCTATTCGCGCGCGATGCGGATCTACAGACAGACGCCTTACAGGATGACGGCGTTTTCCGAGGCGCTCGCCAGCGAGTGGAACGATTTCATCGAATTCCAGAATACGCTCGCCCGTCGCCTGGACATCCATCGGCGCGGCGGAAAATGGTCCGACGCCACAGTCCTCATCAGAAAGGAGAGGCTGCATGGCTATTTCGGATCGCTCTGCATCCTGGCATCGCCCGACGACCCTGCGGCGCTCGTCCCTCACATGGCGCTCGCCCTGGCGTTGTTTCCGAAGTGCGCCCGCGCGCATCTGGAGCACATGGCGCGCCGCAAGGCGCTGGCCTGGGATGGCGACATGGAGCGGCTGACGGGCGCCGAATTCCATATTCTCGGCGATCTCCAGCGCCTGGTGGAGACCGAGACCGGCTGGCTTCGGCAAAGGCCTGATCTCGGCGATCGCCTGAGACCCGTCTACGGTCTGGTGAGCCAGGAGGAGATCGACACCGCGCTGGCCGACTGGGACGGGGCATGCGATCGCGCCGAACGAGGCTACAAGCGGGAAAAGCGTTCGCTGCGCAGCTTCGTCGAAGAACTGTGCGATCGACATGAAGCCGTGCTGCCCTTTCTCAAACAAGCCAATCCCGCCGTCGCCTTCGCGACATTGATGGAGGGCCTCGCGCAGGACATCGAAAAATGCCTGCCGGGCACGCGCGAGCGCGCGATCGCGCTGCGCAGCGGCGTGCTGGTCGGTATCCTGTCGCAGCTGGGATTGCGGCTCGGGACGCTCTGCGCACTCAATGCGCAAGGGGCCCACACGCATATCATGAAGGTCGACGGCGTCTGGACGCTGCGGATCAGCCGGCACCTATTCAAGAACAAGAACGGTCCGTATTTCGGCGACAAGGACAAGGGGTTCCACGACTATGAGGAAGAGCTCGACGACAGCGACGGCCTGGGGCTCTACGCCATGCTCGACGAGTATTTGCTGGAAGGCGGCCGGGAGGCGTTGAACCCGAAGGGTGTCGCAGACGCGCTGTTCCCGGGCATCATCGAGGGCAAACGCATGCGCAAAACGGCGATCCGCAATCTGATCATCGAGATCACGAGACGCTTTCTTGCGTACAACCCGTTGACGAAGTCCGGCGTCAAGGGCGTTCGACCGTTCGGGCCGCATCCGTTCCGGCACATCCTGGCGACGGCAGTGCTCAAGGCCACCGGCGACAAGCAGACCGCCGCCGACGCGATCCACGACGCAGTCGATACGATCGAACGCTATGTCCGCTATCTGCCAAGCGATAGACGCGACACGCTGAAGGCGGCGCGCCGGTCGATCTTCTCCAGCAGCCCCGAGCGGAAGACGTCGGCCAATGAGCGATCGGGCAAACCGGCCGCTAGCCCTTCAATTTCGCGCCTGGGCGCGCGAGGGCGCGCTCAGACCTCGCGCTGACGGCGGGGGGCGCGGCCTAGCCCCCCGCCGGCTTGGTTGTCTTCGCGCCAGCCTTGACGCCGGGGGCCGCCAACGCGCCCGGCGCCGACGTCGCCGTGGCTCCGAGCTCTCCCAGCGCCTGCTTCACGACCCGCATATGGTCTTCGGCGGTCGTGGCCTGCGCGAGGTGGGCTTTGAGCGCCTTGATCTCGGACTTCAGGCTTGCGTTGGAGGTCGCGAGGCTCAGTCTTACTGCGGAGAGCGCCTTGACCTCGGCGTCCTTCGTCTCGATCACCGCCGACAGTCGCTGGTTGGCCTCGGTCAGATCCGTGTTGGCGGCTTTCTGGCTCTGAAGCTGCGCTTCAAGAGCGCGCTCACGTTCGAGCGAATCCGCTTTGAGCAGCCGATAGCGCCGTTCGGCGGCGGTCCTGACGGTCGCGAAGAACCCCGCGATTTCCGCCCGGTGCCTCATCCACAGCCGCTGCTCCAGGAGCGCGTCGAGCTCCGACAGGTTCTCGCATTCCTCATTCAGCTTCGGCAGATTCTTGTGCGCGGTGCTCATCGAGCCGCCGATGCGCCCCCACGCGTGTATTCATCGTCGCTGACGCCGCACAGTACAGACGAATCAAGAATAGGACTTGAGTATGTTTCCGCAGGGACGTAGGTGACGTCGCCTGATGGCGACCCCACTACCATATGACGGTCGATCTAGGGCACAGAAGCTTCGACAAGCAGAACCGTGGTCTCGAAGAGCGCGGTTATGCAGGGAAACAAAAACTATCTGGACCTTGTAAGTTTCGCCGCGATCAAATCCGCTTCTTCTTTACGCAGCTTTATCATCAAAGTCCCTTCAGGATCTATCGCTATCGAGCCGCTGGGCACTCCAATTACCGCCCACCCAGACAACGACGCAGGATTCAGATTGTGAGCGATAAACCGGTCGTCCGCGGCGCGTGTCTGCTGTTCTTCAGGTGAAATACTTAGTTCGCGCAATGTAGCCACCATCGTTGCGGAAAGCTTGCCGAACCGTAATTTTTGCCGTTGTGCACTGCAAATAGACGAAAGTATAACAAGATCTGGTTGTGGAACATTCAGCTGGGAGGGGGACAATAAGGAGATACGGCCTTCCACTTGACCGCATGTCAAAGCGGCAGCTTCGTAGCTTCAGCCGCCATACTTGCATGAAATCAAATACGATCTTGGCGTTTTCACCGCTGACAGATCAAACACGTGTTCGACCTGGGCCGGCAAACAGTTCAGACAGTGTAAGCGCTAGGTGCCCCGTCCATGCTTTAGATAGACACATCAACGGCTGGCAGTGATTCCGATTGCAATCGGCGTACCTACCCACATCTGCAAACACCACCAAAGTACAAATCGCAGGGCTATCACACAGTAAATCAAATGAATTGTGTAGCATCGGACGCCTGACCAACAAATCTGCTCTATAATAATATTTGTTATATCTGCTATCTCAAGTCCACGCGCGTTTTGCATCGTGATCTATGAGCTGGTATGGACGCGATGCTGCGCTGCAATATGGCGGCTGCGATCCTTTGGCGAGCGCGACCAGACATGAGAGAGACAGGTAGTCGACACGCGTCATCCGACGTAAGCGTCGTTTTGACAGAAAATATTGCGCCTTCAGCGGCCAAAGCATTTTTGCTGGCCGGGTTCGGCGACGTCGTGCGGCTAACGGGCGCAGTCACGCCTGCAAACCAGACAGAGGCGCGCTCGGCGAACGTCCTCGGCATTCGATCTCGGACACGGATCGACATAGGCCTTCTCGACATTGCGTCAGGTCTTTTGGCGGTCGGGTGCTTCAGCGTCGGAACGAACCAGGTCGATCTGGCCGCTGCGCGGGCCCGCGGCATACCCGTCTTCAACGCGCCGTTCTCCAACACGCGCAGCGTCGCCGAACTGACAATCGGCGAGATCGTGATGCTGCTGCGCCGCATCCCGCAACGGTCGATTTCCGCTCATGGCGGAGGCTGGGACAAGTCCGCCGACGGTTCGTTCGAAGTTCGCGGGAAGACGCTGGGGATCGTGGGATACGGCAATATCGGAGCTCAGCTCTCCAACCTCGCCGAGGCCATGGGGATGCGTGTGATCTTCTTCGATCTCACCGACAAGCTCCGCCACGGCAACACCGAGCCGGCTGACAGCCTCGACGCGCTTCTTGCCGCCAGCGATGTCGTCAGCCTGCATGTGCCCGAGACCCCCGCTACGGCCGGACTGATGGACGCCGGAAGGATCGGCGCGATGAAGCCCGGCTCTTGCCTCATCAACAACAGTCGAGGCACGGTCGTAGACCTCGACGCTCTGGCGGACGCCCTACGACGGGGCCACCTGCATGGCGCCGCTGTCGACGTCTTTCCGGTCGAGCCGAAATCGAACAACGAACGCTTCAGGTCTCCGCTTCAAGGACTGGAGAACGTCATTCTCACGCCGCACATCGGCGGCTCGACCGAAGAAGCCCAGGATCGCATCGGCGCCGAAGTCGCGCGCAAGCTGATCGACTACGTGGAGACTGGATCAACACTTGGCGCGGTTAATTTTCCGCAAGTGCAAATTCCGCCGGGAAACGGCGGCGCTCGATTCGTCCATGTTCATCACAACGTTCCGGGCGTGTTGGGACGCATAAACGCCGCCTTCGCAAAGCGGAGCGTGAACGTATCATCTCAGTTTCTTCAGACAGACGGCGATCTGGGCTACGTAGTCATCGAGGCCGATGCAGAACCGGCCGACCAGACTGCGATCCTTCACGATCTTCGCACGATCGAGGGGACGGTTCGCGGGCGGCTGATACGGGATGGCGCGATCGCCAGGTCACGCTGATGTCGGTGCGCGGCGCGATCCATGGGCGTTTTGGGCAGGCTCTAATTCGACAAGGGCGTCGTTCGGCAGATTAGAGCTCAGCGACGTGGACGGAAAGTCCATGCGAACCGCGATCGGGAAAGTGTGGGCGCATCCATCACGGGCGCACCCGAACGGAAAGGGTTGTAATCGAAGAAGTCGCCTTGAGATCTGCGTCCTGATGATGAAGGGCGGCGCCAAGGCGCCGCCCTCCAGATTGCCTCATAGGGGAAGCAGGTAGATCACGCAGTTGCCGGGGGCGAGGAAGGCGCCCGGCGGAAGAAGACGCCAGTACTGGGCGTCTGACGCCAGCCAGTCACGCAGTTCCTGCTTGCCTCCGCGCTCGGCGAGAAGCGACCTCAGGTTGAACGAGAGCTTCACGCCAGGCCGTCCGAGTTCGCCTCGGCGACGAGGGTTGATCCCGGTCTCGATGCACCACAGGACGGCTTCGATGAACGCCTTGCGTGTGGCGAACGACGAGTTGGTTGCGCGACGCAGGGCGGCCGAACGACCGAGCAGTTGGAGAACTGCTCCTCGCTGAGGTTCCAGCGCCTGCCTCGAGCTGGCTGCGGGCCATCTCGAGATAGGCGTCGGAGACTCCGCCCTGGAGCCGCCAGACTTCGCGACAACGCGTGATGATCAACGGGTCGGGCGCGTCGCTTCCCCGTTCGGGCACAGCTCGACCGTCACGTCAAACATGTTGTGCCCCTGGTCGAAGCGCACCAGCACGCGGCGCCAGTTCTGCGTAAGCAGATCCTCGTGCTCCGGGGCGCCGACGAGCGATTTCACGCCATCGATCTCGGCCGCACGCAGTTCAGAGGTGTGAATGCCCGAGTGCTTGCGGACATAGACCTCGTTCTCGCAAACGAAGACCCGGTGGACCTGGTGCGTCTCGTGCCTCTGCTGCACTATGGGCAGGTCGCACGCGCAGCACCGCACCTTACGGCTCAAGTAGTCGACCGAGGCATAAGTGCGCCTGGCCGCGACCTTCCTGGTGCGAACCTCCTCGCTTTGACGCGCAATCGCGTCACGACGCGCTTGCGAGGTGGCGGACCCGAGCGATCGCAGTGTCGAAGAGCGGTTCGCTCTCGTCCCCGTCCTCCTTGCGACCGAAGACGTAGAGGCCGTTGTAGGTCGTGGTCTTGAGGATCTGCTCGATCCCGTAGCCGAGCGTCGCCACCACGATGCCGGCGTTGACGTCGTCGGTGATGCGCGCCACGCCCTTGAACGCCCCGCGGTCGTCGCTGGACCTTGACCCGGTCGCCCTCGATGATTCCGCTGGCGTCGGGCGTCGCGCTGGTTGATCAGCACGAACTGCTCGCCTTGCACGTGATGCTTGTCCGCCATGTTGGCGTAGCAGGTGTTCAGAATGTCCTGCCAGCCGTCGCTGACCCAGGGGTGGGCCGTGACGACGCGCTTGTCACCCACGATCTCGCTGAACAGATCAGGGTGCGTAGCGACCATGTCCTTGCGCCAGTCGCTCATCGCGAGGTTCGTCCCGGGCGCGCCGTCACTGAAGCGGCCCCATGTGAGGTTCGTGCTCCTCGGGCCAGTCGAAGACAGGCGTCTTGACCAGATCGCGCGTCAGCTCCTCGATGCGCTGGCGCGCCAGATAGGTCTCGCGTGCGAGAGCCTCTGCGACCCTTTCAAAGGTGCAGCTGTTCGCCGCCAAGGCGCGCGCGGCCGTCTCCTCCGCCATGCGAAGGCGAGCGCGCACTGCGGACGAGACAAGCGCGAACGCGTTACCGCCGACTACTCGGTCTGGCTCACCGAGATAAAGGGGGCCTTGCTCGCCCAGGCCAAAACTCGCCTCGATCGCGGTCGCCACGTGCGTCGCGAGCGCGATGTCGCTGTCGCGCGATCCGCCCGAACCGCTGCGGATCTCGCCATAGACGAGCCGTTCGGCGATGCGGCCGGCGAGCGCCTGTGCGATCATCGCGGTCAGCCCCTCGACCGTGTGATCGGTCAGGTCCTGTAGAATTTCGGTGTGACCGCCGTCCGAGGTGATCGCCGCGCTGCCGACACGGCACACCCCGAGCGCCAGAGTCACCACGACGTGCCCGGCTTCGTGGAACGCGACGCGACGGCGTACGCCCGGGGCGAAGTCCGGCTTGCCGTCACGGATCGCATCCAGGACGTCGTCCAACGTCACCTTTCGACGACCGACGCGACGCCCGTTGGCGTAAGCCCGCCGAATCCAGGCCGCCAAATCGGCGGGGGTGGCGCCAAGCGCCGCAACGCCCGCTTCGCGCAGACCGGCGTCGTCGAGCTCGCCCTGCAGATGATGACGGGCGACGCCCATGAGCTCGTCCAGCTCCGGCAGTCGAAGCGTCACGATTCGGTCGAGACGTCCCGAACGACGCAGAGCCGGGTCGATCCGGTCCGGATGGTTGGTGGCGCCGAGTACAAAAACGCCATCGCGGTTTTCGGCCCCGTCAAGACATTCCAGCAATGCGTTCACCACTTGGGACGAGTAGTCCCGATGATCGGCGGTGAACGTCGTCCGGTCGCCGAAACTGTCAATCTCGTCGATGAACCACACGGCGGGCGCTCTCCGCCGTGCGTCGGCGAAGCTGCGGCGCATCGCAGCGAGCGTGTGGCCCAGGTGACCTTCGCGGCTGCTTTGCCAGACCGCCAGCGATCCGGAGATCAGCGGAACATCCGCCGTCGCGGCGAATGCCTTGGCGAAAAACGTCTTTCCCGTTCCTGGCGCGCCGACGAGCAACAGACCTCGGTCGACGACGCTCCACGAGAGTTCGCCTGCGGCGAACGCCTTGAGATCTGCTGCGATCGCCATGCCGATGTCCCGCGCAGCGCCGAATCCCGACAGGCGATCCAGCGTCTCGGCGGAAGCCGGAGGCGTCGCGCGGCGACGCACCAGTTCCTCGACCCGCGCGACCATCAGATCCGCCACGCGCGACCCTCGCGCCGCGATCTGAAGGTCAATGGCGCGCACGTCTTGAACAAGGTCGCAAGCCACGTCTCGCGACGGCCCGGCGCCGCAGATCGCTTCGACGGTCGCCGCCAGGCGCGGGCCATCCATCCCGCCGAGCTCGATGCGCCAATCGGCTGCACGGACGAGATCGGGATTGAGCTGCCGTTCGGGATCGGCGGCCAGCGCGACGATCACGGCGCGGTTCTCCAACGCGTTCGTCAGCGCCTCGTCATTGGCGTCGCGGCGGACGCTGTCGCCTCCGCTACGGAAGATTACATAGGCGCGTTCGCTTGACGGCTCGATAGAGCCCGAACGCAGCCGAGCCTGACTGAGCTTGACGCAGCCGTTCAGCAGACAAGTGGAGACCGCGCGTTCGAGCGGCTCGACCAGTTCGTCGACGCCTGTCGTGATGCAGACGATCGGCGAGCCACCGCGAAACTGCCGAAGCAGCTCGGGGAAAGGCGAGATCGCGAATGCAAGATGGACGGCCGCAACGACGGTGTCGACGCGTGGCTGCGCGACCGGCTCTTTCTTCGGAACATCGACGCCGTCGACGTCGCTGGTCCCGCTCGCCTTTTCAAAAAGAAGCGCCACGAACTCGCGAGCCAGTCGACGAGGATCGACCGGCCGCTTGCGGGAGCCTGCCGTCATGATCTTACCGCCGTCTGTCGTTTTCGAAGACCGTCCAGCCGTCACGTTGCGTCACCCGTCTCGCCAGGCGAGGCGCTGCCCAGACGCGCAGCCCGGCTCGAGATCAGTCCGACGTCGCGGAGCGATCGGCAGAAATGATCGAACACGTCGGCCGCGGCGGCGTTGCCCGCCAGCGCGCAGGCCAGCAACGCGGACATCACGAGATCGAGCTTGATCGACAGCTGGCGCGCGCGCGGCGCTACGGACCATGCCATCGCGATGGCCGCCGGCGCATAGCCGCGCGCCGCGCGCGGCCAGTCGGGCTCCTTCATGATGCTGACGCTGGCGAAAGCGCGTCGGATGTCTATCGGACGAGCGCGCCGCAGGACGTGCACGTCATGGCTGCGCCAGAAGTCCAGGGGCAGGGCTAACTGCGATCGAGCCCCCCGCAGCGGCGGGCGATCCCAAAGCTGGAGCTGACCGCGCGTCGAGCCCAGCACGAAAGCGGTCATCATCGAAGCTGACCGAAAGACGAGGTCGCTGGTCAGTCTGCCCGTGTCGGGCGAGAGCTCTTCTATCAGCCCGGCGAAGCGCGCCTCGAACCGAGCCATCAGCGCGCCGGATGGCATCGACTGCGTCGCCTTGAGCAAAATCTCGCTCCCGGCCTTGAGGATCGCCGGCTGCGGAACGACGCCAAGTTCTTCGTCCATGACGCTCGCAAACTGCACTGACCGTGCCCGAACCGGCCGATCGAGCCGTTTTTCCACCCCGCCAGAGGTCGGCACGAGCGCGGCGTAGACGCCATGCTCGACCGGCATCGATGGCCCGGCCGCAAGCGCCTGAAGAGACAGCAGTCGCAACGCCGGCTCGGACCGCGCGATCAGCATCGCCGCGGCGCCGGCGAAGGCGCGCCAGCCGACATAGCGTTCGAACGACGCGCATCGACCGCTGGGCAGTTGACGGTTGAGCTGGGGCAGGGCGCTGAACTGCGCGATCAGCAAGCGCTCGACGAGCCGCGCCTCGTCGGGACTGACATCGCCCCCTCCAGTCACGGCGTAGGCCCTGACGTTCGATGCGAACTCGTGAAGCCGAGGGTGCGCCTTGAGTCGCCGTCGCAAATCGCTGGCGCTGCCGACGTAAAGCTCGGAATTGGTCCCAAGAGCGTCGCAGATCAGCACATAGACGCCGATCGCGGATCCCTCAAGGCTCGAGAGCTTGAAGGGGCGGCTGCATAGCGCTTCGACCACCGGCTGACCGACCTGAAGCGTGAGCGTTTGGGCGGTCGTGCCGCCAGGAGTAGCTTTCATCGTCGCGTCCGTTCGATCCCGGTCATGCAGATGCGTCGCCGCGCGGCCGCGGCCGCGTCGAACGATCAGCGCTCTTGGTCAAGAGTCGTCAGGGTTCGAACGAGCGAAGAACGACGTGCGCGTCCGGGCTGAAGTCCTGACCGGACACGAAGGAGGCAAGGCCCTCGTCGATCAGGGCGACGACGGCCGACAGCGGGCGGGGATGGACGGGAATCGCGGCGATGAGCGCCTCAAGGGTGGCGAAGCCGTCGTGCTGGAGAATTTCGAGCAGCAGTCGGCGCGTGACGGGCGTGAGCCATGCGCTGCCGTTGGGCGCAACTCCATCGCTGCCATGGACGGAGTGGTGCAGGAAAGTCAGAGATTCGGGATTGCAAGCGAGCGCGGGCTCGCCGAAAAGGCCAGCAGCCATGACGGTCGGATCCTGTCCAAGCAGGTTTCGCCATCATGGTCAGGGCGTCGGCGGCTGCTTCCAACAGCTGCCGGCGTCCGCTTGTTATGCGGACGGCCCGTTCCCAAAAGCGAAAACCGTAGTCGCGGCATGATCGCCGCCGTCGAAAACTGTAATTAGGCCCCCAACCCGTCAAGCACGCAGCCGCCCGTAAATGCGATCACGGTTAATGCCGTGCCTGCCGGTCGTTCAGGATCGCGGGAGGCATTTGGGATCGTATAATGGCGAAAAGGGCGTCGTCGAAAAGGCTCTTGCCGGATCGAGCGTGAAGGCGGGCGATCGGGTCGTCGGCCTGAAATTCGAAGGGGCGTGGGCGGAGCGTGTCGCGGTTCCCGAAAGCTTCATTGCGTCGATGCCGGATCAGGTCAGTTTCGAGCATGCATCGACGCTGCCGGTCGCCGGACTGACGGCTGCGATCGCTCTCGCCACGAAGCCGTTGAAGCCGGGCGACGGGGCGCTCATCACCGCCGCGACAGGCGGTGTCGGCACGTTCGCAATTCAGCTCGCCGCCAAAGCTCAAGCTCACGTCGTTGCGTTCGCGCGTTGCGAAAGCGACGCTCCACGTCTCGTTGCTCTCGGCGCGCATGAGGTGGCAGCCAGCATCAACGACGCCAAGCGGCTGGGTCCCTATGACCTGATCCTTGAAGGCGTCGGAGGCGCGCTGCTCGGACATGCGCTGTCATAGCTTGCGGCGCGCGGCATGTGCGTTCAGTCCGGCGCCGCTGACGGCGATGACCTGACAGCGTTCGACGCCAAACAGTTTCGCTTGGGCTCCGGCGGGCTATTGGGTGGCGCGTCGCTCTACGGCTTCTTTCTTGCCGAAGAGCTCACGAGGCCAGGCGCGTCACGCGCCGGTCCTCATCTCGGTGAGCTTGCCAGGCAGCTGGTTGGCGGGGGCTTGGATCCAGGCGTCGAACGGATGGCATTGTGGCAAGACATCGACGAGGCGGCGCGATCGCTGCTTTTGCGCCGGTTTACGAAAAAGGGCGTCCTGATTGTCGATTTAAACGATCAGGATGCTTGCGCCGTCGAGGCGTCATTCGCGGGCATTCGAGGATACGTGGACAACGGGCGTTTGGCGCGGTCAAATCTACTTCGCTTCCATTCCATTGCACTCTCCCCGGCCTGATCGGACAAATTTTTCATTAACCGACCTTGCGGACTGAATTGCGCAGGCAGGACCGAAGACGCTGCCGTCCGCCTTTGGGCGAATAGCTGACGGAAGCGTAAAGCGAGTTGGGCCGAACCGCTTTCTGGCGCAGCGCGATGATGGCGACCCCCGCCTCGCAGACCGCCGCCGGCGTCGTCGGGTGCGCCACAGCCATGCCTAACGCCTCGCTCCGACGGACGACCGGAAGCGCGCGCCGTTACAGACTGCATCCGAGCCGCGCGAGCGCCCGCGCGGCTCGGCACCGCGGTCGACATGCACGATGCGGACTTGGCCCATCGCGGCGAGATTTTCGACCAAGACGACCGATGTTCCAGATCCGGCCTGGCGTCCGCGACATGCACTCGTCACGCTGGCGGCTCGGCCACGGCGCTGAAACCGCTCTTAGACCGCGAAACGCCGGCCGTCTTTATAGAAAGCGGCAGAGCAACGTCGGCTTTCGTCAGATCTTTTCGCGGGCGGCATAGGCGGGCTCGGCCGCGCGGATCAGGCTTTTGGCCTCGGCAGCGCGGCCGATGATCTCGGCGAGACAGCGCGCAGTCGCGTTGAGGCGGTCGGGCGCTCGGAGGCGTCGAGCTTGCCCATCACTCGATCGACGCAGGCGCTACGGCGGGCGAGGCTGGTCGGTTTCCCGCCCAGCCTCGGCCTGGATCATCTAATCCAGAGTCCAGTCCGACGCTGCGCGTCGAAGATGTGCGTTCTCAGCCTCGAGCTTTGTCAGCCGTTTCACCTGGTCGCCCTGCAGCCCGCCATGCTCGGTCAGCCAGCGAGAGAACTGACTTCAGTCACCCCGATCGACCTGGTCGCCTCCGTGACCGTCCGACCCTGCAGGGTCACAACCTGCACCTGCCGCAACTTCGCGACGATCTCCAGGCACGTGCCTTCTTCTCCGCATCAGACAGTCCTCCTAATGGCCAGAAGCCATACACAATGGAGGACAACTTCTCAGGGGGCAGACCAGCGCCAACGCGCAAACAAAGCGTTCGAGCAAGGAAGCCACCTTCATATAGCAAAACGAGAATTTGGCTAAGTTCTTATCGCAAGTGTCTTGGGTTAACAGGCAAGACGTTTCGGCAGATGATAAGCGAGATGCTCCAGGACCGCCGAAACGCGCGCCGGACGCGGTCCGGACGAAGGCGTGACGAGATAGAGCGCTGAAGTCGCCATCGTCCAATCGGGCAGAAGCTTCACCAGACGGCCCGTTCGGAGATCGTCCTGCACCATGAATTCTGGCATGTGAGCGATCGCCTGGCCTGCATGAAGCATCGGCAGCATGGCGTCGCCGCTGTTGGTGGTCAGGATCGCAGGCGCGTCGACGCGGACCTCGACTCCGGACGGGCCGACCAGTCTCCACCGTTCTGCAGCTGAAAGGGGCGTGTAGGACAGGCAGGCATGACCGGCGATATCTTGCGGAGCCGCAGGCGCGCCTCGGCGGGCGAGATAGTCGGGCGCGGCAACCAGAAAGCTCCGCATGTCGACCAGTTTTCGCGCGCGAAGCGTGGAATCGCGTGGCCAGCCGATGCGCACCCCTATGTCGACGCCCGAAGCGACGAGATCCGTCGGACCGTCGTCGAGCTGAAGCTCGACGGTCACATCGGGGAGCAGTCCAAATAGGCTCGGCAGAAGCGGCGCGATATGGAGCACGCCGAACGACACCGGTCCTGAAACCCGGACCAGTCCGCGCGGTTGCGTCGATCCGCTGCGCGCGACGTCGTCCAGAGCTTCCGCCGCGTTGAGCAGCGAAGCCGCCTGCTCTACGAGCTCCAGCCCGACCGGCGTGAGCGAGAGCGTCCTCGTGCTGCGGTGGATCAGCGCTGCGCCAAGGCTGTTTTCCAGCCGGCTGAGCGCTTTCGAGACCGTGGCCGGAGACATGTTGAGCTCGGCGGCTGCCGCTGAGAACGACCGCAGATGGGCGACGCGGGAAAAAACCGCCCAGCCTTCGAAGTCAGGCATTCTGCTCATTTTTGAAATTCAGTTTTCCTCTTCTTTCGATTGTTGAAGAGATTGGGGTCCTTATCCTCTCGCGCAAGACCAGACCCCGACAGTTCAGATCGTTCCGGGGGTGCTGCAAACGCGCTTGACCGGAACGGCCGCGACACGTCTCGCACGGCTTCCAATCGAGGGTTCGGCCATTGGAGATGATGCAGTGACCCGATTTTGCTTATGCGGCCGGCCTCTTTCGCTGTCGGTCGCGCATAGGCCGTCGCGCCGCGGTTTTCTATGCCGCGCTCTGGCTTCGGTCGCCGCAGCCAGCCTGCTTCCGAGCTTTCTGACCCTGCCCACGGTTGCGCAGGAGGCGGCGCCGCCTCTTGGCATCGGGGACGCCGGGCGAAGAACGCTGATTAGGGGCGGGCATATCCTCAGCCTGGATAGGGGCATCGGCGATCTGACCGGCGACGTGCTAATCGAAGGGAAAAAGATCCTGGAGGTCGCCGCGTCGATTGATGCGCCGGAGGCCGTCGTAATCGACGCGGCCGGCCGGGTGGTGATGCCAGGCTTCATCGACACACACCACCACCAGTTCGAGACGGCGCTGCGTTCATTTCTGCCGAACGGCATCCTGTTCCACGATCCGACCCGCGAGGGCGAGCCGACCTATGAGAGCGACATTCTCGGCAAGTTCTCGAAGGTCTACCGTCCCGAAGACGTCCACATTGCACAGCTGTTCGGCGGCCTTAGCCAGCTCGACGCAGGCGTCACGACGGTCCTTGACGTCTCGCAAGTCCACCATTCGCCAAGACATTCCGAGGCGCTGATCGACGGTCTGAGGGAAGCCGGCCGCCGCGCCGTCTTCGGCTACTTCGAGGCCTATGGCGACAAGGTGGACTATCCGAAGGACGCGCGCCGTCTGCGCGAGACGTTCTTCGCGTCCGACGATCAGTTGCTGACCATGTTGATGGGCGGCGAGGTCTACGTGCCGGGCGTCGACCCGCTGCTGCTTTGGAACATGGCCAAGGAGCTCGATCTCCCCATCGGCCTGCACGTCGTGGGCGGCCCCATCATACGGGAGATAATGGAGAAGCTGATCCCGCATTACACCGACAAGCACCTGTTCATCCACATGACGGAGATGTCGGACGCCGTCTGGGATCGCGCGAGTGAGACCGGCGCTCATGTCTCCCTGTCGGTACCGATCGAGATGCAGATGCGTCACGGAATGCCGCCGATCCAGAAGGCGATCGACATGGGCATGAACCCCTCGCTGTCATCGGACGTCGAAGTGACAATGACGGCCGACTTCTTCACCCAGATGCGCTCTACCATCACGCTGCAGCGCGCATTGGCAAACCAGAGAGCGCTGGACGCCGGCATGGAGAAGGCGCCGGCTCTGCTCGATGCAAGGAAGGTGCTTGAGTTCGCCACGATCAACGGCGCCAAGGGCCTGAAGCTCGATCACAAAACTGGCTCGCTGACCCCCGGCAAGGAAGCCGACATCATCATTCTTGATGCGACTGCCCTGAACGTCGCCCCGCTAAACAACGCCGCCGGCGCGGTCGTTACGCTGATGGAGCGCTCGAACGTCGAGACCGTATTGGTCGCAGGCCATATCAGGAAATGGAAGGGAACGCTGATTGGCCACGACATCGCCGCGCTGCGCGACAGGATCACAGCATCGCGGGACTATCTGTTCGAGGCGACCAAAACGGCGATCCCCCTTTACCGCTAGTCTATAGCCGGGAACCCGGAGATCGCTCCGGCGTGACGATCATGCTTCATCACCGGCGACGAAGACGACGAGCCGCGCCTGCCATGCAGGCGACGCTTGATGTCGGCCAAAAGAGTTGCATCGGCCGCGGCGGCGGGCGCCCGTTCCGTGCCGGTCAAGACCAACTGTCGCCGCGTCCGACACGATTAGGGCAGATTCGGCTCTTCTCGGTCGCGGCGGTGGTCCTGATGCTTTATCTCGACGCCCGGCCTGCCGTGGCGGACGACGGCGCTTCCCCGGCCGCAGAAAGACCCGCGATCCTTGCAGACCGATGGCGGGAGGACTGGTCGCGCCTCGCCGACCCGCGCTTGCGGACTCAGCCGTTCGACGAGCTTAAATTCATCCCGCTCGGCGCGCATGCCCCCGACAGCTACCTGTCGTTGGGGCTGACGTTGCGCGAGAGTTTTGAAAGGAGCGACGCGCCTGCGTTCGGAACTTCTGAGGACCAGCCCAGCGATACCTACGGGCTTCAGCGCCTTCAATTTCATGTTGACCTGCGCCTCAACAAAAACTTGCAGATCTTTACCCAGTTTGAAGACGTCCGAACGTTCGACAAGAAGACGATAAGCTCCACCGAGGCCAACAGGCTCGATCTCAGGCTCGCCTTCCTGGGCTACACGGTGCCGCTGGACGCCGGAACGTTCAGGGCGAGAATCGGCCGGCAGGATTTCGAGTTCGACCTTGAGCGCTTTCTGTCGTCACGGGACGGACCCAACGTCCGTCAGTCCTTCGATGCGGTTTGGGCCGGTTGGGAGTCGGACGAATGGCGTTTTTATGGGCTCGTCAGCCAGCCGGTCGAATACCTGGACGGCCACCCGTTCGACGACAGGTCGACGCGCGACATCCGGTTTTCCGGCGTGCGCGCGGAACGGCAGCTGTCGGACTGGATGCAACTCACTGGTTACTACGCGCTCTATCAGCGCAGAAACGCGCTCTACCTTCATGCGTCCGGCGAAGAAGACCGGCACATCCTCGACATGCGCCTGGCCGGCGCCCATTCGGGTTTCGATTGGGACGTCGAAGCAATGGGGCAACTTGGACATGTCGGCCGGGCGGACGTTCGGGCCTGGGCGTTCGGCGCGAGAACCGGCTACACGATCCGTGACGTGGTCTGGTCGCCGCGGATTGGCCTGCAGTTCGATGCGGCCTCCGGCGATCGTCGTGCCGACGATGGCAATCTCGGCACGTTCAATCCGCTGTTTCCAAACGGTTATTATTTTTCCCTGGGCGGTCACACTGGTTACACCAATCTTGTGCACCTCAAGCCTTCGCTGACAGTCGCCCCAATCAAGAATTTGACCCTGTTGGCCGGAATTGGGCTGCTTTGGCGCCAGACGACCAAGGATGCGGTCTATGTTCTGCCAAGCGTTCCCGTCCTTGGAACGGCCGGCCGGGGAACGTCGTGGACCGGCGCGTATGCACAATTAAGGGCCGATTATAGGTTTGCATCCAACCTCACCGGATCCGTAGAGGCCGTACGATATGATGTTGGCTCAGACCTCCAATTCGCCGGCGGAAAGGACAGTATATTTTTTCGTTCGGAACTGAAATTCAGTTGGTAAGAACCGGTGATAATTCCCAATTCGGTTTGCGCATTCTATATTTCGTTGGTCTGGCAACCCGAAACAATTTTGCTAAAAGCGCGGTTGAAAACTAGGCGACAACAGTACCGATAGCTCAGTTCAGTATCAGCCAAAAAATCAGTCTCGTTGGCGTCCGGGACGGAGATGAAGTTTTGGGAAGCCTCGCCGTCAGGTCGCTCGTCGCGCTCACCTTCATGGGCGGGGTCGGCGCGGCGTTGATGTGCCCGACCTGGCAGTCAATCGTTCTCGAGCTTGTGCCGCGTAGAGAGTTTCGCAATGCCGTCGCGATCAACCCGCTCGGCATCAACATCGCGCGTTCGATCGGCTCCGCAGCCTGCGACATCCTGCTCGGCGCAGTCGGAGCCGCCGCCTCCTATGGGGTCGACGTCGCTCCTGCCTGCTCGTCATTGCGGCGTTGATCTGATGGCCGGGCCGAAGGCGGCCGACGATGTCTGGGCCGAGCGCTCCACCGGCGCGTTCCGCGTGGGGTTGGGTAGGGCCATACATGCTTGTACGCCTACGCCGCGAGGTCACTCAGCGATGAACTCATCCGCCGTTCCATGGATGACACCGCAAGTGCGGACCTTCTTAACCGCGGCTCCGGGTCAGGCCAGGCTAAGCGTTTCCATCGCGGACGCGCCAACAGCAACATGGCTTGGTCGCCGATAAACGGACTTGATGTCTCCCTCCCGACGAAGAACTAGGTCGCGACGCTTCCCCGGAACCTCATAATCACCCGAGGCTCGCCCTCGCCAAATGCCATCACGTCATATGCCTCCGGATCGCGTCCTTCGACCTCCATGCCGGGCGATCCGATCGGCATCCCGGGCACGGCGAGACCCCGCGCCTTTGGGCGCTCAGCGAGCAGCCTGCCGATCGCCGCCGCGGGCACGTGGCCCTCGAGCACGTAGCCGTCGATCTCGGCCGTGTGGCAGGATCGCAGGTCCGGGGGCACGCCGAGCTTCGCCTTGACGGCGTTGATGGCCGCGACTTCGACGACCCGCGCCTCGTAGCCGGCCGCGCGGACGTGATCGACCCAGGCATCGCAGCAGCCGCAGGTCGGATCCTTGTGAACGATCATCGCCGGAGCGGCGCGGACCCCGCCCGGGAGAAGCAGCGCCGCCCCTGCGATCACCAGCGTGAATGTCCTGCGGTCCATCGTCATGGGCGTCGCCCTCCTTCCTTTCCGGCCACCTTCGCACACGCCCGGCTCACGTCCAGTTGTCCGCTGATGTGGGACTTTCCACCCGGCGAATCCGGGCCTCCCGGCATCGTGGTCCCAAGCTCAAGACGAGCTTCCACAAGGGAGTGACTTACGATGAAGACCATGATCGCCGCCGCCCTCGTCCTGATGTCCTCGGTCGCGGCCGCGACCGCCGGGACCGGGCCCGCCAACTCGACGAACCAGCACCTGCGCGACAGCGCCGACTTCTACGACAGTGTGCCGGACTTCAGCGTCCTGTCCGGCGAGCGGACGGGCAGCGTTAACCGTGAGGCGAGCAACCGCAATGACCCCAGCCGCGTGATCGCGCGCTGATCCGAACCGGCGCCGTCATTGGTCTCCAACCCTGACGGCGGCGCAGGGCCAGCCCTTCCCGGGGCTGGCCCGCCCAAACTCAGGGGTTCCAGCTAGGTCCGACGAGCCTCAGGCCATGGCGTTCCTTGCGGATGGCGCCCTGCCGCTCGAGACGGCTCAGCTCCTTGGTCACCGCCTCCCGCTGCGTCGCGATGCGCGAGGCGATCTGCCGATGCGTCGGCAGCCGCCCGATCGTCCGGCCCGACGGGTCGCAGGCCGCCAGCCGCAGCAGCTCGGCCTCCAGCCTGCCCGCCATTGGCAGCGTCATGACTTCCGACATCCTCTGAAGCGTCCGGCACTGCCGACGGCACATCGCCCGCACCACCGCCTTGGCGAAGGCGGGGTGGCGCTCGAACGCGGCCGCGAAGTCGCGCGCCTCGAAACACCAGGCCTCGGAGGCCTCGTCGGCCACCACCTCGAACGGCGTGTCGCAGCGCTCGAACGCGAAGGCCTCGCCGATCACGTCGCCCGGCTCGACGTCGGCCGCGAAGGCCTCGTGCCCGTCGGACGTGATCGTCTCGGCCGAGAGCCTTCCCGAGGCCAAGACCAGCGTGGAGCCGTGCCGACCCGGCAGGTCGAGCTTCGTCCCGCGGGGAAGCCGGCTCCGACGGGCGAGCAGCTCGATCTGGTGGCCCTCGATGGTCGCGAGCAGTTCGACGTCGTCCGCATTGTGCGCGGGGTGCGCGCAGGATGAGTGGGTGATCATGTCTTCGTTCCCGGAGTCGGTCCTTGCGTCCCCGAGGACGGCGTCGGCCGTCGCGTCAGGGACGCGTCGCTGAAAGCAAGGTCGGCGGAACGGCGTCGCCGCATCCGCCGGACGGCGCGATCAGGCGATCCGGGGCGGCGGGGTGGCGAAGCCGACGTGGACGCCGTCGAGGCCGAGGCACGGGGACCGGACCGACGGGGACCACTGGGCGATCGCCCCCCATGAACCGAGGGCGGCCGGAAGCGGCGCGGCGCACGGCGCGGAGCACTCGGCGGCGCCCGATCCAGCATGCCCGAGCGCGGCGGACGAACAGGGCGCGGAGGTCACGAGCACGGCCTGCTGGCCGGAGGCCACCGCAAGGCGGGAGGCATGATCGATCTCGACATGGGACACGGCGAGCAGCAGCACGGCGACGAGCGTCGCAAGCGCCGCCGCCTTGCCCGCGAGCGCGTGGAGCAAACCTGCCGCGCGTGTCCCGGCCTCAGACCGCATGGGCGGACGCCAGCGGACAGGAGCCCGTCGCGAGCTCGATCTGGATCGTCGGGTGGGCGATGCCGAAGCGCTCCTCGAGCTCCTGGGCGATCGAGCGCATGGCCGCGTCGCCCGGATGGCCCGAGGGCATGACCAGATGCGCGGTGAGCGCCGTCTCGGTCGTGCTCATCGGCCAAACGTGGAGGTCGTGGACCTCCACGACCCCGGGACGCTCTTCAAGGAAGGCGGCGACGGCCGCGGGGTCGATGCCCGGCGGGGTCGCGTCGAGCGACATGGTCACGCTGTCGCGCAGCAGTCCCCACGTCCCGATCGTGATCACCGCGGCGATCATCAGGCTCACGACGGGGTCGAGCCATTCCCATCCGGTCACGATCACCAGCAGCCCGGCGACGATCACGGCGACCGAGACCCCGGCGTCGGCGACCATGTGGAGGTAGGCGCCCTTGATGTTGATGTCGCCCTTGCGCCCGGACATGAACAGGAACGCGGTGAAACCGTTGATCAGCACGCCGATGGCGGCGACGACCATGACGGTCACGCCGGCGACGGGCTGGGGGTCGAAGAAGCGCTGGATCGCTTCCCAGGTGATCATCCCGACCGCGATCAGCAGGAAGATCGCGTTGAACAGCGCCGCCATGATCGAGGACGAGCGCAAGCCGTAGGAGAAGCGCGGCGACGGCGGTCGGCTCGCCAAGGTCGCGGCGATCCAGGCGACCACGAGGCCGAGCACGTCGGACAGGTTGTGGCCCGCGTCCGCCACGAGGGCGAGCGAGTTGCTGGCGTAGCCGTAGCCCGCCTCGATGACGACGAAGACGGTGTTGAGCCCGATGCCGATCGCGAACGCCTTGCCGAAGCTCGCGGGCGCATGGGCGTGCCCGCCCGGTCCGTGGGAGTGGCCGGACTCGACCTTCCCGCCATGGTCGTGGTCGTGCCCGGCGTGGTCGTCACCTGCCGTCATCGTCCCGTCCTCAGCCGCGGCCCTGGCGTGCGTCCTTGAGCATCTGCTCGAAGAACTCGTGCCGCTCGTCGTGGTTCTCGACGACGCCTTTCACCAGCGGCTTCGCCGTCCCCTCGCAGAGCGCCCTGACCCTGTCGGTCTGCTCCTCGACCGATCCGCCGGAGAGCGAGCGGATCATGCCGAGGCCGACGGCGCGGGCCGCGCCTGCGGCGCTGACGACGATCTGCGCGGCCTCGTCGCGCGTCATCGTCGCGATGATCTCGTCCTTCATGTGGGCGATGACCTTTGAGGCGTCGCCATCCTTGCCGCCCGTCTCGCGAGCGAAGTCGGGGTCGACCTTCACGCAGACGGCCGTGAAGTTCTGGGCGAGGAACACCGAGGACAGGACGTTGCGCATCACGTCCTCGTTGAGCCCCCGCGCTGGGGACGAAATCTCCAGCGCGAGAGCGAGCGCAGCCGCGCCGACGGCCGCGGCCCTCATGACGCTGCCGCCACGACTGCGTCCGGCCCCGGTTCCGGAACCGGGTCAGGCTTACGCCGCCTCGTGAACAGAACGTAGAGCGCCGGGAGCACGAGCAGGGTCAGGATCGTCGACGACACGATCCCGCCGATCACTACGGTCGCGAGCGGCCGCTGCACCTCGGCGCCCGGCCCGGTCGCGATCGCCATCGGCACGAAGCCGAGCGACGCCACCATCGCGGTCATGAGCACCGGGCGAAGCCTCGTCAGCGCGCCCTCCTTCACGGCCTCCATCAGGTCCTTGCCCTGCGCGCGGAGCTTCTGGATGAACGCAATGATGACGAGGCCGTTCAGCACCGCCACGCCCGAAAGTGCGATGAACCCGATGCCCGCGCTGATCGAGAGCGGGATGTCGCGGATCAACAGCGCCGCAACGCCACCCGTGAGCGCGAGCGGCACGCCCGAGAACACGAGCGCCGCGTCCTTGAACGAGCCGAGGCTCATGAACAGCAGCACGAAGATCAGCCCGAGCGCGATCGGAACGACAATGGTCAGGCGCTGTGTGGCGGAGACGAGCTGCTCGAACTGACCGCCCCAGCCGATCCAGTAGCCCGACGGCAGCTTGACCTGTTCTCCGATCGCCCGCTGCGCGTCGCCGACGAAGGAGCCGAGGTCGCGGTCGCGGACGTTCGCCGAGACCACGATGCGCCGCTTGCCGTTCTCGCGGCTGATCTGGTTCGGTCCGGGAGCCACCTCCAGCGAGGCGAGCGAGGAGAGCGGCACGTAACGCGTGCGGGAAGACGGCGGACCTCCCAGAACCGCAGGACTGGCCTGCGCCTCGTTACCGTCCGGGGTCGGCAGCGGGACCGGGATGTTCTTCAGCGCCTCGATGTCGGTGCGCAGCCGCTCGGGTAGCCGCACCACGATGTCGAAGCGACGGTCGCCCTCGAAGATCTGGCCGGCTTTCTTTCCGCCGACCGCGATCTCGACGATCTCCTGTACGTCACCGACGCTGACCCCGTAGCGGGAGAGAGCGGTGCGGTTGAGTTTCACCGTGAGGATCGGCAGGCCGGTGACCTGCTCTGTTTTCACGTCCGCGGCTCCGGGCACCTTCTGAAGGACCGTCTGGACCTCGCCCGCGACCTTGAGCAGCGTGTCGAGATCGTCGCCGAAGATCTTCACGCCGACATCCGAACGCACGCCCGAGATCAGCTCGTTGAAGCGGAGCTGGATCGGCTGCGAGAGCTCGTAGTTCGAGCCGGGAATCTCCTCCGCGGCCTTCTCCACGTCCTCCATTAGCTCGGCCTTGGTCTTCTTGGGGTTTGGCCACTCCGACCTAGGCTTCAGCATGATGTAGCCGTCCGAGATCGAGGGCGGCATGGCGTCGGTCGCGACCTCTGCGACGCCCGTGCGGGCGAACACCTCCTTCACCTCGGGAAGCTGCATGAGGCGTTTTTCGAGCGCTCCCTGCATCTCCAGCGACTGGGTGAGGCTGGTGCCCGGCACGCGCAGCGCCTGAATCGCTGCGTCGCCCTCGTCGAGGCTCGGGATGAACTCGCCGCCCATGCGCGACGCCGCAATCCCCGTCACGACGACGAGCGCGACCGCGGCCGGGGCCACGACCCAGCGGAGCTTGATCATGAGGCCAAGCAGGGGTTCGTAGGTCACGCGGGCGCCCCGCATGAACCAGTTCTCCTTCTCCGACACCTTGCCGGAGACGAAGATCGCGATCGCCGCGGGGACGAAGGTCATCGAGAAGATCGACGCGCCGAGCAACGCCATCAGCACGGTGAGCGCCATCGGCGTGAACATCTTGCCCTCGACCCCCGTGAGGGTGAGCACTGGCAGGTAGACCACCGCGATGATCATGGTGCCGAAGAGGCTCGGCCGGATGACCTCGCTCGATCCCGCCAGGATCGTCGAGAACCGCTCCTGCATGGTCAGCAGGCGGCCGCGACGTTCCTGCTCATGCGCGAGCAGCCTCAGGCAGTTCTCGACGATGATCACGGCGCCGTCGATGATGATGCCGAAGTCGATCGCCCCGAGGCTCATCAGGTTCGCCGAGACTTTGTTCTCGACCATGCCCGTGATGGTGAAGAGCATGGAGAGCGGGATCACGAAGGCCGTGACGATGGCGGCGCGGATGTTGCCGAGCAGCAGGAACAGCACCGCGATGACGAACAGCGCGCCCTCGACGAGGTTCTTCTCCACCGTCGTGATCGTGGCCTCGACCAGCGTCGAGCGGTCGTAGACGGAGCGAGCCTCGATCCCCTCGGGCAGCGACTTCTGGATTTCATCGAGCTTTTTCGCGACGCGCTCGGCGACGGTGCGGCTGTTCTCGCCGATCAGCAGCATGGTGGTGCCGAGCACGACCTCGTGGCCGTTGAGCGTCGCGGCGCCGTTGCGCAGCTCCCGCCCGTCCTTGACCTCGGCGACGTCCGAGACACGGACCGGAGTTCCGGCGTGGGAGTTCACGACGATGCCGCCGACGTCTTCCGCCGTCAGCGCCTGGCCGGGCGTGCGGACGAGATACTGCTCGCCGTTCCGCTCGATGTAGCCGGCCCCGACATTGGCGTTGTTGGTGGCGAGCGCCGTCATCACGTCGCGGAACGTCAGCCCATAGGCCATTAGCCGCGCCGGGTTCGGCAGGACGTGGAGCTGGCGCTCGTAGCCCCCGATGGTGTTGACCTCGACCACCCCCGGCACCGTGCGGAGCTGCGGGGTGATGATCCAGTCTTGGATCGTCCTGAGGTCCGCCGGGCTGTAGTCCGAGCCGTCCGGCTTCTTCGCGCCGGGCTTGGCGTCGACGACGTAGTTGTAGATCTCGCCGAGGCCCGTGGAGATCGGCCCCATGGCGGTCTCGATCCTGGCGGGCAACTGGTCCTTGGCCTGCTGCAGCCGCTCGTTCACGAGCTGGCGGGCGAAATAGATGTCGGTCCCGTCCTTGAACACGACCGTGACCTGGGAGAGGCCGTAGCGCGACAGCGAGCGGGTGTAGTCGAGGTCCGGCAGGCCGCCGAGGCTGGTCTCGAGCGGGAAGGTGATGCGCTGCTCGACCTCGAGCGGGGAGAAACCGGGGGCGGTGGTGTTGATCTGGACCTGGACGTTGGTGATGTCCGGCACCGCGTCGATCGGCAGGCGCAGGAAGTTGAAGACGCCGAAGCCCGCGACGGCCAGGCACGCGAACACCACCATCCACCGCTGCGCGATGGAGAACGCCAGGATCCGTTCGATCAGGCCGTTGGGCTTGTAGTCGCCCGCGTCAGTGCTCATGGCTCGCGCTTCCCTTTGCGAGCTCTGCCTTCACGACGAAGCTGTTCCTCGAGGCGTAGGCCTCGCCTCCCTTGAGACCCGTCACGACCTCGACGGACCGTCCGTCCCGGCGGCCGAGCGTCACGTCGCGGGCGGCGAAGCGGTCGCCCTCGCGGACGAACACGACGTCGCGGCCCTCGAGCGACTGCACGGCGTCGATCGACACGGCGAGCGGCACGGACTGCTCGGCGGTCGCGACCGCACCCGTCGCGAACAGGCCCGGCCTGAAGCGGCCGTCGTTCGGGATCACGGCGCGCGCCACCGCGCTTTGGGTGTCCGCGGCCCCGATCGGCGACAGGTAGGAGATCTGCGCCTCAATCGGCTCTCCGCCGTCCTCGGGGTCGATCCGCACCGTCTCGCCGACCGCGACCTTCGCGAGATCGCGGCGGTAGACCGAGAAGTCGACCCAGAGCGTCGAGAGGTCGGTGATGACGAAGGCGGGCTTCTGCTCGGAGACGTACTCGCCGAGCGAGGCCTGCCGCTCGGTGACCACGCCCGCCATCGGGGCCTTCAGCTCGTAGGTGGTGAGGCTCTGGTTGCTCTCGACGACCGCGAGCAGCTCGCCTTTCTTCACCTGGTCGCCGAGGCGCTTCGACAGCGTGCGGACCACGCCGGGGAAGCGCGGCGTGACCTGCACGACCGCTTCCTGGTTCGCCTGCACGATGCCGTTGAGCTGGAGTTCCTCGCGCAGCGTCGAGGCGCCCGCCTTGCCAAGAGCGATGCCCGCGGCCTTCACCTTGGCCTCGCCCAGCTCGACGACGCCCTCGGGGAGCTCGGCCCCATGGCCGTGGCCGTCGTCCTCCTTCTCGGCGCCGTGGCCGTGCCCGTCGTCCTTGGCGTCGACGGCCGCGACCTTCAGGGGCGCTTCGCCCCCGGCGTCGGCCTTCGGCTTCGGCTTCGGCTTGTCGTGGCCGTGGCCGTCATCCGCGCCATGCCCGTGCCCGTCGTCCTTGCCCGACCCGTGTCCGTGGCCGTCGTCCTTGGAATGGGCGTCGTCCTTCCCATGGCCGTGCCCGTCATCCTTGGAGTGAGCGTCCTCCTTGCCGTGACCGTGGCCGTCGCCCTCCTTGTGGTCGTCGGCGGCCGCGACCTGGATCGGCGCGCCTGCGTCGGCCTTGGGCTTCGGCTTGTCGTGGCCGTGACCGTCGTCCTTGCCATGGCCATGCCCATCGTCCTTGCCGGAACCATGGCCGTGGCCATCGTCCTTGGAGTGGTCGTCCTCCTTGCCGTGACCGTGGCCATCGTCCTTCGAATGGGCGCCGTCCTTGCCGTGGGCATGGCCGTCGCCTTCCTTGTGACCGTCCGCGGCGGCAAGCGCCTTCGGGGCCTCGGCGTGCGCATGGCCGTCCCCGCCCATAAGGCCGGAGTAGAGCGAGAGCGCCTGGGTTGCGACCGCGGACGGTCCAACTTGAGCGGCGTAGAGGCCGCCGGCCCCGATGAGACCCCCGACCACGAGGACGGCGGCGTCGCGTGCGAAGGAGCGGCTCATGACAGGTCTCCGGACAGGGCGTTGCGGGTCGCGGCGGTCGCGAGGTCGGCAGGGGTTTCTGGTTGGGTGGAAGCGCGGCGCGCGTAGCAGGGCGGCTTCGTGGGGTAGCCCTTGAAGTTCCGCTTCGACCACTTGTGGCCGTGGCCGAGGTGCGCGTGTTCGGCGGCGTCGCTGGAGTGGCCGTCGCCCGCGAAGTGGCGGACGCGGACGTCGCGGGCGTTGCAGGTCGGCGGCGTGCGGCCGTCATAGACCCAGGCGCCGTCGTAGCCGGGCAGCGGGACGACGCGGGGCGTCGATGCGGGCGCCGCCAGCGACACGGTGGCGGAGGCGAGCAGGAGCGCGGCCGCCGCGGAGGCGGTCTTAAGGAAGGTCATTTGTCTCTCCGGGACAGAACGAGGGCGGATCCCGTCAGGCCTTCGAGACTGGCGAGCGATGAGTGGAAGGAGACGAGGGCGTCGATCTCCTTGAGCGAGGCTTCCGAGAGCGCGGCGCGCGCATCGAGCAGCTCGAGCAGCGAGTAACGGCCCTCGCCGTAGCCGGAGCGGATGCTGTCCCAGGCCTCGCGGGCGACGGGCAGCACGTTGGCTCGGGTGAGCCGGGCCTCGTCATAGGAGCCCCTCAACGCCTCGTAGGCGTTGCCGACGAGCACCGTCAGGGCCCGCTGGGCCGCGGCCTTCTCGGCCTCGGTCTTGGCGAGCGTCTCGTTCGCCTCGATCACGCCGCCCTGGTTCCGGTCGAACACCGGGAGCGGCACGCTGAGCGAAGCCATCGCGGCGTTCGAGCGGTCCTCACGGTAGTGCCGCCAGCCCACGCCCGCCGTGATGTCCGGCACGGCCTTGGCTTGAGCTGCGGCGAGCAGCGCCCGGCGCTGGGCCCTCACGGTAGAGAAGCGCGTGAGCTGAGGGGTCTGCAGCGCCCGAGACATCAAGCTGTCGAACGAGGGCGGCGCGCCGATGCGCGAGAGGTCGCCGCCGACCGAGGCGAAGGACGGCGCCTTCTCCCCGATCAGCACCGACAGCTCGCGCCGCGCCGCCTGGAACGAGGCCTTCGCTTTGGCGAGCTCGACGCGCGTCGTCTCGGTGGCGAGACGGCCGCGCGAGATCTCCGCGCTCGAGGACGCGCCCGCCTCGACCCGCCGCTGAAGCAACGGGGTCAGACGGTCGAGGTCGTCGACCTGTTCCTCGAGCTCCGCCACGCGGGCTTGCGCGCCGAGCGTCCTTGCGAACGCCTCGGCCGTCTCGGCGAGAACCTGGAGCCGGGTCGCTGCCCGGTCCCAGCGCGCGGCGTCGATGTCGGCGGCCGCGATCGCCATCCGGGCCTCGCGCTTGCCGCCGAGCTCGAAGAGCTGGCTGATCTGCAGCGTCGTCTCGGCGGTCTCGAGATTGCGCTTGAGCTTGGAGCCGAAGGCGTTGTCGAGCTCTGCGGAGAGCTCGGGGTTGGGGAAGACGCCGGACTGGAGGCTCCGTCCGCCCGCCGCCCCGATCTCCCGTTCCGCCGCGGCAAGACCAGGGGAGGAGGCGACGGCGCGCGACAGCGCCTGAGACAGCGTGAGCGATCGCGACGACGGCGCGGCGTGCGTCGCCGGCGCGGGAAGCAGCGCGATCGCCACCCCCAGCGCAAGCGCGCGGGTTCTGAAAAGCATGACCTGACCTGATGAACTGACGAGCGGGGGCGAGCGCGTCTCAGGCGCGCGCCGACACGGATTCCGTCAGATCAGGCTCGAGGCGGAGGAAGGTCGACGAGGGGTTCGCGCCCGGCGGTCGAGGGCACGGAGGCCCATGCCGGGGACGAGCTGAGCGCGCTCGGCGCGGCGGCGACCTGCAGCATCGGCTCGGGGATGGCCGCGCAGCCATGGCAGCCGTGCCCGACGATCTTTCCGCTCATGTCCAAGTCGCCGGACTGGCCGTCGACGTGGATGCCGGAATGGTCCGTCGTGACGCTGGCCATGGTGTCGGCCGAGACCGCGTGGGTGAGCGCAGAATCAAGGCCCACGTGGCCCGCGAAGCTGCGCTCGACGGCGTCACCGACGCCGAAGACGACCAGGCAAAGGGCGAACGCAACCCGGACGCAGAAGCGCCAGGCACGCGTTGATCTCGCCTTCGACAGAACGTCCATACTGCAACGCATCCGGGGAAACGGGGGGCGGTGTCAAGTTCCGTGGCCGCCACGACTCCGCGATCCAATGGTGGCCGGAAGCCATCAACAAGTCCCTAATTAGGTGTGATCCGGCGTGGAATTTTGACCCCGTTATGAGGGGGATCGGCGTCCAATTTTGACCCCCTGAGGCGCGCGTTGCGCATGCTGCCTGTCTTTGTCGAGGACGGGCGGTCGGGGGATGAAGTGCGTGGACACGATCGCGCGGATCCGCCGCGAGCATTTTGTGCGCGGCAAGACGATCAAGGAGATCGTCCGCGAACTGCACGTGTCTCGGAACACGGTGCGGAAGGTGCTGCGGTCGGGGGCGACAGCGTTCGAGTACGAGCGCGAAGTTCAGCCGCTTCCCAAGCTCGGGCCATGGCGTAACGACCTTGATCGGCTGCTGACGGAGAACGAGGGACGGGCGGCGCGCGAGCGGCTGACGTTGATCCGGATCTTCGAGGCGCTGCGGGCGCTGGGCTACGAGGGCGGCTACGACGCGGTCCGGCGCTACGCCCGCGGTCGGCAGCGTGAGCGGTCGTCGTCATCGGCGGCGTTCGTGCCGCTGAGCTTCGATCCGGGCGAGGCCTACCAGTTCGACTGGAGCCACGAGATCGTCCTGATCAACGGCGTCACCACGACCGTGAAGGTCGCGCACGTCCGGCTCTGCCACTCGCGGATGCTGTTCGTGCGGGCTTACCCGCGGGAGAGCCAGGAGATGGTGTTCGACGCCCATGACCGGGCGTTCGCCTTCTTCAAGGGGACCTGCACGCGCGGGATCTACGACAACATGAAGACCGCGGTGGAGACGATCCTCGTCGGCCGCGAGCGCGCCTACAATCGGCGCTTCCTGCAGATGTGCAGCCACTACCTGATCGACCCTGTGGCCTGCACGCCGGCCTCGGGCTGGGAGAAGGGGCAGGTCGAGAACCAGGTCGGGCTGGTGCGCGAGCGCTTCTTCACGCCGCGCGTCCGGGCGAAGAGCTATGACGAGCTGAACGCCTGGCTGCTCGACCAGGCGATCGCCTACGCCAAGGCGCATCGTCATCCCGAGCTCGCGGATCGGACCGTGTGGGAGGCGTTCGAGGCGGAGCGCCCGAGCTTCGTTCCCTATGCCGGGCGGTTCGACGGCTTCCACGCCGTCCCGGCCTCGGTGTCCAAGACCTGCCTCGTGCGGTTCGACAACAACAAGTACTCGGTCGCCGCGAGCGCGATCGGCCGCCCGGTCGAGATCCGCGCCTACGCCGACCGGATCGAGCTGCGCCAGGACGGACGGATCGTCGGCGATCACCCGCGCTGCTTCGGCCGCGGCCAGACCGTGTTCGATCCCTGGCACTACGTTCCGGTACTGGCTCGCAAGCCCGGCGCTCTCAGGAACGGAGCGCCGTTCAAGGACTGGGTGTTGCCGGCGAGCCTCGAGAAGGTCCGGCGCAAGCTTGCGAGCGTCGATGACGGCGACCGTCAGATGGTGGCGATCCTGGCCGCAGTGCTGAGCGACGGCTTGTCCGCAGTCGAGGCCGCCTGCGCCGAGACGCTGCGTGAGGGCGTCTGCTCGGCCGACGTCGTGCTGAACATCCTCGCCCGGCGCCGGGACCCCGCGCCGCTGGTCACGATCATGACGCCCGAAGCGTTGCGGCTCGCCGTCGAGCCGACCGCCGACTGCGCCCGATACGACACCCTCAGGAGAGCCGTGTGATGGAGCGTTCCGCGATACTGACCACCATGGGCGAGCTCAAGCTCTACGGCATGAAGGCCGCCTTCGACGAGATCATCGCGACCGCGGTCAAGCGCCAGCATGAGCCTCAACGCATCGTCGGCGACCTTCTCACCGCAGAGATCAGCGAGAAGCAGGCACGCTCGATCAAATACCAGATCACGATCGCCAAGCTGCCGCTCGCCCGCGACGTCGAGGACTTCGCCTTCGACGACACGCCAATCAACGAGACCCTGATCCGCGACCTCGCCGGAGGCGAGTTCCTAGCCCATCAGCGCAACGTCGTGCTGGTCGGAGGCACCGGGACCGGCAAGACCCACCTCGCCATCGCGATCGCCCGGGCCTGCATCCGCGACGGCGCGCGCGGCCGGTTCTTCAACGTGGTCGACCTCGTCAACAAGCTCGAGGCCGAAGGCCGTTCAGGCCGTCAGGGCCGCATGGCCGACTACCTCGGCCGCCTCGACTTCGTGGTCCTCGACGAGCTCGGCTACCTGCCGTTCGCGCAGTCCGGCGGCCAGCTCTTGTTCCATCTGATCAGCCGCCTCTACGAGCAGACCTCGATCATCGTCACCACCAACCTCGCCTTCGGCGAATGGCCAAGCGTGTTCGGCGACGCAAAGATGACCACCGCGCTGCTCGACCGGCTTACCCACCACTGCGACATCGTCGAGACCGGCAACGAGAGCTGGCGCTTCAAAAACCGCGCCTGAGCGCCGCCCGAGGCCGCGCCTTCTGGACGTTGATCCCGCCGACGCTGCGCAACCCCGACCAGCTCCGCGCCGGCGGGATCAACACCGCTCACCCAGCTTCAGGGGGTCAACATTGGACGCCGATAGAGGGTCAAAGTTCAGCGCCGATTGACACTATAATCACCTCTACTTCAGCGACCTGCCGGACGCCTATCGAGACGAACTTCTCCGGAAGGACTTCTACCTTCGCATCGTCAAGCATGAGAAGTTCAACCCGCGCTTGATTGAGTGGCTCTCTTCCTATCGTCGCCTGAGGCATGTCCCGGTGGAGAGCTATCGCCGCTTCATCGAAGATCTGCTGCGTGATCCGTCGGAGATCTGGCGACATGCCTATGAGCAGGAGATCACCGAGGCTGGCCGGTCGGTTCTGCTCGCCGTTCGTGCGCTCGGCGGGGAATGCGGCGGCCCGGTCTTGGAGCGGGCGTTCGGGGCGCTGCACGCCTATCGGGCCACACGCTACAATTTTTCGACGCGACCGGACGATCTACGCACGGGCGTCCGAGAAGTCGTCAACAGCTTCGTCAAACCGTGGGGCGCGCAGGGTTTTCAAGTCATCGACCCTTCGGTTCTCGATCTGCTGAACGCCGTGGCGCGAAACGCGCCCGACAATGCGGTGGACCTGATCGCTGGCGCGGCAAGCTTTCATCAGATTGACCAGGTATGGACGCTCGCGAAAGCGGACCAAGGCGGGGCCATCATTAGCGCGCTCAGGCGCGAGGCGGGGCGAATTGCCCCAACGATCGGCCGGTTAGCGAAAGCGAGACGGCGTGTGGCGTCGGACAGTGGGGGAGTGGGCTATTACGGACCGACCTACGAGCGGCGGCTTGCGACGATCATTGAGATGGTTCAGCGGCTCGAAGCGCCTGCCATCGCAGAGCTGATCGCGCCGGCCTTTGAGCGCCTACTCGAGGAATGGCGGACAGAACGTCCACAGATCAACGACGCGGTCGAATGGATCCGAGCGATCGATGGCGCACCGCCGTTGATGATGACTAACGTGGACGGCATACGCGGGGCTGTGCTTGACGCAGTCTTAGAAGAGGCACGGACAGGATGTCGCGCGGACGAGCTGCGCGAGCTTCTGGGCGTCGTCGACACCGAACAAGCCAGGCGCGAGGTTGCCGTCGCCCGGGAGAGCTTCGCGAGGTACCAGCAGGACCACTTCTTGCAAGATCTAAGTGAATGTCGGTCGCGCGAGCAGTTTTCTGGCCTTATCGAAGATCTTGAATTGTTCCGAGACCAGCTCGACGTCGACGTTCGTGCCATGATCGAACGGGTGGAGGAGGCCAACGCCGAGTTCGCGGAACAAGAGGACACGTACGCCGATCACATGCATGACGAGTGGCAGGAGCGCTATCGGGACGAACGGGCAGGCGATCGCAGCATCGCAGACATGTTCGGATCGTTGAGAGGCAACCGCTCATAGCGAGAGGCAAGCGTTGATGCAGGTTGTTTATTGAGGCCGCCCAGCCGCCGCCACGCCTTTTGACCATTGGGTCAGGGGATCGGTTAGATGCAGGCTAGAAGCGCGTGCCGCAGGTCGATCTCGCTGCCGCTTGAGCGTCGGTGACGCGTCTCGAACCGCATGCGGCCCAAGCGGCGGGCGCGAGGTCGGGCCGCGCGTCACACCGAGCGGCGCATGCGCGCGACGATGGCCCTGTGGCGATAGATGCGCAAGTTGCTGCAAATCCCGCCGCGCAAAGCGTTGTGCCGCCCAGGTGGGAGAGTTTGCCGGATGCGATCTGGAGCAAGTTCGCTTTCCTTAGGCCAAGCGAAATAGCGGGCTAGGTTTGTCGCGCGACACCACTAGGGTCAGCCGACGCTTCGCCCGGCTGAGGGCAACGTAGAGCTTGCATCGCGCGTAGTCTGTGTCGCCGAACTGGTCGTGATCGCCGGCGATCAGGATGGCGTTGTCGCATTCCAAGCCCTTGGCTTTGTGGATCGTGCTGAGTGAGCGGCTGGGCGGAGCCGGCGAGGCCTGCGAGCGCCGACGCGCGATCTCGGCATAGCCCTCGTCCGGGCAGGCAAAGGCCTTCAGCCGTATGGCGTCCCGCAGCTCTGTGCGATGGACGATCTTAACGACATCGAAGCCCTCGGCCTTGGCCTCGATCAGGTCGTGAAGCTCACCCAGGGCGTTTGCAACACCATGGTGGTTGGGCGCCTCAAGAATATACCGAGCGAGGCGTTGAATATTCCCTGGCTTGCCGCGGGCCGGACGCGCGCAGCCCTCGTGAACCTCCTTCACCAACCGATCGCCGTAGCCGCTCGGCGAGAAGCCCACCGCGATGGCCCCGGCGAAGCTTAGCACTCCTTGTGCGATCCCCACAGGATGCCCGGACTGCTCGCGGACGGTGCGCACCAGATCGGCAAGCGCGGACCGAGTATGGCCTTCCCAGATCGAAATTCGGCGGTCCCAAAAAGCGCTCAATCCGCGGACCCGGTCGTTACTGGCGGCCAGGATCATCACGTCTTTCGCCGCCGCAGCATCAATGGGGCGGCGCTCGTCTCGACTGACCTGATAGCCGGTGCGCACCTGGGCGCGATTGCTGGCGCGAAGCACGCTAAGGCCGGCGACAGGCGGTCCGAGCAGAGAGATCGGGCGCCGCGCCCTCAGTTCTGAGCGCGCAGCCAAGACCCAGCGACCTAGCTCCGGAGAGCCGTCGTCCCAGCGATGGGGATGATCGAGATCGTCGAAGGCACTGGCGGCTTTCAGCGCCTCCCAGCGAACGAGCGCGGCGGCCATGGCCTTGTTGGACTTCGAGCCGCTCGCGAAGATCGCCTGGAGTGGGTCGCCGAAGATTCGTAGCCGGGCACCGCCAACGCGCAGCGCCATTATGACACGATGCTGAGCTTCGCTGGCGTCCTGATGCTCGTCGCAGATCACCAGCGGATAGCGGCGCGCCAGAGCCTCACGAACAATCGGATGACGCTCCATGTAGCCGGCGACCTTGGTTGCCATGATGTCGAAACCTTCGCCGTCGTTCCGATAAGCCCAGGTCGACAGGTCGTCCGGCAAGCCTAGCGCCCGGCGATAAACAGTGGCGACCTGACTGATCAGGGAGTCGATGGTTCGGATGTCGACGCGGGACGACAAGCCCCGCGTGCGGTTGGCGAAGACCCCGCAGGCTCCATGGGTGTGGGTGAGGATCAACACCCGGCCTTGCGGCAGCGCCTGCGAGGCCTCGCGCGCGTATGCCGCGCCCTGGAAGGTCTTCCCGCAGCCGGCCGGCGCCTCGATCACCACCAGCGGCTCGGCGGATCGCAGCAGGGCGGCGACGGAGGCGTCAGACACGATCAAGGCGCTCAATAGCGGCGCGGTCGACCGACGCCAGAATCGCGTTGAGCAGCGGCAGGATGCTGCCCGAAAGCTTCGGCCAGACGTCGTTCGCCAGCGCGTAGCCGGCAAGTTCGTCGCCGCCGACGATTGACTTGAACCACGCTCGTCCGTGCGCCTTCCACTCGTTCCGCTTTCCCTCGGGCGCGCCATCTGGTTTGCCGGTGGCGGCCTCGATGATCACGGCCCGGAGGGAGCGCTTCTGAGCGACGAGCGCCGCCTTGATGGCCGCTAGGGATTTGTCCGCAAGGCCCAGCCGATCCGCCAGGGTGCGCAACCGCTCGCCGTTCCAGCCTCCCTCTTCCTCCTTCAAGAGCTGCGGCAACCGTGCCTCCGGCAGATGTCCGAGCACCGCCTCCTCGGTGCAGCCGCCCTCCCACCGTAGCAGGCGCGCGCCCATGGCGGCCTTCACCTCGCTCCAACGGCCGTCGTGCGTGCCTTCGTCATCGGCAAGGGCCGCGAACTTTAGTCCGGTGACGCCGATCGCCTCGAGAAGGGCGAGGGTCTGAGCGTTGCCTTGGCCGTTGCAGACGCGGACGCCCGAGTCGAGCGGATTGCCCTTGAACGCCAACCGTAGAAGCCGTCTCAGGAAGCCGATCTCCGTGGGGCCCTCGGCTATGACCGCGAGTTTGGCCAAGAAAGTCTCCGGATCGCGCTGCTGCTGAGGGGCGATCTTCTCGTGATCAAGCGCGCCGATGGCACCAGCTGCGTCGAGATACCAGAGGTTGGCGTGAGTCGAACATTGAATGGCGACGGGGCTGTGTGTGGTGACGAACGACTGACCGAACGTCGACTTGAGAATGCCGATCAGCTGCCGCAGCCGGTACGGTTCGAGGCCGCGCTCCACCTCGTCGATGACGGTGACGGAGCTGCCCGCCTGGGTGGCCGCGGCGATCTCCAGCGCCGCCATCCGCTTGGTCCCGGCACCCCAACTGGTCAGAGGCAGTGCCACGCCGTCGCGATTTGCCAGCAGCCCAATCAGGGCACCGATCGATAGGCCCTGGCTGGAGGTCAGCCCTAGCTTTACGCCGGATGGCAGCGACGCCGCCTTCAGGCGCAAATCCAGCTCGCCAAGTACCTTTACGCCAGCGTCGCCCACGGCGCCGGAGAAGTCCTGTTCCGCCACCTTCTTGGCGATGCGCGCTTTGATCGCCGGATCGGCCAGCAGTCGGTCGAGTGCCGAGCCGAACACCAAGCGTAGGTCACGGTCGTTGCGGTCGTCGGCGCTCAGACGGATCAGGCCGATTTTCTTTCGGAAAGCCGCCGAGAACGCAATAATGCTCTCATCCGGCTGGATGATCTCCCACACCAACTCCAAGTCGGCCGTGCCGCGCACCCGCAGGCGATATACCGGGTGCTTGGCTTCCGGGACGTCGCCATTCTGCGGATCGTCGGGCAGGACCGCATCGGCGCCGTTCCAATCCCAGGGCATAAGCTGAACGGAGAAGCTGTTGGGATCGACGCTAACGGGAAGCGAGACGACGCCTTCAATGGAGAATTCGTCGGTGTTGTCGCGGCGCCAGTAGTCAGCCTCCGAGATAGATGCCGCGTTCGAGGCGCTCAGGAGTAGCCCCACCGCATCGAGGATGGTGGTCTTGCCGACATCCCCGCCACCGAGGATGAGATTCATGGTCGAGCCGGGCCGCCAATCCAGACTTTTGATGCCGTGATATTTTCGGATCGACAGTTTCCGGATGATCGCGTGGCTGAGCGCTGTCAGTTTTCAGGCCTCCCTTGCTTCGGGACACTATCACAACCACTACGCGCCTTGCATCTGGGCCCCGAATTGGCTGTTCACTCCAAAGGTCGTTCGGTGGTCCCTCGAGTCAAAACAATAGGCCATAGCGGTTCGGAGCCTCCGCTCGTGGATGCCCCGAGCCGACCTTCCCAACGTCGCCTATGGATCAGGCCGGGACCTGAACTCACCGCCGGTCCGCGCAATTCGTGAACTACGGTTAGCAGCAGAAGCCTCAGTCGCTCTTTCGCTCGAGAAACAGAAACGGTTCCGCATATTGTCGATCGTAAAAAACGATTTATCGATCAAAATTATCAATCACACCTTGATCTATGTGCCCGCCTTAAGCCATTGTGCAGGCGTCCGCTACAGACGATGCGGGAGAGCCCAGCCCTCTTTTCGCAGGATCGGTATGGCGCCGACGGAGCAACCGCCCCCGGAAACTCTCAGGCACAATCACCGCATCGTTGGACAATCTGGAGAGAGGCGCTAACCGGCGTCCACCGAAGGAGAAACCTCCGGCCGAAAGGCCTGCGAGGGAAGCTCTCAGGTAACCGCGACAGATGGGGGTTCGCAGTCGGATTGCGCCATTCCAGGCGCGGTCCGCAACGAGCCGTCGCGGAGAGGCCTATGAACGCGAACGTCCAGACACAAGCCGGCCATTCTGTGCCGGCCAACGAGCGTAAGCGTACGCCGCTTCACGCCATGCACGCCCGTCTTGGGGCGAAGTTCTGTCCGTTCGCCGGCTACGAGATGCCGCTGCATTATCCCAATGGCGTTTTGAAAGAACATCTTCTGACGCGCAGCGCGGCTGGGCTGTTTGACGTCTCGCATATGGGCCAGATCGCACTCGTGCCGCGCTCGGGCGACGTCGACGACGCGGCGCGGGCGCTCGAGACGCTCGTCCCCGTTGATATTCTGGGGCTGAAGCCCGGCCGCCAGCGCTACGCGCTGTTCACAAGCGAGACCGGCGGCGTGCTGGACGACCTGATGGTCGCGAGGCTCCCGGATCGCCTCGCGCTTGTGGTCAACGCCGCCACCAAGGACGCCGACGAGGCGCATCTGAGGGCGCGCCTGCCCGACGCGATCGAAGTGCGGCCGGTCGACCGCGCTCTGATCGCCGTCCAGGGGCCGGGCGCGGAGGCCGCGCTCGCCGGCCTCGCGCCTGACGCCGCTGCCATGCGCTTCATGGACGCCCACGAGATCAACGTCGCGGGCGAGCGCTGTCTGGTTTCGCGCTCCGGCTACACCGGCGAGGACGGTTTCGAGATTTCACTCCCGAATGTGCGCGCGGAAAGCGTCGCCGAGGCGCTGATCGCTGCGGACGTCGAGCCCGTCGGCCTTGGCGCGCGGGACTCGCTGAGGCTCGAAGCCGGGCTCTGCCTCTACGGCTCCGACATGGACGAGGACGTGACGCCGATCGAGGCGAGCCTCGGTTGGGCGATCTCGCCGAGCCGCCGACCCGGCGGAGCGCGCGAGGGCGGCTTTCCAGGCGCGGACCGTATCCTGCTCGAATTGGCTGAAGGCGCGCCGCGTCGTCGCGTCGGCCTGCTCGCAGAAGGCCGGGTGCCGGTCCGCGCCAGCGCCGAGCTGTTCTCGGCGAACGTCGGCAGCGAGCTGGTCGGCCGCGTGACCTCGGGCGGGTTCGGACCGAGCCTGAACGCGCCGGTTGCTATGGGCTACGTCTCCACCGCCCTGAGCGAAGCTGGCCAACAGCTCTTCGCCGACGTCCGAGGCAGACGCCTGCCGGTCACTGTCGCGAAGCTCCCCTTCGTCCCCGCCGGCTTCAAGCGAAGCTGACCCCACTGCCTCTCGAGGAACATTCAATGCTGCGCTTCACCGAAGACCATGAGTGGCTGCGGCTCGACGGCGACGTCGCGACGGTCGGCATCACCGGCTTCGCGGCCGAACAACTGGGGGACCTCGTCTATGTCGAGCTTCCCAAAGTCGGAGCCAAGCTCACCAAGGGCGCCGGCGCGGCCGTGGTGGAGTCGGTCAAGGCGGCGTCCGACGTCTACGCCCCATTGTCCGGCGAGGTCGTCGAGGTGAACGAGGGTGTCGTCGCCGACCCGGCTTCGATCGGAAGCGATCCTCAGGGCGCCGGCTGGCTCTACCGGATGAGGCTCGACGACGCCTCGGCCATGGACGCCCTGATGGACGAAGCCGCCTATGCGGAGATTTCCAGATGAGCGCTCGTCGATACGATCCCTACGACTTCGCCAACCGTCGCCACATCGGACCGACGGAATCCGAGATCGCCGAAATGCTCTCGGAAGTCGGAGCGGCCGACCTCCACGCCTTGATCGACGAAACGCTACCGCCTGACATCCGCCAGGAGAGCCGCATCGACTTCGGCAAACCGCTCTCCGAACGCCGCGCGATCGAGCGGATGCGAGCGGTGGCCAACCGCAACCGGCCGCTCGTCTCGCTAATTGGGCAGGGCTATCACGGCACGACGATGCCGCCGGCGATCCAGCGCAACATCTTCGAGAACCCGGCCTGGTACACCGCCTATTCGCCCTACCAGCCCGAGATCAGCCAGGGCCGGCTCGAGGCGTTGATCAACTTCCAGACCATGGTCTGCGATCTCTCCGGCCTCGACGTCGCCAACGCCTCTCTGCTCGACGAGGCGACTGCGGCGGCCGAGGCCATGGCGATGGCGCGCCGCGTCTCGACGTCGGAGGCCAACGCCTTCTTCGTGGACAAGGACTGCCTGCCGCAGACCATCGCGGTGGTGAAGACCCGCGCCGAGCCGCTCGGCTGGGAGGTCGTGGTCGGCGATCCGTTCAGCGATCTCGAGCCGGTAGAAGTGTTCGGCGCGCTGTTCCAGTACCCGGGCGTCGAGGGGGCGATCCACGACTTCACCGGCCCGATCGATGCGCTGCACAAGGCCGGCGCGATCGCGGCTGTCGCGGCGGATCCGCTGGCGCTGACGCTCTTGAAGCCGCCGGGCGAAATGGGCGCTGACATCGCGGTCGGCTCCACCCAGCGCTTCGGCGTGCCGATAGGCTTCGGCGGCCCGCATGCGGCCTATATGGCGGTGCGCGACGCCTACAAGCGCACCATGCCAGGGCGCATCGTCGGCGTCTCGGTCGACAGCCGCGGCAACCGCGCCTATCGGCTTGCTCTGCAGACCCGTGAACAGCACATCCGTCGCGAGAAGGCGACATCTAACATCTGCACCGCCCAGGTGCTGCTCGCCGTCATCGCCTCGATGTACGCCGTGTTCCATGGGCCGGAAGGGCTGAAGGGCATCGCGGCGCGGGTGCATCGCGACGCGACGAGGCTTGCCGAGGGACTGGAGGCGGCGGGCTTCACGGTCGCGCCGGGTGCCTTCTTCGACACTATCACGGTCGATGTCGGCGCCTTCCAGAGCTTGATCCTCGCCCGCGCGGTCGAGAACGGCGTCAACCTGCGCAAGGTCGGCGCAAGCCGCATCGGGATCACGGTCGACGAGCGCACTCGCGAGCATGTCATCGAGGCGGTCTGGCGCGCCTTCGGTAGCGACCGCAAAGTCGACCTCGACGAGTGGCCGGATAGCCGGCTGCCCGGCGCGCTCGCCCGGACGTCGGACTTCCTGACCCATCCCGTGTTCCACATGAACCGGGCTGAGAGCGAGATGACGCGCTACATGCGCCGCCTCGCGGACCGCGACCTCGCGCTCGACCGGGCCATGATTCCGCTCGGCTCCTGCACGATGAAGCTGAACGCCACCGCCGAGATGCTGCCGATTTCCTGGCCGGAGTTTTCGGAAATTCACCCCTTTGCGCCGACTGACCAGACGGCGGGTTATGCCGAGCTGATCGGCGACCTCAGCCAAAAGCTCTGCGACATTACCGGCTATGACGCGATCTCGATGCAGCCGAACTCCGGCGCGCAAGGCGAATATGCCGGACTGTTGACGATCCGCCGCTATCACCTCTCCCGCGGCGAGCCGCACAGGACGGTTTGCCTGATCCCGTCATCGGCGCACGGCACCAACCCAGCCTCGGCGCAGATGTGCGGCATGACTGTGGTGGTGGTGGGCGCGCGGCCCGACGGCGACATCGACCTCGACGACTTCCGAGCCAAAGCCGAGACGCATTCAGCCAATATAGCCGCCTGCATGATCACCTATCCGTCGACCCACGGCGTGTTCGAGGGCCATGTCCGCGAGATCTGCGACATCATCCACGCCCATGGCGGGCAGGTCTATCTCGACGGCGCCAACCTTAACGCGCTGGTCGGCCTCGCCCGGCCCGGCGACATCGGGGCCGACGTCAGCCACCTGAACCTGCACAAGACCTTCTGCATCCCGCACGGCGGCGGCGGGCCGGGCATGGGACCGATCGGTGTCAAGTCACACCTGATCCCATTCTTGCCCGGCCATCCGGAGACCGGCGGGGAGGGTGCGGTCTCGGCGGCGCCGTTCGGCTCGGCATCCATTCTACCGATCTCGTGGAGTTACTGCCTGATGATGGGCGGGCGCGGCCTCACACAGGCGACGCGGGTCGCAATTCTGAACGCCAATTACATCGCGGCACGGCTGAAGCGCGCGTACCCTATTCTCTACGCGGGGCGGAACGGGCGGGTGGCGCATGAATGCATCGTGGACGTGCGGCCCTTCGCCAAGAGCGTTGGGGTCAATGTAGACGACATCGCCAAGCGACTGATCGATTGCGGCTTCCATCCGCCAACCATGAGTTGGCCAGTCGCCGGCACGCTGATGATCGAGCCGACCGAGTCCGAGACGAAGGCGGAGATCGACCGCTTCTGCGACGCGATGCTGGCGATCCGCGAGGAGATACGGGAGATCGAGGAAGGTAGGATCGACAAGCTCAACAACCCGGTCAAGCGCGCGCCGCACACGGTGAGCGACCTGATCGGCGCGTGGGAGCGACCCTACAGCCGCGAGGCCGCCTGCTTTCCAGCAGGTTCGCTCGGGATCGATAAGTATTGGCCGCCGGTAAACCGGGTCGACAATGCCTATGGCGACCGCAACCTAATGTGCTCATGCCCCCCGTCCGAGGCTTACGCTTCGACACCGGTCGCAGCCGAATAGCGAGCGCCGGCCGTCGCGCGGGCATCGCTTATTTGATAAACAGGTTCAGGGCCGTCGCGGCGCGCCAGAGCGGCGCGCGGTTTGGCACTGGTCCTACGGCGAAACGATGGAGATACAGGCGGGCGTCAGCGAGCAGTATGGCGCCGGGAGCGATCGCGAGTCTGGACTATCGCGGTCGCGCGGCTGGCCTCCCTATTTCCGCACGCTTTGATCCAAAACGCCGTCGAAGTCCGGAAAAGGGAGAACGCAATCAATCGTACTTTGTCGGCCACGCTTGCCTAGGCGAACTTGGTTGAAGCGGATCGCCCAATGCCCGCGCAGCGCCTGATGAGGGCTTTCAAATCAGTCAACTAGGCTGGCGATGGCCCCGGCCAGTACGCCCTTAAGACTCCGGGATCCGCCGGCTCAATGATCGCGTTTCGGACTGACTCGCTCGCGCTGGAGCGCTGCGGTTAGAGTCTCCGACCAGAGCTTCATACCCTCGGTCTTCAGGTGGATCTGCTGGGCAGTAAAGTAATGTTTTGAAGTGGTTCGCGCCATCGTCTCGTGCAGTGTCTCCTCGCTTAGGGGAAGGCGGATTTCAGTCGTGTGCGCAAGTATGGCGGACGCAGCCCGGCCTAAGCCGGCATTGACGAGCTCATTGGTTATGCTTCGCCGACCGTCATGCATCGTCCAGTCGTCGATGCCGCTCAAACGAAATAGGTTAGGGCGTGCGCGACCTCTGCTTGGCGACGGCTTGGGTCCGGGTTTTCCCTCGCGTTCCCGAGCAGCCTTGTAGCTCGTCCGCGCCGGCTTGCCTCTCAGCCGGTCGAACAGTTGACTGATGGCGTTGGGCGCGACGTGCCCGTCGCCCCTATGACTTGGAAAAGCCCATTTCGAGCGCGCCAGTCCCCGTAGCGCGCGCCGACGATCGATCTCATCCCATGCTTCTCGCATGACGGCATAAGCAGTCGGCGGGATCGGGATCGCGTGATCAAGGGGCGTCTTCATCTGGTCCGCGGTCCAGTGCGCGATCCACCAGCCTTCCTCGTCGGGATGAGTTTTGATGTTTGCGCGTTCAAGTTGGATGAGGGCGCCAACCCGCTGGCCGGTCGCTATGCCGACCCGTAGCGCCGCCAATACGCCGGGCATCACCACTAACGGATCATCGTTGCGCCGTCGCTCATGCTCGACGATCGCAAGGGTCCGCGCCAATTCGTCCGGCCCCGGAGCGCGAAGACGCTTCTTCGCGCTGTAGTCGACCTTGATCTGGCGCCACCAGGGCTCCGCGACATAGGCGAGGCCGCTCTCGACAGGCTTCGTCGTTTTCGCCCAATCAAGCATGGCGACGGCCTCCGACATGCAGCGGAAGGTGGTGGAGTTTGGCCGGCCGTCCTCGTCTGGGCCGCCTCCAGGCGTTAGCGCCTGCTGGATCCGGAACAGGTCGAGAAAGCGAAGCTCCGCGACGCGCCTGCCGGCGATCGGCGTAAAGGCGGCGTGGCGGAGATAGCGGGCATACTGCTGCTGGTTGCGACCTTCTTTGAGCTTTTGAAGCTTGCGCTTGAGGAAAGCGTCGACGCACTCTCGCCAAGTCCAAGACATTTCTCCGACCGACGCGCTGTTGCCCTGAGCGGAAGCATGCGTCGCGAAGACGTGGGCGTCGGAAGCGGAGGTGCCGCCTAAAATCAACTGCTCGCGGTAGGTCCTGACATAGATCTTCGCGTCGCGGCCTGCCTTCAGCGCGGCCCGAACCTCTCGGGCCAGGTGCTTAGCAATGGTCAGCGTGATCAGCGTCGGATCCTGCGGGTCGTCTTCGACCAACCGAAGGGCCCCAAGCTTGATGGTGCGGGCGCGATCCCGAAACATGTAGCTCGCAGACGTCGCGTTAAAGGCAAGCGAGAGGCCGGAGCCCTTCTCGCGCCACTCATCGTCGGGGACGTGTCGACCGGACTTGATCGCGCGTGCAGCTTTCTCGACATGAGTCTGAGTCAGGCTATCGACACTTCTGGTTGAGGACATGTGCGACCTCCCATTGATGGCGCAAGGTTGGCACCACATCGGCACCACATCTCAGACCTACAAATTGAGGGAATTGGGGTCGGGTCAATCCCTAGATCGAGCAAAAACCCCTCGAAAGGCTTGAAAATAGAGATTGGTTCAGGGTTTTGCGATCCTAGAGACGTCGCCTTCCAAGCTGAATACGAGGGTTCGATTCCCTTCACCCGCTCCAGCCGCCTTCCTTCTCTAATTCAACGAACACGGCGGGTAGCGACCGCGTCTGACCGGCCCCAGACATGGGAGCCGACCGGCGACAAACAGGCTCCCAAACACCTCATCGGCGCAGCCAGTCCCCACGGATCACCCATGCGGGTTCCGACGCCGTTCTCGAGGGGCTAGGAAGCCGGGCAGGGCGCGGGGGCGCACATCGAGCGTCGAGGCGTGGAATCGCCGCCAGCGGCCTTCCCACGGGCGGGGCAGGGCGACTCGATCCATGTCGGCGATCGGCGACATTCAGCGGGACGATCTCGACCACGCCCGAAATCTCGCCGCTCGGCGACCCGGATTATCCCGCAGGACGGTGATCGTCGATGATTGCGGAATTAAACGAAGGGGCGCGCCCCGTGAGACGCGCCCTTCAGTCTTGAGCGAGCTCGCCAGGGCTACCTGCGCGCCTTCTCTGCCCGGATGTTCTGGAGGTCCCTCTCCGCGGTACCGGGCGATGGGTTCGTCCATCGCGATCAGCAGCGCGATCACGTTCGCCACGGGTCTAACTGCTTGTGTCGGTGGCCCTTCCTCAGGGAAGAAGGCCGCCACGATCAATGGCGAGGAGCGCCGGGCGACGTCCGCGGCCGCGCCCGTCACGTTTCCGATGAGGTCTGCAAATTCTGCGCAGGCCTGGGCGTTCCGACGCAAAGCCGCAGCATCCCAAGTCGAACGATCATTCAGGACTTCGGATTCGGCAGCGTCGATTGAGGACCCTGCCGCTAGTCGCCTCGCCCACCGCATCCATTCAGGGGGGCGTCTGCCGTTTCATCGCACCCAGGCGTGAGGGTCACTGTTTCGCGCAGCGCCGCCTGCCGGCTGATCCGGGCTCCAGGCAGGATAAGGTGGGTCGACGAAGAGCCGTCGAAGGCTTCGAAGAGGCGTGTTCAGCTAGTTGACCCGGAGATTCTGTAGCCTCCAGAGATCGCACTCGTCGCCACAATCACTCAATGGCTTGGGTGAGGCCCCTCCCTAGATCTCGTAGACGAAGCTCGCCATGGGATCGGCGCGCGCGTCGCGCAGTTCGGCGAGCGTCCGGTGGTCGAGGACGCCCGCGATGGCTTCGCGCACCTCGAGCATCATGATCCGGATCTCGCAGAGCTCGATCGTGCCGCAATCGCTGCAGGGCGCATAGCTCGTGCGGCTCGCGCAGGCGATCGGCGCGAGCGGGCCGTCGAGCGTGCGGATGATCGAGCCGACCGAGATGGCCTCCGGGCGCCGCGCCAGCATATAGCCGCCGTTGCGGCCGGTCTTGCTCGTCAGGAAGCCGGCATTGCGAAGCTCGGTCAGGATGGCGTCGAGAAACTTCTTCGGAAGCGCGTTGTCCTTGGCGATCGACGCCACGAAGGCTGACGCGCCGTAATCGAGCCGCGCGAGATGCAGCATGGCCTTCAGGCCGTATTTCGCCTTCTTGGTCAGCATGCCGGCGCGGCGCGATCAAGCGCCCGAAGAGGGCTCCTCGTGACGAGGCGGCCGCGAACGCCGCGGGCCTGGACCCTGCGCAAGGACAGAGCGCGCAGGGCGGAAAAACTGCTGGACATGCTGGATCCGACGAACGGTGGAGCGCCATGGAACGCCGGGTCGGATCATTTTACAATAAAAATGATAGATTTAGTCTTTTGTCTGGACGCGACGGCGGTTGGATGACATGTTTTTGACGGCCTCGGGCAAAAGGCCTTCGCGCGGAACGGTTATTTCCGAAATCTCCCTATCCCTAGTAGGGAATAGGTATTTCCTTGCAATATGAATAACTTAGCCAGAATTATTTTTGCACTGTGCATTGCAATCTCCCGTTTTGCAGTGCATTAAATGACGCGTTGATGACGTCGTTGTAAGCGCGTCGCCGGCCTGGTCCGGAAGGCGTGCTCCACGTCGGTTTTCGGTGCGGAACGTGACCACGCGAGCATGACGCTTCGCCGCCTCCAGGCGACGAAAACGGATTGTCGCGTCCAGCGCTCCGCTGGTGCGGCGAGGTTCGCCGCGTTCGGCCTTATCGGAGCGAGGTGACCCCGATCATGCAGACCCAGCCCGTCGCCCTGGACACCACCGACGAGGTCGCGGCGCCCGCGGCCGGAGGTTTGCGCCGAGCGTGTCTGTCCTATCCGGAGGTTCTGGCGCAGTCGGTTTCGGTCATCGCTCCGTCGACCGTGCCTGCGGCCATCATCGGCCTGATCTTCGCGTCGGCCGGCAACGGCACATGGCTCAGCTTCCTGCTTGGCATGCTGGGGCTCGTCCTGGTCAGCCTCAACGTCAACCAGTTCGCCACCCGTTCGGCCTCGCCCGGCTCGCTCTACACCTACATCACGCGCGGCCTCGGCCCGACGTCCGGCATCCTCGGCGGCTGGGCGCTGGTGTTCGCCTACACGCTGACAGGCATGTCGACGCTCTGCGGCTTCGCGATCGTGGGCGACGTCCTCCTCGGCCAGGCGACCGGCATGCAGCTTCCGACGCTCGTCTGGTTCGCCGTCGGCGCCGGCGTCGCGGGCTGGGTCGCGATGCGCAACATCCAGCTTTCGGCCAAGACCATGCTCGTGTTCGAAGGCGTGTCGCTGGTCTCGATCGTCGCGCTCGGCGTCATCATCTGGAACGCCCACGGCTTCTCGGTCGACGCCGCCCAGTTCAAGCTCGAGGGCGCGACCGCGAGCGGCGTCCTCGTCGGCGTCGTGCTGGTCGTCTTCGGCTTTTCCGGCTTCGAGAGCTCGACCTCGCTCGGCGCGGAGGCCAAGGATCCGCTGAAGTCGATCCCGCGCTCGGTCACCCACTCGGTGGTGTTCTCCGGCATCGTCTTCATCTTCATGGCCTATGTCGTGGTCATGGGCTTTGAAGGTTCGCCCATGTCGCTCGCGAACTCGGAAGCTCCGCTAGACCATCTGTCGGAGAAGTTCGGCGTCGGCCCGCTCGGGACCGTCATCACCGTCGGCGTGTTCTTGAGCTTCTTCGCCTGCACGCTTGCGGCCATCAACTCGACCGCCCGCATCATCTTCTCGATGGCCCGGCACGGCCTGTTCTTCGAGGCGCTCGGCGAAGCCCACGAGACCAACCGCACCCCCCATGTCGCGGTCGCGGTCGCGGCGCTCATCACCTTCGCGGCCCCCACCGCCGGCCTCGCCTTCGGGATCAGCGCCTTCGACGCGCAGGGGCATTTCGGCACGCTCTGCAGCTTCGGCTTCATCTCCGTCTATCTGCTCATCACGCTGGCCGCCCCTCTCTACCTGCGCTCGATCGGGCAGCTCAGCTGGCGCGCCGTGGCCTATTCGGCCGGCGGGCTCGCCTTCATGGCGCTGCCTCTGCTTGGCACCTTCGGCCTTCCCGGCAGCGAGCTGTTCCCGCCGATCGACTGGCCCAACACGCTGCTGGCCGGTGCCTTCTTCGCCTACATGCTGGTCGGCGTCGCCTGGCTGCTCGTCGAGCGCATCCGGCGTCCGCAGATGATCGAGACCGTGCAGGACGCGGTCGAGGGCGGCCAGATGCAGTTCGCGGTCGCGCCGGCCAAGCGCGCCGGCTGAAGCCGCCGAAAAGATCCGGCGGTCCCGAGCGGGGCCGCCCTTCCTCCAGCTCTGTTCAGGAGAGACAAACATGAGCGCGACTGAAACCATCGACGCCCCGCAGCACAGCGCCCTCGAGGGCGTCTCCACCGCGGTCGAGAACGCGATCGACTACATCGGCAATGCGGGCGCGAGCGCCGGGGCCTCGGTCAAGTCGGCGGCGGGCAAGGCCGGCGACGTCATCGGCGCGGGAGCCTACAAGGGCGCCTATGGCGCGTCCTACGGCGTCGTGTTCGCCGCGGTGTTCCTGAAGGAGCTGCTGCCGACCGGAAGCGCGGTGCGCCGCGGCTTCGAGGACGGCGCGCACGCGGCCTTCGACGCGATCGACGAGCGCAAGGCGGCGTCGACGGTCGAGGCCGTCGAGGAGGTCGACGAAGAGGCTCCCGTGGCCAAGCGCTCGCGCCGCAAGGCGGCGACCGCCGAAGCCTGATTTCTCGGAAGCTCCCGACGCGACCAAACGGTTATGGCCCGCAGCGCTTCAGGCGCTGCGGGCCATTTTCTTTCGGAGTGAACTGACCCGAACCGCCATGCCCCGGCGGAGCCGGGTATCCCCGACTGGCTGGGATTGAGAAGCTCTAAGACCAAGTCGTGGATGCCCGCGCGAAGGCGCGGGCATGAGGGCTGCGCTCTACTCCGCGACCGCGGGCGCCGGGAGCTGCCTCGCAGCCTGCTGGCGTTCCTTCTCCAGCCGGACCGCAGAGGCCTTGCGCAGCGGCAGCAGGCCGTTGCCGACCGCGAGCAGGCCGCCGATCTGATTGAAGATCATCGAGTGCATCACCGTGAAGCCGCCAAACAGCGCGCCCGCGATGCAGATGATGTTCGGGATCAGGATCACGCCCCAGCTGCGGTTGATGTTGCGGGAGAGCTCCTGGGAGACGTCGCGCAGCTGCAGCAGCTTTACGAGGCTGTCCTCCATCAGCACGACCTGAGCGGTGTCGGTCGCGATCGACGAGGCCCCGCGCAGCGAGATCGAGACGTTCGCGGTCTTGAGCGCGATCGAGTCGTTCACGCCGTCGCCGATGAAACAGACCGTGCGGCCCTCCTTCTGCAGCAGCTCGACATACGCCGCCTTGTCCTGCGGCAGCACCTCGGCGAAGTACCGATCCATGCCGAGCTTCTCGGCGAGCTTCTTGGTCGGCTGCTCGTGGTCGCCCGAGATGATGACGAGCTGCTTGGCGCCGCGGGCCCGAAGTCCCTCGATCACGGCCTTGGCCTCGGGCCGCTCGGCCGCATGAAGCTCCAGCGCGCCGCCGAGCCTGTCGTCGACGCCGACCATCACGAGCGAGTGGCCCTCCTCATGCGCGGCCTCGATCTCGGCCTTGAGGGCCTCGGGAAGCGCGATGCCCTCATGCTCCATGAAGCGCGCGCTGCCGACCCGGACCGTGTGGCCGTCGACCGAGACCGTGATGCCGTAGCCGACATGGTACTTCGAGTCGTCGATCGCGGGCGGGTCGAGCTTGAGCTCGCGCGCCTTCTCGACGATGGCCTTGGCGATCGGATGGCTGAACCGTTTCTCGGCCGCCGCCGCCCAGGAGAGGATCTGGTTCTCGGTATAGGTCTCGTAGGTGAGGATGCGCCCGACCTCGGGCCGTTCGCGCGTCAGCGTGCCGGTCTTGTCGAACAGGAAGGTGTCGACGTTCTTCAGCTGCTCGAGCGCCCGGCCGTCCTTCACCAGGATGCCGAGCTCGGCCGACAGCGTCAGCGAGGTCAGCATCGCGATCGGAGCCGCCATCCGGATGCCGGTGCCGAGGTCGCAGTTCACCACAGCGGTCGCGGCGTTGACGCCCGTCATGGCGTAGCCGAGCCCGCCGAGCGCGAGCGTCGGGACCACCGCCTTGTCGGCGAGCTCCTCGCCGCGCGACTGGGACTTCAGCTTGTAGCCCGCGGTGTCGTTCAGGATGCGGGTGAGCTTCGCCGAGGTCGTCTGGTCGCCCGCGCTCGTGACCGAGACCCGCACCTTTCCCGCGATGAGCGTGGTGGAGGCCAGCACCGGATCGCCCTTCACCTTCTCGACCGGCGCGGATTCGCCGGTGAGCGTGTGCTGGTCGACCATCGCCATGCCGTCGACCACTTCGCCGTCGACAGGCACGGTCTCGCCGGTGTGGATGACGATGACGTCGCCGAGCTTCAGCTTCTCCAGCGGCGTCTCGACCTCGGCGCCGTCGACCTCGAGCCAGACGAAGCGCGGCTGCTTGCCGAAGACGTTGAGCAGCATCTTCTTCGAGTCGTCCTCGGTCTTCTGCACGAGGCGGCGCGAGACCGAGAGCGTGAAGCCGAGCACCGTGCCGGCGAGCACCTGGTTGGTGGCCAGGCACGCCGCCACCACGATCGCGTCGAGCACGTCGACGCCGACGCGCTTTTCCTTGAACACCACCTCGTAGGCGCTCTTGAAGCTCGGGATCACCGAATAGAGGAACAGAGCGGCGCTCACCGGCGCGAGCGCCGGCACGAAGAAGCGGCTCGCGACCGCAAGCGCCACAGAGGCCGTGTTGACGGGGAGGTCGAGATCGACCGGCGAGGGCTCGGCGTCAGGCGCGGACGCGGTCACGGCGTCGAGCAGCGTCACGATCTGGGAAAGCGTCAGCTGCTTCGGATTGAAATGCACCAGCACCGTGCCGGTGAGTTCGTTGGTGACGTAGCGGTCCACGCCAAAAGTGTTCATGAACTCGCGTTCGACGAGCTGGCAGACGTCGCGGCGGCGCACCAGGCCTGGATTGTAGAGCCGCACGCGCCCCGGCAGCGCGTGCCGGATCGTCCAGCTCGACAGCCGCCTGTCATAGCGCTGCAGCCGGATCGCGCTCGCCGAGCCGCGTCCGAAGTCTTCCGGGAAGATCAGCGCTTGCGACGCATCCGTCCGCCCGATCGGCCGCGTGAGCAGCGCCGCAAGCGCGCTGACCCCTTCGCCTTTCGCCAAGGGCGCGGCGAGGAACAGCTCGGCGCTGCGGCTCCGGCCGTCGATCTCGACCTGGGAGACGTTCTGCGCCTGGAACGCGCGCTCGAAGAAGTCGCGCGCGGTGTCGCTGCGCGGGTCGCCGAACAGCCGGGCGCTCGTAAAGCGCACGCGCGTGGGGGAGGGGAACGACACCTTCAGGTCCGACGCCCCGGCCGCGGCCGCGCCGCGTTTCCTCGGCGCGCGAGAGACGGCGTGGGCGCCCGCGGAGCTGGCTCGATGCGTCACGGGGCCCGTCGCCCGCGTCCTGGTCTGCGTCTTCGGCGAGGGCTGGACGGTCGGCATGGATCAGCTTCCGGGTTCGAGGTCTGCGGAACGGCTCTGCGTCGACGTCGCCGCGGCTGGCTTGTGGCGGCGTTCGGCGTTCAGGTCCTCGAGCGCCTCCTTGCGGTCGAGCACGACGCGCGCGCCTGACGCATAGGCGTCGCCGACCGCGTCTCCGCCGCGCGACCAGGCGTCCCGAAAGACGCCGAACAAGGCCGAGATCGCCGAGGCGCCCTTGGGCCGCTTCGGGAAATCGATTTCGAAAGCCTGCGAAGCGGCGCGTCCCTGAGGCAGCGCGCGCCGCTTGGCGGCTCCTGCCGCAGGCGGCCGCTTCGAAGGGTCTTGGGCAGACGACATTGGACCGCTCCCGAGGTGTGCGGCGCACGGGCGGTCCGCAGCCGGCCCGCGCGTCTGGAAGGTCAGCCTTCGGCCTTGCGCGACTTGATCACGACCTTTCGGACCCGGGGCTTGGGAGCCGCCTGCGGCTTCGGCTCGGGCTCGTGCGCTTCAGGTTCGGGTTCGAACTGGTCCTTCGCGGCGCGTCGGCTCGCGACGGCGTCGATCGCCGCCTCCGCTCCATCCTCGAAGCCGCGGCGAAGCGCATTGTCCTCGGGCAGAAGCTCCTTGAGGAACACGGCGCCAAACACGACGCCGAACGAAAGCCCGTAGGCGGCGTTGTAGGCGCCGGCCGATACGCCGGACTTCACCTTCTGGGCCGCAGCCTTGGCCGACTCGCTCGCGTCAGCGCGCGCGTCGCCGATCGACTGCGCCGCCGCTTCAAGGGCGTCGCCGAGAACGGACAGGGGGTTGCTTTCCGGTGCTTCGGCGGTGGCGGCGGCCATGGACAGTTCCTTTTGCGACGTCTTGGAGAAACGCGGGCGGTCGTCTGGAGAGCTCTCGGGAGCGATGGAGTTCGCCCCCGCGACGCCGTTTGCGTCCGCCGCCTGTTCGACCAGCGGGAGCGGCGCAAAAGCCATCTTGCCTCTTTAGACCATCAAGTCTATAGATTGTATGTGACGGGTAGCGGTCGGGGCCGTTCTTGTCAAACAGATGACAGCGCTTCCGGGCGCTCACGTCGATCTGTCGCAGCGGGAGCCGCGTCTGGTCTGGCGGCTTGATTTCGGAACGGCGTCAGGCCGTCAGAAAACTGTGACGCTGCGGACGTAAAAGCAAAGTCGAGCGAGTCGATATGCAAGGCTTCGAGAGATGGTCAGACCAGCGGCTCACCGGCTTGATGAGCCGAACGACGGCTTCGGAATGACGGATATTGCGATCCGCCCGAACGCCATGGCCCGAACGTCGGACCTGCTGCGCAATATTCTGCTGGCCAACCCGAATGTCGAAGTCTTCACCGTAGGCCAGATCCTCGATAGCCTTGGAGCCGACAGAACCGAGGCGTCGCTCGTTTTCTTCTCCATGCCTTCGATCGTGCCCGCCCCGGATCTGCCTTCCATGAGCGGGCTCTCGACCGGGATGCTGGCCGGCCAGATGATCGCCGGCCGCAAGACCACGAGCCTGCCCAAAGCCGTTTTGAACAAGAAGGTGCCGCGCCGCTCGCTCGCGGTCGCGATCCATGCGCTGGCCCCCGTCATCGAGGCGGCCGAGAAGATCTCCAAGCCGCGCCTGCGCTGGGCCACGTGCCCGCTGGCGCGCCGGGTCCTTGGCCTGCTGCTCTTCATCCTCGCGGTCGCGATCGCGTTCCCTGTGATCGGCTTCGATCCGCTCCACGCCGCGTCGATCTCGGTGATCTCGCTCGGTCTCGCCGAACAGGACGGCCTCGCCATCCTCCTCGGCGTCATGGCGGGGGTGATCTCGCTCGTGCTGATCGCGACCTCGGGCCTCACCGCGAAGATCCTCAAGTCGAAGATCGCCAAATGGCTCCGCAAGCTCGCCCGGAAGGCCGGGGCCGGCGCGCTCGCCCGCATGTGCGAGAGGCGCGGCTGGACGCGTCTGGCTTCGATGCTCCGCTTCGAGTGGCAGGAGATGCTGCTCTGGTGGGATCCGGAGCGCCGCGCCGCCGAGCGTCACGCGCGCGAGCAGGCCGCGCCGAGGCCCGCGCCTTCGGGCGAACGCCAGCGCGCCGCCGCGCGTCGTCCCGTTCGCCCCGCCAAATCCGCCCAGTCCGGGGCGCTCCGATCCAAATCCTTGCTGACGGCGTGAAATGAAGCGACAGAAGATCTACGAGTTCGACATCGACGCGCCGCTCACCGACGAACGCCGCGAGGCGCTCGAAGCCAACATCGAGAAGAACGCGGGACTGTCCCCGAAGCCGTTCGAATATGGCTGGGAGGAGGACGCCGACGTCCTCCACATCCTGATCGATCCCGTGGACATCGAGGTCGAGTTCCTGGCCGAGAAGGTCGAGCTCTACGCCACCGCGCCCGCCTGGGCGAAGATCGGTTTCACGGCCAAGAAGAAGGCGGAGCTGCAGACGCTCGTCGAGACGGTGCTGCGGGAATCGGACTTCATAGCCGCGTCGTGACGGGCGCCCCGGCGGCCCGCAGCCGCGGCGGCGTCATCCGGTCAGCCGCGCCTGCTGCGCCTCGATCGCCGCGATCAGCCCGTTCAACCGGCGGACATGGCGGGCGTAGACGACGCCGGAGCCGAGGTTCGACAAAAGCCCGGACTGCAGGCTGCCGAAATTCGCCAGGAACGCGCCCGCCACGCCAAGAAGGTTCGCGGCGTAGACGGCGCGATAGTCCCCCCGAAGGCGCGCCCGATGCGTCGCCGCAAGCTCGCCCAGCGCGACGAGGCCGTCGAGTTCGCCGCGCAGCAGCAGAACGTCGGCGGCGTCGTTCGGCGCGCGTCCAAACCCCGCGACCGAAACGCTGACGTCGCTCGCCGCCATGACGTCGGCGGCCTCCGCGGAAGCGCCGTCGCCGACCCAGACGGTGCGTCGCCCGAGGCCCCGCAGCAACGAGACCTTCCCGCGCGCGTCGAGCCCGCCGAATGCGAGCTCGATCCCGACCGCGTCGGCGACGGAGCGCGCGGCGGCGGTCGACCGGCTCGAGACGTGCACGAAGCGCATCTTTGGATTCTGGCGCGTCAGCGCCGCGATCACGGCGCGCGCCTCCGGCTCGCCGCGTCGGCCGAACGTCACGAGCGCCAGCGGGGCGCCGTCGCGGAAGAGGATGGCCGGCCACGTGTCGGGCCCGCTCTGCGCGTCGGCCAGGGAGGCGAGCTTCGGGGGCAGCGTGACGCCGTTTCGTTGCAGATAGGCCGGCGTCACGACGAGGATCTCCCGATCGGCCTCGTCCCTGAAGCGGATCGCGCCCGGGCTCCTGCGCACGCCGCGAACGTCGCGTGGTTGGGCGCCGGGCCGCTTCGCCGCGAGGCGCTCAAGCGCGCGCCCGCGCGCCGACCTCTTCGCAGGAAAAGCCGCCGCGGCGTAGCTGAGCGCGTCGTCCGCCGATCCGGCCAGGACCGCGATCTGGTCGACCTCGACGCCTCGCCGGCCGAGGCCCGCACCGTCGTCGAAGACCATGACGTCTACGCCCCAGAGCGCGTCGAGCGCCGAGATCTTGCGGAACAGAACGCCCCTGGCGAGGCCGCCTGCGAGATCATGGAGCGCCGAGAGCTGGGCGCTGAGTCGGGGCGCCGTGACGTAGTCCGGTCGGATGACCGCCTGGGAGAACCGGGGCGCGCGGACCGTCAGCAGGTTGAGGGCCGCGAGCGCGAGCGCGGGCTTGGCGTTGCGGTTGGCGACGCGCTCGGCCTCGTGGAACGAGGGCAGGTTCCGGAAGGCGGCGTAGGGCAGAATTCGGCCGACATGCGCGACCGCGGTCGCCTCGCCCGCGCGATCGACGCGCAACGTCACCTCGCCGTCCCGCAGGATCGCGCCGGCGTAGACGACATCGCCTGCCTCGACGTCTCGGGCCGGATCGGTCCATGGGCCGAGATGGTCGATCACCGAAGCCGCCCCCGCGACCGCGACGCCGTCGACCGGAACCGTCTCGCCGGCCCGCACGACCACCTCGTCGCCGGGCTGCAGATCGTCGACATGGACCTCGATCTCGGCCGCCTGTCCCGGAACGCGCGCCCAGACCGGGCGCTTGCGATGGGCGGCGAACAGCCGGCGCTGCCGGTTCGCGATGGTGCGATGGGCGAGGTACGGCCACAGCTGCATCAGCGAGGCCATGATCGTGCCGGTCAGCGGCAGGCCGCTGAGCAGCATGAAGCCGAGACCCATCGAATAAAGCGCCGGCAGCCCGACCTGTCCATGGCGCGCCTGCCTGACGGCCGTCGCGACGTTCGGCGCGGCGTAGACGACGACCGCCCCGACCGCCACGGGGCGCAGCGCCGGAACCGCGAACTGCGCGACGGCGGCGAGCGTCAGCAGCGTTCCGGCGGTGGCCAGCCGCTTGGTCGACGGCGGCTCGTCCTCGCCATCGAACAGTGCGGGCCATGACCGTTCGAGCTCGCGCGCGAGCCGTTCGAGCGTGAGCGTCTTCGGGTCGAAGCGCAGCAGGAAGTCGGACGACAGCGACCGCTCCCGCGCGTCCTCGACGCCGAGGATCGAGGCGAGCTGCTGCTCCAGCCGGTGGCTGCGATCGCGGCGTCTCTGTAGCGCGGGGTGGGAGAGGCGTATCCGGTCGCTTCCGACGCGTCGAAGCCGCCAGGTCGAAAGCGTCCCGCCGATCCGGCTGACGCGGATCGGCCAGCGGGCCGGATGATCAAGATAGAGATTGGCAGCCCCGAGCGGATCCGGCGTCCCCACATCCTGCCGGGAATGATGGGCGGCTGCGGCGGGATCGGCGGATCGCCGAAGCGCCGCCGCGAGCCTGCGCCAGACGCTTTCGGGCGCGCTCGCAGGCGCGTAGCCGATGCGTCCGAAAGCGTCTGCGGCGCGAATGTCGACCGTCGCGACGTCGGCGACGGAGAATGCGCTGGCGATGAAGTCGCGCAGCCGGGGCGATCCCGGCTGCGAGAACAGGTCTTCACTCCAGATCGAGACGCCGGCGGCTCCGGGAGCGATGCGCAGTTTCGGCCTCTGGCTCATGCGCGGTTCGAGACGCCCGGAGAGATCACGCCAGCGCCTTGTAGAGATTGAAGAGGCTGAGCGAGGTGATCAGCACGCCGACGGTGATCATGAGCACGCGGGTCGGAAGCTTCTTCACGAGCAGCGCCGCGAGCGGAGCCGCGAAGATCCCGCCGAACACCAGGCCCGCAATCGTGGTCCAATGCGTGAAGCCGCCGAGCAAGGCGAACGAGAACCCGCTCGTGATGGCGAGGAAGAATTCCGCGGCGTTGACCGAGCCGATCGTGGTGCGCGGATCCTGGCCGCCGCCGACGAGCGAGGTCGTCACCACCGGCCCCCAGCCGCCGCCGCCGACCGCGTCCACGAATCCGCCCGCGAGGCCAAGCGGGGCGATGAATGTCGGCGGCTCGGTCCGGATACGGATCGTGCGGAACGCCTTGATGATGATGTAGACGCCGATGAGCAGCAGGTAGCCGGCGATGAAAGGTTTCAGGATGTCGCCGTCGATCGAGGTGACCACGAAGGCGCCTGTGACCGCGCCGACGATCCCCGGGATCAGCAGGCGGCGGAACAACCGCCCGTCCACGTTGCCGAGCTTCCAGTGCGACAGGCCCGAGAAGCCCGTCGTGAAAATCTCCGCGATGTGAACCGAGGCCGAGGCCGCCGCCGGCGGCACGCCGGTCGACAGCAGAAAGGTGGTGGAGGTGACGCCGTAGGCCATGCCGAGCGCGCCGTCGACCATCTGTGCGAATAGGCCGACCGCGACCGCGGTCCAGAAACCGCGCGAGGCGAGGCCCGTCGCGATCTCGTCGGGCGCGGCGGCCCAGTCGATCGGCGACAGATAAAGCCCGACCGCGATCGCCGCGACGACGAGTGCGGCGCCGACAAGGATCGCGACGCGGATCGGGCGGGAGAAACCTGCGGGTTCGGCTGTTGAAGCGTCGTGAACGGTCATGGCCAGGTCGCCTGATGTGAGGGGCGCGACTGGCCGAGACGCGGGCGTCGCCCGATGCCGGTCGCGTGAACTGGCCCTCATCCTGACGATCGATCAAACGTCGTCAACATATTTCTATTAAAATGATCAAGATTATAGGTTTTGAGCCGCCGGACATGATCCTGCGGCGATCCTTGGGAGGATCCGCGCGCGGCCGTCAGGCGGTGTCGGACACGCCGTCTCGGCCCTCGACGGTGAGTGAGGGCTCGAACGGATAGCCGAGACGCGCCACGAGGGCTTCCTTGGCCGTCGGCCAGAGATCGTCGGTGATCGCGAAGTACACGCTGTCCCGGTTCCGGCCGTCCGGATAGATCATGTGCTTGCGAAAGCAGCCTTCCTCGCGCGCCCCGAGCCGAGCGATCGCCGCACGGGACTTGAGGTTCTCGGCGTCGGTCTTCCACTCGACCCGCCGGCATTTCGGAATTTCAAACGCGTACCAGAGCTGGAGCAGCTTGGCTTCCGAGTTCACATGCGACCGCTGGAACGCGGTCGCGATCCAGGTCACGCCGATCTCGAGCCGCCGATGCTCGGGCTCGACATAGTGGAACCGCGTGGACCCGACGACCTTCCGCGTCCGCCTGTCGATCGTCGTGAACGGCACGATGCGGCGAGCTTTCTGAAGCTCAAGCGCCGCGGTCACGAAGTCGGTCATGGTTCCCGGCAGATGATGCCAGCTCGGCATCCACCGCCAGATGGCCTCGTCCGCGCCCGCCGCGGCGAGATCCGCGACATGGTCCATCGAAAGCGGAACCAGCGACACGCCAGCGCCGCGAAGCGTCACGCTCGAAAAATAGTCCACCTCAGCCGCGCCCCTGGGCGCGATGGGCCTTGCGGGCGAGCGCGTCGAGCAAGAAGCCAAGCACGCCGATCACGATCACGACCGCCGCCAGCTCCGAGTAAGCGAGCCGGTCGCGAGTATCGAGGATGAAGTAGCCGAGCCCGGCCGAGACGCCGAGCATCTCGCAGGGCACCAGCATGATCCACTGAATGCCGATCGCGAGCCTCACCCCGGTCAGCACATGCGCCACGATCCCGGGAAGGATCACGCGCGTCAGCAACTCCCACCGGGTCGCGGAGAGGCTTTCGGCGAGCAGCAGCCAGCGACGGTCGAGCGCGCGCACGCCGGCCGCGGTGTTGAGCAGGATCGGCCAGACGGCCGCGAAGGTGAGCAGGAAATAGATCGGCTTGTCGCCGACGCCGAGAACCATCACGGCGATCGGCATCCAGGACAGCGGCGAGATCATGCGAAGCAGCTGGAACGCCGGCGTGGTGGCGGCCTCGAACGTCGTCGAGGCCCCGACCGCAAGCCCGATCGGCACGCCGATCAGCACCGCAAGACCGAGCCCGACCGCGATCCGCTTCAAGCTCAGCCCCACATGGGTCCAGAGGTCCGGTCCCGAGGCGAGGTCGAGGAGGCTCGAAAAGGCGGCCGCTGGCGCAAACAGCCGCGCGAAGGAGCCGGGCGCCGAGAACAGCTCGATCGAGCCCCACCAGAGCGCGACCAACGCGACGAGGCCAAACACGCCGAGCAGGGCGCCTGGAACCGCCGTCGATCGCGGGGCCCGGGGCTCGGACTTTTCCTCGATGGTCCGCGGCGCCTGCGCGGCGGCGTCGCTCACGCCGACACGATTTCGGAGCGCGTCCAGCTGTCGGCGAGACCGAAGGCCTTGAGCCCGCCTGCCGCCTCGACCGCCTTGCGCACGAAGCGGTCGTCGACGAGCTCGCGCGCCGCCGTCGCCGGATCGAGCTCGGCGAGGAAGCGGTTGTCGCCCTCGATCGCGGTCTCCTTCAGGCGCTTCACCAGCTCTTCGGTGTAGCTCGGGAACGGATAGGGCTGGAAGTCGATGCGCCGCTCGCGCCAATCCGCGTTCTTGATCGCGCCGGACTTCACATAGGCCTCGACGTCGGTCTCGGCTGGCGCCAGCACCTTTTCAAGCACGGCTTTGGCGTGCGGCGTGTATTTGTTTTCGCCGTCCTTGGAGAGGAGAGCCGCGGTTTCGGCGCGGTTGTCGCGGGTCCAGAGCTGCGCCTTGACCATGGCGTCCACGACCTTCTGGGACCATTCGGGCCGCTCGTTGAGGTCACGCTCCTGCATGAACACGACGCAGCAGGCGTGGTCCTTCCAGACGTCGCCCGTGAACCGCAGCACCTTGCCGACGCCGAGCGCCTCGGCTGCGGCGTTGAACGGTTCGGCCACGATGTAGCCGGCGATCTGCTTGGCCGCGAGCGCCGGGACCATGTCGGACGGCGCCATGATGACGAGCTGCACCTCGTTCGGTTTCAGCTCTCCGCCCTTCTTGGTGACGGGCGTGAGGCCGTTTTCCTTCAGCAGCGCCTGCAGCACCACGTTGTGGATCGAATACCAAAACGGCACCGCGACGGTCTTGCCGCCGAGCTGTTTCACGTCCGTCACGTCGTTTCCGACGGTGAGCCCCGAGCCGCCCGTATGGTTCCACGCCACGACCTTGGCCGGGGCCTTCGAGCCGAAGCGCGCCCAGACGGTGATGGGCGAGAGCAAATGCACGACGTTGACCTGGCCGGAGACGAAGGCCTCGACGATCTGGGCCCAGCTGCGGAATAGCACGGGCTTTTCGGCCTTCAGCCCCTCCTTGTCGAAGAAGCCTTTTCCGTGCGCAACGAGGAGCGGCGTCGCGTCGGTGATCGGCAGGTAGCCGATCTTCACCGGCTTGTCGGGGCTTTGCGCGCGCGCTTCCGCGGCTTTCAGGAGCGGCGCGGCCCCGGCCGCGGTGAAGAGGGCCGCAAGCCGGACGGCGTCGCGGCGAGAGAAAATGAAATCGTCGGTCGGCATGGGTTTTTGTCCGTCAATGTCGGCGCACGGCCGAACGAAGGGCGGTGAGGATTTCGATGCGGAGCGCGCCGGTCTCGGCCACGGCGTCCTCGCGCGGATGGGGCAGATCGACGTCCCAGACCCCGACGGCGCGGGCCGGCGCGCCGCCGAGAAGCACGATGCGGTCCGCGACGTTGAGCGCCTCGTCGACGTCGTGGGTGATGAGTAGAGCCGCGGCGCGATGGCGGGCCACGACTTTCAGCAGAAGCGCCTGCATGGCGGCGCGCGTCACCTCGTCGAGCGCGCCGAACGGCTCGTCGAGCAGCAGCACGTCGGGTTCGCGGGCGAGACAGCGGGCGAGCGCGGTGCGCTGCGCCATGCCGCCCGAAAGCGCCGAGGGGCGGAACTTTCGGGCCGCCTCCAGCCCGACCTCGGCGATCGCGGCGTCGATCAGCGCCTTGCGGGCCGCGGCCTCGCGCCTCGGCTGGCGCTTGAAGTCGAGCCCGAACGCGACGTTTCCCTCGAGCGTCAGCCACGGCAGCAGCGCGGGATCCTGAAACGCGACGGCGACGCGCGGCTGCGGCGCGTCTATCTCGACGCCGCCCGCGAGCACGCGGCCGGAGCTTGCGCGCTGGAGCCCGCCGAGCACCCGAAGAAGGCTCGACTTGCCGACGCCGCTCTGGCCGAGCACCGCCACGATCTCGCCGGGCGCGACCGCCAGATCGAGATCAGCGATCACGGGCGCGGCGCCCGGATAGCGGATCGAAAGCCGCTGGACCTCGAGCGCCGGCGCGTTCATGCGGCGCGTCCCGCATGGACCTGGCCCGCGAGCGCGTTTTTCAGCTGCACGATGCTCGGCGTGATGATCGGCAGGAACGCCGCCTCGCGCCAGCGCCGCGCGAAGCCTTCGCCGGGGGCGACGAGGTAGCACTTGCCGCCGCTCGCCTGCAGCTCGAGCTGGACGGCTTGCGTCGCGGCCTCGCAGAGCGCGATGCGGATGCGGAAGAGATCTGCGGGCCGCGTGCGGAAGACGCCCTCGTGGAGCCCCTCATGAAGCGCCCGCTTGGACGCTGCGAGCCGCTCCGACAAAGCTTCGATCTCTGGCCGCAGCACATGGCGACCGGAACCCGCCGCAGCGGCGGCCTCGGCGATCGAGCGGCGCGCGACGCCGATCGACATGCCGCATTGCAGCCCGAGGAAAGCGGGCCGCACGGCGGGGAGCCAGCCCTTGGCGTCGGCGGCGATCACGTCGCTCGCCGGCAGGGGAACGCCGGTCAGCCTGACGGCCGCGGTCGCGGTCGAGCGCATGGCCATGAGGTCGAGGTCCGGCGAACGTTCGACGCCCGCGCCGTCATGGGCGATCGAGGCCACGAAGGGCGCGCCGTCCGGGCCCTGGACGGCCGCCGCCACCAGATAGTTGCCGGTCTGGAGGTTGGTCACCCAGGGCATCTTGCCGTCGAGGACGAAATCCTCGCCGGACCGCGCCGCGGCGATCTGCAGCTCTTCAAGTCCCGCCAGGAACTTCATGGCGTTGGAGAGGCCGGTCGCGCCCGCGAGCGAACCGTCGAAGAGACGGGTGAGATGACGGTCCCGAAGGGCGGCGTTCGGGCTCTGCAGCAGATATTCGATGTAGGTCCGGTGGCCCCAGAACACGAAGCCGGCCGCCAGCGAGCGTTCGGCGACCTGCGCCAACGCCTCGACCGCGTCGGAAATGTCGCCGCCCGAACCGTCGAGCTCGACCGGCGCGCCGATCCGGAAGAGGCCGGCGTCCGCAAGCCGCTTCAGCAGCGTCGCTGGATCGCCGATCCCGGCGTCGAGCGCCGACGCGTTGTCGTCAAGCCAGTGTTCGAGCGAAGGGTCGAGGCTCATTCCGCCGCCTTCAGGCCGTCCCAGCGGTAGTCCTCGAGCTGGGGATTGAGCGGAGGTTGCCCGAGATTGTTGGCGAAGTTGCAGAGCGTGGCGAGGCTGACGCCCAGCACGACTTCGAGCGCGGCCTGATCGTCGTAGCCGGCAGCCTTCAAGGCGGCGAGATCGGCGTCCTCCACCTTGCCGCGGGTCGCGATCACCGCGGTGGTGAAGGCTTGCACGGCGTCGAGTTTGGCCTCGCCCGTCGTGCGGACGCCGCGGAGCGCCTCGACCTGCGCGCCGGGAAGTCCGGCTTTGGCGGTCGCCACCTTGGTGTGGCCGGCGACGCAGAAGCCGCAGCCATGGGTCGCCGCGGCGGTGATCTGGACGACCTCGCGCTCGGCGAGCGTCAGCGACGCGCGGCCGTTGATGCCGCCGACGGTCAGATAAGCCTCAAGCGCCGTCGGGGCGTTGGCCAGAACCCTTAAAAGATTGGGCAGAAAACCGTTCGCCTTCTCGGCGCTGGCGAGGAAAGGCTTTGCGGCGTCGGGCGCGTCGTCGAGCGTGCGAAGCGGCAGGCGGCTCATGATTGGCCTCGTTTGTTGGTCTTGCGAGCGCGGCGATCGTGCGTCAGGGGACAGCCCCCGCGCAAGACGCCCTCAGGACGTCGCCGCAGCCCTGACGCCGAACTCGCCGCCGATCGTGGCGTGGCGCTGACGGCCCCTCTCGCCCACGCCGAGATGCGGGAACAGCAGCTCCGCGACCTTGAAGGCCTCCTCGAGATGCGGGTAGCCGGAAGCGATGATCGTATCGACGCCGACGGCCTGATACTCCCGAAGTCGCTGCGCCACCGTCTCCGGATCGCCGACGAGCGCCGTGCCCGCGCCCTTGCGCACGAGGCCAAGGCCCGCCCAGAGGTTGGGAGCGATCTCCAAATTGTCCCGCCGTCCGCCATGCAGCGCGGTCATGCGCGCCTGGCCCACGGAGTCGGACTTCGCGGCCATCGCCTGCGTGGCGGCGATCGCGTCGTCCGATACCTTGCTGATGAGGCGGTTGGCGGCGCTCCAGGCCTCGGCTGCGGTCTCTCGGACGATCAGGTGGATCCGCAAGCCGAACTTCAACCTTCGGCCCCGTCTGGCGGCTGCGGCGCGGACGCGCTCGATCTTCTCCGCCACCTGATCGACCGGCTCGCCCCATGAGAGGTAGACCTCGGTCTGGTCGGCCGCGAGCTCGATCGCGGCGTCGGACGATCCGCCGAACCAGAGCGGCGGATGCGGGGTCTGCACCGGCGGGAAAGCGAGCTCCGCCCCGAACGCCTTCAGGTGCTCGCCCTCGAAGTCGACCTTTTCGCCCGACAGCATGCGCCGCCAGACCGTGAGGAATTCGGCGGCCTGTTCGTAGCGGGCGTCGTGATCCAGGAAGACGCCGTCGCCCGCGAGCTCCGCCGCGTCGCCGCCCACGACGACGTTGAGCAGCAGCCGTCCGCGGCTGATGCGGTCGAGCGCCGCCGCCTGCCGGGCCGCAAAGGCCGGGCTGGTGACGCCGGGGCGCAGCGCCACGAGAAACTTCAACCGTTCCGTCGCGGCGGCGAGCGCCGTGGCGACGATCCAAGACTCTTCGCACCCCTTGCCGGTGGGCAGCAGAACGCCCTCGAACCCCAGCCGGTCCACCGCGATCGCGATCTGCTCGAGATAGGGAAAATCCGCCGGCCGATGGCCGATGTCGGAACCGATATAGGTCCCGTCGCCCTGCGTCGGGATGAACCAGAACATCGAGAGCGGCGCGGTCATCGAAAATCTCGTCCTTTGGAATGCCAAGCGGATCTTGCCGATCGCGCGGAGCGTCCGCCGATCGCGATGGCGCGCTGCAGCAAAGCCGCTTGACGCGCTTTTTCCATACATTCTATCACTTTGATAGATCAATAACCGACGCGACGTCTCGCGAGGCTTTTCCATGCCGCCCTCTGAAACTGACATCGGCTTCGACCCGCTGGCCGTGGGCGCGGGCTCGCCGCCGCGATCGGCCGCGGCGACCCGGCTCGCCCAGGCCGGACAGGCGATCTTCGGACCCCGCTTCCATGCGCCGCTCGCCACTGAACTCAAGGTCTCCCGGCCGCTGCTGTTTGCGATGGTGAACGACCAGCGCCGCATCACTCCCGACGTCGAACGGCGGCTCGCCGTCACGATCCGCGCCAGGATCGTCCCGCAGCTCGAGGCCAGGATCGAGACGCTCGCCTTGCTGGCGGAATCGATCGAGCGAAAGCTCGAGGCCTATTCGCAGACGCCGGCCGTCCAGGCGGAGCCGCGGCCGTGAACGCTCCGACGCCCGCCGCCGCGTTCGCGGCCGTCCGTGACGACGACTTCCAGAGCCTGTTCGCCGAGGTGGGCGCGCGCGCCGCCGAGCGCGACCGCGAACGCGTCCACCCGACCGACGTCATCGCGCTGCTGCGCGAGCGCCGCGTCGGCGCGCTGCGTCTGCCCGTGGAGGAGGGCGGCCGCGGCTATTCGCTGCGCCGGCTGTTGTCCTTCGTGATCGGGCTTGCGGCGGCGGACTCGAACGTCGCCCATGCGCTGCGCAACCACTACGCCTTCGTCGATCGTTTCGCGCTGCCTCATGCCGTTCCGGGGCGCGAGCGCTGGTCGGGCCTCGTCGCCACCGGCGCGATCGTGGGCGTCGCAAACACCGAACTCACAAGCGCCAAGATCGGCGCGAGCGACTACGCCACGACGCTGACGCAAGCCGGCGACGGCTATCTGCTGAACGGACGGAAATATTACAGCACCGGCGCGCTTTACGCGGACTTCGTCCTGATCCGCGCGGTGCTGCCGGACGGCCGACCCGCCTCCGCCATCATCCCCGTCGAACGCGACGGCGTCGAACTCGTCGACGACTGGGACGGCGCGGGCCAACGACTGACCGGCTCCGGCACCACGGTGCTGCGAGACGTGCGCGTCGAGGCCGACGAAGTGATCCCGGATACCGAAGAGGTCGGCTACGGCGTGCCCTACGCCAACACGCTGGCGCAGCTCATCGTGACCGGCGTCGTGGCGGGCATTTGCCGCAATGTGCTGGCCGACGCCTCGGCGCTGCTCGGCGGCCGCAAGGAGCGACATTTCTATTACGCCAGCTCCGAACGGGCCGCAGACGACCCGGTTCTGCTCGGGGTGATCGGCGAGATCTCCGCCTCGGCATTCGCGGCCGAATCCGTCGTGCTCGCCGCGGCCGACGCGCTCGACCTCGTATTCGAGGCGCGCCGGCAGGGCCTTCCGGCCGAACAGCTGGCGGTGAATGCGGCGGCCGCCACCGCGCGGGCGAAGCTCGTCGCCGACGAACTCACGCTGCGCGCCGCCACGCGCCTGTTCGACGTCGGCGGCGCCTCGGCGACCAAGCGCACGGCGGGCCTCGACCGGCACTGGCGAAACGCCCGGACGCTGTCCTCTCACAACCCCACCCCCCTCAAGGCGAGCGCGCTCGGCGCATATGCGCTGCATGGGACGCCGCTGCCCTCGCAGGGCTTCTTCTGATCTGCGCTTTCGGCCGCGCGAAAGTGCGGACCACGCCCTTCCTCCCTCAGACGAGCCGATCGATGATCGCCCATAGACACCTGCGCCGCGCCGCCGGCGGTTCCTTCCTCGCGCTTGCGCTCGCTGCGCCCGGCGCGGTCTTCGCCGAACAGCCGAAGCCTGGCGGCTCGCTGACATTCGGCGTGACGACAGAGCCTGCCTGCTTCAACCCGCAGCGGTCCGAGCAGCAGAACTCCTTCATCGTGATCCGCAACTTCGTGGACTCGCTCGTCGCCAAGAACGCCGACGGCCGCTTTCTGCCCTGGCTCGCGACCTCCTGGACGATTTCGCCGGACGGCAAGACCTACGACTTCAAGCTGCGCGACGACGTGACGTTCCACGACGGCGAGAAGTTCGACGCCGAAGCGCTCAAGTTCAATTTCGACTTCATCAAGGAGCCGGCGAACACCAACGCCGCCGGTCAGCTTCTGCTGGCCTACGAGAAATCCGAGGTCCTCTCGCCCACTGAGCTGCGGGTGACGCTGAAGCGGCCGGACTCCGCGTTGCTCGAAGCGTTTTCGAGCATTCGCCTCGGCATCCTGTCACCCAAGGCGCTGAAGTCCGGCGACCGGCTGTGCTCGGGCGGCCCGGCGCTCGCCGGCACCGGTCCGTTCGTGTTCCAGTCCTACACCCGCGGGCAGTCGGTGCAGCTCAAGCGCAACGAGGCCTATCGCTGGGCGCCGGGTTATGCGGCGCATCAGGGGCCGGCCTATCTCGACACCGCGACCATCCGCTTCCTGCCGGAATACTCGGTGCGCGCCGGCGCGCTCTCTTCCGATCAGGTCGACGTCATCGAAGGCGTCCAGCCGATCGACGTCGCTCTGTTCAAGGGTCAACCCGGCTTCCAGTTCCTCGTCGGGCCGTCGGGCGCCCAGACCTCGTTCACCTTCAACATCAACTACACGATCCCGCCGGCCGACGACGTCCGGGTGCGGCGCGCCTTGCGCGACGGCGGCGACATCGCCGGGCTGGTGCAGGGCGTCTATCTCGGCACGGTGCGCCGCGCCTGGTCGAACATCGGCCCGGAAAACCCGTTCTACAACAAGGCTCTCGAAGGCAGCTGGGGCAACGACCCGAAGAAGGCCAACGCCATTCTCGACGAGGCCGGCTGGACGGGGCGAGACGCGGAGGGCTTCCGCATCAAGGACGGCAAGCGCCTCACCATCGAGGTCGGCTACCCGCAGCCCTTCGTGCGCGACAACCGCGACGTGCTGATCCAGGGCCTGCAAGCGCAACTGCGCAAGAACCTCGGCTTCGACCTCAAGCTGCGCATCATCACGGCGGGCGAGTGGGCGCAGCAGCGCGAGAAGGCGACCTGGACGATCTATCCAAACACGTTCCTGCCCGCCGACGCGGCCCAGGAGCTGCAGAGCAACATCGGCGAGCAGGGCTTCATCCGCGCCGCCGCCGCCAAGGGCGACAAGGAGCTCTTTCGCCTCATCAACGCGGCGCTCGCCGCCACCGACGTCGAGGAGAAGAAACAGCTCGTCGACGCCGCGCAGAAACGCGCGGTGGACGAGGCCTTCATCGTCCCGCTGTTCTCGGCGAACTACCAGCTCGCCGCCAAGGACACGGTGCGCGGCCTGTCGTTCGAGGCGCAGCTCGACTCGCCCTCGAGCCTCCACGACGTCTGGCTCGCGAGCCGGTGAGCGCGAGGCCGCTGCTCCGGCGCGTCGCCGCAAGGCTCGCGACCAGCATCCTGGTCGCGTGGGGAAGCGTCACGACGGCGTTCGTCGCCCTCCACGCGCTGCCCGGGAAGATCGAGGACATTCTCGCGGGAGACCTCGAATATCCCGGCCTGCGCGAGGCGATCGCGGCCGAGTGGGGGCTCGATCGGAGCCTGCCCGAGCAATATGTCGACTTCGTCGCCCGCATCGCCTCCTGCGACTTCGGCGTCTCCTACGTGCTGCGCCAGCCGGTCGTCGAGATCGTCGGCTCGCAAGTCTGGCCGACCGTGCAGCTCGCGGCCGCGGCCGGCGCGCTGGCGCTTGTCCTCGCGGTCCTCGCCGCGACGCTGACGGCGGGCCGCGGGCCGCTCGCCCGTGGGGTCGCCTCCACGGTCGAGCTCGTCTGCGCCTCCGCGCCGGTGTTCTGGATCGGCATCCTGCTGCTGATGGCGTTCTCCTTCACGCTGCGCTGGTTCCCGGTGTCGGGCGCGCAGAACTGGAAGTCGCTGGTGCTGCCGGCCGTCGCGCTCGCGCTGCCGACCGCCGGGCTGCTCGCGCAGGTGCTGCGCGAGGCGATGGAGAAGACGCTCGAGCAGCCGTTCATCGTCACCGCGCGCGCCCGCGGCCTCGGCGAGACGCTGATCCGCGTCCGCCATGTGCTGCGCCACGCCGCGCTGCCGGCCGTGACGCTTGGAGGCTGGATGATCGGCGGGCTGCTCGGCGGCGCCGTCATCACCGAAAAGGTCTTCGGCCGGCCGGGCCTTGGCGCGGTGACGCTGAACGCGGTGCTCACGCATGACGTGCCGGTGGTGCTCGCGGTGGTGCTTCTCGCGGCCTTCATCCACGTGGCGGCCTCGACGCTGCTCGACGTCGTCTATCTCGCGATCGATCCCCGGCTGAGGGCGCAATGACCGACACGCTTCTCGACGCAAGGATCGCAGCCGCCGAAGCGCCCGCGAGACGCCGCGCGGGCCTTGGCCACGCGCTTCGTCAGTCGGCCCCGTTGGCGGCCGCGGCCTTCATCGCGGTCCTGGCCGCGGTCGCGATCGCGCCGGAGCTTTTCACGCGCGCCGACCCGCTCGCCGAGGACGTGATGGCGGCGCTGAAGGCCCCCGGGGCCGAGCATCTGTTCGGCACCGACAGGCTCGGCCGCGACGTCTTCGCCCGCGTGGTCCACGGCGCGCAGTACTCGCTCGCGATCGGGCTCGGCAGCGCCGCGATCAGCGTCGTGTTCGGCGTGGCGCTCGGGCTTCTGGCGGGCCTGCGCAGCCGGCTCCTCGACGAGGCGATCTGCCGGCTGTTCGACGTGATCTCGTCGTTTCCCGGCGTGCTGCTCGCAATGCTGGTCGTCACTTTCCTCGGCGCCGGCATGGAAAACATCGCGGTCGCGGTTGGCGTCGCCGGAATCCCCAAGTTCGGCCGCGTCGTCCGCGCCCAGACCCAGCTCGTGCGCGACGCCGACTACGTGACCCACGCCGTGATCTACGGCCGCTCGCGCCTCGCGACCTTCGCGGCCCATCTGCTGCCGAACGTCCTCACCGCAATTCCGGTGGTCGGGACGGTCTATGTCGGGACCACGATCCTCGCGGTCTCGGGGCTGAGCTTCCTTGGGCTCGGGCCCCAGCCGCCGACGCCCGAATGGGGCGTCATGCTCGCCGAAAGCCGCGACGTGCTGCGCGTCGCCTGGTGGCCGAGCGTGTTTCCAGGCGCCGCCATCACGCTGACGGTGATCTCCTTCACCGTGCTCGGCAACGCGCTGCAGCGCCGCTTCGAGGGGCGAACGTCGTGAGCGCGCGGGAGACGCTGGTCGAGATCGAAGACCTGACGGTCGCCTTCGGCGCGGACCCCGGAACGCCGGCCGTGCAGAACGTCGATCTCGTGGTGCGGGCGGGCGAGTGCGTGGCGCTTGTCGGCGAGTCAGGCTCCGGCAAGAGCGTCACGGCGCGCAGTCTCCTGGGGCTCGCGGGCGCCGACGCCCAGATGACCGCGCGGCGCTTCCGGATCGCCGGCGAGGACGCGCTCGGCTTCGACGAGCGGCGTTGGCGGGCGATCCGCGGACGCTTCGCAGGCCTCGTGATGCAGGACGCGCTGACCTCGCTCGATCCGCTGCGCACGATCGGCCGGGAGGTCGTCGAGGCGGCGCGCCATCACCGCTTGCTGGCGCCGCGCGACGCCGGTGACGGGCTCGTGCGGGAGGCGCTGTCCCGCGTCGGCGTCCCGGACCCGGACCGCCGCGCCCGCCAATACGCCCACCAGCTGTCGGGCGGGCTGCGGCAGCGCGCTTTGATCGCGGCCGCGATCGCCGGCGGTCCTAGGCTCGTCATCGCCGACGAACCGACCACGGCGCTCGACGCCGCGATCCAGACCCAGGTGGTCGCCGTGCTTCGCGACCTCGTGGCGGCAGGCGCGGGGCTCCTGCTCATAAGCCACGACCTTTCCGTCGTGGCGGGCGTCGCCGATCGCGTCCACGTCATGCGGCGCGGGCGCGTGGTGGACAGCGGCCCAACCGCCGAGGTGCTGGCGCGCCCGCGCCATGGCTACACGCGCGAGCTGATCGCGGCGTCGCCGTCGAAAGGCTCGCGCGGGGCGCGGCTGTCGTCGGCCCGGATCGCGCCTGACGCTGCGGGCGCGATCCGGATCCTGCGCGACCCGCTGCCCGCCCGCGCGCCGATCGGCGAGGCGCCGGTCCTCGAGGCGAGCGGCCTCACCAAGCGCTATGCGGCCGGCAACGCCGCAAAGGCCTTCACGGCGCTCGACGACGTGTCGCTCACCATCCGCGCCGGCGAGGTGGTGGGACTGGTGGGGGAGTCGGGCTCCGGCAAGTCGACGCTCGCCAAGATCGCACTCGGTCTCCTGGAGCCGGACGCCGGGAACGTCCGGCTGCTCGGCCGCCAATGGTCGGTCGTCGCCGAACGGGAGCGGCGCGCCTTGCGGCCGAAGCTGCAATACATCCCGCAGGATCCGCTGAGCAGCTTCGACCCGCGCTACCGCGTCGCAGACATCATCGGCGAGAACCTTTCAGGACTGTCCAGTCAGGCCAGGCGCGACCGGACCGCGGCGCTGCTCGAACAGGTCGGGCTTGACCACGCTTACAAAAACCGGCGGCCCGCGACCCTTTCGGGCGGCCAGCGGCAGCGCGTCGCGATCGCCCGGGCGCTTGCGGCCGAGCCTGCGCTGATCATTTGCGACGAGCCGGTCTCGGCGCTCGACGTCCGCATCCAGGCGCAGGTGGTCGACCTGATCGCGGAGCTCCAATCCCGGCTCGGCACGGCGCTCTTGTTCATCAGCCACGATCTCGCGCTCGTACGGCACGTCGCGGACCGGATCCTGATCCTGAAGGACGGCCGGATCGTCGAGCAGGGCGAGACCGACGCGGTGTTCGACGCGCCGATCCACGACTACACGCGCGCCCTCATCGGCTCGATTCCGCCGCCGCTCCACGCCGAAGACCGCGCCCCAGCCCACCCGTGAAGGAGACCGGCATGGCCGAGCGCCAGCTGCACCTCAACGTCAACATGTTGAACGCCGGCTTCTACGGCTCGGCCTGGCGCGCCGCGGCCAGCGAGCCCGACGCTTTCCTGACGGCCGCGCACTATGTGAAGACCGCCCGGATCGCCGAGCGCGGGACCTTCGACGCGGTGTTCCTGGCGGACGTGCCCGCCCTCAGCGACCGGCCGGAATACCGGCCGTTCCACGCGCTCGAGCCGACGCTCCTGCTCACCGCGGTCGCGGCCGCGACCGAGAATATCGGGCTCATCGCGACCGCCTCGACGACCTACAACGAGCCCTACAACATCGCCCGGCGCTTCGCGACGCTCGACCTCGTCTCGGGCGGCCGCTCGGGGTGGAACGTCGTCACCACCGCGGACGCCGCGGCCTCGCGCAATTTCGGCTTCGACAACGTCACGGCGCACGCCACGCGCTATGAACGCGCGGCGGAGTTCACCGAGGTGGTCACCGCGCTCTGGGACAGCTGGGAGGACGACGCGCTCGTCGGCGACAAGGCCTCGGGCCAGTTCCTCGACCTTTCGAAGGTCCATTCTATCCAGCATTCGGGCCGGCACTTCTCGGTGAAGGGCCCGCTGAACCTGCCGCGCTCGCCACAGGGCCATCCCGTCGTGGTGCAGGCGGGCGGATCCGAGGACGGCCGCGAGCTTGCCGCCCGGCACGCCGAGGCGATCTTCTCGGTGGCTCTCACGATCGAGGAGGGCGTCAGTTTCTCGGCCGACATCCGCCGGCGCGCTGCCCGCTACGGCCGACGCCCGGAGGCCATCGTGACGCTGCCTGGCCTTGCCACGGTGATCGGCTCGACCGACGAAGAGGCGCGGCGGCGCGAGGACCGGCTCTGGTCGCTCATTCCGGGCGATTACAGCCTCGTGCGGGTCGCGGGCATCTTCAAGGTCGACCCCGCAAACCTCGATCTCGACCGCCCGCTGCCGGACGCGATCGAGCTACCGGTCGACGGCTCGCAGACCTTCTTCCGCGCCATGTACGACACCGCCCGCCGCGACGGGCTGACGGTGCGCCAGCTGTTGCGAAAGCTCGGCGGCGGCACCGGGCACCGGGTCATCGTGGGCTCACCCGTCGAGGTCGCCGACGACATCGAGGCTTGGTTCCACGCGGGAGCCGCCGACGGGTTCAACCTCATGCCCGACGTCCTGCCTGACGGCCTCGAGATCTTCGTGGACGAGGTCGTGCCGATCCTGCGCAAGCGCGGGATCTTCCGCCACGCCTATGAAGGCTCGACCTTGCGCGACCATCTTGGCCTGGCGATGCCCGTAAACCGCAATGGCGCGCGTCGAATCGCAAGCTAGCTCTTTTTCCGCGCGTCCAACCAGAGACCGAAGGCGTCTTAGCTGCGAGGGTCGGGCTCTCGGAGCGCAGCCAAGTTCCGCTTGTGGCGCAGGCCGGCCGGAACCTGTCGCCCTCGGCAAACTCAGTCCCGTTCGACGCCTTGCTGCCGCAGCGGAGCTTCAGACCCGTCTAGCTCAAGAAGTCGTGCGCGGGCCTCGCCGGCGTGCGCAATCGGCATAGGTCTCGGGTTGGAGCGGCAGCCGGCGGGATCGCGGCTCTGACAGCGCGGTGAAGCAGACGAATGAAGCGCCTTTTCGGAGCGGCGGTGCTCCTGGCTACGTGCCTGGGCGCGTTTGGCGCTGCGGTCGCGGCCGACGACGACCGGCGACGCTACGTCAAGACTCCGACCGGCTTCCTGATGGTGCTCCGGCGCGGCGACGACGTCTTCGCCGAAGTGACGAAACTCGCCGAGCGGGAAAAGTTTGGCGGGGCCAGCCTGACGGGCATCGGCTTTCTGGAGACCGCGACCTTCGGGTTCTACGACTTCGAGAAGAAGGCGTTCGATCCGCGGACCTTCTCGAAGGTCGAGATGGCGAGCCTGACCGGCAGCATCGCCTGGCAATCTGGCAAGCCGTCGATCCACGCGCACGCCGCCGTCTCCGACGCGACCTTCGCGACTTATGGCGGGCACGCGCTGGCGCTCACTGTCGGAACCGGCTCGGCCGAGATCACCGTCACGGTCCATTCGGAGCGTCTCGAGCGGGAGGTCGATCCCGAGATCGGCGCGAACGTCCTCCAGCTCCGCTGATCGAGGCCGCAGCCAAGTCAAAACAGGCTGTCGATGATCCTCAGCCCGTCGTCGAACCGGTCGACGTCATAGGCGCGCGGACTTTCGAGCCCGGCACGGGCGTAGGTATAGGTCACGCGGTAGCGCCCTGGCCCGCGGGAAAACGTCCGCCAGTTCGTCGTGGCGGAAAGATCCATCTCCGAGTGCGAGGCGATGGAGCACGGGCGCCAGTAGTCGTCGTCGCGCCGCCAGTAGCGCTCATAGACCGGCTGCTGGGCGTCGATCGCGGCCTTGAAGCGATCAGGCTGCAGCTCCTCCGGAAGCGCGTTGTGGGCGCGCTCGATCGCGTGGATCTCTTCGCAATAGCGATGGACATGCGCGATCACGTCCGGCGCGTCGACGGGCTCGAGGCCGGCCGAAAAATCCTTTTCCTGACGCAGCGGGCGCGGCTGATCGGCTGACAGCGTGACGGTCCCGAAGGTCATGTAGACCAGCGTTGGGCCGGCAGGCCCGCGATAGGCGCCTTCGCCGCCTGACAGATGCATAGCGAGCGCCGCGAAGTCCCAGGCGGTCTGCTCATCGCAGGGAATGACGCGGGTGGTGAACTGGGCGAGCCCGCGCTTCTCGCCGAAATCGCGCGCGAGCCCGGCGTCGATTGCGCAAGGGGCCGGAACCGACGGATGATCCCAGCCCCACATCCAGGTCTGCTTCTCGCGGTCGAGCGTGCCGATCACCTGAACCGGCGCGGTCGCCTTCATGCCGTCGTCGGAGGTGAAGACGATTTCGCCCTTCTCGAGATCGACCGCCCAGGCGCGGTCGCCGAGCTGGAACAACTGGTTGGCGAACCCCGTCTTCAGCGCGAGTTCGTTGCGGGCGCGCTCCAGCGTCGAGGCGTGATCGAGCACAGGCGGCGCATCGATCGGCGCGCCGGGCTCCTTGCCGAACAGTCGCTTCAGGAAGGACGCCATCGCGGTAAGCTCCATGGCAGTTGGAAGAGGGGCGAGAGCGGTCGCCCAGCCGGTCGCATTAGCGTGTGGTTACGCGACTGACGTGGGCCTGCGAGAGCGGGTTTTGCGATCGGCGGAGAAACGGTGCGCCCCGACGGCATAGAAGATCGCCCCGCCAAGCCCCCCCCAGCGCCGTGGCCGGCAGCGCGAGGCCTGTTACGGTCGAAAGATAGCCGGGGCCGCTGAGAGCGGCGGCGATCCACCAGGGTGCGGACGCGATGGCCGCGCCTGCAAGCACGCCATTTGTCAGCGTCGGCCGAATGCGGCCTCGAAGCAGCGACACCATCGGGATGCCCAGCGCCAAGACCACGGGGACAGCGCCGAGGATGCCGGCGAAGAGACCGTCGACGAACCCGGGGCGAGCCTTCCGCGTCGCCTCGCCGATAGAGGGCGAACAGCAGGATGGGCGCGATTGGCGAGACGAAAAGCGCGAGAAACAGCCGGCCCAGGCTCGGCTCGTCCGGGGCGACCGGCGCTGACGGGTCGCGAGCTATTGGCGCGTCGAGGATTTTTCGATCACCGACCAGATCGCCTCGGGCGAGACCGTCGCCATCTTCGGAAAGCTCACCTGTCGCTCGGTGGAGCTCGGCCATGTCTTCACATCGCCCTTCTCCATCCTCGCCAAGATTCGCGATAGAGAATGATCTACTTCCAGTTCATGGAGGACGCCTACGCGTCCGCGAGTTCCTTCCGTCGAAGTGGATCTGGACGGTGACGACGACGAAAGAGACGCCTCCGTTCGAGGTCGGCCCCGTAGGGCCGCACACGTCGCTCGGGAAGGGCGCTCGCGTCGGATGTCGGGGGCGGCTTCTGAAACACTGGACGCATCGCATGCGTCGGAGAGCGTTCCAGGAATTCGTCCCTTCCATCCGACGCGATGTGGGATGCTATTTCTGCGTTTCCAGATAGTCCACGACCGCCTGCCGCTCTTCCGGCTTGGCGAGCTTGAACATCATCTTGACGGTTCCGCCGGCGTACTTTGCGGGATCAGTCAGCCACTGCTGCAGCTTTTCCTTGTCCCAGTTGCCGATCTCGCCGGCCTTCTTTTTGAGCGTCTCGCTGTAGGCGAAGCCCGGAACGCTCGCCACGGGGCGGCCGACGACGCCAGTGAGCGGCGGACCGATCTTCGCCTTCGCGTTCGGGCCGATCTCATGGCAGGTCTTGCACTTGGCGAAGACCTTTTCGCCCGCCGCCATGTCCTGGCCGCCAGCCGCCGCGGGCTGTGCGCCGCCCTGTCCCGGAGCGCCGGGCTGCTGTCCCGCCGCGCCGCTGCCGGAGCCGGGAGCGGTCGATCCGGGTGCGGCCTGCGCGGGTGAGGCGACCGCGGCCTGCGTGATGATCTGGGTGCCGTAGCCGTGGCGCCCCGCCCATTCCTGCCAGTTGTCCACGACCGTGCCGGTGAGCAGGATCCCGATGCCGCCGGTCAGCGTCACCAGCACCGCGAACCACCACGCCCAGCGATGGATCGACTCCATCGTGGCGTTGAAGCCCATGGTCCAGCGCCAGAACAGGGCCGCGCGCTCGGTCGCGGTGCCGCGATCGACGATCTGCTCGATCTCGCGGTCGCCGCCGTAGCGGGAGACGGCGAGGATCGTGCCGGCGTGCATCGCGAACAGCAGCGCCGAGCCGTAGAGGAACGCGATCGAGAGCGCGTGGAACGGGTTGTAGAACAGGTTGCCGTAGCGCAGCGAAAAGTTCTGGGTCCAGTCGAGATGCGGGAAGATGCCGAAGGGCGGCGCCTCCGACCATGACCCCATGGCGAACGGCCGGATGAAGCCGAGCACGAGGTAGAGGAAGATCGCGCTGGCGAAGGCCCAGGCCACATGCGTGCCGAGGCCGAGAGCCCGCGCCCGGCGATACATGCGCGCCCACCAGAGCAGGATCGCCGAGGTGAGGAAGAAGCCCGCCATCACCCACCAGCCGCCTTCTTTCAGCGGCGGGATGATCTTGAAGCCCATCTCGGGCGGCGGCGGCGCGAGGCTCAGCCAGAAGAACTCGCGGATGAAGGCCTGCGGGCTCCAGTTGACCGAGGCCAGCATGTTGAGCCCGATGATCTCGATCGCCAGGAACCCGCACATGAGCGAGGCCAGGCCGAGCCACCCGAGATAGATCGGGCCGATCTGCGCGTCGCCGAACCGGCCGATCCAGTAGTTGAACCGAAGCGGCGTCTGGCGTTCGAACGGGCCGGGCCGGTCCATGGGCACGCCCGCATAGAGCGGCCCGCGGACCTGAACGCGCGTGAAGATGTTTTGGTATTGAGCCATCGTCCCCTCCTCACACGGGCTTGCGCCAGATGTAGATGTCCTTCCACCACAGCCACCAGTCGGCCCAGCTCTTGCCCTCAGGCCAGTAAGGTCCCGAGATGATCATGCAGACGGCGCTGAAGAAGACGGCCGAAAGCGCAAGGAACAGCCCAAGACGATGGATGCCGAGCGGCCCGATCGAATAGCCGATGGTGTCGCGGAAGTAGGTGTTCTCGTGTTCGGCGGTCTTGATCTCCTTGCCGGGACCCGGGTTGGAGCTCGACAGGATCGCGCCGCCGTGCATCGCGAGCGCGAGCGCGGTCGTGAAGAAGAACGTGATGGCGATCATATGCGCCGGATTGTAGTGGAACTGGAGATACGCGTAGCCCGTGTTCGACACCCAATCGAGGTGGGTGAAGATCCCGTACGGGAAGCCGTAGCTCCACGATCCCATCAGGATCGGGCGGAACACCACCAGCGTGACATAGGCCAGGATCGCGAAGCTGAAGGCGAACGGCACGTGGTAGCCGATGCCGAGCTTGCGGCAGATCTCCACCTCGCGCAGCAGCCATGAGCCGAAGGCGCCGATCGCGCAGATCGTCACGACCTGCCAGATGCCGCCCTCCTTCATCGGCGCGAAGCCGAGGCCGTATTTGAGGTCCGGCGGATTGATCGAGATCAGGAACGGGTTCCAGGTCGGCCCGAGCGCCGCGCCGTAGAGGATCATCGAGATTCCGACGCCGGCGAAGATGATCGTCGCGACGCCGAAAAAGCCGACGAAGAACGGCCCGACCCAGAAGTCGAACAGGTCGCCGCCGATCAGGGTGCCGCCGCGGACGCGGTATTTTCTCTCGAAACTGAGCATCGCCATGGGACGCTCCTCCTCGGCGGTCGCCGTCTTGTTGCGCGTTCATGCCTTGAGGGATGGATCGCCGACGGCGGGGAGGCGTGGCTTGAGGCCGGGCCGTCCCGCCGCCGGCGGTTCTTGGACTTCAGCCTATGGGGCCGACATTGGTCCCGATGGAGGCCGCGGGCTTGGCCGCAGGTCCGTGGGGCTCCAGCCAGTTGAACCGGCTCGTCGACAACAGGATGAAGTGGATTACGAGCGCGAGCACGAAGAGGAAGGTGAACAGAGCCACCAGCGCTCTTCGCGGGTCGAACAGGAGCCACAGCTTCCACATGGGCGCCTCCTCAACCGATCAGCTGCGTCAGCGGCGCAAGCGCCGTGTGCACGCCGTCGAGCACGTCGTTCATCGCGTAGCCGTTCGGCCCGGGGATCCATGGCCGCCACATCCAGACGAGGATGTGAGCGATCACGGCCACGATCGTGAAGCCGATGAAGCTCGAGATGAACACGCTGTGGAATTCCTTGGCCTCGTTCTCGGTCAGTCCCGAGAGCGAGCCCCGTCTGTCGATGTCAGCCATCGTCATCTCCACAGGGATTACCGCGGCCACCCGCGCGGCGGGGACGTCCCCGGCCGGGCTTGGACCCCCGGTCGGTCTTCCCGGGCCGCCATGCGGGAAACATGGCGGCCCGGAAACTCTTGAGCCCGGACCCTGGCGGGGTCCGGAAAACGTCAGCCCATGAACGCGCAGGCGAGCGTCGCCGCCGCGGTCGCGTGGGCCTCCGAGAACACCGAGCGGCCGCCCGCGCTTCGCCCGCCCGTCGCGCGGCGCGCGATCTCGGCGGCGAGGAACAGCGGGTAGGTCGCGATGACGAGCGCGCGGAACTCCCAAAGCGCCGCCTTGCGGTCGCGCTCCTTGCCGAGGTCAGGCGCGTGGGCGATGTCGGTCATCGAACAGCCTCCAGCGTCGCGGCGCTTGCGCGCCCGATGTCGTCTGCGCCGACGGAAGCCGAGCCCCGCTGGCGCGCGCTGCGCTCGGCGGCGTCGCGAAGGCGACGCGCGGCCGAGATGCGGATGAGGATCGGTTGGGCCTCGAGAAGCGCGTCGAGCGCGTCCTGCGCTTGCGGCTCCCAGGCGAGCTCGGCGTGGGCCCGGCTCGGCGTCGCCTCGACGCGGTCGAGGTCCTGGGCGAGCGGCAGGATCTGGAACAGCGCGTCGAACAGCGCGTTGCAGACCTCCTGCACGAGGTAGGTCGCGCCCGAATAGCCCATGAAGGGCGTGCCGGTGTGCCGCCGGATGATCGCGCCCGGGAACGAGGCCGCGATGTAGCGGGAGCGCCCGCCGGCTTCGGCCGCGTACATCCGTTCGTTGAACGAGCCGAAGAGGACGAGCGGCGCCTTGTCCCTGACCATCGTGCGGACGAGGTCGTTGTCGGTCTTCTTTCCGGGCACGCGCGGGACCGCAAAGGCGCATGGCAAGCCCATGTCGTCTTCGAGAAATTTCTTTACGCCACGCACGTAGGTCTCGTTCGCCACAATCGCGAAGGAGGCGGTGGCGAAGAAGTCCTGCGTGACCGAGCGCCAAAGGTCCCACAGCGGCTTGATGGTCGTGTGCTTCTCGCGCTCGATGAAGGGCTCCGGATCGAGCCCCGTCAGCCGCCCGAGCTCGCGCAGGAACAGCGTGGTGGATTCGAGCCCGATGGGCGCCTGGAGATACGGCCGCTCCAGCGTCTCGCAGAGCAGGCGCCCGAACTCGCGATACATGCAGACATTGACATCGGCCTGCGCGAGCTTCGTCACGTCGGCGAGGTGACTGCCGAGCGGGAACGTCATCGCGACCTCGGCCCCGATCCCCTCGATCAGCCGCCGCACCTCCGCGAGGTCGGAGGGCATGTTGAAGGTCCCGTAGGCCGGGCCGATGATGTTGACCTTCGGCTTCTCGCCGTCCTTCCGGGGGCGCTGCGCCGGAACCCGCTTCGGGCCGAACTCCGACCAGAGCCACGCCATGGCGCGGTTCGCCGACTGCCACTGGTCCTCGTCGATGGTGCGCGGCAGGAAGCGCTTGATGTTGGAGCCCTGCGGCGTCACCCCGCCGCCGATCATCTCGGCGATCGAGCCGGTGACGACGACCGCGGGCAGCTCCGGGTCGAGCACGGCGCGGGCGCGCTTCATCGCGCCTTCGGTGCCGTGGCGGCCAAGCTCCTCCTCGCCGAGCCCCGTGACCACGATCGGCAGCTCATGCGGGGGGAGCGCGTCGGTGTAGTGCAGCACCGAGGTGACGGGCAGGTTCTCGCAGCCGACGGGGCCGTCGATGATCACCTGCAGGCCCTTGATGGCCGTGAAGACGTAGACCGACCCCCAGTATCCGCCGGCGCGGTCGTGATCGAGCACAAGCATCAGATCATCTCCTCGGCCTTGGCGGCGGCGGACTGCTTGATCAGATGCTTGCGATAGGTCTCCTTGTAGTCGTCGCGCTTCTGGGGCGTGTCTTCCCAGACGCCCGCCGCATGGCCTTCGCCGACGCCCTCGAAGAACGCCTTCATGGCGTCCATGCGCGACTTGCCGGCGATCGCGCCGTTGATCACCTGCGCGAGGGAACCCGCGCCCGCCGGGCCGAACAGCGGCCGGGCGGAGATGAGGTTCGTGAAGTAGAGCGCCGGGGTCCCGGCGGCCTTGGCCTTCTGCACCACTGGCGTGGTGCCGATGACGAGGTCGGGCTCGTATTCCGCCATGGCCGCGAGGTCGTGCTCGAGCGAGGCGCGGAAGCGGACCTTGACGCCATGCGCCTCCAGCCAGTCTCGGTCGGCCTCGGCCTGCGGCGTCTTGGGGCAGGCGGAGCCCACATAGCGAAGGTCCGCGCCGCTCTCGACCAGAAGACGCCCGACCAACAGCTCCGAGCCCTCATAGCCCGAGAGCGAGATGCGGCCCTTAATCGGCTTTGCGGCGAGCGCGCCCTTGATGGCGGGCAGCACGGCCTGCTTTGCGGCTTCGATCTTCTCCGCGGGGACGTTAACGGCCTTGCCGATGGCCTCGAGCCAGGCGGCCGTGCCCTCGTAGCCCACGGGCCCCGAGCCGACGATCGGGCGGCCCGCCGCCTCGAACTCGCGCATCGAGGACTTGTAGAAGGGGTGGATGGCGGCCACGACCGCGCCGTCGAGCGCGGCGTAGAGCTCGCGCCATTCGCGGGTCGGGACCACCGGACCGGCCGCGAGCCCCATGGGCTCCAGCATCCGCCCGATGCCGACGGGGTCGGCGGGGAACATCTCGCCGAGCAGCGTGACGGTCGGTTTTTCGGAGCGCCCGCCCTTGGGGGCCTGCACCGGGCCTTGCTCGACCTCGGTCCGGGCGTAGGCCAGCATCGCGCCGGCCAGAACGTCCTTGGCTTCCGCATGCGTCGGCACGCCGAAGCCCGGCACGTCGATGCCGATGATGCGGACGCCGTCGATCTCCTTCGGCAGCAGTCTGAGCGGCACGCCCGAGGCGGTGGGCACGCAGAGGTTCGTCACCACGATGGCGTCGTAGAGCGCGGGGTCGGCGAGCTTGAACACCGCCTCGCGGATGTCCTCGTAGAGCTTGCCGGTGACGAGCGTCTCCGAGTTGAACGGCACATAGCCGACGGTGCGCTTGGCCCCATAGAAATGCGACGTGAAGGTCAGGCCGTAGACGCAGCAGGCGCTGCCCGAAAGGATCGTGGCGGTGCGGCGCATGCGCAGGCCGACGCGGAGCGACCCGAAGGCGGGGCACATCGACTGCGGCTGGTCGTGGGGGCCGACGGGGTAGTCGGCGGCGTAGCGGTCGAGGATCTCGCTCTGGCCGGCCTTTTTCGCCGCCGACAGCATCTCGTCCTTGCCCGCATGGCAGCCGAGGGCCGGCGCGGAGCCGTCCTCCCTGCGCGGGGCGTCGGATTCGATGGCGTCGGGAGCGATGTCCATGGCGCGGCGCTCCCTCAGACCGCGTCGTAGACGACTTCGAGGGACGGCTTCCGGAAGTCGACCCGGCCGCACATGTCCTCGAAAGTCGCGGGCTGGAGCACGACGTTCCGCCCCACGGCGTCGCCGGCGAACAGGTTCAGCAGGCCGTCCTGGGTGAGCGGGGTCGGGCGCATGGGCGGAGCGTCGGCGACGTTCTGCGCGAGGCCTTCAAACAGCGGCGCCCAGCGCGAGCCCGGCCCTCCGATGATCTCGTAGGAGGCGCTCTTGCGACGGATGTCGTCGTCGGCGGGGATCGAGGCAAGGATCGGGATGCCGGCCGCTTCCGCGAAGGCCGCGGCCTCGCCGGTGCCGTCGTCCTTGTTCACGACGATGCCGGCGACGCCGACATTGCCGCCAAGCCGGCGGAAGTAATCCACCGCCGAGCAGACATTGTTGGCGACGTAGAGCGACTGCAGGTCGTTCGAGCCGACCACGATGACCTTCTGGCACATGTCCCGGGCGATCGGCAGGCCGAAGCCGCCGCACACGACGTCGCCGAGGAAGTCGAGCAGCACGAAGTCGAAGCCCCATTCGTGGAAGCCGAGCTTTTCGAGAAGCTCGAAGCCGTGGATGATGCCGCGCCCGCCGCAGCCGCGGCCGACCTCCGGCCCGCCGAGCTCCATGGCGTAGACGCCGTCGCGCTTGAAGCAGACGTCGCCGATCGCGACCTCTTCGCCCGCGAGCTTCTTCTTCGTCGAGGTCTCGATGATCGTCGGGCAGGCGCGGCCGCCGAAGAGGAGCGATGTGGTGTCGCTCTTCGGGTCGCAGCCGATCAGCAGGACCTTCTTGCCTTGCTGGGCCATGGAGTAGCTGAGATTGGCGAGCGTGAACGACTTGCCGATGCCGCCCTTGCCATAGATCGCGATGATCTGGGTGGCCTTGGCGGCGGGCTTTTCTTCGGTCGCTTGGGCCACAAGTGCGGCGAGGCGCGCTTCGGCGGTGCTCATGCCGTTCCCTTCCAGTCGATGATCATCTTCAGGCAGGACGGATCCTCGAAAGCGGTCCGGTAGGCGTCGGCCGCCTCCCGCGCCGGGGCGCGGTGGGTCACGAGGTTTTCGAGCGACAGGCGGCCCGAGGCCGTAAGCGCCGTGACGGCGGCGAGGTCGGCCGGCTTCCATTCGGCGGCGACGCGCAGGCGCGCCTCGCGCATGAAGGCCGGCGGAAACGCGAAGGAGACGCGGGTCTCGTAGAAACCCGCCAGGACGATCTCGCCGCCGGGCGCAAGCCGCTGGATGAGCGCGTCAGTGAGCAAAGAGTCGCCGGATGCGTCGCAGATCACGCGATAGTCGCGACGGGGATCGTTCTCGGGATCGATAACCAGATAACCGTCAGCGCCGGGCCGGCGGGCGGGAAGCTTCTCCCAGACGATCGGCGGCTCGGCTCCGAGCGCCACCGCGATGCGGGCGACGAGGCGGCCGAGCACGCCGTGCCCGACGATGAGTTCGGGCTGCGCATGGCCGGCGAAGGCGTGGTGCGCGGTGGCGGCGAGCGCAAGCAACGCGGCGCTCTCTCCAAGCGCCGGCTCGACTGGCGCGACGCGCGCGCCCGGCGTCACAAGCGCGCCCGCCGCCGCGCCGAACAAGCCGCGGATCTCGCCGAAACACTTCGCGCCGGGAACGAACACCGTCTCGCCGACGCGGCGGCCCGACTCGGGGCCGGCCTCGACGATCTCGCCCACCGCCTCGTAGCCCGGCACCAGCGGGTAGCCCATTCCAGGGAAGGGCGGCATCGAGCCGTTCCAGAGCAGCCGCTCGGTGCCGGTGGAGACGCCGCTGAACGCGGTCTCGACCACCACGTCGCCCGCGCGCGGCGCGGTCAGCGCGAGACCGCGGACGCTGATGCGCCCGGGCTCGTCCAGTACCACTGCGGTTGCGGCGAGGCTCATTGGGAGAACTCCCGTGGAGCTGCGGATGCGATATGTCAACTTAACGAGACGTCAATCTACGTCAAGTTAGCTTTACGCCTAAATTCGCCACATCGGCCCTTCGGAGCTTCGGCGGGCGGTGATGACGGCGAGCGGCAGCGCCCCGCGGGTGAAGCGGGTGCGCACGCTCCAGAATCCGGCTCGCTCCATCAGCTCCGCGATCTCCGCGGAGGTGCGCGGGCGCCCCGAGCCCATGGCCAGAAGGTAGAATCCGAAATAGGCGTGGCCGACGCGGGCGGCGCCCGGCATGTCGGCGATCGGCTCGGCGACCATGACCTCGCCGCCGGGCGTCAGCGCGTCATGAGCGAGCTTCAGCAGCGCGACGACGCGCTCGTCGTCATGATCGTGCAGCACGCGCACGAAGGAGACGACATCGGCCTCGCCCGGCGGCCGATCGGCGAAGAGATCGAGGCCATGGACGGCGATGCGGTCGCCGAGACCCGCCGCCGCGAGGCGCTGCCGAGCGCGTTCCGCAACCGGCGGGAGGTCGGCCATCGCGATGGCGAGGTGCTCCCAGCGCCGCGCGACCGTCTCGACGAAGGCGCCGTCGCCGCCTGCGAGATCGATCAGCGAGTTGCGGTCCCCGAACGAGAACACGTCGAGCACGTCGTCGGCCACGAAGGTCTGGGAGGCGGCCATCAATTCAGAGTAGGGGGCCGCTCCCTCCTCGCCGACCTCGCCTCCGCCCGCATAGGGCCAGAAGCGTGAGAGCCGCGTCTCGCCAGCCTCTCCGCGCAGGAGTTTTACGGGGTCTGCGAGGTCGGCGTAGAGCATGTCGTGATGCGCGATCATGGCGCGCACGCCGGTCTCGCCCTGGAGCGCGGAGCCGAGCGCTGCGATCTCGTAGGAACCGTTCTCCAGCCGCTCGACGAGATCGAGCGCCGCCGCGGCGTCGAGCAGTTTTTTGACGGCCTCCGGCGACATGCGGAGCGGCCCCGAAAGGTCTTCCGCCTTGCGCGGCCCGTCGGCGAGAAGCGCCAGCAGGTCGAGCTCCACCACGGCTTTCAGGATCTGCGAATAGACGAAGCCCGCGGTGTAATCGAACAGCCGCCTTGCGCTCGCCGTCGCGATCGGCCGCGTCAGCGGGTTCTGGGCCGCGCTCCTTCGAAACTCGCGATCGGCGAGCTTCTCGCGGCGTAGCTTTCGCCACGCCGCGCCGATGCGCTCGCCGGGCATGACCGGTGGTTCATGCCCCTCGTTGTCCACCGCGGTCATGCGGCGACGGTCTTCATGCCCGAAGGCATGAAGCGCCTCGTTTCATGCAGGATCAGCGCCCGAAAGTCCGCTTCGCCGGGGCAGGGCGGCACGAGCGCCGCCGCGCGGGCGACGAGCGACTTGAGCCGCCCCACCGCGGCCTCGAGCCCGAGTTCGAGCACCGCGCTCGGCCGCCCCAGCGCCTTGTCGCGGCCGGCGGGTTTGCCGAGTTGGGCCTCGCTGCCGACATGGTCGGAAATGTCGTCGGCGACCTGGAAGGCCTCGCCGATGGTCTCGCCGAGCGCCCGCCACGGCTCATGGGCCGCGCCCGCCGCCGCTGCGCCCGCGACCGTCGCGGCGGCGAAGAGCGAGCCGGTCTTGGCGAGGTGATAGGCGGCGAGATCCACTGCGCTTTCACATTCCCAGGCTTGACCTGCCGTGATGCCGCCCTGCGCCCCGACCGCGCGTCCGACGACGCCGACCAGCGCTCCGATGCGCTCGGGCCGCCGCATGGGCGCGGCTGCGATCGTCTCGAAGGCGAGCACGATCAGCGCGTCGCCGGCGAGCACCGCGAGCGGCTCGCCGAACGCCCGGTGGGCGGAAGGCTTGCCGCGCCGAAGGTCCGCGTCGTCGAAGCAGGGCAGGTCGTCATGCACGAGGCTTGCGCAGTGCAGGAACTCGATGGCGGCCGCCGCGGCGTCGGCAGCCGCGGGATCGTCGTCCCCGCAGGCTTTCGCCACAGCGAGCGCCAGCCGCGGGCGTATCCGCGCCCCGCCGGGGAACACCGCATAGTGGAGCGCGTCCGCCAGTCGTGGCGGGCAGTCGGCGCCGGCTGCGGCGCGCAGCGCCTGTTCGAGCGTCCGTTCGATGCGCGGCGTCAGGTCCATGGATCCCTCCCGGTGCGCGCGTCTAGTTTTTATGACGTGCATATTTGTCCAAAATATTGGACAACGGAAGAGGCTCGCCGAAATGTTTTCGGCGGCCTATGGGATCGAGGCGAGATGCTCTGGCCAGAGCGAGGCCTTCGCCATGCCGGCTGACCGCGTGGTCGTGATCGGCGCAGGGATCGGCGGGCTCGTGGCCGCCGCCGTCCTCGCGCGCGCCGGGCTCGACGTGACAGTGGTGGAGAAGGCCGCGCGGCCGGGCGGAAAGATCCGGACCGTCGAGGTTGCGGGTCGGCCGATCGACGTCGGCCCCACGGTCTTCACCATGCGCGGCCTGATGCGCGAAATCGCCGGGACGGCGGGCTTCGATCTCGACGCAGCCGTCACGCTGAGACCCGTCGAGACGCTCGCGCGCCACGCCTGGGGGCCGGAAGAGCGGCTCGACCTCTTCGCCGATCCCGCCCGCTCGGCGGACGCGATCGGCGACTTCTCCGGCGCGGCGGAAGCGAAGCGCTTCCTCGCCTTCCACGCCGAGGCCGCGCATGTGTTTCGCACGCTCGACCACAGCTTCATCCGCGCCGAGGCGCCGAGCCGGGCGGGGCTCGTGATGGGAGCGGGGCTTTCGGGGCTCGTCGATCTCGCCCGCATCCGCCCGTTCCAGACGCTGTGGTCCACGCTGACAAGGATGTTCGAGGACCCGCGGCTGCGGCAACTCTTCGGCCGCTACGCCACCTATTGCGGCTCCTCGCCGTTTTCCGCCCCCGCCACGCTGATGCTCGTCGCCCATGTAGAGATGGACGGGGTGTGGCTTGTCGAAGGCGGCATGATCCGCCTTGCGGAGGCCTTCGCCCGGCAGGCCGAGGCCAACGGCGCGACGTTTCGCTATGGCGTCGGCGCGGCGCGCATCGAGGCCGAGGGCGGAAACGTCTCGGGCGTGACGCTGGAGAGCGGCGAGTGGCTCGCCGCCGACGCCATCCTGTTCAACGGCGACGTCGAGGCGCTGGGGGCCGGGCTTCTGGGCGAGGCGCCCGTCCGGGCCGCGCCGCGCACCAGCCCGAACGACCGCTCGCTCTCCGCCGTCACCTTCGCGTCGGTCGCCCGCGCCGACGGCTTCCCGCTCGCGCGCCACACGGTGTTCTTTTCGGGCGGCTACCGCGCCGAGTTCGACCAGATTTTTGGTCGCTCGCAGCTGCCCGAGGCGCCCACCGTCTATCTCTGCGCGCAGGACCGTGACGACGGGGGAGGTTTGCTCTCCGACGGCTTCGCGTCGGAACCACCTCCGTCATGCCCGGCCGCAAGGCCGGGTATCCACGACTTGGGAGACGGCGCCGTCGCGAAGGGAAGTCGTGGATACCCGGCTTCGCCGGGCATGACGGCGGAGGCGCGCGGTCGGCGGAGCGATGCTCCCGACGTCTTTCCGGAACGCCTGATGCTGCTCGTCAACGCGCCGCCGGTCGGCGACGTCTATCAATTCGGCCGCGAGGAGATCGCGAGATGCGAGAGGAACGCGCTGGAGCTATTGGACCGCTGCGGGCTGACGCTGGAGTTTTCGGGCGAGACGATCGCCACCACGCCGAGCCAATTCGCGCAGATGTTTCCGGCGACCGGCGGGGCGCTTTACGGGCCGGCGAGCCACGGGTCGAGCGCCTCGTTCCGGCGGGCCGTGACCACGAGCCGCCTGCCGGGGCTCTATCTCGCGGGGGGCAGCGTCCATCCGGGGCCGGGCGTGCCGATGGCGGCGCTTTCGGGATGGCGAGCCGCCACCTCGCTGATCCGGGACCTCGCTTCGACCGGAAAATCCCGCCGAGCGGCTACGCCTGGTGGTATCTCGACGGCTGGAGCGAGGACGGCCGGCACGGGCTGACGATCATCGCCTTCGTGGGCTCGGTGTTCTCGCCCTATTACGCGCTCGCCCGCCGCCGCGGTCCTGCCGATCCGGAAAATCACTGCGCCCTCAATGTCGCGCTCTACGGGCCGGGCGGGCGCTGGTCGATGACCGAGCGCGGCCGCCGCCGCATTCGGCGTGAGCCGAACCGCTTCGTCATCGGCCCGAGCGAGCTCGTCTGGGACGATTCCGGGCTGACGATCCGCTTCGAGGAGATCTGCGCGCCGATCCCGAAGCGGCTGAAGGGCGAGGTGCGGGTGAGCTTCGGCCCTGTGCTGAGCCGCGCCTTCGCGATCGACGGCGAGGGTCGTCACGAATGGCGGCCGATCGCGCCGATGGCGGAGCTCGAGGTTCGATGCGAGAGCCCGGCGCTGAACTGGCGCGGCGACGGCTATCTCGATTTCAACGAGGGCTCCGAGCCTTTGGAGACCGCGTTCTCGAAGTGGATCTGGGGCAGGGCGCGGACCCGCGACGGGGCGCTGGTGCTCTATGACGTCGCGCGGCGGCGTGGAGCCCCACTGTCGCTCGGGATCGCGATCGATGGGGAGGGGCGGTTCTCCTCCGTCCCCGCGCCGCCCGTCGCGGCGTCGCCAAGACTGCTCTGGGGCATGCCGCGCCTGGTCTGGCGCGACGCGGGGACGGTCCACCGCATCGAGGCGAAGCTGGAAGACGCGCCGTTCTATTCGCGCTCACGCATCGCGACGACGATCGGCGGCGAGGAGGTTTCGCTCATGCACGAAAGCCTGTCGCTCGACCGGTTCGGCATGCCGGTGGTGCAGGCGATGCTGCCGTTCAGGATGCCGCGGCGCGGATGAAGGGTTGATCCTCCCCTGCGCTTCAGCGCGGGGGAGGGGGACCGCGAAGCGGTGGAGGGGGCGGGCGCAGGCGATCGACGCGTTTGCGCCAAGGGCCTCCTCCACCATGGGCTTCGCCCATGGTCCCCCTCCTCCGCTGACGCAGAGGAGGATCAGGAAAAGCGCGTCTCTTGGGGCTGTGCGGCGTCCCGCTCCGCCTTCTCCCGGTCCTCCCGCAATGTCCGGCGGATCGAGACCCACTGCCAGCCGAGCACGCCGAGGATGACGCCGAAGACGCCCAGAAGCTCGATCAGGCCGAAGGCGTGAGAGTCGATCACCGGGCCCAGCCACGCTCGATGCGGCGCGCCTGCTCCAGCCGCGCGAAGGCCTCCGCCACCCCGCCGACGCGCTCTCCGAAGCGGGGAGGCGCGGTGGCCGGCGCCGGTTCGCCCATCGCGGTCGCGGCTTCGATGAGCGCGCGCCCCGATGCGAGCGCCGGCGCTTCGGCGTCGCGTCCCGGCGTCGGAATGACCGAGGTGAGCGAGGCCGCAAGGCGCCATGCCTTGGCCGATCGACCGACGACGGCGCGGCGCGTGACGCTGTCGTGGCCCGCCGCCGCCACCTCGTCGCCGATCGCCGCATAGATCCGCCGCGCGGCTCCTATCGCCGGCCGGCAATCGAGCGGCAGCGCCGCGATGCCGGCGTCAGCCCGCGCATAAAGCTTTTCAGCTTGGCCCAGCAGGCGGCGGACGACGCGCGCAAGCGCCGGCGAGGGTCGGGGCGCCGCCAACAAGGCATCGGCGTCGAGGCCTGCTTCCGCGCACCAGTCGAGCGGGAGATAGAGGCGGCCCATACGGGCGTCCTCGCCGACGTCTCGCGCGATGTTGGTCAGCTGCATCGCGACGCCGAGGTCGAGCGCGCGGGCGAGCGCGGCGGGCGAACGCGCGCCCATCACCAGCGCCATCATCAGCCCGACCGTGCCCGCGACCCGCACCGCATAGGCTTCGAGCGCGTCGAATTTTTCGTAGCGCCGGCCTTCGGCGTCCCAGGAGAATCCTTCGATCAGCGCGTCGGGAATGGCCCGCGGGATTCGTCTCCCCGCCACCGCCGTCGCAAAAGCGCGATCAACTGCGCTGTCCTCGGGGCGCTGGGCGTAGGCGGCGTCGAGCCGGGCCTTTAGGCGCTGAAGGCTCGCCGGATCGGTCGATGTGTCGACCGCGTCGTCGGCCTCGCGGCAGAAGGCGTAGAGCGCGACCGCCGGCTCGCGAACGCGCCGCGGCAGCAGCAGTGAGGCGGCCTGGAACGAGCGCGACCCCTGGGCGAGGATCGCCGAACAGGCGGCGAGGTCAGCGGACGAGGCTTGTCGCATGCGGGACCACCTGATCGAGGATTTTTGCGGAGCACAGCACCCCCGGAAGCCCTGCGCCCGGATGCGTGCCTGCGCCTACGAGAAAAAGGTTCTGGACCTCCTCCGAGACGTTGTGCGGCCGGAACCAGGCGCTCTGGGTCAGCACGGGCTCCAGCCCGAAGGCGGCGCCGTGGGGGCTCAGGAAGTCGTCGCGGAAGGTCAGCGGCGTCGTGACCGTTGAAGTGACGATCTCGCGCTCGAAGCCCCGCATGACGGTCTGGTCGAGGAACCGCGCGACCCTTTGGCGATAGGGCTCGGCCTCCTGCGTCCAGTCGGCGCCGCCGAGCAGGTTCGGGACCGGCGAGAGCACATAGAACCCGTCGCAGCCTTCCGGCGCGAGCGACGGGTCGGTCGCTGTCGGCCGGTGCAGATAGAGCGAAAAGTCCTCGGCGAGGCGCTTCCTGGAAAAGATGTCGTCCAGCAGGCCGCGATAGCGCGGACCCATCAGAATGAGGTGGTGGGGCAGCTCCGCAAAATGCTTTCGCGTTCCGAAGCGCCACACGAAGAGGCTCATCGAGTAGCTTGATTTGTTGAGCTTTTGATCATTCCAGCGTCGCCTCGTTTCGCCGGCGAGAAGGCGAGAATAAGTGAAGCCGCTGTCGGCGTTCGAGACCACGACGTCAGCGCGGATCATCTCGCCGCTCGCTAGCTTCACGCCCGTCGCGCGGCCGTTCTCGACGAGGATGCGCTCGACTTCCGCATTGAGCCGCACCGCGCCGCCAAGTCCGCGGACGAGGCCCGCGAGCCCCTCCACCAACCGACCGATCCCGCCCATCACGTAATGCACGCCCCAGCGCCGCTCGAGCCAGGCGATCAGCGCATAGAGGCTTGAGGCGCGGAACGGGTTTCCGCCGACGAACAGCGGATGGAACGAGAGCGCCTGACGCAGCCGCTCGTCCTTCACGAAGCCGGCGACGAGCGCATGGACCGAGCGATAGGCCTTGAGCCGCACCAGTTCTGGCGCGATGCGCGCCATGTCGGAGACGCGCGAGAATGGCTTCGCGCCGAGCTCCTCGAAGCCAACGCGGCAGAGCTCCTTCGAGAAGGCGAGGAAACGCTCATAGCCGTCGAGGTCGGAGGGTGACAGGCGGCGCACCTGCGCGCGCATCGCTTCCGCGTCGGTCGAGCAATCGAAGGTCGACCCGTCGTGGAAGCGGATGCGGTAGAACGGGTCGACGGGAACGAGCGTCACGTCGTCGGCCATTCGTCGTCCGGCGAGCGTCCAGAGCTCCTCAAAGAGATGCGGCGCGGTGACGATGGTCGGGCCCGCGTCAAAGGTGAAGCCGTCCTGTCGGTGCACGCGCGCCCGGCCGCCCGGTTGGTCAAGCCGCTCCAGCACCGTCACGCGCCAGCCGCGCGCGCCGAGCCGCACCGCCGCCGCCAGCCCCCCGAAGCCGGAGCCGATGACGACCGCATGCGGCCGGTCGTCGACGAGGGGCCAGCCGTCAGCCATGGGCGGTCGTCCTTGGCGTAGAAGGGCGATTGCCGCGAGGTCGGCCCCCTCCCTCCCCCTTGTGGGGAGGGTGAGGGTGGGGGTGGTTCAGAATGGAGCGCTCCGGCCGCGCGTTGAGCCGCGTCGCCGGCTCTGCCTTTTCCGGAGCCACCCCCACCCCCGACCCCTCCCCACAAGGGGGAGGGGGGCAGGCGGCGCAGCTCGAGCCGGGACGCTCAGCCATGGGCGGCGGCCTTCTGCTCGGGCGCGGCCGTCTTCGGGGCGAACTCGCCGATCAGCGCATGGATCTTTCCGGGCGCTTCCTCATGAGCGAGGTGGCCAAGCCCCTGCAGGCAGACGACGCGAGCGTTCTTCGCGAGCCGCGCGACGCCCGCCGCGCGCCCGGGCGGCACCATGGCGTCGGCCTCGCCGACGACGAGGAGCAGCGGCGTCTCGAGCTTCGATAGATCGTCCTCGAGCGCGTGGAGATCCCAGCCCGCCATCATGCCGAGCGCGCCCGAGACATGGGACGTGGTCGTCGCGAGCCGGCCATAGATCTCCTCGTCGAGCGGGTCGATCTCCGAGCCGGTGCCGTCGAGCAGGCGGCGCACGGCGACCGGGTCGCGCGCCCGGAGCGCGAACAGCCAGGGGGTAAGCGGGTTCAGCGCCAGCAGCTTCGCCGCGCCGACGAAGAACGGCCGCGCGAAGGAGTTCGAGATCGGGAACAGCGCGCCGTTGAGGCTGACGATGGCGTCGGGCGCCGCGTGGCCGTCGAGCGCCATGCGGATCGCGATCGCTGCGCCCGCCGAATGGCCGACAATGATCCGGGGCCGGGCGCCGAGCTTCTTCAGCAACGCGCCGACAGCCTCGGCCATGCCGGGCAGAGTCGTCCGGCCGTAGGGAAGGGGGTCGGTGAAGGCGTGGCCGGGGAGGTCCGGCGCGATCACGCGATGGTCGCGCGAGAGCGCGACGAACAGGCCCCGCCAGGAATGCGTCGAGGCGCCGGTTCCGTGGAGCAGCAGCACGTCGTCGCCGTCGCCCGCCGTCTGCACGTGCCAGGTGAGCCCGCCGGCCCGGACGAAGCGGCTCGCCGACCTGTTCGGCCAGTCGCCTCCGTCGCGGCTCCAGTCGAGGCGGGCGGGCATGGTTTTAAGGCCCTCTTCCCTCGAAGGTGTGTGACGTCTCACCTCCCTCCCCCTTGTGGGGAGGGTGAGGGTGGGGGTGGTTCAGGATGGGCTGCTGTCGTTGCGCGTCGAGCAATTTCGCCGTCTGCGCCTTCTCCGGAGCCACCCCCACCCCCGACCCCTCCCCACAGGGGGGAGGGGAGAAGACTGCGGCTCGATGATCCGCCCCGCCCATCACGCCCTCAACGGCGCGGCGGCGGCCGGAACGTCCTCGCGCCCCAGCGCGCCGAGAACCGTCGCGACGATCCCGGCCGCGTCGAGACCCGCTTCCGCGAGCATGCCGTCGGGCGTTCCGTGCTCGATGAAGCGGTCGGGGAGCGTCAGCGTCCGGACCTTCAGGCCATGGTCGAGCGCCCCGGCCTCGGCGAGCGTGTGAAGGACCAGCGAGCCGAAGCCGCCGGTCGAGCCTTCCTCGACGGTGACCAGCACCTCGTGGCTGTGGGCTAGCCGCAGGATCAGCTCGACGTCGATCGGCTTCGCGAAGCGCGCGTCCGCGACCGTGGTCGAAAGGCCCCGCGCGCCGAGCTCGTCCGCGGCCTTCAGCGCATCCGCGAGCCGTGTTCCGAGCGAGAGGATCGCGACCGACGCGCCCTCGCGCACCACGCGGCCCTTGCCGATGGGCAGCGCCACGCCGCGCGCCGGCAGGGCGACGCCCGTCCCGTTCCCGCGCGGATAGCGGAAGGCGATCGGGCCGTCGTCATGGGCCGCGGCCGTCGCCACCATGTGGGTGAGCTCCGCCTCGTCGGCCGGCGCCATCACCACCATGCCGGGCAGGCAGGTGAGGTAGGCGAGGTCGAAGGAGCCGGCGTGGGTCGGGCCGTCCGGTCCCACGAGACCCGCCCGGTCCATGGCGAAGCGCACGGGCAATCTCTGGATCGCCACGTCGTGCACCACCTGGTCATAGGCGCGCTGCAGGAAGGTCGAATAGATCGCGCAAAACGGCTTCAGACCCTGCGCCGCGAGCCCCGCCGCGAAGGTCACGGCGTGCTGCTCGGCGATGCCGACGTCGTAGACGCGGTCCGGAAACGTCTTCTCGAACAGGTCGAGCCCGGTGCCGCCCGGCATGGCGGCGGTGATGGCGACGATCTTTTCGTCGGCTGCAGCTTCCCGGATCAGGCTCTCGGCGAACACCTTGGTGTAGGCCGGCGGCCCGGCCTTGCCCTTGGCCTGCGCGCCGGTCGCGACGTCGAACGCCACCACGCCGTGATACTTGTCCGCGGAGGCCTCGGCGGGCCCGTAACCCTTGCCCTTCTGCGTCACCACATGGACGAGGATCGGGCCCTGCTCGGCGTCGCGCACGTTCTTCAGCACGGGCAGCAGGTGGTCGAGATTGTGCCCGTCGATCGGCCCGACATAGTAGAAGCCGAGCTCCTCGAACAGCGATCCGCCCGACCAGAAGGCGCGGCCGTATTCCTCCGTCTTGCGGGCCTTGTCGAAGAGGCCACGGGGGAGCCTCTTGCCGAGCCTCTTCAACGCCTCGCGGGCGCCGCGATAGGTTTTTCCGGAGACGAGCCGCGCAAGATGCGCCGAAAGCGCGCCCGTCGGCGGGGCGATCGACATGTCGTTGTCGTTGAGAATCACGACGAGCCGCGCGTCCATCGCGCCGGCGTTGTTCATCGCCTCATAGGCCATGCCGGCCGACATGGCGCCGTCGCCGATCACCGCCACGACGTTGTTGGTCTTAGCCAAGCGGTCGCGGCCGACCGCGAAGCCGAGCGCGGCCGAGATCGAGGTCGAGGAATGCGCCGCGCCGAAGGGGTCGTAGTCGCTCTCGGCGCGCCGGGTGAAGCCCGAGAGACCGCCGGGCTTTCGCAAAGATCGGATGCGGTCGCGGCGGCCGGTCAGGATCTTGTGCGGATAGGCCTGGTGGCCGACGTCCCAGATGAGAATGTCGTCGGGCGTGTCGAACACGTGGTGGAGCGCGACGGTGAGCTCCACCACCCCGAGCCCGGCGCCGAGATGCCCGCCGGTGACCGAAACCGCCTCGATGGTCTCCAGCCGAAGCTCGTCGGCGAGTTGGCGGAGGTCGCTCTCGGGAAGTCTTCGGAGATCCGCGGGCGTCGAGACGCGGTCGAGCAGCGGCGTGCGCGATCCGGCGGTTGCGGGCGTCATCGGCATGTTCGGCCTCCTGTTCGCTCCGGATGTCAGCTTAGACCGCACAAGAGAGATGACAAGTTTTGTTTACACTCATTATGTCATCCATTCGTGACATGCGTCACGAGGCGGCAGCGCGAGCGAGCGCCGGGGCGTCGGCCGAGGGCAGCGGCATGTAACGGGCGCCCATCGCGGCCGAGAGTTCTCCAGCGCGCGGGTTCGGGCGGGGCGAGACGTCGATCACGAGGCTTTTCAGTCCCAACGCCTTCAGCGCGCGAGCGGCCTGCGCCGCCTCCTCCTGCGCCCGGGCGCGGCCGCCTTCGCCGTCGCGGGAGACGTTGGCCTGGCCGTCGGTGAGGAACACGAGCGCCGGCGCATCGCCCCGCCGCCGCGCCGCGACTGCAAGAAGCGCCGCAGCGTCGATCGCGCTCGCGAGCGGGGTGCCGCCGCCGCCGGGCAGCTCTCCGAGCGATCGCTTCGCGCGGGCGAGCGAGCGGGTCGGCGGCAGCAACAGCTCGGCTGTGGTCCCGCGAAAGGCGATGAGCGCCACCTCGTCGCGCCGGACATAGGCCTCGGCCAGAAGCAGTTCGACCGCGCCCTTCGCCTCGGCGAGCCGATGGAGGGCGGCGGAGCCAGAGGCGTCGACGACGAAGATCGTGAGCGAGCGACGGCGTTCCTTCAGGCGCTGGATGCGGAAGTCTTCGCGGCGGACGAGGATGCGGGGAGGGGGCGGACTTTCGCTTGCTTGGTTTTCGACGGACGACGTCCCACTCTGTTGAGCCGCGACGTCTCCGCCTCCCTCCCCCTTGTGGGGAGGGTGAGGGTGGGGGTGGCTCCGGAGAGAGCGGCGCGGTTGCGCGTCGAGCGATGTCGCCTCCTGCGCCTTATCCTGAAGCACCCCCACCCCCGACCCCTCCCCATCGCAAGTCGGATGTATCCGACTTGCGCACTCAGGATGGCCAACTCCGCTGAAGCGGAGTTGGCTCGGGGGAGGGGGGAGGGCCGCCTCCCTCCGCCGCAGCCCCTGCCATGGCGCTGCAGCTCTGAGCGTCGCCACGAGATCGAGCCGCGCTCCGCCTTCGGGACGGCCGGGGCGCGAGCCGACCGGACGGCCGCGACGAGGCGAGGCCTGCGCGGCGCCTGAGCGGCCCGCTGCGCCGGCCGAGCGCGCCGCGGCCGCACCAGCTTCGAGCAGTCCCGGCGGAAGCGTCGCCTCGGCGGCTGCGAGCACGCGTTCGGCGAGCTCGCGCGGATCGCCTCCGGCGCCGTCGTCGTCCTTGCCCCCGCGGTCCTCTCGATCGCCTTCGGGTTCGCTTGCGTGCTCTTCGTCGTCATGAGCGGCGGGAACGCAGGTCGCGCGGGGCCCGAGAACGAGCCGCGCCGCGAGTTCGAGGTCGGCGTCGTCGGGCCGGTCGCGACCGGCGAGCGCCGCCGCGGCGCGGGCGGCCGCGCGGGCGAAGATCAGCGGGCGCAGGCCGCAAATTCCAAGAGCCGCCGCAGCCTCGGCGAGCGCGAGCGTCCGGTCCTCGCAAACCTCGATCGCCGGAAGGCGGCGCCGCGCCGCCTCGACATCGGCGGCGTCCATAACCGCCGCAAGATCAGCGGGGCGCATCGCGGCGAGGTCGACCGCAAGTCCAAGCCGCTCGGTGAGCGCCGCGGGCGGGGCTGCGTCGTCGCCTTCGCCATCGTCGAAGGCCAGCACGGCGAAGCGGGCAGGCTGGAGCGTCCCGAACCCGTCGCGCTCGGCCGCCACGGCGCCGCGGTCGAGAGCCGACGCGATGCGCGCCGCGAGCCCCGGCGAGGCGCGTTCTGCGCCGGGGACCACAAGCGCGCCGCCGTCGGCTTCGGCGAGAACTCCGCGCTGGTGCGCCGGCCGCCCCGCCGAGAGCGTCGCCGCGAGGTCGAGGCCGCCGAGCAGGCGGTCGTCGGGGATGTTGGGCGGCAGCCGTCGGACAGGCGCGCCGGGAGGCAGAAGCGTCTTCAGGACGTCCAGCAGCTTTTCGCGCGCCGGCGCCGCGGCGTTGCGGAGGCGCATGCCGCCGAGGCCCGCCGGATCGATCGCCACAAGGGCGACGGCCGCGATCGCGTCGCGCCAGCATGGCGAGACAGGCGCGGCGCCGGGGCTCACCCCAGAAGATCCGCGACCGCGCGCTCGATCCGGGCGCTGGATCCGGTCTCGTCGAGCGGGTTGCGGCGCAGGCGATGGCGCAGCGCAGGCGCGGCCATGGCGCGAACCTGGCTCTCGCCCACCGCTTTCGCGCCGTCGAGCGCCGCGAGCGCGCGGGCGGCGCGCATCAGGGTGAGCTCTCCGCGCAGGCCGTCGGCCCCGACCGCGAGGCAGAGCCGCGCGATGGATTCGAGCGCGTCGTCGTTGACCGCGACCTCGTCGAGCCGTCGCCGCGCCCGCTCCACGCGTCGCCGGATCTTTGCGTCCGCTCCCGCCCAGTCGGCGGAGAATCCGTGCGGGTCGCGCTCATAAGCGTCGCGGCGCTTCACCACCTGAATGCGCGACGGGATGTCGGCCGGCGTGGTCACCTCGACGCACAGGCCGAACCGGTCGAGCAGCTGCGGGCGAAGCTCGCCTTCCTCCGGGTTGCCGGAGCCGATCAGCACGAAGCGGGCGGGGTGGCGGATCGAAAGGCCCTCGCGCTCCACCACGTTCTCGCCCGAGGCCGCGACGTCGAGCAGGAGGTCGACGAGATGGTCCTCCAGCAGGTTGACCTCGTCGATGTAGACGAAGCCGCGATTGGCGCGGGCGAGCAGGCCCGGCTCGAAGGCCTTCTGGCCGAGCGTCAGCGCCCGCTCGAGATCGAGCGCGCCGACGACCCGGTCCTCGGTCGCGCCGAGCGGCAGGTCGACGACCGGCGCGCGCCGCGCGACGGATTTTCGGCGCGCCAGGCCCGTGCAGGCGGGGCAGGGGGCGGCCGGGTCGCAGCCGTAGATGCAGCCCTCCACGGCCTTCTGCTCCGGCAAAAGCGCCGCGAGAGCGCGCACGGCCGTGGATTTGCCGGCCCCTCGGTCGCCCATGGCGAGAACGCCGCCGAGCGCGGGATCGACGGCCGCGATCAGCAGCGCGGTCTTCATCTCGTCCTGACCGACGATGGCCGAGAACGGGAAGGGCGGTCGGGGGGCGGAGGCGGCGACCGCGGCTTTGGGCGCGCTGTGTGCCGGGCGGTCAAGCATGGGCGGCCTCCCGGCGGTAGCGCAGGTCAGGGGCGAGCCTTGGCGGAAGGCGGAACTGAACCGTCTCCTCCGGCCCCTCGGCGGTCTCGACGGTGACGGGCCGCCAGTCGGCGAGCCGGGCGACCGCCTCCTCGACGAGGCGCTCGGGCGCGGAGGCGCCGGCGGTGATCCCGACTCTCTCGGCGCGTTCGAGCCAGCCGAGGTCGATCTCGGAGGCGTCCCCGATCAGCCAGCTCGGTCGTCCGGCCGCCTCGCCGATCTCGCGCAGGCGATTGGAGTTGGAGGAATTCTTCGCGCCCACCACGAGGATGGCGTCGACCTCGCGCGCGAGCGCGATCACCGCCGCCTGCCGGTTCTGCGTCGCGTAGCAGATGTCGCGCGTGTCGGGGCCGACGATGGCCGGGAAGCGGCTCTTCAGCGCCGCGATGACGTCGCTGGTGTCGGAGACCGAGAGCGTCGTCTGGGTCACGAAGGCGACGTGGTCCGGGTCTGACACCTTGATCGCCCGGGCTTCCTCGACCGTGGCGATGACATGCAGGCGCCCGTCGATCCGGCCGCGCGTGCCCTCGACCTCCGGGTGCCCCTCATGGCCGATGAGCACCACATCGAAGCCAAGGCTCGCATAGCGCGCGCCCTCCTTGTGGACGCGGTTCACCAGCGGGCAGATGGCGTCGATGACGTCGAGGCCGCGCGCCGCCGCCGCCGTCTCGACGGAACGGCCGACGCCGTGCGCCGAAAACACCGTGACGGCGCCTTCCGGAATTTCGTCCACCTCGTCGACGAAGATCGCACCCCTGGCTTTCAGCGCCTCGACCACATGGGCGTTGTGGACGATCTCGTGACGCACATAGACCGGCGCGCCATGGGCCGCGAGCGCCCGCTCGACGATCTCGATCGCGCGGACCACGCCCGCGCAGAACCCGCGGGGCTTGGCGAGGACGATGCGGAGGGGGCGGGATCCTGCCTCAGACGACGCCTTGGAGTTTGCGCTGACGTCCCCGTTCCCTCCCCCTTGTGGGGAGGGTGAGGGTGAGGGTGGGGGTGGCTCAGGACGAGGCGCAGACGTTGAGCGTAGAGCGGCATCGCCCTCGGAGCCTTTTCCTGAGCCACCCCCACCCCTTGCCCCTCCCCGCAAAGGGGAGCGGGTCCGGAGGCCTCGCGGTCTATCGAAGACAGCCGCGGAAGCGTTTTGGCTTTTCGGATGTCGCCTCACTCCGCCGCCTCCCGTTCGAGCCCCACTTCGGCCCACACCGCCGCGAGCGCCGCCACGAGGTGCTCGATGTCGGCGTCGGTGTGCAGCGGCGACGGGGTGATGCGCAGCCGCTCCGTGCCGCGCGGCACCGTCGGGTAGTTGATGGGCTGGACGTAGACCCCGTGCTCGTTCAGCAGCCGATCCGAAAGCTGCTTGCAGAGGACCGGATCGCCCACCATCACCGGCACGATGTGGCTCGGATTGGGAAGGTGCGGGATGCCGAGCCGGTCCAGCCGGCGGCGCACCCGGGCCACTCGGTCGCGCTGGCCGATGCGCTCGGCCTGGCTTTCCTTGAGGTGCCGGATCGACGCCGCGGCGCCCGCCGCCACTGCGGGCGGCAGCGAGGTGGTGAAGATGAAGCCCGAGGCGAAGGAGCGGATGAAATCCACCGTCGCGGCGGACCCCGTGATGTAGCCGCCGACCACGCCAAAGGCCTTGCCGAGCGTGCCCTCGATGATTGTGAGGCGGTCCATCAGTCCGCGCTCTTCGGCGACGCCGCCGCCGCGCGGGCCATACATGCCGACCGCATGGACCTCGTCGAGATAGGTCATCGCGCCATGGCGATCGGCGACGTCGCAGATCTCGGCGATCGGCGCGATGTCGCCGTCCATCGAATAGACGCTCTCGAAGGCGACGACCTTCGGCGCGGTCGGGTCGAGGCTCGACAGCACGCGGTCGAGGTCCTCCGGGTCGTTGTGCGCGAAGATGCGCTTCTCCGCCCGGCTTGCGCGGATGCCGTCGATCATCGAGGCGTGGTTGAGCGCGTCGGAGACCAGCACGCAGCCGGGGATCTGGGCGCCCAACGTCGTCAACGTCGCGAGGTTGGACACGAAACCGGAGGTGAAGAGCAGCGCCGCCTCCTTGCCGTGAAGGTCGGCGAGTTCGGCCTCGAGCAGAACGTGGTCGTGGTTGGTGCCCGAGATGTTGCGGGTGCCGCCGGCGCCGGCGCCCGCGCGGTCGATCGCCTCGTGCATGGCGGCGAGCACGTCAGGGTGCTGGCCCATGCCGAGATAGTCGTTGGAGCACCAGACGGTCACCTCGCGACGCCCGCGCGCGGTGTGGTGGATGGCGCGGGGGAACGAGCCCGCCTTGCGCTCGAGATCGGCGAAGACGCGGTAGCGGCCCTCGCGCTTCAGGCCGTCCAGACGTTCGCGGAAGTACCGGTCGTTGGTCATCGGCTTCGGTCCCCGAGGTTCAGGCTTTGGCCGCGCGGGGCGCGGGCTTCGTCGATGCGGGCGAGCGGCCCGCGCGAAGATTGTCGTTGGCCGGCAAGCCGCCCCAGAGCCGCCCGGAGTCCCAGGGCAGCGCGAGAAAGACGTGCTCGATCACGGCGAGCGCGAGCAGCGTCGAGACGAGCGCGACACTCGCGATCTCGAAGTCGCTCGGCGCCTCGCCCGCGCCGAACAGCGCGACGCCGGCGAGCGCGAGAGTGGCGGCCGTCATGGTGGCGGCGAAGAAAGGCCCCACGGGCCGGGTGCGGAAATGGCCCGCGAGATAGCGCAGCCGGTCGGGCAGGAAGCGCTCGCCGGGGTTCGGCACGCCGACGAAGATGTTGAGTTTTGCGCTCAATCGCATGACCCAGAGGGTCATGAAGGCGCAAAGGCCTGCATGGTTCTCGCCGCCGACGGTGAGCGCCGCGACCGCGGCCGCAGAGGCGAGCAGCACGACCTCATGGTGCATCACGCTCCCCGCCGCCGCGCGGAAGCGCGCCCAGCCCTTGAGGCCGGCGTCCGCCGGCCCGCGATTTGGGCCGGTGACCGCGCCTGAGAGGAACAGGAGCTCGTTCCAGCCCCACACCCCGATCGCGCAGGCGAAGGCGAGGAACGCGCCGCCGGGCGTCACGGTCTTGGACGTGAGGCCGAGGCCGACGAGCGAGGCGAACAGCACAAGCGTCGCGCCAAGGATCGTCCAGCCGGAGGCGCCCGTCCGCCGGTCGAGCCAGAACACCGCCGCGGTGGCCGTCCACCAGAGCAGGATCACGAAGCCGACCGAGACGAGCGCGACGGTCATGGGAGGAGATCCCGCGTTGCGGAGCCGAACCGCGTGCTTCGAGACGCGGCCTTACGGCCGCTCCTCAGCATGAGGACGGATCGTGGCGGGCAAGAACGGTCCTCATGCTGAGGAGCCCGCTCCAGCGGGCGTCTCGAAGCACGCAGTTCCGTTCGAGCCGAGTCCATCGCGCTCACCAGACCGGCGCGAGGCGGGGCGAGGCGGGGACCTCGTTGGGAACGACCCTCACGACGTAGAGCCGCAGGAACACCGCTCCGGCCGCGAGCCCGAGCGCGGTCGCCTTCACCTTGCCGACCAGCCCGCCTTTCTTCTGCGCCGCGGCGATGCCGTCGGAGATCCGGCACATGCGGTCGAAGCCCGCTTTCATCGCCGGATGCTCGAGATCGAGCGTGAACGGAAAGACCTGCTTCGAGATCTCGGAGGTGAGGTTGAGGACCTTCGTGTCGTACCAGGTCGGGTCGATCCCGAGCGCCTTGTGGAAGGCCGGTCGGGCGTGGTCACGCACATACATCGTGGCGTAGACGGCCAGCAGGAAGAAGCGGATCCAGAGCTTGTTGACGAAGCTTTGGGTCAGCTTCGGGTCGCTGCGCATGATGATCGCGAAGGCTTCGCCGTGGCGGAACTCATCGTTGCACCAGCGTTCGAACCATTTGAAGATCGGATGGAAGCGCTTGTCCGGGTTTCGCTCCAGATGCCGGAAGATCGTGATGTAGCGCGCGTAGCCGATCTTCTCGGAGAGATAGGTCGCGTAAAAGATGAACTTCGGTTTGAAGAAGGTGTACTTCTTGGCCCGCGCCAGGAAGCCGAGGTTCACCCCGATGCCCATGTCCTTCAGCGCTTCGTTGATGAAGCCGGCATGGCGGCTCTCGTCGCGCGTCATGAAGCCGAAAAGCTCGCGGATGTCAGGGTTCTGGATGCGTTTCTTGATCTCGGCGTAGAGCACGCAGCCGGAGAACTCGGCGGTGAGCGAGGACACGAGAAAGTCCTTGAACTCGGCCTGCAGCTCCGGGGGCAGCGCTTCGAGCGAGAAGTCGTCGAACTCCGGCGTCTTGTGGAAGTGCTCCTTGTTCTCGTCGCGCCGCATCTCGGCGACGATCTGGTCCCATTCGCTTCGCACCGCCGAGACGTCGATCCTGTCCATCGCCGCGTGGTCGGTGGTGTAGAAGCGCGGGGAGAGCACGGTCTCCTCCATGGCGCCGGCGGTGCTTTCGTTCGTGACGAGGCCGCCTTGCGGCACGCCGCCTTCGACCGCGATCATGACGCGCTCCTTTCGTCGAAACCGACTTCGTAGAGATCCGTGAGCTCGAGATAGGCGGCGACAGGCGTCCAGATCCGGCCCCAGAGGCCGGCCTGCGTGACGCTCGCGCGGCAGCGGCGGACCACGCGACCGCCGAAGGCCGGCGTCGCGGGCGGGTTCTTCACCGTGACCTCGTCGCCGGGGCCGACCTCGTAGCCGTCGAGGAACACATAGGCGTGGAGGCTTTCGGTTGTGTGCTCGACGTCGACCGTGCAGTCGATCTCGAAGCGCCGCCGGAACAGCGGCTTTGCGCGCGCGGCGCCCGTTCGCCGGATGGCCGCGACGGTCCCGCTCCCTCCCCCTTGTGGGGAGGGTGAGGGTGGGGGTGGTTCAGAATGGACCTCAGGACGGCGGCGTAGAACGGCGGCGGCCATCTCGCCTCCTTCTGAACCACCCCCACCCCCGACCCCTCCCCACAAGGGGGAGGGGGGCAGGGCGCCACGCGTCTGCGCGTTCGCAGCCATTTTCATCGTGCCGCCTCCCTATGTTCGAAGAGCCGCGCGAAGGCCGCGGCGTTGCCGTAGCCGAAGGAGTCCAAAAACACCTTCTGGCCGGTCATGAGGTCGGTGAGGGTGATGCGCCCGTCCGCGCGGCGGGCGAGTTCGTAAGGGGCGTCCGCCGGAGCGCCGATCTGCTTGCGGCCGTAGGAGAGACCGTTGAGCGCGCCCCAGACGAAGCCCTCTTCCAGTCCCGGGTTCGTGGCGGCGAGGAGGTCGCCGGTCGTTGCGTCCTTCACCGTCGCGTGGCCGACGCCGCCGTCCAGAATGGTGAGCAGGCGGCTTTCGACCGTCGGGCTCTCTTCCATGCGGAACGCGCCCACGTCCGAGGCCCGCCCGACGAAGGCCGCGACCAGCGCGATCACGGCCATTGCGGCCGCGCCGATGAGGAAGGCGCGGGGCGGTGAGAAGTCGTCGGGGCGGGCCATGGCCGTGTCTCCCTCAGCCCGCCAGCGCCGCGGGGCGCGGCGCGGGGACGGGACGCATGTCGGGAGCGAAGGCGCGGACTTGCGCGACGCGGGCCGAGGCGCCCGGCTCCAGCGCTTCGGCGAGCACGGAGGCCGCGCGAGCGGCGTCGGGCAAGGCGCGCAACGTCGGTTCCGGCGTCTTGATCCGCCAGGGACGGGCGTGCGGCCAGAGTGTGAGATAGGCGACGCGCGTGCCGGCCCCGAGCCCGAGCGAGAGGTCGCCGGAGCCGTCGCCGAGAAGCTTCAGGTCCGCCCGCGTGATGGTTTTCAGTGGCAGGTTGAGCGTCGCGGTAAGCGCGACCCCAATGGACAGCACCACCCGCCGGTCGGTGATGGTGTAGACCGAGCAGCGCGCCGTCGCCCATGCGAGAAGGGCCAGCAGACCGAGGGCGATCGCGGCGATCGGCAGCAGCGCCATCGCCCGCACGGCCGCAGCCTCGAGCCCGGCCTCTGCGTAGCCCGTCGCGGCCCGCCATGCGGCGAAGACTGCGAAATAGATCGCGACCTCGCGGCAGTGGAAGGCGCGCAGCGCCAGCCCCCGCCAGCCGGGCTGCCCCTGCCAGAGGATGCGCTCGCCCTCCGGCAGCGGGCCGGGCAGGCCGAAGGGGCGGGGCTCGCCCTCTTGCGGGCCCGGGCTCACAGCAGCGGCTCCGCGCGGCCGGGATGGGCGTAGAGCAGGCCGGCGCCGTAGAAGGCCGCGGTCTTCTCTTCTTCGAGCATCGTGACCTGGTCTGGGCTCGCGGTCTGGGGCACGCCCAAGAAATTGTCGGCGTAGAGCGCCGTCACGGTGATGCGCCCGCGGCGGCCGTCCACCTTGGCGAAGGGCGTGGGCAAGAGCGCCCTGCGGCCGCCCGAAAGCTCCACCTCGAAGTAGCGGATCATGTATTCGGACTGGTCGACCCAGACGTCCGACACGACGCCGCCGACCTGCCGGTCGCCGCCGACCACAGGCCAGCCGCGCGGGTCCGGATCTTCGGGCGCGAGGTGGAAGTCGGGCGCTGCGCGCAGCGGCACGATCTTGGGTCGGCCGTCGACGGTGAGGTCCGGATGGTTCGAGCGCTCGACCCAGGAGCCGGGGCCGACGCCCGCGGTCATCGGATCGCCGACGGGCACGTAGGGCGCGCCGGAGAAGCCCGCGGTCGGAGCGAGCGCGAGATCGGCGCGCTCGACCCGGCCGCTCGGCAGCGAAACCTCGCCGTGCCCGCCATGCAGCAGGTAGGTCTTGGGCGAGGGCGGCTTCGGGAAGCCGACGATCGAGACGCCGCGGCCGACCGGGTGGTCTTCGACCAGCGGGTAGCCTTCGCGCTTGTTCTCGCGGTGGAGGTAATAGATCAACCCGGCGAAGAACGCCCAAAAGAGATAGAGCGAAGTCAGCGCGAGATCGAAATGCTGGGTGAAGTGCAGATAGGAGTACATGGCGTCTCTCCCGGCGATCGTTTCCGTTGCGGTCAGGCAGGCATGTCGGCGAGGCCGATCTTCTTGTTGGCGGCGTCTTCGCGGGCGTGCCGAACGAGCGGCCCGATCGCGATCAGGGTCATGACGAGAAGGGCGAGTTCGACGCCGTAGACGGCGCCGTAGCCGGCGTAAGGCGCGGCGCCCGGCAGATGCGCGACGGCGTCGCGAAGCGCCCCGCCGCAGGCGAGCGCAGCGCCCCCCGCGCTCGCCGACACCGCGCCCCAGGCGCCGAGCGCGAGGCCGGTGCGCTCCTTGTCCTCGAGCCCCATGGCGGCGCTGAGCGTGCCGACAGAGAACAGCCCGCCGCCGAAGCCGATGGCGAGCACGCCCAATCGGAAGAGAGCGGGGGATTCAAGCGGCCCAGACAGCATCACGGCGGCGAAGGCCGGCAGGCCAAGCGTCGCGCCGATCGCCGCCACCACCAGCGGGTCACGGCCGGCGGCGAGCGCACGTGCGGCGATCCAGAAGGCGAGGAGGGCGCCGGCTGCGAAGAGGGCGGTCAGCGCCGAGGTGCCGCCGACCGAGAGATGCAGCACCTGCCCGCCATAGGGCTCCAGCACGATGTCCTGCATCATGAAGGCCGCGGTTCCGAGGCCGAGCGCCCAGAGGAATCGCCGCGCGCGCCGGTCGGCCGTAAAGGCGCCCCATGCGTCGCGGAAGCGCGGGGTCTCGGCGGACCGCATCGCCTCGGCCCGCGAACGATCGCGCGGCTCCATCTTCCAGAGGGCGGCGACGTTCAGCACGAAGGTCGCGAGCGCGCAGCCTTGCACGACCTGGATGAGGCGAACCTCAGAGAACTTCGCCAGCAGCAGGCCGAACAGGAAGCCTGAAAACACCATGCCGGCGAGGAGGGACACATACATCAGCGCCACCACGCGGGCGCGGGTCTCGGGCTTGGCGAGGTCGCTCGCGAGCGCGAGGCCCGCGGTCTGGGTGGTCTGAAGTCCCGCGCCGACAGCCAAGAAGGCGAGCGCCGCCGCGACGTGGCCGGCGTAGGGGACGGGGGCCGGGTCCATCGCAAGCACCAGCAGCGCGAAGGGCATGATGGCGAGCCCGCCGAACTGCATCAGCGTGCCGAACCAGATGAAGGGCGCGCGCCGCCAGCCGAAGGCGGAGCGGTGATGGTCGGACCGGAAGCCGATGACGGCGCGGAGCGGCGCTGCGATCAACGGCACCGCCACCATGGCGGCGACGAGCGCCGCCGGCACGCCGAGTTCGACGATCATGACGCGGTTGAGCGTGCCGACGAGCAGGACAGTGGCCATGCCGACCGACACTTGGAACAGTGAGAGCCGCAGCAGTCGCGAGAGCGGCAGGTCCTCGCTCGCGGCGTCCGCGAAGGGGAGGTAGCGGGTCCCGATCCCGCTCCAGATCCTGGCGGTGTGGCGGAGCGAAAGCGTCATGGCCGAACGAGCTCCATGACTTGGCTTATGTAGAAGCCGCTTGTCACCCGGGAGGAACGGCAGGCCTCGAACGCGGGAACCGACCGGGCGAGCGCGTCCCGGAGCGCGCGCTCGGCCACGGGCTCGATCGCAGGCGACCGGTCGGAGCGGGGAAACAGCTTTCCGACCGCGTGCATGGTCGCGAGCAGCGGCGTTCGCGGTGCGAAGGTGAAGAGCAGCGAGTGACGGGTGCGAGCGCCGAGATCCTTGAGAGTCGCGACCGCGTCCGTCATCGGATAGTGTATCAGCACGTCCATGGCGATTACGTAGTCGAAGCCACCGAGCGCCTCGTCGGCGAGATCGCCGACATGGAAGTCGAGGCGGCGGACGAGATCTTTGGGCGCACGATGGCGCGCGAGCGCCACGAGCTTCGGCGACAGGTCGATCGCGACCACATCGGCGCCGCGCCGCGCCGCCTCGACCGCAAGCGCGCCGGTGCCGCAACCGGCGTCGAGGATGCGGCGGCCCGACAGATCCTCCGGCAGCATGCTGAGGATTTCTGCGCGCATCCGCTCGCGGCCGGCCCGCACCGTCGCGCGGATGCGCCCGAGCGGCGCGTCGGAGGTCATCTGCTCCCAGGCGCGAACGGCGGTGCGGTCGAAATAGGTTTCGATCCGGGTCAGTCGGTCGCGATAGGCGGCGTCGCTCATCACATCCTCCCTCAGTCGAACCCGAGAAGATCGAAAATGTCGCGGTCCTTCAGGGATTTCGCCGTGCAGGGCTCGACCCCTGCCCAGAGCTGCGCGGCGAGCCGCAGATACTCGGCCTGCACCTCCGCGACGCCCTCGCCCTCCATCTCGAACAGGGTCGACTTCTTCAGCCGAGAGCGGCGGATGACGTCGAGATCCGGCAGGCGGCCCAGCGTCTTCATTCCCGTCGCGGCGTTGAAGCGCTCGATCTGGTCGACGTCGGCGGAGCGGTTGGCGATGCAGCCGGCGAGGCGCACGTCGTAGTTCTTCGATTTCGCGCCGATCGCCTGCACGATGCGGTTCATCGCGAAGATCGAGTCGAAGTCGTTGGCGGTCACCACCACGGCGCGCTCGGCGTGCTGGAGCGGGGCCGCGAAGCCGCCGCAGACGACGTCGCCCAGCACGTCGAAGATCACCACGTCGGTGTCCTCGAGCAGGTGGAACTCCTTGAGCAGCTTCACCGTCTGCCCGACCACATAGCCGCCGCAGCCCGTGCCGGCCGGGGGCCCGCCGGCCTCGACGCACATGACGCCGGCGTAGCCCTGGAACACGAAGTCCTCGACGCGCAGTTCCTCGGAGTGGAAGTTCACTGTCTCCAGCACGTCGATGACGGTCGGCATCAGCTGCTTGGTCAGCGTGAAGGTCGAGTCGTGCTTCGGGTCGCAGCCGATCTGAAGGACGCGCTTGCCGAGCTTCGCGAACGCGACCGAGAGGTTCGACGAGGTGGTGGACTTGCCGATGCCGCCCTTGCCGTAGACCGCGAAGACCTTGGCCCCCTCGATCTTCTGGGCCGGATCGAGCGCGACCTGCAGCGATCCCTCGCCGTCGAGGCGGCAGGGCCCGGCGGCCGAGGTGGTGATCTTGGTGTGGGCGTTCATCCCCGTCTCCTCAGGCCGCCGCCGGGGCGCCGGAGACGCCCTCCAGACGGTCTTCGAGTTCCTCGCCCGCCTCGCGCAGCGCCGCGCGCGTGGCGTCGTCGGGCGTCCAGTAATTGCGGTCTTGGGCCTCGATCAGCCGGTCGGCGACGCGCGATGCCGAGGTCTTGTTCAGCCGCGCGAGGCGCTCGCGCATCGCGGGATCGAGCAGGTAGACATCGGTGATCTGCCGGTAGACCCACGGGTCCACCTGGCCGGTGGTCGCCGACCAGCCGAGCGTGTTGGTGACATGCGCCTCGATGTGGCGGACGCCCTCATAGCCGTGGGCCAGCATCCCCTCGAACCACTTCGGGTTCAGGAGCCGCGTGCGGGTCTCGAGCGCCACCTGCTCGGAGAGCGTGCGCACCGCGCCCTCGCCGCGGGTCTGGTCGCCGATATAGACCGGCGGCGCGGAGCCGCGGGCGCGCTTGGAAAGTCGCGTCAAGCCGCCCAGCGTGTCGACATACTGGTCGAGCGTCGTGACGCCGGTCTCGACGCTTTCGAGGTTCTGGTAGGCGAGATCGACGCCCGAGAGCGCGGCGCTCAAAAGCTCCGGCTGCGCCTGCGGGCGGCCGTTGACGCCATAGGCGAAGCACTTCCGGCGCCCATAGGTCTCCGCGAGGTCGTCCTCGTCGGACCACAGGCCGTTCTCGATCAGGTGGTTGACGTTCGCCCCATAGGCGCCTTCCGCGTTCGAGAACACGCGCAGCGCCGCGGTCTCGAGGTCGCAGCCGGTCCTGGCCTGATAGGCCAGCGCGTTCTTGCGCACGAAGTTGCGGTCGGTGGGCTCGTCCGCCGAGGCCGCCATCCAGCAAGCTTCGGCGAGCAGGCGGACCTGAAGCGGAAGAAGGTCACGGAAGATGCCCGAAAGCGTCATCACGACGTCGATGCGGGGCGTATCCAGTTCGGCGAGCGGGACGAGCGTCGCGCCCGCGACCCGGCCATAGCCGTCGAAGCGCGGCCGGGCGCCCATCAGCGCCAGCGCCTGGGCGATCGGGCCGCCTTCCGTTTTCAGCGTGTCCGTGCCCCAGAGCACCAGCGCGACCGACTCCGGGAAGGCGTTTCCATCCGCCACATGCCGGGCGATGAGGCGAGCGGCCTGCCGGGCCCCGTCCTTCATCGCGAAGGCCGAGGGGATGCGGAACGGGTCGAAGCCGTGGAGATTGCGGCCCGTCGGCAGAATGCCCGGCGAGCGGATCAGGTCGCCTGCGGGCGCGGGGCGGATGAACCGCCCGTCGAGCGCGCGCAGGATGGCGGGCGTCTCGTGGTCCGTGCGCAAAAGCTCCGCGACGCCTTCCGGCGCCTCGCCGCCCGCGGCCTCGCCGAGCGCTGCGAGCGTTTCGGAAAGCTCCGCTTCGCCCGGCGTTTCGCCCACCACATGGAGCCCGTGCGGGATCAGCGCGTATTCGACTTCGAGAACCTGGGCCGCCAGCCGGCCGACCTTCGCCTCCGCGTCCTCCCAACCGTCGTCGGCGCCGGCGAGATCGAGCCCGACGGCCTGCGCGCGGATCACGGTCGCGAGCGTCTCGCGCTCGGCGGCGGACGTGTCCGGCTCAAGCGCGCGCCAGCGGTCGATCGAGGCCTTGAGGTCGATCAGCCCGCGATAGAGCCCGGCCTGCTCGAGCGAAGGGGTGAGGTAAGAGACAAGCGTCGCGGCCGCGCGGCGCTTGGCGAGCGCTCCCTCCGACGGGTTGTTGGCGGCGTAGAGATAGAGATTCGGAAGGTCGCCGATCAGCCGGTCGGGCCAGCATTTTGCGCCGAGCCCCACTTGCTTGCCCGGCATGAACTCCAGCGCGCCATGGGTGCCGAAATGAAGGACCGCGTCGGCGCCGAAGTCCTCGCGCAGGTATCGGTAGAAGGCCGAGAAGGCGTGGGTGGGGGCGAAGGACTTTTCGAACAGAAGCCGCATAGGATCGCCCTCGACGCCGAAGGCGGGCTGCACGCCGACGAAGACGTTGCCGAACTCCGCGCCGAGGACGAACAGCGAGCGGCCGTCCGAGAGCTGACGGCCGGGCGCCGGGCCCCAGACCTTTTCGATCTCGGCGAGGTGGCGTTCGCGCCGCACATGGTCGTCGGCGGGGATGCGCGCCGCGACATTGGCCTGCGCGCCGAAGCGTGCGGCGTTGCCCTCGAGAATCCTCTCGCGCAGCGCGTCGACGCTCTCCGGAAGCTCGACCGTGTAGCCGTCTTTCTTCAACGCCTTCAGCGTGTTGAACAGCGACGGAAACACCGCGAGATAGGCCGCGGAGCCGACCGCTCCGGCGTTGGGCGGGAAATTGAAGATCACCGTCGCGACCTTGCGCTCGGCCTTTGGCCTGGCGCGCAGGGACACGAGCCTGTCGACGCGGGCCGCGAGCATGGCGGCGCGCTCGGGATCGACGCCCATGTCGCCGGCCTCGCCGTCGCGGCCGCCGAACGTCATGGGACCGGTGGCGCCGTCGAGTTCGGGGATCGCCACCATGATGGTGGCCTCGACCGGGGAGAGGCCGCGCTCGCTTTCCCGCCAGCCGTCGAGGCTCTGGAACTCGACCGGATGCGCCGCGAGATAGGGGACGTCGAGGTTCGCCAGCAGCTCTTCGGCGGCTTTCGCGTCGTTGTACGCAGGGCCGCCGACGAGCGAGAATCCGGTGAGCGACACGAGCGCGTCGATGGCCGGGCGGCCGTTGACCATGAAGAATTTTTCGACCGCAGGCCGGACGTCGAGTCCGCTGGAGAAGGCCGGGATCACGCTGAGGCCCCGCGCCTCCAGCGCCGCGATCACGCCGTCATAGTGCCGCGTGTTTCCGGCGAGCAGGTAGGAGCGCATCACCAGCACGCCGACCGTCCCGCGGGACTTCGGCGCGCGGGGCAGGCGGGCGGCGTCCTCGCTGATCCTGCCTTTCAGCGCCGGGTGATAGACGCCGACTTCGGGGTAGACGACGGGCTCCGCGGCGGGAACCGTCCCGCGCAGAACCTTTCGGGGGCCGTCCGCATAGCGGTCGACGAGCAGGCGCACGAGGTTCGCGACGTTTTCCTCTGAGCCCGCGAGCCAGTATTGCAGCGTCAGGAACCAGGCCCTGAGATCCTGAGCGGTCCCCGGAATGAACCGCAGGATCTTCGGCAGCCGCCGCAGCATCTTCAGCTGCTCGGCGCCCGCGGTCGCAGCGCCGTTCTGGCCGCGCAGGCGCTTCAGCAGCGCGAGCGGACCGCTGGCGGGCTTGTCCATGGTGAGCCGGCCCATGCGGGTCAGCCGCGTCACCTCCGCGGCCGACATCACGCACACCATCGCGTCGCAGGCCTCGCGCCGCGCGGCGAGCGCCGGCAGGATCGCGCGGATGTGGTCGTCCATGAACAGCATGGTGACGATCACGATGTCGGCGCAGAGCACGTCGGCCTTGGCGCGTTCGAGCGCGGAAGGGTCGTCCTCCCAGCGGGCCGCCGCATGCAGGTCGAGGGTGAGGCCCGGCAGATCCTTATGGAGACGCGCGGCCGCGCGGTCGGTGGTCGCGCCGAGATGGTGGTCGAGCGTCACCACCACGACGCGGACGGGGACGGCGCTTGGCGCGCCGGGCCTATCGGCCGAAATGCGCTTTGGCGTCATAGAGCGTCTCCACCGTGATCGCGGCGATCCCGGTCTGGCGGGCGAAGCTTTCGGTGTTCCGGCGCGCCTTTCCGCGCACGAAGAAGGGGATTTTCTTGAGCTCCTGCTCGGCCGAAGCCTCCCAGACGATTCCGGCGTCGGGGGCAGGCTCGGCGGGCGGGGCGTCCATGGGCGCGTGGCCCGCGAGATGCGAGGGCAGGGCGCCGTCGGCGAATTCGAAGTCGTCGCGGAACATCGCCACGAGGTGCTCTTCGAGCCCCATCATCAGCGGGTGGACGAGCGTGTCGAAGAGGACGTTGGCGCCCTCGAACCCCATCACGGGCGAGGTGCGGGCCGGAAAATCCTGCACATGGACCGGAGCCGAGATCACCGCGCAGGGGATCCCGAGGCGCTTGGCGACATGCCGCTCCATCTGGGTGCCAAGGACCAGCTCCGGCTGGAGGGCTGCGATCGCCTTTTCGACCTCGAGATGGTCGTCGGTGATCAGCGCCTCGATACCGAGCTCTTCAGCTTTCGCGCGGACCTCTCGGGCGAATTCGCGCAAATAGGTGCCGAGCCCCACCACCTTGAAACCGAGTTCGCTCGCGGCGACGCGCGCGGTGGCGATCGCGTGGGTCGCGTCGCCGAAGATGAAGACGCGCTTGCCCGTGAGGTAGTTCGAGTCGACCGACCGGCTCCACCATGGCAGGCGCGTGCGCTCGTCGGCGAGGATTGGGGTGGGGTCCAGGCCGGCGAGGCTTGCGACCTCCTCCACGAAGGCGCGCGTCGCCCCGACGCCGATGGGGACGACCGTGGTGAAGGGCTGGCCGAACTGACGCTTCAGCCACTCGGCGGCGGTGCGGGCGATCTCGGGATAGAGCACGACGTTGAAGTCGGCGTCGCCGATGCGCGCGAGGTCGGCTGGGGAGGCTCCGAGCGGGGCCACGACGTTGACCGTGAGGCCGAGCCGTTCGAGCAGCCCGCGGATCTCGGCGACATCGTCGCGGTGGCGGAAGCCGAGCGCGGTCGGGCCGAGGATGTTGCAGGTCGGTCGACGTTCCCCCTCCCCCTTGTGGGGAGGGGTGAGGGGTGGGGGTGGTTCAGAACAGGGCGCCGCGGGCGACGCAGCTCTACGCTCGCGCGCTTGGCCTTCTCCGGAACCACCCCCACCCTCACCCTCCCCACAAGGGGGAGGGGGTGGAGGCGTCGCGCCCTTCGATCCCGCCAGCGTCCGCACCAGCCGGTAAAAGGTCTCCGCCGCGCCCCAGTTCTCCTTCTTGGAGTAGGCCGGCAGCTCAAGCGCCACCACGGGGATCGGCAGCCCGACGGCGGCCGCAAGGCCCCCCGGATCGTCCTGGATCAGCTCTGCGGTGCAGCTCGCGCCGACCAGCATCGCCTGCGGCTGGAAGCGCTCGTAAGCGTCCGTGATCGCGGTCTTCAGCTTATCGGCGGTGTCGCCGCCGAGGTCGCGCGCCTGAAACGTCGTGTAGGTCACAGGCGTCCGCTCGCCGCGCCGCTCGATCATCGTGAACAGCAGGTCGGCGTAGGTGTCGCCCTGCGGGGCGTGCAGCACGTAGTGGACGCCGCGCATCGCGGTCGCGACGCGCATGGCGCCGACATGGGGCGGTCCTTCATAGGTCCACATGGCGAGCTGCATGGCCTCAGACCTCCAGCAGCTCTCGCCGGGCCAGGGGCCGGGCGAAGAGTTCGGCGAGGTCTCCGGCCTGTTCGTAGCCGTGGGTCGGCGTGAACAGCAGTTCGATGGACCACTTGGTCGCGAGGCCTTCCGCCTCGAGCGGATTGGCGAGGCCGAGGCCGCAGACGGTGAGGTCGGGCCTTTCGGCCCTGCAGCGGTCCAGTTGCCGGTCGACGTCCGCGCCCTCGACGATCTGGGTTCCGGCCGGCAGCAGAGCGAGATCCGGCGCGAGCCAGCGGCCGTGCAGATAGGGCGTGCCGACCTCGATGATCTCCGCTCCGAGCTCGCGGGACAGGAACCGCGCCAGCGGCGGCTCCAGCTGGCTGTCGGGGAAGAACATGACCCGCTTGCCCTCGAGCCTCGCCGCATGGCGCGAGACGGCGACGCGGGCGCGGTTCTCCTTGAGCGCGGTGACCTCGCGCACCCTCTGGGGCGAGATCCCGAACGCCTCCGCGGCGGCCGACAGCCATGCGGTGGTGCCCTCGGCCCCGAAGGGGAAAGGAGCGACGACGCCGGAACACCCGCGGGCGTCCAGCGCCGTCGCAGTCGCGCCGAGGAACGGCTGGGCGAGGAGATATCTCGTCCGGGGGCCCAGCGCCGGCGCGGCGTCGGCGCGCCGCGCGGGCAGGAAGCGGACGTCAGGAATCCCCAATTCCGAGAAGAGCCGCGCGAACTGGTCCTCGACGATGTCGGGCAGCGCGCCGACCACGACGAGCTGCTCCGGGGCGTTGGCGGCCTGCTGCGGAGCGGCGGCCACCAGCGCCGACAGGCAGGCGTCCTCGCCCTCGGTGAAGGTCGTCTCGATGCCGCTGCCCGAATAGGCCAGCACCCGGACGTCCGGCGCGAGTCTTTGCGAGAGCCGCGTCGCAGCCTTCGCGAGGTCGAGCTTGATGACCTCGGAGGGGCAGGAGCCCACGAGGAACAGCGTCCGGATGTCCGGCCGACGCTCGAGCACCTGGCCGACCACCCGGTCGAGTTCGTCATGCATGTCGGCCATGCCGGCGAGATCACGCTCCTCCATGATGGCGGTGGCGAAGCGCGGCTCGGCGAAGATCATGACGCCGGCGGCAGACTGCAGGAGATGCGCGCAGGTGCGCGAACCGACCACGAGGAAGAACGCGTCCTGGATTTTTCGGTGCAGCCACACGATGCCGGTGAGCCCGCAGAACACCGCCCGCTGCCCGCGCTCGCTGCGGATTTTTGGGGCGTCGCAGCCCAAAGGAAGGGCGACCGGCGCGTTCATGGCGCGGCCTCGACAGTGAGGCGCGACGGTCCCATCCCCCTCTCCCGCATGGCGGGAGAGGGTACGGGTGAGGGGACGTCGGAGACGCTTGCGCCACGTCCCCTCATCCGACCTTCGCCTTCGGCTCGGCCACCTTCTCCCGCAGGCGGGAGAAGGGAAGACTCCAACCGCGCCGCCCTCAGCTTCAGCAGGAACTGCGTGGCGTTGATCGCGTAGGTCGCATAGGCCGCGAGCGCGATCGTCACCTGGACATGCGGATCAGCGCCGAGCGCGAGCGCTGCGAGATAGGCGGTGTGGAGCGCGATCACGCCCATCGACACCACGTCCTCCCAGAAGAACGCGGGGGCGAACAGCCAGCGGCCGAAGACGACCCGTTCCCAGATCGAGCCCGTGACCATGATCGCGTAGAGCAGCGCGGTCTTCAGGACGATCGACACGGTGGCGGCGAGGAACCCTTCGCCGGTGGCGAGGAAGCGCAGCACCAGCGCGAGAGAGATCACGAAGACGAGGAATTGCAGCGGCGCGAGCACGCCCTGGACGAGCGTCCAACGCGTCGCGTCGCGTCTCGCGCGCTCTTCGCTCGTGTAGAGCGGGCGGCGATCTGCAGTGAGGGCGCGCCTTGCCGGCATCTTCCAAAGTCCCTCGTGACTCTCGTCCGAGACAGACGGTGGAACGGCGCTAGCCAAGTGTCAAGAAAGTTGGACGTATAAAATAATTTACGCTTTTCGGCGCCGCAGCGCAGGATTCTGCTACCCCATTGCCTCTATTGAACGATCTACGGTTGTGCGTCGCCGCAGGCCGGTATTGGCCTGATGGCGCGCAATCGAAGTGCGAAATAGAGGGATTGACACCCCCTATCATCGGGAGGACGGTCGATTTAGCGCAGGCGAGACACATCGTCGCGCAAGGGGAGGGGCGCCGGTGGTGATCCTCGACGAGGCAGGAACGTCGTCCACCTGCGAGCAGGCGGTCGGAACCGAACGCGAACTTCGGGCCTTCGCCCGCGGCGCGCCCATCCAGCGAAGCGCGACCCTCGCGCGGGTCATCGAAGCCGACATCATACCCCGCCTTCTTCTCGCGCGCGGGCCTGTCGGACGCGCCTCTGCGCCCGCGAGCCTAGAGGTCGACGCGGAAGACATCGCGGGCTTTGCGGCGATGATGGTGGCGCTCGATCTCCGCAAGGCCGAACTCGTGGTCGCGCGCGCGCTCGAAAGCGGCGTCGCGATCGAGACGGTGTTGCTCGACCTGCTGGCTCCGACCGCCCAGCGGCTCGGCCAGATGTGGGTCGACGACGAACTCACCTTCACCGACGTCACCGTCGGCCTCTGCACGCTCCAGAACCTGCTGCGCAGCGTCACCTCGGGCGAGGCCGCCGACCCGCGCGCGCTCTTCGACGGCCGCATCCTGCTGTCCGCGACTCCGGGCGAGCAGCACACCTTCGGCGTGTTGATGCTGGAGACCATGTTCCGCCGCGCCGGCTGGGACACGGTCGGCCTGCCGCTGACGGATACGGACGAGATCTGCGCCATGGTCGGCCGGCGCGATTTCTCCGTCGTCGGCTTTTCGCTGTCGCGCGAAAGCGCGCTCGAGGACCTGGCGGGGCTGATCGCCCAGGTTCGAAGAGCGTCGCGCAATTCCAGCGTCGTCGTCATGGTCGGGGGACGCGTCTTCAACGATGAGCCGTCCCTGGTGAGGCGGGTCGGCGCGGACATCACCGCGCAGGACGGGAAGGGGGCTCTCGTTGCATCCCATTCCGCGGTGTGCTCAAGAATGCAGACCCATTGATGGGATTGATCCCCCAACGGATTGCGCCTCGCCATGCAGCCTCTGGTCGCCGAGGACCTGATCGCCGGATTCGCTAAGGTGGACGAATGGTTCGCCGGCCTTGAGCCGGCCGCGGCTGCGCGCATGGTGTCTTCCGCGGCCGACATCGCGCTGGTGCTCGACGGCGACGGCGTGGTGCGCGACGTCTCCTACACGGCGAACGACCCGGCCCCGCGCGACATGGAGGACTGGGTCGGCCGGCGCTGGACAGAGATCGTCACCATCGAGAGCCGGCCCAAGGTCGAGGCGCTGTTGAGGGACGCAGGTCCCGTCGGCCCGACGCGCGGCCGCGAGATCAACCTCACCAGCCCCGGCGAAACCTCGATGCCGGTGCGCTTCTCCGCGATGCTGCTGCCGAAGGACGGGCGCGTGCTTGCGCTCGGCCGGGACCTGCGCGCCGTCGCGAGCCTCCAGCAGAAGCTGGTCGAGACCCAGCTGATGCTGGACCGCGAATACAGCCGCATCCGCAACGCCGAGACGCGCTATCGGCTGCTGTTCCAGCTCTCGACCGAAGCCGTGCTGATCGTCGACGACGCGACCGAGCGCGTCGCGGAGGCGAATGCGGCGGCCGCCAAGATCATCGGCGATCCCTCCCAGCGCATCGTCGGGCGCTCGTTCCATGACCTGTTCGACGCGCGAAGCGCCGCGAACCTGCGCCGCCTGATCGCGACCGCCCGCACGCTCGGCCATGCCGACAGCCTGCGCATCGGCCTCGCGGGCGCGGCTTCCGAGCTGGTGGCTTCAGCCTCGGTGTTCCGCCAGGAGGCCGCCACCTATCTGCTCGTCCGCCTCGCGCCCGCGGCGGACGGCGCCGCGGCGGTCGAGGCCGGTCACCGCTCGCAGGCGCTCGACGCCGTGATGCGGATGCCCGACGGCTTCGTGGTGGTGGACGAACGCCAGCGCATTCTCGACGCCAACCCCGCCTTCCTCGCGCTGATCGAGCTCGTGTCGCTCGACGCGCTCAAGGGCGCTCGGCTCGACAGCTGGCTCGGGCGCCCGGGCGTCGAGGCGCAGCTCCTCATCGCAAACCTGCGCGAGCACGGCTCGCTGCGTGATTTCTCGACCATCCTGCGCGGCGAGTTCGGCAGCATCGAGCAGGTCGACGTGACTGGCGTGGCGGCCGGAAACGCCGGCGCGCCCTGCTACGGCCTCGTCATCCGTCCCGTGCGCCGCCGGCCCGCGACGCCGTCCTCAGCGGCTCCGGGCGAGGGGTTCCGCTCAGTCGAGCAGCTCACCGAGCTTGTCGGCCGCGTCTCGCTCAAGGAACTTGTGCGGGAGTCGACCGACCTCGTCGAAAAGCTCTGCATCGAGGCGGCGCTGAGGCGGACCGACGACAACCGGGCGTCCGCGGCGCAGATCTTGGGATTGAGCCGCCAGAGCCTCTATTCGAAGCTTCGTCGGCACGGCCTCGCGCGTGACGACGAGTCGCCCGACGACACCTGACAGTCGTCAACCAAAGTTGACGTTTGAATCGTCAAAAATATTGGACATGAGGTCGCGGCCCGCCTAGCCTTGGGCCATGTCCGCGCCAGCGCCCAGCGCCGTCCTGGAACTGCTGAAGCCCATCACTTGGTTCGCGCCGATGTGGGCCTTCGGCTGCGGGCTAGTGTCGTCCGGCGCGCCGCTCGCCGAGCGCTGGCCGCTCGTGGTGGCGGGCGTGCTGCTCGCAGGGCCTTTGGTCTGCGCGACGAGCCAGGCGGCCAACGACTGGTTCGACCGCCATGTCGACGCCATCAATGAGCCGAACCGGCCAATCCCGTCTGGACGCATTCCCGGCCGCTGGGGCCTCTGGATCGCGCTGATTTGGACCGCGCTCTCCGCGGCCCTTGGCGCGGCGCTTGGGCCGGCGGTGTTCGCCGCGGCGGTGGTCGGGCTCGCGCTCGCCTGGGCCTACAGCGCGCCGCCGTTGAGGCTGAAGCGGAACGGCTGGTGGGGCAACGCCGCGGTGGGGCTCTGCTACGAGGGCCTGCCCTGGTTCACGGGCGCGGCCGTCGTCTCGGCCGTCGCGCCCGACATGCGGGTCGTGACGCTCGCGCTGCTCTACAGCGCCGGCGCGCACGGCATCATGACGCTCAACGATTTCAAGGCGATCGAGGGTGACCGCGCGCTCGGCGTCCGTTCGCTGCCCGTCCAACTCGGCCCGGAACGCGCCGCTCGCCTCGCCTGCTGGGTGATGGCGCTGGCGCAGGTCGGGGTGATCGCGGCGCTCATCTGGTGGGGAGCGTCCCTCCATGCAGCGATCGTCGGCGCGCTGTTGCTCGCCCAGATCGCGCTGATGGCGCGGTTCCTGACGGATCCTCGTGGAAAGGCCGCCTGGTACAACGCGACCGGAACGACGCTCTACGTGCTCGGCATGCTGGCCGCGGCCTTCGCGCTCGCCGGAGGCGCGGGAACATGAGCGTGCGGGCGCAGCGTCTCCGCTCCCTCCCCCTTGCGGGGAGGGGAGAAAGGGAGCTCGGAGGATGAGCGGCTTCGGCTGGGTTCAGATTGTCCGGCTCGGCCTCGCGCAGACTGCGCTCGGAGCCGTGGTCGTGCTCACCACCTCGACGCTGAACCGCGTGATGGTAGTGGAGCTCGCGCTGCCCGCTCTCGTGCCGGGCCTTTTGGTCGCGCTCCACCATGCCTCGCAGATGCTCCGTCCGCGCTGGGGCTTTGGATCGGACCGAGGCGGGCGCCGCACGCCGTGGATCGTCGGCGGCATGGCGCTGCTGGCGCTCGGCGGCGTTCTGGCCGCGGTCGCGACCGCGCTGATGGCCGAGGATTTTTCCGCCGGCCTTGCGCTCGGCGTCGTCGCCTTCCTCGCCATCGGGATCGGCGTCGGGGCTTGCGGGACCAACCTGCTGGTCCTGCTCGCGACCCATGTCGGCAAGGGCCGCCGGGCCGCCGCCGCCACCATCGTCTGGACCATGATGATCGCGGGCTTCGTGATCACCGGCGCGGGCGCAGGCCGCTTCCTCGACCCGTTCTCGCCGGAGCGGCTGGTCGCAGTCTCCTGCGCGGTGTCGGGCCTCGCCTTTCTTGTGACGGTCGCGGCGGTGTGGCGGCTTGAGCCGGCGCGCTCGCCGGCGGCCGAACGCGCCGCGACGCGCGCCGCCGCGACGCCGTTCCGCGAGGCGCTGAAGACGATCTGGGCCGAGGACGAGGCGCGCCGCTTCACCTGGTTCGTGCTCGCCTCAATGCTCGCCTATTCGATGCAGGACCTGATCCTCGAGCCCTTCGCCGGTCTCGTCTTCGGCATGAGCGCGGGCGAGACCACGCGGCTGTCGGGCCTGCAGAATGCCGGCACGCTCGCAGGCATGATCGGCGTCGCGATGCTTTCGGGCGCGTTCGGCGAGACGCCGTCCGGCCTTCTGAAGCGCTGGATCATCGCCGGCTGCCTCGCATCCGCGCTTGCGTTGGCGGCGATCGCGACCGCGGGGCTCGGCGGATCGGAGGCCGCCATCCACCCAGCGGCCTTCGCGCTCGGCCTCGGCAACGGCGCCTTTGCGACAGCGGCCATCGGTTCGATGATGGGTCTCGCCGGCCGCGGCGACCCGGCGACCCGCGGCGCGCGGATGGGCCTCTGGGGCGCCGCTCAAGCGGTCGGCTTTGGGTTTGGTGGTCTGCTGGGCGCGCTCGCCGCCGATGTCGCGCGGTTCGCTATCGGATCGACGGCCGCGTCTTACGCGCTGGTGTTTCTCGGCGAGGCTGCGCTGTTCGCCGCGTGCGCGGTGTTCGCGCTGAGGCTCGGCGGGGCAAACGCGGGGATGAGCGAACTGTGTGCTTCGAGACAGCCCTTCGGGCCTCCTCAGCATGAGGGAGGGTGAGGATGCCAATCGGGCTGTTTCATCACGCTCAAGTCATGCCGATCGCAAACCTTCCTCATGCTGAGGAGCCTCGCATCCGCGAGGCGTCTCGAAGCACGCAGTTCGCTTGTGCAGTTCACCGGGAGGCGATCCGATGACCGAGGCCTTCGACGTCGTCGTGGTGGGAGGCGGCCCGTCCGGGTCGACCGCCGCCGCCGATCTCGCGCGGGCTGGCCGCCATGTCGCGCTCCTCGACCGGGCGGGACGGGTAAAACCCTGCGGCGGCGCGATCCCGCCGCGCACGCTCACCGACTTCGACATTCCCGAAAGCCTGCTGGTGGCCCGCGCCCGCTCGGCCCGGGTGATCGCGCCTTCGGGTCGCGGCGTCGACATGCCGATCGACGACGGGTTCGTGGGCATGGTGGATCGCGAGGTTTTCGACGAATGGCTGCGCGACCGTGCGTCCCGCGCCGGCGCGTCGAGGCTCACCGGGACCTTCATCGGCCTCGAGCGCGATCCGGACGGCGTGGCGGCTGTGCTGTGGCGGCCGAAGGGCTCCGACGAGACGCAGCGGCTGCGCGCGAGATGCGTGATCGGGGCTGACGGCGCCAACAGCCAGGTGGCGCGCGCGGCGCTCCCGGGCCAGAAGGCGCCCTTCGTCTTCGCCTATCACGAGATCGTCGAGGTCCCCGATCGCGCCGACGAGGTCTTCGACGGCCGCCGCTGCGACATCCATTATGACGGCCGCTTCTCGCCCGATTTCTATTCCTGGATCTTCCCGCATGGCGGGACGGCAAGCATCGGCACGGGAAGCGCCCAGAAAGGTTTTGCGCTTCGCGAATCCATCGCCGCGCTCCGGATCAAGATCGGGTTGGAGCACTGCCGCACGCTTCGCCGCGAAGGCGCGCCGCTGCCGCTGAAGCCTCTCAAGCGCTGGGACAATGGCCGCGACGTCGTGCTCATCGGCGACGCAGCGGGCGTCGTCGCGCCGGCGTCGGGCGAGGGCATCTGGTACGCGATGACCTGCGGGCGGATGGCCGCCGAGCAGGTCGACGTCTTCCTCGCCACCGGAGACGCGCGGGGGCTGTCGGGCTTGCGAAGACGCTTCCTGAAACAGCATGGCCGCGTGTTCTTCGCGCTCGGGATCCTGCAGCGCTTCTGGTACGCGAGCGACCGGCGGCGGGAACGGTTCGTGGCGCTCTGCGGCGACCCCGACATCAGCCGTCTGACTTGGCGCGCCTATCTCGATAAGGGCCTCGTGCGTTCAGACTTGCTGGCGCATCTGCGGATATTCTTCAAGGATCTCGCGCACCTTCTCGGAATTGTCTCGCCGTGGCGCCGCGCACCCGGAAGGCGCGCTTGAGCTTGTTTTGGCCGCTCATTTCTGCAAACGCCGGACGAGATCGACGAACTGCGCGACGCCCGCGACCGTCAGCGCCGCTAGGATAACGGTTTCTGGCCAACCGACCAACGCCGCCCGGAGCGCGATCATCAATGCGGCGCCTGCGAAAATAAAAGGTCCAAATTCCATCAAGGCCTCGCCTCCGCGGCTTCGCCTCAGCCAGCCTATCAACGCCGCTTCCAGAGCGAGCGCCGCCAAGGCCAAATCGGCGATGAGGCCGCTTGTCACAAAGGTTGACATCCATCTCCCTCATTCTTGATGCGCTGGGGGGACACCGTCGACCTCGACATCATGCTCGACAACCCACGATGGCGGTTTGGAGAGCTTCCGTCGCGCGTCTGCTTGTCAGCCCGAGCGCCGAGATAAGAATAGTGTTGGTCGCCTCAAAAGCAGGCAAAGCGGTCCTGCGCGCCGGCGTTCAGTCGATGGTGGTGTGGAGAGCCTAAGAGTCGGTCGCGACGGTGTTCAACGCCGCCACGCCTCCATGGGGCAGATGGCGACCGTGAACCTGATCGCCATCTGCCTGATATCCGGACTCGTGGCGCGCCTCACCAAGGACCACTTCGCCCGGCGCAAGGCGGGCAGGAACCCGCGGGTTGTCGCGAGCTCTATGCCGGAGCTGGAAAGTCAGATCGAAGGAGATCTGGAGCGGGACGGGTTGACGTCACCACGCCGGGCGGGCGCGCGGCGCGTGGGCCTCAGACCGGAGCCGCCGCAGTTTCGCGCGCAGGCTCCGGTCTGGCGAGCCTGAGCGCCAGCCAACCAGCAAGTCCTGCGGCCAGCGAGCCAAGCAGGATGCCGACCTTCACCTCGTTCTGGAGCGTCGGGTCGTCCGCGAAAGCCAGCAGCCCGATGAACAGGCTCATTGTGAAGCCGATGCCGCAGAGCAGCGAGACGCCGAGAAGCTGAGGCCAGCTCGCGCGCGCCGGAAGGTCCGCCCATCCCATCCGGATGACGAGCGCGGCGCTTCCGAAGACGCCGACGAGCTTGCCGAGGAGAAGGCCGAGCGCGACGCCGAGCGTCAGGTGGTTGGTCAGCGATTCCGCAGTCATGCCTGAAAAGGACACGCCCGCATTGGCGAAGCCAAAGATCGGGATGATGACGAAGGGCACGACGCGATGGAGCGCGTGCTCGAGCCGATGAAGCGGTGAATGATCGACGTCGTCGACCTTTCCCGGCGTCGGCCGAAGCGGGATGGTCAGCGCAAGCGCGACGCCTGCGAGGGTGGCGTGAACGCCCGACTTCAGCACCAGGAACCACAGGACCGCGCCAAGCAGCAAATAGGGCGTGAGGGACGTGACGCCCGCGCGGTTGAGGGCGACCAGCGCAACGACCGTCGCGCCGGCTCCGGCGAGATAAAGCCCCGAGAGGTCGGCGGTGTAGAACAGCGCGATGATGATGACCGCGCCAAGGTCGTCGATGATGGCGAGCGCGGTGAGAAAGACCTTGAGAGAGGTCGGCACGCGGTCGCCGAGCAGCGACAGCACGCCGAGCGCGAAGGCGATGTCGGTCGCGGCCGGAATCGCCCATCCGCGCAGCGTCGCCGGGTCGTTCCAATTGAGGCCTGCATAAATCAGCGCCGGCGCGACCATGCCGCCGAGCGCCGCGACGCCGGGCAGGACGCGGCGCGACCAGGTCGAGAGCTGGCCGTCGAGAACCTCGCGCTTGATCTCGAGCCCGACGAGCAGGAAGAACACGGCCATCAGGCCGTCATTGATCCAGTGCGAGACGCTCAACGGTCCGACGTAGGCCTTGAGCGCCGCTTCGTAGCCGGCGCCGAGAGGAGAGTTCGCGACGATCAGCGCCGCGGCCGCGGCCGCCATGAGCAGCAGCCCCCCGGACGCCTCGCTGTCGAGAAACGAACGGAACATGGAGAAGGGGCGGCGCGGCGGCGCAAGGGTCATCGGCTCTCCGGCTCTTGGGATCGTTCCAATAGCTAGGCTAGCGGCTCGGGCGTCAATTCACGCCGGGATCACGTCGACGTGGTTCAGTCTGGGGCGTTCGATATCTTCAGCTCGTGGCCGCACGCCTTGCAGAACACGGCGGCGGGCTCATCGCGGAGCAGCGCGCATTCCGGGCAGGCGAACGAAACCTTCCGCGGCCGCGAAGATCGCCTGCGCGAGCCGCACGAACGGCGAGATGCCGACGACCAGGGAGATGACGGAGGTGAGCCGTCCCCAGGGACCCGGCAACCAGCGTGGCGGTTCAAAGAACGCCCATGACCTTGCGTGGCGGACGGGGCTCGCAGTCTGGCCCGCCCCGCAGGAGATGCGGGCGATATGGCGTCGCGCTACGAGCCGCCAACCTCGAACGCAGGCGTATCTTTCGTTGTCTTTACCGTCCAAGACCCGCTCTGACGAAAAGAACTTGCAGACGCATAGGTGTCTTCCATGAACTGGAAGTAGACCAGTTTGCCGTCTCGAACCTTGGCCAGGATGGCGAACGGAGACGTAAAGACATGGCCGACCTCGACGGAGCGATAGGTGAACTTGCCGAAGATGGCGACATCCTCGCCCGATGCGATCTTGTCGGTGATCGAGAAGTCTTCGACGTGCCAGTAATTGGCGACCCGCAGGAAAGTGCTGCTGTAGGCCGACGGACCCGTCGCGGTGCCGGTCCATGGCTCGATCTTCTTCAGCTCCGGATTGTCGAAATTCAACGAGACATAGACGGCGTCCGGCGCGACAAGCCGGCTGGCCGCAGCTTCGACTTTATCGGGCGCGGTGTTCGACAGAAAATCTAGCGCCACAGCCAGAGACGCCGCCGACAGATCGTCGAAATTGGAGATCGTCATAGAAAATCGTCCTTTCGGCTCACAGAGTTCGCAGCGTCGAAAAGCCGGTCGCCAGCATGCGACGGCCGATTGAGAAAACAGATGCGCTAGAGACGGCCGTATCCGTCTGCGAGGATCGCCGTCCTCGCCGTCATTCTGGTCGCCGCCGCCCAGCGCTGCGGCCCCTTGAGGCCGCCCGCATGACGCCCTTGCGTCCGCAGAACAACATGGCGATGCGACGATCGTCGGAAAAGATTGGCCGTCGTGACGAAGCGTCCTATTTCCAGGACGATGCTTGATCTGAACGACTTTCAATATTTCGCCGCCGTCGTCGATCACGGAGGTTTTTCATCGGCGGGTCGCGCGCTCGGCGTTCAAAAATCGAAGCTCAGTCGCCGCGTTCTCTTGCTTGAGGAGCGTCTCGGCGTTCGCCTCCTCAACCGGTCGTCGCGCCGCTTTTCGGTGACGGAGGTCGGCCGCGAGTTCCATGAGCGCTGCGTTGCGATGCTGGTCCAAGCAGAAGCGGCCAAGCAGATTGTCGCCGAAGTGCGGGCGGAGCCGCGGGGCGTCGTTCGAATGAGCTGCCCGACAGGGCTCCTCTCGTTCCAGTTCGGCGAATTGATCGCGCGCTTCATGATGCGAAACCCCGCCGTCCAGGTGCAGTTGGAGAGTACGAACCGCCGCGTCGACGTCATCGCGGAAGGGCTGGATCTGGCGATCCGCGTGCGCTTTCCGCCGCTGGAGTCGACGGACCTGGTGATGCGGTGGCTCGATGAGAGCCGACAGTGTCTGGTGGCGGCGCGGACCTTGGTCAGCGACGCAACGATCTCGCCCAGCGACTTGCAGAACCTGCCGAGCCTCGACCAAGCCCGGCCATATCACGAGCATGCCTGGGAATTGCACCGGGCCGATGGCGAGGTGGCGACCATTCCTCATGCGCCGCGTCTCGTCACGGACGACATGTCGGTTCTTCGCAACGCCGCGATGGCGGGCGCCGGCGTCGTACAACTGCCGACTATCTTCGTCTGGGATGATATTCGCGCCGGACGACTTGCGCATGTACTGCCGGATTGGAGACCGAAACCGGGGATCGTCCACGCTGTTTTCCCCTCGCGCCGCGGATTGCTTCCATCGGTTCGAGCGCTTTTGGACTTCCTCGCTCAAGAATGCGTGATCCAGCGCGCGCAGGCCGACAGGTTCGTTCCTTCAATCGAGTGAGCCGCTTGTCTAAGCGGGCCTCAACGTGGCTCCTTTCTGCGTAACGACTTAGAGATTCCGAAGGCGGACGTGGTTCCCGACGATCGCGCCGCTGGTGCGCTGATCGGATGGCGATCGGAGCCGTCGGCTTGGCGACGTCGCTCAATTCTTGGTCGAGATGATTCAAACGTTCAAAACGCGCGACAAGCGTTCAAGACGGCGCTGATCGTCCCCGTCACGTTCCCCGCGAAGCAGCGGCGGCGTTCGCCGTCCATCCAGGGGAACGACATGACCATCACCGCCACGCCGACGCCCGGCTCAAAGCTGATCTCGCCGACCGACCACGCGCTGGTGCTCATCGACTTCCAGTCGCAGATGTCCTTCGCGACCAAGTCGATCGACGCCGTGACGCTGCGCAACAACGCCGCCCTCATCAGCCATGCGGCCAAGGGCTTCGGCGTGCCCACGATCCTGACCACGGTCGCCGAGAAGAGCTTCTCGGGTCCCATGTTCTCCGAGATCACCGACGCTTTCCCGGGCCAGAAGCTCATCGACCGCACCTCGATGAACACCTGGGAGGACGCCGCCGTCATCGACGAGGTCAACCGGATCGGCAAGACGCGGCTCGTGTTCGCGGGCCTCTGGACCTCCGTCTGCATCGTCGGCCCGACGCTCTCCGCGATCGACCAGGGTTTCGAGACCTACGTGATCGCCGACGCCTGCGGCGACGTTTCCGACGAGGCCCACGAGCGCGCCATGGACCGGATGATCCAGGCTGGCGTGCGTCCGATGACCTCGCTCCAGTACATCCTCGAGCTCCAGCGCGACTGGGCGCGCACCGAGACCTACGACTTCACCACCGGCGTCGCGAAAAAGTACGGCGGCGCCTACGGGCTCGGGATCGTCTACGCCAAGACCATGTTCGGCGCCTCCGAAGGCGGACACTGACGGTCCGGCCGGGCGAGCTCCCATGAAGATGTACCTGCTTTCGGCGGGCGCAGGCCTCCTGGTCGGCGTCGTCTACAGCCTGCTGCATGTGCGCTCGCCCGCGCCGCCGCTGGTGGCCCTGGTCGGCCTGCTCGGCATCCTGGTCGGCGAGCAGATCGTGCCCGTCGGCCAGAAGCTGATGGCGGGCCTGAGCCCTGCGGTCGCCTGGGCCGAGGCGAAGTGCGCGCCGCACCTGTTCGGCGCGCTGCCCGGACGGCACGCCCAACCGAAACCCGACCCGACCGAAGGAGCCGGCTCATGAGCCCGACGCGCCGCGACACGACCATCGGCGCGGCCGCGGCCGCGCTCGCCGCAGGCCTCGCCACGCGATCGCGGGCAGCCCCCGCCGAAGGAACGGACATGACCGACGCGACGACCGCCGACCTCATCCTCATCAACGGCCGCGTCACCACGCTCGACCGCAGCGCGCCGGAAGCGGAGGCCTTCGCCGTCAAGGACGGGCGCTTCCTCGCGGTCGGACGCGAAAGCGACGTCATGGCGCATCGCGGGCCTGAGACCAAGATCGTCGACCTCAAGGGCCGGCGCGTGCTGCCGGGCCTCATCGACAACCATCTGCATCTCATCCGCGGCGGGCTGAACTTCAACATGGAGCTGCGCTGGGACGGCGTGCCGTCGCTCAAGGACGCGATGGACATGCTGCGCGCGCAGGTCGCCATCACCCCGCCGCCGCAATGGGTGCGGGTCGTGGGCGGTTTCACCGAGAACCAGTTCGCTGAGAAGCGCCTGCCGACGATCGAGGAGCTCAACCAGGTCGCGCCCGAGACCCCGGTGTTCATCCTCCACCTCTATGACAGCGCGCTGCTGAACGGCGCGGCTCTGCGAGCGGTGGGCTTCGACCGGAACACGCCCAACCCGCCCGGCGGCGAGATCACCCGCGACGCCAAGGGCGAGCCGACGGGCCTGCTGATCGCCAAGCCCAACGCCACCATCCTCTACGCGACGCTCTCCAAGGGCCCGAAACTGCCCTTCGACTATCAGGTGAATTCGACGCGCCACTTCATGCGCGACCTGAATCGGCTCGGCCTCACCAGCGCGCTCGACGCCGGCGGCGGGTCGCAGAACTATCCGGACGACTATGCGGTCATCCAGAAGCTCGCCGACGAGGGCCAACTTACCGTGCGGTTGGCCTACAACCTCTTCACGCAGAAACCGAAAGAGGAAAAGGACGACTTCATCAACTGGGCCAAGATCTCGAAGTACAAGCAGGGCGACGACTATTTCCGCCACAACGGCGCGGGCGAGATGCTGGTCTTCTCCGCCGCCGACTTCGAGGATTTTCGTCAGCCTCGGCCCGACATGGGGCCAGAGATGGAGGATGACCTCGAGGGGGTGGTGCGAGTGCTGGCAGAGAACCGCTGGCCCTGGCGCATGCACGCGACCTATGAGGAGACGATCTCGCGCGCGCTCGACGTGTTCGAGAAGGTCGACCGCGAGATTCCGCTCAAGGGTCTCAACTGGTTCTTCGACCACGCCGAGACGATTTCGGAACGTTCGATCGACCGGGTCGCGGCGCTGGGCGGCGGCGTCGCCGTGCAGCACCGCATGGCCTATCAGGGCGAGTATTTCGTCGAGCGCTACGGCGCCGGCGCGGCCGAGGAGACGCCGCCTTTTGCGCGGATGCTCGACAAGGGCGTGAAGGTCTCGGCCGGCACCGACGCCACCCGCGTCGCCTCCTACAATCCGTGGGTTTCGCTTTCGTGGCTCGTCACCGGCCGCACGGTCGGCGGCCTTCAGCTCTATCCGTCCCGCTCGCGCCTCGACCGCGAGACGGCGCTCAGGATGTGGACCGAGAACGTCACGTGGTTCTCGAACGAAGAGGGCGCCAAGGGCCGCATCGCGCCCGGGATGCTCGCCGACTTCATTGTGCCGGACCGCGACTTCTTCTCCTGCGCGCCCGACGAGATCTCGTCCATCACTTCCGACCTGACGGTCGTCGGCGGCGAGGTGGTGTTCGCCAAGGCAGACTTCGAAAAACTCGACGAGACCGAGGTGCCGCCGGCGATGCCCGACTGGTCGCCGGTGCGCGCCTATGGCGGCTACGGGGCATGGAAGGCGGAAGCGAAGAAAGACTCGGCGCTCCGGCTCCAGGCCGTTGCCTGCGGCTGCGCCAACGCCTGCGGCGTGCACGGTCACGAGCATGCCCGCGCGGCTTCCGGAAAACTGCCCGTCTCCGATCTCAAGGCCTTCTGGGGCGCGCTGGGCTGCGCCTGTTGGGCCGTCTGACGTCATCCGATCCAAGGACAAATCCATGGCCTATGTCACCACGCAGGACGGCGTCGAGATCTTCTACAAGGACCTCGGACCCAAGGACGCGCAGCCGATCGTGTTCCACCACGGCTGGCCGCTCTCGTCGGACGATTGGGACGCGCAGGCGCTGTTCTTCCTCCAGCACGGCTACCGCGTCGTCGCCCATGACCGGCGCGGCCACGGCCGCTCGGCGCAAGGCTCGGAGGGCCACGACATGGACCACTACGCGGCCGACGCCGCGGCGGTGGCCGACCATCTCGACCTTCGGAACGCGGTCCACATCGGTCACTCGACCGGCGGCGGCGAGGTCGCCCGCTATGTCGCGAAGCACGGCGAGCCGAACGGCCGCGTCGCCAAGGCGGTGCTGGTCAGCGCCGTTCCGCCGCTGATGCTGAAGACCGAGAGCAATCCCGGCGGCCTGCCCATCGAGGTGTTCGACGGCTTCCGCTCAGGCCTCGCGGCCAACCGCGCGCAGTTCTTCCTCGACGTTCCGAGCGGTCCTTTCTACGGCTACAACCGGCCGGGCGCGAAGGTCGACCAGGGCGTGATCAACAACTGGTGGCGGCAGGGCATGATGGGCGGGGCCAAGGCCCACTATGACGGGATCAAGGCCTTCTCGGAGACCGACCAGACCGGGGATCTCAAGGCCATCACCGTGCCGACGCTGGTGCTGCACGGCGAGGACGACCAGATCGTTCCGATCGACGACAGCGCGAAGCTCTCGGCCCCGCTGCTGAAGAACGGCGAGCTCAAGACCTATCCGGGCTTCGGCCACGGCATGCTGACGGTCAACGCCGACGTGCTCAACGCCGACCTGCTGGCGTTCGTGAAGGGGTGACGATTCGAGGGGCGCTAGGCCTCCGCCTCCCTCCCCCTTGCGGGGAGGGTACGGGTGGGGGTGGTTCCGAAAGAGGCTGGCAGGATCGGCGTAGAGCTGCGTCGGCCTTCGCGCTCGATCCTGAGCCACCCCCACCCCTAACCCCTCCCCACAAGGGGGAGGGGGACTGCTCCGGCGCTCGACGTCGAAACCGCGTGAAAGCACCCGAATGACCGCGCCCGCCGCCCAGAACGCCTTCGCGCCGCTGCGCCGCCCTCTGTTCGCCGTCCTCTGGGGCGCGACGGTGGTCGGCAATGTCGGCTCCTTCATGCGTGACGTCGCGAGCGCATGGCTCGTCACGGACCTCGCCGCCTCGCCCGCGGCCGTCGCGCTGGTGCAGGCGGCGGCCACGCTGCCGATTTTCCTGCTCGCCATCCCCGCAGGCGTGCTCTCCGACATCCTCGATCGCCGAAAACTGCTCATCGCCATCCAGGTGCTGCTCGGGCTCACCAGCCTGACCCTCGCCATCCTCGCGGCTTCAGGCGGGCTCACTGTCTCCTCGCTCGTCGCGCTGACCTTTCTCGGCGGCGTCGGCGCGGCGCTGATGGGGCCGACATGGCAGTCCATCGTGCCCGAGCTCGTGCCGCGCGGAGAGCTTCGCGACGCCGTCGCGCTGAACTCGCTCGGCATCAACATCGCGCGCTCGATCGGGCCTGCGGCCGGCGGCATCCTGCTCGGCGTCGCCGGCGCCGCCACGACATATGGCGTCGACGTCGCGTCCTACCTGCTGGTGATCGCGGCGCTCGTCTGGTGGCCGCGGCCGAAGGCGGCCGACGACGTCCTCGCGGAGCGCTTCTCGGGCGCCTTCCGGGCCGGGCTGCGCTACGCCAAGGCGAGCCGCGAGCTCCACCGCGTGCTGTTCCACGCCGGTGTGTTCTTCGCCTGCGCGAGCGCGGTCTGGGCCTTGCTGCCGCTGGTCGCCCGCGGACTGCTCGGCGGGACCGCGAGCTTCTACGGCCTGCTGCTCGGCGCGGTCGGCCTCGGCGCGATCCTCGGGGCCCTCGTGATGCCCAAGCTGCGCGCGCGGCTCGGAACCGACGGCCTGCTGCTGTTCGCGGCGCTGGTCGCCGCCGTGGTGATGGCCGGCCTGTCCTTCGCGCCGCCCAAGCCGGTCGCGCTCGCAGCCCTCCTGCTGCTCGGCCTCGCGTGGATCGTCGCGCTGACGACGCTGAACGGCGCCGCGCAGGCGATCCTGCCCAACTGGGTGCGCGGCCGCGGGCTCGCCGTCTACCTTACGGTTTTCAACGGCGCGATGACGGGCGGCAGCCTCCTGTGGGGGCTGGTCGCCCACCATCTCGGCGTCGCGCCGACGCTGCTCGTCGCGGCCGCGTGCCTCGCGGCCGCGGGGCTCCTGCTGCGCCGCCGGGCTCTGCCGAAGGGCGAGACCGACCTCACGCCCTCGAACCACTGGCCGGAGCCCCTGACCGCCGCGCCCGTGGAGCACGACCGCGGGCCGGTGATGATCCAGATCGAGTACCGCGTGCGCCGGGACGACCGGGTCGGGTTTCTCGAGGCCATGGCCAGGCTCGCCGACGAGCGGCGCCGCGACGGCGCCTTCGCTTGCGGCGTGACCGAGGACGCCGAGGACCCCGAGAAGATCGTCGAGTGGTTCATGGTCGAGAGCTGGGCCGAGCACCTGCGTCAGCACAAGCGCGTCTCTCACGCCGACGCCGACCTGCAGCAGGCGACCCGCCGCTTCCATGTCGGGCCCGAAGCTCCGGTCGTGCGCCACCTGCTCGGGCTCGACCTGAAACCGGCCGCGCGCGACTGAGGGGCCGGATGCTCCGCGCAATCCAAGCGGCCGCCGCGGCCTCGATCTCCGTGGCGGCCATGAGCCCGGCGACTGCGGAGCCGCCATCCTTCTCCAACAACCGCGCCGACGAGGACTGGAGCGTGCTCGCCGATCCCGCCAACCGCACGGGGGCGGCTTGGGAGCGGTTCAAGTTCGTGCCGCTGGACGCCGCCGGCGAAAGCCGCCTGACGCTCGGGACGGACCTGCGCTTCAGGTTCGAGCGCTACTCCGACAATTTCGACAGCGCCAAGCCTGACGAGATCTACGGCTGGTCGCGGATTATGCCGTATGCGGACCTGCGTCTCGGGCCGACCCTGCGCGTCTTCGGCCAGATGCTTGGCGCATGGGCGGACCGCAGCGCGCTGACCGAGGGGCCGGTCGACGAGACGGGGGTCGAACTGCTGCAGGGTTTTGCGGAAGCGAGCGCGCCGCTTGGTTCCGGCGAACTCTCCATCCGCGGAGGCCGGCAGATGGTCGCCTATGGTTCCGAGCGCCTCATCGGCCTGCGCTTCGGGCCGAACGTGCCGCTCTCCTTCGACGGCGCGCGGGCGCGGCTCTCGGTCGGCGACTGGACCGTGGACGCCTTCGCCTACCGTCCGGTCGCCAACGAGCTTGGGAACTTCGACGATCGCTCGGACCGGAGCCGCAAGACTTTCGGCCTCTACGCGACCCGCGCCTTGCCGGAGATCGGCCCCAAGTCGGGCCTCGACCTCTACTGGATCGGCTATGAGCGTGACGATGCGCGCTTCGACAGCGGCGTCGCCGATGAGCGCCGCCATACGCTGGGGACGCGGTTCTTCGGCGCGCTCGGCGACTGGAGCTGGAACCACGAGGCGATGCTGCAGCTCGGGACCTTCGGCGGTGAGAGGATCCTGGCCTGGTCGGTGGCGACAGACACGCGCTACACCTTTTCCGCGGTCCCCCTTCGGCCGTTCGTCGAACTCAAGGCCAACGTCATCAGCGGCGACCGCGGGCCGGGCGGCCGCCTCGGCACGTTCAACGCGCTGTTCCCCAAGGGCAAATACTTTGGCGAGATCGGACTGATCGGCCCGGCCAACCTCGTGAACCTGCATCCGGTCATCGGGGTGTCGCTGGGGTCTGGTTGGTCGCTGACTGGCGCGGCCGTCTTCTACTGGCGGCAGTCGCTCGACGACGGCGTCTACGGCAATCCCGGAAACCTCATCCGACCCTCCGCAGGCAGCCGCGCGCGCTATGTGGGGACGCAGGGCGAGGTCGTTCTCGGGTGGGAGGCGACGACAAACGTCACGCTCGAGACGTCTTACGCCCTCTTCGAACCCGGCCGCTTCCTGAGCGAGACCGGGTCCGGCAAGACCGTCCACTTCGTGGGCGGAGAGATTCAGTTTCGTTACTGAAACCAAGGAAAAAGCGATGCACATCACGATCGAAAACGCGGCGAAGGCGATCGAAGAAGCCATCCGCAAGGCCCGCGAGATCGACACTTTCATGTGTATCGCGATCGTCGATTCCGGCGCGGACCTGAAGGCGTTCCATCGCATGGACGACGCCTGGGTCGGATCGATCGACATCGCGATCAAGAAGGCCAAGACCGCCGTCTTCTTCGGCATGCCGACCGGGGAGATCGGCAAGCTCTCGCAGCCGGGCAAGCCGCTCTACGGCATCGAGCATTCCAACCAGGGTCTGATCACCTTCCCCGGAGGTCTGCCGATCGTCGACAAGGACGGCGTCATGATCGGGGCGATCGGGGTCAGCGGCTCTTCGGTCGAGAACGACCATGCCGTCGCGACCGCGGGCGCGCAGGCGCTCGGCACGTGGGAACTGCCCGCCCATCCCTGGCGCACCTGATCAAAGCCGAGCGAGGCGGCTATTTCGCAGCCGCCTCGCTCGGCTCCGGCGTCGCCCACGGCGCCTTCGCGAGCCGCCGCACGAGGAACTCGATCAGCGCCGTCACCCGTGGCGGGCGCAGCGACCCGGGCGGGGTCACCACGTTGAGCGCGATCGGCGGCGGGCTCCAGTCGCACATCACCGCCTCCAGCCGCCCCGCCGCAATGTCCTGCCAGACGATAAACTCGGGCTGCACCGCGAGGCCGAGCCCCGCCATCAGGCTCGGCGTCAGCGCGTCGGCGTTGTTGGCGCGCATGGGTCCGGACGGCGTGGCGGTGGCCTCCTCGCCGTCCTCGCGCAGGAACCGCCAGCGGTCGCGCGAGGCCAGGTAGGAGTAGCCGAGGCATGCGTGGCCCGCGAGGTCGCGCGGATGAGACGGTCGGCCGGCCCGCTCGAAGTAGCCAGGCGTTCCGACCAGAACGCGCTTCACCCGACAGAGCCTCCGCACCTTGAGACGCGAGTCCGACAAGCTCGCGATCCGCAGCGCAAGGTCGAAGCCGCCATCGATGAGGTCGACGGTGTGGTCGCTGAGCTCCATGTCGACGGCCACGTCCGGATAGGCGGCGAAGAACTCCGGCAGCAGCGGCGCGACATGGGCGAGGCCGAACGACATCGGGGTCGCGAGCCGCACGACGCCCCGCGGCGAGGCGGACTGGGCGAGCGCTTGCGTCTCCGCCTCCTCGCCCGCGCCAAGGATTCGCTCGGCGTTCGGCACAGCGGCTCGCCCGGCCTCGGTCAGCGAAAGCCGCCGCGTGGTGCGGTGGAACAGCGGCGTCCCGATGCGCGCCTCCAGCCTGGCGACGGCCTTAGAGACCGTGGCCTTGGAGAGGTTGAGGTCCTCGGCCGCCCGGCCGAACGAACCACGGGCCGCGACGCGGGCGAAGATCGCCCAGGCCTCGAAGTCGGGAAGCGTCGCCATTGGTCAATTTCCGAAACAGTGATTTTCGATTGTTTCCGTTTAATATCTCAGCTCAGCGCGTACTTTCGTTCAAGCGAAATCGGCGTCCCCAGAGCGACGCCCCAACGAACGGAGTTCTCGCCATGAGCGGCGCAGCCCTTCACCACGTCACCGCGATCAGCGGACCGGCCCGCCGGAACGTCGGCTTCTACACCGGGGTTCTCGGGCTCCGCCTGGTCAAGAAGACCGTGAACTTCGACGATCCCGGCACCTACCATCTCTACTACGGCGACGCCGCGGGCCGCCCGGGATCCGTGCTGACCTTCTTCCCGTGGGACCATGTCGCCCCCGGCCGGATCGGCGTCGGCGAGACCTCGCAGACCTCGTTCCGCGTGCCCCGCGGCTCGATCGGCTGGTGGACGCAGCGCTTCGTCGAAGCCGCGGTCCCCCACGACAACCCGGTCATCCGCTTCGGCGAGACGGTGCTGGCGTTCAAGGATCCGGACGGGCTCTCGCTCGCGCTCGTCGGCGTGGACGGCGTCGAGGCTGAAGAGGCCTGGGAGGGCGGCTCGGTCCCGGCCGAGCACGCTATCCGCGGCTTCCACGGCGTCACGCTCCTGCTCGACAAGGCGGAGGCGACCGCCGCGGTTCTGACCAACGTGTTTGGTCACCGCGAGGTGGCGCGCGAGGACAACGTCGTCCGCTACGACGCTGGCGGCGAGGGGTACGGCCGCTTCGTCGACCTCCGCGAGGTCGGCGGCTTCCTCGGCGGTCGTCCCGGCGGCGGCAGCGTGCACCACATCGCTTTCCGCGCGGCCGACGACGCCGCGCAAGCCGCGATGGCGCGCAAGCTCGTCAGCGAGCATGGCCTCGCCGTCACGGAGCAGAAGGACCGCAACTACTTCCGGTCCGTCTACTTCCGCGAGCCCGGCGGGGTGCTGTTCGAGATCGCCACCGACGAGCCCGGCTTCGCCTTCGACGAGCCCGCGGAGCATCTGGGCGAGGCTCTGAAGCTGCCCCCGTTCCTCGAGGCCCTGCGCCCGCGGATCGAAGAGCGGCTGCCCGAACTCGCCTGACTTGAAGCTCCGCGCTCATCTGGGGCGCGGAGCCTTCCTTCCTCTCACTCAAGACACGATGGAGCGTCGCCATGAGCGCGCGTGAGCTTTCGTTCGTCCATGTGTTTCGCCCTGCGACCGTCGCGGGCCTGCCCCCCGTGCTTCTCCTTCACGGCACGGGCGGCGACGAGACCGACCTGATCGGCCTCGGGGCCGCGGTCGCGCCCGGCGCGGCGCTGTTGTCTCCTCGCGGCCAGGTTCTCGAAAACGGCATGCCGCGCTTCTTCCGGCGGCTCGCCGAGGGCGTGTTCGACGAGGACGACGTCCGCCGCCGGGCGGGCGACCTCGCCCGCTTCGTCGGGGAGGCGAGGGCCTCCTATGGAATCGGCGCTCCGGTCGCGCTCGGCTTCTCCAACGGCGCGAACATCGCGGCCGCCGTCCGCCTGCTGCATCCCGGCGCGCTCTCCGGCGCGATCCTGCTTCGAGGCATGGTCCCGCTCGACGGCCCCGTTGGGGGAAGCGTCCCGACGCCGGCCTTGCTGGTCTCCGGCGATCGGGACCCGATCGTCCCCGCGACGAACGCCTCGCAGCTCGCGAAGGTGCTTGGCGAGGCCGGCGGCCAGGTCGAGCACCGCATCCTGCCGACCGGACACGGCCTCACAAAGGTCGACGTCGAACTGGCGGCCGACTGGTACGAACGCTTGGCCACGCGTTCCGCCGAAGCCGTCGCGTCATGACGCGGCGGCCGACCTCGTGCGACTTCCGGCGTCGCGGCGGGCTCACCCCCGAGCAACGCCGGATCGCCTTCCAAGAGCTGGGCGTCAGCGGAGCGCCCAAACGCTCCGTCGCGGAGGTCGCGACGCTGTGCGGCCTCTCCCGGGGGCACTTCATCCGAGCGTTTCGCATGTCGGTCGGCGAAACTCCGTATCGCTGGTCGCGCCTGCTTCGCATCAAGGCGGCCCAGGCCGCGCTCCTGAACTCGGACGCGACCATCGCCGACATTGCGGCCCAGTGCGGCTTCTCGGACCAGAGCCATCTGACTCGGGTCTTCTCCGCCGAAGTCGGCGTGAGCCCTGCGGCTCTCAGGAGAACGCTGAGAACCCGACCGCCGGTCCCGGTCGTCGCCTCGTAAAGCGGCGCGTTCGACCGCGCCGCGCGAAGAAGGGCTGGCCGCCCGTATCGCGGCGGCGGATGTCGAGCGAAACGTCGCAGCCGGCGTCGCGGGAGAGGGGGGAGGCTGACTCCGGTCTCGCTCCCGAGGGGCGACCGCTCGGAGTGGGCGCGTGACAGATCTGATTGCGGCGACTGGCCGTTCAGGCCGCCGCCACCGCGTGCCAGCGCGCCAGGCCCGGCCAGATCCTCCTGATCGCCAGCGCGGCGACGATCGGCGCGGCGAGGACGCTGAGGGGCGTTCCCGAAAGCGGCTCCGCGATGATCAGCAGGCACACGAGCGCGACCGCGCGCCGCTCGGCGGGGGCGCAGCCGTCCTTCAGGAGAAACGCCAGCGCGACGCCGAGCGTCGTCAGGTCGTAGACATAGGCGTAGGGCGAGGCCGCCACGCAGCCCGCCGCGAGCAAGGCGCGCTTGGGGCCGTCGGCGCCCGGCCGCCGCCAGGCCGACCAGACGAGCGCCGCGAGTGTCGCCATGACGGCGCCTTGCACCATCCAGGCTGACCAATAGCCGAGGCCGAGCCAGCGGGAGACGCCGAACGGGCTGACGAGCTCGGCGAAGTTCGCCCAGCCCATCTCCAGAACGGCGTGGTTGGTGAGCTTTGTCGAGGCGAGGAAGGCCGGCCAGACCTCGGCCCCGAACGCGAGCGTCGCGGCGCCCGCCGCGGCGAGCGCGGTGGCGGCGGCGGAGGCGATGGCGCGCCAGTGTCCACAGGCGAGCAGCGCGATCGGGATCAGCGCTCCGAACTGCGGCTTGTAGGTGAGAAGCCCGATCAGGATCCCTGCGGCGACCGGCCGCCGGTCGAGCAGCGCCAGGCCTGCGCCCAGAAGCCCTGCGGTCAAAAATCCGTTCTGGCCGAAGGCGACGTTCATCGCGACGGCGGGGAAGGCGAGGGCGATCAGCACGGCGTCCCAGCGCCTGCAGATCAGGCGGATCGCGGCCGCGTAGATCGGCAGCGTCACGGCCGTCCAGACGAGCTGCGAGGCGACGTAGGGCAGCAGCGACAGCGGCGCGGCCACCAGCAGGAACATCGGAGGGTAGTGCCAGCCGAAATAGCCCTCGAAGTCGTGGCCGACGGCGAGAACCTCATAGGCGCGGTGCGCCGCCCAGTCGTAGACGTCCGCGGCCCGGCCCTCGATCGCCATCCGTCCGGCGGCCCAGACGTTTACGAAGTCGGCCTGCAGCGGCCGTCCTTCCGCGTCGAGCAGCCATTGTCCGAAGAGCGGCCCTGTCGAAAAGAAAACCGCATAGAGCGCGAAAAAGGCGAACGCGGCTCGGATCGCGAGCGCGCGGTCGTCCGGGGCGGGCGCGGAAGTGGCGGTCATGAGGCGGCGACAGAGGGCGTTCCGGGTCCGCGATGGTGGCGTCTTTTCGCTTAAGGAGAGGTTCCCGAAACAGGCCGCGGCGCTTTCGGGCTTGTCTCCCGGCCAGAACCCGCCTAGAGGAGCGGCGCTTTAAAGCCGAACAGAGATCGCGACGCAGGAACTCAGTCGATGGCCAAGGAAAAGTTTTCGCGGACGAAGCCGCACTGCAACATCGGAACGATTGGT
>NZ_JBHRXS010000005.1:0-299221 GCF_042648545.1 Chenggangzhangella methanolivorans
ACCAAACCTCAAAAAACAAAACACGCAAAACGCCCGACGAGACAAACACTCGACAGGCCACGCTGCCGTCGCGACACAGCTCCAGTCGCACGGTCGGTCCGACGCGCCTCGCGCTTCAGGCCGACGAGGCGCAGCTCGCACCGTCACGAAGCCGTCATCCCTTGGTCTAATCCGAGGAACCGAAGATCTCCATCGGCGGTTTAGAGATCAACCGAAACGCCGGGCGCGACGTTTCGAAGTATCGGTGAGCAAGTCCTGCATCGCTCGCCTCGCCCGGCCAAGTCGCATGGGAGACGTGACATGCACCCCCTTTCCGGAACCCCTTTCGCTTTCTGGATCACCTCGATGGCCTATTGGGGCATGATGCTGGAGACGGCGTCTCCGCGCCGCACGCGGCGGCGCTGATCGGCTAGGACAAACCGAACTGAAGGCCCGCGCCACGAGCGGGCCTTTTTCATGTCGGGCCCGAGCCCGAGCCCAACGGCCCTACGGTCTCCACAGCCATGCGGCCCCTCGGACCCCCGACGAGTCGCCGTGCGCGGCCTTCAGGACCGGGGTGTCGAAACCGTCGGAAAAGACATGCGGCGCCATCAGCTGCTGCAGGTCTACATAGATCTCGTCGACGTTCGACATGCCGCCGCCCAGCACGATGACGTCCGGATCGAGCAGATTGACCACGGCGGCCAACGCGCGCGCCAGACGATCGCGATAGCGATCGAGAGACCTGCGCGCCGTCTCCTCGCCCTGACGGGCCGCCGCAACGATCTCAGGCGCGGAAAGCCGCCTCGCCTCGGCTTCGGCATGGCGCGCGGAAAAGCCCGAGCCGGAGAGATAGGTCTCGACGCAGCCATCCTTGCCGCACCAGCAGCGCGGGCCGGGCATCTCGTCGGGGCCATGCGGCCAGGGCAGGGCGTTGTGGCCGAACTCGCCGGCGACGCCGTTGCGGCCGGCGAAAGCGCGGCCGTCGATCGCGATCCCCGCGCCGCATCCGGTGCCGAGGATCACGGCGAACGCCACCTGCGCCCCGGCGGCGGCTCCGTCGGTCGCCTCGGAGACGGCGAGGCAGTTGGCGTCGTTCTCGATGCGGACGGGCCTCCGGAGAACGAACTCGAGATCGCCCTGAAGCCGCCGTCCGTTGAACCAGGTGGAGTTGGCGTTTCGCACGAGACCGGTTCTGGGTGACAGCGAGCCTGGCGTCCCTATCCCGACGCCGGCGGCCTGCCCAAACCTCGCCTCCATATCCGCCACGATATCCCGGATGACGCCCAAAGCGCCGTCGTAATCGCCTCTCGGGGTCGAGACGCGCTTCCGCCCCAGCGTCGCGCCGTCGTCGTCGAGCGCCGCGGCTTCGATTTTCGTGCCGCCGATGTCGACGCCGATCAGCATGCCGAAGGTCTCCGCGCGCGGAACGAAGCGGGCCTCCGCGGGTTCGGCCGGTAGGCGCGTCGTTCCGATCGCGGCGGCGCGCAGTTCGCATGAAAGGCTGCCGTCATGTCGACCGTCCGCATCCTGCTCACATCGGCTCTCCTGTCCGCCTCGCTCGCTGTCGCCGGCGCCCCCGCGCTGGCGCAGAGCGGAGGCTCCTCCTCGGGAGGTTTGGGAAGCTCAAGCGGCGCATCGAGCGCCGGCGGCTCGTCGGGGGCCTCCGGCGGCTCACTGTCCTCGCCGTCTTACTCCGCCACGACCCCGCAGGGAACGCAGGCCTCGGGCGGCGCGGCCGGCGCGGCGGGCGGCCGCGCGGCTGGAAGCGCGATCAGCGCCGAGCGCAAATACCCGGAGGACGGCGGCCGCACCATCCGCTGCCCGGACGGATCGATCGGCAAGACCGACGCCGGCGGATGCCTCGGTGGTCCGCAGGTTCGCTAGTCTTCGTTCGCGATCGGCGTCGATGCGCTGACGCAAAGCCGCTCCGCAGTCGGAACAGGGCTTCGTTGCGGCGCACAAAAAGAGCAGAGAGATCAGGTCGATAGCGGCGCGCGCCAGAGGACGGCCGGGCAGGGCTCCGCCGTCGCCGGCGTCTTGGAACTCCAACGGCTTGACCTTCAGGGCGCAGGGGGCGATGGACGTGCGCCATATATTTTGCGTCCGCGAGGGAGCCCCCAATGTCATTCACGCTCGCCAAGACCGAACGCCTCGCCGCGATCCTGTCCCAGACCCCGGTGATCCCGGTCCTCACCTTCTCCGACGCCAAGTCGGGGCTTGAGACCGCCAAGGCCCTGCGCGACGGCGGCCTCACCGTTCTTGAGGTCACCATGCGCACGCCGAAGGCGCTCGAGGCGCTGAAGGCCATCGTCGACGAGGTGGAGGGCGTCACGGTCGGCGCCGGCACGATCCTCGAGCCCGAGCACGTGCAGCAGGCGATCGAGTCCGGCGCGTCCTTCCTCGTCAGCCCGGGTTCGAGCTCTCGGCTTCTCGGCGCGGCCAGCGAAGCGCCGGTGCCGTGGCTGCCCGGCGTGTCGACGGTGTCGGAGGCGATGCAGCTCTCCGAGCGCGGGGCCACCTTCGCGAAGTTCTTCCCGGCCGGCCCCGCGGGCGGTCCGGCGTTCCTGAAGTCGCTCGTCGCCCCGCTGCCGGAGCTTCACTTCGTGCCGACCGGCGGCATCGACATGTCGAACGTCCAGGACTACCTGAAGCTGCGCAACGTCGCCTGCTGCGGCGGCTCCTGGGTCGCGCCGCAGGACGCGATCGACGCCGGCGACTGGGGGAAGATCCAGTCGCTCGCCAAGGAGGCGGCCGCGCTCAAGGCGCGCTGAGGGCGCGCCGCACGTTCGAGCCGGCGGCGCTCTTGTCCCGCAGGGTTGGGAAGCTTACGTCCGTCGCGACCTGATCTGCGACTTCAACGGAGGCTCCCGCCCATGCTCGACGCCAAGAAGCTCCTCGACCAATTCCTCGGTTCGGGGGCAGGCTCCGCATCGGGAAAGCCCGGCGGCGGTCTTAGCGAGGCGATCGGCGGCGCGCTGTCGCGCATGGGCGGGCCGGGTTCGACGCCCGCTCCTGTCGATCAGCAGGGGCGGCCTCCGGCCCCGCAACAAAGCTCCGGCGGCGGAGACCTGCGCAGCCAGATCGAAGGTTTCGCGAAGGGGCCGCTCGGCGGCGTCGCGGGCGGCGCGATCGCGGGGACGCTGGCCTCCGTTCTGCTCGGCGGCGGCAAGAAGAAGATCCCGATGAGCGGGTCGGCCGTGAAGCTCGGCGGTCTCGCGATCCTCGGGGGCCTCGCCTACAAGGCCTGGCAGAACTACCAGGACAAGAACCAGCAGCCGCCGGCGCAGGCGCCGTCCGCGCCGCCGCCCGCTGCTCCGGTCCAGATCGCGCCTCCGCCGCAAGAGACGGCTTTCGTTCCGAACGGCTCGGACGAGGAGCAGAAGCTCGGCCTGCTGCTGGTGCGGGCGATGATCGCCGCGGCGCGCTCCGACGGGCGCATCGACGGCGACGAGATCGCCAAGATCCGCGACGCCCTCAAGGCCGCGGGCGCCGACGGCGACGAGCAGACCTTCCTGATCGATCATCTCGGTCGGCCTGACGATCTCGACGAGATCGCCGCCGAAGCTCGTGGTCCGGAACTCGCCTCCGAGGTGTGGCTCGCCGCCCGCCTCACGATCGATCCCGACACCGACGGCGAGAAGCGTTTCCTCGAGACCCTCGCCCAGAAGCTCGGCCTCGGCGCGCCGCTCGTCGCCCATCTCGAGCAGATGGCCGCGCAGGCCAAGGCCTCCGGCGTCGAGGCCGGCTGACGCCCTTTCGGCTCATGCACCTAAAGCGAATGGCGCGCTCCGCGCCGCTCGCGGACCTTCGCCGGACGTCGTTTCTGTCCGGCGAAGGTCGCTATGTCCCGCATCGCCACCATCCTCGTAGCCTGCGCAGCCGTGACGGCCGCGCCGACGACGCTTCGCGCCTTCGAGTTCGACGGCCGCAAGAACGTCACGCTGGAGACGAGCGACGGCGACACCGTCGCCGTCGGTTCGATCACGTTCTCGAAGGCGGCCGAGGGCGCGACCTTTGCGGTCGCGATGGACCAAGGCCGCTTCAAGGACTTCTTCCTCTCCATGCGCGAGTTCAAATGCCTGGAGGGCAAGGAGATCCTGTGTCACGTGCCCTATCCTTACGCGAACCCGCGCACCGTCGCGGCCGACAAGCTCGGCTGGCTCGAGGCGAGCCTCATCTTCATGTTCAAGACGCCGGCGCAGTTCGGCGCGACGCTCGCCAACGGCCTCGTTTATGAGCTGAAGGACGAGAGCGAGGCGCTCGTCGGGACGCCGCGGCTGGTCGACCTCAACGAAATCGCCGCGCCGCCGGACGATGCGTCGCGGCCGCCCTTTCCGCCCGACGACCGGCTCGACGTCGAGCCCGGCTCGCGCTGGGGCGCGCGGCTCGTGATCCGCTAGGCCGTCCTCGGCGGAAACAGCGGATCCGGAACGGTTCCGGGTCGCCGCGGGTTTTCATTACGAAACCCCACGTTCCAAGCGAGTTCCCATGTCCGAGACCCCCGTCACCCCCGCTCTCAAGGCCCGCGCGAAGAAGCTCTGGGAAGACGCCGGATCCCCGGAGGGCCGGATGGACGATTACATCGAGAAGGCCCGCGAGCTCGCGGCTTTCGAGTCCAATCCGAAGGCCGGGCTCGAGCCGGTCGAAGACGCCGTCGCGGAAGAGGCCGAAAAGCGGTTCGGCCGCTCGGTCGAAGAAGCGAAGCTTCAGGAGAATCTCGGCGAGTTTCCGGGCCTCCAGCGCGACCAGGGCGACCGCGAGACAAAGCCCGAACGTTGACGTTCTGAATTCGTTACTTGCGTTTGCGGGACGGCGGGCGGGCGCACCCGCCGGTTGATCCTCCCTTGGCTGGAAGCATTTTAGATCGCGCGTGGCTCGTCGCCGCGATCTCGAATGACGCGCACAGCGAGGGAGTTTCCCGCCCATGTCCCCAACGCCCGATCCCAAGAAGCCGGCGTCGCTCCTCGGCCCGGTGGTCCTCATCGGGGCGATCGTCGCCGGCGCGGGCGGCGCCTTCGCCTATACGGCCGGCTGGCTCTCGCCCGATCGGCTGACGCCTGACAGGTTCCTAACGGCGCTCGCGCCGCCGTCCGGTCCCGCGGCGGGCCATCGCCGCAACCACGCCAAGGGCGTGTGCTTCACGGGCGAGTTCGTCTCCAACGGCGCTGGAGCCCGGCTGTCGAAGGCGCAAGCGCTCGCCGCAGGACGCTACCCAGTGGTCGGGCGTCTCAACCTCGCGACGCCCAATCCGATGGCGATGGACGCAAGCGCGAGGGTGCGGGGGCTCAGCCTCCAGATCTCGACGCCGGACGGGCAGCAATGGCGGATGGCCAACATCACCGCTCCGGTGTTCGCGGCCTCGACGCCGGCGTCGTTCTACGAGCTGCTGAAGGCGTCGGGGTCCAAGGATCCGGAGGCGCTGAAGGCCTATGCGGGCGCCCATCCGGAGTTTGCGGGCTTCGGGGCCTGGGCCGGAAGCGCGCCCTGGACCGAGAGCTACGCGCAGGATCGCTACAACGGGCTGAACGCCTTCCTGTTCTCGGACGCGTCCGGCGCCTCGCGCGCGGTGCGCTGGTCGTTCCTGCCGACCGTCGAGCCGGTCGCCTCCAAGCCGGACGAACTCGGCAAGCGCGGTCCGAACTTTCTCGAAAGCGAGCTCACGGACCGGGTGAAGGCCGGTCCCGTGCGCTGGAAGATGGTGGTGACGCTGGCGGGCCCTGGAGACCCGACGGCCGACCCGACCAAGGCCTGGCCCGAGGACCGCGAGAAAGTCGAGGTTGGCGAGGTCGTGGCCTCCGCCGTCCAGAACGAGCCTGACGGCCCCTGCCGCGACCTCAATTTCGACCCGACGGTTCTGCCGTCCGGGATCTCGACCTCGGACGATCCGTTCCCGGCTGCGCGCTCGGCGGTCTATCAGGCCTCCTTCGACAAGCGCACGGCGGAGGCGAAGGCCTATCCCGCGACGAATCCGGAGATGTCGAAATGAGCGGCGCTGTGGCGAAGTTCTCCCCGTTGCAGCGCGCGCTGCACTGGTCGATGGCGCTCGCGATCCTCGCCATGCTGTTCGTCGGCGTCGGCATGACGGCGACCGTCGATCAGGTCCGCGAGACGCTGATCGCGGTTCACCGGCCGCTCGGGATCGCGATCCTGATCCTGGCGCTGCTGCGGATCGCCGTGCGCCTCGTCCAGGGCGCGCCCGAGCTTCCCGCCGGCATGCCCGAGCCGATGAAGCTCGCGGCGAAGCTCTCGCATCTCGCATTCTACGGGCTGATGATCGCGATGCCGATCATCGGCTGGGCTATGATGTCGGCGGCCGACTATCCGATCGTGCTGTTCGGGGCCGTCCATCTGCCGCCCATCGTATCGCCGAGCCGCGAGCTGCACGCCGCGCTCTGGACCGCCCATGCGGGGCTCGCGCTCTGCTTCTTCGCGCTGATCCTGCTCCACCTCGCCGCGGCGCTGTTCCACGCGCTGGTGCGCCGCGACGGGGTGTTCCAGCAGATGGCGGGCGGCCGCGCGCCGGCGGAGTAGCCGCCGCTCTTGTCCCGGACTTGGTCTGGGATCCAGAATCGATGCCGGTCCCGAACTCATCGCAACCGGCGGCGCCTTCATCGGAAGCGCCGCCGTCTCTGGGTCCCGGGTCACGTCCGGGACAAGGGGCGGTTCACGCCGCCGCACGCTTCTCCAGAAACGTCTTCATGCGCTCGAGCGCCTTCGAGATGTTCTCGGCCGAATTGGCGTAGCTGAGGCGGATGTAGCCTTCGCCCAGCACGCCGAAATCCGGCCCGCCGATCACCGCCACGCCGGCGTCGTCGAGCAGCGCGGAGGCGAGCGGCTTCGCCTTCCAGCCGGTCTCCTTGACGTTGGGATAGGCGTAGAACGCGCCCTTGGGCGCGATCGCGGAGACGCCTGGCAGCGCGTTGAGGCCTTCGGTCACGAGCTTGCGGCGCTTGTCGAACTCGGCGCGCATGTGGGCGACCGCGTCCTGCGGGCCTTCGAGCGCCGCGATCCCGGCCCACTGGGTGGGGCCGTTGACGCAGGACCAGGCGTTGACCCCGAGCTTGCGGACGTCGTCATAGAGCTTCTTCGGCCAGACCGACCAGCCGAGCCGCCAGCCGGTCATGGCGTAGGTCTTGGACCAGCCGTTCAGCACGATCAGCCGGTCGCGGATCTCCGGATAGGCCAGGAGCGTCTGGTGCTCGAGCCCGTCGAAGGTCAGCTGGTCGTAGATCTCGTCCGACATGATCGCGACGTCCGGAAAGGCCTCGAGACCCTTCACCAGCTTGTCGATCTCGTCCTTCGGGGTCACGCCGCCGGTGGGATTGGCGGGCGAGTTGATGATCAGCAGCCGAGTCTTCGGGGTGATGAGCGCGAGCGTCTCCTCGGCCGAGAAGGCGAAGCCGTTCTCCTCGCGGATCGGCACCGGGATCGGATTGGCGCCCGTGAACTCGATCATCGAGCGATAGATCGGGAAACCGGGGTCCGGATAGAGGATGTCGACGCCCGGCTCTCCGAAGAGGAGGATGGCGGCGTACATCGTGACCTTGCCGCCCGGCACGATCATCACGAGGTCCGGATCGACCTCGACGCCGAAGCGGCGGTTCAGGTCTTTGGACACCGCCTCGCGCAGCGGAAGGATGCCGGTCGCGGGCGTGTAGCCGTGATGGCCGTCCTTCAGCGCCTTGACCGCGGCCTCGACGATGTGGGGCGGGGTCGGAAAGTCGGGCTGGCCGATGCCGAGATTGACGATGTCCTTGCCTTCCGAGGCGAGCTTGGTCGCGCGGGCGAGCACCGCGAAGGCGTTTTCCTCGCCGATCCGGTCGAAGGCGGCGACGGTCTTCAGCATTTTCGGCCTCCCGGCTGACAGTCGTGGCGCGGTCGGACCGCGCGGGACGCTTCACCTATCATTTGCGCGGCGAATGTCATGCGCGTCCGATTCATGGCCGTCCTGCAAGCCGGCGGGCCAGACGCGCGCGCCAAAATTCCGGCGCGGGCTCACGCCCGCCGCTTTTTGGTGATCTGACGCAAGCCATGATCCTTCTCCGCGCCGCCGCGATCCTCGCCGTTTTCGCCGCCGTCGCGCCCGTGGCGGCCGCGCCCCTGAAGCAGACGATCGTCGCCTCGAAGGTCGGGCGTTCGAACGTCCAGATCCGCATCGTGGTGCATCCGCAGGCGGACTTCTGCACCAAGGCGCTGGCCGAAAAGATCAAGGCGCGCGCCCGCGAGCTCGGCGAGGCGCATGTGCGCGAGAACCTCAAGGCCCTGATCAAGAAGGCCGGCACAGACGCCAGCGGCCCGACGCAGTTCTTCGGGGTCGCGTTTCTCGCCGGCTGCCCGAAGGACGGCTCCGCCTGGGTGGCGTTCCCGGCGGAGGGCAAGGACAAGCTGGTCTCCCGCTTTGCGCCGGAGCTCGGCTGGTCGCCGATGATGAAACTCTGATGGCTTGCCTCACGAAAAGGCGTTGGACGAGCCGCGCCGGACGCGGCAGGACCGACGCGGCTCCAGTTTCAGGCTTTTGATGATGACGACGTCTCCCACCGATCCCGATCTCGTTCCGCCGCGCGGCCTCAAGGTCGAGGGCCCGGCGCCGACGCGGCCGACGCCGGTGAGGCTGGAAGGCCGGCACGTCGTTCTGGGCCCGCTCGATCCGGAGAAGGACGCGGCCGATCTCTACGCGCCGACCCATGGCGAGGGTCGCGAGGCGCGCTTCGCCTATCTGTTCGACGGGCCGTTCGAAAGCGAGGCCGCGATGGCGGCGGCGCTCAAGACCGCCGCCGCGGCGACCGACGTCGCCACGCTCGCGATCCGCGACAAGGCGAGCGGCAAGACGCTCGGGCGCGCGGGCTTCATGCGGGTCGATCTCGGGCACCGCACGGTCGAGGTCGGCTCGATCCTGTTCTCGCCGGCGCTGTCGCGCACGCCGGCCGCGACCGAGGCCATGTATCTGATGGCGGCTCACGCCTTCTCGCTCGGCTTCCGCCGTTACGAGTGGAAGTGCGACGCGCTCAACGCGCCCTCGCGGGCCGCTGCGCTGCGCTACGGCTTCCGTTTCGAAGGGATCTTCCGCAAGCATATGGTGATCAAGGGCCGCAGCCGCGACACCTCGTGGTTCGCGATGACCGAGGACGACTGGCCGGCCGTCAGGGCCGCGTTCGAGGCGTGGCTGAAGCCCGAGAACTTCGACGCCGACGGAAGGCAGCTCCGCAAGCTGGCGGAGCTGAGGGGCGATGGCTGACGAGCGCTCGGGCGAAGGCGCCTCGGCCAAGGCCGATCCACGCAGGCCCGCGACGACCCCCGACGTCTGCCCGGTGCTGACGCCCGAGCAGGCTCGCTGGAGCCAGGAGCTCAGGCGGATCGAGCGCGACATGCTCGACGCCGTCGAGTCGGCGATGCGACGGGCGGCGGAGGACGCGAAGGCCCGTCTCGGCGGGGCGGGACCCGACCTTCGGCCTCCGCCGCCTGACTACTTCGTCGCCGTCGTTCAGCAGGCCGCCTTCACCCGCATGTGCGGCGCCGATCCGCAGACCTTCGCGGGCGGCGACGTGCGGATCGCCGGCGCCGTGATCCGAAACAACCAGAACATCGCGATGCATTACTGGGGCGCGGATCCGGCCGACCTCGCGCCGCCTGAGCGCGACAGTTGAGCCGGCTGTTGCGCGCGTAAGGCCGCGTCAGTCCTCGTCGTCCGGCTCGTCCTCGCCGGGCGCCGCGCCGAGCTGGGCTCCGAGATTGGAGCCGACCTTGCGCAGAAGCTTGCGGATCCTCTTGCGGTCCTTGCCGTCGACGCCGTCACAGGCTTCCTTTTCGAGCGCGCCCCAGACGCCCTCGACGGCCTCTGCGCGGCGACGGCCCTCTTCGGTCAGTTCGACCCGCACGACCCGCCCGTCGCCGTCCACGGCGCGGCGCTCTACGAGGCCTTGCGCCGCGAGACGCGCCACCGTCTTGGAGGCGGTCGGCGGACGCACCCGAAGCTCGGCCGCGAGATCGCCCATGGTCCGGCCGCTCTCCTGCGCGGCGAGCAGGGTCAACACTTGCTCCTGGCCCGGAAACAATCCGAGCTCCTGAAGGAGTTGAGCGCTGCGGGCGCGGTGCAGCCGCGCGGCGTGGAGCAGCTCGTAGCCCACGGTCTTGGCGTAGGGGCTCTTCATGGTCGGCCCTTCTCGAAGGCTTGGCCCGGCTCGGCGGCGTAACAATATGGCCGACGAAGCATATGCTGGTCTCGTGACAGGAAGTCGAGCGCGTCAAAGATCTGCGGCGGCGCATGCTTTCTGAGGCGTCCCTCGAATGTCCGCAAGGGCGGAGCGCGTCGTGAATCGTCTTCTGCTGACAGCCTTCGGCCGTTTCGACGGCGGACCGAACTGCTCGGAGGCGCTGCTCCGGCTTCTCGCGAGCGATCGGGCGAGGTTGGAAGCCGCCTTCGGAGGGCCCGTCGCCTTCAGGCTTCTCGAGGTCGACACGGAGGCGGCGGAGCGCCAGCTCGCCGCGGCGATCGCCGAGACGCGCCCGAGCCATGTGCTCCTCACCGGCCAGGCGGCCGGACGCGAGGCGTTGTCCTTCGAGCGGGTCGCCCGCAACCGGCGCGACCTTCGGGTCGCCGACGCGCGCGGACAGTTTGGCGCGCTCGGCCCGGTGCGCGACGGCGGACGGGAGACGCGCGCCGCCTCGTGGCCGGATCTCGAAGGCGCGGCGGCGGCGCTTCGAGCTCTCGGCTTCCCGGCGGAGGTCTCGGACGACGCCGGCGCGCATCTCTGCAACCAGACCCTCTACCTCGCGCTCGAGGCCGCCGAGCGCGCTTCGCCGGCTTTCGTCGCGACCTTTCTCCATCTGCCTCTGACGCCCGAACAGGTGGCGGCGGGCGTTCCCGCGGCGGCGCGGCTCGCTAGCTGCTTCGCGCTTCCCCTCGACGACATGGCGCGTGCGGTCGCGGCGTTTCTGGTCCATACCCGGCGCGACCGAAACCGACCGCCGGACGCCTGACGATGAGCCTGCCCCGCCGCCGCTGGACGGAGATGACGACCAGCGACTTTTGCGATCCTTCGGTCGGCGAGTGGATCGCGGTGCTCCCCGTCGCGGCGGTGGAGCAGCACGGGCCGCATCTTCCGCTCGGTGTCGACTCCATGATCGGCGAGGGCTATCTCGAGCGCGCGCTGGAGCTCGTCCCGGACGACCTGCCGATCACGGTGCTGCCGATGCAGCGCGTCGGAACCTCGGCCGAGCACGCCGCCTTTCCCGGCACGCTGTCGATCGCTCCTGAGACCATCATCCGCGCCTGGACCGACATCGGCGAGTCGGTGGCGCGCGCGGGCGTCCGCAAGCTGATCCTCATGAACAGCCACGGCGGCAACACCGCGGTGCTCGACGTCGTGGCGCGGAGCTTGCGCGTGCGGCGGGGGATGCTGGCGGTGCACTGCCACTGGCAGCGCTTCGGCTATCCGGCCGGGCTGTTCGAGCCCGAGGAGATCCGCCACGGCATCCATGCGGGCGGCATCGAGACGGCGCTGATGCTCAAGCTCAGGTCCGACCTTGTCCGCATGGACGAGGCGCGCGACTTCCGCCCCTATACGATCGACATGGAGCGCGAGTTCGCGCATCTGCGGGCGACCTCGCCCGCGGGCTTCGGCTGGATGGCGCAGGACATCAACGCCGCCGGCGCGATCGGGAACGCGGCTTCCGGCACGGCGGAGGCCGGCGCCGACGCGATCGAGCACGGCGCGCGCGCCTTCGTGGAGCTGCTCAAGGACGTGGCGCGCTTTCCGATGGAGCGCCTCGACGTCGGGCCCATCGCCTGACGGGTCGACAAATCGCGGGCCGGCGTCTCAAATGCGCCGGCGACAACGATAACAAGGGGACAGCGCGCATGGGGGACGTTCGGCAAGACGAGCGGCTGATCGAAGGGCTCAAGGTCATCGAGACCACCGAGACCGACAACGTGCTGCGCTGGGACGGCTCCGTCCTCTATGTCGAGCACGACGTCTACCACAACGGCCAGCTCGTCCACCGCAAGTACCGGCGCAAGGTGACGGCCGAAGTGGCCAAGGTCCTGCTGAGCGTGATCGCCGGGAAGGCGTGATCCTAGCCTCTTAGGAACGCCATGACCTTGGCGTAGGCCGGCTCGGCGTTCGGGTCGGGCAGCGAGGTGAAGACATGGGCGGAGCCGGGCCAGACCTGGAGCTCCGCCTGATTGCCCGCCGCGACCCAGCGCGCCGCCATGAACAGCGTGTCGTCGAGCAGCGGGTCGCGAACGCCGACGGTGAAGATCGCGGGCGGCAGGCCCGCAAGGTCTGCGTAGAGCGGCGAGACGTCGGGATCGCGCAGGTCTTCGCCGTTCTGCAGGAAATTCGCGGCGAACATGCGGATGTCGCGCGTGCCGAGCACGAGCTTCTGGTTGCCGAAGGCCCGCGCGCTCGGCGTCAGCGACATGTCGAAGCTGCCGGCCGTCAGGTTGGCGCGGGCGAACGGCGTCAGACCGTGGCGATCGCGCAGACGCACGAGCGTCACGGCCGTGAGATGCGCCCCGGCGGACTCGCCGCCGATCAGCAGCGTCTCGACGCCGAATTTTTGTTTCGCCTCGCGCGCGACCCAGAGCGCGGCCGCCTCGCAATCGTCGGGACCCGCGGGGTAGGGGTGTTCGGGCGCGAGCCGGTAGTCGACCGAAAGGCACGCGAAGCCGAGTTCGGTCGCGAGGCGCTCGAGCCGCGGATCGTCCTGGTCGCAGGTTCCGAGCGTCCAGCCGCCGCTGTGGAAGTGCAGGTAGAGAGCGGTCGGGTCTTCGGGCGCGATCACGCGCACCGGAACCTCGCCGGCGGGACCGGGAACGAGGATCGTCTCGGCCCGCGCGCTCTTCGGCTCCACGATGAACGGCGTCAGCCCCTTGGCGCGGCGGGCGCGCACCTCGGCGGGGCCGAGCGCCCAGGTGTCGGGCGCAAGGCTCGCCTGCGCGATCAGCTTCCTGGCCAGCGCCTCCGTTCCTTCGGGCGCGGCGCCTTCGGCGAAGACGGCGGGGTCGATCGTGAGCGGCTTCATCGTCCGGGCTCCGGCTTGGTTTCGGGCGGGCGCGGCGAGAAAACACGCGAGCGGGGGCTCGCCGCAAGGCCTTCGCGCCCGAGATGGGCCCGCATGGCCAACCCTCTGTTGCGCGACGCCGACCTCAGCCTCGTCTCCGCGGGTCCAGCGGACCACCAGGCGATCGCGCGCTTTTCCGTCGGCACGCGGGGGCCGGGCCTCGTCGACGTCACCGGAGCGGTCGCGCAGGCGCTGCGCGAGGGCAAGGCCGGAGACGGCCTCGCGACGCTCTTCGTGCGGCACACCTCCGCCTCGTTGACCATTCAGGAGAACGCCAGCCCCGAAGTGCTCGACGACCTCGTGGACGCGCTCGACCGCCTGGCGCCGCGCGACGCCGGGTGGCGCCATGGCATCGAGGGGCCGGACGACATGCCCGCCCATGTGAAGACGATGCTGACCGGCGTCTCGCTCTCGATTCCGGTGATCGGCGGCCGGCTTGCGCTCGGCACCTGGCAGGCGGTCTATCTCCTGGAGCACCGCGACCGCCCGCACGCCCGCGAGATCGTGGTGCATTTCTCCGGGCGGAAGGCTGTTTAAGGCTTCGGAACGGCCCGAACCGCGCCAATTCCGCAACGCCCTCAGAACTATTCTGAACGAGGCGTCATATCGCAGTGATTTCGCAACCGCGAATCGCTAAGAGACGCTCATGAGCACCTCGTCGACTTCGGCCTATCGCGTTCTCATTGCGGATGACCATCCGCTGTTTCGCGCCGCCTTGCGTGAAGCGATGGCCGGCGAGGCCGCCGACATCTCGGAGGCCGGCTCCTTCGACGCCGCCTCCAAGGCGCTCGAGGCCGACAGCGGCTTCGACCTCGTCCTGCTCGACCTCAACATGCCGGGCGTCAGCGGTTTCTCGGGCCTGATGTATCTTCGGGCGCAGTATCCTGCGCTGCCGGTCGTCGTGGTCTCGGCCAACGAAGACCCGACCACGATCCGCCGCTGCATGGACTTCGGCGCCTCGGGCTTCATCCCGAAGACGCTCGGCGTCGACGAGATGCGCGACGCGGTGCGTGAAGTTCTGGCCGGCGGCGCCTGGTCGCCCCCCGACGTCGACCTGACCGGCCCGGACGACGGCTCGGCCAAGCTCGCCGCCCGCCTCGGCACGCTGACGCCGCAGCAGGTCCGCGTGCTGATGATGCTGAGCCAGGGCCTGCTCAACAAGCAAATCGCCTACGAGCTCGGCGTCTCGGAAGCCACGGTGAAGGCCCACGTCTCGGCGATCCTCGCCAAGCTCGGCGTCGAGAGCCGCACCCAGGCGGTCATCGCCGCCTCGAAGATCGAGGCCGGCCAGTGGCCGGAGCGCGCCGCCGGCGCGTGAGCGCCGCGGCTGACCTGTCCGGTTAGCTCCCCGGCCGTCACTCCGCAGCGTCCCTGCGCACCAGCATCTGGGAGAGCAGGGCCCGCAGCGCCGCCGGCTTCAGCGGCTTCGGCAGCATCGTCACCTGCTTCTCTTCGGTTTCGGCGCGCAGCTCCGGCGAACGGTCGGCGGTGATGAGCACGGCCGGCACCGGCTTTCCGAATTTCCAGCGCAGCGCCACGATCGCCTCCATGCCGTCGGCGTCGTCGAGATGGTAGTCGGCGAGCAGCACGTCGGGGATGGTCTTGGCCGCCCGCACCACGGCCTCGGCCTCCTTCAGGCTCGACGCCGTCATGATCGTGCAGCCCCAGCCGGTGAGCAGCGTCGTCATGCCCTCGAGGATCGCGGGTTCGTTGTCGATGGCGAGCACGTTGAGCCCGGCGAGCGCCTGGCTCGTCCGGGCGCCGGCGCCCGAGGCGACCTTCAGGGCCGGCATCGGCGCGGTGACGGGCACGTCGAGCGCGAAGATCGAGCCCTTGCCGGGGTCGGAGCGCAGGGTGATCGGGTGGTCGAGGATGCGCGCGATGCGCTCGACGATCGAAAGTCCGAGGCCAAGGCCCGACGCCACCCGCATGCCCTGGTCGAGCCGCTTGAATTCGCGGAACACGACCTTCTGCTGCTGCGGCTCGATGCCGAGGCCGGTGTCCCACACCTCGACGCGAACCCGCCCCTTGGCGCGCCGGCAGCCGACCAGCACGCGTCCCTCGGGCGTATACTTGATGGCGTTCGAGACGAGATTCTGGAGCACGCGGCGAAGCAGCCGGCGGTCGGAGCGCACTGTGAGGTTCGTCGGCATCACGACGAGCTTCAGGCCCTTCTCCTCGGCGACCGGCGCGAATTCGCGCGCGAGCTGGCCCGTGATGTCGTCGAGCCGGAAGCTCGAGAGCTCGGGGCGCATCGCGCCGGTGTCGAGCCGCGAGATGTCGAGCAACGTGGAGAGGATCTCCTCGACCGCGTCGAGCGATGAATCGACGTTGCGCGCCAGCCGGCCGAGATCGGCGCCTTCCTCTGCGCGCTCCACGATGCTGGTGGCGAAAAGGCGCGCGGCGTTGAGCGGCTGAAGGATGTCGTGGCTCGCCGCCGCCAGAAACCGCGTCTTCGAGATGTTGGCCTCGTCGGCCTCGGTCTTGGCGCGGGCGAGCTCCTGGTTGAGGCGGGTGAGCTCGCGGGTGCGCTCGCGCACGCGCCGCTCCAGCGTTTCGTTCGCGCGCTCGAGCGCCTCCTGCGCCGCCACCGTGTCGGAGATGTCCGTGTAGGTCGTGACGACGCCGCCTTCCGGGATGCGGGCCGAGCGGATCTCGATGACGCGGCCGGACGGGTGGAGGCGCGTGCGCAGCGTCTCGAGCTTCACGACGAAGCGCTCGATGCGGTCGGCGATGAAGGGTTCCGGGTCGATCGGCCCGTAGGCGCCGCGGGCCGCGTTGAAGCGAAAGATGTCGTCGAGCCCGACGCCGAAGTGGATCATCTCTTCCGGCAGGTCGAACAGTTCGCGGAACTGCCGGTTCCAGCACACGAGCTTCATGTCGGCGTCGATCGCGGTGACGCCCTGGCGGGCGTGGTCGAGCGCGTTCTGGAGCACGTCGCGGCTCGTCAGCATCGCGGCGGAGGCGTCGTCGAGCAGCTTCAGCGCGTCCGTCGTCGTGACGTTGCGCTTGGTCAGCAGCATCGAGAGCACGAGGCGGGAGGAGGCGGCGCCGATCGCCGAGGCGAGCAGGTGCTCGGCGAAGCGCAGCGTCTGGAGGTCGACTTCGGCCTTCGGCTCGAGCGCCGCGCCGCGCGCAATGCCGAAGCCGCGAAACGCGGTTTCGGTGCGTTCGGCCCCGAGATAGCGCGCGACGGTCTGGACGAGCTCGCCCGCAGTCGCGCGCGAGCGCCAGGGCCGGAAGTTCGCCGCCGTCGGCTGCGGTCCCGCGCCGGCGGGTTCGCGCCCGCAGAAGGCGAGCGCCTGCTGCCGCTCGATCGGCGTCAAGCCGCGGGTGCCCGACACAACGACATAGGCGAGCGCATTGAGCAGCAGGCTCGTGACGACGCCATGGGTGAGGGGGTCGGAAAAATCGGCGCCGAACATCGCCTGCGGACGCAGCCACGCGACGCCCCATGGGCCGTTCGCCACCAGCCCCGCGAGCCAGCCCTCGCTGCCCGAAAGCGCAGGCAGCACCAGCGTCCAGCCCCAGAGCGCCAGCCCGACCAAGAGCCCGGCGATCGCGCCCCGGGCGTTGCCGCCCGTCCAGGCGAGGCCGCCGAAGAAGACCGGCGCGAGCTGGGCGATCGCCGCCATCGCGATCAGGCCGAGGCTGGAGAGATCGGTCGCGCCCGCGATCCGGCTCACCCCGTAGGCGGCCCCCATGACGAGCACGATCGAGATGCGGCGGATGAGGAGCAGCCGCTCGGCCATGTGCCCGCGGCGCGCCGAGCGGCGGCGCAGCATCACGGGCATCGCGAGATCGTTCGACATCATCACGGCGAGCGCCACGCATTCGACGATGACCATGGCGCTGGCCGCTGAGAGGCCGCCGAGAAAGGCCGCGACCGCGATCCACCGCGCGCCGGCCTCGAGCGGCAAAGCGAGCACGTAAGAGTCGGGCGAGATCCCCTGTTCGCCCCCGAAGGTCACGAGGCCGGCGAGCGCGACGGCCGGCACGAACAGGTTGAAGGCGACGAGATAGGCGGGAAACAGATAGGCGGCGCGTCCGACGTCGGCCTCGTCGCGATTCTCGACAACGGCGACGTGGAACTGGCGCGGAAGCAGCAGGAAGGCCGCGAAGGACAGCGCCGTCAGCGCGACCCAGTGCGCAGGAGACGGCGCGGTGGCGAAAGGCGAGACGACCGCGGTCGCCGCGGCCCGGCCGATCAGCCCGGAATAGCCGTCGAACAGCCAGAAGGTGACGAAGCCGCCGACGATCAGGAAGGCCGCGAGCTTGACCACGGACTCGACCGCGACCGCCAGCATCAGCCCTTCCTGCCGTTCGGTGGCGGCGACCTGACGCGCGCCGAACAGCATGGCGAACAGCGCGAGCCCGGCGGCCGCGACCAGCGCGGGATCGATCGCGAACTCGCTGCTGGGGCCCGCCATGATGGCGACCGACGTCGCGATCGCCTTGAGCTGCAGCGCCACGTAAGGGGTCGCGCCCACGATCGCGACGACGGCGACCAGTCCCGCCACACGCTCGCTCTTGCCGTAACGCGCGCCGATGAAGTCGGCGATCGAGGTGATGTTGCGCTCTTTCGCGAGGCGGACGATCCGCTTCAGCGCCGGGGTGAAGAGCGCAAGCGCAAGCGCCGGGCCGATCGAAAGCGCGAGGAAGCTCCAGCCGGCCGAGGCCGCGAAGCCGACCGCGCCGAAGAACGACCAGGCGGTGCAGTAGACCGAAAGCCCGAGCGCATAGAGGTGCGGCCGGAGTCGCCCTTCCGTCCAGCGCGGGCGCGAATGGTCGACCCAGGCGGCGAGCGCGAACAGCGCCGCCAGATAGACCGCCGCGACGGTCAACACGATCCAACCCTGCAACTTGAGCCGTCTCCTCGCACAGCCTGACGCGCGGGCGATTGACTGAGACGAATCCTGTCGCGCGCCAAGTCATTGCGCGCCGTCGTCTTGCCAATCGCTCGCCGGGCTCGATAACCTCTAACGGCATAGCCGGCGTTTTGTCATCTGCCGGCCGTTACAGGGGGTTCCGCCATGTCGATGGTGCAAGAGTTCAAAGAATTCGCAATGAAGGGCAACGTCGTCGACCTCGCGGTCGGCGTCATCATCGGCGCGGCCTTCGGCAAGATCGTCGAAAGCCTCGTGGCCGACATCTTCATGCCGATCGTCGGCGCGGTCATCGGCGGCCTGGATTTCTCGAACTACTTCGTCGGCCTGTCGTCCGCCGTGACGTCGCCCGCGCTCGTCGACGCCAAGAAGCAGGGCGCGGTGCTCGCCTATGGCAGCTTCCTGACCATCACCATCAACTTCATCATCATCGCCTTCATCCTATTCATGGTGATCAAGGCGATGAACCGGATGAAGAAAAGGGAAGAGGCCAAGCCCGCGCCGGCCGCGGAAGTGCCGGCCGACGTCAAGCTGCTGGCCGAGATCCGCGATCTCCTCGCCTCCGGGGCGTCCGCGCCCAAGGTCTGAGGCCAAAGGACGCCTGCGGAACACGCGTCGGACGCGCCGCCGTTCTGGGCCGTGTTCCCGGATCCCGGCTCTTCGGCAGGGATGACGCCCCGGTTCCGGCGGTCGCCCGACCGCTGGCCGTCTTTGGCGAGGAGAGCCCAATGGCCGCCGCCCGGTTCGTGCTGCACCATCATCCGCAGTCGCGCGCCCAGCGCATCAAGTGGCTGCTGGAGGAGACGGGCGCGCCCTACGAGCTCGTCTCCCACGACCTCGAAGCCCGGACGCACAAGTCGCCCGAGTTCCTGGCGCTCAACCCGCACGGCAAGATCCCGACGCTCGTCGACCGCGGTCCGGAGGGGACCGCGGAGGTCGTGGTCACGGAATCCGCCGCGATCGTCATCCACGTGGCGGACGCGGTTCCCGAGGCCGGCCTTGCGCCGGCGCCGGGCTCGCTCGAGCGCGGGCCCTATCTCGGCTGGATCGTCTATTCGGCGAGCGTGCTCGAACCGGCGCTGATGGACGCGTTCTTTCCGCGCAAGGACGCGCCGTCGCCGGTGATGACGGGCTGGCCGAGCTTTGACGAGGCGCTGGAGCGCGTCGAGGCCGCGCTGAAGCCCGGCCCCTGGCTCCAGGGCGAGAGCTTCACCGCCGCGGATCTCACGATCGGCTCGTTCCTCGGCTGGCTCGCCGGCTGGGGCAAGCTGCCGGGACCCGAGCGCTTCGCCGGCTATCTCAGCCGCATCGCCGAGCGGCCCGCGCACAGGCGGGCGTTCGGGAGAGGCTAGCTCCCCCCGCTCGTCTTCCGGTCGTAGGCCGCCTGCGCTTGGAGGATCTCGTCCATGTTGCGCTCCGCCCAGTGGGCGAGCGCTGAGGCCGTCTCGTTCAGAGTGCGGCCGAGCGGCGTCAGCGAATATTCGACCGTGACCGGAACGGTGGCGAAGGCTTCGCGAAAGACGAGCCCATCCCGCTCCAAGCGCTTCAGCGTCTGCGACAGCACCTTCTGCGACAGGCCCTCGATGTCCCGTCTTAGGCGGTTGAAGCGCATCGGCTCCTCTGCGAGGCGGTCGAGCAGCAGCAGCGCCCATTTGTCCGCGATCCGGTCCAGCACCATCCGCGTCGGACAGCGCATGGCGTAGACGTCGTATTGCTGGCGCATCGCCTGTTCTCCAAGACGCTGAAAGGTTTCCGACCGGAAACCAGCGCACTCCCGCGTGCCTTCTTACGGCCCGCGCGAGAGGCGTCTATGTATCGCTTCGTAACATGGTTTCCATTAGATACCAAGAGACGAAGATGGCGAGCAAGGTTCTGGTTCTCGGCGCGAGCGGCACTGTCGGACGTCCTCTCGTGCGGGCGCTCGTGGCGAAGGGCGTGTCCGTGAAGGCGGCGTCGCGCTCGGGAGCGCCGATCGAGGGCGCGGAGGGCGTGCGGTTCGATTTCGGCGACCCGGCGACCTACGGGCCCGCCTTGGAAGTGGTCGACGGCGCGTATCTGCTGGCGCCCACCGGCACGACCGACGTGCCCGGCCGGCTTCTGCCCGTCGTCGAGGCGGCGGCGGCGCGCGGCGTCAAGATCGTGCTGCAGACCGTGATGGGCGCGGACGCCGACGAGGCCAATCCCTATCGGCGCGTCGAGCGCGCCGTCGAGGCGAGCGGGCGGCCTTTCGTGATCCTTCGGCCCAACTGGTTCGCGGACAATTTCCACACGTTCTGGAAGCCGGGCGTCGCGGTCGGTGAGATCGCGCTTCCGGCAGGCGACGGCGCGAGCAGCTTCGTCGACGCCCGCGACATCGCCGACAGCGCAGTCGGCGCGCTGACGAGCGATCGCTTCGATGGCCACGCCTTCACGCTCACCGGCCCGCAGGCGCTCGGCTACGCCGCGGCGGCCGAAGTCCTCTCAAGCGCGCTCGGCCGTCCTGTCGCCTACCGCGCGATCGACGACGAGACCTTCGTGGCCGCGCTGGTCTCGGGCGGCGTCCCGGAGGACTATGCGCGCTTTCTGGCGACGATCTTCGAGCCGGTCCGCGCGGGCCACACCGCGCCGACCACCGGCGACGTCGAGACGCTGTCGGGCCATGCGCCCCGCACGCTCGCCGACTACGCGCGCGACAACGCCGCCGCTCTCTCGTCCTGAGCGCGTCCCGCGGGGGCCGCGTCTGCGCCGCCCCCGCGGATCTTTCGTTCGTCAGGGTTACTTGGTCGCGCCGTCCACGATGCCGGCGAGGCCTTTCACATAGATCCCGTCGATCACGGTCTTGGCCTCGGCCTCGCTCGCGCCCTTGGCCTGGAAGTCGCCCGTCCAGGTGATGGTCGAGCCTCCGGACGCGCCGGCGGACTTCACCTGGATGGTCGAGATGTAGTTTGAGACCGGGAGCGGGCTTTCGAGGATCGCGTAGGTGTAGGTCATCGCCGCCTCGTCGCGCCCGACGAGCTCCTCGACGATCTCGCCGCCGCCCTTCAGCTGCAGGCGGCGGACCGGCTTCGCCCCGCCCTCGACCAGCGTGCAGCCCTCCACCGCCGGATGCCATTGGGCGATGCCGCAGAAGTCGCCGATCGTCGCCCACACCTTGTCGGGCGGGGCGGTGACGGGGGTCGTTTCCGTGACGGTCACCGCGAAGGCGGGCGTCGCGGCGAGCGCCGCCACGGCGGCCACAGCCGAAATGCGCTTGATCATTGTTCCGCTCCCTCTGGATTCTTGCGTCTTGGGCTTTCCGCCCCTTGGCTCAGAGGGTCTAGCGCCGGATTTCGTGAAGGGTAGCGGGCTTCCACTTTCGGGCGAGGCCGAGGCGCGCCTATTGACCTTTGTTCCGGTATCGCGCGGCCGCGCGATGGCCGATCGTCCGCGCGTCGTCGAACCAGGAACGCGAGGGAGCGCCGCGCTGAAGGGCAGGGCCGTCATCGAAGGCTTCGCGAACCGTCTCGTCGCCGTCGCGCTCATCTGCGCGGCCGCGATCGGCGGCGCGCCCGCCCGCGAGGCGGAGGACGCGCGGCCCGCCACCGCGCTGGTTCTCTCGATCGACGTCTCCGGCTCGGTGGACGAAGCCCGCTACAACCTCCAGCTCGAAGGGATCGCGGAGGCGCTGGAGGATCCGGTGACGCTGTCGGCGATTTCGGCGACCGGCGGCGCGGGCGTCTGGCTCTCGGTCGTCACCTGGGCCGACGGCGCGCGCGTCTCGGTCGGCTGGCGCCGTGTCGCCTCTCTTTCAGACGCGAGGGCGTTCGCCGACGAAGTCCGGCGCATCCCGCGCGAGCCCGGTCAGTTCACCTGCATCGGCGGCATGCTGCGCGTCGTCTCGCAGACGCTCATTCCGGCGCTGCCAAACCCGGTCGAGACGCTCGTGGTCGACGTCTCGGGCGACGGCATCGACAATTGCGGCGACGTCCGCGAGATCCACGAGGAGCGCGACGCGGTGCTGGCGCTTGGAGCCACCATCAACGGCCTCCCGATCCTGGTGCCGGGAGAAAACGACGTGGTCGGGGTGGGGGCCTTCAGGAAGCCGGGCTTCGGCCTGCGCGAGCTTCCCTCGCGGCCCGACCAGGAGGCGACGACGCTCGACCGATGGTACCGCGACCACGTGATCGGCGGTCCCGGCGCGTTCCTGCTGGTCGCGCAGGGCTATGAGGACTTTTCGCGCGCCCTGCGCCGCAAGCTCGTGACCGAGATCAGCCTTCTGGCGCGCCGGAGCCGCGAGCCGTCGGGTCCGGCGGTCGGCGCCGCGTCCGGCGTCGTCGCGTCGGGGACGGACTGAAGGAAGGCCGGCCCGTGGCCCGACAGGTCCACCTTGGCGGTCAGCGGCAGGTGGTCCGAGGCCTTGCGCGCGAGCGGCGTGTCGTGGACGGCGTGGTCGTGCACCAGCCCGCGCGGCCAGCCGAAGATGCGGTCGAGCGGGAACATCGGCCGCCGCGAGGGAAAACTCGCCAGCGGCTTCGGCTCGCCGAACAGGGGCTCGAACACGTTGAGCGAGGAGCCACGGCGCGCGCGCCATTCGTTGAGGTCGCCGAGCAGGACCGTCGGCATCGGCGGCAGGCGGCCGAAGGCGGAGACGATCGCGCCCGCCTGGCTCACCCGCGAGCGGCGCAGCAGGCCGAAATGCGCTGCGATGATGCGGAACGGACCGTCGCCGAGGTCGAGATCGACCAGGATCGCGCCGCGCGGCTCGACGCCTGGAAGCCGGATGCGGGTGCGCCGGTAGGACACCGGCTCGCGCGCGACGAGGAGCGCGTTCCCGTGCCAGCCATGGCCGTCAGGCGCGTCCGACTGGGCGAGGAGCCGCAGGCCCGTCTCCTGCCGCAGCGCCTCGAGGTCGAGCAGGCCGATGCGCTGGCCGAAGCGCCGGTCCGCCTCCTGCAGCGCCACCACCTCGGCGCCGATCTCCTTCAGCACCGCGATGATGCGGTCCGGCCGCGAGCGGCCGTCCGTCCCGACGCATTTGTGGATGTTGTAGGTCGCGACCTTCACGGGGCGGATGTTGCCTTGGTCGGTTACAGGTAGGGCGACGCGAGCCGGACGGTCGCGTCGCGCAGCTTGATCGCGAGCGGCTTGGCGTCGAGCTCCTCGAGCGAGGCGGCCGCGGCGCATTTCGAATCGATGAGCCCGGACAGCCGCGCCGCGAGCGCGGCGTCATAGAGCTCCACGGTCAGTTCGAAATTGAGGCGCAGGCTGCGCGCGTCCCAGTTCGCGCTGCCGATCAGGCACCAGACGTCGTCGATCGTCATGAGCTTCGAGTGGTCGAAAGGCGGCTCGGAGCGAAAGAGCCGGCAGCCGGCCTCGAGCAGCGGCCGGACATGCCCGTCGGAGGCCCAGGCGACGAGTCGGTGATTGTTGACCGCGGGCGTGACGATCCTGACCTCCACCCCGCGCAGCGCGGCGACCTGAAGGGCGGTGATCAGCCGCTCGTCGGGCAGGAAATAGGGCGTCGCGATCCGGATCGTCCGGCGCGCGGAGGCGATCGCGGCGAGCAGCGTCAGGACGAGGCGGTCGACCGTCTGGTCCGGCCCGGACACCACCGCGCGGGCGGGCGGCCCGTCCGCGGACGGCCTCGCGGGCGTCTCCGGCACGTCGTCTCCGGTGACGAAGGCCCAGTCCTCGTCGAAACTGTCGGCGATCTGGTCGACGACCGCGCCGCTGACTCGGAAATGGGTGTCGCGGACCGGCTCGTCGGTCGGGCGCGCCAGCACGTTCTCGCCGGCGATGTTGAGCCCGCCCACGAAGGCGAGCCGCCGGTCGAGGATCAGCGCCTTCTTGTGGAGCCGGAGGTCGAGCAGCGGCATGCGCCACGGCCAGGCCGAATGCAGGAACCGCGCGGCCGGAACGCCGCGCCGCCGCAGCGCCCGCCAGGCGGGCGAACGAAAATAGCCGCCGCCCATGCCGTCGATCAGCACGCGCACCGCGACGCCGCGCTCATGCGCTGCGGCGAGCGCCTCCACGAACGGCGTTCCTGCGGAGTCGGTGCGGAAGATGAAGGTCGAGAGCTCGACGCTGGTCCTGGCCTGCGAGATCGCCGCGAGCATCGCCGGATAGGCCTCGTCGCCCGACTGGAGGACAGCCTCCACCACGCCGTCGACGCGTTCGAGCCCGGTGATGGCTCCGACCGCCGTGGCGAGACGGTCCTGCGCCGAAATCTCGCGCGCGTCGGGATCCGAGCGCGTCTGCGAATGGCTGACGCCGCGCAGCCGCCGCGCCTTGCGGTGGACGCGGTTGATGCCGAAGAAGAAGTAGAGCGCGGCGCCGAACACCGGCGAGAGCCACGCGACCCCGATCCAGCCGATCGCCGCCCGCACGTCGCGCTTTCGCAGCAGCACGTGGACAGAGGTCGCGGTCGCGATGGCGACATGCAGCGCCGTGACCCACAGGCCTTCGTACTGGAGCTCGCTGAGCGTCACGAATCTCGTCGCCGCGTGGGAGCGGGCTTTCCGCGCCGGGAGCGCGTCCATGCCCTGAACGAACGGGCTCGATCCTATCCGATCCGCCGCGCCCGCGCAGCCGCCCGCCCTTCAACACCGCGTCGGAGCAAAGCGGGCCACGCTCGTCGCGGCTCGCTCGGCCGTCCGGCCAAGCGGCTTCATGGCGGTCGCCGGCGTAGAGGCGGCGTGCCGAAGAACCCGCGGCCGCCTCGCGCGAAGATTGAGGCCTTGGGGACGGGCGCCGCGCGTTCGACGGAACTTTCGAGCGCGCGCGAGAAGGCGGCGCCGGGCTCTCAAAGCCCTCGATTATGTCCCGCATAACGTTGGGGCCACAGGTTTACTTTTGGCGGCGCGTCACCAGAACCTGTGACGGCGGGTTTCTCTTCCCATCCTTGGCGACAGCCGGGGGCATCAGTCAGTCGTCGTCTTTCCGAGAGCGTCGTCCACGTTCGCAGTCTCGATACAGCCGGGGGTGCTCATGGTGCTGCCAGGGAGCGGAGGTCGATCACGGCGTCGCGGCGTCGCTGGGAAACTTCTTGTCGCGGCCGGCCTCGCGTCCCTGTCGGGCTGCGGCGAGGCTCCGCCGCCGCCGCCCAAGCACGTGACGGAGGTCGAGGTCACGCCCGTCGCCCTCACGCAGTTCGCGCCTGAGGTCGCGCTCACGGGACAGATCGCGGCGCGGATCCAGAGCCAGCTCGCCTTCCGCATCGAGGGGCGCATCGCCGCGCGCAATGTCGAGGTGGGAGACCATGTGACGAAGGGGCAGATCCTCGCCCGCCTCGAGACCACCCAGCAGGAGGCCGACGTGAGCGCGGCGAAGGCCGGGGTCGCCTCGGCGGAGGCGACGCTAAAGGAGGCCGAGTCGAGCTTCTCGCGCCAGAAGGATCTGATCGGTCAGGGCTTCACCACCCGGCCGAACTTCGACAGCGCCAAGCAGGCGCTCGACGGCGCGAAGGCGGGGCTGGACGGCGCGAGAGCGGCGCTCGGTTCGGCCGAGGACGCGCTCGCCAACACCGAGCTTCGCGCCGACGCCGACGGCGTGGTGACGGCGCGCACCGCGGAGGTCGGGCAGGTCGTGGCGGTCGCGCAGGCGGTCTACACGGTCGCGCAGGACGGCGCGCGCGACGCGGTGTTCGACGTGTTCGAGGCGCTGCCCGCAAAGCCGCCGCCCGACAAGCGGGTCGAGATCACGCTGCTCTCCAACCCGGCGATCAAGACGATCGGCGTGGTGCGCGAGGTCTCGCCCACCGTCGACGCCGCGCGCGGGACCGTGCGGGTCAAGATCGCGCTCGACAGGCCGCCGCCGGAGATGAGCCTCGGCGCGCCGGTGCAGGGGGCGGGGCGCTTCAAGCCCGCCGACACCATCGTGCTGCCCTGGACGGCTTTCTTCGCCGAGAACGGCAAGCCCGCCGTCTGGATCGTCGATCCGAACGCCAAGACCGCGTCGCTGCGCAAGGTCGACGTTCTCGGCTACCGCACCGGCCAGCTGGTGCTGAACGATGGGCTCAAGGCCGGCGAACTGGTCGTGACCCGCGGCGGCCAGCTTCTGAGGCCTGGCCAGACGGTCGATTTCGAGACCGGCGGCGCGGCGCCGAAGCCGGAGGGACAGCCGTGACGCTTCGCTCCTGCCTTTTCGCCGCCGTCTGCGCGGCTCCGCTTGCGGGCTGCGGCGAAGATCCGCCGCCCCCGCCGGTCGTCCGCCCCGTGCTGTCGGTGGTCGCCGAGCCCGCCGACGCCAAGAGGATCGGTTTCGCGGGCGTCGTCGAGCCCCGCTACCAGACCGACCGGGCGTTCCAGGTGCTGGGGCGGATCATCAGCCGCAACGTCGACGTCGGCGATCTGGTCAAAGTCGGGCAGACGATCGCGACCAACGATCCGCTGACCTACCAGCTCGCAGTCCGGTCGGCGCAGTCGGAGGTCGTGACCGCGAAGTCGCAGCTCGAGAAGACCAGCGCGCAGAAGGATCGCACGCAGACGCTCGTCAAGCAGGGCGTCTACACCCAGGCCGATCTCGACGCCGCGCAGCAGGCTCTCGACGCCGCCGCCGCCTCGGTGCAGCAGGCCGAGGCCCGCTTCGCAAAGGCCAAGGAGCAACTCGGCTACACCACTCTTGCGGCCGATCTCGACGGCGTCGTCACCGCGGTCTACGCCGAGGTCGGCCAGATGGCGTCGCCCGGCATGCGCGTGATGACGCTCGCGCGCACCGACATTCGCGAGGCAGTGGTCGACGTGCCCGACGACGTCGCCCAGGCGCTAGCCCCGGGCGCGCCGTTCCGCGTCGCGCTGCAGGCCGACCCCACCGTCGTCGCGGACGGCAAGGTGCGCGAGATCGCGCCCGAGGCCGACGCCGCCACGCGGCTGAGGCGGATCAAGATCACGCTCGAGCGGCCGCAGGAGGCCTTCAGACTTGGCGCGACGATCTTCGCCGCGCCCCAGCGTCCGACCGGCGATCCTTCGATCGAACTTCCGACGACCTCCGTGTTCGAGCGCGACGGAGCGCCTCGCGTCTGGATCGTGGACAAGAACGGCAAGACGGTTCGCAGCGTCGGAGTCGAGATCGCGCATCGGGACGCCCGCATCGTCCGGTTGTCCGGCGGCGTGCCCGCCGGCGAGCGGGTGGTGATCGCAGGCGCCAACAGCCTGTCCGAGGGTCAGGCCGTCAAGCTGGGGGCGGGCGAGTGAGCGCCGAAGGAGCCAGTCCGCCCGACGGCGGCGAAGCGACGGGCCGCGAGCCGTTCAATCTCTCGGTCTGGGCGCTCAAGCACCGCTCGCTGATCTGGTACTTCATGATGGTCTTCGCGGTCGCGGGACTGATGTCGTATCTCAGCCTCGGCCGCGCCGAAGACCCGGACTTCACGATCAAGACCATGGTGATCCAGGCGACATGGCCCGGCGCCACGGTCGAGGACACCATGACCCAGGTGTCCGAGCGCATCGAGAAGAAGCTCGAGGAGATCGACGCGCTCGACTACGTCAAGAGCATCAACGCCCCGGGCCGCACGACGCTTTACGTCTATCTGAAGGACACCACGCCCGGGAAATCCGTCCAAGGCTACTGGCTGCGCATCCGCAACATCATCTCGGACATCAGGTCCGAGCTGCCCTCGGGCGTGCAGGGGCCGTTCTTCGACGACGATTTCGGCGACGTCTTCGGCAACATCTACGCCTTCACCTCGGACGGCCTCTCCCAGCGCCAGCTCCGCGACTACGTCGAAAGCGTGCGCTCGAAGATCCTGACGCTGCGCGACGCCGGCAAGGTCGAGCTCGTCGGCGCGCAGGACGAGGTGATCTATCTCGAGTTCTCGACGCGCCAGGTCGCGGCGCTCGGCATCACGCAACAGATGGTGGTGAGCGCGCTGCAGGGCCAGAACGCGATCACGCCCTCGGGCGTGATCGAGGCCAGGGGCGAGCGGGTGAGCGTGCGCGTCAGCGGCTCCTTCCAGTCGGAGGAGAGCCTCAGGGCCATCAACCTGCGGATCAACGACCGCTTCTTCCGACTGGGCGACGTCGCCACCATCACGCGCGGCTATCAGGATCCGCCGCAGGCCTTGTTCCGCTACCAGGGCAAGCCCGCGATCGGCCTCGCCATCGGCATGAAGCCGGGCGCGAACCTCACCATCTTCGGCGATCAGCTCACCGAGAAGATGCGCCAGATCGAGGGCGACCTGCCGATCGGCGTCGGGGTGCACAAGGTGTCGGACCAGCCGGAGCTCGTCGCAGACGCCGTCTGGGGCTTCGTCGAGGCGCTGATCGAGGCGGTGGTGATCGTCCTCATCGTCAGCTTCATCAGCCTCGGCGTGCGCGCGGGCCTCGTGGTGGCGGTGACGATCCCGCTGGTGCTCGCCATCACGTTCCTGGCGATGAAGCTCTACGGCGTCTCGCTGCAGCGCATCTCGCTCGGCGCGCTCATCATCGCGCTCGGCCTGCTGGTCGACGACGCGATGATCGCGGTCGAGATGATGATCGCCAGACTCGAACTCGGCGACAAGCTCGAGAAGGCCGCGACCTACGTCTACAGCCACACCGCCTTCCCGATGCTGACCGGGACGGTGGTCACGATCGTCAGCTTCTTTCCGGTCGCCTTCAACAATGGCGGCGCCGGCGAGTTCACCTTCACGCTGTTCGTGGTGATCGCGGTCGCGCTCATCGTGTCCTGGGTGGTGGCGGTGCTGTTCGTGCCGCTGCTCGGCGTCACCATGCTGCCCAAGACGCTCAAGAAGCACGCCGAGAAGAAAGGCTTCTTCACGCGTGGGTTCCAGAGGCTGCTGATCCTGTCGGTGCGGTGGAAATGGGTCACGATCGCGGCCACCGTCGCGATGTTCGCGACCGCGGTGTTCGGCATGCGCTTCGTGCAGCAGCAGTTCTTCCCGTCGTCGGAACGCGTTGAGGTCATCGTCGACTGGACCGCGCCGCAGAACGCCTCGATCACCGAGACGCGCGCGCAGATGGACCGCTTCGAGAAGCATCTCGAGGGCGATCCGGACGTCGAGCATTGGTCGTCCTATGTCGGGCAGGGCGCGCTGCGCTTCCTGCTGTCCTTCGACGTCCAGCCGTCGAGCCCCAATTACGGCCAGATCGTCATCGTGACCAAGAGCATCGAGGCGCGCGAACGGCTGCGCGCCAAGCTCGACAAGATCGGGCGGGACGAATTCGTGGGCACGGACGTGTTCGTCCACCTGCTCGACATCGGGCCGCCGGTCGGCCGCGCGGTGCAGTACCGGATCGGGGGCCCCGACCTCGAAAGCACCCGCGTCGCGGCGCAGAAGATCGCCGCCGTGATGGGCGACCATCCGAACCTCGGCCAGGTGGTGTACGACTGGAACGAGCCCGGCCGCGTGGTGAAGGTCGACGTGCTGCAGGATAAGGCCGCGCAGCTCGGCGTGACGTCGGAATCCGTTTCGACGGCGCTCAACGGCATCGTGGGCGGCTCCGCCATCACGCAGGTGCGCGACTCGATCTATCTCATCGACGTCGTGGCGCGCGCGCGCGACGTCGACCGCTCGTCGATCGAATCGATGCAGAACCTCCAGATCCGCACGGGAAGCGGCCAGACCGTGCCGCTCGCGGCGATCGCGAACCTCTCCTACCAGTCCGAACAGCCGATCGTCTGGCGGCGCCACCGCATCCCGACCATCACGCTCAAGGCGAGCGTGATCGGGGACATCCAGCCCGCCACGGTGGTCAAGCAACTCGCGCCGAAGCTCGAGCCGGTGACGTCGAAACTCTCGTCCGACTACCGCTTCGAAACCGGCGGCGCGGTCGAGGAGAGCGGCAAGGGGCAGGGGCCGATCATCGCGGTCGTGCCGGTGATGCTGCTCACCATGACCACGATCCTGATGTTCCAGCTGCAAAGCTTCGCGCGCCTGTTCCTCGTCGTCGTCGTGGCGCCGCTCGGATTGATCGGCGTGGTGGCGGCGCTCGTGCCGAGCGGCGCGCCGCTCGGATTCGTGGCGATCCTCGGCGTGCTCGCGCTCATCGGCATCCTGATCCGCAATTCGGTGATCCTCGTGATGCAGATCGAGGAATTGCGCGGGGAGGGCCTCGACGGCTGGACCGCTGTGGTCGAGGCCTCGGAGCACCGGATGCGGCCGATCCTGCTCACCGCCTCGGCCGCGAGCCTCGCGCTGATCCCGATCGCGCGCGAGATCTTCTGGGGGCCGATGGCCTTCGCGATGATGGGCGGCATCATCGCCGGCACGGTGCTGACGCTGCTGTTCCTGCCGGCGCTCTATGTCGCTTGGTTCCGCCTCAAGGAGCCGAGGCGCGACGAGGCGCCTGCGCCGGCTTGATCGGCGGCCGGCGCAGGCGGCTCATGGCTGCCCTGCGCGCGGAACGCCCAGGGCGAGCCGCCTGTTTGGTCTGGATCGCGGCGGGATCGGCCCGTCGCGTTCCAAAAACTGCACTCTCCGGAGCGACCCATGGCTCAGACGATCGCCGATCTCCTCGTCAAGACGCTGGCCAACGCCGGCGTCGAACGCATCTGGGGCGTCACGGGCGACAGCCTCAACGCGATGAACGACAGCCTCCGGCGGCAGAAGTCGATCTCCTGGATGCATGTCCGCCACGAGGAGGTGGCGGCGTTTTCGGCCGGCGCGGAAGCAGCGCTGACCGGCGAGCTTGCGGTCTGCGCCGGAAGCTGCGGGCCGGGCAACCTGCACCTCATCAACGGGCTCTACGATTGCCACCGCAACCATGTGCCCGTGCTCGCGATCGCGGCCCACATTCCGTCCAGCGAAATCGGCCTCGAATATTTTCAGGAGACCCGCCCGACGGAGCTCTTCCGCGAATGCAGCCATTTCTGCGAGATGGTGCAGGACCCGCGGCAGATGCCCGAGATTCTGCACCGGGCCATGCGCACCGCGATCGGCCGCAAGGGTGTCGCGGTGCTGGTCATCCCCGGCGACGTCGCGCTGAAGGCGGCCCCGGAGGGCGCGCGGTCCGACTGGCCGAAGCTGTCCGAGCCGCGGCTGCTGCCGAACGCCGCCGACGTCGAGGCGCTCGCCGAACTGCTGAACGGCTCCGACGCCGTGACGATGCTCTGCGGCGCGGGTTGCGCCGGCGCGCATGACGAGGTGGTGGCGCTCGCCGACGCCCTGGGCGCGCCGATCGTCCACGCCTTCCGCGGCAAGGAGTTCGTCGAATACGACAACCCCTTCGACGTCGGCATGACGGGGCTGATCGGCTTTTCGTCCGGCTATCAGGCGATGATGTCCTGCGACACGCTGCTGATGCTCGGCACCGACTTTCCCTACCGCAACTTCTATCCGCCGAAGGCCAGGATCGTGCAGGTCGACAGGGAGCCGGGCGCCCTCGGCCGCCGCGCGCAGCTCGCGCTTGGGATCGTGGGCGACGTCAAGGCGACGATTGCGGAGCTCATGCCGAAGATCCGGCCGGGCCGCGATCGCGGCTTCGTCGAGACCGCGCGCAAGCACTATACGGACGCGCGCAAGGGCCTCGACGATCTCGCCAAGCCCGCCGCCGACGGCAAGCCGCTTCACCCGCAATATGTGGCGCGCCGGATCGACGCGCTGGCGGCCAGGGACGCGGTGTTCGCGGTCGACGTCGGCACGCCCTCGGTCTGGGCCGCGCGCTATCTGACGATGAACGGAGAGCGTCGTATCCTCGGCTCGTTCCGCCATGGCTCGATGGCCAACGCCATGCCGCAGGCGCTCGGCGCGCAGGCGGCCTATCCGGGCCGGCAGGTGATATCGATGTCGGGCGACGGCGGCTTCGCCATGCTGATGGGCGACCTGCTCACCGCCAAGCAGCTCAAGCTGCCGATCAAGATCGTCGTCTTCAACAACGGCTCGCTCGGCTTCGTCGAGATGGAGATGAAGGCCGCGGGCTATCTCGACACCAATGTCGCCCTGGAGAACCCGGACTTCGCGGCGCTCGCGACAAGCGCCGGCATTCGCGGTCTGAAGGTCACGAGCTCCGGGCAACTCGACGACGCGCTTGCGCAGGCTTTCGCGCATGACGGGCCGGCGCTCGTCGACGTCCATGTGGCGCGGCAGGAGCTGTCGATCCCGCCGAAGATCGAGCTCGAACAGGCCAAGGGCTTCAGCCTCTATATGCTGAAGGCCATCATCAACGGCCGCGGCGACGAGGTGATGGACCTCGCCTCGACGAACCTCTTCCGGTGACGGCGGAAGTCTAGCCGAGCCCGAGCCGCTCCACGCCCCGGCCGATGGCGAGAACGGACTCGTCCGCAAAGCGTCGGCCGACGATCTGGAGGCCGACCGGAAGCCCGTCGGCCGCGACGCCGACGGGAACCGACAGCGCCGGGCATTGCGGCGTGAAGTTGAACGGGCAGGTCATGTCGAGGCCGATCAGACGCCCGCTCGCGTCCTCGCCGAAATAGTCGCCGTCGACCTTCTCGACCGGCGGCGCGGTGACCGCGCAGGTCGGGCAGAGCAGCGCGTCGTAGCTCTCGAACAGCCTCGCCATGTCGCGCCACATCGCGGTGCGCAGCAGCTCGACGCGCTTGTAGCTCGTCGCGTCCTTGGCGAAGCCGCGCTCCATGATGGCGACCATCGAGGGGTCCATGCGGTCGCGGAAGCCCGCGAGGCGGTCGCCGAAATAGGCCGACATGAACACGCACCAGACCTCGTACCACTCGTCGACGACGGCGCGCGTCCAGGGCAGCGCGACCTCCTCGACGATCGCCCCTGCGGCGCGCATGGCCTCGGCCGCGCGTCGGATCGCGGCCTCGACCTGCGGCTCGACGGCGTAGAAGCCGAGATCGACCGACAGTGCGAAGCGCTTACCGGCCAAGCTCGAATCCTGCGTCCGGCCGGGCTCGAAGGTCAGCGGCAGAGAGCCGATGTCCTCGTCGCTCGGCCCTGAGGTCGCCTCGAGGAATGCGACGGCGTCGTCGATCGTGCGGGCGAGCGGCCCGAAATGCGAGATGTCGTCGAACACGCTCGGCAGGATCGTCATCGGGATCCGGCCGAGACTCGGTTTCAGCCCGACGACCCCGCAGAACGAAGCCGGGATGCGCACCGAGCCGCCCATGTCCGACCCTTCCGCGAATGGCACGACGCCGGTCGCGACCGCGACCGCGGAGCCGCCCGAGGAGCCGCCGGGCGTGCGGCTCGGATCGCGCGGGTTGCGCGTCGCGCCGAAGCGCGGGCTCCAGGTGAGGCTCGAATGCGCGAATTCCGGCGTGGTGGTCTTCGCCATCAGGATCGCGCCCGTCGCCTGCAGGCGGCGGACGTAGAGCGCGCTCTCGGTGGGGACGACGTCGCCCGAGCTCCAGGAGCCGAGCGTGGTGAGGTCGCCTGCGGTCGGCGTCAGGTCCTTGGCGGCGAAGGGCACGCCATGGAGGAAGCCGGTCGCGCGGCCCTCCTCGACGGCCGCGTCGGCCTCGCGGGCGGCCGCCATCGCGGCCTCGTCCCGGATCAGCACGAAGGCGTTGAACGATCCTTGCGTCGCCCGCGCGCGGCGCAGCGACTCCCGCATGACCTCGACGGCGGAGAAGCGCCGGCTCCGCACGCCCGCCGCGATCTCCCGCGCCGTCAGATCGAGCGGATGCGCGGGAGGCGCGTCGCCGCTTGCTCCGCCGTCGCTCACTCGGCCGCCATCGCGAAGGCCGTGACCGTGTCGTAGCGCCGGCCGACATAGATCAGCCCCTCGCGGCCTTCCCCGCCCCCGACGCCCAGCACCTCGCAGAACAGCACCGCGTGCGTCCCGACGTCCACGATGCTGCTGATCTTGCAGTCGAAAGAGGCGAGAGCGCCCTTGAGGACCGGCGCGCCGCTCGGACCGATGATCCAGTCGGCGGCCGCGAACCGCTCTTCGACGGGCGTGCGCCCGCCGAAGAGGTTGGAGAGGGTCTCGTGCTCCGGCGCCAGCGTGTTGACGCAGAGGACGCCGTTCGCATGGAACGCCTCGCCGACCGAGCTGTCGCGCTTGACGCAGACGAGCAGCGTCGGCGGCGCGTCGGTCACGCTGCAGACAGCCGTCGCGGTGAAGCCCGCGCGGCCGGCCGGACCATCGGTCGTGACGACGTTCACCGCGGCCGCGACCGCCGCCATAGCGTCGCGATAGCGCTCCTTGGAGATCGGTCCGGCGTCTGCTGCCTTGTCCATCGCGTGCCGCCTTTCGCCCGTCAGAACTCGAGGAGGTTGTCGCGAAGTTTTTCGTGAGCGTAGGCGGTGCGCGCAAGACCGCGTTTTTGCAGGGCAGGCACGAGCCCATCGGCGATCTCGACGATGAAGCGGCGGCTGACGCGCAGCACCGGCGTCGTGATCAGGAAGCCGTCGCCGCCCACCTCCTCCATGATCTCGCCCATGCGGTCGGCGACCGTGTCGGGCGTGCCGACGAGCTCCACGGATGAAACCAGCCCGCCGCCGCCGTCGACCACCAGTTCTTTCAGCGTCTTGCCGCTGCCCCACTGCTGGAACTTGTCGAGCGTGCCGGACTCGCCGTTGGTGACGAGTTTTTCGGGCAGCGGCTTGTCGAGGTCGTACTGCGCGAAGTCGATCTCGGTGATGGCCGAGAGCGAGGCCAGCGTGTCGGTGATGAAGTGCGGCGAGTTCAGCATGCGCTGGTACTTTTCGCGCGCCTCGGCGTCGGTCTCGCCGAGCGTCGGCGTCACGCAGAACAGCACCTTGATCTCGTCCGGGTCGCGGCCGAATTGTTCGGCGCGGGCGCGGATGTCCTCGCGGAACGCCTTCATCGAGGCGACGCCGCTCGCCACCGAGATGATGCTGTCGGCGTGCGTCGCCGCGAAGTCGCGGCCCTTGGGCGAGGCGCCGGCCTGCACGTAGAGCGGCCGCTGCTGGGGCGAGGGAACGGTGTTGAGCGGGCCGCGGACCTTGTAGTACTTGCCGACGTGATCGATCGTGTGGACCTTCGTGTCGTCGGCATAGACGCCGGCGTCCCGGTCGAGGACCACCGCGTCGCTGTCCCAGCTCGCGAACAGCTTGTTCATGACCTCCATATACTCGTCGGCCATCTCGTAGCGCTGGTCGCGCGGCGGCAGCTTGTCCATGCCGAAGTTCTGCGCCGCGAGATCTTCCGCGCTCGTCACGATGTTCCAGCCGAAACGGCCTCTCGTCAGGCTGTCGATGGTGGAGGAAAGGCGCGCCATCATGAAGGGCGGGTAGGCCATGGTGGACATGGTCGCCACCACGCCGAGCCGCGAGGTCGCCATGCCCATGGCGACCGCGAGCGGGGCCGGATCGTGCTTGGGCACCATCATGCCGTGGTTGAGGGAGGCCTTGGTGGAGCCGCCGAAGGTCTGCGGCACCATCAGCTTGTCCTCGATCATTATGTAGTCGAAGCAGGCGCGCTCGAGCGTCTGGGCCATCTCGACATAGAACCGCCCGTCCCACGGCAGGCCGCCCTGGCCGAAGGGCTCGCGCCACTCGTCCGGCGTGAAGTTCATGAACCAGGCGAGGTGGAAGCGCTTGTCGGCCATGGGGCGGTCCCTTCACTTGAACCCGTGATCGGCGAAGCCTCGGTCAAAAGCTCGACGCCGTTATTAAACGCGTGTTTAATATGGCTCGGCATGGCGGAATTGCGCAGCGCAAAGTTGAGGCGCCGGGACGTGGACGAAGACGCTCAGTTTCGAGGAGGGCGCCCGTGAGAAAGGCGCGAGGCGCCCGCAAGGCGGACAGCGAAGCGGCGGGGGCGGCGCCCCGCGAGCCCGCGCGCGCCAGGCGGCGTCTCGCGCCCGCCGAGCGCACCGGGGAAATCCTCGAGGAGGCGCTGAGGCTCTTCGCCGAGCGGCATTATTCCAACGTCACGATGCGCGACATCGCGGCCGCCTGCGGCGTCAACCAGGCGCTGATCTACCATTACTTCGAGAGCAAGGAGGATCTATTCCGCCGCGCGCTGGGCTTCGCGATCGAGCAGCTCCACGACGGCTATGCGGCCGTGCGCGCCGCCGCCGCGGATCCGCGCGCCGAGATCATGTCGTGGCTCGACATGCATCTCTCGATCGCCCAGACGGTCACGCGGATGACGCAGCTGATGTCCGACCATTCCGCGTCCAGGGACGACAGGACGGGCGCCGGCGCGCTGATCGCCGAGTTCTACGCGTTCGAGCAGGGGCTGCTCGAGGACTGCATCGCCCGCGGCGTCGCGGCCGGACAGTTCAGGGCGGTCGACGTCGCCCGCGCGGCGCGGACCATCAGCCTCCAGCTCGACGGCATCTTCTACGCCTCGTCGAGCCGCGGCGACGGACGCATCGCAGGCGACGTCGCCGATCTGCGCGAGCTCGTCGCGACGCTGCTCGATCCGCCGAAGGCCGGCTGAGCCGCCCGGATCGCGGGCCGCTCGCCTCCCCGCAAGGGCGCCGCGGCGCCTTTACGGCGCGAGCAGGCGCTCGATGTAGTCGAGCTCGTCGCGCGGGCGGTCGGCCTCGCCGAGACGCTTCCGGAGCTCCTCCAGAACGCGCCGCGCCCGCTGGGCGTCGATCTCGCCGGGCACCTTGGTGGTGTCGCCGTCGCTCTCGCGCCGCCGCACGGGGCGGCCGAGCGGATCGTCGTCACGGCCTTCCTCGCCGTTCTGCGCGCCCTGCTGGCCCTCCTGGCCCTGCTGCCCGGGCTGGCCCTGGCCCTGCTGCATCGCCTCGGCCATGGCCTGCGCGCCCTTGCGCATCTGCTCGAGCGCCTTCTGCTGCTGGTCGAGCGCCTCGCCGGTCTGGCCCTGGCCGAGCGACCCTTGAGCCTCGCCCATGCTCTTGCCCGCCTGTCCGAGCGCGTTCTGCCCCGGCTGGTCGGACTCGCCCTGTTGCTCCTCCTGGCCCGCGCCCTGTTCGCCGCCGGGGCGGCGCTGGCGGCCGTCCTGCTCGCCCTCCTGCCGCTCGGCCTGCTGGCCTTCCTGTCCCTGCTCCTGCTCGCCGCTCTGGCCCTGCTCCTTGCGCAGCTGGTCGAGCTTTTCGCGCAGACGCTGCTGTTGCTGGGCGAGGTCCTTCATGGCCTGCTCGCCCTCGGGGTTCTGCTGCTGGCGGCGGTTCTGCTGGCTGCGCTGGTTGCGCTGCTGGCGGTCGTTCTGGCGATACTGCTGGAACGTCTGGTCACGCAGCTTCTGCTGCTCGCGGATCATCTCCTGAAGCTTGTTGAGCTGCTGCTGCTGGGCCTGCTGCTCGGGGCTCGGCTGGCTGCGCTGGGCGTTCTTTAGGTTGTCGAGCATGTTCTTGAGGTCGGCGAGCGCCTGCTTGGCGGCGTCCTTCGCGCCGTCCTTGGCGAGCTTCTCCATCTTGTCGATCATGTCGCGCAGGTCCTGCGGACGGATCTCCTTGCCGCGCTGGCCCTGCTGGGCCTGTTGCTGCTGCTGGGCGTTCGGATCGCGGCGCTGCTGCTCGGCCATCTCCTTCATGAACTTCTCGAGCGCGGCCCGGAGATCCTGCGTGAGCTTCTTGATCTCCTCCTCGGAGGCGCCCCTCTCCAGCGCCTCGCGCAGCTTCTGTTCGGCGGCGCGCAGCTCGCGTTCGGCGTCCGGCAGGTCGCCGTCCTCGATGCGGAGCGCGATCTCCCAGAGATAGTCGGCCGCCGCGCGCAGCTCGTCGTCGGACTTTGCGATCTCGAGCCGGCGATAGGCGGTGGTGACGCCGAGATAGACCGCGGCGTCGGTGGTGAACTGCTCGGGATAGAGGTTGAGCGCCCGAAGCGCCGAGAGCACGCGCGGCTTGGCGTTGGCGTCGAGCGCGAGAGTGCGGCGCTGCTCCACGAGCGCGCGCGCGAGCGGCTTGGTGAAGTCGCGCGCCGGAAGCTTGATCTCGTGTGGCTTCGAAAGCCCCTCCTGCCCGGCCTCGTCGCGGGCCGCGAGCGTCATCACGGCGTCCGCGCCGGCGAAGGGATGCTCCATGACGTCGAGCGGCGTCTCGGCCTTGCCTTCCTTGGCGCGGGCGCGCGGCAGGCCGAGCGCGACCTTGGGGGCCTCGTAGAGCGGCCGGCGCGCGCCGGCCGCGTCCTCGCCCGGCGTGTAGCCGCGGGCGTAGCGGGGCGTCTTCGGCAAGATCTGCGGCTTCAGCTCGAAGCGCGCCTCGGCGCCGGCGACGCCATAGTCGTCCTTGACCTCATAGGCGAGGGTGGCGGTGCCGCGCGCGTTCATCTGCGGCGGCCGCGTCAGCTCGATGGAGGGCGTCCGGTCGGGGATCACCGTGAAGCGCCAGACGCGGTCGGGCGCGCCGGCCGCCATCACGCGCGCCTCGGCGTCGGCCGTCAGCTTGAAGCGGCGCTCGACCACGCCTTCGGGCGGGCGGCCCGGCGTCTCGACCGGCTCGGCCCCGCCCTTGGCCTCCACCGCGACCGCGCCGCCGGAACCGCGGATCACGAGCGTGGCGTTCGCCGGCACGGACACGACGTCGGAGCCGGGCTCGGCGGGAAGCGCCGCGGCGCGCTCCTCGGGGCGCGGCTCGCCGGCGCCGGCCGCGCGGGCGGTGAGGAACACGGGCGGGCGGCCCGTATAACCGGGCGGCGCCACCCAGGCGTCGAGCCGCGCGGGCGGAACGTCGGCGGCGGGCGAGGTCCAATCGAAGGCCGCAGCCACGCGCGCGCCGCGGTCGGAGCCGGCGACCGCGAAGGCCGCGACCAGCACGAGGCCGACGAGGAAGCGCAGCGCGTAAGGATCGCGCGCGGCGAGCCGGGGCGCGGGCGCGCCGACCTTGAGGCGGCCGGCCTCGCGCCGCATGCGGTCGCGATGCGCGGCCCACAGCGCGCGGGTCATCGGGTCTTCGCCCGCGACCGAGGCGAGCTCGTCGTCAAGGCTCGTCGCGGGCCGGTGCGCGACGCCGGTCGCGCGGTCGACGCGGCCGAGCGCGGCGCGCCGGTCGGGAACGACCGAGCGGATGAGGGGGGCGAGCGCCGTCAGCAACGCGAACAGGAAGAGCGCCACGCCGACGATGCGGCCCCACGGCGGCAGCGCGTCCCACAGGCCGAACCAGGAGACCGCGAGGAAAAGGGCGACGACGATCGAACCCGCGGCGAGCCAGGGCCAGGCGCCTTCCCACATCAGCGCGAGCCGCGCCCGAGCGATCGCCCGCTCGACCAGCGGGCGGGCTCCGGCGTCGTCCCGGCGATGTTCGGTGTCGCGGCTCTCGGTCAAAGCCCGGCCTCCTTCGGGCGGTCCGCCCGACGCTTTACGCAGCAGAGGCTAGCATGGACGACGCGCATGGCCACCTTTGGGCGGAGGCGCGCCGTCACCGGCTCGTGATCGCGACCGCTCCGGCGCTCAGCGCGCCTCGCCCTGGCGCATGGGCATCGTGTCGACGAGGTCGGTGAGGCGCGCGGCCTCGACGGGCTCCGCCGAACGCAGCTTCTCGCCGCCGTCCTTGCCGACGAGCACGACGGCGAAGGCGTCGTCGGCGACGCCGTAAGTCTTGCGGAGGTCCTGCGCGTTGAGCGTCGCAGGCGCGCGGCCGCCGGACAGCGGCGAGACCTGGCGCCTGGTCACGACGAAGACCGGCATGTCGCGGTCTTCGAGCGTCGCGCGCGCGGCCGCGAGCCGTTTCAGCTGGTCGGCGGCTTCGGGCTGGTCGCGCTCCGGCGCGAACACGATCACGGGTCGCGACTTCCAGAGATAGGCGTCGAGCCCCGCGGCGAAGGCGGGGGCGGCGAAGGCGGCGACGAGGGCCGCGGCGGCGAGGAGCGGTCTCATGAGAGACGAACTGGCGCCCGGCGGCAGGCCGTCAAGCGGGCTCGCGCCGCGGTGATCGGAGAGGGCGCCGCCCGCTCCGATCTCGTGGTCCTCCTCCGCCCGGGCGGAGGAGGGGGCCACCCGCAAGGTGGCGCAGGACACGAGCGGCGCCGTCGGACGCCGCTCCTCAGCCTCAGGCGCCGAGCAGCGCCTCGAACTTCTTGGCGACCGCCGAGCCCATCTCGGTCGTGCCGACCTTGGTCATGCCCTCCGACCAGATGTCGCCGGTGCGCAGGCCTTCGCCGAGCGTCTCGGAGATCGCCTTGTCGAGGAGGTCGGCGACGTCGGGTTTGCCGAGCGAATATTTCAGCGCCATCGCGAGGCTCGCGATCATGGCGAGCGGGTTCGCGATCCCCTTGCCCGCGATGTCGGGCGCCGAGCCGTGCACCGGCTCGTAGAGCGACTTGCGGCGGCCGTTCTCGTCCTCGGCGCCGAGCGAGGCCGAGGGCAGCATGCCGAGCGAGCCGGTCAGCATCGAGGCGACGTCGGAAAGGATGTCGCCGAACAGATTGTCGGTGACGATGACGTCAAACTCCTTGGGCGCGCGAACGAGCTGCATGCCGAGCGCGTCGGCGAGCATGTGGTCGAGCTTGACGTCCTCGTAGCCGCCCGACTTGTGGATCGCGGTGACCACCTGGTTCCAGAGAAGGCCCGACTTCATGACGTTGCGTTTCTCGGCCGAGGTGACGCGGCCGCCGCGCACGCGCGCGAGCTCGAACGCGACCTTGGCGATGCGCTCGATCTCGTAGGTCTCGTAGACCTGGGTGTCGACGGCGCGCTTCTGGCCGTTCGGAAGGTCGGTGATCTCCTTCGGCTCGCCGAAATAGACGCCCCCGGTGAGCTCGCGCACGATCATCAGGTCGAGGCCGTCGACGAGCTCGCGCTTGAGCGCGGAGGAATCCGCGAGCGCCGGGTAGCAGATCGCCGGGCGAAGATTGGCGAAGAGCTCGAGATCCTTGCGCAGGCGCAGCAGGCCGGCTTCCGGGCGGTGCTCATAGGGCACGCCGTCCCACTTCGGACCGCCGACCGCGCCGAGCAGCACGGCGTCGGCGGCCTTGGCCTTCTCGACGTCGCCGTCCGAAACCGCCACGCCGTGCGCGTCATAGGCCGCGCCGCCGACCAGGCCCTCGTCGATCGAGAGCGAAAGCACGCCGCGGGCCTCGATGACGGCGAGAACCCGACGGACCTCCGCCATCACCTCCGGGCCGATGCCGTCGCCGGGGAGCAGCAGGATGTTCTGGGTGGCCATTGGGGTCCTCGCGCGTCTTCTTGAATGTCGCGGGCGCGTCTTAGGCGGGGCGGGCATGGATTGGCAAGCGGCGCCCGGCGCGGCCATAGTGACAGTCCGATCACCAGCGCCGAGGGGCGGTATGGAGACCTTGCAGCCTTCTCCGATCGCCGCGGCGCGACGACCGGAGGCGCCGGCGCGGATCGGGCGGATCGCGGGGGCTGCGGCCTTCGTCGTCGCCGGGGTTCCGTTCGGCGTCGCGCTGGCGCTTTGGCGTTCGGGGCAGCCCTGGGGCCAACCATGGATCGGAGCAGGCTTTCGCCTCGTTCTCGAGCACGCCGCGTTCTTCGCGGTCTGCGCGGCCGTCGCCATGGCTATGGAGCTTGCGTCTGATTTCTCCGCCTTCCGCCGACGTCTCCGGCGGCGGGCGATCGTCGCGTTGAAGCGGAGGCCATGGCTGCTCCACCTGCTGATCTGGGGCCCGCTCGCGACGCTGGCGCTGGTCGGAGGCGAGATCGAGTTCTGGCGCGCCGTGCTGGCGGTCGCCATCGCCGCCGCGGTCCTGATCCACGCCGCCATCCTGCGGAGCTTCGCGGACGGGTTCGGCCTTGGAGGCAAGCTGTTCGCCCTGGCCTTCGGCGCCGGCTTCGCCTGGTTCCTGCATGGCTGATGTCGCCGCCGCCAGCGGCCGCGGCCCCGCGCTCAAGGCGCGCCGGAGCCGCGAGGTCGTCGCGATGGCGGCCGTGGCCGCGCTCGCGCCGGTCCTCGCCGCCTTCGTCGGCGTGGCTGTCGAGGGGACGCCATGGGCGGAGCTCGGGGGAGCGGCCTATGTCCGGCTGAGCGGCGCCGGCGTTCCGCTCGCCATCTTCGTCATGGCGATGATCGCGACGCATGAGGTGGTCGGCGATCCCACGCGGCTCGCCGTCGCGCGCCGCCGCCGGGCGGCGGCCCGATGGGCGAAACGCAAAAGGCGGCTCGCCTATTTCGTCACGGCGCCGCTCGTCATCGCGCTGTTCGTCTTCGGCGCCTTTGCGGCCCTGCCTTTCGCGGCGCTGGTCGCGCTCTTCCTGCTCGCGACCGCGGCCCTCGCCGCCGCGCTCGTCGCTCTCGCCGCCCGACCCCGCGCGGCGTCCCTCCCGGCGGCGGCCGTCGCCGGGATCGTCTGTTGCAGGCTGTGGACCGACGCCTTCGACGCGGCCGTGCGGCTCGTCGGCTGACGGCCGCCCTCAGATGAACCGGCCGCCGCGCTGCAGCACCTCGATCTTATAGCCGTCCGGGTCGGAGATGAAGAAGAAGCGGGCGAAGGGCTTGCCGTCGCGCTCCATGGTTTTGAGCCGGTTGGGGTTCAGCCCGGCGTCAGTGACGCGCTGGTGCTCGGCCTCGAGGTCGTCGACCGACAGCGCCAGATGGCCGTAGCCGTTTCCGAGATCGTAGGGCTCGGAGCGGTCGGCGTTGACGGTCAGCTCGAGCTCGAAGCCGGTTTCGGCGTTGCGGAGATAGATCAGCGTGAAACCCTCGAACGGGTAGCGGTCGGCGACCTTCAGGCCGAACGCCGTCTCGTAGAAGGCGAGCGAGCGCGCCTCGTCGGTCACGCGGATCATCGAATGGATCATCTTGGCCATGGCGGCGCTCCCTGAAACTCGGCGGGGCTAAATGGAGCGCGGCGCAGCGTGTTCGAGGCGCGACGCGCAAAGTTCCCTCCTCCGCAGCGGGGGAAGGGGCGGCCGACGTCGGGCGTTCCGCCAAAACAAAAGGCCCCGGCGTTTCCGCCGGGGCCTCGGTTCAGGCGTCTCCAACCCGAGGGCCGGAGCGGTCCCTGATCACTCGCGGTTGCCGAACAGCGACAGCAGCGCGGTGAACAGGTTGATGAAGTTGAGGTAGAGCGACAGCGCGCCGAGGATGGCCTTGCGGCTCATCGTGCCGTCGTCGTCCATCTCGTAGTACATTTCCTTAATGCGCTGCGTGTCATAGGCGGTCAGGCCCGAGAAGATGACCACGCCGAGCACCGACACGACGAACTGGACCATCGAGGACTGGAAGAACAGGTTCACCAGGCTCGCGATGACGATGCCGAACAGGCCCATCACCAGGAACGAGCCCATGCCCGTCAGGTCTTTCTTGGTCGTGTAGCCCCAGAGGCTGAGCGCGCCGAACGCCGCCGCGGTGATGAAGAACACTCGCCCGATCGACGCCCCGGTGTAGACCAGGAAGATCGACGACAGCGACAGGCCCATCAGGCCGGCGAAGACGTAGAAGGCGATCTGGCCGCCCGCCGCGCTCATCTTGTGGAGGCGCGCGGAGAGGAAGAACACCATGGCGAGCGGGGCGAGCAGCACCACCCACTTCAGCGGGCTCGTGTAGAGCATCACGCCGAACGGCGTGAGGTTCATACCGCGCGCCACCGCGCCGGTCGGCTCGGACGACACGGCGAGCATGAACGCGCCGATCGCCGCGAGGCCGGTGATGGCCAGGCCGATCGACATGTAATTGTAGACGCTCAGCATGTACGACCGGAGGCCCTGGTCGATCTCCATGCTCGGCGCCGACGTCTGGCCGTAGGTTCGGCCGAGAGCGTTGCGATTGTAGTCCGACATTGATCGTCGTCCCTTCGGAACAGGTTACCGTCAGGTCCGCCGGATCACGGCGTTCCATTGGTTGAGAACGATATGGGATGGGGCCCGTAGCGCACAAGTTCGCGAGCGGTCGCAGGTTCTGACATCTTCGTCAGATGGAGCGTGACGACGCCCGAGGGTTAACGTCCCCTCTTCGACTTGCGCGGACGCGGCTCCACGTCGAGCCAGGCGCCCCTGGCGAGGCGGGCGACGAGGCGGCGGAGGAAGCGCGGCTCCACCGCCACGCAGCCTGCGGTCGGCGAGAAGCCGGGGCGGGCGGCGTGGAGGAAGATGGCAGAGCCTCGGCCGGGCGTGGCGGGGCGGTCGTTCCAGCCGAGCTCGACCACGAGGTCGTAGAGCCCGTCGTCGCGCCACAGGGTCTCGTGCGATGCGGAAAACGGCAATGTAATCAATCGATTGTACCGGCGGTGACCGGGCGCGTCGCACCAGCCGTCGGTGGTCCGGATGGTTCGCGTGTCGAGGCCCGAGGGCGGCCGCGGGCCGCGGTCTGCGCGGCGGAAGAGGCGGCGCAAGGCGAGGCGGCCGCGCGGCGTTCCGCCATCCCCCTCGCGCTTCGTCGTGACCGTTCCGGCGGGCCCGAGCGCGCAAGGGAACGCCATGCCGCCGGCCTCCAGGCGACCGCGCGCGCGGTCGCCGGCGCGGGGCCGGACGATGACCCTTTCGATGCGCTTTTTGCGGACGAAAGTTCGCCTGAAGGGCGTTTTGGGCATGAAACGCGTCCCGAAACGCGCCTTGCCGAACGGGCGGCGCCTGTCTAGTTCACGACTGCCGGCTGCACTGGGCCGGCTTCCAAGAGACGTTGAATGGCCACCAAGCGCAAGATCCTTGTCGTCGAAGACGACGCCGACCTCCGTACCGAACTCGTCGAGCAGCTCGACCTCCACGAAGAATTCGAGCCCGCCCAGGCGGGGTCGGCCCAGCCCGCCATCGCTCACGTCCGCGGCGAGCATGTCGACCTGATCATCATGGACGTCGGACTTCCCGACATGGACGGCCGCGAGGCCGTGAAGGTGATGCGCCGCGACGGCTATCGCGGACCGGTCATCATGCTCACGGGGCAGGATTCGGACGCCGACACGATTCTCGGCCTCGAGGCCGGCGCGAACGACTACGTGGCCAAGCCCGTGCGATTCGCGGTCCTTCTCGCACGCATCCGCGCCCAGCTTCGCAGCCACGAGGCGAGCGAGGACGCGATCTTCACGATCGGGCCGTACACGTTCAAGCCGGGCGGCAAGGTGCTCGTCACCGACAAGAACGCCAAGATCCGCCTGACCGAGAAGGAGACCGCGATCCTGCGCTTCCTCTATCGGGCCGGATCGTCGGTGGTGGGGAGAGAAACTCTTCTTCAGGAAGTCTGGGGTTACAATTCGGGCGTGACCACGCATACGCTCGAGACCCACGTCTATCGTCTTCGCCAGAAGATCGAGGCGGATCCGTCCAACGCGCGGCTGCTGGTCACGGAGGCCGGAGGATATAAGCTCGTTCCATAGGGGACGACTTATCCAGTTGCGTAGCGGGGGCGCGTGGCGCTCGAGGACGACATCAGGACGTTGAGCGAGACGCCGCTGCTCGACCAGCTCGGCCGGGACGCGCAGCGGCTCATCGCGTTTTCGGCGGACCGGGTGCGGCTCGCCGAGGGCGACGAGCTGTTTCGCGAGGGCGAGCGGGCCGACTGCGGCTATGTGGTCGCGTCAGGCTCGCTGAGGCTCGTGCGTCCGGGCGGCGAGATCACGGTCGGCCGCTCGACGCTCGTGGGCGAGCTTGCGCTCATCGCCGACGTCTCCCGTCCGGCGACTGCCGTCGCCGTCGAGCCGACCGAGGTGCTGCGAATCGCCCGCGGCCTGTTCGCGCGGCTGTTCGACGAATATCCCGACCTCGCCCGCAACCTTCACGCCCGGCTCGCGCAGCGGCTGAAGGCGAACGTCGCGGAGCTCAAGTCGATCGAGGCGCTGCTGCGCCGCTGAGGAACGCGGCGGCGTCATGCCCGCGTCGTCGCGGGTATCCACGACGTTGGCGTAGAGTTCGACGTCCCCTAGAAAGTCGTGGACGCCCGGCCGCCGCCGGGCATGACGGCTGCGCTGACCGGATGTCCCCAGCCCTAATTGTCCTCGTCGGAATCGTCGCCCGACGAGGAGTCGTCCTCGTCGCCGCTCGCCGCCGCCGGCTTGCCTTCGGCGCGCTGGAACATGCGGTACTCGTGCTCGCGGTCGTCGAGCGTGACCTTCAGCGTAAAACCCTCGATGCCGGTGACGAGCCAGCCGTCGACCTGGTCGCCGAGCCGCAGCCGCTCGATCTCGCCGCCGTTCTCCACGATCGCGACCGCGCCCTCGGGACCCTCGACGACGCCCGCAAGCTTCAGCTCCGGCGCCGCCGCGGGCGCGCGCTCGGGCGGGGGCGGAGGAGGCGGCGGGGGAGGGGCTTCGGCGACCGCGGGCGGCGGCGCGGGACGGCGCCGCGAGGGCGTGAACAGCGGCGCGTCCCGAAAGCCCGCGAGAGAGCCCTTGTCGAGGCCGGCGAGCGGATTGAGCGCGGCGATGTCGGGCGACGGCGCGGAAGCCGGCGCTTCCGTCCCGGCCTCGTCCCGCGCGGCGGCGGGTTCGTCGGCCTCTTCGGCGCGCTCCCGCGAGGGCGCCTCGGCCGCGCGCGGCTCCCGGCCGTCGGCCGCGGCGGGCGGCTCCTGCGGCTCGACGCCCTCCGGCCCGTCGGAATTCTGCGCGGCGGCGGCGACGGCGAGCATCGCGCCGGCGCCCGCAAGGACGAGAAGGAGAGGGGCGCGCCTCATGAGGGAAGCTTCCTGTGGCCGCGCGCGACCAGACTGACCCGAAGCGTCGGGTCCTCGTCGGCGGCGTCAGCCTCGGCGTCGAGCCGCCGGGCCTCCAGCCGCTCGATGGTGAGCAGCGGCAGGCGGGTCTCGAGGCCGTAGAGCATCTCGAGCAGGCCGTCATTGGTCACGTCGAAGGTCACGCGCAGCTCCACCCGCCCGTCGTCGGGCGCGTCGGCGTCGCGCACGGAGCCGGGCTCCTGCGTCTCGATCAGGCGGCCCGAGGCCTCGCCGACGGCGTCGGTCAGGAGCTTCTGCAGCTCGGCGCGCGCGATCTCGACGCCGTCGCCCGGCAGATAGATCGAGGAGGCGTCGAGCCCCGATCCGGCGCTCTCGCGGATGCGGGCGGCGCGCAGCTCGAGCGCCGCGACGGTCGCCTCCTGCTGGTCGGCGAGCGCCTCGGTCTCGCTCGCCTGCAGGAAGGTCACGGCCGCGAAGATCAGCGCGCCGAGCGGCAGCGCGACCGCGAGCGCGCCGGTGACGACCCGGCGGATCGGACGCGGTTCGGCGCTCACGGGCGGGGATCCTGGAACGGAGATGAGGAGGGCGCGGGCGCGCGCCCGGCGGCGGAGGCGTCGGCGGTGCGCGCGCCGTCGGGCCGCACCCGCGCGGCGAGGATCTCGAACAGGTCGCGCCCGTCCGGCGCGCGCGTCACCGGGGCGGCGAAGCGGGTCTCGCGGGTGAGGCCGCTCGCCTCGAGCTTGGCGATCAGCCCCGGCGAGGCCGAGGAGGAGCCGGCGATGCGGATCCGGCCCTCGTCGATCTCGAGGTCGCGCAGCGCGGTGTCGGCCGGCACGGCGCGGGCGAGCCGGTCGATCAGCGTCGTCATCGCGTCGTCGGGGCGCTTGGCCTTGATGAGCGCGGCCTCGTGGGAGCCGGCGCCGGCGCCGGCCGCCGCCGCGAGCGTCGCCCGGGCCCTGTTCTGGCGATGCTCGATGTCGGCGAGGCGCGTTTCGGCGGCGTAGGAGGCGTAGAGCGAGAGCCCGAGCGCCGGGACGACGACCGCGGCCACGATCGCGGCGGCGAACGCCACCGTGCGCCGGGCGCGGATCTGCGCGGTGTCGCGCGCGCCGCGCCAGAGGTCGATCTCGAGCGGCTGGTCGAGAGGCTCGGACGCGGAGCCGATCGAGGTCGGCTCGAGGCCGCGCGCCGACGCCTTGGCGAGCCAGCGGTCGGCGATGTCGCGCGATGTCGCGGCGAGGTCGACCGACAGCTCGCCCGATTCGGTTTCGCCCGAGACCCGGTAGCCGTAGAGCGCGCGGTCGGGCGACCAGGGGATCAGCCGTTCGAGCCGGTGCTCGACGATCGGGTCCAGATAGTCGCGGCCGGCCGCCGGCAGCGCGAGCGTGCGCATCAGGACGGTTTCGGCGGGAAGGCGAAGCTCGGTCGGCTGGCCGCCGCGCTTGCGCGCGCCTGCCGGCAGCCGCTTGGGCGCGCCGTTCGCCGGAACCTCATAGAGCGTGAGCTCGTCGCCCTCGGCCAGGGCCACAAGGCGGTCGCGCGCGCCGGCCCGCGCCGCGAGCGGCTGGGCGAGCGCCACGAGGTCGTCCACCGCCGTCCTGAATACGCCCTGGAGCGACATGCGACCCGAACCTTCGCCTCAACCGGCTGTCACGCGATTTCGGCCGCGAGCCTTATCCGCCGCCGACCCGCGGTCAATCCGCGGCGGGGCAGTCTAACCCGTCGTCCGCAACACTTCAGAGATGGTGGTCATTCCGCGGCCGGCTTTCGCCACGCCGTCCTCCAGCATGGTGGTGAGGCCGCCCTTGCGGGCCGCGGCCAGCATCGCGGTCGGATCCGGGTTCTCGCGGATCATGCTGCGGACGTGGTCGTCCACCCGCATCACCTCGAACACGCCGACGCGGCCGCGATAGCCGGTCTGGCCGCAGGCCGCGCAGCCCTGCGCGGCGAAGAAGCGCGCCATCGGGTCGATGCGGAAGCCGCGCTCCTCGGCGAGCGCGCGCGCCGTCTCGGCCTCGCGCGCGTCCTCGCGCTTGCAGCGCTCGCAGAGCCGGCGCACGAGGCGCTGGCCGAGCACGCCGCGCAGCGCCGAGGCGATGAGATAGCTCTCGACCCCCATGTCCGCGAGGCGCACCACCGAATCGGTCGCCGAATTGGTGTGGAGCGTCGTCAGCACGAGATGGCCGGTGAGCGCGGCCTGCGCGCCGACCGCGGCGGTCTCGGCGTCGCGCATTTCGCCCACCATGATGACGTCGGGGTCGTGGCGCAGGAACGAGCGCAGCGCGGTCGCGAAGGTGAGCCCGATCGACGGCTTGATCTGGGTCTGGTGGACGCCCGGGATCTGGTACTCGATCGGGTCCTCGACGGTCACGATCTTGCGCGTCGGGTCGTTCAGCACCTGCATCGCGGTCGCAAGCGTCGTGGTCTTGCCCGAGCCCGTCGGCCCGGTGACGATGACGATGCCATGGGGCTCGGCGAGCAGCGACTTGAAGGCCGCGAGATCGCGCCCGCCGAGGCCGATGCGCTCGAATTCGAGCAGGCGCGAATCCTTCAAGAGGATGCGCAGCACGGCCGTCTCGCCATACATGGTCGGCATGGTGGCGACGCGCAGATCCGCCTCGTTGCGGCCGATGAACACGTTGGCGCGCCCGTCCTGCGGCAGGCGGCGCTCGGCGATGTCGAGATTGGCGAGGATTTTTACGCGCGAGATGACCGCGGCGGCGAGGTGCCGGGGGGCGGTCTGCTCGGTGCGCAGATGGCCGTCGACGCGAAGCCGCACGCGCAGCTCGTCGCGGCCGGTCTCGATGTGGATGTCGGTGGCGCCGAGGTCGATCGCCCGCTCCATGAGCTGGTCGACGAGCCGCACCACCGGCGCGCCGCGCGCAAGATCCTTCAGCGCCTCGACGGTGTCGGCCGCGGCGGCGGCGTCCGCGCCCTGCGCCGCATGGCCCGCGGCGTCTGGCGTCGCCCGCTCGAACAGCAGGTCGATCTCCTCGAAGGAGACGATCACGAGCCGCGGCGCGCCTCCGAGCGCGAGCCGGACGGCCGGCAGATGCTCGCCGGTCGGGTCCGCGACCGCGATCGCGACGGCGCCGTCGAGCTCGAACGGATAGGCGAAGGCCTCGCGCAGGAAGTTGCGCGACAGCCCCTCGATGCGCGGGCGGGCGGCGGCGACCTCCGCGAAGCTCATGCGCTGCACGCGGTGGAGCCCGGCGAGCGCTTCGGCGAGGTCGGGCGCCGGGACAGCGCCCGCGCGCCACAGCGCCTCGGCTTCGCCGCTCGCGCGCGCGGCCGAGGCCGGCCGGTCGGCGGGCGCCGGCATGTCGACCAGGAGGCCGAGCCGGTTCAGATGTCCGGCGAGTTCTGTCGGTGGCGGCGTCGGTGCGTTCATGTCCGGCGTCTGTGGGACCGGGACGGAGCGGGTCCGGGCCGGGACAGCATATCGCGAAGAGCTTAATCGACAAAAACGAACGCGCGCCGGGCTGGCCGGCGCGCGTCGAAGGATGTGATCGGAGGCCGGTCAGGCGTTGGGTTTGTTGACGCCTTGCGTGTCGGCGTCGTTCGGGCAGTGGGGGTGGCCGGCGAGGTCGTCGAAGGTGAGCTTGTCGGTCGGGTTCGAGGGCGCGAGCTTCAGGAGCTTGCGGGTGCGCCAGGCGGTCGAGTGGTCGGCGCAGGCGGTGTCGCCCGACAGGCCGAGCCCGCCGATCGCCTTGTCGCCGTCATAGAGGCCGACGCCGCCGCCGAACGTGATCGTGCCGCCGACGCGCTTGCCGATCAGCGGATCCTGCGCGGTGCCGAACTTGTCGTAATTGCCGTCATAGACCGTCGCGCCGTCGAGCGGATTGCCGGCCGCAAGGCCGAACAGCGGATTGCCGCCGCTCGGGCTGCCCTGAACCCACGGATAGAGCTGAGCGGTGGAGAGCGGCGCGCCGTCCTGGCTGAGGCCGTTGGCGGTGAACGCCTTGGCGGCCGCGATCTGGCGCGAGAGCAGCCACTGGCTCGCGGTGGTCTCGCCCGAATAGGCGACGGCGCAGACCGCGCCGGTGCGGTCGACCGCCACCGCCCAGTAATGATTGTTGAGGCCGGTCGAGTCCTTCTCGTCGGCCTTGACGAGCGCGGACTTCAGCGCCTCGGGGGTGACCGGGCAGGCGGCTTCGGCGCGGCCCGCGGCGACCGTCGCGGCGAGGCCGACGAGCGCGGCGCAGAACATCTTCTTGTCGAACGTCTTCATGCCAGTGCTCCCTTGGAGATCGGATTTTCGAGATCGGATCCGGAACGCGCGCGTCCGGCCGGTCGGACCCAGGCGTCCGAAGCCGTCGAGCGTTCTTTGCCGGCTCGATCTGCGCGAGCCGGGGACCGAAAAATGCGGTTTGAAATCGGGAACGCGACGCGGATGCGCCGGCATGCGCGTCAAGGACGATCGCCTGCCTGCCAGATACCACCTGAGCGCGACGGGGGCGTCCAAGTCAACGGCGAATTCTGTCCGACCTCAAGATTCCGTTGTCGCGACAGCCAGATGACGACGGTCGACAACTTGGCTGGGCCTGATTTCGTTGGGCGTCTACCGATCCAGATCGTGCTCGAAACTTTGGTCTTAGTTGGTTCCGACCAAGATGCGGCGGGTGTGGCCCTGCGACATCATCATGACGCAGATGACCCCAGCTTGGAATGAGGCGGCGCGCGGGCGGAAAGTTGTCGTGCGGCCGCAATGGCGAACCCCGCCGGGCGCGGCTGCGCCGCAGACGTCTCGTCAGGCCGCTTCCGAGTCGAAACGGCGCCTCGGCGCTGCTCTCGCCGACTTTCGTCGCATCGTTTCTTTCTTTGTTATTAAACGTGTGTCGGAATGTTGTTAATCGCGTTTTCGTCAAGCATTGAAATTATTTCCTGCGCCCGATTATCTCGATTTTACGACGCTGTTTTAACCAAATTCTCGCGCTTCGCCTTGGTTTGACTTTTGCCGTTCCAGCGCTTTCAATGAAATCTTCGCAGCTCGGGGCTGCGTGGTTCGGGGTGTTGGTGATGAATGCGGTGCGTTTCGCGGGCGTCGTTGCGGGCGGACTGGCGTGCCTCGGCATGCTCGTCGGCTGCTCGGCGACCACCGAGGAGGCGGCTCCGCGCTCCTCGCTGATGAACACCGGCCTGTTCACCGATCTCAAGGCGCGCCAGCCGCGATCGGAGCGCTCGGGCCCGCTCGCGATGACCGTCGCGAACTCCGCGACCACCAACATCGTCGCGACCGACGGCCCTGCGGGCTCGGAGGCGACGCTGAAGCCGATGGCCTTCGTGGGCGACGCCGACGAGGGCGGCGCCGTAGGCCAGAGCGAGGCCGGGAACGGCGCGCGCGGCGGCGCCTATCGCCTCAATTTCGAGAATGCGGACGTGCGCGAGGTCGTCCAGGCGGTGCTCGGCGAGACGCTGCGCATCAACTACACCATGACCGAGGACGTCTCGGGCAAGGTCACGATCTCCTCGCCGCGCGCCATGAACAGCCAGGAGCTGCTTTCGGCGCTCGAGGCCTCGCTCAACGCCAACGGCTTCTCGATGACGAAGTCGGCCGGCGGCTACCGCATCGCGCCGACCTCGGTCGGCGGCGGCGTGGTCGACACGCCTTTCGCCACGCAGCCGAGCTATGGCGTCTCGGTCGTGCCGCTGCGCCACGTCTCTGCCGCCACCATGGGCAAGCTCGTCGCGGGCTTCATCACCGAGAACGACGGCCTGCGGGTCGACCAGGCGCGCAACGCCATGGTGGTGCGCGGCCCCGGCTCGAAGCGCCAGGAGGCCATCGAGGCCATCATGTCGTTCGACGCCGACTGGATGCAGAACCAGGCGGTCGGCATCTACGAGGTCCGCCGCGCCGCGCCGGACGCGGTCGTGGCCGAGCTCAACCGCGTGTTCGACGCCGAGAAGGGGGCTTCCGGCGGCGTCATTCAGTTCAAGCCGATCGGGCGCCTGCGCGCCGTGATGGTGGTGAGCAAGAACCCGGCGCTGCTGAAGCGCGCCGAGACCTGGGTGCGCCGTCTCGACCGCGACACCCAGAGCGGCTCCGAGAACGTCTTCGTCTACAAGGCGCGGTACCGCGACTCCAAGGAGCTCGCCCGCATCGTCTCGACCCTGTTCCGGGCCGGCGGCGACGGCGGCCGCGGCGCCTCGGCGAGCACCGGCCAGCGCAGCGCGGGCGCGAGCTCCTCGGCGTTCGACCGCAACGGATCGGAAAGCGGCTCCTCCTCATCGTCGGGCTTCGGCTCCGGCTCCTCGAGCTTCGGCTCGGGCTCGTCGAGCTCTGGCTCCGACGCCGCCCGCGCCTCGCTGCAGGGGCGCGCGGGCGCCGGGCAGCAGTCGGCCTTCAACAACCCGAATTTCGGCGAGCAGACCGAGGGCTCTCAGTCCGGCCAGGAGAGCGGCGGCGACTCGATCGACCTCACCAGCCAGTCGCAGGGCGATCGCGCGAACGTGCTGATCAGCGCCGACCCCGCCAACAACGCCGTGGTGGTCTACGCCGACGGCTACACCTACCAGAAGATCCTCGCCGCGCTCCGCCAGCTCGACAGCGCGCCGCTTCAGGTCGCGATCCAGGCCACCATCGCCGAGGTGACGCTGAACGACGAGATGAAGCAGGGCGTCGAATATTTCGTGAAGTCTCAGAATGTCGGGCTCGGCAACAACAACGGCTCGGTCAGCCTGTTCGGCAGCGCCGCCAACGCGCTCGGCAAGCTCGCGCCGGGCTTCAACATCCTGCTCGGCACCAATTCGAGCCCGGACGTGCTGATCTCCGCGCTCGACCAGGTCACCGACGTCGAGGTGCTGTCCTCGCCCTCGCTCGTCGTCGCCGAGAACCAGCCGGCGAACTTCCAGGTCGGCGACGAGGTGCCGGTCCAGACCCAGTCGCTCGCCACCGCCAACCAGGTGAACCCCAACAACCCCTCGCTGCTGAGCTCGGTCGAGTACAAGGACACGGGCGTGATCCTGAACGTCACGCCGCGCATCGGCTCCAACGACGCCGTCACCATGCAGATCGAGCAGGAAATCTCCTCGGTGCGCGGCGGCAGCGGCGCCAACACGCTGACGCCGACGCTGTCGAAGCGCCGCGTGGCCAGCAACATCTCGGTCACCAGCGGCCAGACGGTGCTGCTCGCCGGCCTCATCTCCAAGCGCGACGAGCGCGGCAAGAACCAGGTGCCGCTGCTCGGCGACCTGCCGGGCGTCGGCGGCCTGTTCGGCCAGCGCTCGCGCCTCAACCAGCGCACCGAGCTCGTCGTCTTCATCCGGCCGACCGTCATCCGCACCGGCGAGGACGCGCAGTCGGTCGCCGAGGAGTTCCGGTCGCGGCTCCTGGTCGCGCGCCCGCCGCAGGGCGCGACGCGGGCCAATTATTCGAAGTGACGCGCCGGCCATGGCGCGCGACGTCATGCTCGAAACCGGGGTCGCGGCCGCCGCGCTCGCTCTGGCGGCGCTGATCGCGTTCGAACCGCGCACCGCCGCGCCGACCGGCGCGCTCGCGCTCTGCCTCGCCGTCATCTGGATCTCCTGGAGCGACGTGCGCGACTTCACGATCCCGGACGGCGCCAATTTCGCGCTGGGCGCGTTAGCGCTCGGCGTCCGCTTCGCCTCCGACGGGTTCTCGTCCGAAACCGCGTTGCTCGCGCTCGGCTCCGGCGCGCTCTGTGGGGCGGCGCTGTGGGGCGTGCGGGAGATCTACTACCGGCTGCGCGGCCATGACGGGCTGGGCTTCGGCGACGTGAAGCTCGCGGCGGCCGCCGGCGTTCTGGTGGGCCCGGCGGGCTTCGCGCTCGCGCTGTTCGCAGCCTCGCTCGCGGGCCTTGCGGTCGCGCTCGCGCTGCGCAGCTCCGCCGAGGCGCGTCTTCCGCTCGGCGCGCTGCTTGCGCCGGCGGTCCTTGCGGTGTGGGGCTCGGGCCTCGAACAGGCCGCGGACCTGCTCGCATGACCGCGGCCGGCTGACCCGCCATGGCGCTGTTCGAATACAAGGCCATCAACCCTGCGGGCCGGATGGTGGCTGGCTCCATGGAGGGGGCCTCGCGCGCGGAAGTGCTGGCCGAACTCGACCGCGCGGGCTTCACGCCCGTCTCGGCCTTCGAGACCGACGGCAAGCCGAAGCGGAGCTGGCGCGAGCAGCTGACGCCCGAGCCCTCGCCCGAGCACATCACCGGCTTCACGCTCGACCTCGCGATGCTGCTGAAGGGCGGCGTGCCGCTCAACCAGGCGCTGATGATCCTGACCCAGATGGAGCGGCGGCGCTGGCTCGTGCGGCTCATCGAGGAGCTTCATCTCGAGATCGCGGGCGGCAAGAGCTTCAGCCAGGCGCTCAGCCTTCACCCGCGCTCCTTCCCGCCGGTCTATGTCCAGACCGTGCAGGTGGCCGAAAGCGCCGGCCGGCTCGAGGAAGCGCTCTCCGACATCGCGACCGAGCGGCAGCGCAACGAGAAGCTGAAGCGCTCCTTCACCTCGGCGATCGCCTATCCGGCCTTCCTGTTCGTCGCGGCGCTCGGCGTGATGTCGTTCGTGCTGCTGTTCGTCATCCCGCAGTTCGAGGGCGCGCTGCAGGGGTTTCGCTCGCGGCTGTCGCCCTCGACCACCTTCGTGTTCGACCTGTCGCGCTGGTTCCGCGACAATGTCGACCTGCTGGTGATCGGCGTCGCGGGCGCGCTCGTGCTCCTGCTGCTCGCAAGCCGCCTGAGCCGCGGCGGCAACCTGTTCGTGCGCCTGTTCTCCCGGCTGCCGTTGACCGGCACGATGCTCAACCACGAGCTCACCGTCACCTTCTGCCGCACGCTCGCGATCCTGCTGGCGAACGGCGTGCCGATCACCAACGCGCTGCGGCTCATCCGCGACATCGTGCGCGTGCCCTCGGCCGCGCTCGCCATCGACGCCGCGATCGCGGACGTGCGGCAAGGCCACCGGCTGTCGGAGGCCTTGTCGCGGCACGCCTTCCTTCCGGCGCATGTGACGCAGATGCTGCGCGTGGGAGAGGAGTCCGGGCGGCTTCCGGACAGCGCGTCGCGGATCTCGAGCTTCTACGAGACGAAGCTCGAGACGAGCCTGCGCCGTCTCGTCGCCGTCATCGGTCCCGTGATGATGATGCTTGTGGCGGCGCTCGTCGGCTGGCTTATCGTGTCGGTGATGACGGCGCTGACGAGCATCAACGATCTTCTGGTGTAGGGTTTTCCGCGCATGACGATTTTCAGGACCCGCCCCGACAGGGCTTCGCGCCGCGACCGCACGGGCGGCTTCACGCTGGTGGAGCTGCTCGTCGTGCTGGTCATCCTCGGGCTCGTGATGAGCCTCGTGGGCCCCCGCGTCCTCGGCTATCTGTCGAGCTCGCGCGAGCGCGCCGCGCGGCTGCAGCTCCAGTCCTTCTCGGCGGCGCTCGACCTCTACTACCTCGACATGGGCCGCTACCCGACGACCTCGGAGGGGCTCCAGTCGCTGGTGAAGGCCCCGGCCGGCCAGGACAAGTGGGCCGGTCCCTACGTCCAGCAGGGATCCATTCCGATGGACCCGTGGGGCAACGCGTACGAATACCGCACGCCCGGCCGCACCAAGGCATACGGGATCTCGTCGCTCGGCTCGGACGGCCGCCGCGGAGGCGAAGGTGACGCGGCCGACATCGTCAACGACTGACGGATTACGGTCGGGGCGCGGCGCCCGCGGGGGCTTCGCGCTCATCGAACTGATGCTCGCGCTCGCGCTGATCGCGCTGGTGGCGACGCTGGCGCTGCCGCGGGCGCGCCCGTTCGACGGCGGCGCCGCGCTCCGCACCAAGGCCTACGAGGCCGCGGCTCTCCTGCGCAAGGACCGCGACGCCGCGCGCCGGCTCGACAAGGAGGTGGCGAGCGTCGTCGATTTCGGCCGCCGCCGCGTCGCCTCCGGGGCGGGCGCCGAGACGGTGTGGATGCCGACCGCGATCGGCATGCGGCTCTCCGCCGACCGCTTCTCCGGATTCCGCTTCTTTCCCGACGGCCGCTCGAGCGGCGGCGAGCTGACGCTCGACGCCGGCGGCGGGCGGCGGCTGAAGCTCACCGTCGACCGCCTCACCTCCGCGGTCGAGATCCGCGCCGACGACAGGCGCGCGCAATGACGCGCGGCGGCGCCCGGGCGGGCTTCACGCTGATCGAGACGCTGGTGGCGCTCGTCGTGCTCGCGGTCGTGATGGTCGTGACGGTGCGCGGCTTCGTGACCGCGCGGCTCGGGCTCGACCGCGCCCAGTCGACGCTTGCGGCCGAGGCGGTGGCGCGCTCGCTCGTCGAGACCGAGCTCGACCGGCTCGCCGCCGCGCCCGGCGTGCGGACCGGCGAGACCGACGGCTTGGCCTGGACGGTTTCGACCGAGCCGATCGTCCTGCCGCTGCAGGCCGCGCCGCCGCCGAAGGCCGGGGCCGCCGCGGGCGGGGAAGGGGCCGGCGGCGATGATCCGCAGGCCGCGCGCAAGCAGGCCGAGGAGGCCGCGCGCTGGAAGCCGATGCGCGTCGTCGTGTCGGTCGCGAACGGGCGCGGGCGCCCGCTCACGATCGAGACGCTTCACCTGACGAAGGTGGAGTAGATGGGCGCGCGGGCGGACGGCCGGGGGCCGCGACGTTCCGGCGGGGGCTGTCCAGGCTCGGGCCGCGACGGGTTCCTGCTGGTCGAGGCGCTGTCGGCGCTCGCGATCTCGGCGCTGCTGATCGCGGCGCTGCTCGCCTTCACGGGCATGCTGCGCCGCTCCGCCGACCGCACCGCCTTCCGGGTCGAGACCATGGAGGTCGCCGGCCGCACCGTCTGGACCGTCGCGAGCGAGCTTCGGCAGACGAGCCGCCAGCGCTGGGCCCCGGAGGAGCGGACGGCTGGCGGCGCGACGCCGACCCGGGCCGCTGCACAGCCGGGCGGAGCGAGCCCGAACGCGCGCCCTCGCCCGGGCTCGAACGAGGAGGACGACGGCGGCCCGCAGACGGGCGGCCGATCGAACGCCGATCCCCGCCAGTCGCCGGACGGCGAGCAGCAGGCGGCCGAAAAGGAGCCCGACCGCAACTTCGTGTTCTCGGGCACCCCGGAGCGGGTGCTGTTCGCGCTGACGCCGGAGCTCGCGACCGGGCTTCGGGCCCCGGTCCTCGTGGTCTACCAGGTCGACGCCTCGGGCGCGGTGCTGCGCGCGGAGGGCGCGATCGGCCCGGAGGCCAAGGGGCCGGACGCCGTTCGCCTCGGCCCCGTGGCGCGCGTGGCCCCGGGGCCGGAGCGGATCCGCTTCGCCTATGTGGACAAGGACCAGAACGGCGAAGAGGTGATCCTCGACGCCTGGACCGACCGGCGCCGCATGCCGGCCGCGGTGCGGATCGACCGCTCCGACATCGCGACCGGCCGGCCGCTCGGCTCGCTGCGCGTGCCGATCCTGCTGTCGGGCGAGCCGGGCTGCGCCGATCCCGAAAAGCGCTTCTGCAGCCGCGTCGACCGCGACCAGTCCGGCGGGGCGGGAGGCGCGACGCAGCCGGGCCGCCCTGCGGCCGGGCGGCAAGGCTCCGACGGAGAGCCGATGTGAGGCGCGGCGGCCGCGACGGCTTCATTCTCGTTTCCGTGCTCGTCTCGCTGATCGTGCTCGGCGGGCTGGCGGCCGCGGTCGCCTATCTGACGCGCACCGCCGTGGTGGGCGCGGCCTCGGCGCGCGAAGCGCTTGTGATCGACGCGCTGATGCAGTCGGGCCTCGAGCTCGCAGGCTACGAGCTGTTCTCGCTGCGCCGACCGGCCGAGCTCGTGAACGGCCAGCGCATCCGCCTCAACGACGGGGTGGTGACGCTGTTCGCCGCCTCGGAAGCCGGCAAAATTGATCTCAACGGCGCGCCGCCGGAGCTGCTCGCGGCGCTCTGGACCGCGATCGGCGCGCCCGGTATGCGGCCCGAGACCTTCGCGGCCCGGGTGATCGACTATCGCGACCTCGACGACGAACCCTCCGACAATGGCGGGGCGGAGATCCCGCAATATTCCGCCGCCGGGCCCAACCGGCTGCCCGCCAACGCGCCGTTCGAGCGGATCGACGAGCTTCAGAACGTGCTCGACGTCACCCCGGCGCAGGTGCGGCAGCTGCGGCCTTACCTCACCGTGCACAATCCCGACGGCAAGATCGCGGTGCTCGAGGCGAGCGTCGCGACGCTTCGGCTCATTCCCGGCGGGGCCCGGCTCGCCGACCAGATCCCCGCCCTCAAGGCCGCGGCCCAGACCGAGCGCCAGAACGAGGGCCAGAGCGACGCCGTCGAGCGCCTTCTCGGCGACGCCGCCAAATTCGTGACGGTGGAGAGCGAGCCCAAGGCGTTCACGGTCCGCGTCGAGGCCGAGCGCGGCGGGTCGCGCCGCGCGGTGGACTTCGTGCTGACGGCCTCGCGGGCGCCCGACGCGCTCTATTTCGTCACCGACCGCATCGAGCGCCGGCCCGGGCGCTGAACGTTATGCGGGCGTCACGCCGCGCGCCGCGCCTAGATGGTGCAGTGCAAAAGTTTCTTTTAAAGAATATTTCTTTCCTGTTCGATTGACGTGGTCCGCGACCCCGTCTAGCGTTCGCATCAACCGCGGCGCAGGCCGCGACGGTTGATCGGAGCGACGCCTCATGTGCGGGATCGTGGGCCTTTTCCTGAAAGACAAGTCGCTCGAGCCGAAGCTCGGCGAGATGCTGAGCGAGATGCTCGACGTGATGTGCGGCCGCGGGCCGGACTCGGCGGGCTTCGCCGTCTACGGCGCGGGCGAGAAGGGCAAGGTGAAGCTCACCCTTCGCGCCGTCGAAGGCTATGACTTCAAGGCGCTCGAAAAGGTCGTCGGAAACGGCGCCTCGATCGTCGAGCGCTCGACCCATGCGGTGCTCACCGTCGACGCCGCCAAGGAGGCCGAGGCCCGCGCCGCGCTTGCAACCGTCGAGGGCGTCTCGGTCGTCGGCGCCGGCGAGCGCATGGAGCTCTACAAGGAGGTCGGCCTGCCGATCGACGTCGCCCGGCGCTTCAAGCTCGAGCAGATGTCGGGCACCCACGGCATCGGCCACACCCGCATGGCGACCGAGAGCGCGGTGACCACCAACGGCGCGCATCCGTTCTCGACCGGAACCGACCAGTGCCTCGTGCACAACGGCTCGCTTTCGAACCACCGGGGCCTCCGCCGCGTGCTCGAGCGCCAGGGCTTCAAGGCCGAGACCGACAATGACAGCGAGATCGCAGCCGCCTACATCAGCCAGCGCATGAAGGACGGCCGCTCGCTCGGCGAGGCGCTCGAGGACTCGCTCGACGACCTCGACGGCTTCTACACCTTCGTGGTCGGCACCGAGACCGGCTTCGGCGTGCTGCGCGACCCGATCGCCTGCAAGCCGGCCGTCATGGCCGAGACCGACCAGTATGTCGCGTTCGGTTCGGAATACCGCGCGCTCGCCGGCCTTCCGGGCATCGAGACCGCCAAGGTCTGGGAGCCGGAGCCGGCCAAGGTCTACTTCTGGGACCGCAAGGCGGCCTGAGACACGACATTCGAGCATCCAGGGGACACCGCCCGATGAACGCCAGCACCCAGAGCCACGCCTTCGACCTGTCGTCGTCGACGGTCCGTGAGCTCAACTCCGCGCTCCACGCGCTCAAGGAAGGCTCCAACGCCTCCCTGTGGCGCGTGACCAACCCGCGCGGCCTCCACGCCATCGCCGCCGGCGTCGACGCGCCGGTGACCGTCGAGGTCGACGGCCCGGTCGGCTACTATTGCGGCGGCATGAACAAGCACGCCACGATCCACATCCGCGGCTCCGCGGGCGTCGGCGTCGCGCAGAACATGATGTCGGGCTTCGTCCACATCGAGGGCGACGCCAGCCAGGCCGCCGGCGCGACCGCGCATGGCGGCACGCTCCTGATCGAGGGCAACGCGGCGGCGCGCTGCGGCATCTCGATGAAGGGCGTCGACATCATCGTGAAGGGCTCGATCGGCCACATGTCGGCCTTCATGGCGCAGGCCGGCACGCTCACCGTGTTCGGTGACGCGGGCGAAGCGCTCGGCGACTCGATCTACGAGGCGCGGCTCTACGTGCGCGGTTCGGTGAAGAGCCTCGGCTCGGACTGCGTCGAGAAGGAAATGCGCGACGAGCACAAGGCTCAGCTCTTCGAGCGCTTCAAGACCGCGGGCGTCGACGGCCAGATCGATCCGGGCGAGTTCAAGCGCTACGGCTCGGCCCGCAATCTCTACCACTTCCACGTCGACAACGCCGGCGCGTACTGAGGTGGCGCCTTGGCCAGGCCGACTGCGTGCTTCGAGACGCGGCCAGACGGCCGCTGCTCGGCATGAGGTCGGTCCCGGCCTGCCATTCTCCACGTCCCTCATGCTGAGGAGCGCCGCCCCGGCGGCGCGTCTCGAAGCACGCACTCCCGCTCCGCAGCGAGACCCGTCATGAACGAGCACGTCAAGAACCCCAACGCCGCGCCCCGCACGCTCCCGCGCGAGTCGGCGACCTTCGACCAGCACACGCTGGCCGAAATCCGCCGCGCCGCGGCGACCGGCATCTACGACATCCGCGGCGCCGGCGCGAAGCGCAAGCTGCCCCACTTCGACGACCTGCTGATGCTCGGCGCCTCGATCTCGCGCTATCCGCTCGAAGGCTATCGCGAAAAGTGCGGCACCGACGTCGTGCTCGGCACCCGCTTCGCCAAGAAGCCGATCGAGCTCAAGATCCCGATCACCATCGCGGGCATGAGCTTCGGCTCGCTCTCGGGCCCCGCCAAGGAAGCGCTCGGCCGCGGCGCGAGCCAGATGGGCACCTCCACCACCACCGGCGACGGCGGCATGACGCAGGAGGAGCGCGGGCATTCCAAGACGCTCGTCTACCAGTACCTGCCCTCGCGCTACGGCATGAACCCGGACGACATCCGCAAGGCGGACGCGATCGAAGTGGTCGTCGGCCAGGGCGCCAAGCCCGGCGGCGGCGGCATGCTCTTGGGTCAGAAGATCTCCCCGCGCGTCGCCAAGATGCGCACGCTTCCCGAGGGCATCGACCAGCGCTCGGCCTGCCGCCACCCCGACTGGACCGGCCCGGACGACCTCGAGATCAAGATCGAGGAGCTGCGCGAGATCACCGACTGGGAGAAGCCGATCTACGTCAAGGTCGGCGCCTCGCGGCCCTATTACGACACCGCGCTCGCGGTGAAGGCCGGCGCCGACGTCGTGGTGGTCGACGGCATGCAGGGCGGCACCGCCGCCACGCAGGAGGTGTTCATCGAGCATGTCGGCATCCCGACGCTCGCCTGCATCCGCAACGCCGTGAAGGCGCTCCAGGACCTCGGCATGCACCGCAAGGTGCAGCTGATCGTCTCGGGCGGCATCCGCAACGGCGCCGACGTCGCGAAGGCGCTCGCGCTCGGCGCCGACGCCGTCGCGATCGGCACGGCGGCGCTCGTCGCGCTCGGCGACAACGACCCGCAGTGGGAGGACGAGTACCAGAAGCTCGGCACCCACGCCGGCGCCTATGACGACTGGCACGAGGGCCTCGACCCGGCCGGCATCACCACGCAGAACGCCGAGCTGATGAAGCGCGTCGACCCCGTGAAGGCCGGCCGGCGCCTCGCCAACTACCTCTCGGTCATGACGCTCGAGGCCCAGACCATCGCGCGCGCCTGCGGCAAGAGCCACGTCCACAACCTCGAGCCCGAGGATCTCGTGGCGCTGACCATCGAGGCCGCGGCCATGGCCCAGGTTCCGCTCGCGGGCACCAACTGGATCCCCGGGCAGACCGGAAGCTTCTAAGGCCGGCCGGCCGGCGGCGTCATCCTGGACGGCCGTCGGGCCGATCCGGGATCGTGCTCCGGAATGGCGCTTTTTTCTGAGGACGATCCCGGCGCTCGCTTCGCTCGGCCGGGATGACGAGCACGGGGACTGACACGAATGGCGTCCGATCTGGCCAAAGTCGCGAAAGATCGCGGCATCAAGTACTTCCTGATCTCCTACACCGACCTGTTCGGCGCCCAGCGCGCCAAGCTGGTGCCGGCCGACGCGATCGGCGGCATGCAGAAGGCGGGCGCGGGCTTCGCCGGCTTCGCCACCTGGCTCGACATGAGCCCGTCGGACAGCGACCTCTTCGCCAAGCCCGATCCCGAGAGCCTGATCCAGCTGCCCTGGAAGCCGGAAGTCGGCTGGCTGGCCGCCGACCTCTGGATGGACGGCAAGGAGGTCGAGCAGGCGCCGCGCAACCTGCTCAAGCGCATGATCGCCAAGTCGGGCTACCAGATGAAGTCGGGCATCGAGCCCGAGATGTTCCTGGTGAACGCCGACGGCACCGCGATCTCCGACCCCTCCGACACCGCAGAGAAGCCCTGCTACGACCAGCAGGCCCTGATGCGTCGCTACGACGTCATCACCGAGATCTGCGACGCGATGATCCAGCTCGGCTGGGGCCCCTACCAGAACGACCACGAGGACGCCAACGGCCAGTTCGAGATGAACTGGAACTACGGCCCCGCGCTCCAGACCGCCGACCAGCACGCCTTCTACAAATTCATGGCGAAGTCGATCGCCGAGAAGCACGGCCTGCGCGCGACGTTCATGCCCAAGCCCTTCGTGAACCTCACCGGCTCCGGCTGCCACGCCCATGTGTCGCTGTGGGACGGCAAGAAGAACCTGTTCGAGGACCCGAAGGGGGAGCTCGGCGTCAGCGAGCTCGGCTACCACTTCATCGGCGGCCTGATGCACAACACCGACGCGATCTGCGCGCTCACCAACCCGACGGTGAACTCCTACAAGCGCATCAATGCGCCCCGGACCACGTCCGGCGCGACCTGGGCCCCGAACTCGATCACCTATACGGGCAACAACCGCACCCACATGATCCGCATTCCGGATGCGGGCCGGTTCGAGTTCCGCCTCGGCGACGGCGCGGCCAACCCCTACCTGCTGCAGGCCGCGATCCTGGCCGCCGGCCTCGACGGCATGGACAACAAGCGCGATCCCGGCAAGCGCCTCGACATCAACATGTACACCGACGGGCACAAGGTCCGCGGCGTGAAGAAGCTGCCGCTCAACCTGCTTGACGCGCTGCGCCTGTTCGAGAGCTCGAAGGCCACGCGGACCATGTTCGGCGACGAGTTCGTCACCGCCTATTCCAAGCTCAAGATGCAGGAATGGAACAACTATTGCCGCACGCTCAGCCAGTGGGAGCGCGACAACACGCTCGACTGCTGAGCAGTCGGGACTTCGCCTGAAACTCACGCGGCGCGGCGTTCCGGAAGGAGCGCCGCGTTTTTTCTTCTGCGGCGGAGGGGGCGAAGCTCCCGAACCTCCTCGCCGTCATCCCGGCCGCAGAGCCGGGATCCAGAGCCGAGGCGTCCGATCCAGAACCGAGGCGGCCGATCCAGATGCCGCAGCGGCGTCGGTTCTGGATCCCGGGACAGGCCCGGGATGACGGGCTGCGGTTCCCCGCGTCAGTTCTCAAGGGCGACGGTTTCACGCGCGATCCTCGCCGTCATCCCGGCCGCAGAGCCGGGATCCAGAACCGAGGCGTTTGATCCAGATCCCGGGAGGGCGTCGGTTCTGGATCCCGGGTCAAGCCCGGGATGACGGGCTGTGGTTCCCCGCGTCGGTTCTCAAGGGCGGCGGTTTCACGCGCGATCCTCGTCGTCATCCCGGCCGCAGAGCCGGGATCCAGAACCGAGACGTCCGATCCAGACCCCGCTGCGGGGTCGGTTCTGGATCCCGGGTCAGGCCCGGGATGACGGGCTGTGGTTCCCCGCGTCAGTTCTCAAGGCGGCGGTTTGAGGCGCGATCCTCGCCCTCATCCCGGCTCTGCGGCCGGGATGACGGGCTGCGGTTCCGGCGCGTCGGTTCTCAAGGGCGGCGGTTGAACGCGCGATCCTCGCCGTCATCCCGGCCGAAGAGCCGGGATCCAGAACCGAGGCGTCCGATCCAGATCCCGCTGCGGCGTCGGTTCTGGATCCCGGGACAGGCCCGGGATGACGGGCGGTGGTTCCGGCGCGTCGGTTCTCAAGGGCGGCGGTTGAACGCGCGATCCTCGCCGTCATCCCGGCCGCAGAGCCGGGATCCAGAGCCGAGGCGGCCGATCCAGATCTCGCTGCGGCGTCGGTTCTGGATCCCGGGTCAGGCCCGGGATGACGGGCTGGGCTTCCCCGCGTCAGTTCTTAAAGGGGCGGCGGTTCTCTGCATCCGCTCTCAAGGCCCGCGGTTTCCGCGCGTTTTTAGGACGCCGCGGCGAACAGGTCCGGCGTCGTCCTCGAGCGCTCGAGCTCCAGCAGGAACGCCTTGGCGTTCAGGCCGCCCGCAAAACCCGTGAGCTTGCCCGAGGCGCCGATGACGCGGTGGCACGGCGCGACGATCGAGATCGGGTTGCGCCCGTTGGCGGCGCCGACGGCTCGCACCGCGTCGGGCCGCCCGACCGCGCGGGCGATCTCGCCATAGCTGCGCGTCTCGCCATAGGGGATCGCGACGAGCGCGGCCCAGACGTCGCGCTGGAAGTCGGTGCCCTGGAAGTCGAGGGGCAGGTCGAAGCGGGTCCGCCGCCCCGCGAAATACTCGCCAAGCTGCCGGCTCGCCTCGGCGAGCGTCTCGTGCCGGTCGTCCCGCGTCATGTCGCCGAGCGGCACGCGGCCCGGGCGGTCGTTCTCCCAGAGGATCGCCGCGAGCCCGGCGCCGCTCGCCGCCAGCGTGAGTTCCCCGACCGGCGAGGCCGTCGTCGTGAAGGCCAGCATGTCGCTCCTCCAGGCTCGTCGCGGGCCGACACCCGCCGAAGAGAAGAGGATAGGGCGCCAGGCCGGAAGACGCCCGCGCCGAAACCCCGCCGAGAGGGCGCGGTCCACAGGCGCGCGCCCCGGCGGCGACGTCCGGCCGCGCGCGCTGGCGCGGACATGGGCGCCCGACGCCCACAAAACCGCTTTGACGCCGGGCAAGATCATCAGCATACTGATTATCGACCGCGGGCGCATCGGCCGCCGCCGTACAGAAGCGTCGCTATCATCAGTATGCTGATGATCTGCGTCGCGTCCGATCCGGGCGGGGCCGCGTGTCCTTGACCTTGCGAACGGACGCCGCTCTCCGGCCGCCGGCGGGCGCCGCGACCGATGGCGCGACGCGCGCAGACATTTCCTGGGCTCCGCCGAAACCCGGCGCAGCCCGAACAGCAGGGGCTGACGTGACTCCGTTTCCGAACGCCGATCCGCAGAGCCTTCGCGGGTTCCTCAACATGGTCCGGGACCAGCACCCCGACCACTTCCTGCGCGTCTCCGAGCCGATCGAGACGCGCTACCAGTCGACGTCGATCGTGTTCGAGCTGGACCGTGCCGGGCGCAGCCCCGTGGTCATGTTCGACGACATCGGCGGCAAGGGCATGCCCTGCGTCACCAACATCGCGGCGAGCCGCAAGCTGCTCGCGGAGTGCCTGAGCACGACCGAAGCCGACCTGCCGACCGTCTTCCGCGAGGGCAGCCAGCGCTACATTCCCTGCGAGACGGTCGACCGCGGCGCGTGGGACGAGATCGTGTTCGAGGGCGAGGACGTCGACCTCACCCGGCTGCCGATCCCCCACCAGTTCACGGTGGACGCGGCGCCCTACATCACGGCCGGCCAGATCACCGCGCGCGACCCGAAGACCGGGGTCGACACGACCGGCTTCCACCGCCTGATGCTGAAGGGCAAGAACCGGCTCGGCGTGTCGCTGCATTCGCGCCGCCGCATGCACGAGTTCCACCGCCGCGCCGAGGAGATGGGCCAGTCGCTGCCGGCCGCGATCACGCTCGGCGTCCACCCGCTGCATTACATGGGCTCGATGACCTATGCCTATCCGCCCCATGTGCGGAAGTTCGAGATCATCGGCGGGCTGTTCGGCGAGCCCTACCGGCTGGCGCGCTGCGGCGTGCAGGACCTCGAGGTCCCCGCCGGCGCCGAGATCGTCATCGAGGGCGAGATCCTCGCCGGCGTCCACGAGCCGGAAGGCCCGTTCGGCGAGTTCACGGGCTACGCGTCCTACCGCAGCACCCAGAACGTGTTCGTGGCCCATCGGGTCCGGATGCGCCGCGACGCCATATTCCACAGCGTCGTAGCCGGCATGTCCAAGGACCACATCCTGATTTCCTGCATCACGCGCGAGGGCGAGATCCTGAACGCGCTGAAGCGCAACATCCCGAACGTGCAGGCCGTCCACGTGCCGCATTCGACCTGCGGCGCCTTCATGGCGGTGATCTCGCTGAAGAAGATCGCCGAAGGCGAGCCGCAAATGGCCGCGATGGCGGCGCTCTCGACCGAGCTCTACACCAAATACGTCATCGTCGTGGACGACGACGTCGACATCTTCGACATGAACGACGTGTTCTGGGCGATCGCGACCCGCGTGCGCGCCGAGAAGGACATCTTCTTCGTGCCGGGCTGCAAGGGCGCGATCCTCGACCCGAGCTCGGACCCGGAGAACTTCACGCTGACCAAGATGGGGATCGACGCGACGCGCCCGACCGGCCGCGACTTCGCCGAACGCCTGGTGATCTCCGAGGAGGAGCGCGCCAAGGCCCGGGCGATCCTCGAGCGCGCCGGCGTCAAGATCGGATGACGGGCGAGGCTGGACACAGCGCGTCCGACCGCGCCGCCGCGCCGCTGCGGGAGTTCGCGGTCGCGGTCTACGGCGCGGAGGGGGTGAGCGAGGCCTGTCTCGCGCTGCAGGACGAGCATGGCCAGGACGTCAACGTCGTGCTGTTCGCGGCCTGGGCGGGCGCGGAGCTCGGCCGCAGGCTCGGCGCCGAGGACGTCGCCCGCGCGCGCGGCCATGTCGCGGAGTGGCGCGACGCGGTCGTGGCTCCCCTGCGCGCCGTCCGGCGGGCGATGAAGCGCCTGTCCTCGCCGCCGCCCGGCCACGAGGAGCTGCGCTCCGCGGTGAAGGCCGTCGAGCTTCAGTCCGAGCTGCTCCAGCTCGCCATGCTGGACGGGTTCGCGCAAACGCTGGGCGCGCCGGCGCCGCCCGGCCCCGAGCTCGCCGAGGCCAATCTTCGCGCCGTGGTCGCCGGCTCGCCGGAGAGCGCGTCGGCCGCCGTCTCCGTCATCGTCGCGGCGTGCCGCGGACGAGCCGACGCAAGCGGAGCGGGATCATGAAGCGCCTGATCGTCGCCATCACCGGCGCCTCGGGCGTCATCTACGGGGTGCGCGCGCTCGAGCTTCTCCGCGAGACGGCCGACGTCGAGACCCATCTCGTGCTGACGCCGGCCGCCATCCGCACGATCAACGCCGAGCTCGACATGACCGGCGACGCCGTCCGGGCGCTCGCCGACCACGTCCACAGCCACAGGGACATCGGCGCGTCGATCTCGTCGGGCTCGTTCGTCACGGAGGGCATGCTGGTGGCCCCGTGCTCGATCAAGAGCCTCAGCGGGATCGCGCATTCCTACAATGACGAGCTCGTCATCCGGGCTGCCGACGTCTGCCTGAAGGAGCGACGCCGGCTCGTCCTCATGCTGCGGGAGACGCCCTTCCACCTCGGCCATATCGAGCTGATGGCGCAGGCGACCCGCAACGGCGCGATCATCATGCCGCCGGTCCCGGCGTTCTATCACCGGCCCGCGACCGTCGACGACATCGTCGACCAGTCGGTCGCGCGCGCGCTCGATCTGTTCGGGATCGCCGCGCCCAAGATCATGCGCTGGAACGGGCGGACGTCGGAGGTCGAAAGTCCCGAGGACGACGACCCCGGCTTCTGACGTCTGATAATTCCGGCATGACGCGGGGAGCAGGATTGGACCTAGGGCGCTCTAAAAGTCCTTCAGGACCGCGCGGCCGAGGCCGTTGTTGCCCCTGACCAGCGCCTTCATCTGCTGGATGAAGCGGTCGCGGTCCTCTTCCGGCAGCGGCTCCATCAGGCGATGATGGGCGCGCTGCAGCGCGTCCTGCATCTCGACGATCAGCGTTTCGCCGGCTTGCGTGAGAAACCCCTTGCGGATCCGGCGATCCTCGTCGGTCGCTTCGCGCCGGACGAGGCCCCGCGCTTCGAGGCGCGCCAGCACGTTCGACGTCGTCGTCCGGTCGACGCCGATGTCGGCCGCCAGCGAAACCTGATCCGCGCCGGGGCGGACCAGCAGAACCTGCAGGACGCTCGCCTGCACTGGCGTCGTTCCGAACGCCTCGCATTCCTCGTGATAGATCGACACGTAGATCTGGTGCAGGCGGCGCGTCAGGAAGCCCGGGCGGTCGAACAGCCCCCGGGCCTTTGTCTTGGCGTCTTCCGTCACCGATCGCTCCGTCGCCTCACGGCCTCCGCGGCCGTCGGTCCAGATCGGGGACCGGCGCCGCGGATCATACAAGCCGCGGCGCGTCAGGCGAACTTCGGGCTCGCGGATCAGAGCGACGAGGGGCCGCGCGCGCCGAACATGATGCGGCGCTGCATGGGCAGGAACGCCCGGTCCGCCGCCTCGTCCCTCGTCAAGAGCGAGGCCGCCACGGCCGCCGCGAAGGACAGCGGCATGCAGATCAGCGCCGGGTTCTTCATCGGCACGAACCACCAGGCCTGGGAGACCTCGGCGAGGCTCTTGCCCAGCACGTCGACCTGGATGGTCGGCGACAGGCAGATCATCACGAGCGAGGAGACGGTTCCGACCAGGATGCTGGCGACAGCGCCGGCCGTCGTGAAGCGCTTCCAGGCGATCGAGAGCAGCAGCGCCGGGAAGTTGGCGGCCGCCGCGACCGCGAAGGCGAGGCCGGCCATGAAGGCGACGTTCTGGCCCTCGAACACGATGCCGAGGAAGATCGCGAGCGCCGCGATCGCGACTGTGGCGATCCGCGCGACGGTCAGCTGCTCGCGCTCCGGCGCTTCGCCGTTGCGCACCACATTGACCCAGAGGTCGTGGCAGACGGTCGCGACGCCCGACAGCGTCAGCCCGGCGACGACCGCCAGCATGGTGGCGAAGGCGACCGCGCAGATGAAGCCGAAGAACGCGTCGCCGCCGATGGTGAGCGCCAGCAGCGGCGCCGCCATGTTGCCGCCGCCGCCGGCCTTGGCCACGACCTCGGGGCCGACCAGCATCATCGCGCCGAAACCGATGACGAAGACGAGCAGGTGGAACGAGCCGATGATGCCGGTGGCGTAGAGGATCGACATCCGCGCCTCGCGCACGTCCGGCACGGTGAAGACGCGCATCAGGATGTGGGGCAGCGCCGCGGTGCCGAACATCAGACCGACGCCGAGCGAGATCGCGTCCCAGCCGCTGCCAGCGACCTTCGATCCCGGCTGGAGCACGCGCTCGCCGTGCTTTTCGGCGGCCGCCTGGAACAGGGTCAGCGGGTTCATCTCGAAATGCGCCAGCACCAGCAGCGCGAGCACGAGGCCGCCGAGAAGCAGCAGCACGGCCTTGATCACCTGGACCCAGGTGGTGGCGAGCATGCCGCCGAAGATCACGTAGACCAGCATCGCGGCGCCGACCACCACCACCGAGGCGGCGTAGGGCAGGCCGAACAGCAGCTTGATCAGCGCCCCGGTCGCGACCATCTGCGCGAGCAGATAGAGCAGGATGACGACGAGCGTGCCGAACGCCGCCGCGACGCGCACCGGGCGCTGCTTCAGCCGGTACGCCACGACGTCCGCGAAGGTGAACTTGCCGAGATTGCGCAGCGGCTCGACGATCAGGAAGGCGATGATCGGCCAGCCGACCAGGAAGCCGATCGAGTAGATCAGCCCGTCGAAGCCGTTCGACGTGATGATGCCTGCGATCCCGAGCAGGGCCGCGGCGCTGAGGAAGTCGCCCGCGAGCGCCCAGCCGTTCTGCCAGGCGGTGATCTGCCCGCCGGCTGCGAAGAACTGTTCGGTGGTGCGCGTCCTGCGCGCGGCCCAGTAGGTGACGCCGAGCGTCAGCGCCATGAAGACGAAGAAGAAGGCGACGGCGAGCGGATTGTTGGCGGCCTGCATGGCATGATCCTCACGACATGATGCGGCGCACGGCCGGATCGTAGAACCGGTTGGCCCAGACGACGTAGACGAGGCAGAGCGCGAAGGAGCCGACGATCACCCCGGCCCCGAGCAGGATCGACAGCGACAGTCCGGGCGCGAGCATCGTCCCCATGGTCGGCTTGGCGAAGGCGAACATCGCCATGAAGCCGAAATACATCGCGATCATCACGAGGCTGAGCGCGACCGCGACCCGCGTGCGTCTGCGCGCGAGACGCACGAAATCGTCGGGTGCGGCCGGCAGCGCGGCGGCGTCATCGATGGAGACCATGGGTCATCTTCCTCCGGGGCTGCGGGTTCGGCGTTCGAGGGGATCAGCGGGCCGCGCGCCGGCCGGCTTCGACGAGCGAAAGGCCCTGCGGCTCGCTGCGGGCGGGCTCGTCCGCGTCGGCGTCGGTCCAGGCCGGCGCCGCGGCCTCGGCCCCGAAGGAGATCGGCTCGCGCGGCGTGCGGTCGACGCTGAGGCGGAAGATGTCGAAGCGGTTGTAGTAGCCGACGACGTCGTGGAACTGCTTGGGCTCGACGCAGGCCGCCGTGTCGATGTCGGCGTAGAGGATGCGCTCCTCGCCCTCATGGGTCTCGGTCACGAGCGCGCCGGCCGGGTCGAGCACCATCGACACGCCCGCAGGCGTTCGCTCGATGACGTCGGCGAGCGCCGCGTCGCCGTCCGACAGCGTCGCCTTCGCGTCGGCGTCGAGCGTGGCGGAGCAGACGATGTTGAAGACCTTGGCCTCGAAGGAATGCGCGCCGGCGCGGATCTCGATCGCGCGCTTCAGGTCGTAGGCGGCGCTGTCGCCGGGGACGCGCGTCGGCCAGGCGGGCGGATAGGTCGAGATGTGGACCTGCTCGCCTTGCGCCATCAGCGCGTAGCGCGCGAGCGGATTGGTGTTCTCGCCGCAGATCAGCATGCCGACGCGGCCGAGATCGGTCGGCGTGACGCGCAGGCCGCGCGCGTCGCCGCTCGCCCAGATCAGCTTCTCGAAGAAGGTCGGGACCAGCTTGCGATGGTGGTTGAGGGTCCTGCCGTCCCGCCCGATCAGGACGTTCGAGTTCCAGAGGCAGCCGACGCTCGCATCCGTGCCCTCGCTGAACCCCATCGAGACGATGACGCCGTGGCGGCGCGCCGCCGCCCGCACGACCGCGAGCTCCGGCCCGTCTAGACGCACCGACTCCGCCGCGAGGCGCTTGAAGAGGTCGTGGTTGCGGATCGGCGCGCGCAGCGCCGCCCAGAGCGGAAAGCCCGGCATGTAGCCTTCCGGGAAGACCACCAGCGAGGCGCCGGCGCGGGCCGCCTCCTCGATCAGCGCGGCGGCCTTTTCGGCGGTCCCCATGCTGTCGAGGAACACAGGCGCGACATGGCAGGCCGCGGCCTTGAACCTGGGATAAGTTGCGGACATCGAAGCGGCTCCCGGAAATGGCGAGCCGCATTAACCGCCAGGGTTGCGGATCCGGCGAGGCGGAAAATCCGCAACCGTCGCTGCATTCTCGCAGGGCGTGCTCAGAATTCGTTCAGATAGGGCGCCCCCCGCGCGAACAGCTCCGTCAGGAACCGCGTCACGGCGCGGACCCGGGCGAGATGCTCGATGTCCTGATGGACACCGAGATAGAGCTCGCGCCGCACGATCACCTCGTCGGGCAGGACGGGGACGAGCGCCGGATTTGTCTTCGCCGAGAAAAGCGGCAGCAGCGCCAGTCCCGCCCCGGTCGCGACCGCGGTCTGCTGCGCCGCCATGCTGGTCGAGCGGAAGACGACGCTGCCGGGCTTCAGCACCTCCATCAGCCAGTGGACCGGCTCGATGGCGATCAGGTCTTCGACATAATCGACGTAATCGTGGTCCTGCAGCTCCGCGGGCGAGGCCGGCCGTCCGCGCCGGGCGAAATAGGCCTCCGATCCGAACAGCGCGAGGCGGAACTCGCCGACCCGCCGCACCGAGAGCCGCGGGCCGTTCGGCGGCACGAACGAGACCGAGATGTCGGCCTCGCGCTTCGTCAGGTTGATGAGGTGCCGCTCTGTGACGAGTTCGACCACGAGGCCCGGCATGACGGCGGCGAACTCCGCGAACCGCGCCGACAGGTAGAAGGCCGCGATGCCCTCCATGCTGGCGACCCGCACCCGGCCCGAGGGCGAGCTCGTGTCCTCGAGGCCGAGCGCCTCGGGCACCGAGATCATCTTCTGCTCGATCGCCTCGGCGATGACGAACAGCTTGTCGCCCGCCTCCGTGAGCTCGAAGCCGTCCGAGCCGCGCTGGAACAGCTTGGCGTCGAGGCTGCGCTCGAGCTCGGCGATGCGCCGGCTCACCGTCGTGTTGTCGACCTTCAGGCGCCGGGCCGCGGGCGCGAGGCGTCCGTGCCGCGCAAGCTCGACGAAGAAGGCGAGGTCGTTCCAGTCGAACATCGGCGTGTCGGGCTCGCGAGGTCACGGACCGTTGGTCGCCCAGAGTGACACGCCGGAGCGCCCGGACGAAACGCCCGCCGGCGCTCACCCGACGGCCACGCCGAGGCGGGCTGCGACGCGGCGCGCGGTGGCCTCGCGCCTGGCCGTGACGTCGGCGACGGCCCGCCGCGCCTCGGCGAGCACCGCGGCCGGCGCGGTCTTCGGGTCCCCGCTGTCGAAGGGCGGCTCGGGCGCATAGGCCATGTAAAGCTGGATCGCCTGCGCGACGTCCTCGCCGCGCAGCATCGCCGCGAGCCTCAGCGCGCCGTCGATCCCGGCGGTGACGCCCGCGGCGAACACGAAGCCGTCGTCGACCACCACGCGCTCGTCGACGGGCGTCGCGCCGAAGAACGGCAGCAGGTGGATCGAGTTCCAGTGGGTGGTGGCGCGCCGTCCCTTGAGCAGCCCGGCCGCGCCGCAGACGAGCGCGCCGGTGCAGACGGAGAACACGATCTTCGCGCCCGCCGCCTGGCGGCGGATCCAGCCGAGCACGGCCTCGTCCTCCATCAGCGCCTCCTGTCCGAGGCCTCCAGGGATGTGCAGCACGTCGAGCTGCGGGGCGTCGGCGATCGCGGCGTCGGGCGCGATCCGGAGGCCGCGGACGTCGCGGACCTGATCGGCCGTCCGGCCATAGACGCGATAGGTCGCGTCGGGGATCCGGGCCAGAACCTCGTAGGGGCCGGTGAGGTCGATCTGGTCGAGGCCTTCAAACAGCAGCGAACCGATCTGGAGATGGGCGTCGGCGGGGGTCATGTGCGCCTCCTCGGGTGGACTGGACAGATCCACCCTAGCCGGCCACTCTCTGGCGGAGATGCCAAAGACCCCTCGCTTTCCGCCAAACCCGTCGCGCGCTGCAGAACCGCGCGTCGTCGAGGTCGTCGCCTTCCCGGCGGTGCAGTTGCTCGACGTGGCGGGCCCGACGCAGGTCTTCGCCACCGCCAACGACTATGCGGCGAGGGCCGGAGACGCGGCGCCCTATCTCTGCCGGCTGGTCGCCAGCGGCGGCGCGAGCGTCGTGTCGACCGCGGGCGTCACGCTCGCGACGGAGGCGCTTCCCGATCCCGGCTCGGCGATCGACACGCTGGTGATCGCGGGCGGCGGCGGCGTCCACGCCGCGGCCGAGGACGCAGGGCTCGTGGCCTGGGTCGCCGCCCGCTCGGGCCGCGCGCGGCGCACCGCCTCGGTCTGCACCGGGGCGTTCCTTCTGGCGGCGGCGGGCGCGCTCGACGGACGGCGCGCCGTCACGCACTGGTCGTTCTGCGAGGCGCTCGCCAAGCGCCACCCCGCCGTCGAGGTCGAGCCCGACCCGATCTTCATCCGCGACGGCGACGTCTGGACCTCGGCCGGCGTCAGCGCGGGGATCGACCTCGCGCTCGCGCTCGTCGAGGAGGATCTGGGGCGCGACATGGCGCTCGCGGTCGCGCGCCATCTCGTGGTGTTCCTGAAGCGGCCGGGCGGCCAGGCCCAATTCAGCGCCGCGCTGTCGCTGCAGACGTCGCAGGACAGGTTCGGCGCGCTGCATCGCTGGATCCGGACGCGCCTCTCCGGGGACCTGTCGCTCGCAACGCTCGCCGCCGAAGCCGGCATGAGCGAGCGCAGCTTCAGCCGGCGCTATGTCGAGGAGACCGGCGTGACGCCCGCCCGCGCCGTCGAGCGGCTCCGGGTCGAGGCCGCCCGCCAGTTGCTGGCCGAGACCAGGCTGCCGGGCAAGCGGATCGCCGAACGCTGCGGCTTCGGCTCCGAGGAGACGATGCGCCGAAGCTTCCTGCGCCTGCTCGCCGCCACGCCCCAGGACTACCGCGCGCGGTTCGGCGCTTAGGGGCCTGCGCATGCGAGCGAGGTCCCCGGGGTGGCTGCGGCGCCCCGGATTTCTCTCGACTCACTCGCGGGCCTCTGGCCTTTTGCAGTGAGAACGTACCGTTCATTGAAGCGAATCCGTCACTCGATCGGGCGCGTAAGGAAGTCGATCCGGGGGGATCTGCGGCGTGGAAGGCCAGTTCGTTTTCTCTCGCTCCGGCGCCTCGATCGCGGACGCCGCCGGCGAGATCCGGCCAATCGCCGCCTGACCTGCCGATGGCGCGCTCATGACCGACATCACGCGAAGCATCGAGCACCCCTCCGGGTCGAAGCGCCTGAAGCAGGCGCGCAAGCTGCGCCGGGAAGGTCGTTTCGAAGACGCGCTCGCCTGTCTTGAAACAAGCCTCCGCGCCGATCCGGAAGCCCTCGATCTCGTCGCCGAGCAGGCCGCCCTCCTGCTCGGGCTGGGGCGGATCGACGACGCCGGCGCGGCGGTCGAACGGCTGGCGGCGCTCGACCCGGCGCAGGAGCGGCTCGCCGAATTGCGCGGCGCGCTCGCCGACGCGCGCAACGACCCGGTCGCCGCCGAGGCGTTCTTCCGCGCCGAGGCCGGGCGTCGCCCCGACGACCTCAACTGGCTGAAGCGCTGGGTCCGCACGCTCGCCAAGGCGTCGCGGACCGAAGAGGCGGCGGCGATCGTCGACGAGGCGCTGGCGCGCGCGCCCTCCGAGCCGAAGCTGCTGTTCGAGCGCGTCGCGCTGCTGCGGCGTCTCGGCCGGATCGACGAGGCGCGGACGGCGACGGAGGCCTTCGCGGCCGTCGTCCGTGACGACGATCCGAGGCTTCCCGAACTGCGAGGCGCCCTCGCCGAGGCCGACGGCGACCACGCCGCCGCCGAGACGATCTACGCCGCCGACTGCGCCGCGCGTCCAGACGACGCCGGGGGGCTCCGTCGCTGGGCGCGGGCGTTGATGCGCCTGTCGCGGGAAGAGGAGGCGCTCGAAGCGCTTGGCCGCGCCCAGCGCGCGGCGCCGACGAAGCTGTTTCCCGACCACGTCCGGCTGCTGTGCCGTCTCGGCCGGGCCTCGGACGCGCAGGCCGAGCTCGACCGCTTCGCGGCGCTGAGCGGGCGCGACCGGCGCCTGCCGGCCCTGCGGGCCGAGGTTCTGGAGGCCGCCGGCGATCCGGCGGCGGCCGAAGCGATCCTGCGCGCCGACGCAGCCGACGAGCCGCGGGACGCCGAGCGGCGGCGGCGCTGGGCGCGCGCGCTCGTGCGCCTGTCGCGCCCGCTCGAGGCGCTCGCCGCCGTCGACGAGGGCCTGCGCCGTGATCCGGACCAGATCCAGCTCTCGGCGACGCGCGTCTCGCTGCTCGTGACGCTTGGCCGGCTCGACGAGGCGCGGGCCGAGCTCGACCGCCTGGAGGGCTCCGGCGTCGAGCTGCCAGAGCTTGCGAGGATGCGCGCCGACCTCGCCGGCGCCTCCGGGGATCTCGTTCAGATCGAGGCTGCGACGCGCGCCGCCGTCACGGCCGATCCCGCGGACGCGTCGAAGCGCGTGCGCTGGGCGAGGGCGCTCGCTCGTCTGTTGCGGACCGTCGAGGCGCTCGCGGCCGTCGAGGACGGGCTTGCGGCCACGCCGGACGCCGCGGAGCTCGTCGGCGAACGCGCGCTGCTGCTTGCGGGCGCAGGCCGCGTCGACGAGGCCGCCGCCGAACTCCAGCGCCTCGCCGCGTCGCGCCCGTCCTATGAGGGCCTCGCCGAGGTCCGGGCCGGCGTCGCCTCGGCGGCCGGCGATCTCGAGGGCGCGGCCTCCATCCTGGCCGCCGAGGTCGCGGCCGCGCCGCAGAGCGAGAAGCGGCGGCTTCGATATGTGCGCGCGCTGACGCGTCTCGGCCGCTACGAGCAGGCGCTCTCCACGCTCGCGGCCGCGCCCGATCCCGACACGCCGAGACTGAAGGTGACGCAGGCCAATCTGCTGCTCACGCTCGGGCGGTGGGAGGAGGCGCGCGGCCGGATGGACGGCTTCGCCGAGGACGACGCCCGCGAGCGGCTCGGCCGCGACCTGTTCGAGCTCAACCTCGCGCTGATGACGATGGATTACGCCGGCGCGCAGGAGCAGGCCGAATCCATCCTGACCGCCGCGCCCGCCAACCGGACGGCCGCCGAGGGGCTGGCTTGGGCGAACATCGGCGCGATGCGCCCGGCCGCCGCCTGGGCCGCGCTGAGGAAGACGCCGCGCGAGGCGGTGGACGGCGGGGCGGCGACGAGCGGCGGCGGGCGCCTCAGGAGCCTGACCGGGCAGGTGGTGAACGAGCTGCGCCTTTCGGGCGAGGCGCTCGGCGAGCTCGACGCGCGGGCCGGCGAGGGCGACGAGGCGCTGGCGGCGGCCGCCGCCGAGCAGGTGCGCCGCGATCCGAACGCCTTCGGCCCCGCGCTCGGACTGATCGTCGCCTGCGCGCGCTCCGGCCGGCTCGGCTTCCGCGCCGAGGCGAGCGACCGCGGCGGTCCGCCGAAGCTGCTGCACCAGTTCTGGGACGGAGCCGAGGCGCCGGCCGACGTCGAGCGCTGCATGGCCGAGGCGCGCGCCGCCAACGCCGACCGGATCAGCCGGCGGTGGAACGACGCGGCCGCGCGGCGCTTTCTCGGCTCGCTGTCGGACTGGCGCGTGATCCGGGCCTATGAGGCGGCCCCGCATGTCGCGATGCGCGCGGACCTGTTCCGCTACGCCGCGCTCCACGAGTTCGGCGGCGCCTATCTCGACGCCGACGACGCCTGCGAGCGGCCGCTGACGAGCCTTGTCCCCGACGGCGCGGAGCTCGTGCTCTACCAGGAGCGCCTCGGCTCGCTCGGCAACAACTTCATCGCCGCCGCCGCCGGCCATCCGCTGGTCGCCAGGCTGCTGGAGGAGGCGACCGAGAACGTGCTCTTGGGGGCGGGCGAGTCGATCTGGCTCGCCACCGGCCCCGGCCTCGTAACGCGCGTGATCGCGCGCGCGATCGTCGCCGAGCCCGACCTGCGGCTGCCGGCGAACGTCCACGTCGCGCCGCTCGACGCCTTCCGCCGCACGGTGCGGGCGGGGGCGGCGAAGTCCTACAAGAGCGACGCGCGGAACTGGCAGAAGGCCTGAGCCGCGGCCCGTCTCAGGCCGCCAGCGGCTCGACCTCGTAGCCGAGACGCTCGATCAGCGGCGCGAGGATCTTCTGGGCCGGCGCGAGGTGGCGCAGGTAGTTCTGGTGCCGGTGGCGCGAGCGCCGATAGAGCGGCTCCTTCACCTGCGCGTAGCTCGCCGTGCGCGCATAGCGCTCGTTGGCCTCGAATTCGAGCGCCTTCGGATCGAACGGAACGCCCACGAAGTCGAACAGGCGGCGCACCGTCGCCTCCTGGTCGTCGACGATGTCCTCGTAGCGCAGCTCGAGATAGTTGAGGTCGGCGACGCCGCGGTAGTGCTCGACGAGATCCGCCGTCATCAGCAGGTGCTTGGCGGCGCTCTCGAGGTCCCTGCCGCAGCCGAAGCCGTGGGTGAAGAAGTTCGACATGGCCGACACCATCACGTCGAGCGGATGGCGCACGACATGGACCAGAGGCGCGCGCGGGAACATCAGCGCGATGAGGCCGAGATGGGTCTCGTTCAGCGGCATCTTGTCGGTGAAGAACGGCGTGTCGTCGCGCGCGACGCCCATGCGCCGCGCGCTCGCGAGATAGAAGTTCCGGAGGTCGTCGAGGCCCTCCCGGCGGTCGCCGAGTAGCAGGTCCGACAGCGAGCCGGGGTATTCCCAGGGGCTGCTGAGCAGACGCGGGCTGATCGCGGCGATCTGGCCGACGAATGGCAGTTCGTCGCCGGCCGAGATCGCGTCGCTCGACGAGAGCGTCTGCTCGACGAGCGTCGTTCCCGAGCGCGGGAAGCCGAGGATGAAGATGGGTTGCGGCCCGTCCCGCCGGTCTTCGGCGCGCGGCAGGACCGCGAGGCGCTCGCGCGTGAAATAGGTCTTCAGGTTGCTGGTCAGCCTGTTTGCGGCCGCCTCGTCATAGGCTCCGGCGCCGAGCTCCAGCGCGCGCGCCTTCCCGGCTGAAAAATCCGCCCAGGCCTCGTCGTGCAGGCCGAGCCGGTCCTTCAGGCGGCCGCGCTCCAAGAGCTCCTGCGGTCCGAGCTGGCGCGCCCCGGCGCTCGCGCGCTCGTCCAGCAGCTTCACGGCCTCGTCCACGCGCCCGCGGCGGCCGAGCACCGTCGCGCGGCGCAGCGTCGCCTGCGGATTGTTCCGCGCGATCTGGTCCACGCGGTCGAGCAGCGTTTCGGCGTCGTCGAACTTGCGGTCGATCTCCTCGAGCCGCGCCCAGGCGAGCAGCGTGCGCCGATCGTTCGGCTGGGCCGCGTCGGCCTCCCGGAACAGCTCCCTTGCGGTCTCGATCTCGCCGGTCTCGAGCAGGTTGGTGGCGAGGTTGGTCAGGATCAGCGGCTCGCGCCGGGGCGACAGCTCGAGCGCCCGGCGATTGTGGTGCGCGGCGAGCGCATGGCGGCCGAGCTGGGTCATCGTCATGCCCATCAGGTAATGGGCCTGCGGGTTCGTGGGCGAGAGCCGCACCGCCTGCCGCGCATGCGGCTCGGCGGCCTCGGCCCCGCCCCTCGCGATCGCCATCTGGACGAGCTTGACGGTCGTCGCATAGTCGCTGGTGTCGAAATGGGCGGCGCGGCGGAGCAGGGTGATTGCGGCTCCGGCGCGCCCTTCAAGCTCGCGGACGCCGGCGAGCGCCTTGAGCGCCACGGGATCGAACGGGGACCGTTCGAGCGCCTCGACCGCGAGCCTGGCGGCCACGGGATAGTCGCCTTGCTTGAACGCCTTGACGCCCTGCGCCGCAGGACCGTCGGCAGACCGGGCCGCGGCGGAGGGCGGACCCGCGGTCCACACGTTCAATTCGCAGCATTTGGCGGGCTTCAGACCGCTGCCGCACGGGCAAAGGGACGTCGCGAAATCTTCTGATTGCATGGACTGCCAAGCCAACTGGGCGTACGGAGCGCGCGGAAGGTATCCCATTGGCCTCTTGAGGCCTAGCGCCCGCCCAGGGCCTCTCGGGTCACGGTTTACGGGCCGCTCGACGGCGGCGAAGACCGCCGCCCGACGCCTGTGAAGGCCATCCCGCCAGACCTGCCGCGCCGCCGAACCTGCTAGGCTGGCCGTGACGGCCGATCGACCGGGGCCAGGCGCGCCGTGACCAGCCACTCGTCCGGGCTTTCGGCCGGCCTGAGCCATTCATGCGCGAAGGTCGCGGTGAACGGGCCGGTTGTGGTCGGGAACGAGGCGGTGACCTCGGACAGTCCGACATGGGTGATGAATCCCCGGCTTTCGCTCGGCGCTCCGCTTTCCGCGCTCTCCAGGACGAAAACGACGTTCTGGTTGACCAGAGGGCCGTTCGCATGGGTTCGATCGCTCATCCTGTCCTCCCGTTCGGCTTCCGGCGACCGTCGCCGCAGCCCCCGATGGAGGTGGATCGATCGCGCGCGCCGGCCATTCGTCTTCCGACGCGAAAGCGGCTGCGCTTTCGAGCGCCGCACGAAGTTTCGCCGGGATGTGGAGACGTGGCGCACCCGAGAGGATTCGAACCTCTGACCTCTGCCTTCGGAGGGCAGCGCTCTATCCAGCTGAGCTACGGGTGCTGGCGACGCGGCGGAACCTAGCCGATGCGCGATGGCGGGGCAATCGCGAGATCAGCGCGTTCGCGATCGCAGCGGGCTTGCGTCGCGCCGTCGGCGCGCGTCAGCCACGGGGCTCGAACGTCCTCGGCCGGCTCAGCCGGTCGCGAGGATGTGCTCGAGGTCCTTGAGCGCGGCGGCGGCCGTCGCCGCCGGCTCCGAGGCGCAGCTGCTGACCACCAGTTCGCCCACCGCGTCGGTCGCGATGCGGATCGCCTTGGTCTTGCCCCGCGCCAGCGCGAACAGGTCGCTCGCCGGATAGGTGCGGAGCTCGACGCCGGCGGCGAGACCGTCGCTTGCCCGCCTCGCATGGGCGACGAGCCTCGGCGACAGCCCGGCGTCCCGCCAGCGGCGAACGTCGTCCAGCTCGACATGCCCGACGCCGCCGACGGAGAGATCGGTCATCGTGAGCGATGCGCCCAGTCCGAAGTTGAGCAGGATCAGAAGCTTCGAGGCGGCGTCCCAGCCGTCGACGTCGAGGCTCGGATCGGCCTCGGCGAAACCGGCCCCCTGCGCCGCGGCGAGCGCCTCCCCAAGCGTGACGTCGCGCTCCATCATCTCGGTCAGCAGATGGTTGCTGGTGGCGTTGAGGATTCCCTCGATCGAGACGATCTCGCAGCCCGCGAGATCGTGCTCGATGAGGTCGATGGTCGGAAGGGCCGCCGCGGCGGCGCCGCTGATCTTGAGCCGGACGCCGTGGCGGGCCGCGAGCTCCCTCAGGCCCGGGCCGTCATGGACGAGCGCGCCTTTCGACACCGCGATCACATGCCTGCCGGACGACAGCGCGGCCCTCATATAGCCGAGCCCCGGCCCGCCGGTGCGGAAGTCCGACGGGCCGGCCTCGATCAGCACGTGGGCCTGCGCGGCGTCGAGAAAGTCCTCGGGCGGCGGCGCGCTCCTGTCCCAGTCGCCTCGCCCGAGGCCGTCAGGATCGACCGCCGCCGATTTCGACCGGCGAAGGCCCGTCAGCCGCACGTCCGCGCCGTAACGTGCGGCGTAGCGGGCGCGGCGGTTGGCGAGCTGCTCCGCGACCGCCCGGCCGACCCCGCCGAAGCCTGTGACGGCGATGTTCCAGCGTCTCATGCGGCCCCCATGCCGATCGACGGTCAACGCAGCGACCGGGCGTCCGGCTCGCCTGCGGCCTGCGCGATGCGGGCGTCCACGGGACGCACCCGGCCGACGGAGTCGAGGACGTAGACGCCCGGCCCGACCCCTGCGGCGAGTCGATCGTCGCCCGTCTTCTGCAAACGGCCGTAGATCGCCGCATAGGCCGCGAACCCGTCATGCCCGGCACCGGACCGCGTGCCGAGCACGGAGATGTCGATCGCGCGAACGTTGGCGTTGCGCGCCTCGGCGAGCACGCGGGGGTCGTCGACGTCGGCCGCGCCGGCCCGGAACTGGCCGCCCGCGAGAAGCCTCGAGAGCGACAGCGCCTGATCGTCCTTGGAGACGAGCACTGTGATGGGCGCGCGCAGGCGTCCGACGACGCGCAGCTGCTGGAGAAACACCTCCGAGTCGATGTCGGGGGCCGCGAGAGCGACGTCGAGCTTGGCGATCGCGCCCGCATTCCGCGCGATCCGGATCTGGCGGACGGACTCCATGGCGAGCCATGATCCCATGCTGTGCGCGACGAGCCGCACGTCGCGGATCCTGCGCTCGGCGGCGAGCCGCGCGAGGACATGGGCGAGGGCGTCGCGCGAGAAGGTCACGGCCTCCTTGTCCGCGAGATAGCCGGTCACCGCCGCTTTCGACGGCCAGGAGAACAGGACGGCCGCGCGCCCGACGTCGGCGTCGGCGACAAGCTGCGCCATGCGGAACAGCGATTCCTGAAAACTGTTGTTGAAGCCGTGGACGAAGACGTGGACCTCCCTGTCCATGACGTCGCCGCGCGCCGCCGCCGCGCCGAGCTCGGCGACCATCTGGTCCTCCTCAAGACGCTCGGAGGAGACGACCGCGAAGTCCTTCGTCGGGTCCGGCGCCCCGGACGGCCATTCGATCTGCGCCGGCCTGTGGGTCGGCGGGATCGAGACCACGTAGCGGAGATAGCTTGGAGCGACGGCGATCGCGTTCGTCGGACGCGGAGCGTCGTCGCCGTCGACGGACCTGGTGGTGGCGACATAGATGGAGACGAGCTTCGCCCCGGGGGTCGCCGTCACCGGATCCAGAACCGTGAGGCCCGGGCGCTGCGCGCAGCCGCAAAGCGCAAGCGCAAGCAGCAGGACGACGCCGAGGCCAGGGCGTTGCGGCGCGGCGCGCGTCGTCGTCATGAGCCGTCGTTCCTCCGTCACGCGATGATGGAAAGCGCCGCCCCGAGGCTCACGACATGGCCGGCGCGGGCGGGGCCGGCTGGTCCGGCAGCGGAATGAACTCCGCGTCGTCGGCGTCCGGCAGCTTCATGCGGCCCGCCTTCCAGTCGGAGGCGGCCTGCGCGAGCCGGTCCTTCGAGGAGGAGACGAAGTTCCAGTAGATGAAGCGCTCGCCCAAGGGTTCGCCGCCCAGCACCATCACGGCGGAGCGCTCCAGGGCCTTCACGCGCGAGGCCGCGGCGCCGAGCACCAGCATCTTGCCGGCCTCGTAGCGGGCGCCGTCGAACTCCACCGCGCCGGTCGCGACATAGAGCGCGCGCTCCGTGTGGCCGAACGGGATCTCGGCGGTCGCGCCCGGCTCCATGTCGAGATGGGCGTAGAACAGCGGCGAATGGGTCGCGGCGCCGGCGACAAGGCCATAGGCGCTTCCGGCGATGAGCTGGCCGTGCACGCCGGCGTCGCTCCATTGCGGCAGGTCTTTTCCCGCGTGATGCGAGAACGACGGCGCGATCTCCTCCATTTCCGTCGGGAGCGCGACCCAGGCCTGGATCCCGTGCAGACGGTCGCCGTGGGCTCGGGCGTGTTCGAGCCGCTCGCTGTGGGTGATGCCGCGCCCGGCCGTCATCCAGTTGACCTCCTGCGGCCGGATCGCCTGCTCGGTGCCCAGGCTGTCGCGGTGCATGACCTCGCCGGAGAACAGGTAGGTGACGGTCGAGAGCCCGATATGCGGGTGCGGGCGGACGTCGACGTCGCGGCCGATCCCGGGCGCGAGGTCCATCGGTCCCATATGGTCGAAGAAGATGAAGGGGCCGACCATGCGGCGCTTGGCGAAGGGCAGCACCCGCCCGACCTCCATGCCGCCGCCGAGGCTGCGGCGCCGCTGCTCGATGATCATCTCGATCATGCCGTCGTCTCCTTGGCTGTCGCCTGAACCTGGGCCGTCCGGACGATCGGCGCGACTTCGGTCCCCAAAAGTTCGATCGAGCGCTTCATCGCCGCCGTTTCGAGAGACGCTGTGCTCATCTGGAAGGTGATGCGCGAGAGGCCGCCGAGCGTTTCGCTGGCGCGCAGCATCTTGACCGCGACCGTCTCGGGCGACCCGATGAGGAACGCGCCCTCAGGGCTCGCCATGGCGTCGAACTGTTGGCGCGACGGCGGCGGCCAGCCGCGCTCGCGGCCGATGGTCCCGGTGAGATGCGCCCAGCCGGGGAAAAACGCGTCCCTCGCCGCCTTGTCGGTCTCGCCGACGAAGCCCATCGCGTGGACGCCGACCTTCAGCGTCTGCGGATCGTGCCCGGCCTGGAGCCCGGTGTCGCGGTAGAGGTCGACGAGCAGCCGAAAGCGGTCGAACGCGCCGCCGATGATGGCGACCATCAGCGGAAGGCCGAGCGCGCCGGCGCGGGCGAAGGATTGCGGCGAGCCGCCGACGCCGATCCAGACCGGCAGCCGCTCCTGGTGGGGGCGGGGATAGACGCCCTGGCCGGCGAGCGCCGGGCGGTGGCGGCCTTCCCAGCGAAGATTGGCGGTCTCGCCGAGCTTCAGGAACAGGTCGAGCTTTTCGGCGAACAGATCGTCATAGGCGCGCGTGTCGAGGCCGAACAGCGGGAAGGCCTCGCCGAACGAGCCGCGGCCGACGACGAGCTCGGCGCGCCCCTTGGAGATGAGGTCGAGCGTCGCGAACTCCTGGAACACCCGCACGGGATCTGCGGCGCTCAGCACCGTGACGGCGCTCGCCAGGCGGATCCGTTCGGTGCGGGCCGCGGCGGCGGCGAGGATGACGGCGGGCGCGGAGTCCAGGAATTCGGCGCGATGGTGTTCCCCGACGCCGAACACGTCGAGCCCGACCCTGTCGGCGACCTCGATCTCCTCGAGAAGATCGGCCATCCGGTCGGTGGCCGACGGCAGCCGCCCGGTGGCGGGGTCGGGGAGGATGGCCGCGAAACTGTCGACGCCGATGTCCATGCGAAGGTCCCTCAACTCTCGTAACGCCCGGCGACGGGGGGTCAGAACCGGAAATTCGCCATGGCGCTGGTCATCTTTATGGTCCGCGCCGGCCCTGTGTCTTGGACGAAAGACCCGGGGACGAAGACGCCGACCGAGGCCGACAAGGTGAGCTCGGCGCTCGCCCGCCACGCCACGGCGAACTCCGCCTGCTTGCCGATGAAGCGCGCGTCGCTGTCGCGGCCGCTGCGCACCAGCGTTCCGGGTATCGCATAGACCCCGTCATTGACGTTCTGGCGCCAGTAGGCCGCGCCCCGCAGCGACGCCGCGACTTGCGTGTGGGGATGGACCGTGACGGAGGGCTGCAGGTGGATCAGGTTCCGGGGTCCGACCGGCGACTGCGAGGCGAAGTACTTGCCGCGGGGAAACAACGGATTGAGCGTGCCGAGCCTGGAGTCGTCCGGGTCGTCGTCGCCCGAGACGACGTCGACCGTGAGCGCGAGTTCAGGCTCGAGCAGCGTCTCGCGAAACCGGCGGCCGACCTCGCCGCCGACGCCCCACGCCGCCACCCGTCCGCCCGCGAAGGAGCCGCGCTGAACCGCGCCTTCGAAATTCCAGTAATAGGCGCCCGCGTCGCCAAAGAGCCTGCCGCCGAAAGTGTGGATCAGCTGCCGGCCGGCCCCCTGGTCGAAGACCGCCTCGCGGTCGCGGAAGCCGAGATAGTAGACGTCGAAACCCGTTGCCCGGTCCGGCGTCAGCCACCGCGTGACGTAGAGGCCCCAGACCTTCTTCTGGCGCGACCTGCGGTCGTCGAAATCGCCCCGCAATGTGTCGACCGGCTGAAGATGGAGCGCCGTCACTTGGGCTGTCTCGCCCGTCAGCGTCGCGTCGCCGCCCTCGAAGGACTGAAGGACGTTCGGACCGTAGCGCGTGTCGATGAAGCGCCCCGCGCCGAGCGACACCAGCTTGCGCCCCGCGGACAGCCGAAGCGAGGCGCGGTCCGCCACCGCGATCTCGCCTCCGACGAAGGCCTGCAGCATGTCGGCTCCGGTCGTGTCGACCGGGGTCCACTGGTGATCGGAGCCGGAAATCGACGAGAGGATCGGCTGGGCGAAGACCCGGACCGGGCCGGCGTGGAGGTCGGCGTAGGGCATCAGCCGACTCCAGACGTAAGCATCGTCCGGCGCCGAGCCCCAGAAGGAGCCCTCGTAGCCCTCGAGACGCATGCGGGTCTCGACGCCTGTCGTCAGATAGAGCGAGTCGTCGGCGTTCAGGGGAATGTATTTGAATGGCTCGGTCCAGTGGCCCGTCCGCCGGTCCGGATCGGCGAGGTAGGACCAGTCCTCGCCGTGCCGCTCGATGGTAAGCGTCGGCGCGCGTTCGATGTCGGTGGAGATCTCTGCGTGCGAGGCGACGGGGGCCGCGCCGAAGAGCGCCGCCGACAAGGCGACGCTCCATTTGCGGCTGAAAGACCCCGCCATCCCCGCCCGGATCAGCGCGTCGCGTGCGACGGAACCGGCGTGTTGAGAAGCTGCGTCTCCCAGAGGTAGGCGATGCCGCTCGCCCCGGCGTGGGCCTTCATCACCTCGATCAGCGCAGGGAGCTTCTCTGTCCGCGCCCAGTCGCGCTGCCATTCCGCGGAGACGGCGAGCCACGTCATCATGTTGACGCCCGCCGCGATCATGCGCTGGACGGCGACCTGGTGCGCCTCGACCGACACGCCGCCGGAAGCGTCGGTGACGACGGTGGTGTCCCAGCCTTCGCCGGCCGCCTGGATCGCGGGCATCGCGACGCAGATCTCCGTCCAGAGGCCTGCGATGATCAGCTGCTTGCGGCCCGTCGCCTTGACGGCGTCGACCACGACCTGGTCCTCCCAGGTGTTGATGAAGGTGCGGTCGATCACCTCCTGGCCCGGGAACACGTCGGTGACCTGCGGAAAGATCTTGCCGCCCTGGGCCGCGATGACGCTCGTCAGGATGACGGGCACGTCGAACGCCTTCGCGGCCTTCGCCAGCGCCGCCGTGTTGTTGATCACCATCTGCGGATCGTGGCTGTTCAGGTTCGCGAGCTGATAAGGCTGGTGATCGATCAGGACGACGACAGAATCTTCCGGACGAAGAAGCGAAGAAAGTCCGTTGCGAAATGTCACGAGTGCGCCCTTTTCCTGATTTGACTGGGATCGATGGCCGAGACGACTGCGCCGGGTGCGGCATCGCCTTGACCGTCACCCTGTCAGTTCCAGTTTCGATGCGGTAGCGCTGTCTCGCGACGAACTGTGTTGCGCAACGGGGAACGCCAAAGTGGACATCGAAGAGCTGAGGACGTTCGTCGAAGTCGCGGACGCCGGGGGCGTGACGACCGCGGCGCGGCGGCTCGGCGTCTCGAAATCGATCGTCAGCCGACGCCTCGCCCGGCTCGAGGAGGACCTCGGCGTTCAACTGCTCGCGAGGACTACCCGCGGAGCGGCGTTGACCGAGGCGGGGGCGATGTTCCGCGATCACGCCGCCAGGGTCTGCGCGGAGATCGATCTCGCGAAGGAGACGATCCTGCCGGAAGGCGAGCTGCGCGGCCGGCTAAGGATCTCGGCGCCGCTCTCCTTTGGCCCGACGCATTTCGCCCCGGCGCTCGCGGCCATGGCGCTGCGGCATCCGCAGCTCCACGTCGCCACGTCCTACACCGACCGCTTCGTCGACCTGATCGGGGAAGGCTTCGATTGCGCCATCCGCGTCGGCTACCTGCAGGACTCCAACCTCGTGGCGCGGCGCGTCGGGCCGATGTTCGGAAAGTTCGTCGCGAGCCCGGCCTATATCGCGGCCCACGGATCGCCCGAGACGCCGGAGGAGCTCGTCGCCCATGAGGCGCTGATGCAGGGGACCGAGCCCTGGAACGTGACGGACGGCGACGCCGTCGTCGCGGTCCAGCCGCGGGGGCGTTTCAAGGCGGACAATGGCCTCGCCCTCCTCGAGGCGGCGGTGGCGGGGCTCGGGGTCGCCGCGCTTCCCGACTGCCTCACCGACGAACATGTGACGTCGGGCGCGCTCGTGCCGGTCATGACGCGCCACCCGCCGCCGGCAGCGGGCGTCTATGTCGTCCGCCCGCCCGGCCTGCATCCGGCGCGGAAGGTGCGGGTGTTGACCGAGCTGCTGATCGAGATGTTCGGGGAGCCGCCATATCTCGCCGCGCCCGTCCGATGACTCTGGCGAACAAGACGCTCCGGTGAGCGTCTCGTTCGGGATCATCGAGGGGCGCGCCCAGGTCCGCGACGCTTGCGAGCCGCCCCGAGGCCGGCGTCACGCCGGCGCGACTGTGTCTTGGACGTCAAAACTGTGAGGCTCTGAAGGAACAAATCTCCGGTTTCAACCGCCGCGTTGAGCATCCGGAAGTCGAAACCAAGACGTCCCGCCGCGGCGAGGCGCCGGGCGATGCAACGGAGATCCAAATGACCTGCTTCACGACCATCGGCGCCGCCGCCGTCATCTCGCTCGCCGCCGCCACCGGCGCCATGGCGCAGTCCGCGACCACGCTCGGCTACGGCGCAAGCGTGGATTCAGCCAGCAACGTCCGCGCCGGCTCGTCCTCGGCCCAGTCGATCAAGAGCGACGGCGAGGTCATGCCGGTGGAGTTGCGGCGCGATCTCGACGTCGGCATCGGCGGCGATTTCGAGAACCGCTCCCTCGACTCCAACGCCCGCCAGAGCTGGACCGGCAACAACAACGACGGCTGACGGGTCGCGTCGCCTTCGCTGCCCTCGACGCGCCTTCGACAGGGCGGCGGACCGATCGTCGGATCCGCCGCCTATCGTCCGAGACGTCGGGGTTCGAGCGAGCGTCTTGCGCCCTCCGCTTCAGGGCGCGGACGAAGGGGGCCGTCCGATCCCGATCGCTCAATATCCGCGGCGACGGTCGAGCCCTTCGGGCGCGACGCCGGTCATCCGGTATGTCGCGACAGCGACTGCGACCACCGCGGACGCCGACGACATGTCGGTCGGCGCTGCGACGTGCGGAAGGATCGTCACGCCGGGATGGCTCCAGAACGGATGCCCGGCCGGCGGAGGCTCTGTTCGGAACACGTCGAGCACGGCGTGGCGCAAGCGGCCCGAGTTGAGCGCGTCGACGAGATCGCTCTCCGCGACGTGCCCGCCGCGACCGAAATTCACGACGCAGGCGCCCCCGGCCAGCGCCTCGAACGTCTTCGCGCAGAGCACGCCCTCGGTCTCGGGCGTCAGGGGCAGGAGATTGACGAGGATCTCCGCGCCCCGGACGGCCTGCAGGAAACCGTCGGCCCCGGCGAATGTCCGCACGCCCTCGATCGTCGCGCCCGAGCGGCTCCAGCCCCGAACGTCGAAGCCGACAGCCTTGAGCAGGGCGGCGGAGGCGCGCCCCATCTCGCCGAGCCCGAGGATCGTGACGGCGCGGTCGCGCGCGAACCGGAACGGGCGCGCGGACCAGAGTCCGGCGCGTTGCTGCGCGCCATAGACGTCGAACTCGCGATGCAGGCCCAGCACGGCCGCGGCGACCGTTTCGGCCATGGCCTGCGCCATCGTGGGGTCGACGAGGCGCAGGACGGGCACATCCGGAACGGTTGGATCCTTCAGCAGCCCGTCGACGCCGGCCCAGAGGCTGTGGACCCATTTCAGCGCCGGGAGGCCGCGCAGGCCGCCGGGCGGCGGGTTGGCCACGATCGCGATCTCGACGGCCGGCCGATCCGGGTCCGTCTCGACGACCTCGTCGGGCATCGCCGACCGGAGGGCGTGGAGCCACGCGGCCTCATCGTCGGCCGACAGCGACGTGAGCAGAAGGACCGGCGACGACGCCATCCCGGGCGCTAGGCCGGCGTCCGGTCGGACGCGATCACGACCAGCACTTCGGCCTGCTCGTCGCCGAGGCTGCGCACCTCGTGGCGCTCTTCGCCGGAAAAATAGAGGCAGTCGCCCTTGTCCAGCTCGAGTTCCTCGCCGCCGAGCTTCACGGCGATCCGTCCGGAGACCACGAACAGCATCTCTTCGCCGCCATGCGCCCAGCGCGGGCCCCCGATCGCGCCCGGCGACGACGTGGGGCGCATGATGAAAGGCTCCATCATCTTGGCGGCGCGGCCCGGCGCGAGCGGCGTCAGCCCGAAGGCGCGCTTGGGCGCGCGCTGATCGCGCGCCCGCTGCAGCGTGTATCGGACGTTCGGCACCGCGTTGAGGTCGAACAGCTGGGCGATGTTGACCTCGAGCGCGCCCGCGACGCGGATCAGCGCGGTGATCGAGGGCGTCTTCAGGCCCCGCTCGACGAGCGAGAGATAGCCGCGGGTGAGATCGCTGAGGCTTGCGAGCCGGTCGAGGGTGAGCCCCCGCTCCTGACGCAGCGCGCGCAGATTGGGGCCAAGGCGATCGCCCTTCGCCGTATCGAGCACTGCGTCCTCCGTTCGCCCAGATCAGCCGACGCGGCGCGACAGGCGGTTCCGACCGTCATGGCCGATGAGCGTCGGTTTGGCGACTCGCGGCTGACGGGGCGCGAAAACATTCCGATGGCCGTTCGGCGTGAGTTTAATGTTGGAAATCATAAAGCCGGCAGCCGCGAGGTGCAAATATTTCAGGCGCCGAAATCGGGCGTTTCGCCAAGAATGAAGCCAAACACAGCACGCCTGGCGCTTTCGCCGCATGTGGCGCCTAACGGGTGAGCGGTCGCGAGCCCTGCCACAAAAATCGGCTTTTGATTTCTGTGAGTAAACATGTTTCGATCCTTGGGCGGCCGGCGATGGCGGGTCGCGGATCCAAGGAAAAGCAGCATGGCGCGCTTGTTCTCTTCCTGCGGCGGCCCCGTTCCGGTCCCGGCCGCCATGACCGCAACGGCTCCATCAAGCAGGCTTCATGCCGCGCGAGCCTTCCCCGCTGGCCGGAGGTCTCTCCCGTGATCCGGCGCATCGGGAGCGGACCGCGCCTGTCCGCCGCGACGGTCCATGGCGGTCTCGTCTACGTTTCCGGTCAGGCGCCTGACGATCTCGGCGTCGGCGTCGTCGAGCAGGCGGCCCAGGTGCTCGCCAAGATCGACGCGATCCTCGCCGAGGCCGGAACCGACAAAAGCCGCATCCTGAGCGCGATGGTCTGGCTTCCCGCGATCGGCGACTTCGCAGCCTTCAACACGGTCTGGGACGCTTGGGCGCCCGCGGGCGCAGCGCCCGCCCGCGCCTGCGTCGAAAGCCGTCTCGCCGATCCCGCGATCCGGGTCGAGATCGGCTGCGTCGCGGCGCTGCCGGACGCCTGATCCCTCAATCCGCGCCGCATGCGCGACTTCGACCTCCCGGCCGCATGGCCGGGCGGCGCCGGCCCCGTGCGGCCTCGCGCGGACCGGAGCCTGAAGCAGTCCGAACGACGTCTCCACACCCACAGCGGGGGTTCACGATGACAATTGCGGTGGAAGTCTCCGATGCGGCCGCGGTCCCTGCGGGCGAAAAAATGCCGGACGCGGAACGGCGCAAGATCGTCTGGTCGAGCGTCATCGGCACGACCGTCGAATGGTACGACTTCCTGATCTACGGGACGGCGGCCGCGCTCGTCTTCAACAAGCTGTTCTTCCCGAGCTTCGACCCGATGGTCGGCACGATCGCGGCCTTCGGCTCCTACGCCGTGGGCTTCGCCGCGCGCCCGCTCGGCGGCGTCATCTTCGGCCATTTCGGCGACAAGCTCGGCCGCAAGGCCATGCTGTCTCTGACGCTTCTGATCATGGGCGTCGGCACCTTCCTGATCGGCTGTCTGCCGACCTACGACCAGATCGGCGTCTGGGCTCCGATCCTGCTCGTCGTGCTGCGCCTCGTGCAGGGGCTGGGCATCGGCGGCGAATGGGGCGGCGCGGTGCTGATGGTGGTGGAGAGCGTGCCGGACAGGAAGCGCGGCTTCTACGGCGCGCTGGTCCAGCTCGGCTACCCGCTCGGCGTCATCGCCTCGATCGGCGCGTTCCGGATGACGGGGCTCATGTCGGAGGCCGACTTCCTCGCCTGGGGCTGGCGCATCCCGTTCCTCGCCAGCGCCCTGCTGGTGGTCGTCGGCCTCTTCATCCGCCTGCGCCTGCACGAGACGCCCGCGTTCAAGAAGGTGAAGGAGCAGAACGTCGTGGCCAAGATGCCGGTCGTCGAGATCCTGACCCAGCACACGCGGACCTTCGCAACGGCGGTCGGCCTCAAGGTCTCGGAGATCGCCTATGTCAGCATCGTCACGGTGTTCTCGATCTCCTACGTGACCGCCAAGCTCGGCCTGCCGCGCAGCGTGATCCTGAACGGCATCCTGATCGCCGCGATCATCGAGCTCTTCACGCTGCCGCTGTTCGGCATGCTCGCCGACCGCTACGGGCGGCGCGCGATGTTTATCCTCGCCTGCCTGTTCTCGATCGGCTTCGCGTTCCCGATGTTCAGCCTGCTGAACACGGGCGATCCGACGACGATCACCATCACGGTCGCGGTCGCGCTGAGCCTCGGTCAGGGCGTCATGTTCGCGATCGGCGCCGCCTGGATGTCGGAACTCTTCGACGCCCGGCTGCGCTACACCGGGGCCTCGCTCGGCTTCCAGGTGGGCGCGGCGCTGAGCGGGGGCTTCACCCCGATGATCGCGGCCGCGCTGCTGGCCTGGAGCGGAGCCACCTGGCCGATCTCGGTCTACCTGATCGTCCTCGCGCTGATCACGCTGACCGCGACGCTGGCCGCGCCCGAGACCGCCGGCAAGAAGATCGACTGAGGCGCGGAACGCGCCGGACGAACGCGGCGTCCGGAGCTTGCTCCGGGCGCCGCATGGCCTTTCGGTTCGAAGCGGCGACGTGACGGCCGCCAGGGAGACGACCCATGAGAGACGACGAACGACGTCAGGACGGCCTCGGCGAAGCAATGGCCGAGAAGCCGGGCCCGAAGATGGTCGAGGCCTTCGAGCATGCGCAGGGCTCGGCCGCCCGCAACGTTCCGGGCGGCGCGACCGGCTTCCGGGGCGTGCTGCTCAACATTCATGTCGCGCCCGCCGCAAGCTACGAGATGGAGGAGCTCGAGGAGGCGCAGTGCGTCGCGGGCCGCGGCATCGTGGGCGACCGCTATTATCTTGGGACCGGCACCTATTCGCCCAAGCCCGACGCGCGCGAGGTCACGCTGATCGAGCAGGAGGCTCTCGACGCGCTCTCGCGCAACGATCCGCCGCTGCAGGGCGGCTCCATCGCGCTCGCGCCCGGCGATCACCGGCGCAACCTGACCGTCCGCGGCGTGCCGCTCAACCATCTGGTCGGCCGTCGGTTCCGGGTCGGCGAGGTGATCATGAGGGGAGGGCGTCTCAACTTCCCCTGCAAGTATCTCGAGGAGCTGCTGGGACTTCCGGTCTATCTGCCGCTCTACAACCGCTCCGGCCTCAACGCCGGGATCGAGCGCGGCGGCGTGATCCGGCCTGGCGACGAGATCGAACTGCTGGACGACGCCTGACGCCATGACCGCCCGCATCATCATGAAGCTCCGGGTCGCTGCCGCACGGCTTGCGACCGCGGACGTCCTGCATCTGACGCTCGTCCACCCGAGCCGCCCCCAATTGCCGGCCTGGGAGCCGGGCGCGCATGTCGACCTGAGGTTGCCCGACGGAAAGATCCGGCAATATTCGCTCTGCGGCGACCCGCAGGATCTTCGAACCTACGAGATCGCGATCAAGCGCGAGGACGCGGGCCGCGGCGCCTCGCGCTGGGCGCATGAGGCGCTGGTCGAGGGCGCGATCGCCCATGTCTCCGCGCCGCGCAACAACTTCCCGATCCGCGACGCCTCCCGCCACCTCTTCGTGCTCGGCGGCATCGGCGTGACGCCCGGTCTCGCCATGGCGCGGCGGCTCAGGGCCGATGGAGCCGAAATCGCGGTCCATTTCTGCGCTCGGACGGCCGCCGAGGCCCCGCTGCTCACCGAACTGTCCGAGGCCTGCGGCGACCGGCTGTCGACATGGTTCTCGGGCGAGGGCGCCCGCTTCGATGCGGCGTCGGTCGGGCCCTATTCGCAAGGGGCTGCCCTCTATGTCTGCGGCCCGCATCGGCTTTACGAGGCCGTGCGCGACGCGGCGCTGGCGCTTGGCTGGCCCGAGACCGCGATCCACGCCGAGGCGTTCCAGGCGCCGGTCGACGAGAACTTCAAGCCGGAGCCGTTCGACGCGACGCTCGCCTCCTCGGGCGCGACGCTGCACGTGCCGGCCGACCGTTCCCTGCTCGACGTGCTGCGCGAGCACGGCAAGATCATGCCGTCCTCCTGCGAGCTCGGCGTCTGCGGCTCCTGCGTCTGCGGCTATACGGAGGGCGTGGTGATCCACCGCGACGCCGTCATCTCGACAGCCGACCGGCAGGACAGGATCGCGCCCTGCGTGTCGCGCGCGCGGGTCTCCGTCACGCTCGACCTTTGAGGATTGAACGCGACGCCCGGCGCGCGCTCATCGCGCCGGGCGCCCGTCTCGTCTGGTCCGCCGTCAGACCCCGTTGCGCCGCAGGAAGTCGCGGATCTTCGCCGCGATCTCGCCCGCATGGGTCTCGAGCGCGAAGTGGCCGGCGTCGAGCAGGTGGACTTCCGCCTTCGGGAGGTCGCGCCTGTAGGCTTCGGCGCCGGGCGGGATGAAGAAGGCGTCGTTCTTGCCCCACACCGCCAGAAGCGGCGGCTGATGCTTGCGGAAGTAAGCCTGGAACGCGGGATAGAGCTCGACATTGCTCCGGTAGCTCAGGATCAGGTCGAGCTGGATCTCCTGCGCCTCCGGGCGGCGCATGTAGTGCATGTCGAGCGTCATGCCGTCGGGCGAGACGCGGCCCTCCGGCGCGCCGTGGCTCCACTGGAAGCGGATCGCCTCGTCGGTCAGCGCCGCGCGGCAGGCCTCGCGGTTCTCTGGCGTCGGGTCGCGCCAGTAACGCTGCCAGGGCTCCCATTCCTTGCTGAGGCCTTCCGTATAGGCGTTGCCGTTCTGGCTGATGATCGCGGTCACGCGCTCGGGATGGGCCATCGCCAGCCGGAAGCCGGTCGGCGCGCCGTAGTCGAACACGTAGAGCGCGTAGCGGGTGAGCCCCATGGCCTCGACGAAGCCCTCCGTCACCTCGGCGAGCTTGTCGAAGCTGTAGGCGAAGGACGCGCGCGGCGGCGCGACCGTGTTGCCGAAGCCGGCGAGGTCCGGGGCGATGACGCGGTATTTGTCGGCGAGCAACGGCATCAGGTCGCGGAACATGTGGCCGGCCGTCGGAAAGCCGTGCAGCAGCAGGAGAACGGGCGCGTCGGCGCGGCCGGCCTCGCGATAGAACACCGTCACGTCTCCGACCTGTTTGGTCCCGAAGCGCAACGCTGCGTCGTCACCTCCGGGCGCCGAAGCCGCGTCGGCGCTCGCCGTCTTCTGCGCGGCCGCGGCTCCGGAGAGCGCGATGCCTGCAAGACCCAGTCCGGCGATCACGGACCGCCGCTCGAAACCTTTTCTGCTCGTCGTCATGGCGTCGCCTCTCGCTTTGCCTGTGTGTGTCGACGAGAAGCTATGCGTTTCGGAAAATCGTATAAGACGCCATCATCGCACTCTGTCATTTCAGGATCTGCAATCATGGACAGGCTCGACGCGATGGCGATGTTCGTCTCGACCGTGGACGAGGGATCGCTCGCGGCGGCCGCCCGCAAGCTCGCGCTGTCGCCCGCCAAGGTCACGCGCGCCCTGCAGATGCTGGAAGAGCGGCTCGGCGAGAGGCTCATCCACCGCAACGCCCGCCGCCTGCGCCTGACGGAGGCCGGCGAGCGTCGGCTCCCCGTCTACCGGAGCGTGCTGGCGGAGCTCGAAGCCGCCGACGCCGGGGCCGGCGAGACGGTCGACGGACGGATCGGCGTGACGGCCCCCGAGCTGTTCGGCCGCCTGCACGTCATGCCCGTGATCGAAAGCTTTCTGGCCGCCCACCCGGCCGCCCGCGCCCGCGCTTTGCTGCTCAACCGGATGGTCGATCTGGTGGAGGAGGGGCTGGACGTGGCGGTGCGGCTCGCGCCGTTGCCGGACTCGGGGATCGTCGCGACGCGGCTCGGCGAGGTCCGCAAGCTCGTCTGCGCCTCGCCGGATTATGTCGCGCAGGCGGGCGCGCCGGCGACGCCGCATGATCTTACGTGCCACGCCTGCATCGGCGAGCAGGAGGGCGACGCCGGCGCGCTCTGGCGCTTCGTCGACCCGGCTGCGCGCCGGGCCAAGCGCTTCTCCGTGCCGATCACGCCGCGCCTCGCGCTGAACTCCGCCGGGGCGGCGATCGACGCCGCGGTGCGCGGGCGCGGCGTCTGCAGCGCATTGTCCTATCAGGTGGCCGGACATGTCGCGGCCGGCCGGCTCATGACCCTGCTCGACGCGTTCGAGCCCGAGCCGACGCCTGTAAGCCTGGTGTTCCACCCCGTGCCGCGCCGCAACGTGACGCTGCGGGCCTTCATCGATCACGCGACGCCGAGGCTGCGCGAGGATCTGGCGAACGTTTCGCGACGGATCGGCGGCCGGCCGGCCGAAGCAGACGTCGGCCTCGCTCCGGGGTGAGGCGTCGAGACCGGCGACGCGGCGCGCCTAAAGCCTCGAGCCGCCGCTGGCCTCGATCGCACGCGCCGTATCGGCGTTCTCTCGGACCGTGGCGTTCATGTCCGTGCGCGACGGCGTCGGCGGTCATCCCGCGACGTCCGAGTTCGCTCGCGGGCGCATGGATATTTTCTGAATCGATGATTTCGTTGGTAGCGGAGGAGGGCCTCGAACCCCCGACACGCGGATTATGATTCCGCTTGTCGGCCGGATTGAAACCCTCTCGAGGCCTCGATGAGGATCGCCAAAACTGCCATTTCCTTAGCAATTCGAAGCTATAAATCCTCTTCCGTCGCCAGGCTCCGAGCGCCCGCTCAGCCGGCCGCCGCGCGTTCGAAACTGCCCCAAACTGCCCAATCGGGTCAACGGCCCTTCAATGGCGAAGAACCTCACTCAATCCCTCATCGACAAGGCGCTGCGCGACGCCAGGCGTGACGGCAAACGCATCGAGCTGTCGGACGGAGCCGTGCGCGGCCTGGTCCTTCGCGTGGGGGCCGGAGGAGCGAACTGGAGCTGGCGCTACACGCTCGACGGCAAGTTCGACCGCATCGGTTTCGGCGACCTCGACGAGTGGCCGCTCGAGGACGCGCGCGATGTCGTGCGGGCCGCCAAGCGCTTTGCGAAAGCCAACCGCGCGGCTCCAACGCAAGCCTGGTGGGACGAGCAGCGGCGCGCCATGGGGAAGGTCGCGGCCGCCCATCCGCAAGCCGAGCAGCCCGGCCGCATGACGTTTGCTGAAGGTCGCGAAGCCTATCTGGCCGAGGTCGCCCGAACCCGCCGGCCCGACACCCTGCGCGCCACCCGCTCGCTCCTGAACCACCCCTTGTTGGCGTCCCTGGAACAGCGGGCGGTCGCCGACATCGGCCGGCGTGATCTCGCAGTCATCGTGGCCGAGGCCCATTCGGCCGGCACCGAAGGCCGCGCCGAGCATCTCGCGGGCGCGCTCCGGACACTGTGGAGTTTCCTGCAGTCTGACGCCAACGCCGAACGTTCGCAGGTGGAAGCGGGCGTGATGAGCAGATTGAAGGCTCCCGAGAGATCGAGGCCAAACGAAGATCGACCCACGCGCCAGCCGCATGTTCCCGCCATGACGGAACTCGGCCGGATTCTCGCTATCGCCCGGTCTGGCGCAATGCGTGAAGAGCATGGGCTGGCCCTCGAATTGCTGGTGATGACCGCGCAACGTCGTCGACCGATCGCGACAGCGCGGCTCACCGAGTTCTCGGCGTTGCCAGGCCACGGGGGCCTCTGGCGAATTCCCGCGTCGCATCGGAAAACCGCGGAACGCCGGAAGGACTACACGGATCACGTCATTCCGATCCCAGCCAAAACCTGGCGCCGCGTCGCCGAGCAGATTGAGCGGTCAAGCGCTGCTGGGTCGATCTATCTCCTCCCGGCGGCACGGGTCCGCAGAAGACAGTCTCGAGATGAAAGCGAGGTCGTCGGCCACATGGCGGCTGACACCCTGACGCACAAGCTGATGCATCTTCCCGGCGTCAAAGCTACTCCTCATGCGCTCAGACGCGGCTTCGCCACCCACGGGGAGAGGATGCTCGGGAACAGTCGTGAGGCTACCCGCATAATCCTTGATCATAACGAAGGCGAGGAAACGCACGATGTAACCCGCGCGAGTTATGCCCTGCACGACGGGACGCATCTGAAATGGTCCGTCGTGAAGAAGTGGTGCAGCGCAATCGAGCGCGCCTGCGCTGAAGCATTGTCTTCGCAGCAGGACCTCAAGGACCCGACCGCATTGGCCAACGCCATTGCTGAAGCGGAGCAGGCCTACCGACAGGCGGAGAAGGGCTCACGGGCCAAGCCGGCGAGAGGCCAACCGACTACGTGAGGCGCGTGGGTCTCGAAGTGACTTCCCTTCGACACGCGAGTGCAGAGGTCAGGGTGCAGAGTTAAATTTTAGTTATAATTACAATGATTTCGTAGTCGAAATACATGGCTGCATTTCGATTGATATCTGTCTAATCGGAGGTACGCGTACATCATAACTTCTATGGCGGTATAGAAGCCATTCATTGGCGATCCGGTATGTTGATTGAGATTCAACATATATCACAACACTACCGAAATAATCTCTAATCGCGAGAGCGAGAACCAATTCGTTAACGAGCTTGCGCCTTGTTACTTCATCGCGCGAGTAGTCACTAAACACACGTATAAAAATTTTATTTTTCGTTTGGTCGTCGTATAGGCAATAATCTGCTGACGGCGCGTCTTCTGAAGGCACAATACGAATATATCGATCATCAGGATACTTCTGATTGATATCTTCAACTAAAAGCTCTGTGGTGACACTCGGTGCCAATCGGTCTGGAAGATCGATTGATTGCGGGTCTCTAGCTTTTTGTTCGAGTGAACGGACCGCCCTGACTGACAATTTATCGGTGACTACACGCTCGGCGACCGCCTTTGCTCCCGCTACATCATAGCTCGCCCATTTTTTTATATCTTCAACGGTGTTAAGCGCCATTTTTGTCAGGTCGACCTGATGACGATCCTGAAACTCACGAGCGAAATTCAACGCTAGGATCGCTCGCGTCAAAGTCTGTGAGGAGATATTATGAACTCGCGCCTCTTCTTTAATAGCGCGCTCACGCATGCCTCGTGCCGCGTCTTTTACTTTCGGCTCTGCCTTTGATGCCGCCTCGAACCAGCGCTGACCCATAACCGTCGCTTAAGCCCAAAAATCGCCAATGTAAGTATTAGATAGATTTAATTGCCAAAAGTCAAATGATGCTCAGTGGCGCGTCGCCACGCCCTGTAGCCCCGCATCGCGATCGGCAGCTACGTCGATTGGCCTAGAGTTTGGCGACGTCCAGATTGTTTCATCTTAAATTTTGCCTGATATATCTAAGAGTTATGTGGGATGTCACTTGCGACTGGGTTTTCCAGTAAACAGCGCGCTCTTTACCAGGTTTCGCAGTCGCAAGCGACACAGTCTGGCGCTAGAACCATTCGGAAATCGCTAAGCATTTCGATTATAACGATGGCTAAATGATCTGATGTGCCATTGAGTTTTGTCTTCGAATCGATCTTTTGACGGCCTATCCTATGTTAATCATTAGTTCTGAGTTGGCGGTCTGCCGATCTATACTATTGTGACAAGAGGCGCGCCCCTCGCGTTGTCGCATTTGCGTTCTAATAATTAACACGCGGGCCGATAGATGTGATTAAACAAATATCTATAGCAATCAAATATTAGCTCTCAAAATCTGCTATTGAATGTTGCCTAGCATCGCGATCACTTGTATACAGTCGCTGTCGATGTCGCTCCGCGAACTCGCCTCGAGCACTTAGTGTGCTGCCGCATTGCCGGCCGAGGGTCGCATGACCGATGAAGCCACCTCTGCAACGCCTATGCCTTCATCTTCAGTCGACGCTGACAAGGAACGCGTGCTTCCGACTCCCCAGCCAAGCGACAGTCCTTCTTTTTCGCCGAACGCTCGCGATCTCGTCGAGGCGCTATCGCGCTGGATAGTGCTGGGCCGCACCCGAACCGCCCAGGTTGACGACACCACGGGTGTCTAATATGTTTAGACAGATGGCGCGGCCTTGCTTGCCGCTTGAGAGCCCACATCGAGACGGACAAATGTTCATCGAATCAGCGAGCCTGGAGCGAGATGAGCAGAGGATCATGCCCCCTCTCGTGCTCCCTGTTACGCTCAGGACACTCCCGGGTTTCGTTGAGCGCACAAAGCGATCAGTGCTAATCGCAGAGCACTACGGTCGGACCTCTACTGACGAGCAAGATAGCGGGCCTACTCAGGAGGCAGCATGTCGCGCCGCTGCTGCCGAACATCGTTGGCAGTCTGGAGATTTTCACTACGATCACGGGCTGTCTGGGGTTCTTCCGATGGAAGAGCGACCCAAGTTGGAGCGCTTATACAACCGCGCACTTGCTGGCGAATTTGACGTACTTACTATTGCGACTCCTTGCCGTTTTGCTAGGTCACTTACCTCCTGGATAAATGCCTGGGCAGCCTTTCGACTGCGTGGTGTAAAGCTATACGATTGCTCCTCAAGAAAATTTATTGACGATCCCATCTCTGCAGCGCTTGCCGCAGGTGTTGCTGCGCAGGATTACGAGTCTACGGCTAACAAACTCTATCTTGGAATGCTTAAAGCTGCGAACGATGGATACAATCTTGGGGGCATTCCGTACGGTTTTACTATCGGAAGAGAGCGTGGTACGATAAGGGAAGATCCCATAAATGGGCCACGAGTAGTAACAATACTTGGCTGGTTGGCTGCCGGAGTTTCGCCTCAGATTATAAAATACTTGGTTGAGGCCAAAGGCTGGGAGTCTCCGCGCGGTTTCGACGGCTGGTGGGAGTCCACTATTGTTTATATAGCAACCAACCCAGCATATATCGGCATGATACGCTGGAGGGCGACAACAACAGTAGATAAGGTCCGGCTTCGAAATCCAGATGATCAAATAATATACGTGCGAGGGCTTCACGAAGCTCTCGTCACAGATGACATATTTTACGCTGCTGCGGCGCGAGTGGCCGGAACATCAAAATCGATTGATCGATCAGCCTACTTCCTTGAGAAGAAGGTGAAATGCCCAACCTGCGACGGATTCATGGGTAAAGCGAAGCATAATTTCGATTGCAATCATAAAGGAGATAATCGCATACGAAGCACTCTTCCGCGCTATGTACTGATTGAAGCAGTATTATCCATCATAAAAGACCTTATCCCGAAACTACAGCCCGATGGCGCGTTTATTGAAAGTACGCAAGCAAATCAGCGCGCCCGCCAAGCTGAAATTGACGCTAGAAAATCTGACATACGGACGCGCATAAAACGTATTGATGATGAAATATCTGAAATAATTGATCTCAAAATTACAAAGCGAATCTCTAATGAGCATTTCAATGATAAACACGAGCCCCGCGTTACTAGGAAAAACGAATTATATGCAATACTGACAGGGATCAAGGATGTCGAGATAACTCCGGTAGAGACGCAATACACGTCTGTAGGTGCGTTTGCGAAAGCGTTAGAGGAGTTCGGGAGGCGAGATCCAAATGCCAAGGACAACGAAGAAAGTGCACTTCTCGTTGCGAAAATGAACAGTATTATTCATGAGGTGCGATACAGGAGAAGAAATGAACGAGATTCGATTGACGTCCAAGTAGACATTAATATTTCCCGTTACTAGGAATGCCGGATGATCGGCCAGCTCAGTTTGAAAGGACGGTATTCTATGGAACGAACCCGCGCGCAACACAAATGTTTAGAGATGAAATAGTGCGGAGACTTGATGCCGGGGAAATTGGTCTAACAGATGACCAGCATCTCCACGTCCTCACTGCCTTGAGCGACATTCCATCAGCATCCGGCCGTCATTGGTTCGAAAATAAACGGACAGTTGAAGCGATAGTAGCTATTCATGCAAATTGGTTTTTTGGTAATAATGTGATGGAATACGCGCCAATTTATGCTACAACGTTTGCAGTGCTTAGGCAGAAAGGCTATGTGAATCGTGTTATTCGCTCTCTCGAGAGTGTTGGATTCGATTTTGTCGCAGTTAAAAAATTGGCAGGTGAGCTTCCAGGAAAGAGCGGATACCGTCGAGTTGGTATTGCCCATACGACAGATATTGAACCGGATTTGTGTAATCCGTCGTCTAAGCGAGAGATCAATCGTTTGAAGCGAAGGGAAGGAATTCGACGTGCTCGAAACCGCAAACTGGGGCCGATAGTGCTCGAAATTATCAAGCGTGAGTCACAGGATGTTGTTGATATTAGTAAACTTGAACCATATCTTGAGGATTCGTCTTTGAAGAAGAGCTTATAGTGGAAAGCGACATGTCGAGGGCGCGCTGGTCGCTCGCTCTTCGCTCCTTCAGAGGCGCTAAGTGGCGTTTCCGACCCCGGGACTGAAGCCATTGCACGAGTGCTCGAAGTTTTCGTCTCGAGATGACAAGCGCTTCTGACCCATGGCTGCCCTCCGGAGGGTCCGCTTTCTGACGCTCCATAATCGTGGAAGTTGCTACGTTTTGGCTGCGTTACTTCGAGGATCTAGGGCCGCCTCGATCGCTTGATCGACATGCTCGAGCCAAACGAACTCGAGCCGATCTCGGGCCTCCTTCGGGATGTCGTCATAGTCACGACGGTTCCTCGCCGGCAGCATGACGCGCGTCAGGCCAGCCGCCGCAGCAGCCACGACCTTCTCCTTGATGCCGCCGACAGGAAGCACAAGCCCACGCAACGAGATCTCACCAGTCATCGCAGTGTCGCTACGCACGGTGCGGTTCGTCATCAGTGACGCGAGAGACGTATACATGGCTACACCCGCACTCGGCCCATCCTTGGGCGTGGCGCCGGCTGGCACGTGGACGTGGATGTCGCTCTTGTCGAAGGCGGATGCATCAACGCCAAGCGAAGCCGCCTTGCTCTTCACGAGGCTGAGCGCCGCCTGGGCGCTTTCCCGCATCACGTCGCCAAGATGGCCGGTTAGGATGAAGCCGCCCCGGCCCGGATTGCGCGCCGCCTCGATGAAGAGGATGTCGCCGCCGACCGGCGTCCAGGCAAGTCCCGTTGCGACACCTGGCACGCTGGTGCGCATGGCGATCTCGTTCTCGAAGCGTGACGGCCCAAGGATGGCTTCGAGATCATCGACGCCGATCCGGACGTGGGTCTCGCTGCCGTCTGCGATTCTGACCGCGCCGTTGCGCAGCACACGACCGATCTCGCGCTCGAGGCTGCGCACGCCTGCCTCACGCGTGTAGTCGCGGATGATCGCCCGAAGCGCTTCTGTGTCGATCGCAGCCTGGTCAGCCGTCAGGCCGTTCGCCTCCAGCTGGCGGCGAGCCAGATAGCGCTCGGCGATCTGTAGCTTCTCGCCCTCGGTGTAGCCTGCGAGGCTGATGATCTCCATGCGGTCGCGCAGCGGGCCCGGGATCGTATCGAGCATGTTGGCGGTTGCGATGAAGACGACGCGCGACAGGTCGAACGGCACGCCGAGATAGTTGTCCCGGAACGTCCCGTTCTGCTCGGGGTCGAGCACTTCCAGCATCGCGGCCGAAGGGTCGCCCTGGATGCCGCGACCCATCTTGTCGATCTCGTCGAGCATCATCACCGCCCCGCGCGAGCCGGCCTTGCGGATGCCCTGGATGATGTTGCCAGGCAGCGCGCCGACATAGGTCCGCCGATGGCCGCGGATCTCTGCCTCGTCATGGACGCCGCCGAGGCTGACGCGCACAAAGGGGCGGCCCATGGCGCGCGCGATCGACTGGCCGAGCGAGGTCTTGCCGACGCCCGGAGGGCCGGCGAAGCACAGGATCGGGGCCTTCCCGTTCGGCGCGAGCTTGCGGACCGCCAGATATTCGACGATGCGGCTCTTGATCTTCTCGAGGCCGAAATGGTCCTCGTCGAGGATGCGGCGCGCCTCGGCGATGTCGATGTCGCCTGCGTCCGGCTCCTTCCACGACAGCTCGATCAGCCAATCGAGATAGGTGCGGATCATGCCGGCCTCGCCGGCGGCCTCAGGCATGCGCTCGTAACGGCGCAGTTCCTTGCGGGCTTGGTCCTCGACTTCCCTAGGCATGCCGGCGGCGGTGATCGCCTCGCTGAGCTCCGCGACTTCCTGGGCCTTGCCTTCGCCTTCGCCGAGCTCGCGCTGGATCGCGGCCATCTGCTCGCGTAGCACCGCCTCGCGCTGCCGCTCGTCGAAGGTCGCTTTGGTCTGCCGGCCAATCTCCTGGCTGATCTTAAGCACCTCGGCGCGCTCGGCGAGAAGGCGTGACACCCTCTCCATCCGTTCGACGAGGTCGACGGTCTCAAGGATCTCCTGCTTCTGTTCGGGCGAGACGTCCATATAGGCGGCGGTCATGTCGGCGAGCACGGCCGCCGACGGGGCCGACTGGATCGCCTGGACGAGCTCCTGCGGAACTTGCGGCAGCAAATTCAGCGCCTCGACAGCCTGCTGGCGCAGGTTGAGGAAGCGCGCCTCGATCTCGGGCGAGCGAGCGCTTGGCTCCGGGATCTGCAGCACCCGCGCGAAAGGGAACGGCGTGCCAGGGAAGAAGTCGAGCAACCGCATCCGTTGCGCGCCCTGCAAGACGACGTGGTGAGAGCCGTCCTGAGCGGTGACGTAGCGGACGATATTGGCGACCGTGCCGACGCCGTAGAGGTCGGCGGCGCCAGGTTCCACGACCTCTGGGTCCTTCTGCAGGACCACCGCGATCTGGCGTTCCTCGCGGACCGCTTGCTGGATCGCCGCGATGCTCCGAGGACGCGCGATCGAGAACGGCGCGATAAGGTTAGGGAACAGCACCGAGCCACGCACCGGCAGGATGATCATGCCGTCAGAAGGCAGCGCCGGCGCGGAGCGATCCTCAGCTGCGGCTTCGATAGGGTCCGAATTTCCGAAAATGTCGCTCATGCTCTCAGCCTCAGATCGCCTTCGTCAGGCTGAACAGCAGGCAGCCGTCGGCCGCCGCTTGCCGCACGCCGGAATACCGTCCGGCAGGCAGCGGGATACGGCGCTCGAAACGACCCTGTGGAAGTTCGAGACGATGGATGACCGCGTTGCGCAGGGCGGCTGGCAGCGTCCGGCGGCCGGCCACCACGAGAGCCCCGTCCTCGATCGCCGCCTCGACGCGCTCGGGATTGACGCCAGGCAAGGCGACAAGCACCAGAACCTCGTCGTCGGTCTCGATGACGTCGACGGGTGGCTCCCAAGCGGGTTCACGCGGCGTCGCAGTCGCCTGGAGAACGAACACCTGGCGATGCAGGCGTTCGGCCCGGGCAAGCGTGTCGAGCGCTTCACCCAGCATCCAGTTCAAAGGGTCTCGATTGGCCAAGGAAGCGCCTCTTGGACTGGTCCACGAGCCGGCTCCGCGGACGACGCAGAAGGTGGGAACTGGTCCGGCTTGCCACAAGCCGGAATTGGGTCGGACCGTCCGCCAGAGCGACGTTCCGATCCGACCCTAGAGCGTTCAAACCGGCATAGGGTTCGCGACAATGCTCATGTTGAAGGCGTTCACGAGAGCATGTTCCTGCGGGCCGGGATTAGCCCGCACTCGCTGGACCGCTTCAACCACCACTTCTTCGACCTCAGTCGCCAAGCCAGCCATCGTCTGCTCAATGAAGGCGTCGAGCGGCATTGCGCGAGGGTCGTCACTCTTCTTGACCAGGTCCGTGTTGACCCACGGCGGCGTGATCTCCTGAACGCGCACCGACGTCTCACGCAGCATGAAGCGCTGCGAGAGCGTGTAGGAGTGCAGAGCGGCCTTGCTGGCTGAATAGATCGCGGCAACCGCCAAGGGCATGAATGCCAGGATCGAGGTGTTGTTGACGATGGTTGCGCGCGGTTGGCTCTTAAGGTGTTCGATCAGCGCCGACGTCATGCGGATCGTGCCGAGCAGATTGGTCGTGAGCACGCGCTGAGCGTCTGCGTCGTCCACCACGCCACCGGCGTCGTCGAAGGGCATGATCCCCGCATTGTTGATCAAGACATTAAGGGTCGGATGCTCACGAATAAGCTCGTCCGCCACCCGCTTGATGCTCTCAGGATCAGCGATGTCGAGTTCGATCCCGACCATGCCGGGGTTGGCTTTGGTGACCTCCGAAAGCAGCTCCTTGCGGCGGCCGGCGACGATGACCTTGTTGCCCAGCTTGTGGAACGCTTCGGCAAGGCCTCGGCCAATTCCCGAAGTCGACCCGGTGATGAAGACGGTATTGTCGGTGAGTTGCACGACTTCGATCCTTCAGAGGGTTTCAGCGATCAGGCTTTGCGAGCCGCCGCGGACCCAATCCACGATGAGCCCGGCGTAGATTTCTGGTTCGTCTTCCCAGACGAAGTGACCTGCATCGACGATCTCGCCTCTCGCATGCGGAAGGCCTTCGACCAGCAGATCTCCATTCCCCGGAGGGACGAGCGGGTCGGTTTTTCCGGAGATGACGAGCGTCGGCGTCTTGATCGAAGGCAGCAGGTCGTGAAGACGCGGCAAGTCGGACGGATACGCCCGGACATAAGCGGCTGCGGCTTTGTAACGACCCTCGGCGGATGAGAGCCGATAGTCCTCCAGAGCGTCGGCAGGCGGTTGGTTTCTCGACAGCCGCTTGATGCGATCAGCGACGATCTGGCCGTCGGAGCCGCCGTCGATCTCCGACAATGGCCCTTCAATCACGCTTCGAAGGCCTGCTCCCACGAGATCCATGCTCGTGCCGCCGCTGCCTACGATCACGCTTTCAAACATCGAAGGCTTCTGCGAAGCGGCGAACAGCGCCGCCGAGGTGCCGATGTCCGGGCTGACCGCGTGGACGCGCTTCAGGCCGAACGCTTCGGCAATCTTCACGATGAAGCCGCCCATCGTCGCCGGGGTCATGAGGTCCGCTCGAAACTGCGAGCGCCCGAAGCCGGGCAGATCGACGGCGACCAGCGGCCCCACGTCCTGAAGCAGCGGCCAGATCGCGTGAAACGCCTGGACGCTTTGCGGCCAGGGGCTCGTCAGCAGAAGGGGCGGCCCTTTGGACGTGCCACCCTTGGCATAGCGGATCGAGAGGCCATCGACGGTTATGACATCGGTCTCGAGAAGAAAGTTCTTCATGTTGGGGCTCCGCATTGGCCGGGCCTGCTCGGATCGCTCGACGAAGTGTCGCGCTCCGTTCAGGCGGCGACGCTGGTCTGCACGAGGTACCGGGGAGCCGGCAGCGATCCGCCGAGGTGACCTGCGAGAGCTTTGCGGGCGTCGTCGTAGGCGTCCCACTCTCCGGCGTCCTGGAGCAGCGGGATCGTGACGACCTCTCCTGCGTCGAAGCCCATCAGCGCGGCGTCGACCAATGCGTCGGCCCGCATGACAATCTCAGCCGGGAGGTTTTGGTGACCGCCGACGCCCGCAACTTTCCAGAAATCCGTCGCGGTGGCGCCGGGAAGCACCGCTTGGACCCGAAGCCCCTTCGATGCGAGCTCGTGATCGAGCGACTGGGTCAGCGCGAGGACATAGGCCTTGCTGGCGCCGTACACGCCATTCAACACCTCAAGGCCGATCGCGACGGTCGACGAGATGTTGATGATGGAGCCGCCGCCACGAGCGACAAAGGCCGGCGCTGCTGCGTAGGTCAGGCGGGTGAGCGCGGTGATGTTGACCCCGATCATCCGCTCCATGTCGTCGACGTTGGACTGGAGCAGCGGAGACGCGGATCCAAAGCCGGCATTGTTGACCAGCACCGAAACGCTCGCATCGTCGCGCAGGCGGGCCTCAAGCATTCGAAGGTCGGTCGCGGAGTTGAGATCTGCAGCAATGGTCTCGACGACATTGCCGCCAACGTTGCGGGCGCGCGTCGCGACCTCTTCGAGGCGTTCCTCGTTCCGCGCAACGAGGATCAGATCGTAGCCGCGCCGCGCCAAACGGTCAGCGTACATGGCGCCAATGCCACCAGAAGCGCCAGTGATGAGCGCCACACCCAAAGTACTAACTGCCATTTCCTTCTCCCAACCGTGGTCCTGATAGCTGAGCTTTAACGCTTTGCTCCGCGCCGTTCTGCTATACAGTTGATCTGGTAGAACTATACGTTGGTATGGCAGCCTGACATATTGTGCATTTTAAATCACGAACACCTCTAAAAATATTATCTTGACGCGATCGCGCGATTTTTATTTTGCATTGCTACAATGACGACCGACTAATCCGTTCTGGGCGATGTAAAGTGCGCAATGTTTCTTTTGAGCCAATCATCGACGGATTTTGGTTCCTTTCCTGTGATGTCATAATAAGTATTTGTTGTTTCGCTCATTGCTGAGTCGTGAAAAATCCTATCAAGTCCGACTGAAATCTCAGCAGCCATTTCGGTAAGTCCCGCGTCTAAAAGCGTCTGCTTTTGATCGTCTGGCGCGCGATGCTCATAGACTACCTTTCTGCCAAGTAGTCGCGAAATCGCTTCTGCAATCTCAGGCATGCTCACAGCTTTCGGGCCGGTGAGATGGTATGCACGGCGAGACGTTAGAGGCCGCTCCTCCATAAGGGCGACGCGCGCGACGTCGGCGACGTCGCTCGTGTTGATAAAGTTCACTCGGCCATCGCCGGCCGCGCCGCCCCATAAATCTTGCAGGACGAAGGCTCCCGCTCGGGACAATACATCAGTGAACGTGCTCGGCCTTAGGATGGTATATCCCAGATCCGTATCAGCCAGACGAGCTTCGATTTCAGTGTGCCAATCGAACGGATGGTATTTGCTTGGCGGCCCCATGGCAGACAGCTTTACAATGTAAGATACACCGCTCTCAATGGCCGCATCAATCAACGCGATCTCGTTCTTGACTTGCTGATCCGACGTTCCGTGAGCAAGAAAAAGGCGTTCAACTCCGCGCAGCGCGTCGACAAGAGATGAGTGTCTGTCGAAGTCTATCGTACGCATAGGTACGTTGATCGGCAGCACATCGTTCTTGGCTCTACGGCTGAGAGCTACCAACTGTACTGGGTCGCCTAAAAGTTTGCCCACTAGCGCGGCGCCAACTCGGCCGGTGGCGCCAGCGATCGCGATCTGAGGCCCGCAAGATTGAACGTCCGTCGGCATGGCAACCCCCGAAAGATAAAATTCAATTCCACTAAATATTGGCGAGCTTCTGCGCTTGCCGATTTAGATAATAGCGTGGCACTCTAAAATATATGATTAGAATTATTTGGGATATCATATATCTTTATGTGCAAATTGCCTGTACGTTCGTATACAAGCTATCCTGCTCACCTAAAAAATCTTCCCAACAAATTCTCGGATATCGCTCAACATAAGCCTTGGCTCTTCAAGAGAAGCGAAATGTCCACCGCTTGGCATGTCGGTCCAGTGCACGACGTTGTAGGTCTTCTCGAGGAATGAGCGTGGCGGCGGGGCGAAAACGGGATCAGGAAACGCAGCCACGCCCAACGGGACTTCGATCCGGGTCCCCGCGCTGAACGAACCGGCGCGCTCAAGGCGCTTGCCGTGATAGATCCAGGTCGCCGTCACAACCGCCGACGGCCCAATGTAGAGCATGATATTCGATAGTAGAAACTCTTCAGAAAATTTGCTCCAGACGTCCGGATCGCCATTGGATAGCTTGGGCAAGTCCGCCCACACTCCGAACTTCTCCAGTATCCAGGCTGCAACACCAACAGGGCTGTCAGCAAGCACGGCCCCCAAAGTCTGGGGTCTCGTTTCCTGCTCGAGATTATAGCCAAGCTCCCATTCGAATATCTCCGAACAGCGGGTGGCGAATGCGATCTCATCTGGCGTAGTCGGCGCAGCATCTGAGGCATGGACATAGGCCATGTTGATGTGAGCGCCGAGCAACCGGTCTGGTTGCCCGAACGTCATCCAACTCGCGATGTGCGCTCCCCAATCCCCTCCGTGGACGATGAACCGCTGCGGACCGAAGAGAGCGTGCATCAACAAGGCGAACAGTTGTCCGGCCCAGCGCGGGCCGACGGCGACGTTCGCGCACGAGAAAGCGAAACCCGGCAGCGAAGGAACGACGACGTCGTGCCCATCGGAGGTCAATGGTTCGATGAAGGCTTCAAACTCGAGGAATGATCCAGGCCAGCCGTGCAGAAGAAGTATCGGCGGCTTCGAGCCGTCGCCCCGCGCGTGAATGAAATGAATGCAGGTTCCGTCGATCTCGGTGATGAAGTGTGGAAGCCGATTCAAGCGCTGCTCAACCGCCCGCCAGTCGAAGCGAGTAAGCCAATAATCGGACAACCGTCGAAGGTCTTTCTTGCCTACGCCTGATCGCCATCCGCCAAGGTCAGGGAGGTTGCTCCAGTCATATCGCGCCACGCGATCGCGGATGTCAGCCAGCCGTTCGTCCGAGATCTCGATCTTGAAAGGCTCAATCATCGTCGCCCTTTAGTCCGCGCAGTCGTCGGCCCGAGGCGGACGCTCCGAGATCGATTGGTCTGCATCAATACGAGATGTTGGGCAGATGGTCGCCGTATGCCTCCGGCGGGGCGATATGAACGACCGTACAGGTGTTAGGTCGCACCAGACCGCGCTACGTTGGCCCCGAGTTTATGGGTCGGGAGCGCTGATCGACCCTAGTGGATTGTCAGGTCCCCCAGGGCGGTCTCAAGGCTGGCCTGCAGATCGCTGCCGTCAAAAGGCTTCCTGAGGAACGACACGGCTCCGGCGGACAGAACACGCTCTTTGACCGCCTCCGTGGGGAAGGCCGTCATGAAGATGATAGGGAACCGTCGCCCTGCGGCGATCAGCTTGTCTTGCAGGTCAGGGCCGCTGATGAGCGGCATCTGAACGTCGGAAATCATGCAAGCCGGCTCTTCGTCGCCGCCTTCTTTCAAGAACGCCATCGCCGACTCGAACGTACGCGTCCTGTAACCCAGCGATCGGACGAAGCTGGCCGTCGAAATCCTGACGGCCTCGTCGTCGTCCACAATCGCAATCATTGGCACCTGGCTCATAATCGCCTTAACGCTCTTTACGCTGGATAGGCCGCATGCGGCCTGCGCGAATTCCATTGAGCGCAATATGAGAGATCAGGCCCCGTGCTTGGAATCATACAGAGGTTTGTCGACGGCAAATTCTTCGTGTGAATCTACCGGAGGTTACGGCTGGTTCGCCCCGCACGCAGACCATTCGCGAACGGTCACCGACATGGTCGTTCCCGCGCCGAGCGTAGAGCTGACCGAGATGGGGTGCGCGAGCGCCTGAGCAGTCTGCCGAACGATATGCAGGCCAAGGCCCAAGCCCTCGATGGGCCCCCCGTTCTGGCTGCTGCGTTCGAAGGCGTCGAAGACTTTCGTGAGGTCCTCGCTGCGGATGCCGCAGCCGCGGTCACGAACTTCAATCTCCACTTTGCCATCCGAGGGCGACGCAACGATATCCACGGTCGCTCCACGGTTCGAGAACTTGATCGCGTTCCAGATCAGGTTCTTCAAGATGGACTGGAACATCCTCGGATCCGTCATGACGATGCGGTCTGGGAAGCTGAACGTCAGCCGGACATCGCACGCTGCGGCGTAGGCAGCGGTCGCTTCTTTGACCCGACCCAGAAGGTGATCCAGCTCCACGGGCTTTATGTTCGGCTTTAGAGAAGCGCCCGCCTGCGAAAGCATCGCGATGTCTTCGAGGTCGTCGTTCAGGCGAATAAGAGCGCCTTCCGCGATCCTCAGAAAGTCCGACTCGACCTCTGCGCGGGAGGGAGCGATCGCGCGCTGGATGCAGAAGAGCGCTACGCTGAGTGGCTGTTTCAGATCGTGTCCTGCGACAGCTAGGAGCCTGAGCGCCGCTTCTGCGCGAAGCGCGTCTTCAGACGGGCGTTCGAAGCCTTTCCCCATAGGCGAGACCGAAATCGTTTCCATTGCATTATCCCCCTAGCGGCGCCGAGTTCGTGTATCTGTGAAGATCATTACGTATACGACGCGCTCGTAAAACTATACTGAGGTTTGTATGCATCATATTTGGATGGTGAATTGCAGCTTTTATCGATTATAAGCTGTCCGCCGAAAATAAAATTCGGAGACCTTATTTTTCATCGATGTCGCCCGATTAATGTTCTGACGTTTCAGTCTTCCCACTGCCGGCCAACTCTTCCGCATTTGAATGCGAGCATGCGTGAAGGTGAGCGTTGACGGGCCAAGTCGCGAGAAGTCCGCTCAACGGGAACATCGTTTGACGTCTTGCTGTGGAGCGAATTGCGCGGGCGCGCTTGCGAAGGCGCTAGCGCAAGTCATCGCGAGCAGAGCAGCGCTGGTCATAAAGAGCGCGCGGTACTCAATCCAGAAGGACTGCAAACTCATCCTAGCCTCCACCTCATTGTTCATACGAGAGCGTGACGGAACATCGTCGCCACAGCAATCGTGCGGATGTCCGCTGAACCGAGACTTCCAGGCAGCCGGACACCTCCCGGCGTATAGGCGGCGGCGCGATCGGTTACCCGGGCGTTGGCTTGCCTGCGCCCTATCTGGCGGACATCGCGAAGCCAGCCGAGGAGTCGCTTCCTGTGAAGAGTTTCATGAACGCCCGCTCGGCGGTGGTGACCGACGCGGTCGAGGGCCTTCTCGCGGCGTCGGGCGGGACACTGGCTCGGCTAGACGCCTATCCGGACATCAAGGTGGTGCTGCGCGCCGACTGGGACCGGTCCCGCGTCGCGCTCGTCTCCGGCGGCGGCTCAGGCCATGAGCCGGCCCATGCGGGGTTCGTCGGCGAGGGGCTGCTGACGGCCGCGGTCTGCGGCGAGATCTTCGCCTCGCCGACGGTCGACGCCGTGCTCTCCGCCATCGTTGCGGTCACGGGCGAGCCGGGCTGCCTGCTGATCGTGAAGAACTACACCGGCGACCGGCTGAACTTCGGCCTGGCGGCCGAGAAGGCGCGCGCCCGCGGCCTGAAGGTCGAGATGGTGATCGTCGGCGACGACGTCGCGATCGAACATGCGCCCCAGCCGCGCGGGATCGCCGGGACGCTGCTGGTCCACAAGCTCGCCGGGGCCGCGGCCGCCGCGGGGCTGTCGCTCGAGGAGGTGAAGGCGCGAGGCGAGGACGCCGCGGCGCATGTGCGCTCGCTCGGTCTGTCGCTCACCACCTGCGCGATGCCGGGAGCCGAGCGCGAGGAGCGCATCGCGCCGGACAAGGTCGAGCTCGGCCTCGGGATCCACGGCGAGCCGGGCAGTCGCATCATCGATTTCGCCGCCGCCGACCGCCTCGTCGAGCAGGTCGCGGCTCCGCTTCTGGAGGCGCTGGCGCCGGACGAGCGCGTCGCCCTGATGGTCAATTCGCTCGGCGGCACGCCGCCGCTCGAGATGTCGATCGTCATGGCGGCGGTGGCGAGGACCAGGCTTGCGGAGCACGTCGATCTCGTGATCGGCCCGGCGCCGCTGATGACATCGCTCGACATGCGCGGCTTCTCGCTCACCACGCTCGCGCTGGACGAGGGGCGCCGCACAGGGCTGCTGGCGCCGGCGACGAGCGTCGCGTGGACGGGGCCGAAGGCGTTCGCGCCAGCGCGGGTCGTTCCCGCGCTGCCATTGGACGACGGTCCGGCTGTCCCGCCGTCGAACGATCCCGCCGTTCGCCGCCTAATCGAGACGACGACCGCGCTTCTGAAGCGCTGCGGGCCGGAGCTCGACGCGCTCGACGCAAAGGTCGGCGACGGCGACGCGGGCTCGACCTTCGCCAACATCGCGACCGCGGTCGAGAACCGGCTCGACGCGCTGCCGCTCGCCGATCATCCGGCGCTGCTCGCCGAGATCGGCCATATCCTCTCGCGCGTCGGCGGCGGAAGCAGCGGCGTGCTGCTCGCGACCTTCTTCACCGCGGCCGCGGCCGCGCTCGGCGAGGACCCGGTGCCGGCGAAGGCGTTGAAGGCGGGCCTCAAGCGCATGCAGGACTACGGCGGCGCGAAGCGCGGCGACCGCACCATGATCGACGCCATGGAGCCGGCGATCGACATGCTCGTCGCGGGCGCCGGCCTCGCTGAGGCTGCCGAAGCTGCCCGCCGCGGGGCAGACGAGACCCGCTCGATGGCGACCGCGCGCGCTGGCCGATCGTCCTATGTTCCGTCAGGGGCGCTGAGCGGAGTTCCCGACCCCGGCGCAGAGGCTATTGCACGGATACTCGAAGCACTCGCTTCTGCATGACGAGAGCTTTTGACCCATTGCTGCCACTCGGAGCGTCCGGTTTCGGACGTGATCTGAGGCTGAAGCCAACGTAGAGATGGGCTGACGGTGAGTCCCTATGCCGTGCTGAAGTAGCGCGCCAGGCGACCGTCATCGTGGCGATGACGCGAACAGCTGGAAAATCGGGGCCACCCACCCACAGACTATGGTATGTCGACAGGGCTTGAACGGCTGCCGCAACCAACGGCTTCGCGGAAGGATCCCTCTTGATTTTTCGTGCCGCTAGCTGTAGATAAGCTCCATAAGCTGAGAGCGCTGATACGTCGGTGCGTTGAACGATTGCTTCACTCGGCTTACCAGTTTTTATTTTTTTATACGGGCCCGTTTGGGCCCTTTTTTTGTTTTGAGGGGCCTGTGTACCTGCTTTACCTAGATGAGTCTGGTCACGCTTATGATCCAAGCACGGATTTTTTCGTGCTGGCTGGCTTCAGCATTTTCGAGCGGCAAACTCACTGGCTTGAAGGCCAGATAGATCCAGTAGCCGAGCGCTTCAGCGCCACTAATCCGCGTGAAATTGAGTTCCACGGCAGTCCGATGCGTTCCGGAAAGGACGAATGGAAGGGCGTTCCTCCAGCGGATCGCGTTCAAGCTGTCGTTGATATTTTGTCTCTCCTATCCGATCGCCAGCTAAAACTCAAAGTTTACGCTTGCGTGATCGAAAAGAAGCTGCTCAAGCCTGAAGATATTTTGGCGACGACCTTCGAGGAAGTGGCTTGCTGCTTCGACGACTACCTCAAGTCGCTTTACTACAAGAAGGATCCCCAGCGCGGCTTGGTTATCCTCGACAAGAGCAACTACGAACAAACCATCCAAACACTATCTCACGTTTTCAAACACGTAGGCCACGCTTCAGGCAAGTTGCGGAATTTTGCCGAGGTCCCGCTCTTTCTTGACTCAAAAGCCTCTCGCCTGATCCAGATGGCGGACCTGATAGCCTATTGGATATTCCGGCATTTCGAGTCGGGCGACTCACGTGGGTTCAATATGATCAGCCCTTACTTCGCGCGCTTCGGCACCCGCACAGCACCAATGTATGGCTTGAAGCAGCACGTCACGGCAGAGACCACCGAACGCCTGGCTGCGCTCGCTCCGCATGCGCACCCGTTCCCTGGTCCGACCCCAAAGCCCGCTCTCGCAGCCGTTGGTTCCGCCACACCTCTAGTTGCGGCAGCGACTAAGCCGGAAGACGCGCTTGATCCTGCCGCAGGGCGACGGGCGCCGAGATGAATTCGCTCCGCGCATGTTCGACGCGCGATTTCCTACGGCAGCCAGCTGTTTTCGCCCCATCCCGCCTCGTCCAGGCTTTCCTCCAACTCTAAACGGACGTCGCCTGGCGCATGGGCTCCGAGGAAGCCCAACCGTTCGACGAACGACCTTATGATCCGGCTGGCACCGCCGGTTGTGACGCTCGCCCGGTAGGTCAGGTCTTCGAAGAACGAGGTCTCGAACTCCCTGACCGCGTGTGCGTCCTCCCATATATCGGGCATGTCGGCCAACGTAAGGGTGCGGGCGAGGCGCCTGCAGGCATCCTCGTCCGACAATGTCGTCGTCCTCGACCGTAGAAAACGCTCGAACAAGGCTTGGCGGTTCGGGACCGGCTGAACCTCGATTTGGTGCCTGTCGAGCAGGCCCTGCAAGGATGTCACGTGCGCAACGAAGGCGACACGAACCTTTTCCTGCCCCGGGCCGGTGTTCAACTCGTCGGCTATTCCCGTCAACTTCCTGAAACGATCCGCCTCATCGTTAGCAATGCGCAGCCTGAGCTCCCTGGCATACCTCCTCGGCATCCATAGCCCGAGCACGGTGTCGATACTCGACCGGCGGTACTGGGTACGCTTGGCGACAGCCTCCTCACCGTCCAAGGCTGCCAGGTCGTCGAAGCCTAGGGCGCTGCGAAGGCTGAAGCCGAACCCTTCCGTGCGAGGGCGGGCATGCTCGACCCCAGCCTCACCGGCGAGGACCGCTCCGATCTGCTCACGGTTTTCCGGCGTGAAGCGGAAGGCATCGAAGGTGAAGAGGCGGGGCGTGGGCGGCTTGTGGCAGAGCTTCCCGGCCAGGAAGAAATCCCGCAGCGTACGGATATCAACCGCGGGCTGAGGCTCCGCGACCGACCGCGCCTCCTCGAACACAGCATCCATGTACGCCATCAGCGCATCGTGCCGCCCCGTCAGTCGCAGCATCAACTCGTGGCGCTTGCTGCCCGGATTGGCTGACCCGACGTACCAGACCGGATGCGTGGTCCTCAGGATGCGAAACAGCTTCGTGTGAAAGTGGACCGGCGAGTTCATGACGACCTTGACTGTGACGTCCCTGAACCCGGAGCTCCGAAGCTTCCTTTCCACCTCACGCATGTCGGTCCACGTCCGCGGGATTAGGGCCGTGGCCTCCAGCCCGACGGCGATCCTAATCGTGCAGTCGCGCCTGGCATCGCGAGGCACCTTCCGGCAGACGTTCACCAGGGCGTCGACGGCGTAGTAGCCTCCAAGGATGGCGATCTCCGTGGCGCCCCTGGCATCGCCGTGGATGGCTTCAATCAGTTCCTCGAAATGGATCTCCCTGTCGGCCAGGCCGATCAGGTCCTCACGATGCACATAAATGGCGTCGTCGACGTTCATCGCCCCAGCGCCCCGCCCCGGTACACAGGCGCGCCCCACCGACCCAGACGAATGCTTTAGCTACGCCAAAGGGCCCGGCACGGTCCGCGCTAAAGCACGACAGCTACGCGGATTAATGTAGCGCACCCCCCCTGAGGTTGCGACTGCTCTGGGGAGGTCCGCTTCTTCGTAGACGCGGGCCCGCCTGGCGGCGGCCTTTTCGAAGCGCTGCTCGTAATCGACCGCCAGTCCGAGGACTGAAGGCCGAGCCGGCTTCGGAGTTGACGACTCCGCCCGTTAGGCTCGGCTCACCGCAAGTATAAGCAGGATCATTGAGTTCGACGTCACGTTCTGATGGCGATCAAGCGGGAGGGCTCGATACCAAGTAGCGGTGTCAGCCATTCGCTCGCGTCGACATGTTTGGTTCTAGCGCGTCTCTGCCGGCAGATCTCGTCCCGGGATGGCCCACAGCGGACTTTCGGTATGTCTGCTGGTTGCCCGCAAATGGACCCTGCCGCATCGTTCGCAGGCGGGACGCGTATGGGTCGAAGCGCAAGGTCGCCGCTGCGCGAAGTCGCTCAGGCGGGCACGGAGGTCGACGGCACGGATCTAATCCCCTTCGTCGACACCTAGGCGGCTGCTCGCTATCTAGCGCTTAGTCCGCACTCCCGAATTGAAGTGCCGATCAAGCAGCTTCATCGGAACGCTTGGCTCCGCAAGCTGCGCAAGCAGTAGACGTCCAGGCTCGATCGACCGTCCGAACCCCCTGGGCAACTGTGCCAAAAGCGGAGCGCCAGCCTTCAGTCAGGCGTCCGCCAAGCGCAGCCACACGGCGCGGCGAAGCCACAAATACGCGATTAAAAGATTGCGCAGGTGGATCGAGGAGGCAATCCATTGCCGCATCTGCGATCATCGCCGTCACATAGGCTAGCTCCACCGGCCCGTAGGGCTGATAGTGCGCGCCACACGCCGGTTCCTCCAAGCTTGCATCGCCTCCTTCCGGCCAATCGATCACGGTTAGATCCGGCACACCGGTTCGTCCAATATGGCATTGCAGACAACCGCCGTCCGCGCCGACCGCGACGGCATGGCCGGCGCAGGCATGGGCCTCGGTCCAGCCATAGAGAATTGGCCTCGGCCGTCCTTGCGCGACGTGCCACCGATTGAGAGCGCTTTCGGCAACCCAGTTGCCCGTCGCGGCGACGATGAGATCGGTCGCGGCGAGTAGATCCTCGTCTTGCGCGATAAGCTGGTGGAGGTCGCACGGGCGATGTTCCACCGTGAGATGCGGATAGTCGATCTGAAGCCGCTGCGCCAAAGCCTCTGCCTTATTACGGCCGACATCAGCCGCACCGAGCGGATGACGACTAACGTTCGGCCAGCCCAGCGTTTCTGGATCGACCATAACGATCCGCCCGACCCCCGCCTGGGCCAGCGCGCAAGCGACGGGCGCACCGACCGAACCACATCCGATGATGACGACGGTCGCGCCCAGCAGACAGCGCGTGCGAGGATCCTGGCCTCGCCCGTGCACCCAATCGGCGTCCGCGCGATGCACGTGAGTCCGCATGACCGGGAGCGCGCCAAAGAAGCGCCTAAGAAGGAGCGGCTGTGGCGTATGGTGCGGTCGGAATCCGACCGATAGAGGTTCGTCGGGCGCGCGCGGCCGGCCGTTGCGTCGCTTCGGGTTGGGTGCCTTCACGCCAATCAGCGCCGCGCCGCCGCGCCCGATCGCGCCCAATAGCGTCAACACCTCGTCGGGCTCGTGGCCTGCCACCTCTTCGAGGACGGCCTTGGCGTCTTTGCCAATCCGCTCGGCTAGCAGATGGAGATCGGCCGCGGTCTCCGGATAGTCGCAGGGCAAGGGCGGCGTCTCAAGCCAGAGGAAGGCCGCCGCCTCGGTCTTGACCGGAGTCTTGTCGCCGAAGCGATGGCGGATCCAGGCGACGAGCGACTCCTGATCCTCCCCAACTAACTCGAGGCCCTTGCCGCGCCAGACCTGCACTTGCCGCGATGGAGGCGCGGGCGCGACCAAGCTGAACAGGGCCTCACCCTTAGAATGCACCTTGTAGCCCCAATAAGTCACGAACTCCTCGCGGAAGTCGCGCTCAATGATGCTTCCCTCCAGCAGTTCCTCGATCAAGCTGATCGAGCGATGAAGGAGCCCCAGGGCGACCGCCGACGGATCGTCGGGATCCCACTCGGCCATGTTGGGTAGCAGGCAAAGGATACCGTCGCCCTCGACATGCGGCCAGGTCATCGCCACGGGGTGATCTACCAGCGCCGTTCGCACCGGCGTCGTCGGAAAGTGCGCGCCGGCCAGCAGATCGACGCGCCGGGTCACCCCGTCGGAGAACGCGACGCTGATCCGCCAGCCGGCCGCGATCCAGTCGCGGGTCGGATAGTCGGAGCCGATCGTTGTCGCATCAAGACGTTCGGGCGCCTGCCCCGCACGCTCGCGCAAGCCCGCTTCGAGACGAAGCGCTGCCTGTCGCCAACCGAGCGGGAGGGCCTCTTTAGGCATGGCGGCCGCCGCCGGCACTGCTGACCGCGCTCGCCGCCGCCGCAGTCGCGCCCAACAAGGCGGCCGAGCCGATGATCGCCGGGGCGGCCACGTGCGCGCGCTGCTCCTCCTCCAGGCGCTCGCTGAAGAAGGTGGTCGCGAACACCTTGTCCCAGCACTTGAGCGCCTTCTCGCGCGTGCAGTCGGCGGCAAACAGCGGCGCCAGCGTGTCGATCGCCTCGGTCAGCTTCTCGCGGAAGCGGCGCGCCTTGGCATCGTCGGAGCCGCTTGTGATGGTGTCCCCCGGCGTCACGGGGTGGGTGACGACGAGGTCCCAGTTCAACCGGTCCCGGATCGCGACCATGGTGTCGTACAGCGCCCGGTCCTCGCGGTCATTGACCCGAAACCTCTCGGTGGTCAGCACCGAGATTCCGAAGCCGCTGAGGATCGCGCCGCGCCAGCTATACCGACTGCGCGCGTACTTCTTAAGATCGCGGTTGATGCGGCGCAGCTGGATGCCGTCGGCACAGGCGGCGCGCTCGTCCTCGTACCACTCCGACACATCGCGGGCGTCCGAGCGCTTCCAGCCGCTGCTCGCCGCGAGTTCATAATGCACCTCCTCACCGAAGACGGTGTCGGTGACGACGCGCCGATAGACGGGCAGATCGACGTGATAGCCCTTCTCATAGAAGACACGGACGCAGCTAGAGCGCACCTCCGGCGCGCGCTTGAACTTCCCGTCGTCAACCGCGTCGCGCACCATCTGACGCGCCTGCAGCGACGTCATCTCGGCACCGCGATCGCTGACCAGATCATCCTTCTCGAAATAGACGCCGTCGTCGATGTCGTAGTCGTTGTCGACGTCGCGGCACATCGTCTTCATGGCGTAGCTGCCCTGCTTGACGAACTCAATCGGCTTAGGCTTGCCGGCCTTCTCCAGCCCCTTGCGCAGGCGCGTCCGGTTGGAGTCGCGCCGGTCGCGCATGGCGTCCTGTTCGCTCTTGGGCAGGGTCACGTCCTGATCGTGATATGCACGCACATCTTTGGAGCAGTCGAACATCACCTATCCTTTCTGGTTGTCGGTGGGGGCGGGCCGCCAGACCGCCCCGGTCGCCGGCATCGGCGGCAAATCGTTCATGAGGCGGCGGATCATGCGGCCGTCGTCACTGTTGAGGTCGTCGCAGGCGCTCTTGGTCAGGTCGGCGTCGGTGTGGGCCTGACCGACCAGCCGATCCATCGCCTCGGGCCGCGTGTCGTCGAGGGCGAGATACGGCATCATGCTCGCCGGCACGGGCTTGTTGGGGAAGCGCACACGCCGGATCGATCTACCGCAACTGCTGATAGCGTTCGTCAGGAGCCGCGCCATATGGTCGAAGGCGAACTCCTGTGCCGAAATGCTGAGCGGCGCGACGTCTGCGCCCAACGACCAGTCGAGCATCGAGCGGTGCGCACTCTCGGCGTCGAGGTGATCGCCCTCGGGACGCGGGCAAGTGCCGAGGGAGTAGATCTCGATCGGCTGCTCGGCGGAGCCACCGTAAGCGCGTCTACCAGGCCGACCATTATCGGATTGTTGGCCCATAGGCCGCCGTCGGCGAACACCTGCTTGGGACCGTCGGGCGCGTTGGGATCATCGATGGCGGCGAGCGAGCGGTAGATCGGCGCGGCGCTCGTCGCCATGCACACGTCGACCAGCGGGTAACGATCGTCGCGCACCCCACTTTTGGGTGTCTTCTTGAACACCCAGGCCCGGTGCTCGCTCATCAGCACGGTAGGGATCGCGAGCGAGATGCCGCGACCCTCGAAGACCTCAAGCATCGTCACGTCGTCGAGCACGCCCCTTAGCGCCGCGCGCAACGCCGCGTCGCCCTCGCGCACGAACCGGCTGCCCTGACTTGCGCGGTAGATCGCGCTGCGCTTGCCCGCGATCCGGTGCGGAAAGATTTTGGGACCGTGTTCGCGATAGAGGCCGACCACCTCGGTCATCGGCCGGCCGATCGCCAGCGCGCACCCGACGATCGCGCCGGTGCTGGTCCCGGTGATTAGGTCGAAGCCGCGGCCGAGGTCGAGCGCCGGTTCGCCCCGGATGCGGGCGAATTGATCGGTGAGCCGAGCCAAAAAGGCCGCGGTGTAGATGCCGCGCATCCCCCCGCCGTCGAGACTGAGCACACGATAAGGCAGCCCATCAGGTTGGTTCTGCTCGTTCTCCGCCATCTGCCCGCCTCCCTCTATCAGACGACCGATTGCCTCATTGGCCGGTCATGTCCATAAGATGTGGGGACGCTGCAATTTCACGTCAAGTAACTAGACGCGATCGAGTCGATAGAATCGTGTTTGTAGAGGAGATTGGCATGGATGACGGCGGCGAACACTTACGCTGGGGAGTCCGTCGGCGTCTCGAGTTCATCGACTTTCGGCTGTTCTGGGATGGCCGGTTCAATCGCAGCGACCTCTCCGCCACCTTCGCCATTTCGGCCCAGCAAGCCTCCGCCGACATCGCGCAGTACGAGAGGATTGCGTCGGCCAACCTTCGCTACGATCGCGCCGAGAAGGCCTACGTCCGCACGGAAGCCTTCGCGCCCACGCTTATCGGCGAGACGATCGAGCGCTATCTGTTGCAGTTGGTCGCCATCGAGAACCGCTGGATGCGGCCGGAAGATACCTGGTTCGACGCCATCCCCCCCGTCGAGGTGATCACCCTCGGCCGTCGTCCCACCAATCCGGCCGTGCTGCTGGGGGTGTTGGACGCCATTAGCAAGCGGCAGGAAATCGACATCGGCTACGCCTCGCTGACGGGTTCGGTGCAGCCGTCGCGTACGATCGCCCCCCACGCCCTCGCGCATAGCGCCGGCCGCTGGTACGTCCGATCCTGGTCGAAGGACCATGATGACTTCCGGGACTACAACCTCAATCGGATCGCGGCCGTCAGCGATCATCGCCCTGCCACGATTGACCCGGCCCTCGACTTCGAGTGGGGCCACAAAATCAATCTCGACATCCGGCCAAACCCTGAACTTTCAGCCGAACGGCAAGCCGCTGTGGCGGCCGAGCACGGCATGACAGAGGGGCGGCTGTTGCGGCCCTGTCGCCTGAGCCTCAGCTTCTATCTGATGAGCGAGTACAACCTCGACGTTGAGCCGGGAGTGCTGAAGCCGGAGAAACAGCAGATCGTGCTGCAGAACCGGGATGAGGTGACGCAGGCGCGGGCCTTGTCGCGTCAGATGTCGATCGAGGCGCTGGCGCGGGCAGCGAGCGCGGCCCCATCATGATCCTTCGCCATCGCGCGCCAGCTTCCCGACCCCACCCCCGTCGCCACCCATGGCGATAGCAGCTACCCTCATATTCGGAAGCCTAGCGCGAGCCGACCATACGGCAGGATCCGACACCGACCTGTTGATGATCAATCTCGACGAGGAGTCCCGCCATGTATCGGTTGGGCACCTCTCGCTGTTCATCTATCCTTGGCGCAAGCTCGAAGAGGATGCGCGGTCGGGAGACTTGTTCACCTGTCATCTGGTCGAAGAAGCCAAGCCGCTCGTTGACCCGGACGATTATCTGCCCCGCCTTCAGAACGCGTTTCAGTTTCGCCCGAGTTACCAGGACGACATCAAGCGGGCCTCCGACCTCGGCTGGTATCTAGTCCGTTTCGGCGACGAGCTGAATTCGGCCCTGCTCGCCAAGCGCGCACTATGGTGCATCCGAACGATTTTGATCGCTCGCAGCGCCGAACGCCGGGCACCGGTCTTCGCTCCACGACAGCTCGCCCGGCAAACGTCTTCGAATCCAGCACGGGAGCTTCTATATGCCCGACATCACCAGCGCGACGGCGACAGTGTTCGCAAAGCATTGCGCGCGTTCCTGGAAACTGAAACGGAGTCGGCAACGTCGCTCGCCGAAGCGGATGAAAGTTTTTTTCTAAGCCGTTTCGCCGCGACGTCGAACAAAGTCGCAATGCAGACCTTGAAGCAGGAGAATGATAGCCGCGCTATTTACATCTAGTATGCCTAGATTGCAGAGAGGCGATGATCTATCCTAGGCGTTGACTGCTGGAATCTACGGGCGACTTCGTCGGACCGGCCAAATCTCCTCTTCGCTCCAATCACCGGCTTCGCCATTGATCTGTGCAGTTCCTCGTGGACCTGGGGAAACTCGGTGCTGTGGCGAAACCCCTGGCTTTCGCGACACCACAACCTGTTCCTGCAGCGACCGATGTCCGCTCGTTAGCATGCGTCCAATGTCTGCTCCTGGCGCCAGGCGGCCGTGCTTCATTGGCCGCGGATGACCCCAAGCAGACGCGCGGCACGCCCGCTTTCTGCGATAGCGGCAGACCAGGCGTCGGTGCTGTCTCCGCAGATGGCCTTCGACCCGCGTCACCCGCATCGACACGGAGGCGTTCTCATCTCTCCGATCGCCGCGGAACCAAATTGCGTTTCCATGGTGGCGGTCCCATGGTGCCGGCATCTTACAGTCGAGAGCCTGAGTTTCGTTCGTGATCCCGCCGACATCTGTGACCGACGAAGGTCGCCTCGCCGAACTTGAAGCCTACGACATTCTAGACACCCCGCCGGAGCCGGGGTTCGACGAGGTGGTGCACATCGCCCGCGTGCTGTGCGACGCGCCGGTCGCGTTGGTCAGCTTCGTCGCCGGGAACCGACAGTGGTTCAAGGCGCGCGAGGGTTTTGAGCCCTGCGAGACCGACCTCGACAGCTCGGTTTGCGCCCACGCGCTGGTCGAGCCGGACTTGCTGATTATCCCCGACCTCACGAAAGACCCGCGCACCCAAGCAAACCCGCTTGTGACGGGAGACCCGCACATCCGGTTCTACGCGGGCGCGCCGCTTCGGACCCGTAATGGGCAGACGCTCGGGAGCCTGTGCGTCATCGATGGGGCGCCGCGTCCAGAAGGCCTTTCGGACAAGCAGGCGAGCGCGCTGCGCAACTTGGCGGCCCAGGTGATGGCGCAGATGGACCTGCGCCGAGCGCTGGCCGAGCGGGATGCGCTGATCGCCGGAAGAGCCGACGCCGATAGGCGACGCCATGCGCTGCTCCAACTCGGTGACCGCCTTCGCGATCACTCCACTCCCGACGCGATGATCCACGCGGCCTCCGAGATCGTTGGCGTGGCGCTCAACGCGTCGCGCGTCGGGTTCGGCCACCTCGACGCCGATTCCCGACACATCGACATTGCCTCGGACTGGACCAAGGAGGGCGTCGCGAGCGTCGCCGGCCGCCACCGCTTCGAGGACTACGGCGACTTGCTGCCAGATATCCTGCAGGGCGAGGCGCTGATCATCCACGACGTCCGAAGCGACCCCCGCACGGCCGCTGATCCCAAACCGATGGAGCGGCTCAGCATCCGGTCGCTGGTCAACGTGCCCGTGCGTGAGCGAGGGCGGACCGTCGCAATGTTCATCGTCCATGATGACGAGCCGCGGAAATGGGAGCCAGAGGTGCTGGCGTTTCTCCGCAACGTCGCGGACCGCCTCGAGGTTGGCGTCGGGCGCCTTCGCGCGGAGTCTGACCAGCGGGTGCTGAACCAAGAGCTCAGCCACCGTATGAAGAACATGATGTCGATGGTGCAGGCCATCGTCACGCAGACCATCAAGTCGGAGACCAGCCGGGAGACGATGGACGCGGTGCTCAGCCGCCTGATGGCGCTCGCGACGGCTCATGACGTCCTCCTACAGGAGGAGTGGTCCGCAGCGTCGATCGGAACGGTGGTGAAGTCGACGCTCAAGACCTTGTGCCCGGTCAGCCGCTTTGACGTCGCCGGCGAGGATCTGGCGCTTGGCCCGCGGGCCACGCTGTCGCTCGGGTTGCTGCTGCACGAGCTGACCACCAACGCGATGAAGCACGGCGCGCTCTCCGTCGAGGGGGGCCGGGTGTCGCTGTCGTGGAAGCTCGAGCCCGGTGACGATCAGCCCGAGTTGACGATGCTTTGGAGCGAGAGCGGCGGTCCGGAAGCACGCCAGCCGACGACCCGAGGGTTCGGCTCCCGCCTCATCAGGATGGGCCTCGTCGGAACGGGCGGCGTCGAGCTCCGTTATCTCCCATCGGGTCTCAAGGCGGAGTTCAGGGCGCCGCTCAACCAGGTTCAGCAGTCATGACCGATCAAGGCCCTCGGGATCGAGGGCCAATTTCATCCCGTCAGGTGGTGCTCGTCGTCGAAGACGAGCCCCTGCTGAGGATGATGGCTGTGGACCTTGTCGAGGACGCGGGGTTTGAGGCTGTCGAGGCGGCGGACGCCACCGAGGCGGTCCGCATCCTCGAGGCGCGGACCGACATCCGGATCATGTTCACCGACATCGACATGCCGCGCGGCATCGACGGCCTGATGCTGGCGGCTCTCGTTCGCAGACGCTGGCCGCCGATTGAGATCATCGTGACGTCCGGGTTCAGGACCTTCAACGACATCGACCTTCCGGTGCGCAGCGAGTTCTTCTCGAAACCCTACGACCGCGCCAAGGTCACGGCCGCGATGAAGCGCATGGCCCACTAAACCTCGCCTCGGCGCGTCGCGTCGCGTCGCGCCATTCCGCCCGGCAAGCGCCGAGCCTGCCAGGAGACGGATCTTGAAGTTCAAGCTTGGCTGCGCACTGCAATACAAAATCGTCGACGAGACGCTGTTCATCTTCAACGTCGAGGTCGCCCAGCTCGGGCGACACATCGACCTCGTCGACAACCTCGTGTGCAAGCCGGACGTCGAGCTGCTCCGCTACGTCGCGCCTGGCAACCACAACCGTTACGTCCGTGCGCTCGCAGAGCCCGGCGAGTTCACGCTGTCCTACACGGCCGAGGTCGATCTCGAGGTCCACCGCGCAGATCCCGCGACCGTGCAGGAGATGAACGTCCGCGACCTGCCGCTCGACATCCTTCCCTATCTGCTCCCGAGCCGCTTCGTGCCGTCCGACCGCCTCGCGGACTACGCCTATCGCGAGTTCGGGCGACTGCCGCGGGGCCACGCGCGGGTGAGCGCGATCTGCTCGTGGATCTACCAGAACATCGACTACAAGCGCGGCTCGAGCGACAGCGAGACAACCGCAACCGAGATCCTGATCCAGCGCGCTGGCGTATGCCGGGACTTCGCCCATCTCGGGATAGCGTTCTGCCGGGCGCTCGGCATCCCAGCGCGGCTAGTAAGCTGCTACGCGTTCGGGCTCGACCCCAACGACTTCCACGCGGTGTTCGAGGCGTACCTCGACGGGCGCTGGTGGCTGTTCGACGGCACAAGGCAGGCCTCGCTTGACGGCCTTGTTCGCATCGGCGTGGGCCGTGACGCGGCCGAGATCGCTTTCTCGACCCCGTTCGGGAACATGGAGCCGGGACCGATCAGGATCTGGATCGACCGCTCCGACGGCCAGCCCGAGCCGCAGCCGCGGACGACGGACGCGATCAGCACCGACACTCCCGTGCTGGTCGCGGCCTGAAGCTGTCCATCGGCCAGACGGTTCGCGCCCACCAGTTCGAGGAGCTTGCTTGGCCCCGGTCACCATCCGCCACCGAACCTCCTATCGCTACAGGGCGCCGGTGCGCCTTCAGGCTCATAGGCTCGTCCTGCGCCCTCGCGAGAGCCGGGAGCTGAAACTCGAGCGGATCGACCTGACGATCACGCCGAACGCGGCCGTCGCATGGTCCCAGGACGTGTTCGGCAACGGCGTGGCGACCGTCACGTTCCAGGCGATGACCGCGGAGCTCGTGATCGAGAGCGTCGCCGAGATCGACCTCGACGCCCCTGCGTGGCCGATCTTCCCTATTGCGGCCTCCGCGATCGAGTACCCGTTCCCCTATTCCGACGACGAGCGGACCGACCTCGGGTCGCTGACGCTGAACCAGCACCTCGATCGGGGCGGACGGCTTCGGGTCTGGGCCGGTGGCTTCGTCTACTCCCGGCCCACCGACACGCTCTCGCTGCTCAAGGACCTCAACACCGGAGTGGCGAACCAGATCGCCTACGAGGTCCGCGAGGATGAGGGCACGCAGTCGCCGCTCGAAACCCTCGATCGCGCCCGCGGCTCCTGCCGCGATCTCGCGACTCTGTTCGCCGAGGCCGCCCGCAGCTTAGGATTCGGCGCCCGGCTCGTGTCCGGCTACTTGCACGATCCGGCACGGGATCTCATCGGTTCGAGCGGCCTCGGGTCCACCCACGCCAGGGCGGAGGTCTATCTGCCGGGCGCGGGCTGGGTGACGTTCGATCCGACGAACCGCAGTGTCGGCGGGGCCAACCTGATCCCGGTCGCGGTGGCGCGCGACATACGGCAGATCATGCCGGTGTCGGGGAGCTATGTCGGCGCCGCAGACGCGTTCGACGATATGGCGGTCGAGGTCAGCGTGGTTGGGACCGTCTGAAGCGACCGGCGCCGCGTGCGACCCTTTCGAACCACGTCATGGACCGGGCCTTCGAGCCCGCCTAATCTCCGGAAAACTTGAGGCTCGATTTGTCTTCGGCAACGCGCAACAACGTAAGGATCAGCGGCGTTGGAACGACGACGATGATGTTCGCCCACGGGTTCGGGTGCGATCAGAACATGTGGCGTTTCGTGGCCCCCGCTTTCGAGGACCGCTACGCCACAGTGCTGTTCGACCATGTCGGAGCGGGTCGCTCCGACCTGTCGGCTTACGACCCGGCGAAATACGCCGACCTGTCGGGCTATGCCGACGACGTTGTGGAGATCGCGCGTGACCTCGGGCTCCGGGGGGCGATCTTCGTCGGCCATTCGGTGAGCGCGATGATCGGGGCGATCGCCGCGATCCGTGCGCCCGAAATCTTCGAAGCGCTCGTCATGGTCAGCCCATCTCCACGCTACATCGACGACGACGGCTATGTCGGCGGGTTTTCAGCGGACCAGATCGACGAACTGCTCGACCTCCTCGAGGAAAATCCTTTGGGGTGGTCCGCCGCCATGGCGCCGGTGATCATGGCCAATCCCGATCGGCCAGAACTTGGCGAGGAGCTGAACAACAGCTTTTGCCGAACCGACCCTGAGATCGCCAAGGCCTTCGCTCGCGTGACCTTCACGTCGGACAACCGCGCCGACCTCCCGAGGGTCTCTACACGCACCCTCGTGCTCCAGTGCAGCGAGGACGTCATCGCGCCGGCGCAGGTGGGCGCTTACGTCCACGACCATCTGCCGAACAGCGAGCTGGTCATCCTGAACGCAACCGGCCACTGTCCGAACCTGAGCGCGCCCGACGAGGTCATCGATGCGATCCGCGCCTTTGTCTGAGTTGGCGCAAGACGTAATGGACGGACCCTCCGAAGATCTCGCGGACCTCTACGAGAACGCCCCCTGCGGATATCTGTCGCTCTCGCCGGCTGGCCGTATCGTCAAGGCCAACGCAACGCTCGCCGTGTGGCTTGGCCGTCGAGCGGAAGATCTGCTCGGGAGCCGGCTGCACGACCTCATGAGCGTGCCCTCCAAGATCTTCTTTGAGACACATGTGAGCCCGCTTCTTCGGATGCAGGGATATCTCCACGAGGTCGCACTGGACCTCATCGCCGAAGGCGATCGCCTGCCGATTTTGGCGAACGCTTCCGAGCGCCGCGACAAAGACGGAAAGCTGCTCTTCACCCGGATCACCATTTTCCAGGCGACCGAGCGCCGTCGCCATGAGCGCGAACTTCTTGCGCAACGTGGGGCGGCCGAAGACGCCAAGGCCGCCCTTCAGAAACTCAACCTTGAGCTAGAAGCGAGAATCGACGAAGCGGTCTCCGCGCGACTGAGCAGCGAGAAGGGGCTGCTCGCCGAGCGTGAACTCGGAGACCTTCGAGAGCAGTTCATCGCAGTGCTCGGCCACGATCTTCGCAATCCGCTCTCCTCGATCGACAGCGGCGCGTTGCTGCTGCTGCGCGAAGAGCAGTCCGACAAGGCGAAACACGTCCTCGGGCTTATGCAGGGAAGCGTCGTCCGGATGGCGGGTCTGATCGACAACTTGATGGACTTCGCCCGTGGCCGCCTTGGCGGCGGCATCACGCTGAACAGGAACGCCGCGGCGCCCCTCGAACCAGTTCTGCTGCAAGTCGTCGAAGAACTGCGCGTCGGCAAACCCGACAGGCTCATCGAAACAAGGATCGATCTGACAGCGCCAGTGGATTGCGACCGCTCGCGCATCGGGCAGATGGCTTCGAACCTGCTGGGCAACGCGTTGACCCACGGTTCTGCGGAGGTCCCCGTCCGGCTCGTTGCGCGCACAGTCGACGACGGTTTCGAATTGTCGGTGGCGAACGGCGGCGCACCGATCCCGGAGGATGCGATGGCGAAGCTGTTCGAGCCGTTCTTCCGCGGGGAAGTCCGAGGAAGCCTGCAGGGGCTGGGACTTGGCCTCCACATCGCGTCCGAAATCGCCAAAGCTCATGGCGGGACGCTGGACGTGGCGTCAGGACCTCTGGAAACCCGCTTCACGTTCAGAATGCCGCTCGCGACGCCCAAAGCCGCTTGAGCCGCGACATTCCATCAACGCCCGCATAACGGGTTGGGTCGTGATAAGGGCGGGACCCCCGATCTCACGGAGATCCCGCCCACCGCAGAGGCCGGGGGAAACGCCCTGCGGCCGCTCAGGCGCGGGGACGCGCCGTGGCGGATGAGGAGACCAACGCGGCGGTCGCACGGCTCGTGCCGGCGGCTCCGCCGAACCATGCGGCGACGGCGCCGAGCAGCAGGGCGACGAAGCCCAGCAGCGCTCCGCGCGACACTACCTTGGTGGCCGTCACCGCGGCCTCGGTCGCCTTCTGCTTGGCCTGCGCCACCGTCTGGCGGTACTTGGCCTCGTAGTCGTCAACCTGAATGCGAGCCTGTTCGACCGGGATGTTGCGCGCCTTGGCGAGCGCGACGGCGGCGCGATCCTTGGCCTCGGCCATCTTCGACGGGTCGCCGCTCACGACGGCCTGCATCGCCGCGACGGCTCCGGCCTGAAGCGCCGCCGGGTCGCTGCCGCTTGTCTCGCGAACTTGGCGGTCGAGGTCGGCCATCGGGTTCATGTTGGCGAGCGAGGGAGCCGCCGCCTGAGCCGCGGTCGAAGCCGCTCTGCCGACGCCGCCGATCGCGCCCGACAGACCGCTGAACGCGCCGCCCACAAGCGCGCCGACCGAGGTCGTGAGCAGATAGAGGACCACCAGCGCGGTGACCGCCCAGGTCACGAGGCCGTGGAACGAGCCGGTAGACGTGGAGGGTCGGCCTGACAGGCGGCTCGAGACATAGCCGCCGGCGAAAGCGCCGATTAGTCCGGCCACGACATACCAGAGGCCGCCGAAGATCGAGGCTGCGCCGGCGCCGGGATTGTCGGACGCGCCCGGATCGATTGCCGCCGCGCCGATTCCGACGCCGAGCAGGTTCAGCAGGAACTGGACGGTCAGCGCCAGCACGACGCCCGCGAACACCGCCCCCCAAGATATCTGGTTGAAAGCCGCGGTTCGTTCGACGCTCGCGCTATGGGCGATCGGTCCGGTCGCCGTCCCGGCCATGGGAATGTCAGTCATCGTTTCGCTCCTCGCAGTCCGAACGGCCGCGCACGCGGGCGCGCCGTCCTGCGGGACGCCGCCATCGACGTCTCGCCCAGCGCGTTGGCTCAGATGGTCATTTCTTGACGGCGTCGCGGACTGTGTCCTTTGCCTTGCCGACAGCGCCCTGCGCCTTGCCTTCGACCTTGTCGGCCTTGCCTTCGGCTTCGGTCGCTTCGTTGCCCGTGAGCTTGCCGATCGCTTCCTTCACGGAGCCCTTGGCTTCCTTGGCGGCGCCTTCGATGCGGTTCTTGTCCATGGTCGTCTCCCACGTTTCTGACGAAACCGCCGGGATGGCGGGATCGTCCGTCGCTGAGGGGAGTTAAGGACTTGAGCGGCGTCGTTACAGAAACGGCAGGACCAGTCCTATTGGTCCTGAAGGACCTTTCTCGGAAGATCCGACGCGGCCGGCTCAGGAGCCGATAATGATCGCTCGGCCGGCGGCGCGCGGACAGCGATCAGCCGCGATAATCGCGTCTGGCGAGATTGGGAGAGCGCTGAATGTCCGCGGAAAACATCGGCTTGTACGCAAGTGAAAACGGAGACCGCTGGTCGCTGGTCAAAGACGACGCGACGGGCCAGCCCTTCGTCCGCCATCAGGCGAACATACCGTCGGGCGGCGCCTCGACCGAGGTGACCTTGCCGCTGTTTCTTCTCGCAGGGAACGGGCCGGAACAGCAGGCGCTGTGGGCGTTGATCAATGGCCTGCTGACGAAGCCGGCCTGAACCCACGACAGATCGCCCGCACCCATAGGATGCGGACGATTTCAGGTGTCGGCGGGCGTTCGATCAGTCGTCGAACTTGCCCTCGTATTTGAACTCGGGCGCAGCCGTGAGCTGCTCCTTGGTGGCGTCGACCTTTGCGGTCCACTCCTTCTTGGCGTCGTCGTGCGAGACGACGACAGAGCTCGGATCCACGATCACGTACTTCGCGCCGAGGCCGAGGAAGCCGCCGACCGACATGACGAGGCCAGTGACCTTCATGTCGGCGCCCATCACCACGTCCTTGATCTCGCCGACGTCCTCGTTGGCGTTGTTGTAGACGTCGAGGCCGACGAGGTTTGAGGCGAACGCCTGCTTGTCGGTCTTCTCCACCGATTTGAACGCGACCGCCTTCATCGCGACGTCTTGAGCATAAGCGGTCGAGGACAGCGCTGCGGCCAGAACCGCTCCGGCGATGATCGTCTTCATGGTCGTCTCCCAATCTCATACGGCGAACCGTCAGCCGCCGGATGGCGGCCGCCGATCGCCTCTGTCCGGATTTGGAGATCTCCTCCCGTTCGCGTAATGGACGGCAGGACCAGTCCGACTAGTCCTGTAGGATCTATCTGCGCGAACGCGGGCGTTTCACGGACGCGGAAGCGAGGCCGGAAATGCCACGCTCTCGCGCCCATACGACCGCGGCCGCGCGGCGATTCACGCCGATCTTCCGGAACAGCGACGCCACATGGTTGCGGATCGTATTGGTCGACAGCCTCAGGCGTTCGCCCATCTCGGCGTTGTCCAACCCCTCCGAGATCATGCCGAGGATCTCGCGCTCGCGGTCGGTGAGGTCAGCGAGTTCGGCGGTCGAGGCGATGAACTTCGACGGACGCGACGTTTGCCTGAGGCCTGCGAGCTTCTCGACGATCCTGCGGCTGAACCAGGAGGTGTCCGCCATGACGCTTTCGATCGCGACGATCAGCTCGTCCTCGGTCTTTTTGCGTTCGGTCACGTCCTGGATGACCCAGAGCACGCAGTCCTCGTCGTTAATCGCCACGGTCTCGGCCGAGACCACGCAGTCGAGCAACGAGCCGTCTTTCGCCCTGAGGCGCATGGGGTGCTGATCCACCCCGCCCGCGTCCTTGATGGCGGCCTCCAGGGCGCGGCGTTCGCCGACGTCCTCCCAGAGATGAAAGTCCGCCGCGCTGCGGCCCACGATCTCTTCGACCGGCCGCCCGACCAGCCGCACGAACGCGTCGTTGACCTCGGTGAAGACGCAGCCCTTGAGTTTCGACATCGCTTCCGCGACCGGAGAGAGGCGGAACGAAGACGCGAACCTCCGCTCGCTTTCCTTCAGCGCGCTCTCGGCCTTCCGGCGTCCCTCGAGGTCGGCGAAGGTGAACAGCATGCAGGCCACGCCTTCGACGTCGATCGGCTGGCCCGCGACGATGACCGCACGCCCTCCGCCGCCGGGAAGCGGCGCCTCGGCTTCCATCTGTGAGATCACGCGTCCCTCGCCCAGCCGTTCATATGCGATGTCGCGGTCCGGGGCGGTCGAGAAGATGTCGAGTTCTTTCACCGTGCGGCCAACGACGTTTCCGCGGTCGTAGCCCGTCATATCGATGAAGCCCTGGTTCACGCGGACGAAGACCTGGTCCTCAAGACGGCAGATGAGGGCGGGCGCGGGATTGGCGTTGAACGAGCTCTCGAACCGGTCCTCGGCCTCGTAGTGCTCGCTCTCGTCCTTGATGATCAGCACAAGGAGATCCGGGTCTCCCGCCTCGTTCACCACGACGAGGCTGCGGATCGTGTGAACCCATGTCCGCTCGGGGTCTGCGGCCGGTGACACTTCCACGGTCACGTCCGAGAAGGTCTCGCCGGCGACCACGCGGTCGATCGGGTAACGGCCGGCGGGCAGCGGATGATTGTTTCTGAAGCGAAGCCGGAAGCGCTGGCGGTAGCCGTCAACGTCTGAGCCAAGCCCTGCGATGTCTTGGGTGCCATGCATCGCAAGCGCGGCGTCGTTTGCCCAGGCGATGCGCCGTCTGGTTCGATCAGTACGATGCCGTCGGTCAATCCGGCGATCACCTGCTGAAGAGCTGCTCGGTCCGTACGGATCCCCGTAATGGGCGTCATCTCGAAAACTCCCGCGGTCGCGACCGCGGGTCAACGCCTCGCAGAAACCAATGACGAACGCCACCTTTTGAGCATCGACACCTCGATGTCCGCTTTCGGCGCCGTGTGAAATGGCAGGTGCTGGCGCCGAGCGGTTTCCCGCAGCTCGACAGATTGACCTTAACGGACGTCCTCAAGGTCAGCTACGTGGCGTCTCTGCGGAGAACGTATTCAGGTGTCTGGTCGTCTCGGATCAACGCCTTGGCCGCCTGACCGAAGCGACGCTCAAGCTCGTCACCAAATGATCGGTTCGCCGCGAGGTTCGCTGGGCTCGGGTGTGGGGCGACGATGACGACGGGATGCGCGCTCTCAACGAATGAAGACAACGCAACTTCAGAGGCTACCCTGCCCAGAAGGAGAATTGCCTCGAGCTGAGGAAGGAGCTCCAGCAGCGCCCGAAGTGACAGGCGCGCGTACCCGATATCGCGTTTTCGGGGCACGCCAAGTTGGGCTCCCCTCCGAGGCAGGATCCAGGGCACGGCGTTCCAGAGCACGGTCTCGCGACGATCTATCTCCGAGGCGTCGAACAGCCGTCGAAGCGTTCGCGCAGTGCCGGTGGGATTGTCCCGGGACGTGAAACGGATCAACGCCGTGCTCGGCCCGGGCGTCGCCAGCAGGACGAGCAGGCGGGCGCCGACCCCGCCGTCGAACGGATCGAAATGCGGAACGTTGCCGTGGCGCTGGCGCAGAAGTTCCGCGTAGGCCTCGAGCGGAGCGACGTGAGGCAAGCCCAACGCGTCGGCGCGCTCCGCGATCGCCACGGCGTTGTCGAGAAGTCCCGAGGTCACGTCTTCCCGTCTTGGAGCATGTCGAGAAAAGCCTGCGTGGCCTTCGTGACGTGGCGCTCGCGATGCCGCAGCGACAGGAAGCGGCGCGTCGGGAGCTGGAACGGCACGACGACCAACGCGCCGGTCGCGATCGAGAATTTGGCGACCAGGCGCGACAGCACCGTCGCCCCTGCGCCGGCTTCGACGGCAGAGCGCACCGCTTCGTTAGAGGCGAGCACCATGACGTCGAACTTTTCCATTGAGACTCCAGCCGTCTCGATGGCCGCCTCGAAGATCGCGCGCGTGCCCGAGCCCGGCTCACGCAAAGTCCACTCCGAGGCGATGAGATCCTCGCCCGAACTCGGGGCTGATCCGATCCATGGATGTCCCGGCGCGACGACCAGGACCATGTCGTCCTCGGCGACCGTCTCGGAAGCGAGAAGCGGATCGTCGATTTCGCCCTCCACGATGCCGACATCGGCCTCGCCGTTGCGGATGAGCGCCGCCGCATCGTCGGTGTTGGCGATCTGGAGGCTGACCTCGACGCCTGGATAGGCGCGCCGAAAGTCGTGGATCAGCGGAGAGAGCCAGTATCCCGCGACCGTCTGGCTTGCCGCGAGCGCCAAGCGTCCGCGCTTGAGGCCAGAGAGATCTGTCAGCGCCTGCTCTGCGGTCGAGGCGCGGGCGAGCACGCTGCGCGCCTCGCCGAGAAACATTCTTCCTGCTTCCGTCAGCACGATGCTGCGCCCGACGCGGTCGAAAAGTTTTGTGGCGTAGCGCGCCTCGAGCGTCGACACCGCAGCGCTGACGGCCGATTGCGTCAGGTTCAGGTCCTGCGCGGCTTTGGTCACATGCTCGCGTTCGGCGACAGCGACAAAGATGCGGAGCTGCTCGAGCGTCATTTTCTCGGGACCCGGCGCGTCACGCGCCCAGGTCCTTGTAAACGGCTTCGGCGATCGGCAGCAGTCGGTCGCGGTCGGCCTTGGCCGAGACCGCGAAACCGAAGCCGCGGTCGAGCCAGGTGAACGTGGCGACCTCGCCCTCGCGCAGAAACGTGAACGCGGTCTCGGCGCCCTTGTCGGCGCGGACATAGACGGTGAGACGCGTGCCGGCGTCATCGTCATACATCAGCATCGCAGCGGCGCCCGCGCCTGCGGGAAGGACGCGCCCGCCCATCAGGCGGAAGCCGAAGCCGGTAAGGTCGGGCGCCTTCAGCGGCTTGCCGATGCGCTTCGAAAGCCAGGTGATCAGATGCGCCTCGTCGCCGGCGCGGACCTCGACGGGATGCGCGACCTCGACCACGAAGGTTCGATAAGCGCCAACGGCGTCGGACACGAAGGCGACGGGCGAAGAGCTTGCGCCCTGGCCCGTCCCCGCGACGTCCTTGGCGACCCAGCCGCCTGCGCCGCCGAGCGCGACCAGCGCCACCGCGGCTGCGACGGCGCGAAGCTGACCAAGGCTGCGCGCGCGGCGAGCGGCGCGGATGTTCGCGATCCTCAGCCTCGACGGGATCGGCTCCTCGACCTTGAACGCGAGGCGCGCGCGCAGGTCATCACGCTGGCTGCGGTCCGCCTCGACACGGGCGGCGGCGTCGGGGTGTTCCGCGAGCCAGGCCTCAACCGCGGCGCGGCGTTCGGGCGTAAGGCGTCCGTCCACGAGGGCGGCGAGATCGTCGTCGCCAACAGGGGCGCCCGGCATCGTCACTTCACTCTCCTCAGGTAGCCGGAGCGGCCGGTCTCGATCAGCGCCCTGAGGCGTGTCCTTGCGCGCGACAACCGCGACATGACGGTCCCGACCGGCAGGTCCAGCACGCGCGCGGTCTCTTCGTAGGTCAGGTCTTCGACGCCAACCAGCAGAAGCACAGTGCGATGGTCTTCCGGCAGATGATCGAGCGCCTCGAGCGCGTCCCGGGCCGCGAGCCCGGCCTCCTGCGTCGCCGGGCCGCCCGGCTCGTCGGCGGCGTCGAGCGCGCTTTCCGGTCGGCGGCGTCGAGTGCGGATCGAACTCACATGGAGATTGCGCTCGATCGCGAACAACCAGGCGCGCAGATCGCCATCGCGCCGGCGCAGCGCCCAGCGCGACAGCGCGCGCTCGAGCGTGTCCTGGACGAGGTCGTCGGCGCTCTCGTGGTCCCGCGTCATCGCATAGGCGTAGCGCCTCAACTGCGGGATCAGTGGTTCGAGAAGGGCGGCGGCCTCGTCCAAGGCGATGCGCTCCGGCGGTCAGTAGGCGGCGTTCGGGTTCACCTGCCAGATTTCGTCCGCGAGCTTGCCCTCGCGCCAGACCATGACATAGCGCACCTTGACGGCGTTCTTGCCCGAGAAGGTGACGTCGGCTGTGACCGTCGAACCCTTCGGGTTCATGGCCTCGGAGACGGATGCGACCTTGGCGGTCTGCTCGCCCTGCGCAGTCGAAAACTTGGTCCAGACGGTCTTGAGCTTGTCCGCGCCTGTGTAAACGCCGTCGAGCGGACCGCCGACCCAGTGCAGGGTCGCGCCGTCGGCATAGGCCGACTGGACGGTCATGACGTCGCCCTTGGCGATCGCGTCGATGCGGGACTTGGACATCTCTTCCGCGGGACCCGCGAAGGCAGGGGTCGCGAGCAAGAGAGCGGTAGCGGCGAGTGCGATGCGCATGAGGGGCTCCGTCGGTTGAAGTGACTGACGAGCCGAGAGACGCCGCCTCGACGCCCGCTATTCCCAGCGCCTGAAAAGATTTCTGCGACCGCATCGTTCACGCGTCCGTGATGGAATGGTCGCGGACCCGCTGGCGTCCCTCCTCGCAACATCGATCTTGAAGAGGAGACCTCATGCGGATCGCGATCCCGCTCGCATTGTCCTTATTCGCGCTGGCGTCGCCCGCTGGCGCAGAAGGCCTGCACGACCACAGCGCCATGACGCATGCGACGCCGACGGGCGCTCAGGATCCGAAGGCAGCCGCCTACGCCGATGCGACCGCGAAGGCTATGGACCGCATGCATGCGGGGATGATGCAGGCGCCGACCAACGGCGACCCGCGCCACGACTTCCTCTCCCAGATGATCCCGCACCATCAGGGCGCGGTTGACATGGCGAAAGCCGCGTTGCTCGCGACCGACGACCCCGAGATCCGCAACCTCACCCAGTCGATCATCGTCGAGCAGCAGTACGAGATCGACCTGATGACGCGGCTCCTCGCCGCCAAGCCGCAGGCCGCAAAGGCCGAAATCCCCCAGCCCAAGGATTCGAAATGACCCGAACGCGCCTCGTCGCCGCGGCGTTTCTCGCCGCGACCGCTCTCACCTCGACGGAAGCCTTCGCGCTGCCGCAGGAGGGCGACCGCGTCTACACGGCCGACCAGAACTCCAACACCGTGACGGTGATCGATCCGGTCAAGAACGAGACGCTCGGCCAGATCAAGCTGGGCGACCCGCGGCCGAACGTGCTGAGCCCGCTCTACAAGGGCCAGGTCAACGTCCATGGCCTCGGCTTCTCGCCCGACCACAAGACGCTGGTCGCGGTCTCGACCGTGACCAACTCGGTCACCTTCATCGACGCGGCGACCAATAAGGTGAAGGGCACGGCCTATATCGGCCGCAACCCGCACGAGGCCTTCTTCACGCCGGACGGCAAGGAGGTGTGGGCGACGGTTCGCGGCGAGGACCATCTCGCGGTGATCGACCCGAACACCTTTGAGGAGACGGGCAAGATCAAGACGACGAGCGGCCCGGGCATGACCATCTTCGCGCCCGACGGCAAGCTCGCCTTCGTGGCCAACAGCTTCAACAGCCAGCTCGATGTAATCGACGTCGCGACCAAAAAGATTGTCAAAGAGATCAAGGTGGTCTCGCCGTTCTCGCCCTTCGTCCAGATGACGCCGGATGGGTCGGAAGCCTGGATGACGCACAAGGACGTCGGCAAGGTCACGCGGATCGACGCCAAGGCGCTCGAAGTGAAGGGCGTCATCGACTCCGGACCGATCTCCAACCATCTCGCCTTCGGCAAATCCGGAGACAAGACGCTCGCCTATGTCACGATCGGCGGGGAGAACGTCGTAAAGGTCTATACGACCGACGACGAGGCGAAGCTCATCGCCACCATCCCGGTCGGCGCGCTGCCGCACGGGATCTGGGCGAGCGGAGACCGCAGTCGTCTTTATGTCGGGCTCGAGAACGGCGACGGCGTCGACGTGATCGACGCCGCCAGCAACAAGGCGGTGGCGCATATGCCGATCGGCCAGGCCCCGCAGGCGCTGATCTACGTGCCGGGCGCGGCGCCGGGCGGCGGTGCGGAGAATCTGACGCCGCTGAAGAAAGCGCCCGAGAACCTGACGCTGAACCTGAAGGCCCCCGAAGGCTCGATGGGCGCCGGGCAGGTCGTCTCGCGCAATCTCGGCCTGATCGACATTCTCGAGATCAGCGCCTCGAAGCTCAAGCCCGACACGCCTTACGCCCTGTTCGTCGAGGGAACGGATGAGCCGCTGGTCGCCTTCAAGACCAATGAGAAGGGCGCGGCGATGGCCTCCGCGGTGGGCCCGGTCCGCGCAGTCGGCAAGGCCGCGGCTGGCGAGGCGAAGTCGGTCAAGTTCAGGGTCGTCGAAGGTGAGAAAGCCAAGGCGGACGGTGTCCCAGCGCTCAGCGGCGGCTGATCCAACACAGCACGTTCATTCGTTTTAAGCGAATGAAACGTGCCAAACTATTCGTTGGAACGATTGGATGGCGGTTTCTACCTTTCATGCATGAGCCGGGACGCACTGAGTGCCCCGCCAGCAAACAAGGAGAGCCGCCATGACAGCCGTCGCTTTTCAGGCTCCCCCACGCGAACCCACCGCGCGGGCGATCGATCGCCGCAAGATCGTGCGGACGTCGTCCGACGTCGCCCGCCCGCTCGCGGACGCGCCGCGCCTTCCCGACACCCGCATCCATCCGCTCGCGATCTGGACGCCTCTTGCCGCCTATTCGCGGCTTATCCTCGCCGCTTGCGCGACATTCGCGGGAGGCGCGACCTCGCTCGTTCTCGCCTTCGTCGTGCTGATCAGCGTGATGTTCCTCAGCGGCATGGCGCTTCCGGCCTTCATGGGCCGCAACATGGAGCCGGAGCGCGAACAGGACCGCAGCTTCCGTGCGTTCTGGAACGGCGAGGCCGACATCGCGACGGGGCGGATCAGCGGACGCGCAGCCTTTTGGCAGGTCGGATCGCTAGCCATCGCGCTCGCGATCGGCGGAACCGCAATCCTCGTCGTCGCCCATATGGCCGCGGTCGCCGCCGACCCCACCATCTGATCAGAGACCAACGAGGAGCGTCCGATGACCTTCGAACAGGCCCGCCTCGTCGCGACCGGCATCCATCCGCTGTCGCGCCTCGACAACCCCCGCGAGGTCGTGCGCCAGTTCACGCCGAACTGGTTCGCGGCCACGATGGGAACCGGCATCCTCTCGATCGCGCTGTCGCAGTTCGGCAAGGACGTTCCGGCGCTGATGGCGATCGCCGAAGGGCTCTGGCTCTTCAACATCGGCCTGTTCGCGCTGTTTACGGGCCTCTACGCTGCGCGCTGGATCTTCTTCTTCGACGGCGCGCGGCGGATCTTCGGGCATTCGGTCGTGTCGATGTTCTTCGGCTGCATCCCGATGGGCCTCGCAACCATCATCAACGGTTTCCTCATCTTCGGCGTCGCGCGCTGGGGAGACGCCGCGGTCGGGATCGCCCACGCGCTGTGGTGGATCGACGTCGCCCTGTCGATCGTCTGCGGGATCGCGATCCCCTACATGATGTTCACCCGCCAGGAGCACTCGATTGAGCAGATGACGGCGGTCTGGCTGCTGCCGGTGGTCGCCTGCGAGGTCGCAGCGGTCTCGGGCGGCCTGCTGATCCCGCATCTCACTGAGGCCTCGCTTCGGCTCGACGTGCTGGTCGTCTCCTACGTCCTGTGGTCGCTCTCCGTGCCGCTCGCCATGAGCATGCTGGTGGTGTTGCTGCTGAGAATGGTCCTGCACAACCTGCCGCATGTCTCGATGGCGACGACGAGCTGGCTCGCGCTCGGCCCGATCGGGACCGGGGCGCTCGGCATGCTCGTCCTCGGCCACGCCGCGCCGGAAATACTCGCGACGAACGGGCTCGGCCAGTTCGGCCAGATCGCGGAGGGCGTCGGGCTCGTGGCGGGACTGCTGCTGTGGGGTTACGGCCTGTGGTGGCTCGCGATGGCGCTGCTGATCACGTTCCGCTACCTGCGCGAGGGTCTGCCGTTCAACCTCGGCTGGTGGGGCTACACCTTTCCGCTCGGCGTTTACGCGGTCGCGACACTCAGGCTCGGAAGCGTCCTGCCGATCCCGGCCATCCACGGCTTCGGCGTCGTCCTGTTCGCGGCGCTCGCGTGCCTCTGGCTGATCGTCGGCGCCCGCACCGTCCGCGGCGCCTGGCGAGGCGACCTGTTCGTGGCGCCTTGCCTGAAGAGCGCCTGACGGACAGGGGAACAAGCCGTTCCTGCGCTCGTTGTGGTCGCGACATCACGAGCCTGTCATCCCATCGACCGACCGAGATCCAAGTTCAAACATTCGAAGAAGGCTGAGACACATGTCCACCAAGACCAAGACTGGCAAGGCGATCCACGACCACAAGACCCGCAATGCGACCCCCTCGAACGCGCGGAAGGTCTCGATCGAACTGCTGAACGCGCGTCTCGCAGACGGGATCGATCTAGCGCTGGCGGTGAAGCAGGCGCACTGGAACCTCAGGGGACCGGACTTTATCGGCGTCCATCTGATGCTGGACGGGTTCCGCGACGAACTCGACGACCTGAACGACAAGGTCGCCGAACGCGCCGTTCAGCTCGGCGCGACAGCGATCGGCACCGCGACCGAGGTCGCCGAGCGCTCGGCGCTCGCGCCCTATCCGACCGACGCCTACGCGATCGCCGACCACATCGCAGCGCTCATTGACCGCTATGCGGCCTACGCCAACGCCATCCGGGAGAACGTCGATCAGACCGATGAGGCGGGCGACGCGGGCACATCGGATCTCTTCACCGAGGTGTCGCGCGCCGTCGACAAACAGCTCTGGTTCCTCGAGGCCCACGTCCAGGAACCGACCGGCGAGATGCGCGACGGCGACGGCAAGGGCAAGCGCTGAGGCGTCGATTTGCGTGAAGTGCCTTCAGACGATCCAGAGCCAAATGGCGGCGACGGCCACGATCGCCAGTACGATCGAGACCAGCAACACCCAGCGCATGTGACCGCTGGTCTCGCCCTGTCGCGCTTCGTTCGTGGTCTCGGTGATCTGGGGATCGGTCATGAGGTTCCTTGCATAAGGCGCGACGTCACGCCGGCCGGAGACCAACTCCGCGCCGGCGCTTTCGTTCGGTACGTTCAGTAGGTCTTCTCGAGGTAGTCGACGATCGCCTTGGCGTCGGTCTCTTCGATCGGCGCCTTGTAGGTGTGGATCATCTTCGTGACTTCAGCCTCCCAAAACGCGCGGCCCTTCTTTGGCGGCTGGGCGTTGATGTAGTCGGCCGAATGGCAGGACATGCAGTTGTCCTGCGCCGCCTCGACGCCGGGTCCTTGCTTGAACTCTGCCGTCTCGTCCGGGAGCTGGTAGGTTTTCGGTTCGGCCGACGCCGCGCCTGCGGCGAGCACTCCGACGAGGCCGAGGGCGATTGTGAAATGTCTCATCCGATCCTCCCTCACGCCGCCGTCACGCGGGTGGCCTCGACCGCGTTGCGCATGTAGCCGGGCGGGTTCCAGCGCGCGGACGTCGGCTGCGTCTCGCCGCCGTTCGAGGTGGCGCGGACCATGATGGTCGCTTCGCCGGAGGGCAGCGTCGCCTTCGAGGTCCACTGGCGGAATGAGTATTTGCCGAGGTCCTCGCCGAGCTTCGCCGGAGCCCACGTCTTGCCGCCGTCCACGGAGGTCTCGACCGACTTGATCCCGTTCCCGCCGTCGAACGCGATCCCGCGGAGCTCGGCGTCGCCTGCCTTCACCTTCGCGCCGTCGAGCACGTTGGTGACGAAGGAGCGCACGTTAAAGCGCCCGATCGGCTTGGTCTTGTCGGGCTTGGCGCCCGCCTCGACGCAGGCGCAGTCGTTGTCGGGAATGCGGTAGGCGGATTTCATCCAGAAGCCGTCGAATGGCTGGTCCAGCACCGTGATGGTGGCGAGATGCTTGACCCAGTAGGTGCCGAAACGCCCGGGCACGACGAGGCGCACCGGAAAACCGTTCAGCCAGGGCAGGTCCTCGCCGTTCATCTGGTAGGCGAGCATCACTTCGCCGTCGCGTGCGTGGTCGATCTCGAGCGCCTTCACGAAGTCGGGCGTCGCCGGGATGACCGGCTTGTCGAGCCCGTCGAACGAGACCTGCACGGCGCCGGCCTGGACGCCCGCCTTGTCGAGCAAGGCTTTGAGCGGCACGCCCTTCCACTTGGCGTTACCCATCGCGCCGTTGGCGAGCTGACCGCCGGCGACCCGTGGGTCGACGAAGCCGCGGCTGTTGCCGGAGCACTGGTGGACCGCGACGATCTCGACCGCGTCCATCTTTTTCAGATCGTCGAGCGAGAGCGACAGCGGCGTGTCGACCTTGCCCTTCACCTCGATTTTGTAGGCCGCCGGATCGATCGACAGCGGTACGCCGGCGAGGTGATAGCGCACGAAGAACGCGTCGTTCGGCGTCAGGACGCCCTCGTCGAACACAGAGAACGGCGTCTCGAGCTGCGGCGGGCGAGCGGTAAGCTGGATCAGCGGGCGCTTGCCCGGATACTGCACGAGCTTCCGCTCGCCATTGGCGAAGGGCAGCGTGACGGTCTCTGCCGCGAAGGCCTTCAGCGGCGATCCAGCGATCGCAAGCCCTGAAAACCCAAGCGCCATGCCGCCGGCGGATTTCAGCATCCGTCGTCTGTCGAACATGGTCGTCTCCTCGCGGGGACATATTCCCCGTGAAAGAGAAGACGCAGTCGGGCTTCGAATTATTCCAGGCTGATCAGCCGGTACAGGCGCCGCCGGACGTCGAGGCCTCCTTCAGCGCGATGCGGAGCCCATCGTCCAGCGTGCGGCCGGGACTTGCGAGATCGGCAATCACGGCTGCGAAACGATCGAGCCGGAGCGGGTCCATCCCTCGGCTCATCAGCGCATAGGACGCTCCGTCCGCCGACCAGCGGCGCACGCGCACGTCGCCCACGTCTACCGCCTCGGGCGCCGAACGAGCTGCGCCCCGACCAATCCAGAGGCCCAGCCGGCAGCCATGGGGACCGACATAGCCCGCGAACAGCCCGCGGCGGCCGTCAGAGACAGGATCCGCCGCGAGATAGGCGAGCCTGAGTTCGGCCGCCGACAGGTCCGGCAGGCTGCTGCTGGCGCCGGTCTCGACGGCGACGCGCACGCCTGCGCCCGACGCCTCCGGTGTGGCGCCCGCCAGCCAGCCGCGCTCCGCCGCGACGGTCGCAGCGAGAGGATCGGCGCCCGGAGCCCGGGAGAGCCACGCGCCCGCCCCGGCGGCGAGCAGCAGCGCGATGGAGGCCGCGAGCGCGAGCGGCCGCCATGACGCAACGGGGCGCCGCCCTGCCGGGCGGGCCGGAAACGGCGGGGCTTCAGTCGGTGCGGGAAGGCCGACGGCTTCAGCCTTCAGTTTCGACAGCGTCGCCACGCGGGCGGCGAGCGACGGGTCGCGCGCGATCGCCGCCGCCACGGCGGCGGATGCGGACGCGTCGAGCTCGCGGTCCACATAGGCGTTGATCTCGTCCCAGCCTATCGTTGTCATCGCGTTCCGCGGCTCCGTTCCAGAGGCATCACCTTTCCGCCCTCAATGGCCTCGAGCAGCGCGAGCCGGGCCCGCGAGAGACGGCTCATCACCGTGCCCACCGGCACCTCCAGAATCTCGGCGGCCTCGGCGTAACGGAACCCTGCAAGATCGACCAGCTCGATGATCTCGCGCTGATAGGGCTCAAGCCGGTCGAGCCCCTGCCGCACCGTAATGGCGGCGATCCGGGCGTCTTCATAGGCCCACGGCCCCTCGGTCGGTTCGACCGGCTCGCGGTCCGCCGCCCGCACGGTCGCCCTGCGCCCCCTGTCGATCCAGTCGTTCCGCATCACCCGGAACAACCAGGCTCGCGCGGCCGCGGGTTCTCTGGGAGGAGCGTTCGTGTCGAGCGCCTTGACCGCGCTCGACTGGATGAGGTCGCGCGCCGCCTCCCGGTCGCCGCACAGGCTCACCGCATAGCCGTAGAGTCGGCTCCAGCTCTCTCTCAGGCACTGTTCGACGACGTCGCCCAGGCTGCGCTCCTCCCAAGGCGGATCTGACGTCCGCTTCCATGCCAGCATCTGGCGTCAGGGCATTACGGAGCAAGCCATGCGCCCCGGATCGTTTTGGGCTCGCCGGCCGTTGCACCTCGAATGTGAGGCGCCCATGCTCGACAAATCTCATCGAAAGCCCGGTCAGATCGTTCACAGCGAGGCGCCGTTCAATGCCGAGCCAAGGCTGGACAGGCTTCGCCGATCTTTCCTGACGCCGGAGGAGAATTTCTACGTCCGCAGCCATGGCGACATCCCCGATCTCGAGGCCGACGGTTATCGGCTGACTGTCGGAGGGATGGTCGCGACGGAACTCAGCTTCACGCTGGCCGAGCTCATGGAGCGGTTCCCCAACCGATCGGTCATCGCGACGATGCAATGCGCCGGAAACCGGCGCGCCGACCTTCATCGCCATCGCCCGGTGTCCGGCGATCCCTGGGAGCCAGGCGCGATCGGCAACGCCCGCTGGACCGGCATCGCGCTTTGCGACGTGCTGAGAGCCGCGGGCGTCGACGAGCGGCAAGAACTGCATGTCGCCTTCGAGAGCCACGACGTGGTGGAGCAGGACGGCGAACGATTTCGCTTCGGCGTCTCGATCGCGATGGAGAAGGCGCTCGATCCCGACACGCTGCTGGCGACGCACATGAACGATGCGCCTCTGCCGGCCGAGCATGGAAGGCCGCTGCGTCTGGTCGTGCCGGGATTCGCGGGCGTCCGGAGTCCGAAGTGGCTCGCCTCGATCACGATCCAGGACGCCCCCTCCTCCAATCCAATGCAGGCGGAGGACTACAAGCTATTTCCGTCTCATCTGAGCAAAGAGACGGCCGACCCGAGCGACGCTCCGGCGATCGAAGCGCTGCCGATCAACGCCGCCATCTGCGAGCCGGCGGCTGGCGCCAAGCTTCCGGCCGGCGAGACGACGGTCCGCGGCTATGCAGTCGCATGCGACCGGCTCATCCGGCGGGTCGACGTCTCGGCCGACGGCGGCGAAAGCTGGACGCAAGCCGAACTCAGCGGTGACCCCGATGCGCCCTTTGCGTGGATGTTCTGGACGACGAGGCTCGATCTGGCGCCAGGCGCGCATGAACTGGTCGTCCGCGCGTGGGACGCCGCCGGACAGACACAGCCCTCGCGCCCCGAGCATGTCTGGAACTTCAAGGGCTACCTTGGGTCATGCTGGCACCGCGTGACCGTCACGGTCACCTGACGATCAGTGCGTCGCAAGGAACGCCGCTGATACGGCCGACGAGATGATGAGGAACAGCGGGAGCCCCGCTGCGATCACGCGCGGCAAAAGGCGGACCTCGGTCCGCGCTCCCAACCGCTTTCGGACCTCCGCGTCGCGCCAGGCCGCGGAGCCGAAGCAGACGATTGCGCAAAGGATCATCGCCAGCGAGATGATCAGGAGCGGCGAGCCCGGCAGCACCTCGCGAAGGAAGCGTTGCGCCGCGAGCCCGACGACCAGGAAGGAAAGTCCCGTCCTGAGCCAGGAGGCGTAGGTCCGCTCCGCGGCCAGGATCGTCCGGTCCTCCGCCAGGCGCACCTGAGGATTCTCGGCATGGTGAGGGGGACTGACGGGGGGCTCAGGAGTCATCATCGACACGCGGACTCTGTTCAGTCCCAATCGCGGGGTTCACATCAGCGCCCCGACGACGAAGATGGCGGCCTGCCCGAACTGTTCAGTGGAGGCGTGGCGCGACCCGCTCCAGCGCTCGCCGGATCGTCGACGATGCATAGGGCTTCGGAAAGAACACCCCGTCGTCGGGCATGTCGCCCTTCTCAATCCTGATGTGTCCGGAAGCGATGATGATCGTCATGTGAGGCCATCGCTGCCTGACGGCATGGGCCAGGGCGAGCCCGTCCATCGTTCCCGGCATGTCGATGTCTGTGAACAGCACTGAAATTTCGGGATGAGCTTCGAGCATCCGCAACGCCTGATCAGCGTTCCGCGCTTCGTAGGCGACGAAGTCGGCGTCTTCGACGATGTCGACGGCGCTCATCCGCACCAGCGGATCATCCTCGACGACCAGCACGACGCGGGTCGCGGAGGGGGGTGTGCCTGTCATGGTTACGCAACGACCCCCGGTGGCATTAAGTTGCGCTGATCATGGCTGACCATCAGTTAAGGGACTCGTCGAGTTCGCCGGTGAGTTCAAACAGAACGCCGTCGGGCTCATAGGCGAGACGAGCGTCTCCCGCGAAATAGCCCGCCACGATCCGCTCGGTCAGCCGCGATCCGAACCCCCGACGCGTCGGCGGGGAAACGGCCGGGCCGCCGTGTTCCTTCCAACGGAAAGTGAACGAGCGATCCGGACGACTGTCCCAGACGATCTCCACGGAGCCCTCGCCGTTCGAGAGCGCGCCGTACTTTGCGGCGTTGGTCGCGAGTTCGTGGAGGGCAAGCGAAAGTCCGAGCGACTGCTGGGCGGAGAGCTCGCACTTCGGCCCCTGGAAGCGAATTCTCGATCCGTCCGCGTGGGGCGAGATCGCTCGGCCGACCACAAGCTCCACCGCCGCGCTCGTCCAGCTCGTTTCGGTCAGAATGTCCTGGGCGCGGGACAAGGCCGAAAGCCGTTCGGCGATGATGTCGCCGGCGATCTTCGGGTCGTCGGAGTTCCTCAGCGTCTGGCTGACGATGGCCTGCACCATCGCGAGCGTGTTCTTCATGCGGTGGACGAGTTCGCGTTGCAGAAGGCGCTGGCGGCGCTCGGCGCGTGACTGCTCTTCGATGTGCGCCTGGGCGACGTCGAGGCCATGAGCGAGATCTACATTAGCCTTCTCGAGCGCGACGCTCGTGCCGTAGGAACTCGTTGTCTCTGTGACAATGTTCAGGACGCCGCGGACTTGATCGTTCTCGTCCGTCAGAGGGCTGTAGGTGAAGCTCCAGTGGGTAGTTCCTCGATCCCGTTGCGGGTAGTCTTGAGCGGAAGGTTTTCCACCCGCCGCGAGCGCCCCGACAAGGCGTCGTCGATCAACGTCTGTACATCGGACCAGACCTCCTTCCAGACGACTGGACCTGGACGGCCGAGCGTGCGGTCGGCCTTGCCGCCGAGCATTGGCACGTAGGCGTCGTTGTGAAAGCTCAAGAGATCCTCGCCCCACCAGAAGCACATCGGCTGCTCTGACCGCAGGACGAGGCGCAGGATCATCTTGAGAGAAGCGGGCCAGGTCGAGATGGGGCCGAGCGACGTTCGGGCCCAATCGAACGCGTTGATCTCGCGCGACATTCGGCTGCCGTCCGACAGGAAGCCAGGCACGACAAACGGCTCAGACTGGGTCGACCCATCCAGGTCATGGGCGAGGGTCACATCCGCACCGGTCGTAGCAATGAATGAAGATCGAGGCCGAAACCTCAAACCTCATCTATCATTGCGCACGAGGCAATTGAAGGCGCTGCGCGCATGGCGGCGATGACCGGCCAGCTAGGTCGACGTGACGAGCGCACCGACCTGCGCGAGCAAACCCCGAAGAACGTTCGCCATCCCCTGACGTTGTGATCCGAAGCCGGGATCTGCCTGGCGCAGGACTGCACCAGGGAGAACGCATGCACATCGAAACGCGAGACGGCGCGCATCTGCACGTCAAGGAAGCCGGAGCGGGCAAGCCCGTGGTCCTGATCCACGGCTGGCCGCTGACGGGCGACATGTTCGAGTACCAGACGCTGGCGCTGCTCGAGGCAGGCTACCGGGTCATCACCTACGACCGCCGCGGCTTCGGCCAGTCGGCGCATCCCGCGACAGGATACGACTACGACACCTTCGCCGACGACCTGGCGGCCGTGCTCGACAAGCTCGACGTCCGCGAGGCAAATCTCGTCGGGTTCTCGATGGGCGGTGGCGAGATCGCCCGCTACCTTACTCGACACGGCTCTGACAGGGTCGCCAAGACCGTGCTGGTGTCCTCGGTCGTCCCTTACTTGCTGAAGGACGACAGCAACCCCGACGGCGTTGACGCGAGCGTGTTCGAGGACATGAAGAGCGAGATCCGCAAGGATCGCTTCGCCTTCCTCCAGACGTTCGCCAAGCAGTTTTATGGCGTCGGCGTGATCTCGCGCCCGGTGAGCTCGGCGCTGCTCGACTGGACCTTCACGCTCGCGCTCATGGCGAGCCCCAAGGCGACGCTCGACTGCGTGGACGCCTTCGGTCGAACGGACTTCCGCCCGGACCTGAAGTCCTTCACCAAGCCGACGCTTGTCATCCACGGCACATCGGACGCGACCGTCCCGATCGCCCCGAGCGGCAAGGCGGCGGCCGCGGGCATTCCAGGCTCGACATACATCGAGTACGACGGCGAGCCCCATGGGCTGTTCGCGACCGACCCCGAGCGACTGAACCGCGATTTGATCCAGTTCATCGGCTGAACTCAGCTGAGATGCGTCAGGGTCCGGCCGCTACGCGACAGCGCCGGACCCTGATGGCCGAGCGCTCTTCCAATAAATATTGCGCGCGATTTAATCGCATTCTTTTTTCGGAGCGCCATCTACTGCGGCAACCATAGGGAGACTGATCATGATCCGACTGCCAATGATCGCCGCGGCGGCGCTGCTGACCCTTTCGGCCTCAGCCTATTCGGCGCCCGAGCTCGTCCGTGTTCGTGGGACCATCGAAAGCGCGACCGACACCTCTCTGACGGTCAAGACCCGCGACGGAACCATGCAGGAGATCGCTCTGAAGCCTGAAACCGCGTTCGTGAACGTGGTGAAATCAAGCCTCGACAATGTCGACGAAGGCAAGTTCATCGGCACGGCGACCAAGGGCGACAATCCACCGACGGCGCTTGAGGTGGTCATCTTCCCGGAGGAGATGCGGGGAACGGGCGAAGGCCACTACGCCTGGGACGAGATCGCGGACACAACGGCCGGCGGCGCGACGTCGATGACCAAGAGTTCGATGACGAACGGCTCGGTGAAAACGCCGAAGTCCGGAGCGACCGTCAAAAGCTCGATGACCAACGGCTCGGTAAAGTCCGGCTCGGCCAGCGGCGGCGGCAAGACCTTCGAAGTCACATATGACGGCGGCCAGTCGAAGACGGTGCTGGTGCCGCAGGGCGCGCCGATCGTGGCGTTTGAAAAGGCCGACAAGGCGATCGCGATGAAGGGCGCGCCGGTTTTCGTCGTCACGACGCGAGACGGCGCGACGCTCGGCGGCAAGATGGTCGCGGTCGGTAAGGACGGCGTCGTCCCGCCCATGTGAGGCGCAACTGGCGCGATGCGTAACACATGGCTGCGTCTGGTCGAACAGACTGGATGCAGCCTTCGTCCATCGAGGAGCGAACGTGGCTTCAAGCGAGACCCAAGATGGACTGGTTCAGGCGCGTGCTGCGGAAGGGCGGCGCTGGGTGTTCCGTCACCCCGCGGTCATCCGGGCAGCCCACTGGATCAACGTCGTGTGTCTGACGGTGCTTCTGGCGAGCGGTCTCCAGATCTTCAACGCGCATCCGGCGCTCTACTGGGGCGAGGTCTCGACATTCGACACACCGCTCGTGTCGATGACCGCCACCGAAACGGATCCGCCGCGCGGCGTCACCACGCTCCTCGGCCGGACCTTCGATACGACCGGCGTCCTCGGGCTGTCGAAAGACAGCGCCGGCGAGCCGGCCGAACGAGGTTTTCCCGGCTGGTCCACTCTTCCGACCGAGCAAAATCTCGCGGGCGGCCGTCGCTGGCACTTTCTGTTCGCCTGGATCTTCCTGCTGAACGGTCTCGTCTATCTGGCGTATGGCGTCGCGACCGGGCAACTCGGCCGCCGATTGATTCCAAGCCGCGACCAGCTTCGGCATTTCGGCACGACGCTGCGGGAGCATCTGGCGTTCCGCTTTCCGAAGGGTGAGGAGGCGACCCGCTACAACGCGTTGCAGAAGCTGACCTACCTCATCGTGGTGCTCGGCCTGCTGCCCGCCCAGATCCTCGCGGGACTTGCGCTCTCGCCCGGCTTCAACGCGGCGGCCCCTTGGATCCTCGACCTGTTCGGCGGACGCCGGTCGGCCCGGACGATCCATTTCGTCATCGCCAACCTGCTCGTGCTGTTCGTCTTCGTTCACGTCGCGATGGTTCTGGTCTCAGGCGTCTGGAACAATCTGCGAGGCATGGTGACGGGCTGGTTTTCGATCGAAACCGGCGCAGAATCTCCCCGCGCCCAGACCGGAGGCGAGGCATGACCGGCGGTCTCAATCGACGCGCGCTGCTGCTCGGTGCGACCGCGGCGGTCGGCGCGGCGAGCCTAGGAGGGTGCGACCAGCTCGCGGATACGCCGTGGTTCAGCCGGGCGCTCAAGGCCGGCGACGACGCCAATCTGTTCGTCCAGCGCCTGATGTTGAGCAAGACGACGCTGGCGCGTGAATATGCGGAAGCCGACATATCGCCGTGGTTCAAGCCGAACGGCACGATCGACCCGGTCGACGCGCCATACAAGGCGCTCGCCGCGAACGGGTTCGCGGACTTCAGGCTCGAAGTTACGGGACTAGTGGAAACGCCCCTGCGCCTGTCGCTCGACGACCTTAGAGGTCTGCCGGCTCGGACTCAGATCACGCGGCATGACTGCGTGGAAGGCTGGAGCTGCATCGGCAAATGGACGGGCGCGCCGCTCTCCGCGCTGCTCGATCGCGCGGGCCTCAAGCCCGAGGCGCGCTATGTCGTATTCCGATGCGCCGACACAATGGAGGAAGCCAATGACGGCTCGCCGGTGCGCTATTACGAGAGCGTCGATCTCGTCGACGCCGTCCACCCTCAGACGATCCTCGCCTATGAGATGAACGGGGCGCCGCTGAGCGTGCAGCACGGCGCGCCGCTGCGCCTGAGGGTCGAGCGGCAACTGGGCTACAAGATGGCCAAGTACGTCATGGTGGTGGAGGTCGTCGCGAGCCTGGATGGCGTCGGCGGCGGAAACGGCGGCTACTGGGAAGACAACGGCTACGCGTGGTACGCGGGCATTTGACGGCCTGGCCGCGACCGAGCATGACGGCCTTTCAACCCACGACCGCAAATCGCGCCCCCGCGCCGGACGTATCCGGCCGCGGGGGCATGACTGACGAGATTACTTCTGCATTGACGAGTTCGGCGTCGACTTCATCTGGTCGTCCTTCATCTGGCCGGTCGGCTTCATGTCTGACGAGGACTTGTCCTTCATCTCCATGGAGCCCGACGAAGAACCCTTCATCTCGGAATTTTTCATGTCTGAGCCGGAGCCTTTCATGTCGGACCCCTTCATGGATCCAGAGGTCGCGTTGTTTTCGGTGCCGGTGGCCTGAGCGGACGCGACGCCAGTGGCGGCGACGAGCCCAAGCGCCGCGGTGATCGCGATAATCGGAAGCTGACGAAACATAGTGTCCTCACCTATAATGCTGCGTACCGCCTGATTTTTATTCTGCGTGACGGGACTGAGCTTTGAGCGCAATTCGAATGCATCGATATAGACATTACGAAGAAGCCAAGGGTTTTGTTTCCGTAATCTGATTTTTATTTAATCGCTTGGTCTGCAACGACGATGGAACGAAGTCGTAAAAGGCAAAACTTCTGCCTTGGTCGACCTGCTCCCCTACGCTTCAACGTGCGGATGGTGGCCATGCTGCGGTCTGTAGACGAAGTGCAGAGCGACCATCGGACCGAGCACAGCGGCCGTACGAGCGCGCCAGCTAGAACGGACGCCGGCCACTTGCAGGGAGATCGCCGTTTAAGCTGGCTTTTTGGGATAGCGACCAATCGCTGGGATTTGCTCGCGCGAACGTCCGGTTCGGGGCAAAGGAGCAACTTCCGCTGTTGGCGCATCTGAGCCGGATGGCCTTGTCCCGGGCTGCCCCTAAGCGGACGCTGGTAGCGTCTGCTCTTGAGCCCGATGCTGGCGACTCGCTTCTTGAGGCACTATTTCTACGTAGAGGTCGTAGAGGCTCGAGGTCATGCGTCCGCCAGAGCGTACGCGCGGCAGTGCTCTAGATAGCCCGCCTCATGCGCGCCCGAGAGTTCGACGACGCTCCGCCAGAGCCATGACGGCGCCTCTAGATCGACGCCGTGCCGGTCGAGGAGGGTTCGACGCCAGGCGTGGCGGGATCTTGCGTCCATCTGCCGGGCGTGGGCATGTCCGACAACCCAGGCAAGATAGCGTGCTGCCGCGAGGGCCTCGCTGCGGGAGAACTGCTCCACTTCGAGCTTTAAGTCCTGCGGAAGTAGCTCACGGACAAAGACAGGGCGGCCGAGCACCTTCGTGGCGATCATGCGCTCGCCCAAGTGGGGCGAGAGAGTCCGCGCGCCGGCCACCACGCGCTCGGCGGGGTCCTCGGGCATGACGGCGTAAGGCACGGACGAAGGTGCCGGCGCGACCGCCTCCTTCACGTCCACGAGCGCGAACCGTTCCCGCTTGCCGCCGCTCCGCATGCCGATCACCGCCGCATAGCGAAGCTGTCCGAGCGAGCTGCATCCTTTCATCCAGAAGGCGGCGTCGACCATGCGGGTTTTGACGTCGTGGTCTTCCAGCGACAGCACCGTTTCGGCGATTCTTGGATCAGCGAGCGCGTCCGTCAGGCTTGCGCGTTCGTCCGTGGCGAGCTCCCAGAACTTGCGGCCGAGCGGAATTCTCGGATCGGCATCCTTGAAGCGCTCCCGGGCGAGATGGCGCCACTGTCGGCCGAGAGCGCGGCGCCTGACCGTCCGGACGGCGTCGGGCTCGGGCCCGGCGTCCTTGATCGAGGCGTCGGGATCGGCCAGCGCCGCCTCGTAGCCCCCGATGATCTCCTCGATCATGCGTGCGGTGACGACGCCCGGCAGATCCGAACCGCGGGTCGCGCTTGCGAGCGACACGGCTAAGCGGATGATGTCGAGCGCCGGATTGCCAATCACAGTCTGGTCGAGATCGCGGATCTGGACCTCGATGCCGCCGTCGCCGTCGCCCAAGGGCCCGAGGTTGCCGAGATGGCAGTCGCCGCAGATCCAGACCGGCGGGCCTGTGGGAACCTCTGCCGCACTAGGCGAGGACGCAAGCCACTCATAGAACTTGATTGTGTTGCCGCGAACGTAGGCATGCGCCGAACGGGCCATCTTGAGGGCGCGCGCGGCGTCGAGAAGACGAGCTCTTTCATTAGGGCTTGGCAAATCTGCTCATCTTGCTCACGACATCGTGAGTAATGATCGTTCCGCGAACGCTATCGTTCCGGACGACGTGCGGTCGCCGGTCCGGCGAGCCCTTGCCCGATCGCTTCAGTCTGCGCGCCATCGGCTCGGTCTGTTGGAAGCTTGGGTCAACTCGACGCCGCCGTGACACTACGGTTGCGCCGGGTCATCCCGCGGCGACGACGCCTTCCGACCCTGGCGCCGAGTTCTGCTGTTCCGGCGAGCCGTCCGCAAAGCCCTCGATCTGATCCAGCCGTCCTTCGAGATCGCGCAGCCTCTTCTCGATGCGAGAGAACCTCTCGCCATGCGGATCGTCCAGTCCGGCGAGCGCTTCTTCCAGCGTCCGCAATCCGTTCCAAAACCTATTCATCGTCAGCTCCTCAATTCGATAACTCGCTGGACTTCCGAGCCGGAACTCAAGTCACCTGCCCGCGCCGCCTGGGATCAGTTCGGCGCGGTCTTTGGCCGGGCCTGGACAAGCAGCCTTGCGGTCATCTCTTGGACTGCCTCTCCCCGCTGGTTCAGGGTGCGGCTTTTCATGGTGACGACGCCGGAGCTCCGCCCTGTGCGCTCGATGGCTGCGACGTGGCCGTCCACATGGAGCACGTCCCCGGGGCGGGTCTGAGCTGGCCACGACACCTCGACGCCCAGCCCCACGACGCCGCACGCAAATGGCAGCGTGTCGACGAGCAGGCTCATCGAGAGCGAGGCGGTGTGCCATCCACTGGCGGCGAGTCATTTGAAGATCGTGGACCGCGCGCGTTCGTCGTCGAGATGGAAAGGCTGCGGGTCGTACCGTTCAGCGAACTCAACAAGCTCGTCTCGATCGACTCTGGTCTCGACGCTGGTGAAGCGCTGCCCGACCTGCAGATCGTCGATGAACAGCACCCTTGGGGTAGAGGCGCCTGCGTTGTCGGTCATGCTTCGGGCTCCGTTGTCTGAACGAAGGAGGATCAGATCGCCTTGGGGAGACCGAGGTCCCTCTGGTCACAGCGGCTCATTCTGCCGTAGGCTTTAAGATGACATCCGTAACATGATATTATATACGACATACAAAGAGTGAAACGTCGATCCCCTCGAGCGGACGGCGGAGCAGACGAGGAGACACGCACATGCCGCTTAGCAAGGAGCACAAGGCCGCCACCCGCGAGCGCATCCTGTCGCAGGCCGCCGCGCTGTTCCGGCGCGACGGCGTCGACAGCGTCAGCGTGCCGGCGCTCATGAAGGAGGCCGGGCTGACCCATGGCGGCTTCTACGCCCATTTCAGCTCGAAGGACGCGCTGGTCGCGGAGGCCGTGACCCGTTCCCTGCAGGGAACGACCGACCATTTGGTGCGAGCCGCAGAGCGATCGAAAGGGCCGCGGAAGGATCGCGCGGCGGCGGCGATCGACGAGTATGTGAGCCGTGGTCATCGCGATCATCCAGAAGCCGGCTGCGCAATCGCGGCGCTGGGGGCGGAGACCTCCCGCGGCGACACGGTGGTGCAACGTGCGGCGGCGGACGGCGCGCGGGAGGCTGCGACGCGCATCAGCAAGACGCTCGGCCTCGGCGACGACGCAAGCGACGACGTGCTCGCGCTCTACGCCGGGATGATCGGCGCGATCGTGCTGGCGCGCGCGTGCCGGGACGATAAGGCCCTGTCCGACCGCGTGCTCGATGTCTGCCGCGAGCGCCTGAAGACGAACTTCCCGGCGTGACCGCCGCGGCGGTTGCGTTTCCGCTGGATACGTCGGCCCTCGACCCCCGCACGCGCGCAATGCTCGAGGCGCCGGTCGCGCCGCTGATCCTCAAGATGGCGTGGCCGAACCTCGTCGTGATGCTGCTGCAGGCGGCGACTGGCCTGATCGAGACCTACTGGGTCGGCAGGCTGGGGTCGGACGCGCTCGCGGGCATGGCGCTGGTGTTTCCGCCCTTTATGCTGATGCAGATGCTTTCGGTAGGGCCATGGGCGGCGGGGTTTCGTCCGCGGTGGCGCGGGCGCTCGGCGCCGGCCGCCGCGACGACGCAGACCGCGTCGCGTTCCACGGCGTCGTGCTGCTCGGCGCGATCGGCGCGGCGTTCGCGGTTCTCGCGCTCGCCTACGGACGCCCGTTCTACGCCATGCTCGGCGCGGAGGGCGGCGCGCTCGAGGCGGCGGTCGCCTACTCGAACGTGGTGTTCGCGGGCAACGTGCTGCTCTGGGTCATGAACGCGCTCGCGAGCGCGCTCCGGGGCACGGGCGACATGCTGGTTCCGGCCGGCGTCGTGTGTTTCGGCGTAATCCTGATCATTCCCCTCTCGCCGCTTCTAATCTACGGCTACAGGCCGCTGCCGGGGCTCGGCGTGCCCGGCGGCGGCCTGGCGATCATGATCTTCAACGCGCTCGGCTGCTTCTATCTCGCCTGGCACGTCCTGTCGGGCCGAAGCCTCATCCGGCTGAAGCCCCAGCGCCTCGAATGGCGGTTCTTCGCCGACATCCTCAAGGTCGGCGCGCTCGCCTCGCTGACGTCCGTCCAGACCAACCTGATCTTCATCGTGGTCACCGCGGTCGTCGGGCACATGGCGGGGTCCGGCGCGCTGGCGGGCTACGGGACGGGCGCCCGGCTCGAATACCTGCTGATCCCGCTGTCGTTCGGCTTCGGCGCGCCGCTGGTGCCGCTCGTCGGCACGAATATCGGAGCGGGCGACGTCGTGCGCGCAAAGCGGATCGCGTTTACGGGCGCGGCCTTCGCGTTCGTCGCCGCCGAAGCCATCGGGCTCGCGGCCGCCGCGGCGCCGGCCGCCTGGCTCGGGCTCTTCGGCTCCGATCCGCAGATGATCGCCGCGGGGTCGAGCTACCTCAGGATCGCGGGACCCGCTTACGGCTTCTTCGCCTTCGGCATGTCGCTCTACTTCGCGGCCCAGGGCGCGGGCCGGCTCGGCAAGCCGCTCGCCGTCACGCTCGGCCGCACCGTGATCGCGATCGGCGGAGCGGCGCTCGCGGCGACGCTGGGCGTGTCGCTCTGGATCGTGTTCGCCGCGGTCGCCGTCGGCCTGGTGTTCTACGGCGTCGCCATGGGCGCGCTGACGGCGACGGCCGATTGGAGCCGCCGCGCTTGACGGAGGTCGACAGCGTCAGGACAGGCGCCGGAAAATCGCGCTCGCATTCACGCCGCCGAAGCCGAAGCCGTTGGTCATGGCTACCTCGATCGGCGCCCGGCCACTCGTCAGCGCCACGAGGTCGAGTCCGGCGGCCGCCGGATCGGGGTCGGTGAGGTTGAGGGTCGGCGGCACGATCCCGTCCCGCATCGCGAGGATCGCGAAGACGGCCTCAACGCCCCCCGCCGCCCCGAGCAGGTGCCCGGTCGCCGATTTCGTCGAAGTGATTGCCGGACCTGCCCGGGTCCCGAACACCGAACGGATCGCGGCGAGTTCGCCGAGGTCGCCCACCGGGGTCGAGGTCGCGTGCGCGTTGATGTGGTCCACCTCAGAAGGGGCGAGCCTTGCCTGCTTCAACGCCAGCAGCATCGCGCGCCGGGCGCCGTCACCGTCTTCGGGGCCGGCCGTCAGATGGTGGGCGTCTGCGCTCGTGCCGTAGCCGACGAGCTCGGCGATCGGCCTCGCGCCGCGCGCCAGCGCATGCTCGAGCGCCTCAATCACGAGGATTCCAGCGCCTTCGCCCATGACGAAGCCGTCGCGCGCGGCGTCGAACGGACGGGAGGCGAGCGCCGGATCGTCGTTGTGGGCGCTCGAGAGCGCGCGCGCCGCCCCGAAGCCGCCGAGGCTGACGCGGTCGATGCAGGCCTCCGCGCCGCCGCAGACCGCAACGTCGATCTCGTCGGCCCGGATCATGCGCGCGGCGTCGCCGATCGCCTGGACGCCGGCGGCGCAAGCGGTGACGGGCGCCCCGAGCGGGCCCTTCAGGCCATGCCGGATCGACACCCATCCGGCTGCGAGATTGGCGAGGAACGAAGGCACGGTGAACGGCGACAGCCGCCTCACCCCCTTGTCGTGCGTCGTGCGGACCGCCTCAACGATCTGCGGAAAGCCGCCGATGCCTGACCCGATGATCGTCGCGGTCCGCTCTCGCTCCTCGGCCGTCGACGGGCGCAAGCCCGCCTGCGCAATCGCCTCGTCGGCAGCCGCGATCGCGAAAGTCATGAAGCGGTCCATTTTCCGTTGGTCCTTGGGCGAGACCACGGAGTCGACGTCGAATCCCGCCTCCGGATCCTCGGTGATCGACGGAACGACCCCGCCGACCTTCGCGGCGACGTCCAGAACCATCGCGTCCGGCAGGCGGCGGATCCCCGACCGCCCGGAGACGAGACGCCGCCAGACCGGCGCCACGCCGACGCCGAGCGGCGTCACGAGACCCATTCCGGTGACCACGACGCGTCGCGGATGGCTCATGGCGAATGCTCCTGCCGTTCTCTGTTCCGCCCGCGCCGGGATCGACGCGGTTTTCGGGTCGCTGCGGCCGACCACGACCAAATCCGGTGGGTCGCAAGACGGGCCAGGCCGAAAGCCGGCCGCAGCGGCGAAGCAGCGAGCGTCCCCCGACCCTCCGAGGGAAGCGGCCGAAGAATCCGCTTGCAAGCGACGCCAGATCTTTTTATATGATGGCTGTAATATGTAAAGACCTGTTGGGAGAGATCGATGACCGGCGTCCGCACTGCCTGCCTCATGGGCGTCGCGACCGCGGCGCTTGCACTTGGCGCCTGCAAGCCGGAGGCGCAGGCCGACCCGCGCCAGGCGGCGCGCATCGTCCAGACCGCGAAGGTCGAGCCGGCCGCGGCCCAGCGCAGATCCTTCACGGGCGTCGTCGCGGCGAGGGTCCAGAGCAATCTCGGCTTCCGCGTGCCGGGCAAGATCGTCGAGCGCTTCGTGGACACGGGCGCGAGCGTGAAGGCCGGCCAATCCCTGATGCGCATCGACCGGACCGACCTGGATCTGACGATCACGTCCCGCGAGCGGGCGGTGGCCTCCGCCGACGCGGTCCAGAAGCAGGCCGCCGCCGACGAAATCCGCTACCGCGAGCTCCGCAAGGCGGGCTGGTCGACGCAGCAGCGCTACGAGCAGGCCAAGGCCGCGCTCGACACCGCGAACGCCCAGCTCGAGGCCGCGAAGGCGCAGGCCCAGATGTCGCGCAACGAGAGCGCCTATTCGCTGCTGAAGGCCGACGAGGACGGCGTCGTGGTCGAGACCCTGGGCGAGCCCGGGCAGGTGGTTTCAGCGGGCCAGGTCGTCCTGCGCATCGCCCGCAGCGGATCGCGCGAGGCGTCCATCAGCCTGCCCGAAAGCGTGCGCCCGCAACTCGGCGCGGAAGCGCAGGCGTCGCTTTACGGCGGCGAGTTGAAGGGCACGGCGACGCTTCGCCAGCTGTCCGACGCCGCGGACCCGCGCACCCGGACCTACGAGGCGCGTTACGTGCTGGGCGGCGACGCCGCCAGCGCGCCGCTCGGCGCGACGGTGACGGTGAGCGTTCCAATCGGCGGCGCGGCGACCGGCACGCGGGTGCCGCTCGCCGCGCTGAACGACGACGGGTCCGGCGCTTTCGTCTGGACCGTGGCCGACGGGCCCAAGCTCGAGCGGCGCCCGGTCAGGGTCGCGCGCCTCGGCGCGGACTTCGCCACGCTCGATGAGGGCCTCGCGACCGGCGAGACGGTGGTCGCGACCGGCGGACGCTTCCTGCGCGAGGGCGAGGAGATCCGCGTCGCCGAGAACAAGGCGGCGATGCAGTGAGCGGCTGGAACCTCTCGGCGCTCGCCGTCCGCGAACGCGGGATCACGCTGTTCCTCATCATCGCGATCATCGTCGCGGGCGCGGTCGCCTACCTCAAGCTCGGCCGCGGCGAGGATCCACTGTTCACCGTCAAGGTCATGACCGTGACGGCGGTCTGGCCCGGCGCCACCGCGCAGGAGATGCAGGACCTCGTCGCCGACCCGATCGAGAAGAAGCTCCAGGAGCTTCAGTATTACGACAGGGTCGAGACCTTGGCGCGGCCGGGCCTTGCGCTGCTCACCCTCAACCTCAGCGACTCGACGCCGCCCCAGGTAGTGGCCGGGCAGTTCTACGAGGCGCGCAAGAAGCTTGAGCTCGGCGACCTCAAGACCCGGCTCCCGCAGGGCGCGCTCGGGCCCTTCGTCAATGACGAGTATTCCGACGTCGCCTTCGCGGTCTACGCGCTCAAAGGCCATGGCCTGCCCGAGCGGCAGCTCGTGCGCCACGCCGAGACCCTCCGCCAGCGCCTTCTGCAGGTGCCGGGCGTGAAGAAGGTCGACATCATGGGCGAGCGCCCGGAGCGGATCTTCGTCAACTTCTCCTATGCGCGGCTCTCGACGCTCGGGGTCAGCCCCAACGACGTCTTCGGCGCGCTGCAGCGCCAGAACGCCGTCACCCCCGCCGGTTCGGTCGAGACATCGGGGCCGGAAGTGTTCGTGCGCCTCGACGGCGCGCTCGACAGCCTCGACCGCATCCGCGACACGCCGATCGTCGCCAACGGCCGCACGCTCAAGCTCTCCGACATCGCGAGCGTCGAGCGCGGCTACGAGGACCCGCCGACGCTGCTCGTGCGCAACGGCGGCGAGGACGCGCTGCTCCTCAACGTCGTCATGAAGGAACGGTGGAACGGTCTCGATCTCGGCAAGGCTCTCGAAAGGGCCGAGGCCACGCTCGGCGCGGATCTGCCCGTCGGCGTGACGATCTCGAAGGTGTCCGACCAGGCGGTGAACATCGACGAGGCGGTCGGCGAGTTCATGCTGAAATTCTACGCCGCGCTCGCGGTCGTCATGGTCGTGTGCCTCATCAGCCTCGGCTGGCGCGTCGGCGTCGTGGTGGCGGCGGCCGTGCCGCTGACGCTCGCGATCGTGCTGGTGGTCATGATGATCACGGGCCGGATGTTCGACCGCATCACGCTCGGCGCGCTCATTCTTTCGCTCGGCCTGCTGGTCGACGACGCCATCATCGCCATCGAGATCATGGTGGTGAAGCTTGAGGAGGGCCTGAGCCGGGTCGAGGCCGCGACCTACGCCTGGTCGCACACCGCCGCGCCCATGCTGGCCGGCACCGTGGTCACGGTGTTCGGCTTCCTGCCCGTGGGCTTTGCGGCGTCGAGCGCGGGCGAGTACGCGGGCAACATCTTCTGGGTGACGGGCTTCGCGCTGCTCGCCTCGTGGGTCGTCGCGGTGGCCTTCACCCCCTATCTCGGCGTGAAGCTGCTGCCCGACATCAAGAAGCTCCCGGGCGACGCGCACGGACAGATCTACTCGACGCCGATGTTCGAACGCTTCCGGCGCCTCGTACGCTGGTCGATCCGGCGGAAGTTTGTGGTCGCGGGCGCCGTGGCCCTGATGTTCGGCGCGTCCGTCGTCGGCATGGGCGCGGTCAAGCAGCAGTTCTTTCCGACCTCCGACCGTCCGGAAGTGCTGCTCGAGGTCCAGATGCCGGAAGGCACCGGGATTAACGTCACCAGCCGCACCACCAGACGCGTCGAGGACTGGCTGCTCAAGCAGCCGGAAGCCAAGATCGTCACGGCCTATGTCGGGGCCGGCGCGCCGCGCTTCTTCTTCTCCTACAACCCCGAACTGCCCGACCCGTCCTTCGCCAAAATCGTCGTGCTGACGGGAAGCGAGGAACAGCGCGAGGCGCTGAAGCTGAAGGCGCGGCAAGAGATCGCGAACGGCCTCACGCCCGAAGCGCAGGTGCGCGTCTCCCAGCTCGTGTTCGGCCCCTACTCGCGTTATCCCGTCGCGTTCCGCGTCATGGGACCGGACCCGCAGGTCCTGCGCGGGATCGCCGACACGGTCCAGGCCGTGATGACGGCGAACCCCAACACGCGCACGGTCAATCAGGACTGGGGCGAGCGGGCCCCGACGGCGCGCTTCGTGCTCGACCAGGACCGCCTGCAGGCCATCGGGCTCACCACTGCGGACGTCTCCGACCAGCTCCAGGTCCTGCTTCGCGGCGTGACCGTCGCCCAGGTCCGCGAGGACATCCGCGCCGTCGCCCTCGTCGTGCGGAGCGACCTCGGCGCGGCGCCCGACCTCGGCCGGCTCGGCGACCTCACCATCGTCAATCGCGAGGGCGCTCCCGTGCCGCTCAGCCAGATCGGCCATGTCGAGTCTCGTCCGGAAGACCCGGCCCTGCGCCGACGCAACCGCATCCCGACCATCACGGTGCAGAGCGACATCGACGAAAGCCTGCAGCCGCCGCAGGTCACGGCGGAAGTGTTCAAGGCGCTTGAGCCGACGATCGCGGCGCTCCCTCCCGGCTACCGCATCGAGATCGGCGGCAACGCCGAGGATTCCGCCAAGGCCAACGCCGCGCTGGTCCCGATCTTCCCCGTGATGGTCGGCTTCATCCTGCTGACGCTCATCCTGCAGGTCCGTAGTTTCTCGGCGATGTTCATGGTGTTCCTGACGGCGCCGCTCGGCCTCGTCGGGGTCATGCCCACGCTGTTCCTGTTCAACGTGCCGTTCGGCTTCAACGGCATCCTCGGGATGATCGGCCTGTCCGGCATCCTGATGCGCAACACGCTGATCCTCATCGGGCAGATCCACACCAACGAGGAGGAGGGCATGAGCCCCTACGAGGCGGTGGTGGAAGCAACCGTCCAGCGCGCGCGTCCCGTGGTGCTGACCGCGCTTGCCGCCGTCTTCGCCTTCATGCCGCTGACGCTGTCCGTGTTCTGGGGCTCGCTCGCCTACACGCTGATCGGCGGCACAGCGGCCGGCACGGTCCTCATCCTGCTCTTCCTGCCGGCGCTCTACGCGATCTGGTTCCGCATCCGTCCGGAGACGGGCGCGAAGCCGGCGCCGATCGCGGCGGCTCCGAACGCGCCCGTCCACGCCTAAGCCATCCCATCAACGACCGAAACACAGGAAAACCGACATGAGCCTGCAAGCATCCGACCGGGCCGGGAACCCAAGCCCGAACCTGCGCCGCTACGGTCCCTGGGCGCTCGTGACGGGCGCCTCCGATGGGATCGGGCGCGCCATCGCCGAGCAGCTCGCTCAGGACGGCTTTAACCTCGTGCTGGTCGCCCGGCGGCAGGAGGCGCTCGAAGCGCTCGCGGCCGATCTCGGCAGGAACGGCGTCGAGACGCGCGTCGTGGCGAGCGATCTCGGGCCCCGCGGCGGGGCGGCGCAGCTCGACAAGGCGACGGCTGAACTCGACATCGGCCTTGTCGTTGCGGCCGCCGGGTTCGGCACTTCAGGCGCGTTGCTCGACGCCTCGCTCGAAACAGAGCTCGACATGGTCGACCTCAATTGCCGCTCGGTCGTCGAAATCTCCACCGTGTTCGGCCGCCGTCTGGCCGCCCGCGGCCGCGGTGGGCTCGTCTTGTTCAGCTCCGTCCTCGCCTTCCAGGGAGCGGCCGGCGCAGCCAACTACGCCGCAACGAAGGCGTTCGTGCAGAGCCTTGCCGATGGGCTCTCGCGCGAGCTGAAGCCACGCGGCGTCGATGTGCTGGCCACCGCTCCGGGGCCGACGCACAGCGGCTTCGCGAGCCGCGCGAACATGAATATGGGCTTCGCCGCGACCACGAAAGACGTGGCGCGCGCCACGATCGCGGCGCTCGGCCGATCCGGAACTGTGCGACCCGGCTTCGTCGCCAAGTTCCTGGGTTGGTCGCTCGCACCCCTCCCGCGCGGGGCCCGGACCACGATCATGGGACATGCAATGGCCAGCATGCGCCCGAAGAAGACCGTTGCCAAGGCTGAGGTCGCTTGAGCGCGGCGCCGAACAAGACCCCGATCAGGAGGACCGAACGATGAAAAGAACACGGAGCTGGAAAGCGCTCGCCACCGCAGGCCTCGTCTTCGGCGCCGCGTCCGCCGCGACGGCTGATCCGGCGACGATCGCAGTTCCGGCCGGCTCGCCGTTCCCCGAAAGCGTGACGGCAACGGCGGACGGCACGCTCTACGCCGGAAGCCTCACCCATGGCGGCATAGTGCGCGCCAAGCCAGGGTCGGCCGAAGCTGAGGTCTGGATCAAGCCAGGGGCCTTCGGAACGCGCTCGACCTTCGGCGTGCTGGCCGACGAGGCCAACGGGCTGCTCTGGGTCTGCTCCAACGACGCCTCCCAACTCGGAGCCAAGGGCCCGACCGAGATCGAGGGCTCGTTCGTGAAGGGCTTCGACCTCACGACCGGCGAAGGCCGGATCAGCGTCGAGCTGCCGTCGAGGCCCGCGATCTGCAACGACATGGCGATTGGCCCCGACAAGGCGCTCTACGTCTCGAACACGGCCCAGCCGCAGATCCTGCGCCTCGCCTTCGGCGAAACGAAGATGCAGGTGTGGGCGCAGGACGACCGGCTCAAGGGCGGCCTCGACGGCCTCGCGTTTGGGGCCGACGGCTTCCTCTACGCCAACACCTTCATCAGCGGCGAGCTGTTCCGCATGGAGGTTGATTCCGGCGCGGTCGGCAAGATTGAGAAGATAGAGACGGCGCGGCCGCTGAAGTTCCCGGACGGCCTTAAGGCGGACGGCGCCGGTTTCCTGATGGTCGAGGGCGGCGGGCCGCTGTCGCAGGTCACGATCGCCGACGGCAAGGCGACGCTGACGATGATCAAGGAGTTCGCGGGACCGACGGGCCTAACCCGCGTCGGGGACGTCATCTGGGTCGCCGAAGGCCAGATCGTCAATCTCGTCGATCCGTCGCTCAAGGGGCAGATGCCGAAGAGCTTCCAGTTCCGCTCGATCAAGGCCGATCGGTAGCGGCCCGGTCCGCCAAGGACGCTGCCTCTCCACCGAAGACTGTCCGCCAAGGTCTCATGGCGCCGTCGGCCCGCCCGGCCGGCGGCAGGCGGCGCAACAGCGAAGGAAACGCTCCATGGTCTACGCCTACATCGTCGAGAAGAAGATCCGCCTGAGCTTCGACGACGTGAACGTCCGCCGATGGGACGCTGTGGTCAAGGACATGGCCCAGACGTCCATCACCGCGTGTCCGGAACGCACGCGCTCGGAGGCGAGCGACGCGGTAAGTAGGCCGTCCGCAAGTGGGTCGAGCGCATGGGGCGCGTCTTCCCCACGCTCCGCATAACGCTGGACGAAGTTTGGATGACTGGCGGACCTTGGAACACGACCGTGTTCGCGCGATGGAGGGCGACCGAGGCCCTTCGCGACGGTCGCAGTCGGTACGAGAACCGCGGCCTGCACGTCTTCACCCTGAAGTGGGGCAAGGTCCGCACCCTCGGGGAGTACTTCGACTCGCAGGCCGCAGATCGCGCGCTCGCGGTCCAGGCCGGGACCGGTCTCGACGAAGCCGCGGCCGAACCGATCGGGAGCTAACAGAATCGCGGAATCCTACGGGATCAGCCGCTCCTGCCGAAGCCGCTCGAACAGCGAGAAGAACGCGTCGTCGGTCGCGACATAGCCCGTGAAGCCGAGCTTCCGGCATCGGCTCATGTCGGTCACGACCTCGATCGGCCTGCCGAGGTCGGCGTCGGTGTGCCAAGGGGAAGCGAGACGGCCGAGCTCTCGCTCCGCGAGACCATGTGTCACGGCGATCTTGCGCCAGGTCTCGTCGTCTTTGGCCATCTGCTCTTCGAGCGGCCGGACAACCCCGTCGAACTCGACGTATGGGAGCTCGAACTACTCGGCGATCCGGCCCCACATCCACGACCATCGGTAGACGTCGCCGTTGACGATGTTGAACGCGGTGTCGGCGGCCTCCGGCGTCGTGGCGGCCCACAGCATCTGCGCCGCGAGCTGATGGGCGTCCGTCATGTCAGTCAGGCTCTCCCACTGCGCCAGGGAGCCCGGGAACAGGAAAGGTCGTCCCGTCTCCTTGCAGATCGTCGCGTGGACCGCGAGCGTCGTCCCCATGTTCATCGCGTTCCCAACGGCCTTGCCGATCACCGTGTGGGCGCGGTGGACCGACCGGGTGAAGCCGTCCCGCTTCGCCGCAGCGAACAGCTCGTCCTCCTGCGCGTAGTAAAAATTAGCGACGTCGAGCCGACCCTGGTTCTCGCGGAACGGCGTCTTGGGCAGGTCGCCTTTCCCATAGGCCTCGAAGGGTCCGAGGTAGTGCTTCAGGCCCGTGACCAACGCAACGTGCCGGACCGACCCCCGCCGGCCCGACGGCCGTGAGGATGTTGCGGACCATCGCGCCGTTGACACGGATGCTCTCGGCCTCTGTGTCCTGTCGCAGCCAGCTCGTGATGAACACGTGCATCGGCTTTGCGCCTGACAGCTTCCCCCGGAGCGCGGCCTCGTCCAGCAGGTCGGCTGCGATCGGCTTCACCCCCTCCTGTCTCTCGGGGTTGCGTGCGAGACCAAGGACCTTCCATCCGTCGGCGACGAGGGACTCGGCGAGCGCGCTTCCGGCGATCCCGGTCACGCCGACGATGAGGGCGGTGTTCATGGACAGTCCTTCAGTTGAGGTTGAGCGGCCGCGGGGCTACAGGACCAGCCTTCACGGCCGGAGCGCGTCAGCCTGAGACCGCCGGCGTTGCGACGAAGCCGACTGTTGCGGCGACCGCGGACAGGACCGTTCCCCAAGCCAGGTCGACCATCGCCAGCATCGGCGGGAAGCCGCGCACCACGGCGAGGTTCGTGAGGTCGTAGGTCGCGTAGCCGACGAGACCGAGGACCGCTCCGTTGACCAACGCTGTCGTCCACGATCCCGACGCAAGCGCCGGCGAGACCGCGAACCACACCAGCCCGAACACGAAGATCAGGTAGAAAGCGGCCGCCGCGGCGATGCTGGGACTGGGCGACATCAGGTCGCCCATCTGGCTCCTGTAAAAGCCACGGGCAACGAGACCGAGCCAGATCCCGTCGATGACAAGGAAAGCGACGGCCGTGAAGCCGTAGGCGATGAGGTTCGTCTTCATGCCTTCGCCTGCTGGACGGCCTTGCCTTGCTCGAGTTGGTAACGAGCAGCGTCCGCGCTCGGAATGGTGTGCTCGTCGACGATGCTGGTCTTGGAAGGTGCGGTCTTCGTGAAGATCTCCATCGCCGCCTCCTTGCTGTCGGCCTGCACCGCCCAGCGGCCGCCGTCCTTGTCGTCGAAGACCCATCCGACCACGTCGTTGTCGCTCATGCCCGTCTCCTGAAAGAATTCGGCGGCGCGTCTGCGCCACCCTCAGACAGGCAACGTCCTGCGGACATGGACGTTCGGAGACAGCGTCCGGTGCCCCGAGGCGGACTGACGCGTCGCTCCGATCAGGAACGGACTTGTTCCCTAAATGTTCTCATGCATCCTTGCGCTCCTTTTGGGAGAGTTGGATGCCGGACGTCGCGGACAAGCTGCTGGAAGACGAGGGCTCGGACGTCGAGCGCGCCGTCGACGACGCGATTCGGCAGGCTGGAAGCGAGCGCGCCGCGATCAGGTCCCTGATCGCCCTTCTGGAGAACGCCGAGCGTAACGTGTCCCTCGGCTATCGGCGCGGACTGCAGCCGCCGAGGCCCGCCCCGTGAGCCGCTTCGTCCGTGCGGTCGCGCTCGGCCCCGAGCTTCGGGTGCCGATGTTCGAGCACGGCCTCTGCGCGGGCTTCCCGTCTCCGGCCGACGACTTCCTCGAGGACGCGGTCGACGTGGCGCGGCTGCTCATCACCAACCCGCCGGCGACGTTCCTGTGGCGGGTGGACGGCGACAGCATGCAGGACGCGGGGATCTTCGACCGGGACATCCTGGTGGTCGACCGAAGCCTCGAGCCGCGCGACCGCGACGTGGTCGTCGCCATCGTGAACGGCGAGCGGTCGCTGAAGCGGCTCTCGCTGGCGGGCCGTCCGCGGCTCGCCTTCGCCAACAGGCGGCTCCCGGACTTCGAGGCGCCGGAGCTGGCCGAGATCGAGCTCTGGGGCGTCGTCACGTGGAACCTGCACCGCCTACGGGCGGTGCGCCCGTGACCGAGCGTTCCTTCGCCCTCATCGACGGCAACAGCTTCTACTGCTCCTGCGAGCGCGTGTTCGATCCCAAGCTCGCGACCCGTCCCGTGATCGTGCTGTCGAACAACGACGGCTGCGCGATCGCAAGGACCTCCGAGGCCAAGGCGCTCGGCATCAAGATGGGCGACCCCTTCTTCAAGATCCGCGACCTCTGCCGCCGCGAACGGATCGCGGTCTACAGCTCGAACTACACGCTCTACGGAGACATGAGCCGCAGAATGGGCTGGATCTACGAATCCTGGGCTCGCGAGGTCGAGACCTACTCGATCGACGAGAGCTTTCTCGATCTCTCGAACTTCCGGCTGTCCGAACGGGCCGAGCTGGCCCGGGACTTGCGCGCGACCGTGCTGCGCTGGACGGGCGTTCCGACCTGCGTCGGCATCGGGCCCACCAAGACCCTGGCTAAGGCGGCCAACGCCATGGCCAAGAAGGATCCCGAGGCCCGCGGCGTCGTCGACCTCACCGATCCGGCCGAGCGACAGGCCAGGCTCGACCGCTTCCACGTCTCAGACGTGTGGGGCGTCGGACCGCGGTCGTGGGCGAAGATGGAGGCGCTGGGGATCAAAACGGCGGGCGACCTCGCGCGCATGGACCCACGTCAGATCCGGATGAAGTTCACCGTCGTCGGCGAGCGGACGCTCCACGAGCTCCGCGGCGTCACCTGCATCGACCTCGAGACTGTTGTTCCTCAGCGGAAGGGCATCGCCGTCACGCGCAGCTTCGGACGACCGGTGACCACGCTGGAGGGCCTCATCGAGGCCGTGGCCTCGCACGCCTTCCGCGCGGGCGAGAAGCTGCGGCGCCACGGCCTCGCCGCGACGCACCTGTCGGTGTTCGCGCACTCCAACCTCCACAACGGCGACCCGCACTTCTCCGCGGGCGCCACCGAGGACCTAATCGAGGCGACGAGCGACGGGCTGGCGCTCATCGCGGCGGCCTCCCGCGGGGCGCGTCGCCTCTGGCCACCGCGCGGCGCCAAGCTCGCGAAGGCGGGCGTGATCTTGGACGACCTGGTCCGCGCCGACCACGCGCCCGCTGCGCTGATCGGCGGGCGCGACCGCGAGAAGGCCGACCGGATGATGGCCGCGGTCGACGCCGTGAATGCGCGCTTCGGCCGAGGCGCCATCATCTCGGCGGCGGCGGGCATGAAAATGCCGTGGGCGACGAAGTTCGAGATGCGCTCGCCGCGCTACACGACGCGGGTCGACGAGCTCCCGGTGGCGAGGGCGGGCTAGCCCCGGATCAACCCGCGCTCTGACTGACGTAGGCGGCGAGCTCGTCAGGGCTCCCGTTCGGGAAGGCATCCCTCAAGTGGTCCAGGAACGCCGCCACGCGAGCGCTGAGAAGCCGTCGGGTCGGGTACAGCGCCCACAACGTGGTCTCGGGTCCCTCGACGTCGCCCCAGTGCGCAAGTCGTCCGGCGACGATGTCGGGACTGGCGAGCGACAGCGGAAGCCGGGCCGCGCCGACGCCCATGCGAACCGCGTCTCGCACCATGACGAGCGACGACAGCCCCAGCTTGGGATCCACGGCGATGGATGATCGCCCTTCCTGCGTGCTCACCTGCCAGGCTTCGGCACCACCCACCGATCCCCTCACGACGGCCGGGACGGCTTCGCTGCCGATCAAGGGGCGTGCGAGACCGGGACTCGCCACGACCACCAGGCGGTCGCGGAGGAAGACGCGGCCGACCAACGTCGCGTCAGGCTCCGGGTTCACCCGGATGACGAGGTCATAGCCTTCCTCGATCATGTCGACGGGCCGATCCTCGGCCGTGACCTCGAGCCTGACGTCGGGATGCTTCAGCGCGAAGCCCGCGGCGAGTCTTCCCATGGTCGTCTGGGAAAACAGCGACGGCGCGCTGATCCTGAGCCTCCCCCGCGGACGGCCTCCGCGGGATGCGATCTCGGTCGCCGTCTCGTCCAGCTCGGTCAGCATCACAGCAGTCCGCTCGAACAGCGCGCGGCCTTCCTCAGTCAGTTTCAAGACACGGGCCCCTCGCTCGAACAGGCGGAGCTCGAGGCTAGCTTCCAGCTCGGTTACCCGTCGGGACAGCGTGGCCTTCGGGCGTGCGGCCGCGCGAGCGGCCTTTCCGAACCCGCCATGGCGGGCGACGAGATTGAAGTCGGCGAGCGCAAGCAGATCCATCTGTTCCACCAGTGAGACACAGCGTTCAGATATAGCGTCTATCGAGACGAATGTGGATCACTCACTTTCGGGCTGTCCTCAACCCGAACAGGAGCGATTCCAATGACCATTCTCGTCACCGGCGCCACCGGCCGCGTCGGCCGCCATGTCGTCGACCAGCTCGTCAAGCGCGGCGCGGCCGTGCGCGTCCTCACCCGTGACGCCTCGAAGGCGGATTTCCCGAAGGAGGTCGACGTCGCGCAGGGCGACCTTCTCGACATCGAAGCGCTGCGCAAGGCGTTCGACGGCGTGACCACGCTGTTCCTGCTGAACGCCGTCACGGGCGATGAATTCACCCAGGCGATCATCACGCTCAACGTGGCCCGCGAGGCGGGGGTCGACAGGGTCGTCTACCTCTCGGTGATCCACGCCGACCGCTTCGCGAACGTGCCGCACTTCGCGGTGAAGTCCGGGGCGGAGCGGATGCTCGAGCAGGAGGGCTTCAGCGCCACGATCCTGCGGCCGTCCTACTTCATCGACAACGAGGTCATGGTCAGGGACGTCATCGTGAACCACGGCGTCTACCCTATGCCGATCGGCGCCAAGGGCGTCGCCATGGTGGACGCCCGTGACATCGCCGAGGTCGCAGCCATCGAGCTAATCCGGCGCGACCAGGCGCCCGGCAAGCTGCCGATCGAGACCATCAACCTGGTTGGCCCAGACACGCTGACGGGCGCCGATGTGACCGCGATCTGGTCCGACCTCCTGGGCCGCCCCGTCGTTTACGGCGGCGACGACCCCAGCGCCTTCGAGCAGAACATGGCGACGTTCATGCCGAAGTGGCAGGCCTATGAGATGCGGCTGATGGCCGAGCGTTACGTCAGCGACGGCATGATCCCGGAACCGGGCGACGTCGAGAGGCTGACGACAATCCTCGGTCGTCCCCTCCATACCTACCGGGAAGCTGCAGCCAAGCTCGTGCCCACGGTCTGAAGGTCGACGCGCGGGTCGCTTAGCCCGACGCGACGCCTTTTAAGGCCGGATGCCTGAGGTTCCCCAAGGGCGTCCGGCCGCGGTACTCGACCTCGACCAAGGCGAAGCCCTCGGCTGCAATCCGCGCCCTAATCGCGTCCGCGGCGCGCTCGCTTAGGCCCGCCCCGACCGAGCCGACCGAGACCAGGCCACCGTCCTTCAGCTCGGCTAGGTCCAAGGACCGCGAGCCCGGCAGGTAGGCGGTCACACCGAACGTGCCGACCTGCGTGCACTTCACCTTCAGCCAGCTTTTGCTGGGACCCGAGCGATAGGGGGCATCCTGGCGCTTGGCGACGACGCCCTCGAGGCCCATCCGGCAAGCCGCGGCGACGATGTCGGCGGGCGCGCCCTCGACATTTTCCGAGAACCGAATCGCCTCCGGTTCGCCCGCCCTCAGCAGCAGGTCTTCAAGCAGCAGGCGCCGCTCGTCGAGGGGCAGCTCCCGAAGGTCCTGGCCGTCGAGGTGCAGCAGGTCGAACGCGTAGAGAAATGCCTGCGGGGCGCGCTTCTTCGCCAGCGCCGAGTGCAGGGCGAAGAAGTCGCTGATACCGTCCTCGCCGACCATCACGGCTTCCGCGTCGATCACCGCGGCCTCGACGGGCAGCCGCTCGAGGGCGGATCGGATCTTTGGCGCCCGGTCGGCCCAGTCGAGGCCGGACTTCGTAAAAAGCCGGACCGCCCCGGCGTTCACGTGGGCCTGCATGCGGTAGCCGTCGTGCTTGATCTCGAACGCCCAGCCCTTGGCCGTCGGCGCGTCGGTGACGAGCGTCGGCTTGCATGGCGGGACGAACTCTGTGCGGAAGAGCTCCGCCTGCCGCGGATCGCGGCGGCGGACAAGAGGACGGCTCGCGACTGCAGCGTCGGACGCCTCGGTCGACCGCTTGATCTCCCGAAGTCGGCGCGGGGTCTTGGCCATCCACAAGAGGATCACCGGGACCGGTTAAGGGTGGGTGGAGACCCTACGCGCGTTCAGCGGTAGCGCCCCAATTCCAGTGACACGTTACCGGCCTATCGAACGTCTGCTTGTCGGAGAACACACGAAGTCCGCTGTTGATGCTGGACGGCTCTCCGACCCCGAGTGACGGCGCCGCTGATGCGTCCAGCGCCTCGTCCGCGCCAGGGCACCCCTCGAGCATGGGCAGACTAATCGGAAAGAAGGCGGTCCCGCGCCTAGATTCAAAGTATGAGTACATATACTCATCGCAGATAAATGTGAGTATTAATGCTCACGAACAAAACGAAATGTTCACTGTTATCGATATCTATACAAAACAAGAACGCGCTTAGTCAGCGCTATTTATTTCGCCTGACGCAGATATTCCATTTAGACGGTCCGCTTCGCGTTGAGCGTCTTCTTTTATAAGACGGATAAGCAGCCTGTCATCGTCTACGATGGCCCCGACATTATCCACGACGCACCAACTCGCGTCGGTAAAAAAATTGAGCCTTTGAATCGAGTATGGTGGGCGACTTTCGCGTGTGGGGCGCATCGCGCTCGCTCCCTAGAGGGGCGAGAGCGCGTCGCATCTCCCAGTCGCCGATGCCTGTATTTTGTCGACGATGACAGGAACTTAGGTCAGCACAGCAAGCAGGCAACGACGGGTCGTACGCAATCAAAATTTCAAGCCTTGACGACATCGATCCAAGTTAGAGGGAAGAACGATCGTTATTCCATCGCTGGAAGTCGAACGAGGATCGGTCGAAACTCCATGAGCAGAAGCAGCTCAAACGTAGAGACGTGGTCGCCGTCGATTGTTTTCACGTCTATGGTTTCGCGGAATTTGGTCCGCAAAGCTGTAGCCGTTGCAAAGGCCTCAAATGCGCCGAGCACAACAAACGTAGGAAACTCCCGTCTGCCACGTCTTGAGACACAATATGCTTTTTGCCTTAGCATCACGCGCCCCGAGCATGCTCAGAATTCGACCTGCTCGGCAAAATCTTGAGCGGGCTGAGCCGCGATCCTTGAAAAGGATCTGAGGTCCGACAAGCTTCGGAAAATACTTAGGCACCAGTTCCGTCGCTTGACGCGGTGGCTGCGAGACGGACAAGGTCTGGAAGTGATTTCGCGCCGGTCTTGGCCATGATCGCCGCTCTGTGGTTTTCGACCGTTCGCTGACTGAGGCCGAGATCGCTCGCGATGATCTTGTTCGGATGCCCAGCAAGGATTCGTCCGAGGATGTCGTGCTGGCGCATGGTCAGCCCGGCGATCTGCTCCGCTGCGAGACGCCGCGCCGCGTCGCGACGGCCGGCGTCGACCGACTGGTCAAGCGCCTGCCGGACGCTCGCAAGTAAGTCGTCAGGCGTCACGGGCTTTGAGATGAAGTCGGAAGCGCCGGCCTTCATCGCGTCGACCGCCATCGCGATCTCGCCCGCGCCCGTGATCATGATCGTGGGCAGAGGGTCGTGATCCTGACGCAAACGACGAAGCACATCGTGGCCACTCATGCCCGGCAGTCCGACGTCGACAAGCAGGCATCCACTCAACCCACTTCGATAGTTCGCGAAAAAGTCCTCACCGCTCGAATAGGTCAGGACCGTCGCGCCGCTGTGCGCCAGGATTGCGCGCATGGCGTCCAACACCATCGGGTCGTCATCGACGACATACACGACTGAAGTTTCGCTTTGGAGGTCGGCGGAACTGGCCTGTTCTTGTCGCGGCGATGATAGTTGATCAACGAGGTCGAGAAGCGCCGAGGGTTCGACGGGCTTGCTCAAGCGATGGTGGCCGGCGTCGGCGATCTCCCGAAGCGTCGACGTAGAGATGTCGCCGCTCAGGATGATGACCGGGATATCGCGATCCAGTCGGGTACGCAGCTCCTTCGCAGCCTGGACGCCACTGAGCGCCCCGGGCAGATTGTTGTCCGCGAGGATGAGATCGGGTCCTGCATCGCCGCGATTAGCAAGACGCAAGGCGTCTTCGCCGTCGCGCGCCGTGGTGACCTGATGGCCGGCCTGGCTGAGGAGAAGCGCCAAGAGCTCGCGGATCTGCGGATCGTCGTCAATCGCGAGAATCCTGGAGCCGTGCGTTCGCCGTTGCGGCGGCGAGATCCGCCTTCCGACAGTCTCGGACGCCAACCGCGACGACAGCGCTCGATCGGCCGAGATCGAGAACATTGAGCCGCGATACGGCGTCGAACGGACGTGGATGGAATGGCCGAGAAGGTCGGCGAGACGCTTGACGATCGAGAGGCCAAGCCCGAGGCCGCGGCCCCGCCCATGCGCGGGCGAGCCGATCTGGTAATATTCGTCGAAGATCAGAGACAGTTCTTCGCTCGGCATGCCGGCGCCGGTGTCCCACACCTCCAATCGAACCGATCCCGCGCGCCGGCGACAGCCGAGCACGATCCTGCCCTGATCGGTGTATTTGAGCGCGTTCGACAGCAGGTTGCGGAGCATCTGCTCCAGAAGCTGGCCGTCACTCCGAACGGAGAGACTGCACGGGATGACACGCAGCTCGACGCCCTGAGCGCTCGCCGGATAGCTGAACTCGTCCTTCAACCGATTGAGCAGGTCGCCAATCGCGACATCCGCGGCTGCGATCTGGATCGTCCCGGCTTCGATCTGGTTCACGTCGAGCAGCTTGTTGAGCATGCCGGTCATCGCCCCGAGCGCGCCGGACATTCGGACGAGCAGGTTCTGTGCGTCGGGCTGATGGACCGTGGTCGCAAGCAAGCCGTGCAGCAGCGACAGGGTCTGAAGCGGCTGACGGAGATCATGGCTTGCGGCGGCGAGAAAACGGGTCTTGGCGGCGTTGGCCTGGTCGGAAACGCGCCGTGCGGCGTCGAGCGCATGAGCGACGCGACGTCTGTCGGTTACGTCGGTGAACGTGATGACGACGCCTTCGACCGCGCCGTGCTGCGTTCGGTAGGGCTGAATCCGCCGAGTGAACCAGATGTCGTCTTTGGTCTCGATTTCCGTCTCCATCGAGACGGAGGTTCGCATCACCTCGCGGGCGTCGTCGAGCAGGCCGAGGTCGTTCGACAGCGCGCTGAGGTCGGCGAGAGGACGGCCAACGTCGCTCGGGATAACGCTGAACAGTGATCGGATCGCGGGGGTGTAAAATCTGATCCTGAGTTGGGCGTCCAGAAACAGCGTCGCGACGTTGGTGCTGAAGAGGACGTTCTGTAGGTCGTCGCTGGTCCGGCGCTGTTGCTCGAGCGTCTCCTGCAACTGGGTGTTCAGCGTCGTCAGCTCTTCATTCAGCGATTGAAGCTCCTCCTTCGAGGTGACCAGCTCCTCGTTGGTGGACTGGAACTCCTCGCTGATCGAGAGCGCCTCCTCGCGGAACGTCTTCTCCTCTTCAGTCGCCCTCTCGAGCTCCTGGAGCGCGGTCTGAAGATCGAGCCGCGTCGCTGTCAGCTCAGTTTCGAGTTCATCAACACGGACCGTTTCCTGGGGCGAGAGATCCCGCCCGGGCGAGGCGTCGTGGCGCTGTGTTTCGATGAAGCAGACCAGCGTCAAAGGCTCAGCCTCGTTCGGCGCCGCCTGCGCGGTCAGCGTCAGCTCGTACGTGCCCCCGCCATGCGAGACCTTTCCTCCCGTCGCTGTCGCGCGGGCCTGGGTGCGGGCGGCTTCCTCGATGACATTCCTGAGACGCGTGCGAAGCGCCTGTGGGGCCATCGCGAGGAGATCATGCGAGGCGTAGCCCTGCGGGATCTTCAGATATCGGTCGAGCGGTCCAAGCGTGTAGAGGCAAGCATATTGGGCGTTGATCAGGACGGCGGCTGGCGCGTGCTCCGCGAGCACGAGCTCTCGCGTGAGATCCGCGAGCGCTGTCGCGCGGGGCGGAGGTTCACGGCCGGCGGCGCGTAGCGGGCTGCGGACCTCCAGCGCGCCGCCGGCCGAGAACCCGAAGTCCATCGGACGGCTGCGACCGATGCGACGGTACAGCCGCTGGGCCTTGGAGATCGGCTCGAACCGCCCGGCGATGTCGCCGGCGGTCTCGGCCCCGCCAAGCAGAAGCAGCCCTCCGTCTTTGAGCGCGAAGTGGAACAGGCCGATCACGCGCGCATGCGCTTCGGGGCCGAAATAGATCAGGAGATTGCGGCACGAAACCAGATCAAGCCGCGAGAACGGAGGGTCGGACAGGACGTCGTGGACGGTGAAGACCACGGAACCTCTGAGTTCGGGCGACGCCCGGTACCCGGTCTCTTCCTTGATGAAGAACCGGTCGAGGCGTTCGGGCGAGACCTCGGCGGCGATCGACGGATGGAACAGACCGCCGCTGAATGTCGGCATTCAGGACGAGCGGCAACTTCCGTTATTGGCGCCAGGCGGCCGTGCTTCATTGGCCGCGGATGACCCGTTGCGGTCCTTGAGACCGTCCGCTTGATGCAGGCCACACCGGTCACGTTCGGACATCGACGCGACCCCTCTATTCGCTCGCCATTGATGTCGGTCACGAGAGGTTCGGCACGGCATTTCGCGGCACTGAGCGGAAGATTGCGCGCCCTCGACGAGCCATGCGCCGTCGCACAAGCATCGCGCCGGATCCTGGCGACCCGCCCCCGGGGTCGAGGAGACAAGATTGACCTGACGGTGCGGCTCGCCGTCCTCGAAATACGATTCAGAGCTCGCCGGCCCTGACTAGGACCATCTTCCGAGGGGACCGCAGCGCGTCCTCTTGGCCGGATCGGCGCCGCTTGCTCGGCTAAATGAGATCAACAGCGGGCGCCGATAGAGTACGGAAGTCGAGCGCCATCGACAGCAGCCCGCACAAAACTGAACGCCGACAGTACAGTTGTGTCAGTTCCGAAGTAAATTGGCGCAGTTATGTTATGCGCCATCGGCTGAGGCGCGTCCTCCGTAATATTTCCGAAGCCCATAGAGGCGCGCTCTCCGAGCGGCGCATCGGCTCCTGTCGCTTTTGGGGCTGATCACTCCAGCACGGTGTCAGCCAGTGAAGGTAAACGCCATGAGCGCTAGCAACTCACCTGCGCCAGATGTGATTGGTATCCCGACTGAGCCAGACGTCGTAGCGCTGGACCCTCGGCGATGGGCGATGTTCGCTGTGCTGCTGGTCGGCGCTTTCCTGCCTCCGCTCGACTTCTTCATCGTCAATGTCGCTCTGCCTTCCATCCAGCAGGACCTCGGCGTGTCTTCGTCAGTCGAGCAGCTGGTCATTTCCGCTTATGCAGGCCTCTACGCCGTCACTCTGATCACTGGCGGACGGCTCGGCGATCTCTTCGGTCGAGAGCGGATGTTCGTTGTCGGGCTGCTCGGCTTCGCCTTGGCGTCCATGCTCTGTGGTCTCGCCTGGTCTCCATGGGCGCTCGTATCAGGCCGGGCAATCCAGGGCGTGACGGCCGCCGTGATGGCGCCGCAGGCGCTCGCTTCGGTCCAGGCGAGCTTTTCAGAGAAGGAGAAGCATCTCGCGCTCAGCCTCTACGGCGCCGTGTTCGGTTTGGCGTCCGTGGTCGGTCAGGCCTTGGGCGGCGTGCTGATCTCGTTGAATGTCTTCGGACTGGGGTGGCGAGCGATCTTTCTCGTCAACCTGCCGGTGGCGTTCCTGCTCATCGCCTTTGCTGTCCCGCTACTGCGCGCGCCGCGCGCCCGCGATCCGCGCAAGCTCGATCTGGTCGGGGCCGGGCTCTCGGTGGCGACGCTCGCCGCTCTGATCATCCCACTTACTGAAGGCCGAGAGGCGGGATGGCCCCTATGGACGTGGATGTCGCTGGCCGTCGTTCCGATCCTGGCGGGCGCTTTCTGGCGCTATGAAGGGACGCTCGCACGGGCGAGCGGGTCTCCGCTGCTTGACCCCCGCGCCCTGGGCGCGCCTGGACTGGCCCGCGGGCTGACGATCGCGTTGCTGTTCTACACGATCTCGACGTTCTTCCTGCTGTTCTCTGTCTATCTGCAGCAGGCCGTGCGCCTAAGCGCGCTGGAAGCAGGCCTGGTCTTCCTGCCCTATGGCCTGGGCTACCTGCTCGGCCCCCTCATTTCGCCGGCGCTGAGAGGTGTGTTTGGGCTCACCGTCACCCCACTAGGCATGACTCTGGAGGCGATCGCTCTGTTCGGCATCGCCTGGCTGATCGGAACCACGACGCCGGGCGCGCCGCCCGACCAGATTTGGATGGTCGCGCTGCTATTCCTGACCGGAGCCGGTCAGGGACTTGCGACGCCCGGCCTTATGCAGATGGTCACCAGCCGCGTTTCGCCCGCCTTCTCGGGAATGATCGCAGGAGTGACCGGATCCACCCTGCAGGTCAGCGTGGCGCTCAGCGTCGCGGTAATCGGCGGCGTCTTCTATGCGCTCGGCGGAGCACGCGCCGGCGCCAGCCAGATCGCTCACGCTTTCGTCGTGACCCTCCTTGTCATCGCCTCCAGCCAACTCATCGGCGCCGGGCTCGGCCTGACGATCGCCCGACGGCCTGCGCCCGATCCCGCGCACAGATCTCATCCGAACAACGCCAACATCTGACTGGAGGGCGATCATGATCGCGACTTTGAAGGGGTTCACCCAGCGACTGGCGCCGGTGAACGGCATCAAGATCAACGCCGTTACGGGCGGATCAGGACCGCCGATACTCTTGCTGCACGGTTGGCCGGAGACATGGTGGGAATGGCACGACGTGATGCCGCTCCTGGCGGAGCATTTCAGCGTTGTGGCGATCGATCTACGCGGCGCTGGCTTTTCCGACTGTCCGATCGACGGCTACGACAAGGCGACGATGGCGCGCGATGCGCACGAAATCATGGTCGCCCTCGGGCATGAGCGCTACGCCGTGTGCGGACACGACATCGGTGGGATGGTGGCGTTGCCGCAAGCCGCCATCTTTCGAGAGGCTGTCACGCATCTTGCTGTCCTCGATGTGCCGCTTCCCGGATGGAGCGGATGGGAGGCGACGACCTCCAGGCTCTGGCACTTCAGCTTCCATATGAACCGGGATCTGCCTGAGCGCCTGATCCACGGGCGTGAATATGACTATGTATCGACCTTCATGGCCGAGCGGTTCTACGATCACAGCGCATTCGATCCGGCCAACATAGAAATCTACGCCAAAGCGATGGCTCTTCCGGGCCGCATCCGCGGCGGGATGGAATGGTATCGCACGCTCGAAGCCGATCATGCGGCTGCGCTTGAGTACAAGAAGCAGCCGCTTGAGATGCCGGTGCTTGGCCTCGGCGGGGACCAACGGTTCGGCCCGCATATGGTGCCGATGCTCGAGGAGTTCGCCTCTAACGTGAGAGGCGGTTCGATCGCGCAGTGCAGCCACTATGTCGCGGACGAGCGGCCGCATGAAGTCGCGGCCGCTCTCATCGATTTTCTCAAAGCCAACTGAATCTCTGCGCCTGGGCCGCGGTGGCTCCGGCGGGATCGCGACGTTGCCGGTGAAACGCGCCGCAGCGATCGCGATGGATCGACCAAACAAGAAAGGGAAATGTCATGACCAGCCCCGTCATTCGCGGCGTCAATCACATCGGCATCACGGTGCCCGACATCGAACAGGCGAAATCGTTTCTCGTCGAAGCTTTCGGCGGCCAGCTGATCTACCAGTCCTTCGGACCGCAGGACCCGCCGCGGAAGGGTCCCGAGTTCGAGCGGGCCGTCGGGGCCTATCCCGGTACGGTCGTGCGCGCGCAGGCGATGGTCAAAATCGGAACCGGAGCTGACATCGAGCTCTTCGAAATGCATGGCCCCGAGCAAGCTGAGCCTGTGCGGGCGAGCGACTTCGGCATCACGCACTTCGCTGTCTACACCGACGACATCGACGCGTCGGTCGAACGCTTCGAGAAGGCGGGAGGCACACCCTTCACTGCGCCGCGCGCCATCCCCTACGCGACCGAGAAAGGGTCGGGAAACAGGGTCTGCTACGGCCGCATGCCCTGGGGCACGACGATGGAGTTCATCACCACGCCTGACCGGATGGCCTATCGCGATCAGACGGATCTGCGCAGGTGGCAGGACGAGGACTGAGCAAGGCGCAAGTCTGAACAGATGCACCACGCCGTCGATCCAGTCCGCGGCCTCGGCGCGGCGATGAATGCAACCGGGCAGCGCGAAGAGCTTGCCCACAGGCTCCTACTGAAGCACGCGGCCGACGCAGCCATACCGGGCGTCGCGGACATCGCGCCCTACGTGGCCTTCGGCGCCTTCTACTTCCTCGTGTCCCAATCTGGATGACGGTGGAGCAGTTCCGGTCGCCGAGTGAGACCTTCGAACCATCAACCCCGCAGGTGCCGCTCGAGCTCGGCTAAAGGGCAGCGAACAGGGAGGTCGGCGGCAGACGCCGGCCTCCAGAAGATATGGCGACCCATGGCGACTCTTTGCGACTTTCCACATAGCCGCTTTAATGTCCGTCTATGAACATCTTAACGACTGCGCGGCTTGTGCTTCGGAGCCCGTCCCCTCACGATTTTCAGGATCTGCACGAACACGTGCTATCTGATCCAGTCGTCATGGGACGAGTTTTCTCTGGCCATGCTCTGCAATTAATGCAGTCCAGAGAATTCTTTGAAGCTAATTTCGATCATGATCAATCCGGTAAGAAGCTCGGTATGTTAGTGGAGCGCGGGACGGGGTCTCTCATCGGCTTCGCAGGCTTAATATCTTGCAGCGCGCTTGATCAGCTAGATTACGAACTTGGCTTCGTTCTGCGTCGGGAAGCCTGGGGCCACGGCTATGCGACCGAGATCGGGCTGGGCCAACTTGACCACGGCTTTAAGACGCTCGGTCTGCCGCGCATTCTGGCCCAGGTTTACCCAAGTAATGCCGCATCGATTTCTGTCATCACGAAAATCGGCATGACGCTTCATTCCAGAGTGCGCAGCCGAGAGCGCGGCGAGCGACACGTTTATATGAAAACGTGTAACTCGCTCTAGCACTCCCGGAAGTACGGTTGAGCCGACCAGTGTGATGGAAGCTATCAGCCTGTCGGCAGAGCTGCCGCAGGTGACAGTCATCCTGATTAGGTCGAAGCGTCTAGGTTGGAGCGCCGAAATCGGTCGCGATGGATATGTCGCGCCAGGCGGCGATGTCAGCTCGGAATGCGTCCAGCTTTCGCTCCGCAATCGCGTGAGCGCGCGGCCCGATCGGAAGGTGCAGCGGCGGATGCTCGGCGTCGATCGCTTGCAGCATGACAGCTACGGCCTTGTCCGGATCGCCCGCCTGCCGACCGTCGTTGGTCTCGCGATAGCGTCGCCTCGCCCTTACGGTCTCCGCGTATGCGTCGATCTCGCGCGCGGCGGTCGCCATCGAGCGGCCCAAGAACTCGGTGCGGAAGGGGCCAGGCTCGACGATGATCACCTTCAGGCCCAGAGGGGCAAGCTCCTGCGCGAGCGCCTCTGAGAGGCCTTCCACGGCGAATTTGGTTGCGTTGTAGAAGCCGAAGCCTGCAGAGCCGGCTATTCCCGCCCCCGACGAGAGATTGACGAGACGGGCGCCTGGACGTTCGCGGAGCGCGGGAAGCGCGGCTCGGGTCGTCTCGATTAGGCCGAAGACGTTTGCCTCGAACATCGGCCGGTATTCGTCGGGCTCCGCCTCCTCGATCGCGCCAATGAAGCCGAAGCCGGCATTATTGACGAGCACGTCCAACCCACCGAACGCGCGCTTGGCCAATGCCACCGCCTTCGCGGCGTCGCCCGCGCGGGTTACGTCGAGCGAGATGCTACGCACCGTCTCGGGATATCGCTCGGACAGGGGCAGCAGGCTATCGGTGGAACGAGCGGTGGCGACAAGCCTGTCGCCGCGCGCGGCGACGGCTTCAGCAAGCCGTTGGCCCAGGCCGGACGAGCAGCCGGTAATCAGCCAGGTCTTCATCATGTTCTCCTTCAGCTTCTGAAGTGGGGCCGGGCGACCCAACGCGATGGGCTTGGTCCGGACCCAAGTCTCGGGATGAGGAGACATGTGCCGATTGAAATCGTTCGATAACTGACAGTATCGTACATTTTTCGTTCGTTTTTGTGGGGGTGCGCGATGGAATGGAGCGATGTCAGAATCTTCCTGGCGGTTGCCCGCACTGGCACGTTGGGGGCAGCCGCGCGCGCTCTTCACCTAAGCCACCCCACGGTCGGACGCCGACTTCGCGCGCTCGAACAGGCTACCGGCCATACGCTGTTTCAAAGAACAGTCGACGGCTTCATTCCAACGGAGGAAGGCGCCGCCGTTATCGCTTTGGCGGAGCAGATGGAGGACGGCGCGCTGGCCATCGAACGGCGGCTCGCAGGCCAGGAGCAGGAGCTCCAGGGCACCTTGCGCATATCCTCCGCCGACTGGTTCGGAGCGTACGTTCTGCCGCCAATCATCAAGGATTATGCGAAGGCGTATCCGCACGTCGACGTCGAAATCCTGACGGGCACACGCCTGTTCAGCCTCGCGCAGCGGGAGGCTGATATCGCCTTTCGGATCGTCCCGTTCGATGGTCCCGACATCGTGCAGCGCCGGCTCGTTCGTCTGGCTTATGGAGCCTACGTGGCGGCGCGCCTACCCGACCCCGAATACGGCTACGGAGAGGGGTTCAGGCTGATCACTCATGACACGTCGACAGGCCAGTTCCCGGATATCGCCTGGCTTCAAGAGAGCTTCCCGAAAGCGATGACGGTTCTTCGCTCGAACAATCGTAACGTTCAGAGCCGCATGTGCAGCCAGGGCATCGGCATCGCCGTCCTGCCGCGGGTGGTGGGCGATCAAATGGCCGATCTGCGCAGGCTCAACCTGCCGACCGAGCCGCCATCGCGCGACATTTGGATGGGGTATCACAAGGACATCAGACGTCTTCAGCGGTTGCGGGCGTTCATCACTATGGCGACCGATCATCTGGCGACCGCGCAAAACCAGACGGAGCGGCCGCAGCCCGACGCGTCAGGTTGAGGTCGGGCGCAAACGCTCACGGTGTCGAGCGTCGGTCGTCAGGCGCGTTCCTCAATCGATCGAACCGAACGCCGCAACTTCATGGCCCACACAAATGAACGGAGAGCGTTCAAGTTTGTAAATTGAAAGCTGCATTTCATGGGATCAAATACTAGTCCATGACAAGCACAACACTTATCGTGACATGCAGCGGCGGGACATATTTCGATCGCGACTATTACGTCGATGTTCACTTGCCACTGGCGCTCGCATGCTGGGCGCAACATGGACTGGAAAGCGCCAGCGCCTTCTTCCCTCGCGACGCCGACGCCGCAGATGTCTCCGTGGGAATCTATCGGTTTCGCGATGAGGCCGCGCTGCGCACTGCGCTCGCATCCACCGAGACCGAGGCTGTGATGACGGACGTCCCTCGCTTCACCGACGCTGTCGTGTCTCGCAGCATCGGCTTGCCGCTCTGAATGGTCCGGGTAGAGCCCGGCCGCAGATTGGCATCCGCAAATCAGCTTCTTTCACATCGAAGGTTTTTCGCGATGAGCTTTTCTGATCGCAAGGTATTCGTCGTCGGCGGTAGCCGTGGCATAGGCGCGGCGATCGTGCGGCGCTTCTCGTCAGAGGGCGCGACAGTCACGTTCACTTACGCTTCGTCGGTCGCTACCGCAGCTCAACTCGCCGCCGAAACCGGCGCGCAGGCGCTTCGGGCGGACGCCAGCGAGCGCAAAGAACTCGTCGCGGCGATCCGCGACGCCGGACCGATCGACATCTTTGTCTATAACGCCGGCTTGCTCGTGTACGGCGATCCGCTGACGCTCGCCGCCGGCGACGTCGAGCGGATGATCAACGTCAACGTCAACGGGGCCTATTTCGGGTGTGTCGAAGCTTCGCGCCTGATGCCCGATGGCGGGCGTATCATCGTCATTGGGTCCGACACTGCCGACAGCATGCCGTTCGCCGGGTTGTCGGCCTATGTGATGACCAAGGCGGCGGTGCAGGGCATGGCTCGTGGGCTGTCGCGCGACATGGGCCCGCGCAACATCACGGTGAACGTGGTCCAGCCCGGCCCGACCGACACCGATATGAACCCGGCCGAGGGTCCGCGAGCAGCGTCCATGCTCGGCCCGATGTCGATCAAGCGCTATGGCGCGCCTGACGAGGTCGCAAGCCTCACGCTCTATCTCGCCGGCCCTCAAGCACGCGGCATTACGGGCTCTATGCATACGATCGACGGGGGCTTCGCGGCTTAAGCCCACCAATTTTCGCCCGTGCCATAAGCTGTCGCACATCGCTGCAGCAATGCTTCACGGAATGATCCTGCGTGACGGGTATTCGGCAGCATTGCCTCGCTGTCGCTCCGCAGGCGCGTCCCGCACAACACCCAAAGCTGACACCAATCATGCAAGACATGCTCGTACTAATCGAGCCGGTCATTCCGGCGTTGCGACGCTATGCGAGGGCGCTGCTCCATAATTCGACCGCCGCCGATGATCTCGTTCAGGACAGTCTTGAACGCGCGATTTCGGCATGGGGCCAGCGGAGGGCCGACGGCGACGTCAAATCTTGGCTGTTCACCATTCTCCACAACCTCGCGATGAACAGTTTCACGCAGGCCCGTCGAAGAGGCGAGCATATCTCGCTGGAAGAAGCCGACCCATCGGCCTTCGCGCGCGACGCTCCGCAAGAGAACGGTCTGCGCCATCGCGAACTGGTCAACGCGCTGGCCCAACTGCCGGACGACCAGCGCAGCGTGATCCTGCTCGTGTCGGTGGAAGGGCTGTCCTATGCGCAGACCGCGAAGGTGCTGGCCGTGCCTGTGGGCACCGTCATGTCGCGTCTGTCGCGCGGAAGAGAGCGGCTCGCCACGTTGCTTAAAGCCGATTCTGGGGGCCAAGCGGCGCATAGATCGGCCCCGCATCTGAGGAGGGTAATATGACGGCCGTCCGTCCCATTCTGGAGGACGACCTCCAAGCCTATGTGGACGGCGAACTCGACGCCGGCCGCCGCGCCGAGGTTGAGGCCTATCTCGAAGGCCAACCTGACGTCGCGCGACGCGTCGCGGAGTTCGTCGCCCATCGCGCGGAATTGCAGGCGGCTTTCGGGCCGATCGCTCACGAAACGGTGCCGGTAGAGCTCAGCGTGGCTCGCCTGATCGCTGATCGGCGAAAGGCTTCGGCGTATCCGGGATGGGCTTCGATGGCGGCCGCGGTCGCGATGCTGGTCGTTGGCGCCGGAGCCGGCTGGTATGGCCGTGGAGCGTTCGAACCGCGCCTGGTCGGCGTCGTGGCGCTCGCGCAGGAGGCTTCCGCAAGCTTTGCGACCTACGCGTCCGACCATAGCAGACCAGTCGAGGTCGAGGCCGGTGACAGCGAGGGCCTGCTGAGCTGGATTTCAAACCGCCTCAAGCGCCCCGTCACGGTCCCCGACCTGACATCGTCGGGCTATCGTTTTATGGGCGGCCGCATCGTGGCGACCACGCATGGGCCGGCCGCGATGCTGATGTACGACGACGACCGAGGATCCCGGCTTGTCATGCTGATGCGGCCAATGCGGGAGCAGTTCGTTCCGATGTCGGATCAAAGCGCTGACGGCGTCGCGGGCTTCGCCTGGGCCCAGAACAGCATGGGCTATAGCCTGACTGGAGATATCGCCCCGTCGGTCCTGCACCCGATCGCGAATGAAGCGCGCCGTCAGGCCGACAAAATTTAACGTCGTCGAGATTTGAATAAAAAATTGTAGAGTGCAGGAATAAAGCGCCGATAATACTGTCTAATTATTACGATCGTTTTGGATCGATGGAGACAAGACAATGAAAATCTCACTGATCAAGGCCTTGGCCGTCGCGCTTGCTATTGCGGCCCCAACTGCAGCCTTCGCAGCGCCCCACGACGGCCTGATCCCGGGCGTGACGTTCATTTCGGCCAACACCGCAAGCGCCGATCACGCCGGCCGCCATGCGAAGCCTGTGGTTGAGCGTGCCGAAAAGGGTGGTGTGCTCGACGAACGCAAAGGCGGGACGCGGCCCGCGCCGCTGGACGACCCCTACGCGCGCTGGGACGCAAACACGAACGCCGGCTGACGGGGCGCGTGGGCGGGCAAGATCATCGTCTTGTCCGCCGCCCTGGCTGGCGCGCTCTGCAGGCGCCCGTATGGTTTTTAAGAGGCGGCCTGACGCCACCTCATGCGGCGCCGCCGGACTTCGGGGCGTTTCGCGGCGAGTGGCCGAAGATGTCCTTGTAAGCCCGACTGAAGGCGGCCTCGGACGCGTAGCCGATGCGCAGGCCGACCTCTCCGGCCCGCGCGTCGGGCTCGGCCAGCATGCGCCGGGCGAGGCCGAGGCGCCATTCGTTCTGGTAGCGCAGCGGGGAGCGGCCGACGAGCGCGGCGAAGCGGTCGCAGAAGTTCGATCGCGACATGCCGGCGGCCTCGGAAAGCGTCGCGACGCTCCAGCGCCGCATCGGCTCGGCGTGGATCATCTTCAGGCAGCGCGCGATGCGCGCGTCGGACAGTCCGCCAAGCCATCCTGACGCGCGGCCGAGCTGAACCCAGGTTCGCAGCACGCGGATCACCACGAGGTCGATCAGCCGCGAAATCATCAAGCCTGATCCCGGCTGCACGTCGTCGGCCTCGATCATCATGAAATGAACGATGCCGTCGATCCAGTCGGCGGCCTCGGCATGACTGAGATGAATACAGGCCGGCAGCGCGAAGACCATGCCGCGCAGGCTGTCCGGATCGAACCAGAAGCGGCAGACCACGATCTCGGCCGAACCGTCGGCAGCCGAAAGCGTCCTGTCGCCGGGGCCATGGGACAGCAGCACGAGGTCGCCGACGTCGATCCGTGAGGGCGCTTGATCGCCGCCCTCCAGACGCACGCCGCCCTTCGTTACGACCACGACATGCGCTTCACCGTCGCTCATCGGCAACTGCTCTCCCGGGGCGAGCGCGCGGGCGAACACATGGTCGCCCGTGAGCCGAATCTGGGACAGCACGCTCGACAGCAGATCGGCCGACGCCGCCGCTGACGTGTCGGGTTCTGGACGAACGATCAAGTTTTCCAGTGAATCGGCCATGGCTGGAAAGCCCCTGACGCCGCAACTTACGGGGCGAAGACGGCGACTATCAGCCTGATATCACGTCGCTTCAAAGTCAGACAACCGCGCCGTCCAGGCGCTTCGGCACCGACCGATATGGGTCGGATCGTCCGATCTCGGACGCCACAATCGTGAGAGCTTCCATGACCATTGAGATGATGCGCCAGCCCGACCGCCTCGCTGCTTCGCGCTGGCTCAGAAACTACTCCTTCGCCCGCGCGGCGTTCTCGATCGCGTGGGTGGCGGCCGCCCTCGCGGTCGGCCGCCAGACGCCGCTCGCCGCCGCGGCGCTCCTTGTCGCCTATCCGGCCTGGGACGCGATCGCCAATCTGGTCGACGCCCGGCGTAACGGCGGTCTCAGCGCCAATCGCAGCCAGAGCCTGAACGTGGCGGCGAGCGCCGTCACGACGCTCGCGGTGGCCGTCGCCCTCGGCTTCGGGCCTAACGAGGTGCTGGCCGTGTTCGGCGTCTGGGCGATCCTCTCAGGGCTGTTCCAGTTGCTCACCGGCGTGCGTCGTTGGCGGATGGGCGCCCAGTGGGCGATGGTTTTGAGCGGCGCCCAGTCGAGTCTCGCCGGGGCGTTCATGCTTGTCCAGGCGAGCGGCACCAAGCCCGCCAGCATCGCCGACATCGCGCCCTACGCCGCCTTCGGCGCCTTCTACTTCCTGGTTTCGGCGGTCTCGTTGACCGTGAGCAACGCACGCCAACGCAAGGCCGGATTGGCCTAAGCGGCCCCAAAATCACGACCTCCGCAGGAATGACCTGCGACTACGAAAAAGGAATGGATCATGACAGTCGACGTCAAGTATCGCACCGCCGCCACCGCGAGCGGAGGGCGTGACGGATACACCCGTACTGAAGACGGCAAGCTCGATCTGAAGCTGTCCACGCCGAAGGAACTCGGCGGGCCCGGTGGCGAGGGGACCAACCCCGAGCAACTGTTCGCGTCGGGATATGCCGCTTGCTTCCTCGGCGCATTGAAGTTCGCCGCTCGCCAGCTTGGCCTCCAGGCGACCGCGGATGCCACAGTCACCGCATCGGTGGGCATCGGATTAAGCCCCAATGGCGGCTTTGGCCTGGACGTCGAGCTATTGGTTTTGCTCCCGGGTATGGAGCGCGACGACGCTCAGCGACTGGCGGAGGCAGCTCACCAGAACTGTCCCTACTCCAACGCCACGCGTGGCAACATCGACGTCCGTCTCAGCGTCGTCTGAACCCGTCAACGCTTCAGCGTCATGCCTCAATCAACAAGGTAGCCTCAAGATGCGTAGTTTCGACGCGATCATCATCGGGGCCGGCCAGGCGGGTCCCTCGCTCGCTGGCCGGCTGAACCAGGCCGGTCTGTCGGTCGCCATCATAGAGCGCCACCTTGTTGGCGGCACCTGCGTGAACACCGGCTGCAAGCCGACAAAGACGCTCGTCGCCAGCGCCTACGCCGTTCACACCGCGCGGCGCGGCCAGGACTACGGCTTCAACGTGGCCGAGCCGATCGAGATCGACATGAAGAAGGTGGCGGCTCGGGCGGACCAGGTCATCCGCGGCTCACGGTCGTCCAATGAGAGTTGGCTGGCCGGCATGGCCGACGTTGAGCTGATCCGCGGCCATGCGCGCTTCGAGGGTCCAAATATCGTCGCCGTCAATGGCGAGCGACTGACGGCGCCGCGGATCTTCATCAATGTCGGCGGTCGCGCTGTGACGCCGGACATGCCCGGAATTGATCAGGTCCCCATCCTCACCAACACCGACATGGTGGCGCTCGACATGCTGCCAAGGCATCTCGTCGTCATCGGCGGAAGCTACATCGGGCTTGAGTTCGCCCAGATGTACCGTCGCTTCGGCTCAGAGGTCACGGTTGTCGAGCGGATGGACCGCCTCATCGGGCGGGAGGACGCCGACGTGTCCGAGGCCGTGCGTGACATCCTCGAGGCTGAAGGGATCTCGATCCGCACAGGCGCGGACTGCATCGGATTTGCTCGCAGCGGTGACGATGTCGAGGTGCGCGTGGATTGCGCCGAGGGATCGCAGCCGATCGTAGCCAGTCATGTCCTTATGGCGGTCGGGCGGCGTCCGAACACAGACGACCTCGGACTGGAAGCCGCAGGCGTCGTTGTCGACGCACGCGGCTACATCACCGTCGACGACAGGTTGGAGACCAGCGCGCCCGGGATCTGGGCGCTCGGCGACTGCAATGGTCGCGGCGCCTTCACTCACACGGCCTACAACGACTTCGAAATCGTCGCCGCGAACCTCCTCGACGGCGAAGATCGTCGGGTCAGCCAACGCCTTCCGGGCTATGCGCTCTACATCGATCCGCCGCTCGCGCGTGTGGGAATGACGGACGCGGAGGCGCAAAAGAGCGGGAGACGGCTGCTTCATTCGAAGCGACCCATGTCGCGCGTCGGTCGTGCGGTCGAGAAGGGCGAGACGCAAGGGTTCATGAAGGTGGTGGCCGACGCCGACACCCGGCGCATCCTCGGCGCGGCGATACTGGGAACGGGCGGCGACGAGGCCATCCACGGCGTCCTGAACATGATGAACGCCGACCAGCCGATCGAAGCGCTGCGTTGGTCGGTGCCGGTTCATCCGACGGTTTCAGAGCTTGTCCCCACCGTCCTGCTAGATCTCGCGCCGCTCTGAGGCTGCACCGGAGAGGCCACTGCGTCTACCGTGAGACGAATGGAATTAGCGGGCTTGATCCGTTTGGCTCGCCGACCTAGTCGGCTTGCCGGTCTCCGAGTCCAAGTCTGAGGTAAGCGTCCGCAATCGGGGGAAGCGTCAATGGCCGTTCTTGGCCCCGAGCCGCTTTGAGTCGCCTGCGTTCTACTGGCGAACAATCGCCCATCGACAGTCCTGGGCGGCATCCCGCAACAAACCCACTGACGTTCGATCGGTGATGGCTCCGTCTGCTTGACCGCAATCGGGGCGCGCATCCTATCATGCGTCTATGGCTCATAGCTTCGCGAATCTGTCAGCGACTGATTTCGAGGAGCTGAGTCGAGACCTGATCGGCTGCGCGCTCGAAGCCCGGTTCGAGGGGTTCACACCGGGCCCCGACGGCGGGATCGACGGGCGGCACTCCGTCGGGTCGAACACGACCATCCTGCAGGCCAAGCACCTAGAACGGTCGTCATTCAGCGATCTGAAACGCACCATGCGCAAGGAGCGCGCGTCGATCGACCGGCTCGCGCCCCAACGATACGTGCTGACCACCTCCCAGGGACTGACGCCATCCAACAAGAAAGCACTCCGGGAGATCATCGGTCCATCGCTGCAAAGCGAGCGCGACATTTTCGGCGCCGACGATCTGAATGGGCTGCTTCGCGCCTTTCCCGACGTCGAGAAGGCCCATCCGAAGCTCTGGTCCGTCCGCGGCGGCGTTTTGCAGACGCTCATCGCGGAAGCGGTCAGCGAGGGCGTCGCGACCTCCAGGCAGGTCCCGAAACCGCTTGCGGATCTCATCGCCGCGAAAGCTCCCGCCCCGGAGGCTGCGGACAAGTCCCGCCCCGCTGTGGCGCGCGACGTCCTGTTCCTCGCCAAGACAAGCCAGGACGACGAGTTCGCATTGTGGCTGGCGCCCAAGCTCGAGGCGGAAGGCTACAACGTCTTCGCCGACATTCTCACTCTGGAGCCCGGCGACCGGTGGCGAAAGGAGCGAACGCAGGCCCTGCGCAATCGCGCGAGCAAGGTTCTGGTTCTTTGCCGCGACGCGTCGCTGGCGTCCAGCGACATACAGGACGATCTCTCCGTCGCTGTGGAACTCGCCGAGGAGCTCGGCGACAAGCGGTTCGTCATTCCACTGCGTCTTGAGCCCTACAAGAAGGTCCATGGGCTCGGCGACGCAGTTCACGTCGACTTCGTTCGGGGATGGGGCGAAGGCCTGCAGTCGCTCTTGACTACCCTCAAACGCCAGCGCGCGCCAAAGCGTGCGGACGGTCCCCGCGTCCATCCGAACTGGGAGATCTTCCGCAGGCGCGGTGCGATCCCTCTGAAGGACGAACCCGAACGCCTGACGTCGAACTGGCTTCGCGTGGCCGCGGCGCCGGACAAGATCTTCTTCTATGAGCCTGTCGGCCACATCGATCGATCGATGCTCAAGCGCGCGCTCACGAGTTTTCCCCGTCCGATCAGCCCGTACGCTTCCGGGTATTTCACGTTCGCCGACGGCCACGAAGTCGACGGGGCTCTCAGCCATCTGGGCAGGTTCTCGGTCAAGCACGCCATCCCGCTGGACCAGTTTCTAGAGAATGGGTTTGCCGAGCTAAGCCTTGAGCGCCAGACCGCGCAGAACATTCTCTATTGGTTGAGCCGAGCCGCTTGGGAGGCCTATTGCTCAAGGCTCGGCCTGATCGAACGCCAGTATTCGAATGCGCTCGGATTTCACGTCTCACGCGATCAGGCCGCGATCCGTCAGCGGATCCCATGGAGCCGGCAGGGAGAACGGCGCTGGTCGATGCTGCGCAATGTTGCCAAGGGCCATGTCTGGTCGTTCGGCGTCACGGCAATTCCGGTCTTCGAGCCATTCTTCCACATCCGCCTCAAATCGCGGGTCCTGTTCGCAACCCCGGACGACAAGTCCGGCGAGACCGTAATCGCAGATGTGCGCAAGCAGCATCGCCTGCGGCGTTCAATCTGCAAGGGTTGGCGCAACAAGCAATGGCACGGCAGGCTACTGGCGTTTCTTGAAATCCTGTCCGGCGAGTCCGCCTTTGTCAGGCTTTCGGTGTCCGACACGGCGGCGATCGTGCTCGAAGCCACTCCGATGCTCTTCACCTCTCCCGTGAGCACGCTGTCGCCGGACGCGCTCGAGGACGATGAGGAGGAGCAGGACGCCTCCACGCTCGGCCGGCCCGAGCCTGAAGAGATCGACCCATGAAGTTTCCGGAACGGACTCTCCTCGTCGAACATTTCCATGAGCCCGTCCTCGAATTCGCCAGCGGCCAGACGACGGCCCATCCCAAGGACGGCCTGTTCCTCTATGGGCCTCACGACAAGGCGAAGAAAATCCAGGAAGTGCGGATCGGCGTCGTCGGCACGCCGGACGGCGTCAAGCACTTCAGGGCGTGGAGCGCCAGGATGGGCGCGATGATCGCGGTGCCGCCTCCCGGCAAGGGACAGAAGGCGGACCGCCTTCACCTGGCGAATTTCCCCGGCATCGAACCGACGTTCGGCGTCACCTTTGATCCGGAACGCGCCAGCGTGCTCACGCTCTCACTGGCGGACATCGATCGCAAATCCAGACTGCTCAACCACAACGAGGCCGTCAGCGAAGTCGCATCGCTCTACGTCAATCGCGTCAGAAAACATCTGAAGAACGACGAGAGAGCAGTCGACCTCTGGGTCATCGTCATCCCGGAAATCGTCTACGAGCGCTGCCGTCCCGAGTCTCGTCGTACCGGTCTTCCGATGCAGGTCGGCAGTTTCGTCAAAAAGCGCCGGACCAAGGAGGATCTGCCTCTCCTTGCCCCGGTGCTGGATCAATCGGCGGAGAGCATTTTCGAGAACGCGCCGGACTTCCATCGGCACATCAAGGCCCAGTTCCTCGACATCGGTCCAACGCAGCTGGTTCGAGAAACGACGATCGCGCCTGAGGCGTTTCTCAACAAGGCGGGCTATCCGTCCCGGAAGACCCAGGATGAGGCGACGATCGCCTGGAACCTGGCGACCGGCCTCTATTACAAGACCCAGCCGCGGCCGCCGTGGAAACTTGCGCAGGTCAGACCAGGCGTCTGCTACATCGGCATGGTCTACAAGGCGCTGCCCTCCGATCCCGAAGGCCATTCCTGCTGCGCAGCCCAGATGTTTCTCAACGAGGGCGACGGAGTCGTCTTCCGCGGAGCGAACGGCCCATGGAAGACCGGGGACAACGATTTTCACCTCAAGCCGGCGGCAGCCAAAGAGCTGCTCAAGATGGTCCTAGAAACCTATCAAGAAGACCATGGCAGGCCGCCGGACGAGCTCTTCCTCCATGGGCAGACCTATTTCAACGACGAGGAGTGGCGCGCGTTCGTCGACGTGGCTCCGAAGGGAACGAACGTGGTCGGCGTCCGCATCCGAACCACCAGCGGCGAGACGAAGCTGTTCCGCGACGGCGACTATCCGGTTCTGCGAGGGACGGCCCTGCTGATCGACGACCGAAGCGCGTATCTCTGGACCACGGGTTACGTCCCTCAGCTGGACACCTATATCGGCCCGGAAACTCCCAATCCGCTGCTGATTAAGACCTTGCGGAGCAAGTCGGCCATGCCAGACATTCGCACGGTGCTCGGCGACATCATGGGCCTCACCAAGATCAACTATAACTCCTGCAATTTTAACGACGGGCTCCCGGTGACCGTTCGCTTCGCGCGGATGGTCGGCGACGTGCTGACGATGGGAGCGGCCAAAGGGGCTGAGCGGCAGCCCTTCAAATTCTATATCTGACTACGTTCCGCGCAGAAGATCGCACCGGCCAGCATGGCACCCCTACTCTGATATCGCGGCGCAGCCGCAGGGGCCGTGAAACGCCTCTGCCGGCTTTGCGCAGTCGGAGGAAGGGCTCAGGCGGCGTCGCCGCGTCGCAACCTGGCTCGTAGCTGTCAGCCTACCTACCGACATACGCCACCGTATAGGTTGGCGCCCGCGATGCCCGCTGCAAAAGCAGGAGAGACCCGGCGTTCTCATGCGCCAGCGGACTGGGCGGGCAATGAAGCTAGCAAACATCAGATCGTCAGGCCAAACGACCGAACGCATCCTCCTGGCGAGCCTCATCGGGACCGCGGTCGAATTCTACGACTTTTACATCTATGCGACCGCGGCTAGCCTGATCTTTGGCCCACTCTTTTTCCCGACAGCCCTTCCCGGTTACGAGCTGCTCGGCGCCTACGCAAGTTTCGGCATAGCGTTCATCGCAAGGCCGCTCGGCGGTGCCGTCTTCGGGCATTTCGGAGACCGCGTGGGGCGTAAGACGACCCTTGTGGCGTCCCTGCTTTTAATGGGCGCGTCTACGGCCGCGATTGGCTTCCTGCCGACTTATGCGGTCGCTGGCTGGGTAGCGCCCTTTCTGCTGTGCCTTCTGCGGTTCGGCCAAGGCTTGGCGCTCGGTGGTGAGTGGACTGGCGCGACGCTTCTCGCACTTGAAAACGCCCCGCCTGGCTGGAGAGCCCGGTTTGCGATGTTCGCACCCTTGGGCGCCCCGATCGGTTTCATTCTCGCGAACGGGCTCTTCCTGATCCTCACGCTGACTTTGACGTCGGATCAGTTCCGCGATTGGGGCTGGCGGGTGCCGTTCCTGCTCAGCGCTCCTTTGGTCTGGATGGGACTTTGGGTCCGCCTCAACCTGCTTGAAACCGCAGAGTTCGCCAAAGCCCTCATGGAAGCCCAGCCGCCCCGTGTGCCGCTTCTCGAGCTCATGCGAACGCACACCGGCCAGGTGATCGCGGGCACCTTCGGCGTAGTCGCGTGCTTCTCGCTCTACTACACCGCGACCGCATTCGCGCTGGGCTACGGCACGACCACGCTTGGCTACTCGAGATCGTCATTTCTTGTCGTGGAACTGGGGGCGATCCTGTTCATGGCGGCGGGCATCGTCGCAGCCAGCTGGCTTTCGGATCGGCTCTACCCGGAACGAGTGCTCATCTTCGGATGCGCGGGCACGATCCTTTCAGGGATCCTCCTAGCGCCCATGCTGGGCGCCGGATCCTTGTGGATCATCTTCATCTTCCTCGCGTTCTCGCTGCTCGTCATGGGCTTCGTGAACGGACCGCTCGGCGCGTGGCTGCCTAGCCTGTTCCCGGCGCGCGTGCGCTACACCGGCACTTCGGTCGCCTTCAATCTTGGCGGCATCCTCGGCGGCGCGTTCTCGCCCACGATCTCCCAAGCTTTGGCCGAACAGAGCGGCTTGGCTGCGGTCGGCTTCTATCTGGCTCTGACTGGAGGCGTGAGCCTCATCGCCTTCGACGCCAGCGCGCGAAAGCGAGCACTGGGCGACTTGGCGCGCAGCGAAAAGCGATACCGGTCAATCTTCGAGCAGACGCATGTCTCGCTGCTCGAGATCGACTTCTCTTACGCTCACGAGAAGCTCGTCAGCCTAAGAGCGAGGGGCGTCGTCGACCTTGCCGAACACGCCCGGGACGCCCAAGCATTCTGCTCCGAGTGCGTATCCAGGAGCTTCGTCGTAGACGCCAATGAAGCGACCGTTCGCATGCTTGGTCACAAGTCGAGGGACGATATACTCGGTCCCTTGGACAGGATCCTGCCTGGCAAAGACGACATCATCACTCAACTGCTCGAAACGATGTGGCGCGGCGAGGATCGGTTCGAGCGCGAGATTGAGTTCAGCGCCGGCGCGAAGGGAAACGGAACGGCTCTCCTTGTCATCGCCCTTCCCGAAGAGGCGACCGCTTACGAGCGGCTGGCATGTGCGATGATCGACGTCACCGAGCGGGAGCAAGCCAAAGAGGCGCTCATCGCCGCCCAGGAGGAATTGGCCAGAGCAGGTCGGATATCGACCGTCGGCGCAGTATCGGCCTCCATCGCCCATGAGGTGAACCAGCCGATCGGCGCGATGGTGATGAGCGCCCAAGCCTGCCTGCGTTGGCTGAGACGCGATCCGCCCGATCTCGATGAGGCCACGCTTGCCGCCGAGCGCGCGGTCCGCGACGGGTTGCGGGCGGGCGATATCGTTCAGCGCACACGAGAGCAACTTCGGAGAACCAAACGGCGTCCGGAGGCAGTCGACCTTCGCAGTCTGGCTGTAGAGGCGAGCGGCCTTCTGGAGCGGGAGCTAAGTTCGATCTCTGCAACGGTCGACGTCCAGAGCACCGGCCCTTCTTTGGTGACCGCCGATCGCGTCGAGCTACAGCAGGTCATCGTCAACCTGATGTCGAACGGTCTTCACGCCATGATGGATGTCGCGAGCGCCCAAAGACGGCTTGTCGTGACCGTCGGCCCCTCTGGCGACGATCTCGTCAGTCTGACCGTCAGGGATTTTGGCGCCGGTATCGACGCCGCTAATTTGGCGAAGCTCTTCGATCCCTTCTTCACGACCAAGCGCGAGGGAATGGGTATCGGCCTGGCGATCTGCAAGAGCATCGTCGAAGGCCACGATGGCTCGCTCGCGGCCCGCAACAATGAAGACTGCGGGGCGACCTTCGAGGTCAGACTGCCGAAGACGGACCCCGACGCGATCCACGCGAATGGCGCTGAAGACGTCAGGGCGGTCTTGGCCTAGGTCGGGGCGCTTTGGAAGAGACGCCCCGACACCTGGCTCATCGATCAGCCTTCGTTGCGGTTCGATTCCCACGACTGCTGACGATCCCTCGGCTGACCGGCGCGGTCGCCCTTCATGAGGATCTCTCGGGTCTGGCTCATGGGGGCGATGGCGCGGCCCTTGAGCGCCCCATTGGCGCGCTCGCCGACGGGATTGAGAGGAACACCTTCGGCGACCGCAGCCGACGCCGCGTAGCCGGTAATCGTGTATCGGGTGACCGGACCGTCGTTGGCCTTGTCGAGCGTCTTTCGATCGTAGATCGGGCGCGGCGCGACGGTCAGCGGCAGACCGCGGGCGTAGGCCACCGACGCTGAGTATCCGGTGATGGTGTCCTGGCTGACACGATCGGTCGACTTGACGGTGATTTCCTTCAGTCTGGTCGTCGCGGCTTCAGCCTGGAATGCGGTGGCGGCGGCGATAGCGATGCCGGCGGCGTAGATTGCGAGCTTCATAATACTTCTCCTCTTGGCGAAGGAACCGCGCTGGCTCCGATGCGGAGAAGGTAAAAAAATCTGCCTTCAACATTAATTCTACTTCGATATGGATAGAGTTATACGGATGTTTGGCCGTTTGATGCGATCGATTTACGTGGCGCGAATGGCCGCTCGCTTGCCGACCTGATCGAACAGGATCGCCAGCAGCACGCAGAGCGCTCCGGTCAGGCCCAGAGCGGTTACGCTGATCTTGTCGACAGTCACGCCGCCAAGAAAAGCGCCCAGCGCAAAGCCCGCATACTGGAAGCTGGCGTTCAGCGAGAGAGTGATCGGCGCGTTGCCGACGCCTCCGGCCCCGATGAGGTGAGACTGTTGAGCAGGGAAGAACGCCCAGGCGCTGAAACCCCAGACTGCGACCAGCGACAGCGCGACCACTAGATGAGGTCCGGCGGCCCATTCTGCGATGGCGGAGAAAAACAACAGAGCAAGCATGAGGGTGGGCAGGGACATCGCCACTACCCAGCCACCACCGAAGCGGTCCGCCGCTCGGCCGCCGATCGCCAGGCCGATACAGGCCGAGACCCCCCATAGAAACAAAACGGGGCTGACCTGATCATGCCCAAGGCCTGCAGTCTTCAACAGGAGCGGAGACACGTAAGTGTAGGCCGAGTAGGTGCCTGCAGCCCACAGGAAGGTGGCGAACAATCCAAAGGTGACGGATGCGTCGCGGAGCGGCTTCGCACGCTCCCGCAACGTCATGGCTTTCGGTGTGCCTCCAGCGTCCTTGGGCAGACCGATCGCAAGACCCGTTGCAGCGATGACAGCCAGGATTGAGACGGCGACGAACGTGACGCGCCAGCCGAGGTGCGCCCCAATGAAAGCGCCCGCCGGCACCCCCAGAGCCACGGCGGCGCTGAGCCCACCTGTGACGATCGCAAGGGCCTGGCCTCGTTTTTCAGAGGGCGCGAGCGCTCCCGCCAGGGCGTTGGCGTTCGGTACGAACAGGCCCGCCGCCATGGCCATCACCAGTCGAGCCACAAGCAGTTCTAAGAAGCTCCCCGCCATGGCCGCCATGACGTTCCCCGCAGCGAACACGAGCATGCAGGCCGTCAGCAAACGCCGACGATCTAGACGCCAGGTCAGCGTTGTCAGGAGCGGAGACGTCACCGCGTAAGTCAGCGTGAAGGCCGAGACCAACAGTCCAGCCGAGCCTACCGTGACGCCTACGTCGCCAGCGATCTGGGGCAAGATCGCCGCAATCATGAACCCTTCCGTCCCGATCGCGAACGCCCCGCTGGACATCCAGTAGAGCGGCACCCTCCAGGCCGGACTGAGCTCGGAAGAGGATTGGGCGATCGCCATTTCTGAAGCCAATCGGATGGAAGCCAATGCAGCGAGCGGCAGCGGTCGAGTAACAAGAAGCAGTCAGCAATGCGCGTCGCCGGTTCTTGGCGACGCGCAGTGAACGAGGTTTGCGGCAAGCGAGCCTTCAAACGCCGGAGAGCTTGGTCTTCGAAATCGGCAAGCTACGGATCCGCTGACCGGTCAACGCCGCGACAGCGTTGACGACCGCCGGCGGAACGCCGGGCAAGCCCGGCTCTCCGATGCCTCCCATCGGTTCGCCGCTTTCGATGATCCCGACATGGACGGCCGGCATGTTCTCCCGGCGAAGGATTTGATAGGCGTCGTAGTTCTTCGCCTCGCGAACGCCATTCTCGTAGACGACCTGCTCGAACAGGGCGGTCGAGAGGCCTAGCGCCGCGGCCGACTCGACCTGAGCCTTCACGATCGCCGGGTTCACGATCGAGCCGGGATCGATGACCACCCAGATGTTGTGCACCCGCGTGGAACCGTCCTCGAGCGACACCTCGGCGATCGTCGCGGTCTCCGATCCGAAGGGCGACGCCATGGACACGCCTCTGGCGCGCTTTCCGCCTTCGGCTTCATACGGGCCACGTTTCCATCCGCCTGATAGATCTGCGACCGCCTGAAGAAGCTTTTTCTGGCGTGGCTTGTCCTTGAGCAGTGCAAGCCGGAGCTCGAAAGGATCCTTGCCGCCCGCCAGGGCGATCTCGTCCAGAAAGCCCTCGTAGAAGAAGTCGTTCATCGAGTGGCCGACCGACCGCCAGAAGGCGATGTTGACCGGGTGAGCCAGCTTTACGAACTCCATCTTCCGGTTCGGGATCGCATAGGGCTTCTCGACGACGCCCTCCACCGCGGAGCTGTCCACCGGCGTGTTGAACAGCGCGCCGAACCAGCGTCCGATCGGACCCTCTCCGACTGTCCGCGCCTCGATCGCGGTCGGATAGCCATCCGCGCCGAGCGCGGCCCGGAAACGGGTATGGCTGAGCGGCCGCAGGGCGTCGTTGAGGAACTCCTCCTCACGCGACCACAGCACCTTGACCGGCCTTCCCGTCGCCTTCGCAAGCAGGATCGCCTGCTGGAAGGGATTAGATGGGCCGTACATGAAATGCCGCCCAAAAAAGCCGCCGAGCATCGGCGAATGGACGATCACCTGGTCAGGCTGGATGCCGGCAGTCTTCGCGGCCGTCGCTTGAAACAGTTCCGGCATCTGGTTCGGCAGCCAGATTTCCAGCTTGCCGTCGCCGTTGAAGCGCGCGATCGCGGAAGGCGGCTCCAGCTGCGCATGCGCCAAGTACGGCGCGTCATATTCAGCCTCGATGACCTTTGCGGCGCGAGCGAACGCAGCCGCGGCGTCTCCCTCGCTTTCAGCCGGCAGCGCCTCCGACTTCGATCCCTTCAAAGCGTCGAGCATGCCCTGAGATGAGAAATCCGCGGCGATCGTGTCGATCCCCGTCGGCTTGGGCGATGTCCACTGGGCCTTAAGCGCCTCGACGGCTTTGCGGGCGCGCCACCAGCTGTTTGCCGTGACCGCCACTGCGCCGGGAAGAAGGTGTATCGAATGCACGCCCGGCATCGCCTTCACCGCAGCCTCATTGTCGAGAGCTGTCGGGTTCGATCCGAAATGAACGGCGTGCTGAACCGCGGCGTAAAGCATGCCGTCGACCTTCTGGTCGATGGCGTAAATCGCCTTGCCCGTCGACTTGGCGCGAACGTCGAGGCGGGCTATCGGCCGCTTGATGTAGCGGAACGTCGCCGGATCACGCAGGACGACGTCGTCCTTCGGCGTGAGCAGAAGCGCCTTGGCGGCGAGTTCGCCATAGCCCACGGTGCGGCCGGAGGCCTTGTGGACGACCTTGCCGTCATCGGTCTCGAGTTCAGAGGACTGAACGCCGAGCCGTTCTGCGGCGGCGCGGATCATCATCTCTCGAGCCGTCGCCCCAAGCCGGCGCATCGGCGCATAGCTCGATCGGGTCGAGAAGCTGCCGCCGGTCATGCGGATTCCGTTCACGAGCGCATAGTCCGGTCCGGGCGGCGCACATTCGACCTCGAAGCGCGCCGGGTTCACATCGAGCTCCTCCCCGACGATTTGCGCGATGCCGGTGTTGATGCCCTGTCCGCCCTCGACGAAGGGGCTGAGCAGCTTCACCGAACCGTCTGGCCGGATCTCCAGAAAGGCCGGAACTCGAGTTCCCGGCTTCGGCGGGATCGCGGCCGCGCCTTCTTCTGCTTTCGCTCGGCCGAGGGGGAGAGCGACTCCGAGCAGCAACGCCCCGGCGGAGCCGAGGAAGCCGCGCCGGGACATGTTCGCGACGCCGGATTGCGGCAGGAGCGGCGTCACGGCGGAAAGGTCGAGGGGAGCGATCGCGTTCATGTCGCCGTCCTCACGCCGCCGCCTGCCGCACGGCCGCGGCGACCATGTTGTAGGTTCCACAGCGGCAGAGGTTCGACATCCCGTAGAGGATGTCCTCCTCGGTCGGCTTCGGAGTTTCCTTGAGGAGCGCCGTCGCAGCCATGACCTGACCGGACTGGCAGTAGCCGCATTGCGGCACCTGCTGCGCCACCCAGGCCTCAACCACCTTGCGCCCGACCTCGTCCTGCTCGATCGCCTCGATCGTCGTGATCTTCGACTTGCCGACACGACTGACGGGAAACTGACAGGAACGCATCGCCTGATCGTCCACGAGCACGGTGCAGGCGCCGCACTGTGCGATGCCGCAGCCATACTTCGTGCCGGTCATGCCGAGCGTGTCGCGAAGCGCCCAGAGAAGCGGGGTTTCCGGTTCAACGTCGACGGTGTGGCTCTCGCCATTGATGGAAAGCGTGATCATTGCGCTCGTTCCTTCGATCAAGCAGCCGCACGCGTCACGACCCGAAGACGGGTCGATGATCTGCGGGTTGAGGTGCCGGAAAGAGCATCCGGCTGGCTTTCGGGCTGATCAGTTCGACAAGTCGTGTGCTTGCGAGGCGCGCCTGGATTGCTGGCGACGAGGATCGACATCCGATCGTTCCAGATCAAGGCAGCCTGAACATCCGTCGTGTCGAACATGTCATCCCCCTTGGTGACCTGGGGGAGGATCGAACTTAGTTGGCGTGCGCGTAAGAATACGTGCGTAGCGAGGCCCCATACGTTGGTATGGATCTAATCTGCACGACGCTTGGACGACGCAGATCCGTCGGCCTGCAGATCAATAGGTTGCAGCGCCGGCTCCGCCCAGGGCTTCCGCCATACGAACGAGGTCGGCAAGAGACCGCGCCGCCATCTTCTGCATGACATGGCCGCGGTGGATTTTGACGGTGATCTCGCTGAGCCCGAGTTCCCCGGCCACCTGCTTGTTCATCAAGCCACGTGTCACGAAGGTCATCACCTCTCGCTCGCGAGCGGTCAGCGTGTCATGGCGCGCGCGCAGATCCTCCTGGGCGCGGACAGTCTCGCGGCGCACGCGGTCTCGCTCGATCGCGGTCGAGACTGCGTCAAGCATGTCCTGATCACGGAATGGTTTGGTCAGGAAGTCGATGGCCCCAGCCTTCATCGCCCGGACGCTCATTGGGATGTCGCCATATCCAGTGATGAAGATCACCGGAGCCTGGAAACCAGCGCTGGCGAGCTGGCTTTGAAAGTCGAGGCCGCTGACACCGGGAAGCCGAACGTCGAGGACCAGACAGGTCGGCGCGTCCGGCAGCTTTGCTTCGATCAGATCGCTGGGCCGTTCGAAGAGTTCAGTCCGCAAGCCTACCGATCGAAACAGACTGCTCATCGCAATACGGATCGACTCGTCGTCATCGACAACGATAACCGTGGGCTCTGCAGGTGCTGACGGCGTCTTTTTGGGGGGCATCGCCAGGATCCTTTGAGTTCCGTCTCGGTCTACGGAGGCCGGAAGGCGCCTGACAGCCGCCAAGCACATACGCCGTCCGGCGCTGCGCCTCCGTGGCGCTACCGTCATGTCCCAGCCGACGGCGCGCAACTATCCCGACGTATGTGTTGCTCGAACTCGTGAACTGGATCCGTGTCCTCTTTGAGCTAGCAGAGGAGGCCGTCGTAAATTCTCGGTTCGAATGGCGCTCGGCCTAATGCGCTCATACGTGCGTATGCTTGAGGCGTCATCTAAGGCGGGATTTTATGCTGCTTCCGATGGTTAGCTGCGAAGAGCGGTTGATCAAGCACGTCCATCAATAGGTTTGCGGGATTTCCGCGCCGGAGCGCCCCACGGTCGTGCAAGTTCAAGCCACCTCTACGCAGCGCGGGAATGACTACCCATTCCGCGAGAACCCGGTCGTGATGCGAGCGATGGCGCTCGTACTCGGCAGCGCGATCTTTGTGGTCGACACATTCACGCCTCTCGAGGGGGCTGTCGCCGTTCTCTACGTCCTCGTCGTGCTAATCGCGGCCCGGTCCGGACTGACAGACGACCTTTTCATAGCAAGCGCCTGCGTCGTGATGCTGACGGTCGTCGCATATCTCTGGTCGCACGGCCCGGCGCCGACCAGCTCTTCCTTGATGCGGGCTGGCGTAAGCCTGGCCGCGATCGGCATTGCGAGCGTTCTCGCCTACCGAAACGTCATGGCGACCCAATCGCTGCTGAAAGCCAACGACGCTCTTCGAAAGAGCGAGCAGCGCTATCGCCGAATGTTCGCCACGAGCCGCATTGGGGTGCTCGAAGAGGATTGGTCGCCTCTGCGACGCATGCTCGACGGGTTCGACTTCAGGACGACGGCCGAGCTTGCTCGGCATATCGGCGAGCATCCGGAGATGATCGCTGAAGCCAAGCGGTTTCCCCAGATCGTAGCTGCGAACCCCGAGGCGCATCAGATGCTCGGGAAGGCGCCGGACACCTCGAGCCTGGGCTCGATCGATCGGCTGTTGGCGCCGACCGACCGGACATTTGAGGGCGCATTACTGGCGTTCGCTTCTGGAGCGCCTTCGTTCGAGGGTGAGACCGAAATCTTGCGCTCGGACGGCAGCACCATTCCGGTGCTGTTCAGTCTAACCTTTCCGAACGGTTCGGACGAGGATGCGGTGCTCGCATTCATGATCGACATCTCGGAGCGGAAGCACGCACAAGAGGCAATGCTGGCGGCGCAAGCTGAGCTTGCTCATGCCGCTCGAGTGGCGACGCTTGGAGAACTGACGGCGTCGATCACGCATGAGGTGAACCAGCCGCTGACAGCCATCGTGACCAGCGGAAACGCAGCCCTTCGATGGCTCAATCGTGACGAGCCCGACCTTCCTGAGGCCATCGCATCGGTGACCCACGCTGTCTCCGAGGGCAAGCGGGCCAGCGCGATAGTTCATCGGATCCGAACCTTCCTCACCAAGACGCCGATCGAACATGCCCCGTTGGATCTCCGCGAGGTCTTGAACGACGCGGCTCGATTGGTCGAACGGGACCTTTCGCAGCACAACGTGGTGCTTCGGTTGGCGATCGCGCGAGACCTGCCCGCCGTTTCCGGCGACGCAGTGGAGCTTCAGCAGGTCGTGGTGAACCTCCTTCTCAATGCTGCTCAAGCGATGTCGGAAACCAGGGGACGGCGGGTCACGACCCTGACCGCGTCCCGGTTGGCGGATGGAGTTCAGGTGGTGATCGCCGACAGCGGGCCGGGCATTTCCGGAGATCTGGAGGACCTTTTCCGGCCCTTCTTTACGACCAAGGCCAACGGAATGGGCATGGGCCTCGCGATTTGCCGTTCGATTGTGACCTCTCACGGTGGTCGGCTCTGGGCGAGCTCAGAGAAAGGCGAAGGCGCCAAATTCCACTTCGTTCTTCCGAAAGCAAATTAGTCCAGATCACGGCGTTGAATGCATGCATATGCCGTCACCTATACGACAGTATGTTGCTTGATTACCGAAGTGCGATTTTAGATTTTGTTAGAGAGCGCAAGACTGCTCCGGCATTCAACGGAGCGCTCAGATGCCTGCTGCTTCTACGCCAGCCAAATACCTTGATCCGGTCGATCCGGCGCTGCCGAAAGTCGACGTCACCCTCGAACTGCCACGAACAGCGCTGGTCGTAACCGATCCGCAGATCGACTTCTTGAGCCCTAAGGGCGCCGCTTGGGGAGCGTTCGGAGAAAGCATCACCGAACTCAATACCGTCGAGAATCTCGGCCGGGTTTTTGAAGCCGCAAAGCGCGCCGGGATCGAGGTCGTGATCTCCCCGCACTACTACTACCCGTTCGATCATCGGTGGGACTTCGCCGCGACGGGCGAAACGCTGATGCACAAGCTTCGGATGTTCGATCGTCGAGACCCCCTCTCGCTTGAAGGGTTCGACGGCTCCGGCGCCGACTGGATGCCGGAATACAAGCCCTACATCGAAGACGGCAAAACGATCGTCTGCTCGCCGCACAAGATCGCCGGCCCGCAGACCAACGACGTCGTTTTCCAGCTTCGGAAGAAGAAGATCGATCAGGTCATCCTCGCCGGGATGGCCGCGAACTTCTGTGTGGAGTCGCATCTCCGCGACTTCGTGGAGAAAGGATTTGAGGTCGCTGTCGTGCGGGACGCCACGGCGGGGAGCAAGCTTCCCGAGGGGGACGCCTATCTCGCCGCGCTCGTGAACTTCAGATGGTTCGCCAACGCCTTATGGAGCGCTGACGAGGTGATCGATCGCCTCGCCGCGAAGGGCGCGTCCTGACGGGTTTCTGATCACCGCACCTAAGCGTGGAATGCGTGAGGCGCAGCATGACGCAGCACCCAAGTCAGTTGGACGTAGAGCGCGAGATCGGTCGCCGCGAGGCTGTCGGCGACTTGGTGATCTCAAGCGCTAACAAGCCTGAAGCAACTGAGCGTGAACAGGGCGGACAGGCGAACCGAGGAGGGCTGCGCAAGCTCCTCATCGGCACGCTGGCGGTCGCAATCGTCGCCGGCGCGTCATGGTTCGGCTGGCGTTACTGGACGGTCGGCCGCTTCCGCATTTCGACCGACGACGCCTATGTTCAGGCGGACAACGTCGCCATCGCACCACGCGTTGCCGGTCACCTCGTCGAGGTCTTCGTTGGGGACAATGAGCCGGTCAAAGTCGGCCAAGCGCTCGCGAAGATCGACGATCGCGATTATCTCGCTGCGCTCGACCAGGCTCGCTTCGATGTCGCGACTTCGAAGGCGGTCATTACTGGCAAGAGGGCGGCGATCGAAACGCAGCGGTCCGTGGTCGACGCGGCCAAAGCGACGGTCGCCGTCGACGAGTCCAACCTGATCTTTGCGCGACAGGAAAACCAGCGCTACGCGGATCTCGCCAAGACCGGCTACGGCTCACTGCAAAATGCGCAGAGTGCGGCGGCTCGCATCTCGGGCGCTCAGGCGAGCCTCGCGCGGGACACTGCGAGCTTGGCTTCCGCAATCAAGCAGATCGATGAGCTCAAGGCCGATCTAGCGCAGGCTCAGGCGAAGCTCGGCCGCGACGAGGCCGTCGAGCGTCAGGCCGTGCTCAATCTTGGTTACACGAACATCGTCGCGCCGGCCGACGGGGTGGTCGGCAATCGCACGCTACGGGTCGGGCAATTCGTACAGCCAGGCACTCAGTTGATGTCGATCGTGCCCCTGCATGCCGTGTACGTCGTCGCGAATTACAAGGAAACGCAGCTTACTGAAGTGGTCGCGGGACAGATGGTCGAGATCGAGGTCGACATGTTCCCCGGTCGCGTGTTCCGGGGGCGCGTCGACAGCCTGTCGCCCTCGAGCGGCCAGACTTTCGCGCTGCTCCCGCCCGACAATGCGACTGGCAACTTCACGAAGGTCGTCCAGCGCATTCCGGTCCGCATCGCGCTCGACGACGACGCGCGGGCGTCGGGCGAGCTCCGGCCAGGCATGTCGGTCGAACCCAGCATCGACGTGTCGGCGCGACCGTCCGCGCGCGCCACGGCGCCGAATTGAGCGCTCCGGCGATGTCCGCAGCCTCCGCCACCTTCGACGCGCCGCCCGTTCGCGAGACCGCCAGCGTCCGGGAATGGATCGCGGTCTCGGCCGCGATGATCGGCGCGTTCATGGCGATCCTCAACATCCAGATCACCAACGCGTCGCTGCTCGACATCGAGGGCGGCATCGGCACCGGCATCGACAACGGCGCCTGGATCTCGACCTCTTATCTAATCGGCGAGATCGTCGTCATCCCGCTGACCGACTATCTGAGCAGGGTCTTCTCGTTCCGCCGCTACATGCTGACGAATGCAATCCTGTTTCCGCTGTTCTCGATCGCCTGCGCTTTTGCGCACGACCTCGGGACCATGATCGCACTGAGGGGCCTTCAGGGCTTTGCGGGCGGCGTGCTTATCCCGATGGCCTTCACGATGATCCTGACCAGACTGCCGAAGGGCCAGCAGCCGATCGGGCTTGCGATGTTCGCACTTGCCGTAACCTTCGCGCCCGCGATCGGGCCGACGATCGGCGGCTACATGACCGAGAACTATGGCTGGCAATCGATCTTCTATGTGAACGCGGCCCCCAGCCTGGTGATGATCGTCGCGCTGTTCGCCACCCTCGACCGGTCGCCGATGCGCTTGGAACTGCTTAGGGAAGGCGACTGGCTCGGCATCGTCACAATGGCGATCGGCTTGTCGGCGCTCCAGACCGTCTTGGAGGAGGGCAACAAGGACGACTGGTTTGCATCGCCGTTTATCTTCCGGCTCGCCGTCGTTGCGGCGGTCTTTCTCTCAGCTTTCATCGTGATCGAGTTCACGGTGAGCAAGCCGCTCGTCAATCTCAGGCTACTCAGGCAGCGCAACTTCGCGGTCGGCGTCGTCTCGAACACGCTGCTCGGATTCGCGCTTTTTGGATCGGTGTACCTGCTTCCGCAATATTTGGGGCAGGTCCAGCGCTACAATGCGGAGCAGATCGGGCTCGTCCTGGCGTGGACTGGCCTGCCGCAACTCCTGATCATCCCGTTCATTCCGCTGATGATGAAGCATTTCGACGTGCGGGCGATCGCGTTTGTCGGCCTTGCGCTGTTCGCGCTTAGCTGCTTCATGAACGTCCAGCTTTCAGCAGACAATTCGGGCGACGAGTTCCTGATCCCGAACATCATACGCGCTGTCGGGCAAGCCCTGGTCATCACTCCGATCAGCGCGATCACAACCGGCGGCATAGCGCCGAAGGATGCGGGCGCGGCGTCAGGGCTTTCAAACATGCTGCGCAATCTCGGCGGCGCAGTAGGCACTGCAGCGCTCGCGACCGTCATCACCAAGCGCGAGCAGTATCACTCCAACGTCATCGGACAGTCGGTGAACATCGGGCGGGAGGAAGTCCGGCAGCGCATCGATCAACTGAGCGCATATTTCATGTCCCACGGGGATAGCGATCATGCGGCGGCGACCGGAAAGGCGATTGTGACGATCGGCCAAATCGTCCGGAAGCAGGCGCTCATCCTCGGCTTCGGTGACGCCTTCGCGGTCGTCGGCGCGCTGCTGGCGCTCGCCGCAATTTCCGTGTTGTTCGCCAGGCGACCTTCGGCCGCCAAGCCGGGTCAGGCGCACTGACGAACAGCGGCGCTGGCGGCGCCCCTGGCGGCCGCCGGTGCATTTCCTTTCGAGAGGCGTGACGCAGTTACGCGCCAGCCTCAGCCACGATTCACGGAGATGCGGAATGGCCCAGACGATCGCCGACCTTCTGGTCAAGACATTGGCGAACGCCGGCGTCAAACGCATCTGGGGCGTCACCGGCGACAGCCTGAACGCCATGAACGACAGCCTTCGGCGGCTGAAGTCGATCGACTGGATGCATGTCCGGCACGAGGAGGTCGCGGCCTTCGCGGCCGGCGCCGAGGCAGCGCTCACCGGCGAGCTCGCGGTCTGCGCGGGAAGCTGCGGACCCGGCAACTTGCATCTCATCAACGGGCTCTATGACTGCCACCGCAACCACGTGCCGGTGCTGGCGATCGCGGCCCACATCCCCTCGAGCGAGATCGGACTGGAATACTTTCAGGAGACGCGGCCGACCGAGCTGTTCCGCGAGTGCAGCCATTTCTGCGAAATGGTGCAGGACCCCCGGCAGATGCCGGAGATCCTGCATCGCGCGATGCGGACCGCGATCGGCCAGAAGGGCGTCGCGGTGCTGGTCATCCCGGGCGACATCGCGCTGAAGCCAGCGCCAGGGGCGGCGCGCTCCGACTGGTCGAAGCTTTCCGAGCCGCGCCTGTTACCAAACCTGGCGGACGTCGATGCGCTTGCCGAGCTTCTGGACGGCTCGTCCGCCGTGACCCTGCTCTGCGGCGCAGGCTGCGCCGGCGCCCATGACGAGGTCGTGGCGCTCGCCGACGCGCTTGGGAGCCCGATCGTCCACGCGTTCCGCGGCAAGGAGTTCGTCGAGTACGACAACCCGTTCGACGTCGGTATGACCGGGCTGATCGGCTTCTCGTCCGGCTATCACGCCATGATGTCGTGCGACACGCTGCTGATGCTCGGCACCGACTTTCCGTACCGCAACTTCTATCCGCCCAAGGCGAAGATCGTTCAGGTCGACCGCAATCCCGGCGCGCTCGGGCGGCGGGCGCAGCTCGCGCTCGGGATCGTCGGCGACGTGAAGGCGACGATCGGCGAGTTGCTGCCCAAGATCAAAGCCGGGCGCGGCCGCGGCTTCGTCGACACCGCGCGCAAACACTACGCCGAGGCCCGCAAGGGGCTCGACGATCTCGCGACGTCGGCCGCCAAAGGCAAGCCGCTGCACCCGCAGTTCGTGGCCAAGACGATCGACGCGCTCGCGGCGGAGGACGCGGTCTTCACCGTCGACGTCGGCACCCCGTCGGTCTGGGCGGCGCGCTACCTCACCATGAACGGCAAGCGCCGCATCATCGGCTCGTTCCGCCACGGCTCGATGGCGAACGCCATGCCGCAGGCGCTCGGCGCTCAGGGCGCCTTTCCGGACCGGCAGGTGGTCTCGATGTCGGGCGACGGCGGCTTCGCCATGCTGATGGGCGACCTGCTGACCGCCAAGCAGCTGAAACTGCCGATCAAGATCGTGGTGTTCAACAACGGCACGCTCGGCTTCGTCGAGATGGAGATGAAGGCGGCCGGCTATCTCGACACCAATGTCGCGCTCGAAAATCCCGACTTCGCCGCGCTCGCGCAAAGCGCGGGGATCAAGGGGTTTCGTGTCACGAGCTCCGAGCAGCTGGAGGACGCGCTGAAGGGCGCCTTCGCCCATGACGGCCCAGCCCTGGTCGACGTCCACACCGCGCGCACCGAACTGTCGATGCCGCCCAAGATCGAGATTGAGCAAGCCAAGGGCTTCAGCCTTTACATGCTGAAGGCGATCATCAATGGCCGCGGCGACGAGGTCATGGAACTCGTCTCCACGAATTTCAAACGATGAAATAACGGAAGTCTAGAATTCGCATGTCACTACCTAGACCCACGTATATGTTCGCTTAAGCGAAGATTTGCCTTAACCGGACTGCATACGAGATCTAACTTTTTGCCAAGAAGCGATGTGCGCTTCGTGGACCAAGTGGGGATCTCAATGCGCAAATCGATCGTTGCGGCTGGCGCAGCATTGGCTGCTCTGACCAGCGGCGTTGGCTACGCCAAAGACAAGCCGACCATTGTTCTTGTCCATGGCGCGTTCGCCGAAAGCGGCAGCTGGAGCGGCGTCATCGCGGAACTCGAAGGACACGGCTATCCCGTCATTGCGGCGGCCAACCCGCTGCGCAGCGTCGCGGGCGACGCGGCGTCCGTGGGAGCACTGGTCAAGTCGGTTCCAGGGCCCGTGGTTCTGGTGGGCCACTCATACGGCGGTCCAGTGATCACGGACGCGGCGGCAGGAACGTCGAATGTGAAGGCGTTGGTATACGTCTCAGCCTTCGCGCCCGATGTCGGCGAGTCTGCGCTTGGATTGACCGGCAAGTTTCCCGGATCAACCCTGGGTGACACGCTCCACACTGTCTCGACGTCGGACGGTGGGACCGATCTTTTTGTCCTGAAGACCAAGTTTCACGCTCAGTTTGCCGCAGACGTGCCTGCGTCGACTGCGGCGACGATGGCGACGACCCAGCGGCCTGTTGCGAAAGCAGCCCTTGAGGAGCCGACGAAGCTCGCCGCCTGGAAGACCATCCCAAACTGGTGGATCTACGGCTCGGCCGACAAGAACATCCCGCCTGCGGCCATGGCCTTCATGGCTGAGCGTTCGAAAGCTCACAAGGCAGTGAGAGTTGAAGGCGGATCGCACGCGCTGATGGTCTCCCATCCGCATGAGGTCGCGCAGATCATCGAAGAGGCGGCGGCGAACTGATCTCGTCTCCAAGTCATCGAATACAACCCATCACCTAAAGACCCAAAAGCATCACGGTGGGCGCCCCTGCTTTGCGGGGGCGTGTCACATGCACGAAGGAGGTTTGCTATGAATGAATTGCTCGAAAAGATTATACAGGCCCACGGTGGCTTCGATCTCTGGAGCGCCCATGACAAGGTCGAAGCGACCGTCGTCAACGGCGGAGGCTTTTTCCGCTTCAAGGGAATGCCCCAGGACACTCTGTCCAGGACGTTGACAGTCTGGCTTCATAAACCTCGGGTCACGCTCTCGAACATTGGCGCCTCCAACCAAATGTTCGTTTTCACGCCTGAGCGCGTAGCGATCGAAACGACGTCAGGCGACGTCGTCGCCGAAAGGAGCTCCCCCCGGGAAGCCTTCGCGGGCCACCAGATGCATTCGCCGTGGGATCCGCTGCATCTGACCTATTTCAGCGGAGAAGCGTTCTGGACTTATTTCACCGTGCCATTTCTTCTCGCCGAGGAAGGCGTAAGGATCACAGAAGTCGAACCCTGGCAGGAGGGAGCGGAGACCTGGCGTGTGCTTCGCGCTGAGTTCCCCAGCTCGATCGACACTCACAATTACGTCCATGACTTCTTTTTCGGCGAAGATCTGATGCTCCGTCGTCACGACTACAACGTGAACGTCGCCGGCGGTTTCGGGGCAGCTCAGCTGGTCTCCGATTACGTGAAGGCGGACGGGTTTTCGGTGCCGACAAAGCGTCGAGCCCACACGCGAAGCCCTGATCGCCATCCCATCCCCGAGATGCTCATGGTTTCGATCGACATCAGCGACATCCGGTTCTCGTGAGACAGCGGAACTGACCGACGCGGCACGATCGCCAGAGCGCGGCGCCGACTGGCGCGGCGTCTGGCGATCGACGCGTAGAACTGCGGACGCCGTCAGCGCTTGCGTGCGGCGTCATGTGTCCTGAGACGCGTCCCGGGCGCTCAAGCACGTTAATGGGCCAATCCTGGAGGCGCGGGATCCCTCCCCAATTGGGCTCCGCCTTTCGCCTCCTCCGAGAACGGCAGGGCAGCGTTTCGGCGGAGACGACTGGCGGCGGCATGATGACGACGCATCAGGCGATGTGAGGGATCGCGGCAGGCCCCGAAACTGCACGGCGCGCCCAGCACAACCTCGCATTGGCGAGGATCGGCTTCACACGCCCCTCAATGTCATGCGCTGGCTCCGACGCCTTGCGGATCCGGAGAGAACGGTCGTTTTGACCTCGAAGTCCGTCAAGGTCGCCGCGACGTTGCGGGCAGGGATGGTCGATCAGGCGCGCCGAACGTAGGGGAGCACGGCATCCGCCGGATGAGCCGAGAGATGGGCGTGGATCTGCGCGACCACCGCGGCGCCCTCACCGACCGCCGCGGCAACCCGCTTGGTGGATCCGGCGCGAACGTCGCCAATCGCGAAGACGCCGGAGCGAGACGTCTCAAGGGAGGCTGTTCGGCCACCGGTCTCTCCCCGGGTTTCGCCTGTCGTCACGAAACCCTTTGCGTCAAGTTCGACGCAATCTGTGAGCCACCCCGTATTCGGATCCGCGCCGACAAACAGGAAAAGGTGCCGAAGGGTCTGCGTCCAGACAGCCCCGCTTTCTCGGTTCTTGAGAACCGCGCAGGTCAACCCGCCGTCTGCAGCACCGGTGATTTCGGTGACCTCGGTGCGGGTGTGCAGTTCGACGTTCTCCAGAGCCGAGATGCGGTCAATGAGATAGCGAGACATCGAGGCGGCGAGGCCATTCCCACGCACGACGAGATGCAGGCGTTTCACGCGTGACGCTAGGAAGACCGCAGCCTGGCCGGCGGAATTGCCGCCTCCGACCAGAATGACCTCTTCGCCTTCGCACAGCTTCGCCTCGACCGGGGAAGCCCAATAGGACACGCCTGAGCCCTCAAAAAACTCAAGGTTCTTGATCTGCGGCCGGCGGTACCGAGCGCCCGAGGCCACCACCACAGTCCGCGCCTGCACAGGATCGCCGGTAGACAGGTCGAGACTATGATAGCCAAAGGAAGGGTAGTTGCATTTGAGAGCCGTCACCTCGGTGGGAATGGCGAGTTCGGCGCCGAATTTCTGAGCCTGATTGTAGGCGCGTCCGGCGAGTGCTTGCCCAGAGATGCCAGTCGGGAATCCGAGGTAGTTCTCGATCCGGGAGGAGGCACCGGCTTGGCCCCCGATCGCGCGGGCGTCAAGGACCAGTACAGACAGCCCCTCCGATGCTGCGTAGACCGCCGTCGCCAGACCTGCGGGCCCGGCCCCAACGACTGCCACGTCGTAGATGCGATCGGGGTCGAGCGTCGGCGTCATGCCAAGGCACAGGGCGGCTTCGGCGTTTGACGGACACTTCAGCACGGTTCCGGTTGGGCACACCAGCACCGGGAGATCCTCTGGAGCAATGCCCAAGCGTTCGACGATCGCGCGCCCCTCGGATGGATCGCCGGCGTTGATAAGTGTTTGCGGATAACCGTTGCGGCCGAGAAAGCCTTGGAGCCGAACAAGGTTCGCTTCTCCAGGTTTGCCAAGCAGAACTGATCCGGCGACGCCGCCTTCGATCAGGCCCACGCGCCGAAGGATGAGCGCCCTCATGACGATTTCGCCGATCTCAGCCGAACCGATCAGCAACGCGCGCAAATGCGCCGGATCGAGCGCAAATGCCAGGCAACCGTCCTTGCCAGCCTTGCCCAGCGCCAACGCCGGACGGCCTGCAAGCTGACTGACCTCACCGGTGAACTGCCCGGCCGACTGAGTGGTGATCGGTTCTTCGCGGCCGAGGCCGTCGCGGCGGATCAGATCAATCGATCCCTCCAATATGACCCACACCGGAGCCGCGGAGCCTATGTTGAAAACCGGCTCACCCGCAGCGAATCTCTGTTCGCCGGAACTGGCGAACCTTTTGACCACCGCCAACTGCGACGAAGTCAGAACAGGAAAGAATTGATGCCTCCGGGCGTCGATCATGCTCATCGTCGCGGACTCTCGAAGAAACGTTTCGGCGCTGCTGGACAGCCTTCAGGCCAAACCAAAGCTTCTGGCTCTGTGACCTGTCGGCTTGGTGCGGGTCGTCGATGATTAGGTCGGGATGGAGGTCAGCGGAGGCTTACCCAGCGACACGCTCTTGGCCACCAGTTTCCCCTGGATCGCAAGGCGGATCGTGCCAATCGCGACTGCGACTACAAGGACGTTCGCCGCGGCGAAGGTCACGGGCGCGATCCAGCTGATCATGCCGCTCTCGCCGCGGGCAAGCAGCAGAAGAGGCGCGGTCGAGAGTGCGGTCGCGCCGAAGGTGAACGCCCAGAACGAGGCGGAGAACCCGCCCTCGCGGATCCACGACATCAACCGAATGAGAACGAGCGCCTGCAGAAGTCCATACCCGATGAGGGCGTGAGCAAAGAACGTCGGGTCACCAGGATAGGCTGAGATGAACGCCACCGCGCCCACGGGGCCGGGCGCTAGCTGAACGCCCATTGTCGGCCTCAGCGGCACGGGCATTTCAGCCGCCGTGAAGAACCGATGGACAATCACAGACTCGATCGCCAGCCATGAGAAGGTGGCCGCGCCGAGCGCAAGCTGGCCCCAGTCGAGATGACCAAAGGCTGACGCAATCGTCGCCGCCACAAAGCCGCCTGCGACGGTCGGGAGGTATAGCACGGGCGTCGACGCCGCCTTTTCGCGCCCGCCCTTCCAGAGCTCACCGGTGCGCCAGACCGCGAAAGCCACAGTCCAGGTTGCCCCAAGAATGAACGTGGTCGCCGCCAAGCCAAAGGCATAGGGCTTAAGCAGTCCAGCCACGAGCATCGTTGCGACACCCGCCAGTCCGATGAAGCAACACTGCACCGGGTGGAAGGCTTCCGTCACCGCGTCACTGCGGGCCGCCAGCCACTTTGCGGCGTAAAGGATAGCTACGACAGCCCAGACCACGATCGCGATTGCTGCCAAAATCTCGCCGACGATTGCGGGCAGCCCCCAGACAGTGTGTGCGACGCGCCATGAAGTGCTGAGACCGGCGAGTCCGAGCACCATCCCAAAGAAGGCTGCGGGAATGACCGGGAGCGAAATTCGACGAGACATCTTCGGGGCCTCCAGTGGCTCGACGATCGACCCCTTCGCCCGACCGTCTGATTGGGGCGCTGAGCCGTCAGGACGGCCGCGACCAGTCCGCCAAATCTGAGCCTCGGCGTCGGCAAAAAGAACCCCACAGTCGTAGGCGAGAGAGATACCTTGGTTCTGTTCTGCCTATACGAAGGTTGGCACGTAGCCCTCGGCCCAAGCGAGACTCCGATCAGTAAACAGGATTGGCCATGCCAAGACAGCGCAGATGGTCTCTCATCCGCGCGTATAGATCAGCCCAACCTACGGGCTAGCTCAGAGATCTCTCAGTTGGATGGCGGAGCCGCATCGCCGCCAACAAACTTCCCTGAACTCGGCTTCGGAGGAAGAGACCTGTCATGTCCAATAGCATCGCAATCTCACGGCGCCGCGCGGCGCTCGACACACCCACGAGACTTGGGGCCGAGGCGCAGCGAGACATTTCCGCCGCACTGACCACCTTGCTCGCGGATATCTTCGCGCTCTACGTCAAAACTAAGAGCTTCCACTGGCACGTATCCGGTCCAAATTTTCGCGACTACCACCTGCTTCTCGATGAGCAGGCGACAGAGATCTTCGCTGCTTCCGACGCAATCGCGGAACGAGTTCGAAAGATCGGCGGCTCGACGCTTCGCTCGATCGGACAGGCCGCACGCATCACTCGTGTCTTGGACAACGACGCCGACTACGTCACGCCTGAGGACATGCTGAGCGAGCTTCGGGAAGACAATCTGAAGCTGGTCACGAGCTTCATGGCGGCCCACGAACTATGCGGCGCCAATCAAGATGTCGCCACCGCGAGCCTGATCGAAAACTGGATCGACGAGGCGGAGCGTCGGGTGTGGTTTCTCTACGAAACCACGCGCCGCTGACAAGGCGCTGCCCCATCGGAACGTCTCGCGTTGGCGGGCGATCGGAACCACGGTCGCCCGCATTTTCCATTGAGCCAACCGCAGCGCTGGTTGAAACGCCCGCGGCTGTCGCGACGAGGTCAGGTGATGGAAACCGTCACAGCTGTGCTCCTTTTGCTCGGCGCAGTTGTCGTCAGTGGTTTCGTCGCGCGGATCCGCGCTGGGTTATTCCCGCTACCGCTGGTTCAAGTTGGGATCGGCGTCGCGATCGACGGCTTTCTGGGGATGGGGTTGTCCATCGATCCAGAGCTGTTCTTTCTGCTCTTTCTGCCGCCGTTACTTTTTCTCGATGGGTGGCGGATCTCGAAAGACGACGTTGTACGCTACCGATCGGTCATCCTGGGTCTCGCCCTCGGACTGGTGGCTCTGACCGTGTTCGGGGTCGGCTATCTCCTGAACTGGCTCGCGCCCGCGATGCCGCTGGGCGTGGCGTTTGCTTTGGCGGCCGTCATTTCGCCGACGGATCCCGTGGCCGTCGCCGCGATCTCCGCACGAGCGAAGATCCCGGAACGGCTCATGCACATTCTCGAGGGGGAGGCCCTCCTCAACGACGCGTCTGGCCTCGTCTGCATGCGGTTTGCGGTAGCGGCGGTCCTTACCGGCGGCTTCTCGCTTGGCGACGCGATCGGTGACTTCGTGTGGCTGGCGTCAGGCGGCTTGGGCATTGGCGTCGTCGTCACGCTGGTGGTGACAAGAGTCAAATGGGCTGCGGTCCTTCGGCTGGGCGAAGAGGCAGGTTCTGAAATCCTGATCAGTTTGCTCATCCCGTTTGGCGCGTACCTCGTCGCGGAACGACTTGGCTGCTCCGGCATTCTCGCAGCTGTCGCTGCAGGGGTGACCATGAGCTACGTCGAGCAGACCGGCGTCGTTCTTGCGCTGACACGCCTGCGCAGATCCGCCGTGTGGGACGCGATTCAGTTTGCCGCCAACGGCATGGTCTTCGTTCTCCTTGGAGAGCAGCTTCCGAAGATCATGAAAGGAGCGTCTTCGATCGTAGGGGGCGATGGTTTTCTAGGCGCGATCGAGCTGAGCGCGATCGTCTTGACGGTCTACGCGGCTTTGGTGTCGCTCCGCATCGTATGGGTCTACATATCGATGCAGCTGTTCTTCTACAGTCGAGCAGAGGATCTGCGTCGACACCGGCATCCAAATCCACGATTGGTGTTGGTCGCGTCCTTGGCTGGCGTCCGCGGTGCGGTCACGCTTGCGGGCGTGATGACGCTCCCGCTGGCGACCGCCAGCGGGGCTCCGTTTCCGTCTCGAGATCTGGCGATCTTGCTCGCCGCCGGCGTCATCATCGTGTCCCTGGTCGCGGCGAGCGTCGGTCTGCCGAAACTTCTCAAGAACCTGCGCCTGCCGCCTGAACCCTCCCAGCAGCGCACGGAGGATCACGCACGAACCGTAGCCGCCGACGCAGCGATTGCTGCTATCGCTGGAGCTCTGGAGCGTTTCAGCGTCACTACCGGGAAAGCGGAGGCATACGCTGGGGCCTCGGCGACGCTGATGGCGGACTATCGAGGCAGGATCGATCGGGGCAGCAAGACCGGCGACGAGGCCGCAATGCTGAAGACGTTCGACAAGATCGAGCGCGAACTCCGCTTGATCGGCTACCGGGCGGAGCGGGACGCGCTCTACAGGCTGGCTCGCACTCACGAGATTTCGCATGAAGTCGCCAGGCGACTGGTGAGTGAAGTCGACTTTGCGGAAGCGCGGCAAAGCTGACCCTCAAGCGCTACCCGCTATCGATGGATTGCGAAAGAAGCCAAGGCGCGGTCGCCGCCAGCGCCAGCCGGAGTGTTCGGTCCCCATACCAAGGTATCGCCAAGGGCATTCGTTCAGAGGGGCGCCGAAGCCCTGTGTGTGAATTGCCTGACTTGGAGGTGTTCGAGAAAATGAAGGCGAAAACACTCGTCTCCGCAGTGGGTTACGCCAAAACTTCGATTGGTGGCTCCGGGACGGAAACGTTTTACGTCTTCACGAGCGGATGCGCCGATGACACCAATTTCGCGAAGAGGGTTCCTGGCGGGTTCGGCTGCGGCAGCCGCTGCGACGAGCTTGGAAGCCTTCGGGTTTTCGGAGGCTGAGGCCGCTGTGGCTGCGGCTGTCAAACCCTTCCACCTCACCAACACCACCGAGACACGCAACACCTGCACCTACTGTTCCGTCGCGTGCGGCATCATCGTCTACGCGAAGGGCGATCGCCGCAAAGGCGAGAAGGCCGACATCGTCCACATCGAAGGCGATGCGGATCATCCGACAAATCGAGGCACCCTGTGCCCAAAGGGCGCCGCCCTGCGCGACATCGTAAAGTCCGAGACACGGCTGACCCAGCCGATGGTCAGGCGACCGGGGTCGGATCGCTTCGAGCCGATCTCATGGGACTCCGCGCTAGACAAGATCGCGCGGGCGCTCAAGGACGACCGCGACGCCAACTTCATCGAGAAGAACGAGGCGGGCATTACGGTCAATCGCTGGCTGACGACCGGTTTCCTGGCAGCCTCCGCCACGACAAACGAGACGGCTTACGCGACCTACAAGGTTGTTCGTAGCACAGGAATTCTGGCGTTCGATAACCAGGCGCGCGTCTGACACGGACCGACGGTGGCGAGTCTCGCCCCAACATTCGGTCGCGGAGCCATGACGAACCCCTGGACGGACATCAAGAACACCGATCTCGTCGTCATCATGGGCGGCAATGCTGCCGAGGCCCATCCTTGCGGTTTCAAGTGGGTCACCGAGGCGAAGGCCAATCGTGGCGCGAAACTGATCGTGGTGGACCCGCGCTTCACCCGCTCGGCGTCGGTAGCGGACTATTATGCGCCGATCCGGCAGGGTACCGACATCGCCTTCCTGCTAGGCGTGATCAACTACTGCATCGCCAACGACAAGGTGCAGTGGGACTACACGCGCGCGTTCACCAACGCGTCCTACCTCGTCCAGGAAGGCTTCGAGTACGAGGACGGCCTGTTCACGGGCTATGATGAAAGCAAGCGCGACTACGATAGGTCGACGTGGGAATACCAGATCGGGCCAGATGGCTATGCGGTCGTCGATGAGACGCTTCAGCACCCACGATGCGTCTGGAGCCTCCTGAAGGCGCACGTCGCCGCATACACGCCCGAACTGGTAGAGCGCATCTGCGGAACTCCAAAGGACAAGTTCCTCACCGTCGCCCGGATGATCAGCGAGACGTCATCGCCCGCCAAGGCGATGACGTCGATGTACGCCCTCGGCTGGACCCAGCATTCGAAGGGCGCGCAGAACATCCGCACGATGGCGATGTTGCAGCTGATCCTCGGCAATATCGGCGTCCGCGGCGGCGGCATGAATGCCCTGCGTGGTCACTCCAACATCCAGGGCCTCACCGACATCGGGCTGATGTCGAACATGCTGCCGGGCTACATGAACCTGCCGCTCGATGGCGAGACGACCTTCAATCGGTACATGTCGACGCGCGCTTTCAAGCCGCTTCGTCCAGGCCAGACGAGCTACTGGCAGAACTATCGAAAGTTCTTCGTCAGCTTCATGCGCGCGATGTACGGCGCTGCGGCGCGAGCCGACAACGACTGGGCGTTCGATTATCTCCCGAAACTTGATGTCGCGAACTACGACATACTGCGCGCCTTCGAACTGATGCAGAAGGGGAAGATGAACCTCTACTTCTGTCAGGGGTTCAATCCAATGCAGGCGTTCCCCAACCGAGCCAAGCTCGTCGAGGGGCTCTCGAAGCTGAAGATGCTCGTCGTCATGGACCCCCTTCAAACCGAGACGGCTCGGTTCTGGGAGAACCATGGCGTCTACAACGAAGTGAACACCGTCGAGATCGAGACCGAAGTTCTCCAGCTTCCCACGACGTGCTTCGCGGAAGACGAGGGTTCGCTCGTCAATTCGGGGCGGTGGATGCAGTGGCACTGGCCCGGCGGCTCGCCTCCCGGCTCCGCCCGCACCGACACCTGGATCATGGCGCAGATCTTCGTGCGTCTACGGGAGCTCTATCGGAAGGAAGGCGGCGCCTTCCCGGACCCGATCCTCAATCTCTACTGGCCTTATGCCGATGCTGAGGAACCGACCCCGGAAGAGCTCACCAAGGAGATGAACGGCTACCTCGTCTCCGAGGTGGTCGATCCCGCTAATCCGTCGCGGATGACTCTGCAGCAGGGGAAGCAGCTCTCCGGTTTCGGTGAGTACCGCGATGACGGCGGCGTCGTCGGTGGCTGCTGGGTTTACTCGGGAAGCTTCACCGAGGCAGGCAACATGATGGCCCGCCGGGACAACTCTGATCCAGACGGCGCGGGGATGTACCTGAACTGGACCTTCGCGTGGCCGGCCAACCGGCGGATCATCTACAACCGCGCCTCGTGCGATCTCGACGGCAAGCCCTGGGACGCGTCGCGCAAGCTTCTGGAGTGGGACGGCGCGAAGTGGACTGGCTACGACGTCCCCGACATTTCGCCGACGGCCAAGCCGCGTGATGTCGGGCCGTTCATCCTGAATGCGGAGGGTGTCGGCCGTCTGTTCGCTCGTCAGCTACTACGCGACGGACCCTTCCCATCGCACTACGAGCCGTTCGAGAGCCCTGTCGCCAACCTCGTTGCCCCAAAGGTGCGCGGTAACCCCGTCGCGCGCGTGTTCGAAGACGATTGGAAGCAGTTGGCGGACATAGGCAGCGCCGATTTCCCCTACGCGGCCACGACCTACCGGCTCACCGAGCACTTCCACTACTGGACCAAAAACAACCATGTGAACTCAGTCCTCCAGCCAGAATCTTTCGTCGAGATCTCGGTCGAACTCGCTGAGGAGAAGGGGATCGCCAAGGGCGATTGGGTGCGTGTCTGGTCCAAACGCGGCGGGCTGTTCGCCAAGGCGGTGGTGACGAAGCGCATCAAGCCGATGCTCTGCGACGGCAGGATCGTCCACGTGGTCGGCGTTCCGATCCATTGGGGCTTCGTCGGCGCAGCCAGAAAGGGCTTCCCTGCGAACGTGCTCACGCCGTTCGTGGGCGACGCCAACATGGAAACCCCGGAGTTCAAGGCCTTCATGGTCAACATCGAGGCCTCGACGGGCCCGGTGGCATAGGAGGCGTAGCTTGTTTCCGCCAATCCCCAATCCGTCCGTCAAGCCCGAAGCCGCCAAGGCGCGCTTCAGCGAAAAGGACCTCGTCCGGCGTTCGGCGTCAGAAATAAAGCCGCCGGCGCAGCGCCTGACCGAGGTCGCGAAGCTCATCGACGTCACGAAGTGCATCGGCTGCAAGGCCTGCCAGTCGGCTTGCCTCGAGTGGAACAATCTTCACGAGGAGATTGGCGTCAATCACGGGGTCTACGAGAACCCCATGGACCTGACGCCCAACAGCTTCACGCTGATGCGGTTCACCGAATGGGACAACCCCGAGACCGGCCATCTCGAATGGCTGATCCGGAAAGACGGCTGCATGCACTGCGCCGATCCTGGATGCCTGAAAGCCTGCCCGTCGCCAGGCGCGATTGTCCAGTATTCGAACGGCATCGTGGACTTCATCCACGATAACTGCATCGGGTGCGGCTATTGCATCAAGGGCTGCCCCTTCAACATCCCTCGCATCTCCAAGGTCGACCACAAGGCCTACAAGTGCACGCTCTGCTCCGACCGTGTCGCGGTCGGCCAGGGGCCTGCCTGCCAGAAGGCTTGTCCGACACAGGCGATCGTCTTCGGCACCAAGGAGGAAATGAAGGGCTGGGCTGACTTCCGGATCAAGGACCTGAAGTCCCGCGGATTCGAGCATGCCGGCCTCTACGATCCGCCGGGCGTCGGAGGCACCCACGTGATGTACGTGCTCCATCACGCGGACCGACCGTCGCTCTATGCAGGCCTTCCGGACAATCCCAGTATCTCGGCCGTTGTCCAGGTCTGGAAGGGCGTCACCAAATATCTCGGAATGGCGCTTATGGGCGCGTCGGCGGTCGCCGGGCTCGTGCACTACGCCGTCATCGGCGGGAACAGGGTCACCGAGGAAGACGAGGAGAACGCGGAGCGCCTGCGCAGCCGGCGCGTCAGTGGCGGTGAGGATGCAAGAGCATGAGCGCCGTGGAGAAGGTTGGCTCCCGAGGAACAGCTCAGTCCGGCGACACAGTGACCGACGACTTTCCAATCCGCGTCCGAAGATATGGCGGCCTAGTGCGACTCAATCATTGGGTCACGGCCGTAAGCCTGGCGCTGCTGGCGATCTCGGGGATGGCGCTCTTCACACCGAAGCTGTTCTTTCTGACCGCCCTGTTCGGTGGTGGGCAGATGACGCGGATGATTCATCCCTGGATCGGGCTCGTTCTCGTCGTTTCCTTCTTCCTGCTCTTTGTCCGATTCTGGCGCGCGAACCTGCCGACGATCGCCGACGGCGTGTGGCTGAAGAAGATCATCGACGTGGTTTCGAACCGCGACGAAACGCTTCCCGAACTCGGGAAATACAACGCCGGCCAGAAGTTCGTTTTCTGGTCGATGTCGGCTCTCATCATGGTGCTGGTCAGCACCGGAGTGGTGATCTGGGACCAGTATTTCTCGGGCTTCGTCTCGATCGAGTTGCAGCGCTTCGCCGTGCTCATTCACGCATCGGTCGCGGTGTTCGCGATCTGCGTCTGGATTATTCACGTCTACGCTGCCTTCTGGGTGAAGGGCACATTTGGAGCCATGACCAAGGGCGTGGTCACCGGCGGCTGGGCGTGGCGCCATCACCGCCTGTGGCTCAAGCAGCTGGTTGAGCAGCGCGAGGCGAAGGACGTGGCGTCCGCACTCCCGGCGTCGGCCGATCCTTCAATCCCGCACTCCCGCTCGCAGGCCTAAACACATGCTTCGTGGACCGAGATTCGACCTGGACGCGCTGAGGCCAGATCCGACCGCGATCGGAGACGTGTCCGCACCGACATTCGCGATCGTTCCTGATCCGAGATCCCTTTTCTCAGATCGGGCGCAGCGGCTTAGGACCTATGGGGGCGTCAGCCCGATGAAGCTCTATCTCGACTTCGTCGCGGATATCGCACAGGCCCAGTCAGAGACTGTTTTGAGCCAAGGCTGGGCGCCGACAGACGTCATGGCAGCTCGGCGCGCGAGCACCTTCGGGATGCCGCCGATCGATCGAGTAAGGCTTGCTTCCGACGCGACGATCATTTCGACCCTGCACCAGTTCCTCGATAGGCTGGAACACTTCGTTATGCCCGTGGCTGCAGTGACCGCGCTTCACCGCGTGCGCCACGCGGCAAAGGAAGAGACCCAAGCATGGCAGCGCAGCGTGCTTGAGGGCGGGTCTCTGGTCGATGAGCTTGCTGAACATGCCCTCGTAGCAGCCGGCCTTCAGGTGCATTTGGCGACGCTGGCGGCGGGGCTTGATCCAAGCGCGCTTTCGCCAGTGGGCGACGGTGTCTGCCCGGCATGCGGTGGGGCTCCGGTCGCTTCGATCATAGTCGACCGCGCAAATGCGCATGGCAATCGCTACTGCGTTTGCTCCATGTGCGCGACGCAGTGGAATTTCGTCCGTATCCGCTGCTGCTCTTGTGGCTCAACCAAGGGAGTTGGTTATCAGGAGATCGACGGCGCTAATGGGACGATCAAGGCTGAAACCTGCGACGAGTGCGGGACCTATGTGAAGGTCATGTACGAGAACCTCGACACGACCATCGAGGCCACCGCAGACGACATCGGAACTCTGGCGCTCGACCTGCTTATGAAGGACGGCCCCTACCGCCGTGCGGCGTACAATCCGTTTCTGCTCAGGTTCTGAGCGTCATGTTCGAAGGGTGAGAAAGGCGCCTACTACACGACGCCTAGGGACGTCGGAGATGAAGGTTCGCAACGCTAGCCGGCAGATCGCGCGAGACGTATCGGTGGTGAGCTCCCATGAGACCTTCGGCCCTCGCTATAGCCCGGTCCGCGAAGCATCAGCCTGCGGCGGCTCGAGGTCCTCGTAGGCCGGCTTGCGGCTACTAGACCCACAGAGCTGATGCTCTGCAGTCGTCGACGAAGCCTTGACGACGTAACGCTCTAGGGGCGATCTATCAGATCTCTCTGCCCGCGTTGACGCTTGCCGAGACGCCTAGATGGTTTCCGGGTCGACGCCACCAGCGGCGCAAACCGTGGCGAACAGGTCGTCGGGCTCGAACGGCTTTTCCAAGACGCTATAGGCGCCGAAGCGGGAAGCTTGCAGCCTGACCGCTTCCGTCACGAACGCCGAAATCACGACAGTCGGGATCTCGACTCTTCGCTGACGCAGCTCTCCAAGGAGCTCGATGCCGCTCATTTCTGGCATCTGAACGTCGCTCACCAGGCAGGAGAACTGCTCAATATCTCCGCATGACAGAAGACTCAGGGCGTCGGCGAAGCAAACCACTTCCAGCCCACCGCTTCGAAACAAAGCGTCGAGAGAGTATCGGACGTCCTCGTCGTCGTCGACGACTGCAATGACAGGAGGCTTCCGCGGCATGGAGCACCCCCTTTGAAACGCTCACCAACTTGTGCAGTTGGACAGGGCTTATAACCCACGCAAGCCATACGACGGTATATGCCGTCAGCTTTGTGCTTCGCTCTCCATTTCGTTACGCTTGCCGCGCTGACGACCCGCTCCGATTTTCCTGAGAGACTCGATTTCGCAGGGCGGTGACAGTCATATCGGGCGTCTCGGCAGCCCGACGGAGGTGGGGATGCTCGTCGAGTGTGACTTGAATAGAGGGGCCCATCCAACGCCTCCCCAGGTCATCGTTGTGGACGACGATGACGGTGTGCGTGAGGCGCTCAACTTCCTGTTCCAATCCGTAGGCCTGCTCGTGACGTCATACGCCTCGACGCGGGCGTTCCTCGCTGCGGATCTGCCTGATTGTCCTTGCTGCCTGGTTCTCGACGTCAGGATGCCGGAGGAGAGCGGCCTCGAGCTCCAAGCCAAGCTCAACGTCCGTGGAGACAAGACGCCGATTATCTTCATCACCGGCCATGCCGATGTTCCGATGACGGTGAAGGCCATGAGGCTGGGCGCGGTCAACTTCCTTCCCAAGCCATTTCGCGATCAGGAGCTGCTCGACGCCGTCTGGGAAGCGATCCGGTCCGATTCTGAGCGCCGTCAAAGTGAAATGGGCTTGTCAGAACTTCGCAAGCTTGCGGAGCAGTTGACGCCTCGAGAGCTGGACGTCCTGAAGCTGGTCGATCGCGGCCTTCTCAACAAGCAGATCGCCTTCGAGCTCGGATTGGCGGAGGTCACCGTGAAGATGCACCGCAGCAATGCCTTTAAGAAGCTGCGAGCGACGACCGCGACGGATCTGATCCAGAAAATTCGGACTCTCGACATCCGCTGACCGAGGGCGCTAGCCGATCACCAATAAGCAATTCAGCCCTGCACCGAAGTAGAGCCGCGGCATACCGCCGTATGATTTCGGCGCCGGGAACCTCGAAGCATCATCTGTCCGCAGCGTTTCAAGGGGTGCGTCCCCAAGCTAAGGATCCAGACGATGCCTTTCGTTACGACGGCAGACGGTACGAACATCTTCTATAAGGATTGGGGTCCGAAGGACGCCCGCCCCATCGTGTTTTCTCACGGTTGGCCGCTCTGCTCGGACGCGTGGGACGGCCAGATGCTATTTCTGGTCCAGCAGGGCTTCCGCGTGGTGGCGCATGACCGGCGAGGGCATGGTCGCTCTGATCAGCCTTCTTCCGGTAACGACATGGACACCTACGCCGATGATCTCGCGGCGGTTCTGGACGCGCTCGACATCCGCAATGCCGTGATGGTCGGCCATTCTACGGGCGGTGGCGAGGTCGCCCATTATCTTGGTCGTCATGGTTCGAGCCGGGCCGCGAAGGCGGTCCTTATCGGCGCCGTCCCTCCGATCATGGTCTCGACTGCGCAGTGGCCAGACGGTCTCGACATCTCGGTGTTCGACGGGATTCGCAACGGCGTGTTCGACAACCGCTCGAATTTCTATCTCGAGCTCGCAATTCCATTCTACGGCATGAACCGCGGGGGGGTGGCGATCAATGACGGCCTTCGGCACACTTTCTGGAACCAGGGCATGATGGGTGGGATCATTGGCCAGTACGCATGCGTCCGCGAATTCTCGGAGGTCGACTACACCCCCGATCTCGAGAAAATCGATATCCCCGTTCTGGTGATTCACGGGGACGACGACCAGATCGTGCCGATCGCTCACGCCGGTGCCTTGACCGCTAAGATCGTCAAGGGAGCCGTCCTGAAGATCTATCAGGGCGCCCCGCATGGTCTCGCCTCGACACATCAGGACAAACTTAACGCTGACCTGCTCGCCTTCGCCAAGGACTGAGCGCTCAGCCCGGCGCGCCGACGGTTGTCGGCGCGCCATCGCCACGAAGGCGTCGACCGCAGACCCGCTGGGTGCAGCGCGCTCTGGGCCAACCTGCTTACCCTCAGCTTGCCGTTCCTCGCGCGATCGCGAATAAGCGATGGAGAGCAAGCGAGTGCGAGCATGGTTCTGGCCGAAGCCCTGGATCTCGTTGGCGACAGCGTCGTCACCGTGGACGTAGATGGGCGGATTAAGAGTTGGAACCTCGCTGCAGCCGCCCTTTATGGGGTGAAGCCGAATGACGCGCTGAACCAAGACATCGAACCGCTGCTTGGAACGTATCCCGAAGAGGCGAAGCTGCAGCTTCAAACGCGTGGCTCATGGACGGGGCGTCTTGAGAGGAAGCGAGCGGATGGCTCCACCATTCGAGTCCGCGCGCGGTTGGCGAGGTTCTCGACTGCGGCAAGTGACGACGATCGAACGATCGACGTTTCGACATTAATCGACGAAACTCATCCCGCTGAGAAGAAACTCCAAGATATCGAATACAGATACCGTAACCTGTTTGGCGCGGTCGCGGCGTCATTCTGGGAGCTGGACTTCGTGGCCGTCGGAGAAATGCTGAGAGATCTACGCCAGACAGGCGTTACTGATCTTCGCTCGTATTTCGCTCAAAACCCAAAATATGTTCGCGACATGATGCGCGCGACGCGCATCATCGACATGAATGACAGATCGATGCAGCTATTCGAGGGTAGCAAGCGCGATCTGCTCAATTCGAGCATCGATCAGTTTTGGCCTTACGAAAGCACCAAGGACTTCGCGAGTTCGGTTTTAGCCGCAATCGGCGGCGATCCGCATTTCATCGTCGAGACTCGAATGCAGACACTGCTCGGCCGTGTCTTCGACGTCCTGTTCACCGTGACATTTCTACCGGGCACTGTCGGCACCGGAACGCTGCTGATAGGCATCACCGATATTTCTGATCGCGTGAAGGCAAGCAAGGATCTCCAAGAGGCCAACCTTCGCCACAGGATGTTTCTGGAGGTTTCCTCCGTTGCTCTGTCAGAGATGATCTCACCGGAACTGGCGCACTGTTTCGAAGATTTACGCGCAACGTCCGTGATTGACCTAAGCGCCTATATCGACGAGCATCCAGAGTTTATCGACTTTGCGCTCGCCAATGTAAGGTTCGGCGAAGCCAATGAAGCTGCGGTCAAATTATTCGGCGCAATCTCACGCGAAGACCTGATCGGTCGGACGCTTATAGACGTATTTGTCCCAGGGCGTGACGTCTTCCGATCCGCTCTGGAGAACGTCTACAAATCCAACTCCGCATTCCAAGCGGAAATGAGAGTGCGAAGTCTCGATGGGCGGCAGGTGGACACGATATTCTGCATGGTGTCGCCGCCAGAGCTTCGCAAGAAGGGCATCGTTCTCGCAGCCCATCTTGATGTCACCGAGCAGGTCAATGTTCGACGTGATCTCGAACGTTTGCGCAAGGGGGTCGCGCATTCCGCTCGAGTGGCGATGCTAGGAGAACTGTCTGCATCGATCGCGCACGAAATCAGTCAACCGATCACGGCGATCACGACGAACGCATCGACTCTCGAACGTGTCCTTCAGCAAAAAAACCTGAACCTCGAATTCGCCAACGGCGTGTCTCAGAGGCTGCAACGGGACGCAATGCGGGTCCGTGACATCATCCAAAGAATTCGAACGCTCGCCGCCAATCAGGAAGTCCAATTCGAACCGGTCAATCTCGATACAGTCGTCAGCGACACGATCACGCTTCTAGCGCACGAACTGCAGGAGCACGAAGTCGCCCTGACCAAGAGCAACAGGGTTTCCGCCCCAATCGTTATCGGCGATCGCGTTCAGCTTCAGCAGGTCATGGTGAACCTCATCATGAACGCGATCCAGGCGATGCATGCCTGCCCGCCGCGCAACAGAAGGGTGCAGATCGAGCTCGTCGAAGCAGACCATCGATTGATGATATGCGTCACGGACTCCGGCGTTGGCTTTCCAGACGGCGCTGCCAGCGAGATGTTCGAAAGCTTCCGCTCGACAAAACAGGGCGGGCTTGGATTGGGGCTGGCGATCTGCCGTTCCATCGTTGAGGCGCATGGCGGCTCGCTTACAGCAGGCAATCGCTTGGACGAACCAGGGGCGGTGCTTCGAGTGAGCCTGCCCGCAGCCCCAAGCGAGTAGCCTTCGTCCGATCGGGTGCGAGTTCCTTAGCGACGCCCCCGTGCCGACGCGGAGTATCCTGTTCGTCGTCGCGCTGGGCGGGACCGGCTTCCAAAGTCTCGATAGTGGCGTCAGCGGCGACCGAAAGCCCATCGCCCCAAGACCCCTTCAATCCGCCCGGTTTCTTTCGCGTGCCGTTACGCGACAGGCCTGACAGGCCACCTATACGAAGGTGTGTTCATTCAGGGTCTCGCGAATAGGTTTTGAACGCTTCTGTCCAAGTAGTCGTGGCGTAAAAACGTGAGAAAATGCCTCCATCAAATTCAGGAGGCGGCAGTGTACATTCGCGAATTGCTCGTAGGGGCTATGGCGGTTTGTTTCTGCACAGTTATGGCGGCTGGAAACGTGACCAAGGCGGGTGAAAATCATGATGGCGAGCTCATCAAGCTGAGCAGCGGATACCCCTTTGCGCTGACCGTTCAGAAATTGGACGCGGCGCTCGTCGGTAAAGGCTTCACAGTCTTTGCGACAATTGATCAGAAAAAGGCGGCAAACTCTGCTGGATTGGATATGCCGCCGACGACGCTGCTCGTTTACGGCAATCCCAAAGGCGGGACCCCGCTCATGGTAGCGGCGCCGGACTTCGCACTGGATCTTCCGTTGAAGGTCCTCGTACGCGAGGAGGGCGACGGACAGGTGACCGTGGTCTATCAGCCTGCAGCCTCACTCGACGGTAGGCATGGTCTGCCGGCCGGCCTGGCCGCAAAGCTCGGGGCAGGCGAGGCTGTCATCGCAGCTGCGATCAAGGCCCCGAACTGACGTCTGCGGGCGCGGTGGCGCCGACAATTTCAGGAATTGGAAGATGAGCTTGGAAGCTGAAACGGGTGGCGAGCCCGCGATGACGCACGTCCTCTCGCGCAGAAACATCCTATCGGCTGCGATGGGTGTTGCTGGCGCAGCGGTGGTCGAAAGAGCTTCAGCGGACAGCCTGGCCGATGTGCCTGAGCGGGGTCCAGGTAATCCGCTCACAGCCACTAGCGAGCGGTCTGAGTTCGTGCATATCGCGCGTCTGCCGGAGTCGACGCCCGGGATCCGCCATGTGGACCCCAGTCGGGCGATCAACTCCAAGGCCCCGCTCGACAAGCTGGTCGGGACGATCACGCCCGCCGACTTGCACTATGAAAGAAGCCATGCCGGCGTTCCCGAAATCGATCCGGCGAAACACCGCCTCCTCGTCCACGGGATGGTGCAGAAAAATCTCGTCCTCACGATGGACGACATTCTGGCGATGCCGTCGATCTCCCGGATCGCCTTCCTCGAGTGCACCGGGAATGGCTGGGAGAATTGGAAGTCGGCGCCGTCCGACGTAACGGTTCAGAACACGCATGGGCTAATCAGCACGAACGAGTGGACGGGGGTGCCTCTCTCGTTCCTCGTCGACCTCGTAGGCGTCGATCCAGCGTCGACGTGGATGCTTGCTGAGGGCGGCGACGGCTCTGCCGTGGCGAGAAGCATTCCGCTGACAGACGAGATCCTGTCCGAGGGCATCCTGGCTCATGGGCAGAACGGAGAGCCTCTGCGGCCAGCGCACGGCTTTCCACTCCGCCTCTTCCTTCCGGGATTTGAAGGCAACCTGAACATCAAATGGCTGCGCAGGCTGAAGTTCGGCACTCGGCCGTTCATGACCCGCTGGGAAACAGCCCGCTACACGCAACTTCAGGCTGACGGCTCCGCGCGACAGTTCCAGCTCCATCAGGATGTCAATTCCGTCATTACCTCGCCGTCCGGGATGATGGAGATCCGCCTAGGATACACCCGCATCACTGGTCTCGCATGGAGCGGCCATGGCCGCATCGTCAGGGTCGAGATCAGCACTGACGGGGCGAAGACATGGCGCGATGCGGTCATTAGCGCGCCCGCCCTTCCGAAGGCTCAGACGAGATTCCAGGCCGATTGGGTATGGGACGGCGCGCCGACGAAAATTGTCAGCCGGTCCACCGATGAAAAGGGCAACGTGCAGCCTGATCGCGCGAGCTTCATCGCCGCGACGGGCACGAACGCCCTCTTCCACTACAACGCTCAACAAACGTGGGCCATCGATGCGGCCGGAAAGGTTCGCAATGTCCTGGCCTAAAGCACTGTCGCTCGGCGCGTTGGCTCTCGTCTTCGCGACAGGCGCCTCCGCTTACGATTTCGGCCGTCCTGCGACGCAGGCTGAAATCAAGTTGTGGGACATCGATGTCAGTCCCGACGGAACTGGCCTTCCTGAAGGTCGCGGGGACGTCGCCCGCGGTCGCGACGTCTACAATGACAACTGCGCCGCCTGTCACGGGGACAAGGGTCAGGGCGGCTTCGCCGACAGACTTCAAGGTGGCCAAGGTTCGCTGGCGTCCGATCACCCGGTAAAGACTGTCGGAAGCTTCTGGCCCTACGCGACGACGCTGTTCGATTACGTCCGGCGAGCGATGCCATATCCCGAGCCGCAGTCGCTGAGTGACGACGACACTTATGCGGTCGTCGCTTACATCCTGAACATGAACGGGATCATTCCCGCCAACGCGACCATCGATCGGTCGACCTTGCCCTCCGTCAAAATGCCGAACCGCGACGGCTTCGTGCCGGACGAAGAGTTTCGGGTGATCCACAACTCGAGACAGAAGTGAGCGGTCGCATCATGCCAGAGTTTCACGTCACCACGAGTCGGCGAGCGGCGCTCGGGTTCCTCGGGGCCTCGGCCGTCATCGCAGGTGCATCGCCGGCTCGAGCGGGCGATACGATCCGAAGCGGTTCATCGTCTGGTGAAGCGCTGCGAGCCCTGAAGGCCAGCCTGGCGGCAGCTCCGCGTCGAAGGTCGTTCAAAACCGTCCCATTCATGGTCACGAGGCCTGACGAGTGGGATCACGAAGCCGCGCAACTGGTCCTGTCGTACGGCCCTCGCACGATTCAAATGTGGGAGAGCACCGACCTGGGCGCTCCCTGGCTCAACCTGATGAGAGAGGCGCTGAACGGTCAGGTCTTTGCTCACAAGAACCCCGACTTCCTCCCGGTGGCTGCGGTTCACGGTTCCGCCCATCTGACGCTCTTCGACCAGGCGGCATGGGACATGTACGCCTTGTCGTCGCTGTCGGGAGGCAAGGCCACGGCGAACAAGTTCGTATCCGCCAAACCCGGAACCACCCCATCGGACGACCTGCAGGATCTGGGGGGCTATTACGGCCCTCAGAACAACAACATCCAGACCCTTCAAGAGCGTGGCGCGGCGTTCATCGCGTGTCACGACTCGATCCATGCGATCGCCCGCACGCTGCAGACGAAGAGGCCGACTGGCCCGTCCGCAGACATGATCGCCGCGGATCTCACCAATCATCTGGTGGAAGGCTCCATCCTCGTCCCGAGCGTGGTCGCGTTTCTTGCCGAGCTTCAGCGCGCGGGCTTCACCTACGCCAAAGCCGACTGAGGGCGGGCGGACGTGAAGCCATTGGCCCGGCCCCGTCTGACTAGTTGAGCGCGGCTCGGCCGACGTCTCCCCCATCATTGCCAAGCAGTGACAGAGCGTGAGATCCCGCGAGCATTTCAGCCAGAAAAGTGACAAGTGGGCGAGCGAGATCGCCCGCTTGTCCTTCTTCGCCGAGAACGATGATTTCGGCCATCGGCAAGGCCGGCCAGTGCTCCGGCGCCTTCAGGATCTGAAGTCCCTCCTGCACGAAGGACCTGCCGAGCACCGTCACGCCAAGTCCGCCCGCGACAGCTGCTTGCGCGCCCATCAGGCTCGATGCCGTACAAGCTGGAATCCACTCCCTGCGGACAGCGTCGAGCGAAGAAATCATCAGGTCTCGATAGCTGCAGGGCTGCGGCAACATCACCAGTCGAGCGGGCTGAGTGAAATCTGGTTCGTAGTCGCTCGAGGCGAGCCAGACCAACGGCTCGCGCCAGATCAGGCGGCCACGCTGCGCCTTGCCTTCCTGCTTTGCGATCACCGCATCGATCTGGCCGGCGTCATAGGCGGCGAACAGGTCGGAGCTGAGGCCCGTGAGAAGGTCGAGGCTGACCCCAGGATAGATCCGACCGAACTTCGACAACATCTTGGGAAGTTGGCCCGGCAGGAAATCCTCGGAAACGCCGAGCCGCAAATGGCCGACAGCAGTCGGTTCACGGAACTCACGCATCACCTTGTCATTGAACTCAAGCATTTGCCGGGCCGCCACGAGCAACCGCTCTCCTTCCGCGGTCAGCTTGAGCGAGCGGCTGCTGCGCTCGAACACACGGTGTTCGAGGATCTCCTCGAGTCGCAGAACCTTCTGGCTGACCGCGGATTGGGACCGGTTCACGACGTCGGCTGCAGCCGTGAAGCTCCCGGTTTCTGCGACGGCAACGAACGCGCGCAGCAGGTCGATTTCGAGATCAGGGTATCGGATCACGGAATTCGCTCGACGTTTCAATCGCGGCGTTGCGATCGGAAAAACTTATAGACGTGGTTGAGTTTCATCAATGGCCTCAACGGGGCGAGAGCTCATGGAGATGCGAAATGACGGATGTAGCCAAAGCGAGTCAGCGCTTCGATGTGATGGCGATCGCCGCATCGTTTCCCGACACTGCTCAAACGCTGCTGCTCGACCGATACCTCACAAGCGAGGAGGCGGCGAGCGCCCGCGTTTTTCGGGTCTATCGAGAGACGCCGCCCCACTTTCATGCGACCTGCGACGAGTATCTCTTCGTGCTCACAGGGCGAGGCACGTTCTGGATGGAGGATCCTGCATCGGAGGCGGAGTTCGGGCCCGGCCAACTTCTTTTCTTCAAGAAGGGCGTGGTGCACGCCTTGCCGAAAATTCTCGAGGGCCCGCTGACCTTCCTCTCCGTTGACACACCGCGGCGGGATCCCAAGGACATCGTCTTCGTCAACCCGGCCGACGGCACGCCCGAGGGGTTTGTCCAGCAGTATTAAGCGAGGCCTCGGGCGCACATCGCTCTGGATGACGCGAGATAGCCAAGGTTCACAAGCGTAGCAGCCGCGCTTGTGAACCTTGATTTTCTCCACCCCTGAACGACCGGTCAGGTGACCGAACGCCTGCAGGTTCGAGTTCAGTCAGATCAGCGGCTTATTATAGCATACCACTGTATTACAATTGGATACTTGCGAAGAAATGAAACCCGGAAATTGAAGAACTATTCTCTCTTCATCGGCCGCTGGGGTCGTGGACACAAACAGAAGAGAGAAATTGCCATGAACAAGATCTTTGTTGCGATCGCTTCCGTGATCATCACCGCCTCGGTCGCTCAGGCGGCCCCGGCTGCTCGCCACTCGGCGGGCGTCAGCACTGTTGAGGCGAGCCAGGCTGACCAGCGCTCGGGCGCTGAGATCCTTGGTGGCTTCGGCGCGGGCGACCGCTCGAATTCGGTCTCCGAAGGCGCTGGCATCATCGGCGGGTTCGGCCCGGCCAAGTCTGGCAGCCACTTCTCGAAGTAAATTCGAGCCTTGACTGCGTCCACTGGGCTCTCAGGCTGTATCTGAGAGGACGCCTGAGAGCCCTGAATTCGAAAATCCAATTTATGGCGGACAAAGCAAACACCTTGGCGGCGCGCTCGCGAACCCGCCGAGGTGTTTTCTCGCGTTATCGAACATGAGGCGAATCCAATGTCACACGAAGTCTACAGCGTCATCGAGCACGATGGTGGATGGGCCTACCGTGCGGAAGGAACGATATCCGAGACTTACCTCACGAAGGCAGAGGCGCATCGCGCGGCGGAGCGAGCTGCCCGGAACCAGCGCTCGCCAGGCGAAGATCGCGAAATTGAGTTTGAGAGGTCGACGGGCGCTGGAGGTCCGAGCACGCCGACGGCGGAGATCGCCCGCTGACGGAAGTCAGAGACGCCTAACGGCCCCCACAAACACAAGTCACGGAGTTGCCCCATGGGCGATCCTCCAACGATTGCGGTCGTCGATGACGACGAGGGCGTCCGACTGGCGACCCTAAGCTTGCTGCGATCTTACGGCTTCGACGCCCTGGTTTTTGGATCCGGGGCAGAGTTCCTTGCCGAGACGACGAGCCAATCGCCAGATTGCATGATCTGCGACATCCAAATGCCGGACATGACCGGGCCGGAGTTGGTTCTCCGGCTCACGCAGGAGGGACGACGATACCCTGTCATCTTCGTGACAGCGTTCGCTACTCAGGAACTCCGACGGCTCGCCATCGCCTCTGGTGGCGTTCGGGTTTTGGAGAAACCGAGCTCGGCCGACGACCTCATCGCTGAAGTCGAGAAGGCGATCGCCGACTCATCGAATCCGAGCACTTGGGCCGCCGCTTAAAGTAAGGACGCATGCCTCGGTGCACAGAGTTCGCCCGGATGAATATATCGATCAAACCTACGTATTAATTTGAAGAACAAGCGTAGTATACAGAAAGTCATCAAGGTCATCCAAATTAATCCTCAGAAGACGCCGCTGGTGGCGCCTCTGGAAAAAGGATGACTGTCATGAAGACCCTGATGTTTGCTTCTTTCGCCGCTGCCCTCGTTGCAACCGCCGCGGTCGCCGAGCCTTCAGCCGAAGACTGGATGCGTCGCGACTCCATCATGAACCACGCGCCGCTCGAGCATTCGAAGAGCGAGACCGGAACCCGCGGCGCGGTGCACGGCGCCAAGACCGTCGGCGCGCTCCAGACCGAGACCCGTGGTCTGGCCATCAGCAGCGAAGACGTTCGTCGTCAGGGCGGACTGGTGACCGCCGGCGCCGTGCGCTGGATGTCCGGACCGGAATACGTCGCACTTAACGGTTCGATGAAGAAGCAGCCCAAGGCCACTGATGGCCGGATGCACCAGGACAACGACCAGGGCGAGTGGACCTCGGACCGCAGCAACGGTTGAGGACCGCTGCCGGACCCGTCGCCTCTGCGACGGGTCCGGCCCTCCTGCCATCCAGACCTGACGACTCCCACGGATCTCGCCGGCGGACACCGCAGCCGCCATCAGTCGAGAAACGACTAGATGCAAGAAGAACTATGCGTTTCTTTTATCTTCCTGTCTTGACCATCTTTGGTTTCGCCTCCGCCCAGGTGGCGGCGGAGGCCGGTAAGGAATCTGGAGATGACAACGGTCATGGCAGGTAAATCGCCCCGACCTTCGCGATTTGCGAACTCGAAGACCGGTCTTGGCGTACTGAGCTCTCTTGGGCTTGCCTGCGCCATTCTCCTATGGGGTGCGAACTGGCCGGTGATGAAGGTCGGTTTGAGCCACGTTTCGCCGCTGTGGTTCTCGGCGCTGCGATTTGCGACGGGAGCAGCTTGCCTGTTCGGTTGGCAAGCGCTGCGAGGTGATCTGCAAGCGCCCAAGCGCGAAGATTTGCCCTTCATTGCGTCGATCGGCCTGCTTCAGATGACGCTGTTCACGGCGTTCGGCGCATGGGCAATGACCGAGCTTCCCGCAGGCCGTTCAGCGATCCTGAGCTACACGACGTCGATTTGGGTCGTGCCTGCCGTGTACTTGCTCGGCGAACGAATTCAGCCGCGTCGCCTCGTTGGAGTTGCGTTTGCAGTCGCTGGGGTGGCGATCCTGCTGAACCCGCATGCTGTGAACTGGAGCGACCGCCGTCTTCTCGAGGCGAACGGATTATTGCTGGCGGCATCCGCATGCTGGGCAATCTGCATTCTCCATCTCCGCTACGGACGCCCAGCCTCCTCGGCGATTGCTCTAGCGCCCTGGCAGATGGCCTTGGCGACAGTTGTCCTAATGCCGACGGCGCTGGTTTTCGAAGGCTTGCCAACGGGCGACGGCACGGCGGCGTTTTGGCTATCCCTCCTCTTTGTTGGGCCCGTCGCCACCTCTTTCTGCTTCTGCGTGGTCAACGCGGCGAGCAGCCGGCTGCCCGCGAGCGTGATGTCAACGCTGATGCTTGCCGTTCCCGTGACCGGCCTCGCCATCTCGATGGCCACTCTACACGAGCCTCCATCCGTCGACCTGCTGCTCGGCGCGCTCGTGATCGTCATTGGCATCGCTGTGAACGCGATGCCCTCCCGTCCCAACACCATCAGTCTGGAAGCGAAGTCATGAAAGCCGTTGGTTTCTACAAGTCATTGCCTGCAGGTGATCCGAACTCGCTTGTCGACGTCGAAATCGCGAAGCCTGAGCCAAAGCCCCGAGATCTGATCGTCAAGGTCCAGGCAATCTCGGTGAACCCTGTCGACGTCAAGATGCGTGGTCGCCTCGCCCCCGCAATCGACGTTCCGCATGTGCTTGGCTACGACGCCGTCGGCATCGTCGAGTCGACAGGCTCCGATGCGAAGCTCTTCAAGCCGGGCGACGCTGTATTCTACGCGGGCGCGATCGATCGTCCTGGAGCCAACTCTGAGTTCCATGCGGTCGATGAGCGGATCGTCGGACCGGCCCCCAAGTCCCTCACGCCCGAACAGGCGGCCGCTCTGCCGCTGACGTCGCTGACCGCCTGGGAGCTGCTCTTCGACAGGCTTCGCGTTCCCTATGGTCGGATGGCGACGGGCGACGCGATCCTGATCGTCAACGGAGCCGGCGGCGTCGGCTCGATCCTGACCCAGATCGCCCGTCGCCTGACCGGCCTGACCGTGATTGCGACCGCGTCGCGGCCCGAAACTGAGCGCTGGTGCTTCTACATGGGAGCGCATCACGTCATCGATCATCGCAAGCCGCTTGATCAGGGGCTGCGTGAGATCGGCATTCCGGAAGTGCGCTACGTCGCGGGATTGACCGCGAGCGACCTCCATCGCGATGCCATTGTGGCGGCCCTCGCCCCTCAGGGCGCGCTCGCCATGATCGACGACCCGGAGAGCTTCGACGTCACTCCGTTCAAACGGAAGAGCCTGTCCGTCCACTGGGAGCTAATGTTCACCCGAAGCCTCTTCGGGACCGCGGACATCGAGGAGCAGCACAAGATCCTGAGCGAGGTTTCATCGCTCGTAGACGCGGGCGTCCTGAGAACCACGCTCCGCGAGGAGATGGGGCGGATCAACGCTGCCAATCTCCGTCGCGCGCATGTCGCTCAGGAGAGCGCTCGCTCGATCGGGAAGACGATCCTGTCGGGCTTTTGAGGCGGCTTCTGGAGAAGGAACACGGATATGAAAGCGATCATCTCCTTTCTCGCAGCCGCGAGCATGTTTGCCGTCGCGCCGCCGTTGGCTGCGCAGACGATAGGGGTGCTTGAGGACGTGGCACGGTTCGACGGTCCCATGCCGACCGGTGTCACCGTAGCTTCCAGCGGGCGCGTGTTCGTGAACTATCCGCGCTGGGGCGACGACGTTCCGTTCACGGTCGCCGAGATCAAGGATGGAAAGGCGACCGCATATCCCAATGAGGACCTAAACCGCGGAGATCCTAGCCGCCCCGCGGACACCTTGCTCAGCGTTCAGAGCGTCGTCGCGGACGGAAAGAACCGGCTGTGGATCCTCGACACGGCCGCCCCGGGGTTCCAAACTCGTGTCTCGGGAGGCGCAAAGCTGGTCGCTGTGGACCTGGCGACAGACCGTATCGTGCGGACGATCGTCATTCCCGACGACGTCGCCCTCGCGACCACCTATGTGAATGACGTCCGATTTGATCTCAGGAACGGGGATGGCGTCGCCTACATCACCGACTCTTCGGTGAGCGGGCCCGGCGGGATCATCGTGGTCGATCTCGGCACCGGCCGCGCCGTCCGTCGGCTCACCGGACACCCTTCGACGTCGCCCGACCCGTTGTTCAAACCGGTCGTCGACGGCCGCGAGATGCTGGTGCGACCCAAATCCGGGCCGACCAAGCCGTTCCGCGTCGCCAGCGATGGAATCGCGATCTCTCCGGACGGCGAGACGCTCTACTACTGCCCGCTATCGAGCCGTCGCCTGTACGCGGTTCCGACCTCGGCGTTGCGGGATCCGTCCCTGTCTGACGCAGATCTCGCCGCGAAAGTAACAGAGCTCGGCGAGAAAGGTGCCTCTGACGGCCTCGAGACCGATGACAAGGGTCGCGTTTATGCCGGCGACTACGAGAACAACGCCGTTCGACGTCTGGAAAACGGCGCCTGGACGACGATCCTCCAGGACGACAGGGTGTCATGGCCGGACACGTTCTCGATCTCGGGTGACGGCTTCCTCTATTTCACGGCGAACCAGCTCCATCGTCAGGCCGGATTTAACGAGGGCGTGGATCTTCGGCGCAGGCCCTATCACCTCTACCGGGTGAAGATTGGAGCTGGACCTGTCGTTCTGAAATAGAACTATCTTCGGAAGCGAGAGAGACGGCGGACGATCATTCGTTCGCTGCCTTTTTATTGAACCAATAGAGCTACCAAACCTGAGCATTATCTTCTCAAACTGCAGAACGATTTCGGACCTCTGCCGAGTTTCGCACATTGCTCCCGACCGGCGCCGTCTGATGGCGTCCTGAACGGGATGTCAGAAATGAGATGTTTGATCGCTTTTAGCGCGCTCGCGCTCACGGTCACTGCCGCGATCTCGGGGTCGCAAATGGGCTTCAGCCTTCACATTGCCCTGCCGGCGACCAGTGTCGCCTCAGAACTCATGCCTCTCGCTGGACCCTTCTATTTGCCGACCGGCGTGCCGCTCCCAGGGCGGATCGACCGAGCCGAACTGGCCGGGTCGATTGGCGAGGATCGGCGGGGGCTAGCTGTACCCGTAGATGCTGTCCGCTGGCGCCATCAGCTCTTTCCTCCAAGCTGGAACAGCTTGGAGACTACGGACGTCAGACGTGCCGACGTCGTCGGCGAGCCGAGCGAAGAAGACCTAGACACGCGCCGCGGCCGACGGCTGCGAAAGGACCGAGACACCGTACGTGGCGAAGATGAGGCCTAGGCGGAATGGCGTCTCGCGATCGCCTCAGCGATGAGCCCCGGACCCGTACTCCCTAAAACACTGAACACAGGCGAAGGACGCCGATATGAACGATCGCGTTTACCCAAAGCTCAAACCCTACATCGTAGGCCCATTGGGTCGCTGCCCGCGGTGCGGAGAAGGAAGACTGTTCTGCGGTTTCCTGACGCTTCGGCCATCTTGCGAAGTATGCGGTCTCGACTTTTCATACGCTGACCCGGCCGACGGCCCTGCCTTCTTTGCCTCGATGTTCTTCTGCCTGCCGTCAATTTCGTTCGCGGTCTGGCTCGAGCTCGCGTTTCAGCCGCCATACTGGGTGCACGCGATCACGACCTTGCCGCTGATGTTGGCGACAGTGATCCCGCCGTTGAGGCCCTTAAAGGGCTGGCTGGTCGCCAGCCAATTCTATCACAAGGCGGCCGAGGGACGGTTGGTCCGTGAAGGTGAGGTCGCCGATCCACGGACCTGGTGACGCCTTCGCCAAGCGAGAGGGATCACCTCACAAACTGAGCGCGGAATTGCGTCGGCGTCATGCCCATCAATCGACGGAAGCTGTTCGAAAGGTGCTGAGGGTGGCTGAAGCCACAGAGAGCAGCAATGTGGCTCAATGGGTAGCTCGTCTCTCTCAGAAGACGCTGCGCTCGTTCCAGTCGGCACTGAAATACAAACCGCGCAGGGGTCTCGCCTCGCGTCTGCTTGAAGCTGCGAGAGAAGTGCCGAACGCTCATCCCGGCGATGTCGGCGAGATCGACGAGCTCAATGGGTTCATGCAACGTCGATCGAACATACTCGTCGATCAATTGGAGTACCGAAGCGGACAACGGTGTGGCTCCGGTTCTGGAGCTGTCGCCGGTTTGAAGCTTCTGCAGTCGTGCGATGGTTTGAAGCGTCCAGCCATCCGCCATGAGGGGAAAAGTGGCGTCGTCCCGCCACGTCATGAGTTCGCGAAGTCCGCCTTGGATCGCTTGGTCGCTGAACCCGGTAAGCGGCTGCTCGAGCAATGCGGCGGCGCCTTCTCCGAATAGGGACGGGTCGATCGAGACGACGTCGTAACTGCAAATCCTGTCGGTCGACATCAGCCCTTCCGAGATCATCCCCGGAGGGACAGACGCAAGGCAATCCGTCTGGCGGCCATCAATGACCGCGCTCCGACCACCGACCTCGACTTCAAGCGGTCGGATGCCGCTTCTCAACCAGAACAGAGTGAAGTTGGGCTGCCGAAAGCGCCAGTATCCCGTTTTGACGATCTCGCGGGTAACCGTTTCGATCCGAACGCTCGAGGTCGATCGTGAGCCAGAACTTATGATCGTTCCGTTTGCATGCCGGTAATACGCGCCGGGGTCGGCTTGAACGTCCTCGTCCTTCATGAGGCAAGCTCAAATGGACGGACCGCGTCTGCGCCATCATACGGGTGTATGACTGGCAGAAATGAAAAAATGGACGATGAATGGCCCGCAGATGCAAGTATGGCCGTCCAATGCACATAGCATGAAGGCGGCAGACTTCGGCGGTGCTGTGGAGGAGCTTCCGTGACGTCATTGAATGGCTTGACTGGATCAGTCGGCGTTTGGATCGCGCCAGGGTTGCGTCGGTCACCCTCACTCATGAGCGCTCCGTCACTCTCTCGCGCGACGCTGTGGGGTCGACGTTCTTGAAATCCGGCAACGTCTTCACGGCGCTCGCGCTCGCAATCGCTAGCGCCGTGTTCGCTGCGGACACCCTTTATGCGACGGACGTCAGTATCTCGGTTCTCTACGTGCTGGCGCTCGGAGTAGCCTCGTTCGACGCGCATGAGGGGCGTCTGTCTTGGTTCACGCTTGGCTGTCTGGGGCTCGCAGCCCTTGCATGGGCGATCTCTCATGGAGCCTCGCCGACCTGGAGTAGCCTTCTGAAGCTTACTGCGTCCGCCATCGCGATTGCGATGACGGGGGCCCTGCTAGAGAACTTCAGAAAACTTCAGTCCGTGCGTAAAGCGTTGGAGGAGAGCAAATTCGAACTTGAGAACCTGACTGACTCTGTTCCCCATATTATATGGCGGGCCACCAAAGAAGCTTACGTCGACTTTTACAATAAGAGATACACCGAGATCATCGGAAGAGATTTTCGGGAGACGATTGAGCGCCAGGACTGGATCGAAGATTTTCATCCTGACGATCGCGGTTGGTATCTGGAACGAGTTCGGACGGCCTTTGCTGCAGGCGATGAGCTTCGAGCCATCTATCGCCTGCGCCACGCCGACGGCAACTACCGTTGGGTTTCACTCGTGGGACGTGCAGTTCGCTCTCCAGAGACCGGTGAGATCATCCGCTACTATGGCGGCACGACAGACGTCCACGAGGAGGTCTTGGCACAGATCAAGATCAAGGAGCTCAATGAAACGTTGGAGCAGCGGGTCGCTGAACGATCCGCTGAACTCACCCGGACCGAAGCGCGTTTCGACAGCATCTTCGACCTCAGTTCTGTCAGCTTTGCTGAATTGGATTTGGGGGATGCCCAGATCGTCCTTCAGGATCTTCGGAACGCCGGCGTCGTCGAATTTCGTACATATATCGAAAAACATCCGGTGCTGTTGGCGCGGTGCATCGCGGCGACAAGAACCGTCCGCGTCAATGAGGCCTTTGCTCGCCTGCTCGGCTTTAATAGCTGCAAGGAATTGGCCTCTCGCAAACACGAAGAAACATCGGAGGAATACCGTCGGATTGTCACGCACCAACTGGAGATGGCTTACCACGGGCTCAGCCATATCGAGGGGCGAGCAGTCCTGACGGGGAAGGACAGTCGCAAGGTGCCCGTTCACTACACGGTCAGCCGCCTTGAGACTGGGCGGCAACTCGCGACCTATGTCGACTTCACCAATCAAGCGCAGATCGAGGAGATGCGCTTGGCGGTTCAAGAGGAACTTGCCCGCGCCAATCGGATCGCGACCGTCGGCGCCTTTTCGGCGTCGATAGCGCATGAACTGATTCAGCCAATATCGTCGATGACGATGGACGTGCAGACCGGGATGCGACTGCTAAAACGAGCCTCCCCGGACGTGAACGGGGCTATCGAGACGTTCGAACGGCTCATACGGTCAACGCAGCGGATCTCGGGGATCGTCGAGCGCACGAAGAATGCGGTGAAGGGAGGGCAGCGGAAGCGGACCTTAATCGATCTCCATGCCCTTACGCAGGAGGTTCAATCATTGCTCGAGCGCGAAATGCGGAACAGCAAGAGCAAGATAATTATAAGATCCGACGACTCGTCGCCACGAGTTGTCGCGGACGCGATAGAGCTGCAGCAGGTCGTCATAAATTTGGTCAAGAACGCGATCGATGCGATGCAGAACGTTCAGCCTTCCGATCGTGTCGTGGAGATCGACATTGGGTCATCGGGGGCGTTGGCCCGGGTGTCAGTATTGGATCGGGGGGCTGGCATCTCTGATCATGTGCTTGAGAACATGTTTAGACCGTTTTTCACAACGAAATCTAACGGTGTTGGAATGGGCCTCCAGATCTGCCGCTCAACAATTGAAGCATTTGGAGGAGACCTAAGCGCGCGAAACCGCGAACGCGGTGGAGCCGTTTTCGAATTTACTCTGCCGGTGGATCGTACAGACACGGTTCCAGCAAGAATCCACGACTTGAAACGGACAAAGAGCTTTGGTTCAGGCCAGATGCCTACTTAAGGCTGAAGCTTCCGCATTTACCGCGCCGCTGGCGCCACCGCGTGCAGTCGCCGAAGCGCAAGACGCTTCAGCGATTGGCGCAAGCAGGCAAGGCCACAATAAAATCAAATACCCATACGACGGTATGAGGTGTTTATATTTTTCGACAATATGCTCAAGCGCCTTCGATCAATAGCTTAATCGTCGTCGACGAGATGACTTCTGGTGGTCTCCTGGACATTCCTCCCTGAACTTGTGGGTGGCGAGACATCGTCACCCACGTCTTTTTCGCGCCAGCGCCGTCAAGGTGGCAACGAGTGTCCCGGCGCATCGGTGGCTGCAGTTTCCGGAAACGCCGTCCGTCCGACGATGGCTACTCATTCCGGCGCCCTTTATCGGCGCGCGTGTCCCTCTTCGACAAACGCAACCGGAAGATCGAAGGCGAAGCTTGCGCCACCCTCGGGTAGGTTGGCGACCACAAGTTGCCCGCCCATGCCCTCGATGGCCGTTCGGCAAATTTGCAGACCCATGCCAATGCCGGTCGGCTTGGTGGTGAAGAAAGGCTCGAAAAGTCGTTCTACGTGCTCTTCGGGAATTCCCGGCCCCGTGTCTGAGACGCTTACACGTACCGCTTCGTCCCGGCAGCCGATGGCAATGCTGATATGTCGAGGCCCAGGTTGGTCACGCATTGCGTCAGCCGCATTGCTCACCAGGTTCACAAACACCTGCTGCAACTCAACAGGATCGCCATCAACCATCAGCGACGAGTCCTGCGGGCATCTGATGGAAAGGCCGACGCCCGACCGTTTCAGGTCGTGCTCCAAGAGATCGTGCGTCTCCTCCGCTAGGCGGCATATATCGATCGCCTTCACAGCGCGCCGGCCAGCAACAATGTTCGCCCTTGTCCGCTGGACGATGCCAGCGGCTCGCTGTGCAGTCTTGTCGATGCGCTGAAGAAGACGACCGAGCACATCGAGGTCCGGATCGCCGCGACCAATGTACCGAAGGCCAGCCTGCGCTTCCACCAGCAGAGCCGTAATGGGTTGATTGAGCTCGTGGGCGATCGATGCGGAGAGCGCCCCTACAGTCGCTACGCGATTGGCGCGAGCCAATTCCGCCTGTGTAGCGCGCCGCAACCCTTCGATGCGCTCCTGCTCGGAAAGATCCACGAAGCTTGAGAGATAGACGCCTTCCGCGAGTCGAGACACGTTGAAGTAGACGGGAATACGCTGACCACTCTTCCCAAGCAGCGCCGTCCGGCCGTCCATGTGGTCTGTTTTATAGTAATACATCTCGAGCTGGCGGAGCAGCATCTCTTCGCCATCCTCGGTGTTCCGAGTAGGCCAATGCGCAATAAGCTCAGTTGCGCTTGCGTAACCCATCAACCTCGCTAGCGCTTCATTGACCCGTGTCGTGTGGACTAGGCTGAGGGTGCGTTCACGCTCTTTGGGATGGCTCGCCAAAAACTCGCGAAGATCGACGACCCCGTTCGATTTGAGTTCGTCCAGGAATTCGTAAGCCGCGCTGAAGTCCGTCTCGGCGAACGTCATGTTGCTCACGTGGAACAGGCCAGCGTAGCGGGTCTCGGTCCGCATGAGCTCAGCGGTCCGTTCCGTGACGCGGCGCTCGAGCGTCTCGTTCAGCTCGCGCACCTTCTGGTGCGCTGTCACTTGTTCATGGATGTCGGTGACGCCGCCGTAATAGCGGATGTCGTCAGAGCCTTCGGCGATTGGAACTGGCCGCCCGAGGAGAGACATCCATCGGTAGCTTCCGTCTGCATGCCGAAGCCGGAAGGTTGCGTTCAGCTCCTCTCCGGCCGCGAAGCTCCTTTCAAGGTTGGCCATATAGTCCGGCCGATCATCCGGATGAAAATCCTCGATCCAGTCCTGCTTCGCCATTACAGCATGCAGATCTCGGCCGGTGACTTCAGTGAAGCGTTGGTTATAGAAATCGACTTGAGCTTTCCGGTTGGCCCTAAAGAGAATTTGCGGCACTGAATTTGTAAAGTTGATCAACTCGCGCCGACTGTCTTCAAGCTCTGCGCGCACCCTAATGAGTTCTTCTTGCGCAATGACCTCGTTGTGGACGTCAGAAAGTCCGCCGAAGCGTTCAACAAGACCGGTGAGTGGCGAAAACGCGGGATTGTCGTAGATCTGCATCCAACGGTAGGAGCCGTCCGCTTGACGAACCCGGACCTTCAGGTCCGTCACCGTCCGACTGGCGACAGCTGCGGAGACGGTCTCATTGAGTGCCGGAATGTCGTCGGGATGCACGACGTCATTGTAGCGCTGCCCTTCCAGGACTGACCATCGATCGAGCCCTGTCACGGTGGTCCAGCTCTCGTTGAGATACTCGATTTCGCCTTGCGGATTGGACCGCCACAAGACGAACGGCACCGAGTTTGCGAAGAGTTCGACCTCTGATCTGCTGCGCTCCAGATCTCGCTTCGTTGCCTCGAACTGCTTCCGGCTGACCAGCAGAGCAGCAGTGACGCCGATCGCTACGCAAACGAACAGACACTGCAAAGCACTCATGAAGGTTGGGCTCGGGTAATGAACGATCACCCAAGCGCTGATCACAAGCGCGCCGCATGACAGCGCGGCCCACTTCACGGCTGTCTTGCCGCCGCCTGCGGAGACGATAACGAGCACCGCCAGATACAAGATGGAGATCGCGAAATCGTATCTCGCGAGGCTTGCTGTCGCGAACACCGATCCGGCGAGCAAGACCGCGGCCCCCAAAAGGAGTGACCTCTTCAGTCGTTCGTTCATTCCGGGCCGGCTCTTCGTACGGGCGGGTCTTCATGTAACGATACTCGCTTGTCGCGTCTGATCCATCCGGTCCCCGACGCAGTGCCGTCCTTCCTCGCAATTGAAATCGGTGCCATAGTCGTCGAGCTGTGGCGTGCCGTGGCGCACCGAGTAGGCGCTCCAAGTCTCAGATGATTTCCGCATTCGGCCGGGGAGTGACCACTTCTGGCGGATTGCGTTGAAAAAGTCGGTTGCTTGGCGGGTCATCTGAGCTGACGGCCGGAAGACGAGCGGCCTTTCCGCTTTTCAGATCCGGACCGTAGTCGGCGCCGGGACCAGCTTGGCGAGCTTCCTGAGGTTTTGGGCGGTGGCGGCGAGCAGGAACTCGTCGCGGGCTCCGCATGGCCCTCGAAGGCGTAACCGATCGAGCCGCAAGATGCGCTTGAGGTGCGCGAACAGCATCTCGACCTTCTTCCGCTCTCGCCGGGAGGCGGCGTAGGCGTCGGTCTTCGCGATTTCCCTGGCCATGTCGCGAGCGCCCTCGTGGATCGATCTAGGGATCTTCCGGGCCGGCGTGTTTGGGCAGCACTGCGGTTTCAAGGAGCAGCCGTCGCAGTCGAGCTTGCTGGCGCGGTAGCGGATCATGCCGTCGTCGTCGACGAGCGGAGCCGAGCTCCGGTAGACCCTCTGGCGGGGTCTCAGAAGCGGCGCGGCTCGGCGTTGAGCCCGGGACCTATCGCCAGATCTGATCCGCGGTCGACCAGGCGGAACCCCAATTCGCAATGGGTCAACCTCAGCCATTGAACACGGCGTCGGCGTGGATAAGCTCATGCCATGACGACGATCCCCGAATGCCTTGCGGCCTTCTCAGTCGCGGCCATGATGAACACGCCCGACGCCGCCGCACGTGGCAGCGCCGCGATCGATGCGTACCTAACCTGCGTCGAGGACGTTCCCAGACGGCGCTTGGCGGCCCTGCACGAGCTTCACGCGGCCTATCTTGAGCTATCCCTCGACAGCGCCGCAGCAGTCGCCATCAGAGCCGACATTGAGAACCGCATCGCGGCGATCGCGGGAGCCGGACAGGCGCCGAAAGCCGCGGATCGACACGCCTGAAGAAGCAACTGCGCCTGACCGCTCCCGGCGCTCAGGCGCCGTGGCCGAGGCTTCCCGGCAACCGCATCAGGATCGCTCGCAGCCGCTCCTCCTGGACCGCGTCGGAGGCCTCCTCAGGCACGAACCACCGCCGCTCGCGCTCGGCCTTTTCAGGCCAGTCCTCGAGTTCCTCGCGGACGAGCAGCGGGAACACTTCGACCTCGCAGATCTGGTTCGGACCCTTGCGCATGATCTTGAGGTAGTTGAACGAGCCGAGGGCGGGCCCGCCGTCGCCGCGAACGCCGGCCTCCTCGTAGGCCTCGCGCATCGCCGTCCCTAGCGCGCCGAGCTCCTTGATCGGCCAGCCCTTGGGCACCATCCACCGATGCGTCTCGCGGGTGGTCACGAGCAGGACCTGCAAGCCGCCATTGGGACCGATCCGGTAGGGCGCTGCGCCGTACTGGTCGCGCACGCGCGCCTTGGGAGATCTCTTGCTCATCGCTTGCGATAACGCCCTGTGGCGATGACGGTTTCGCGACGGCGGACAGGCCCCGTCCAACTCTCGCGGAGTGTTTTTCAAGCGCCGCGAGTCGGTTAGAGCGAACGCATGGTCGACATCGTCCTTCTCGACAACGGATGCGAACCGCCGCCCGATGAGCGCTACCTGATAATCGAGTGGAGGCGGACAGGGTCCGGCTGCGCCGTGCGCCACGAGGCCATGGGGATCCGCTATGTGGTCGGGCCGGACAGGCACGCCTTCTGGACCGTTGAGGCCCGCCACCTAGCGAGGCGCCTGAAGTTCGACCGCATCTACTTCAAGTGCTACCCGAACGCGCAGACTGAACCCAACCGACAGACGGCTGCCGCCCGAAGCTGACGCTCAGCCCGGCATCCCGATGTCGCCGACAAAGGCGACCTCGCCCGGCCCTGGTCCAAAGGACTCGATAGAGCTGGTCCGGTTCGGTCCCGAGAGGACGGGCGTGTCGGCGTCGAGGCCCGCGGCGGCGGCGGCTGCGATCACGGCGGCTGTCTCGTCCACGACGTGCACAGCCCAGAACAGCGGGTTGCCCGTCGGCGCCGTCTCGAAAGCGATCAGCCATCCTTCCATGACGGCGGCGGGTAACATTGGCGATGCGCCTACGGAAAGCTGTGCGTTCGTCGGGTTCCCGGGTCGAGGGACCGAGCCGCCTCGCGACGGCCGGCCCCTCTGGCCGCCCCTCGGGGTTGGAGACACCAGAGGCGGTTGGCTCACATTAGGCGTTTCGACGCCTTTGAGCCTGAGGCGGGACGTCGCTTGGGCCGCGAGCGTCAACGGGGACGGCAGCCCGTCGCTCGGTCGCATCGCATCTGCTTTCAGTTCGAATGGCCGATCTCGCCAGAGCAGCGCGAGCCTCTATCTTCTACCCTTGAAAAAAATGGAGAGCGGTATGCAGGACGAGACCGACGCGCAGCAGCCCGAACTCGTCGGCGCGGCCAAGTGGACCGCGAAGCACGACGCGACGACGCGCGCCGCGACTGAGATCATCGAAAGGGAGCGTGTCGAGCGAGAAGCGAAGACGGCCCGTTTGAGAGCTGCTCGCCTCGCCCGCGAGACAAGCGACGCCCGATCTGCCGTGGCGGGCTGACGAGCTATTACACCCTAGGCGTTTCAGACCGACGCGCGGCCTTCAGGCCGTCCCGCACACGTCGCGAAGCGCCTTCACGATCTCAGCCTTTACGAACAGCTTGCTGCTGAAGCCGATCGGGCTCCACAGGTTTGCCCTGGCGCGGACCAGAGGTGGGAAGAATCAGCGGCGAGCCGTCATTCGTTGGTGTGGTTTTCTTGGCGGCTGAGCACCGAAGACCTGTACCAGCGCCAGGTTTTGATCTCGCGCTCGAGCCGCGCATAGCGCTCTTGGAAGTGGATGACGAGCGGCTCGTCGGTGCCGCGCTCGAGCGAGCGTTTCAGCTCCATCGCCAACTTCTGGCAGGCGAGCAGCCGCTCCTCTGCGTAGGCGAGCTCGTCGCCCGCGCTCCGGACGTCGCCGTCATCCGCCATGGCGAAGGCGGCTGCGAGCGGCCCTCTCGCGAGACTTCTCCAACTCGGCGATCGACACGCAGCGTCCCGTCTCGGTGAAGACGGTGACGGCTTCCCCCGGACGTTCCCGGGCAGCTTTGGCGATGGACAGGACGTCGATCTCCGACGCCGCCACGACTGCGGTCTGGTGGCCGCGGTCGGTCGTGATGACCGTGTAGGACATGCGCGCTCCCCCGAATGCGATTCGGAGGATGTAGGCGCCCGTCTCGAGATTCCAGATCCGGATCGATCAAGCCTGATAAGCGCACCGGATCAAGCCGAGACTTTCAGAGGTCTCCGGCGGACAATTTTTTGCCGTGGCGCTCGAAGGTCCGTCGTCAGGGCTTGGCTAGCGCTTCGAGCTCTTCGACAGTCAGGATCCAGCCCGTATCGCTGGCGATGGTGACCTGATCTCCGTCCTTCTCCAGGTCGTGGACGAGCCTGAGGGCGTCCAGGACCGAGGCTGCGACGGTGGCTACCGGACCGCTCTCGGCGGCCGCGATGACCGTGTACGACATGCTGGCGTGGCCTCCGCTTCGGCCCCTTGGCGGGGCGCTATTGGGTTTTGCGGACGATCAACTTTCGAACCAGCGCCCCGGTTCCGGCGAATGGCTTTCACGAACGCCAGAGCCGTGCGCGAGCAGGAACAGAGCGAGACGATCCGGATTCGTTCTGCAGGGTCGGACCGGGAACGGTTTCGCCCGACCAAACCCTTCGCGATCGTAAACGCCGCGCTTCGCCCCATCGCGGCGGGAAGCGGACCTCCCGAACGTCAGCAACAGGTCACCCGGGACGGGACCTGCCGGCTGAGACGCGCCATGTTCGGACACTGAGATTCATGCGAATAGCGGAGCTTCGATCTGACTCGAGGACTTGTATATGGCCGCTCAAAGCCAGCTGAGCGACCGCGAGGGGCTCGGCCGCGCGCGTGAAGTTGCGCTCCTCGACTACGGCCACGAAATTCGCAAGCAGTTGAGTTCCAGTGCGATCCTACCCCCTGGCCTTAGCCGGAGGCCCGGCGGCGTCCGGGGCCGCTTGAGCTGCTGCGGTAGCGAGCCAGTCGCTCAGCATGTCGACGTGGATCGCGAAGTCGCGGCCTTCTTCGGGACCGCCCTTGTGGATGACGCCAATCACTGCGCCGCCTGCGTCGAGAAGAGGGCCGCCAGACATGCCCTGGCTCAGCTTCTGGGTCACCTCGACCAGCCGGACGGCGCGCTTTACCGTGACCGTGCTGACGACGCCTGGCCTGACGTTAAGAGGATCGCCTGGAGCCCATGCGGGGTATCCAACTGCGGTCGTCGGATCGCCGACGCCGAGCGAAGACCCTGATCGATCCAGCTCGTAATACTCATTCGCCGGGATGTCATGGCTGAGCACCGCGAGATCGAGGTGTTCGTCTCGTATCTCTACCGTCGCCATAAAGGTGTTGGAATTCTTCGATGGGTGGAAGACCTCGACTTCCTTTTTTCCCGTCACGCAGTGCGCCGCAGTGACGAGACCGACGCCGTTCAGGAAAAAGGCGGTACCCTGACTGTCCTCGTGCTCGACGAGCCATACTGCCCGGTCGCGACGCTCGGCCGGCATCGGCGTCACTTCGATCCTGCGATCTGGGAAACTCGCGTTGAAGCGTAGCGCGATGCTGCGAACGACTGGATCCGACGAGCCTTTGACGTGGCTGATCCAGGCGATCTTGCCGAGCAGATGCTCGACCAGGGCCCCGGTCCCGCCGGACGCGGCGTACTTCGCCTGCGCGCCCGCAAGGCCGAGCGACTCGACCGAATGCAACTTCGCTCGAACGTTCCGGATGTGCCGACGATCGACGTTGATCAGCTCGTTGATTTTTAGGCCAGTTACCATCCGCCGGGAGTGCCGATCGGCGTAGTGCGACTTGCCTGGATTGATCGTGAACCCATTGCCGGCGATGAGGGCGTTTAGCGCCGTGTTCAAAAGTTCGGGCGCGAAGCGGCCGGCTGGCGGCAGCGGTCCTTCGAACAGCGAGGTCATCGGCTGGTGATTGGAGAACGTGATGTCGTCCGCGTAGCGCGTGTAGATGCAACGCGTCGTCTTGGCGAAGGTGAGCAGCTCCCGGTCCAGCCGAAAGCAGATCATGTTGGACAGCACCGGGCTGGTCGGCGCGCCTTGAGGAAGATGGCCGTCGACGCAGCACATATGACCGATTGCGGCTGCTACTGCGTGGTCGATCCCGAGAGCCCCGAGCATGCCGACGACACGGTTCTCCGATATGGAAGGGAAAAAGTCCTTGAGATCGAGATTGAGGACGAAGCGTCGGCGTAGATGAGAGAGGGCGTTGGTCTTGATCGACCGATCCGCGACGAAGCCATGTACCGGATTGCGAACCGGATAGATTAAATTGAGAAGTGGCAGAAGCTGCCGCTGCAGATACTTGAGTCTGCGATCGGGCGCGCGGATCAGCCTACTCTTGCTATTGCTCTTGGAGATCTCGAACGTCCGATACATTCGCGCGCGACGCCAACGGATCGTCTTCATCTCTCGAGCGGTGACGCCCAGATACGCGAGAAGCGCATCCTCACTCGTCAATTCGGCAGGTAGCGCAACTCGGATCGGTGGTCCGAACGGGTTGCGAGGCACGAGGTCTCCCTTCCACTCACGCCGCGGTCACCCAGAGTTCACGGCGCGCGCACGACTTCTCAGAACATTAGCTCTTACGCCGCAGTTGCACAGCGCGTATGCGATGGGAGACCTCGTGCGGTATACGTAACAGGTGCTGCAAGAGGCCGCTACATCAAGAGCTTGAAAGAGGCTTGGACAGCACGAAGCCGAGGCGCTCGGCGCTGCTGGCCGGCCCCCATCGAGTGGTCCGGTTGCAATGCTAGTTCATGATCGGCGCTGACGCGACGGTTGGTGTGGCCGGCGGAGCTGGTCGGGGTTGCGCAGCCGGCCATAGCGCGACCTCGGGCGCGGGCGGTCTGTAGCCGAGCGCCGAGTGCGGTCTGACGACGTTGTAGTGCCGTCGCCAGCTTTCGATCACGGCTTTGGCTTCGGCGAGCGTGTAGAAGATCTCGCCGTTGAGAAGCTCGTCCCGCAGCCGCGCGTTGAAGCTCTCGCAGAAGCCATTCTCCCAAGGGCTGCCCGGTTCGATGAAGGCGGTCCGTGAGCCCACGGCGACGATCCACTCACGCACCGCCTTGGCTGCGAACTCGGGGCCGTTGTCGGACCTGACGTGGCCCGGCGCGCCGCGGAGGATGAACAGGTCCGACAGCACGTCGATGACGTCGGTCGACCGCAGCCTTCGCCCGATCCGGATCGCCAGGCATTCGCGCGTGAACTCGTCGATCACGTTGAGCATCCTGAACCTGCGGCCGTCATGCGTGCGGTCCTCGACAAAGTCGTATGACCAGACGTGGTTCGGCCGCTCCGGCCGCAGCCGCACGCATGAGCCGTCGTTGAACCAGAGCCGCCCGCGCCTGGGTTGCTTCGTCGGAACCTTCAGCCCCTCACGTCGCCAGATCCGCTCGACCCGCTTGAGGTTCACGGCCCAGCAGGCGAAGCGCAGCAGAGCCGCGATCCGCCTGTAGCCGTAACGGCCATACTGGACAGCCAGCGCCACGATATCGGCGGTCAGGGCCGCCTCGTCGTCGGGCCGTCTTGGGACCTTCCGCTGTGTCGATCGGTGCTGGCCGAGCACAAGGCAGGCACGGCGCTCCGTCACGCCGAGCTTGCTCACCACACGGTCCACGCAGTCGCGGCGACGGGCGGGGCTGATCAGTTTTGCTGACGCTGCCCTTCGGGTCCCCGAGCTGCCTCCGCCAGGATCATCTTGTCCAGCGTCAGGTCCGACACCGCTCGCCGAAGCCGGGCGTTCTCGGCCTCAAGCTCCTTCGAGCGCTTCACCTGATCGCCTTTCAGGCCGCCATACTCGGTGCGCCAGCGATAGAACGTAACTTCGGTCACGCCGATCGAACGGATCGCTTCCGCCACCGGTCGACCTTGCGCGGTCAGAACCTCGACCTGCCGCAGCTTCGCGACGATCTCTTCAGGTGCGTGCCTCTTCCTCGGCATCGTTCAGTCCTCCAAATGGCCAAAAGCCATACCTCAGGGAGGACCACTTCTCAGGGGGCAGACCATTGGTCGTGCCCGAATCCGGCTCCATGCGGAGCAACTCCGGGAAGTCGACGGACAGGCCCTTTTTCTCGAGCGACGCGGCGCGCTTCTTCGTGGCGTCCAGCAGGGCCTTCTGTGACGACGGCATGCCCCAGCGCGCGAGCGTCAACTCGCGACCTTCAGCCGAGTTCCGGACGACCGGCGCAGGGTAGTTCGGAAAGATCCCGGGCATGGGCGGAAGATTGCCGGTGCGGTCGATCAGCGCTTTCGACAGCTCCCGGATCGCCGCCTGACCCTTCGTGAGACTGTACAAATTGCACATGTTGGCCTCCAGACCGTGGGATGGCGCGGCGACCATAATCGCGAGCTAATGCTCAAGGAAGAACAGCGAGCGGCGTTCGCGACTTTACCCCTGCGTGCGCGGCTCCTGATCCGTTTGGAACAGGCGAGCTACGTCGTGCTCGCGCTCGCTGCCGCCGGAGGACTCATTTGGTGGAAGTGGTCCTGACGCGGCCGCGTGCGTAGCCGGTCGATACTCGCGAGGTGAGCCGGGCGACTTCTTCTTCCAGGGCGGCGTTCGCGACCAGAAGCGCTCGAACAGCCGCCCAGGCGTCGCCATCGCAGGCCTCAACGGCCTGATCGGTCGCGCGTTCCAGTGCAAGCGCCGCCTCGTCTGGGCCCATTGTTTTCGCAGCCTCGGCCATCGTGATCTCCCGTCCGTGAACAGCAGGGAGAGTGCCCGACTCGGCTTGACCGATCCAGCAAATGTTCTTTCTATGTTCTGCTCATGAAGACTCCTTCAGCTAACGCGCGCCCGAGCCTCGCCGCCATCGCGAGGCGACTTGAGGTCGCCTTCAGGGCGGACCGCACGGTGACGCTGAAGCCGCAAACCGCTCTGGTGGTCGCCGTCGCGGTCCGGGCCTTTGCGGTCCAGCCCACGCGCGACGAGGTAGTGAGGCTGATCTGCAACCAGAAAGCGCCATGCGAGGGATTCTGCTATCCATGCATCGCCTTGGCGAACCGGATTTCTCAGCTTTATGCCGGTGAGCGTGACGGACGATGACCGAGGCCGCCCGGGAGCACCCTGTCCTGTGGAGCAGTCGCCGGCCTGAGGCAATGCCGGCGCATGGAATGCGCGCCGTCGCGAGGTGCGGACTACGTCGTGCGAGCGGCCAAAAAATACCGGTCGATGTAATCAACATGTAGTCGAAAGACGCCGATGACGATCGTCCATTGGCGTCGTGAAGCAGCTCCCGGCCGGCGCCCTGCGCGCGACCTTCGTCAGCAATGTCCGCCGGGTCCGTACAAGAATGGGCTGGAGCCAGGAGAGGCTTGCTTTGGCCGCGGGCTTTCACCGGGTCTATGTCAGTCGGCTGGAGTCCGGCAAGTGGAACGTGTCCCTCGACAACGTCGAGCGGATCGCTTCGGCGTTGGGCGTCGATCCGATCGAGCTGCTGCTTCACCCGCGGAGTTCGTCCCCGAAGGCTGACGACGCCACATCCTGATCGCGTTTCATCCAGTCCCTGCTGGGTGATGACAATGCCCATACTCAAATCCTCATTTGATGTATTCAATCCCTCAATCGTCGATGCGGTCGCATTTTCCCTTACCCAAGATAGTGGATTGAGGTTGGTCTGTCGTAGAGCGGCCGGATGACGTCTTGGGTACTGGTTCTGCGGCGGGCGAGTGTCGTGGTCTTGTCTGCGCGCGCTCTCGCGCGTTACATGCGCGAGACCCCCTAAATCATGACCGCTCAAGATTCTGCTTGAGCGGGGGCGAAATGTAATTTATATTTGAGCTCAGTCGCGAGCCTCACAAGAGCGACAGACAGGTGCGTCGGACAGGCGATCTCTCGCTTCCGGCAGCTGGTGCCCCGGGCGTTCCCAAGCGGACGTCGTCGAAACATCGACCTTGGGTGTGCCAATGAGCATCGTGATTCCCGGCTCTCAACACGAGGGCCGTCTTAAGCGGGAAAGCCGCGTTCAGGCGCGTCGTCTCAAGCGCGTCGTGCGTCATTACGGGGGATGGGTCGGAAAGCCCGATCTGTCGCTCGAGAAAATCAACTTCAATCTCGGTCTGGACATCGTCGGGCTGGTGGCCCTGCCGATCCGCATCGGCAAAATCGAGGCGATCGCCTTGACCGCGCCGGGCGTCTACTTCGGATCGGACTGGGGGCGTGCGCGGCTTTCGTGGCTCGTCGAAGCCTTGCAGAAGGCTGGCTGCCGCGCCTTGCTGGTGACCAAGCATTCCCTCAACCGCCGCGCCCGCCGCCTCGAACTGCAAGACGGGCCGCCGCCGATCGCTCGGCGCGACGGCGAACGCATGACGCGGAGCCTGCTGGTTTCGACCGGAAGACGTCCGCGTCCAGATCAAGGCGACAAGCTTCACGCCACCTCTTCCGAAGATCCGTCGTCCGAACGCGCGGACCAGAACCCGAAGACCGGAACCGACGGTTCGTGAAGCCGGCGTCACGGCGCCTGAACCGGCGTCGGCGGGCGCGGATGGCCAAGCAAGGCGAGAGGGCGGCGACCGATGCGGTCGTGCGCGGTCGCTTCCGGCGACGCAAGCGGCGGCGGAGCGATCCGCGCGCCTTCAACGACTGGCGTTCGGCGGTGACGCCGCCGGACGCCCTGAAACGCAATGCCGTCCTCCACGACCTCTCTTCGGTCGTCCTGTTCGCCGATCGCCGCTGGCGACCCGCCGTGGACGGCGATCCGAGCGCAGCCGTTGGATTGGCGCTCGAGCATGTGTGGACCAGGAGGATCGCGGACATCCGCCGTGACCTCATCCTGACGGCCCTTTGGGCCTGCGCATCGGCCGGAGACCCGGCGTCGAAACTCTTGCTCGCCGTGCTGCGCGAGCGTGTCGACGAGGCCAGAAGCGCATGAGAGAGAAATCGCAGGCAGAGCGGGACGAAGAGGCCGTCGAGCTTCTCGGCGACGCCGCTGCTCTATTCGACCCGGCAGGCGCTCTCGCGGCTGAAATTCTTCACGAGGCGCTGCCGAAATCCGTCTGGTCGGCGGTCAAGCATAACGAGCCGAAAATCTTTCTCATCGAGGTCGCCGGATCCAGCTGGTGGAAGCCGATGGCCTCAGGGCTGAGGCGGCTGTTCACCGAGGTGGCGGTCTACATGCCGACCGATCTGACGAGCTCGATGCGAGATGCGCGCGGGGCTTCCGTAATCATAGCTCCGACGTTCGTGATCGTTGGCGATCCGGCGCGCCTGCCGAGCGAATTGATCGCCGGCGCTGACGTCAGAATTCCCGTGCGTGCGACTCCACGAGCCTTGCGTCGAACGCTCCAGCGTCTTTACGGCAAGCGCGCCGTTGTCCGTCAAAGCGACTTCTCCGGACTTGATTGGCCCGAACTGCTGGTCGCCCTGAGGCCGGATTCGACCCCACGCGCATGCGTGGCGCGCTGGCGCAAGACCGCTGCGTCCTTGAGCGCCCCTATCGCTTCCGACAAGACGCCGACCTTGGACCAGCTCGCCGGTTTCGGCGATGCGATGCCGCGGCTCTTGTCTCTGGCAAGTGACATCGAGCGCGTGCGCGATGGACGTCTGAAGAAAGACGAGCTGCCTTCGCTCCTGCTGCACGGCGCACCCGGCACCGGAAAAACCCTTGTTGCTCGATCGCTCGCCAAGACGGTCGGTTTGCCCTTCATCGAAACCAGCATTGGCGATTGGTTTGCCGGAGAGCGCGCGCATCTTGGAACGGTGATCGGCGAAATGCGCCGCTTCTTCGCACGTGCGACTTCGTCCGCGCCGTGCATCGCTTTTATCGATGAACTCGACGGGCTTCCCGATCGCGCAAAGCTTGATGAGCGAGAGCGGGAGTGGTGGACGCCAGTCGTCACCACGGCGCTCGTCATGATCGATCGGGCGCGCGCCGCAGGAAGCGGCGTCGTGCTCGTCGGTGCGACCAATCACTACCAGTTCCTCGACCCTGCTCTCGTGAGGCCGGGCAGATTCGACATTCACCTGGAGATCGTAGGCCCGACGACGGACGCCGATTTTTGCGCAATCCTGCGGCACCATCTTGGCCCCGATCTCACGGGCGCGGACCTTTCCGTGATCGCCAGGACAGCCTTGGCGCGCAAAGCGACGGGGGCGGTCGTCGAAGCATGGGTGAAGGCCGCGCGCGAACGGGCGCGTTCCAAAGATCAGTCCCTCGAATTCGCTGACCTTGTCCATGTCGCGATCCCGGCGCCGACGCGATCTGCAGCGAAGGAGATGCGCATCGCGATCCACGAGGCGGGGCATGCGGTGGTCGGAAGGGTTCTGGGCGGTCAGGTCAAGACGATCACCTTGATCAGAACCGCTGGCGTCGAAGGCATGGTGAGCTTCGCCGACGACGATGAGCCCGCCACTTTGGACATTCTGGAATCGAACATCGTCAGCGGCCTTGCCGGTCGCGCCGCCGACGAGCTCTTGAATGGCGCGGCTGAAGCCGGCGCGGTCGCCGACCTTCATCGTTCGACCGGGCTTCTGGCTGCGATCCACAGCGCCTTCGGACTGCGAGGCCGTCTGACTTCGCACGGGTCGGTGGACGAGGCTATCGCGGCGATGAGGTTCGACCCGAAGCTTGAGCGCAAGGTCGAGGCCGACCTGCAGCGCCTGATGCGAAGGGCTCGTCAACTGGTCGCGCTGCATCACCGCGCGGTCAAGAGCCTCGCAAGGACGCTGGTGGCGAACCGCGTCGCCACGCAGGAAGACGTCGACGCCGCGATCCTGGCCGATCCGGCCGGTCGCGCGGCAAGGACCTGGGATCTGATCGTCGAGCGCGTCACCCAGGACGAGGAGGAAGGCGACGCGAGCGCGGCTGGCGCGCCGACGCCGCGCCAGCCGGAGGCCGACTGATGATCGCGGCCGACGAGTTCGACGAGATGAAGCGTCGTCTGCGAGAGGCGTCCCATGAGGCGCTGGCCGCAGCGCCCCTCCTGGAGCGCTGGTTCGTGGATCGCTCGCTTGGGAAGCCCTGCCTGGTCGGCTTCGTCTCGGGTCACCCCGAGATCGTCGATGGACGCTGCGTGCGCACGAGCCTGCTGCTGCGGATCGCGCCCGAGGCTGGCTGGGCGAGGACCCGAAACAGGTTCTATCGCCTCGGAAGGAGCCTAGACGAGTGGCGGGTGCTCCAGTGAGATCGACGAACCGCCATTGCCTCAAACGGTTAAGGGAATGGGGGGTCGGCGGTGGCCCGCCCGAAGCCCGAGAGGCGCTCGCATCGACCGCTTCGGGCGGTCGGCCGAACAGGGATTGGGGGGTCGCTCAGATGAGGGATTGGCCCAAATCGCTTGGAAGCGCCTCGAAAACTGCCCCGAAACTGCCCCAGCATGTCGGGAGGGCCTCGATGCGATTTCGATATGTCCAAGAAGATCTTGGTAGCGGAGGACCGCTACCGGCCGCTTAGCCGATCGCAACCCATTGAAATCGTTAGCCTTGGAATCTGGCGCGAGAGCGACTTCCCGCGCCGCTGATTTCGCACGCCCGGCCGCGCCCTTCGCGCGCCGGCTCCTCACCCTATGGCCATCCGGCCCCCGAAAGGATCTCCCGATGCGCATCTCGCGTATTTCCCCAATGACGCCCCGGAAGCTTGATAACGGCGTCACTCTCTTGGCCTCATTCGACTACGAGCCGATCGACGGCATCCTCTGCCGGCTTACCCTCGTCCGCTCCGATCGGGGAACCGACATGATCTGGTCGCGCGCCGCGGTCGGCGGCCCATCGGTTCGCATCGCCCCCGAGCTTCAGCGCGATCTCGCCCTCGCTGTCCGCGCAGAGCTCGCCTCGCTCGCCGCCGGCGCCTTGGCTGCGTGACGCCCATCCATGGCCAGCCTTCCAAACGCCGCGGACGCGGCGAACGATCTTTCATGCCTTGGTGAGCCATACGCTGACGGGCCGCCGGACTTCGCAGCCATAGCCGATGCGCTCGGTGGCGAGGCCTATGCAGACGGCGTCTGGGCGCCCGCGCCTGGCGAGCCGGCAGAGGACCGTGGCCTCCGCGTCACTCCGCACCGTGGCTCGCTATGGGGCGTCCGCGTCGCGAACTCACATGCGCCGGTCGAAGACGACTCTCTCTCCTATGTCGTCGACAAGTGCGGGCTCCGGCCGCAGCGGCCGCCATCGCTCGAGCCGCCCGCGGCGGCGAACGACAATCAGCCGGTCGCGCTTTCTTTCGTCGATCCCTCGCGTTGGGCAGGCAAACCCGTGCCGAACCGCGAGTGGTTCATTGAGGGCGTCGTGCCCGCCGGGACGGTGACACTGCTCTCCGGCGACGGCGGTGTGGGCAAATCGCTCCTCGCTCTCCAGCTTGCCGCCGCGACGGCCCTAGGAGCTTCGACGGCGGGCTTTGAGCCTCGAGCCGGTCGAGCGATGGTCATCGCCGCCGAAGACGAAGAAGGCGAGCTCCATCGTCGCCTAGCCGACATCGTCACGCATCACGGTCGGTCCCTGGCCGACCTTGGCGACCTTCGCCTCTACCCGATGGCTGACAGAGACGCTCTGCTCGCCTCTCCCGATCGGGCCGGCCACATGGAGGCGACGCCACTCTGGAAGTTCTTCGCGGTCGATGCGAAGGCCTTCAAACCGTCCCTCATTGTGCTCGACACCAGCGCCGACCTATTCGGCGGCGACGAGATCCGCAGATCCCAGGTCCGGCAGTTCGTCGCCATGCTGCGCGCGCTGGCCATCGAGACCGGCGCCGCGGTCATTCTGCTCAGCCATCCGAGTGTTGCCGGCATGACCGCCGGCACGGGCACGTCAGGCTCGACCGCCTGGAATAACTCGGTGCGTTCGCGCCTCTATATGGATCGGGAGCCCGACCGCGATCCAGCCGCTCGGCGTCTTCGGGTGATGAAGGCCAATTACGGCTCGCCAGGCGCGGAATTCCGATTGCGTTGGGAGGACGGCGCCTTTGTCGCCGGGCCAGAAGCAAACTGCCCGCTCGTCGCCAAGGCGGAGGCCGAGCACGTCGACCGCATCTTCGTCGATCTGCTCCGCAAGCTCACCCGGCAAGGTCAACAGGTAGGTTCCGCCCTGGCTCGAAATTACGCGCCGGTTGTCATGGCCGCGCACCCGGACTCAGCGGGCGTCAACAAGATCCAGTTCGAAGCGGCGATGCATCGGCTTCTCGATTCCGCCGTCGTGCATGTCTCGGAGGAAGGACCGCCCTCAAGGCGGCGTCGCCGGCTTCTAGTTTCAGCCGACGTCTATAGCCCCCGATAGCTTCCAACGGTCGTTCCAACGCCCTACCAACGGGTACCAACGGGGTGTGTGTTCCAACCCCCTATACCCCCTTGGGCGTTGGAACACGCCCCCAACGGGTTGGAACCCGTTGGTAGCGGTTCAACGCATCTCGAAAAATGACAGTGTTACCGCTTGTCTTGCAGCCTTAGAGTCACTGTGATCGGGTCAGCGTCGCCGTTGACTTTCTCAATATAAAATTGCCGCTCCCCGGACCATTTAAACGAACACTTTTCCCTACCATCACACTGAAAATTTCTCTCTCCCGGAATTTTAAAAATAATCTCGCCCGACGAATTGTCGACAATATTATGAACAGTGGCAATAACCGCCCCATCTTTATCGCACAGTTCGGACCCTCTGCGCAATATTACAGCCTTCGACTTGAGGAATGACTCTGCAGCAAGGCAACCTTTTGGCGGCTCAGCGGTAAAAACGGGAACTGTGGCGGCGGCGGTTGCCCCACCTGCCGCAGAGCGAAACTCGGGGCTGCGTAGCAACTCCCTCAGCGCGACCTTCAGCGCGTCGTTCGAGGCCGCAGCCGCCTCACCCGCGGGCCCTTGCGGGCCTGGCTCGCCACGAAGCCCTTGAGGTCCGCGCGGACCGACCGGCCCTTCAGGGCCGATATCGCCCTTGGCACCACGTCCTGTCCCAAGCGACTCCGCTACAACCCTTTTTCTCAGTTCCTCCAACTGCGCCTCAAGCTGGATCACTCTCGCCTTTGAAGCCTCAAATTCATTCTGAAGGTTGGTTGCATACGACCCGGCCGCCCACACGGAGCCTATAAGGGCAAACAGAATGCCCGCACCGCCGGCCATCTGGAAAAAATGCGTTGCTGACTTGGTTTCGCTCACTTCCGTCATCCCCCGACAGTCGTACCTTTTTCATGGCAACTGCAGGGTGCACTCCGCAAGCGGAAATGCGTCACGCCCCGGCGGTTCCTGATTGCTCCACCTTCATAAGGCGGGGTGGAGCAAGGTGAGGCGGTGGGGTGGGTGGAGCAGCGCTAAGCCCGCCCTCGGCCTTCGTGGCGCCCCAAAGCGTACCCAGATTTAATTCGAGAGCCACCTCGCCCCCGATCGGGCGCGGCGCGATTACGCCCCTAGTCGCTCCGCCGGTCTCGACAGCGCGATCGTAGGGGGAAGGCGATCGCGTCACCTCAAAAGCCTGCGTATCGGCCCGGTTGCGAGACGCCAATGCGCAGGTGTTTCCTTTGGGCCCGCACGTGGCCCAGCGATCCGCATAGAACCGGCGACCATCACGTGCCGGACTGCCATCTTGCGAGCTCGGGAGACCTCGTTCGGGTCTTCCAAGTTGTCGGCGGGTCCCAAGCCGGGCTTTGGTACTGGGTGAGTTGTCGGGCTGCGTCTGGCGGCGCAGACGCAATGCAGCGCGCCGACGGCTTTTGCGCGACACGCGAACAAGCGCAGACGGCCGCCGAGCACGCGTATCTATGGGAACGAGGTTGAGGCGATCTGAGTGCCTCACTCACCCGCAAGGAACAATCGATGCTTTCAAGCCTTCCCTTTAGGCTCGCCGGTCTTCTGCCCCTCAGTGGCTGGCGAGTAGTCGGCCGGGCGGCGGTGGACATCTCGTCGCTCGGCCGAACCAGCGGGCGGGTTGATCTTCACGCACCACTACTGCCGCAACGCAAGAGCCCTAACCGCTTAAAAGGCAAGTTTATAATCGATTACAAAGCGATTTGAACGAATCCGACTTAAACCCTCATCGGATATGGGCAATTCTTTAGCCATCATCAGAAATGACACGGCTTCAATTGCCCTTACAGATCTTGAATAGGACTTGAAATCATCATCCGAAAATTCATCAACAGCCCCATGAGCAACCAGATTTCTCTGGCGAAAACCATTGATAATGTCTTCGACTACGCCCTCTCTTAATATGCCAACACCAAATCGTTTTAAGACCTCTTGGACAATGCGAGCATAGAAGTCTCGTGATGTTTCAGTACGTATTTCCTTGATCTTCCCCTTAATTCGTTGAATCACATCTGACGAGTATCCTAGTTGGCGAGCAATTTCTCCACCGGCTTGAGCAACAAGCTCGATATGATCTAGCTTAATTGCTTTTTGTATGCGAGCATTTGGCAAGTTGGAGAACCAATTGCAGGCATTGATCATGCGAGGCCCTGACATCTCACCGCGTAGCGCTAGCGACTCAGACATCAGCGCATACGCCGTATTCCACTCACTTTCTCTTGCGATCCAAGCTAATAGCCCATCGCGCATAGCTGAAAGATCGCTATCATCCCAGACAGCAAACGGTGATCCGGCCGCAGCCGCTCCGTAAGAATGATCAAGCTCTCTCTTGGGCCATATGTAATGAACTTTATGCTCCCCATGGTACTGCCCATTCCTTAACTTTCGAAGCATTTGCCGCTCGGATATTTTGCTAATTCTTATATTTCCAGGATTCACCTCTTCCCCTAAGCAAAAAGAGATAAATCTAGAGATACACATTAAATCGCTAAAGTATTGCTTGAGAAATGAAGATGCTTTGTACTCAATAGAAAATATCGGCCAAGCCTTTGTTTTACCTCTAATATTATAATTATAAGATGCAGCGTATGATACTTTATATGTCTTACCGGCAGCATCAATCTTCAAAATTTCTCTATTGCTACGACTTCCAAATCTCGATTTTAGAAATTTTCCGAACAGAGTTTGATTTTTTAAAATATTCATTGAACCTTCTAGCGTAAAATAAGCTACCTTTACCGTATCTAAGGCATTCCAAGCATCTGGACCAATAACAGTAGTATTTGCTATTACTTTATGTGTTTGACAGACATGCCCTGTTGATCTTGACAAGGATCGTGGACCCATCAGAACGATGTTGTGCAACGATGCAATATCAAGCTCCTCAGTCTTTAGGCAGACTACATCATCTGATGTAATACTAAATCCATCACCATAGCTATATAATTTTGCAGACATTTCATCTGGCCCAACATTCAAAATACCAGATAGATTCCGGCCTGTGTTTAACTCAACACAATGCAACGGCCCACGCTGCTCACTGCTCATTACGACCTCAATATTGCAGACCAAAATTTCATCATTGATCGCAGCGCTACAGGTTCAGATCTCAACTCCAAGTTCGCCGCTTGACGGCTTGAATCTATTCTAAGCTCCTCCCCTCCGTACTTAAAATCGAATGGCCAGCCGAGGCTGCCCACGGCCGGCTTGAGTTGTCGACAGCACTCACTTCTCGCGCGTCGTCGTTCCGGGGTGCTGCTTCCCGTACTTTTCGGTCACGAACCGACCAGTGCTCGAGCTTCGATAGGCTCCGCCCGTGCTGCCGCTCTTCCCCGGCGCCTCGCGCACCGTGCCGGACGGGTTAGACTTGCCCTGCCCCGGCGGAACGTATCGCCCGGTGCTTGAGCTCCGGGTGGGCCCGCCGCTTTTTCCAGCCATACTCTTATCCTCACTTTTCGGCCGCGGGCACAACATCTAGTGGCTTCAGCCGGTTCCGATACACCACAGGATGAGGCATGGCGCTTGGTTGTCAAGCCGTCGGGCTGCAACGCGCTGTTGACAATCGTTCTCTATTCGTTCTTATATAGTCTTCCGCTCGCCTGCCGGCTTAAGCGCGCGCCCGTGACGAGCGGGCAACCCCGGGGACATCGATGACGACCATAGACCGCCCGCCTCCCCTCGACCGCGCGGATGCGCCGGTCTTCGACCACGCCCAGCGACCTCCGCAAGACTTTTGGGACCAGCCGGTCGCTGACAATGACAACGAGCCGCGACGCTCCGGCCGGTCGATTGGAGAGCGGCTGACTGCGGAAGAGGAGTTCGTGCTCGCGACCAAGATCCGGATCGCAGATGCCGCGACTCAGAGTGACCGCCCCACGACGCTGTCCTGGCCCGTCGAGAGAATGCTGCGGCTCGGTGGCTATGAGCGGGCGTTGCGCGTGGCGCAGGCCTACAAGCGAACGTGGGACGTGGTCGCGGCCAACTTCCAGCTTTTCGGCAGCGCGCTCGATGACGCCGACATGTACTCCATCGCCCAGCGGACGTGGCGCGACCCGGCGAGCGGCGAGGTCCGATACAAGGGCGTTCAGCAACCCAAGAGCGCTGATCGAGGCGATGGCTGCTATCAGGTCATCGGCGGGCGCTCCAAGCCGACGCCCAAGGCTTGGCGAGGAGATGAGCCCCTCCATAGACGGATGGACGCACAGCGGCTTCTCTGTGCGGCCCAGGCCCTTGCCGGCCCGCTTTGTCAGCCGCTCGAGTTCGCCGTGTGTTTCGGCGCAACGCTAGGCGCCGTCGGTGAGCGCGAAGGTTTCTCGGGCAAGGCCGCCGAGGCGGTCGGAAAGGCATTCGTTCTGCGCGGCCTTGCGGCCGTCGCTCCACTCTTTCCCTGCGCCGACAATGACAACGGTGAACTCTACGCCGCTGCTTGAGCGGTATAGTTAGAGAGCACCTCTCATTGAGCCCCGCCGCACCCGCGCGCGGGGCTTTTTCTTTTCGCCCGCCATGCCGTGGGCGTCACAAGCCACATAGGAGATCAGAGAATGACCACCGTCGCCGGCCTCGCGGAGGCCGTCGCGTCAGCAACGCACGTGCCCAAAGCGGAAGTCTGCCAGCGAATTCGAGCGCTACGCGAGACCGGGCTGCTTCCGACCGCCCTGAGCCGGCACAGCCTGCCGCACGTCACGTCCCGCCAGGCGATCCTGCTGCTCCTCGCGGTTCTCCGCGGCGGTCCGATCAAGGACACTGTCGAACACGCATCTTCCTACGCCGCGCTCCGGGAAGACGAGAACCTCGACTGGTCCCTCGCTTGGCTGCTTGAGTTCGAGCTCGACGAGATCCGTGCCGGCCGGAGCTTGTTCGAGGAGCTTCTCCTGATCGAAGAACCGCTCGCCGCGTCGGTCCGCTACTCCGACGGCTGGGTGAAGATGAACGACGGCGAGCCCGTTCGTTACGCCACCCGCCTCATCAGCTTTCCTCGCGCTGGGCTCGAGAAGCTCGCCCACGCCCTCGATTGAAAGATTCTCATGTTCCGAAAATCAAAGACGGCCGCACCGGCCGAACTCTTCGTTGTTCCTCGACTCGTCGATGTTGACGCCGACTACGCCAGGCTTGCCGAACTTCGCTCGAAACTTCTGGACGAACAGGCCGCAAAGAAGGCCGAGAAGGGCTCGGTCGAGGACGAGATCGTCGCCGCCCCCGCCCCGGTTCGCCGCGTGAGCGCTGCCGTCGCTGCAGTGCTAGGCGACGACGTCGACGATGGTCCGGTAGTGCTGCGCAATCGCCTCGCTGAAATCAACGCCCGCTTGCGCGTCATCGAGGACGCTCTCGCCGAGCTCGATAAACGCATTACGGACGCCAAAGGCCGAGCGAGCCGCGCTGTTTGCGCCCAAGTGAGGGACGAATACGCCCGCCGCGTCGCCGAGATCTGTGCCGCCCTCGTCGAGGCCGAGAAGGCCAACGACGCCTATATGGACCTCATCGACGAACTCGAGGCCGAGGACGTTTCGTGGACGTCCCTGACCCCCATGCAGCCCAGCATGCTCGGCAGCCGCCGCTACGGCGAGACGCGCGTACCTGCGTACCTGCGTGAGGCCGCGGCGGCCGGATACTGGAATGAGGCCGTTCGATGAGCGCACGTCTTGAACGGGCCGATCAGCGCCTGCCCGCGGAAGATCGCAAGGTGCTGGTGCGCGGAAAGCCGTACGCGCGCCCGGGCGACGATGCGAAGACGATCGCTCGTCATCTGCGGCGCGATGCCCGCCTGAAGGCTGCGGAGAGAACCGTTGCCCGAAAGTGAAGCGCGATTCTTAAGCTCGCCGCTACCGGCCTCCGAACATCGGCTGGCCGGCTACGCGGCTCGGTTCAACGAACGAGCCAATATCGACGGTGAGTACATCGAGGTCATAGCGCCTGGCGCCTTTGCGCAGTCGCTCAAGGCCAACGATCAGCTTGCCCTTCTCCACCACTTCAACGTCGCGATCATTGGCCGGAAGTCGTCGGGCACACTTCGCTTGCGCGAAGACGCCGTCGGCCTTGCCGTCGAGATCGACCTCGATCCGAGTACGCCCGACGGCGCCACGGCGCTCGGGCTCGTTCGTCGAGGAGACCTCCGCGGCATGTCGTTCGGGTTCTGGGTTCGCTCTGAGTCGTGGGAAGAACCGAAATGGCCCGCACTGCCGGTGCGCACGCTTCATGAGGTGCGCCTGACAGAAGTGTCGATCGTGGCCTATCCAGCCTACGGAGGCACCTCGATCGGCCTTGCCTCCCAGACCACTGGGGCAGCCTCGCCCGGCTACCGTGCCAGGCTAGCCCGGCTCGAAGCCGCAGAGAAGGCGATCGGGCGACCCAGTCGGTAGGGGTTCCTCCGACACGGTCGCCGCCTCTCTTAAGGACCGGCGCGGTCCCACAACGTCAGCGCTAACACAGTTTTTGCCTCAGGCGCGCAAACGCGCGCTCGCACGTACGCGCCCACGCGCAAGCGCGCGCGAGGCCGGAGGGGGAGGGTCGAGGACGTCGGCCGTCGGCCCCAGGGACCGGCGTGGGCACAACGCACACATTCCCACAATTCAAATGTTGAGGCGGCTCCAACGCCGCCTCAACGCAACCCTATCAAACTTGAGGAGATTTCCCTATGCCCGCAGCACTTGGTGGTGCACTTTTCTCGGTGTTTGGCGCAGCCGGTATCGGAGGCGTGACCTTAATCTCCGGCACGACGCCGGCGACCGTCGTCGGCGCGGCGGTGCTCCGATGACCGGCCTCGTCGGGGCGGCCGCGAACGGCCGCATCCTCATGGTCGCTGACGCGGCCTGCTATCGCCATGACACCGGTGAGGCGATCGGCTTCGCCCGAAAAATCCTGCCGCTTCCCGGCACGCTCGCGGTCTTCTGTTGCCGCGGTCCGGCGAACGCTTGGCCGGCTTTCGACGAGGCGTGCCGTAAAGCCAAGCTTCGCAGCATCGACGACTTTATCGCACGCGCGGATGCGATCTTCGCGGACACGATCAGCCGCCTCGGAGAGGAAGCGTCGCACGCGGTCGACGTCGTAGTTGCGGGCTGGTCCGCGAGCCGCCGCCAGGCGCTGCTCCTGCTGCAGTCGAACCATGACGCCCATGGCGTGCCGGCCGGCGCGCTGGCGACCGTCCGGGCCTTTTGCTCGGTCGCCGAACAGACGATCGACCCAGCGCAGTTCACCGTCGAGCGAGGGGTCGAGTTGCTCGAACTCCAGCGGTTGACACCCGCATCTGAAATCAGCGGCGGGCCGGAGCTCACAACCGTCGGCGGTTGGGTCGACGCCGTCGAGATCCGCGCTGGCGCGCGGCCCGTCGTTCGTCGAGTGCACGAGTGGCCGGAGGACGTAGTCGGCGCTGCATTAGCCGCCTGACACTGACGAGTCGGCGAGCTTGCGCGGCTCCGCGAAATAAAGGTGCTCGAACTGCTCGCCTGAGAAGTCGGCGCGCCTTGGCTGGCGCCGTCTGAGCAGGATGGTTGCGATGGCGGTCACCGCCACGCCAGCGGCGAACGCTAGCGCGAGCGCAGCGCCATTTCGATCAAACATCGTCGTCCCTTTCCCGTGTCCGAGGTCAAAGCCTCGGGGCCGACAACGTTCCCTCGCCCGGCCATCGCGCCGGGCTTTCCTTTTCCGAGATCCCAAATGACCGAAACGCCGAACTTCCCAGCCGACGAACCGGTTCGTCTGGCCGACGAGCTCGCCATCGCGACGATGAGCGAAGCCTTGGCGCGCTCGCCGGTTCCGATCGAAACGTGCGCGCATTTCATTGGCGCGGCCGCCGGCCTGTTGCGGGCGACCACCGGAAACGCCTTCGCGGCCGACCTCCTCCGCCATCTTGCGGCGGAAGCCGACGCCGGAGAGATTATCGTTGGCTGAAGATCTCGAACGGCTCGTCGTCCAACTCGAAGCTTCTCTGACGAAGTACGAGAAGGAAATGCGTCGCGCTAACGGCATCGCCGAGCGCGAATTCAAGAAGGTCGAGCGCAGCGCGACCTCGATGAGCAAGAAGCTCGACGGTCTGACGTCGGGGTTCGGCCGTAGCCTGATCCCCAGTTTGGGCGCGATCGGCGCGGCGCTGTCGATCAAGGAAGTCGGCGCTTACGCCGACGCGTGGACGAAGGCGAAGAACAGCCTCGCGGTCGCGGGCGTCGTCGGGCAGCAGCAGGCGGCAGTTCTCGATGCGCTGTTCGCTTCGGCCCAGAAGAACGCGGCCCCGATCGGCGCGCTGGCCGACGTCTACGGCAAGGCTGCGCAGGCGCAGAAGGAACTCGGGGCCTCGTCGGCGGAGCTCTCGCAGTTCGCCGACGGCGTCGCCGTCTCGCTGCGCGTCGCGGGCAAGTCTTCGACGGAAGCCGCCGGCGCGCTGACGCAGTTGGGCCAGTTGCTCGGCTCGTCGCGCGTCATGGCGGAAGAGTTCAACAGCGTCAACGAGGGCGCGCGCCCGATCCTGATGGCGGTGGCGGCCGGCCTCGACCAGGCCGGCGGCTCGGTCTCCAAGCTCAAGCAGCTTGTGAACGAGGGCGCGGTCTCCAACCGAGCGTTCTTCCAGGCCTTCCTCAAGGGGATGCCGACCGTTCAGGCGATGGCGGCGAACGCCACGCAGACGCTCGAGCAGGGATGGACCAAGGTTGAAAATTCGCTGATCCGCTACATCGGCAAGCAGGATCAATCGCTCGGCGCGACGGTCATTCTGTCGAACGCGCTCAACGCGCTCGCGGACGACTTCGACAACACCGCCGACACCGCCCTCAAGGTCGCAGGCGTCATCGCTGCGGCGCTCGTCGGGCGGGCGATCGGCGGCATGATTGCGAGCTTGGGCGTGGCCAGCACTGCGGTGCTGCGGTTCCTGGCGATCCTCCGGACGGCGCAGGGCGTCGGACTTGGCGGACTAGCCGCTTCCATGGGCACCCTCGGCTCTGCCGCGGGCCCGCTGGGCGCGATCATCGCTGTCGCCGCGACTGTCGGCCTTTATTTCGCCAGCAGCGCCACAGCGGCCGACGAGGCCGCGTCGCGGGCGTCGGACTCGATCCGCTCGCTCGGGCTGTCAGGCGGCTCGACCGCCGGCCAGATCCGCAAGGCCGCTGACGCGCTTCGCGACCTCACGGAGGTCCAGCGCAAGGCGCGGATGGCCGACAACGAGGCGCTCATCGCCGAGAAGGCGAAAGAGCTCGGGCAAGTCTCGCTCAAGGACGTCGGCGTCAACGGCCGCTCCTATGCGAACGCCGGCGCGCTGCAACTTGCCAACCAGCTTCGCGACCTGAACAAGCGCGCCCGCGAGGGCCGCATCAGCCAGGAGTCGTACAACAAGGCGCTCGACGATCTCGTCGAGAAGAACCCGAAGCTCCTCAAGACTGCGGAGGCGTATCAGCGCATCGCGGCCGAGATCTTCGCCGCGCTTAAGAACCAAGAGGCTCTCACCAAGGCGGCCGAGGCCGGCGCGCGCGTCGCGGCGCCGAACCGCCGGGCCGTCGAGGACGCCTCGATGGCGACGCTCGAGCGTGAGCGTAAGGACGCCCAGCAGTTCCTCGACCGCCGCAAGCTCGAAAACTCCGACGAGCGCGAACAGAAGATCGAGGAGCGAGCCGAGAAGATCGCCGCCGCGCTGGAGAAGGCCGGCAAGATCATCGACCGGGTCCAGATCCGGGTCCAGGCGACGAAGGAGATCGACGCCGAGTTCTCGGCGAAGCAGTCGCAGTCTTTTAATGGCGACGCGATCAAGGACTACGTCGACCGGGTCATCAAGGTCGAGAGCGGCGGGCGGACCAACGCCAAGAACCCGGACTCCACGGCGACCGGCCTCGGCCAGTTCATCGAGTCGACCTGGCTCCGCCTGTTCAAGAAGCTCTACCCCGAGCAGTTCTCGACCATGTCGCGCGGAGCGATCCTCGAGCTTCGCAAGAATGGCGAAATCTCGAAGAAGATGATCGAGGAGTACGCGAAGGAGAACGCGTCGGCGCTGCAGGCGTCCGGCAACGCGGTCACTGAGGCGAACCTTCACCTTGCGCACTTCCTCGGATCGGGCGGCGCCAACGCGATCCTCAAGGCGCCACGCAACGGCCTGGCGGCCGACTACCTCGACCGCGACGCGGTCGCGGCGAACCCGACGATTCTTGGGCGCGGCAAGACGGTTCAGGACGTCCTCAACTACGCCGATCGGCGCGCTAACTCGACGCGCATCGCGGCCGGAGATCTGACGCCCGAGGAGAAGTCCGCGAAGGACTTCACCGACATGCTTCGCGATAGCGACGCCCGCACGGCGGCGCTCGCCCGCGAGACCGAGGCGCTCAACCAACTCACCTATGCGCGGGAATACGCGGCCGAGAAGGCGCGGCTTCTAGAGGAGGTCGAGAAGGACGGCCAGAAGGCCACGCCCGAGATGATCAAGTCCATCGAGGACAAGGCGGCTGCCTACGCGAAGGCGCAGGCGACGCTCGAGACCTCGAAGACCTCGATTCAAGGGATGCGGGAGGCGGAGCAGTTCTTCGCCGAGGGCGCCACCGGCGCCTTCACCGACATCATCACTGGCGCGGCGACGGCGAGCGAAGCCGTCCGCAAGCTGGCTGCCTCCTTCGCGGAGGCCGGCATCAAGGCGCTCCTGATGGGTCAGGGCCCGCTTGCCGGGCTCTTCGGCACGTCGGGCAAGGACGGCGGACTGGGCGGTCTCTTCGGCGCGCTGTTCGGCGGCTTCAAGTTCGCCGAGGGCGGCGTGATGACGCCGTCCGGCCCGCGGCACCTGGCGCGATACGCGTCGGGCGGCGTGTCGGACAAGGCGGCGATCTTCGGCGAGGCCGGCCCCGAGGCGGCGGTGCCGCTGCCGGACGGCCGGCGCATCCCGGTCAATCTCCGGATGCCGGCGATCGGCAAGAACAAGCCGATCCCGCGGTCGAGCTCGACGCTCAACTTCCGGACGACGATCGATCTCACCGGCGCCAATGGCGACGAGACGATCAAGCGTATCGCGAAAGAGCAGGCCGAAGCCGGCGTGGCTCAAGGCCTCCAGGCCTATGACCGGAATTTCCGGAATCGCGTCGAGTACATGAACACCCACGAAGTGTGAGGTGGAACAATCGCTGGGGTTAAGCGTCTAGCAATTGATGGCGCGTCCCAACGTCATCACCGCTTGAGAAGCCCGGCGCGGTCCCCCGTCGCGTCGGGCTTTTTCGCCCCAGAGAGGCGCGCCCGTGCCAGACGCGATTGTACGTTGGCTGCCTGAAGGCACTGTTCCGACCGAAGGCGATTTCCGAGATACCGTCATCACGCCAGGCAGAGCCCCTGTGCAGCTTGAGCGATGCGCCAACGGTCGAATGGCCTTGGCTCGCGCCCGCTTCGACCCGGTCAGGGACGGCATGCGAGCCTGGGTGAAAGACGGCGACCGGATCTATGCGCCGGACGAGATCGAGCCGAAGTCATGAGCGACGAGGCTGCAGACAAACCTCCGAAGCAGCTTTACGGGGCTGATAAGACAGAGGCCCGCCTGAACGCGACCACGGTGGCCGCGAGAGAGATCATCGAACGCCAGCGGGCCGCGCAAGACGCCAAGACGGAACGACTGAAGGCGGCTCGGCTGGCGCGCGACGCGGCGGAGAAGGACGAGCCGGAGGGCTGAACGGCACGTCATGCGGCGCTCGACCAAAGACCGATTGGGCGCGATCAATTCCCCGGCTAGGCGGAACTTAACTCCACGAACCGCCTTTCGATGCCATGACAAGAACCGAACTTACCCAGCCCGAGCACCTGATGCTTCGCCTCCTAGCCGAGATGCCCCAGGCGGTGCCGTTGGATGGAGATGCAGTGGCTCACCTCGACTCGACGGGGCTGATCGAGCGCGTCGACGAAGGGTTTCAAATAACCGCCTCCGGGCGCGTCCGTGCAAGCGAGCCGCGGCGTGCAAATGATCCCGGAGCGATCACTCGGACTGATGATCTACCGTCATCCCCTTCCGAATAAACAGAAGGGTCTTGTACTCCTTCCATTGCCGCAGTTCCAAATTCAAATCTCGAAGACGATCCTCGGCTCCAGATAGGTCAATGCCCTTCGTCTTTAGTCTGAATACTAAATGGATTTGATTGCTCACAGCGTCAGCAGCCTGCTCGACCTTACGCTCCGCGAATGCAATTTCCTCGTCAATGTGGTGTGTCATAAGACACCCTATGTTTTGCGTGGCTCTATTTGAAGTTGCGCGGCGGGTGCTGATGTCAAACGCGTCTGCGACTAATAGCTTAGCGATATGAATGATTTCTCGCGAATGTGAATTAAAGTGCGCGGCGGCGCTGAACATTCGGCCTTATTCATCCGCCGCGCGCAGCCTTTCGCTCCGCCTTGCGCCGCTCGACGAGCTTGCGCGCTTCCGCGAACGCATCCTCCTCACCGCGGCTCGCGCTTACCGGACGGCCCAGCGGCGTCCGCTGCCGGACCTGGCGGGCCTGCAGGATCGCGGCGAGGTCCGCCTCGGTGAACCGCCAGTCCCGGCCGAACTTCGAGCCGCGGCCGGCGTCACCAGCCGCTCGAGCCATGGCGTTGGGAGTAAGCTTCAGACGAGCCGCTGCCTCATGAAGCGTGAGGATCTCGCCGAGTGGTTCGTCGGGATTGGTCTGCATCGGCGCCTCCGGTTCGGAGGTCGATCATGACGTGGGAACGGATAGGGAACAAGGTCGCGTACGTAGTCGCACTTACTCGATCGCGCTTGTGGCGCGTCGCGGAATCGGGAAGCGTGTCCGTGGGTGTCGAAACCCGGACCGAGATAGACCGCAACAAGCCCATTGGCGTGGGCTGCTCCTTTGGCGAGGAGCGGCGGCGACGTTGCCTTTGAAGGCAACAACGGGCGTGCTTTGGCGAGCGCGCGCCGACCGGCTCATCGTGGCCGGGGGCGGGCGTTATGTCCAGAGCGAAAGCTTAAAGCCGTCCGACCAGTCTCTCGGCTGGTTTCGACCCCCCGGCTCCGGCGCCGATTGCCGGGCAGGCTGTCGAAAGCCTTTCCGAGAACCGCCATGCACAAGCAGACCCTCGCTCACATCATCGACGCCGACACTGAACTGAACAATGCGCAGTTCATATACGGCGGGCTCGACTACATGATCGCTCGCTTAACTGATGGCCAGGAGAGCGATCTGGTCGACGCAATTCAGCACGCTCTCATTGATCTCTCGACGTCTTTGTTCAGGATCAATGCTGCCACAACCGCGGCTTATGAGGCCGAGAAAGCGAGAGCGGGGTTGCGCGCCGTGGCCTAACGCTCGGCTTCGGCCGGGCGGGTTTTTTTGCGTTTCAGCCTCGCTCGGCCGCCCGAAGGCTGAAAGCCTAGCTCGTCAACGAACGACGAGAACAAAATACGAAAACGAAATCCGACGATGTGAGATTCGCGTGTTACACTCGCGTCGTCGGCACAGCCTAGCGGCCTAGCCGCCCTCTATAGATCAAATGTATCAACCGACGCGAAGAGCATCGCGCCGATCGAGGAGACGTGTGTGATGAGCATCAGACAAAACTCGGTTCCGCCTCGATTAACTACGGCTTCGCTATCTCTCGATGGATTGCAGCGGCTCGATGAAGCGTCTTCGAATGTATTCTATATTTTGGAGGACGTCGGTAGCGTTGTTTGTGAAATACATCACCATTACGAAGTTACGCCTGTGAATGAAGCCGGTCACGCGGTCGCGTATTCTCTCGCAGGAAGGGCTGTGCAAGCTATCAAGATCAGCATCTTCCGAAATGTAAGACGAGGGCTTGGCGGCGAATGCCGTCTATATGGACCAATGGGGGAGAGAAGCTTAGATTCTGCTATCGCTATCTATGGATTAGATGCGGTCTTCCGAGACATTGTTGGGACGTACGCAGGCGGAGTTGCTGAGCTTCGTTATGACGCTCGCCGAGCTCATTCAGGTAGGAAAACCGACGCTCAGATCGCCGAGCAAATATGTAAAGCTCTAGACTATGCTGGGCATACCGAACGCTTTGAATGCCAGCGGTGGGCATGGCGCGAGACTTGCCGAATGTTTTCTGATCCAGCGGTTTGGGCGGCAACCGTCGAGATCGCTGATCGGCTAAAGTCCTCGCGGGCTCTAACAGTCGCGTCCGTCACCGGTGGCGTCGTGCGAAAAATTATCGCCCGACACCTTCCCGACGGTTGGGAATGGTCCGAACCACCCCTCGGGCAAACACTCGAGGCCGCATGACCCCCGCTAACGACAACATCAGCGCGGACGCTTCGAAAGAAGCGCTCCGCGCCTTCATCCGAGCGCTGGCACGACATCAAGCGCGTATCGACGCCGCAGCCGCAAACGACAATGAGCCTGGAGTGCCCGCATGCGTGCAGCCGTCTACGCCCGCTTCTCGACGGACCTCCAAAATGACCGCTCTGTCGACGACCAGATCGACCTCTGCCGCGACTACGCGCGCCGCCATGGCTGGACCGTCGTAGCGGCATTCCGAGATCGGGCTCGATCTGGCGCCTCGATGTTTGGTCGCGACGGTCTCGCTGCCCTCATCGAGGGGGCGACGGCGCGTGAGTTCGACATCGTCGTCGCTGAAGCGGCCGATCGCATTTCGCGCGACATGGCCGACCTCGCCGGCCTCCACAAGCAGTTTGCGTTCCGCGGAATTGAGATCGACTGCGTCAACGGCGGTCGGCTCGACACGCTGCAGATCGGGGTCCACGGCCTCGTCGGCCAGATGCAGAGGGAGGAGGGGGCTAAAAAGGTCCGTCGCGGCATGTCTGGCGTCGTCCGTGATGGGCGGAACGCGGGCGGTCGCGCCTATGGCTACCGGCCGATACTAGGCCAGCCCGGCAAGCTTGAGATCGTGCCCGAGCAAGCGGACGTCATCCGTCGCATCTTCGCGTCTTACGCAGATGGAACCGCGCCACGGGCGATAGCAGCCGCCCTAAACGCTGACGGAGTTCCGGCGCCGCGAGGCGAGCGCTGGAACGCATCGACCATCAACGGGAGCGGGACGCGCGGCCACGGCATTCTTCGTAATCCGCTCTACGATGGGCGCATCGTCTGGAACCGGGTCCGGATGGTGAAAGACCCATCGAACGGCAAGCGCGTCTCCCGACCGAACGATGCGGGCCAGCATCAGGAGGCCTTGGCCGAAGAGCTTCGCATCATCGAGCATGATCTCTTCGAGGCCGTGCAGGCCCGTAAGGCGGCCACCGGCGGCGAAGCGGCACGGCGGGCACCAAAGACGCCTCGTGTGCTCTCTGGCCTCCTGCGCTGCTCCTGCTGTGGCGGGGGCATGACGCTCGTTGGGACCGACCGGAGTGGGCCGCGGGTTATGTGCAGCACTCGTCGTGAGTCCAGTAGCTGCGAGAACGGAGCACGCTATTACGTGGAGAGGCTCGAGCATCTCGTGGTAAGCGCGATCGGTACGCAACTGGCCGATCCGGATCTGCTGAACGACTACATCGGCGAGTATGTCTCAGAGCGACGGGAGACTGAGAGCGGAGCGCGCGCGGCGAAGGCCGCAACTGAGCGGGCGCTTGACGTCACAAAGGAGAAGATGACGCGCGTCACCGACCTATTGGTCGATGGGCTGCTTGAGAAGGCGGATGCAACGGCGCGCCTCGCCTCCCTGCGAGCCGAGGAGGCGCGTCTCAAGCGCGAACTCGCCCTGGCTGGCCGAGTCGCATCGATCATCGATCTCCAGCCTATCGCCATGACACGCTACCGCGACAACGTCGACGCGCTGTCTAGAACGATGGCGGACGCGTCTAGGATAGACCCCGCACTCACCCGGTCGTTCCGCGATCTGGTGGCGGGCGTAATCGTGCTTCCCCGCGAACGGAGAGGAGAATACGCGGTCAAAATCGAAGGAAAACTGTCGGGCCTCGTCGGCCCGGACCTGTCGGCTATACCGTTGGTAGCGGAGGAGGGACTCGAACCCCCGACACGCGGATTATGATTCCGCTGCTCTAACCAGCTGAGCTACTCCGCCCCGGTCGAAGGCCGCCCGCATCGGGCTGCGCCGAAGCGCTCAAGGCGCGCGGATATAAGGAAGCGGCCGAAGCGGTGTCAAGCGACGCGGACGCGGGGCCGCCCGTCTCAGCGCCTGCGCGTCGTCTTCGCCGCGACCGGCGCCTGCGCGTCGTAGCCGACGACGATCCGCCAGCCGGCGAAGCGGTTGGCGGGGATCGGGATCGAAATCGCGTCGTCGATCTTGGTGAAGTCCGCCATGGTGGCGCCCGCCGGCACGGTGACGTCGACAAGATGGAGCTGCGAATAGACCGGCCGCGACCCTTCGTCGACGACGGCGATCCTGAGCGGCACGCGATAGGTTCCCGGCGCGCCCTTGGGGCCGAGCACCACGCGGCCCTGGACGCCGATGCGGATCGCGGCCTCGACGCCGAGCGTCGAGCACTCGCGCGCCGTCTCGGCGATCGATGCCTGGTAGCGCACGTCGAAGGCGTCGGTGGAGCCCGCAGGCTCGATCACGCGATGGGCCGAGGCGCCTTCGAGGATCTCGATCGGCGGGCAGGAGCGCTTGATGTCGTCGGCCGACGTCTGCAGCGGCGTCGGATTGGAGGTGCCGAGCAAAAACTTCGTGCCGGCGTCCGGGTTCGCGGCGGCGCGGTTGGGATCGTCCGGGCTCACGGTGCCGCAGGCGGCGAGCGCAAGGCAGGCGAGGGGAACGAGCGCCGCCCGGCGCAGGCGGGCGAGGATCGGAGTGACGCGACGCATGGACCTGTTCCCGAACTTCCGCCGCGCCGGCCCGCGGCGGCGAGCCTTATAGCAAGCCCCCGGACGGCTTGGAAAGGCGCGGCCGCCGCAGGGCTGCGACGGGATGGGCGCGCTTGACACTCCCGGCGCGCCCGCCCCATCTCGAGGCCGACGCAATGTGAAGGTGCGATCGCCGCCCGATGTCCGCCAAGCCGCCGCTCAAGGTCCTGCTCTGCGCGCCGCGCGGCTTCTGCGCCGGCGTGGTGCGGGCGATCGACGTGGTGGAGGCGGCGCTCAAGCGCTTCGGGCCGCCGGTCTATGTCCGGCACGAAATCGTGCACAACCGCTATGTGGTGGACGCGCTCAAAGCCAAGGGCGCGGTCTTCGTCGAAGAGCTCGACGAGGCGCCGGACGGCGACGCGCCGGTGATCTTCTCGGCGCACGGCGTCGCGAAGTCGGTGCCGGAGGCGGCGCGGGCCCGGAACCTCTTCGCCATCGACGCCACGTGCCCGCTCGTCACCAAGGTGCATCGCGAGGCGGAGGCGCATCACAAGCGCGGCCGCCTCGTGCTGCTGATCGGCCATGCGGGCCATCCGGAGGTGGTCGGCACCATGGGGCAGCTGCCGCAAGGCGCCGTGATGCTGGTCGAGACGGAGGGCGACGTCGCGACGCTTGAGGTTCCGGACGGGCGCGATCTCGCTTACGTGACCCAGACCACGCTCTCGGTCGACGACACCGCGGGCGTGGTGGCGGCGCTCAAAGCGAAGTTCCCCGCGATCCACGGACCGCACAAGGAAGACATCTGCTACGCCACCACCAACCGCCAAGAGGCGGTCAAGCGCGTCGCGCCGGACTGCGACGGGCTGATCGTGGTGGGGGCGCAGAACTCGTCGAACTCGCAGCGGCTGCGAGAAGTCGCCGAGCGCGCCGGCTGCCCGACGGCGCGGCTCGTGGCGCGCGCCTCAGACATCGACTGGTCGGAGTTTGCGGCGATTTCGACGCTCGGCATCACGGCCGGGGCGTCGGCTCCCGAGGTGCTGGTCGAGGAGATCATCGACGCGTTCGCCGAACGCTACGAGGTGACGGTCGAGACCGTGTCGACCGCTGACGAGAGCGTGTTCTTCCCGCTGCCGAGGGAACTTCGTCCGGCGGCGGAGTGAGAGCGTGAAATTAAATGAAAAACATTCAGATCATCGACGGCGCCAACAACTGCACCTTTTCAATTTTTCAAGCGACCGACGAAGAATTTTTCTTGATATTTCCTGATCCGGGGCAAGACATCGAGTTCGCCGAGGATCTCTTCACTCGTTTAGGCGAGGAGTCGCGGGCGCTTGATGAGCTTTGGGAGCGACCTATCCCGAAGCCCGACGCCAATGGGATACACAGCACGTTGTTTTATCAGTTTGAAAGCAAGAGATACTGTTTTCCCGCAACGAAACGCGAGCGGGATTGGCATCCCGCTTCGATCAATTCCGCGCAGAGGCGGATGTACCAGAGTATCAAAGGTTCTTAGCAGTTCTTCGCAGTTCACCGATCTGCACCACTATCGTGCGACGTGTCGGCTCTGATCAGTACGCCTGTCCCAGCTGAACCTGCGCCTGCGCCATCGCGGGCTCAGGCGAACCGCACACCTCGGCGTCGCTCGCCGCGTTCCAGCTCGGATCGAGCTTGAAGCGGTAGCGGCCGTCGCAGGCGGCGACGCGCGGCGGACGGGCCGTGCGGTCGAAGGCGTCGTGGCCGACCTTCAGCATCTCCCAGAAGGGCATGTTGGGATCGTCGGCGTGGCGCGCCATGTTCGCCTCCGTCATGCGGAACGGGAAGGCGTGGAACGGCACCGACTCCTGGCCCGACAGCAGAGCCTCGCGCACCAGCGCGTAGATCTCCTCCACGTTTTTGTGGGTCATCGCGTAGCAGCCGACCGACTTGCAGCCGCCATGCACCATGATGTGGTCGCCGGTGCGGCCGAGCGAGCGGTCGAAAGCGTTCGGGAAGCCGATGTTGAACGCGAGATGGTTGCGCGACCACGGGTTCAGGTTCTTGCGCTCGATCTCGTAGAAGCCTTCGGGCGCCTGTTTGTCGCCCTGACGGATCTTTGGCCCGAGTCTCCCCGAGAACCTGCAGATCTCGTAGGAGCGCAGCAGCGCGTACTGGCCGTTGCGCTCCTGCTTCCAAACCTCGAGCTGCGCTTCTTCCTTGAAGACGCGGATGAAGATCGGGGCGGTGCGCGGCATGTCGAGCCGCTTCATGAGGCTCACCGTCGCGATCGAGACCGAGCCGGTCTTGACCTTGGCCTGACGACCCGACGAACAGGCGGCGAGCCCGAGGGCGGCCACAATGACGAACGCGACGCGCACGAGCGTCGCAAGCGACGACGTACTCATATCGCCGGCATGCTCCCAACTGACACAGCCGCAATACTGGCGCGGCCGTCCCCAGGGTCGGCCGCCGGGTCTTAACGGGCTGTGAACGACGTCACGCCGCGAAGCGATTCCGGCCGGCGGCCTTGGCCTGGTAGAGGGCTGCGTCGGCGCGGCCGATCGCGAGGCCGAGATCGCTCTCGCCGGCCTCGACGGCCGCGACCCCGATGCTGACCGTAAACGCCGCGACGCCAGGCCCGCCGGCCGCCACGCGGCCCCTGATCTCCTCGGCGAAACGGCAGGCGCGGGCGGCCGTCGTCTGCGGCAGCAGCGCCAGAAACTCGTCGCCGCCGAGCCGGAACAGACGGCAGCCGGCGGCGGGGGCCGAAGCGGCCGCCTGCGCGGCGAGCGCCACCAGCACGGCGTCGCCGGCTCCGTGACCGTCGCGGTCGTTGATCGCCTTGAAGTGATCGATGTCGATCAGCACGACGCCAAGCCCCGGCGCCACGGGGTCTGCGGCGAGCGCCTCCTCGAGCGCGCGTCGGTTGCCGGCGCCGGTCAACGGGTCGCGCGACGCGCGGTCGCGAAGCGTGCGCTGCACATGTTCGCCGGGCATCGCCAGCAGGCCGAGATAGAGCACCGGCAGCAGCAGCTGGTCGGAGAGATGCGGCACGATCGCAAAGCGCTCCGCCCAGGCGCCGAACAGCGTGTCGACCACCACCGATCCGACATATCCGAACGCGTAAGCCCCCATTGCGCAGCCCGCGATTTTGCGGCCGAGCGTCGGGCGGTTCTGCGGCCCGAAGACGAGCGCGGCCGCGACCGAGAGCACGCTGACCGCAAGCCCCACCGTGCCGAACTTGAGGCAGGCGGCTCGCGCGTCCTCGGGCGTTTCGGCGAAGGGCAGCGGCGCGGCGTAAAGCAGCGCCGTCAGGGTGACGGGAAGCGCCATCCATCCCTGGAACGCCGGACGGCCGTCGAAGAGGTTCGCGCCCGAGAGCACGAGGGCGTTCGAGAGCGGCAGCACCGCGAACAGCGCCGCGCCGAGGAGCGAGGGCGGAGGGCCCTCGAGCGCCTCGAAGGTCGCGAGCAGCAGCACGTAAAGGACCGAGGACACGCCCCAATGGAGCAGATGGGCCTCGCTCGCCCGGCCGCGCCACAGCGCCAGGAACACCAGCGCAAAGGCGACGCTCGCGAGCAGGCTGCAGAGCCGCAGCGTCGGCAGGTCTGGCTCGGAGAAGAACATGGGCGCGGAGCGTGAGGACGTACTCAGGAACCGTTACGACAGACATGGTTAACGATCTGCCGCATTTCGCCCTGTCCCCAGCCTCGCCTTCGCCGGACGCCGCGTTGCGGCGCGGCGCGCGAGCCCTTAAGCACGGGCGCGCCGCTTCACCGTCCCGCGAGTTGCCTCCGAATGGCCGTCTACACCGAAGTCTCCGACGACGATCTCGCCGCGTTCGTGGCGGCCTACGACATCGGCGACGTGGTCTCGTTCAAGGGGATCGCCGAGGGGGTCGAGAACTCGAACTACCTGCTCGCCACCACCAAGGCGCGCTTCATCCTCACGCTCTACGAAAAGCGCGTCGACAAGGGCGACCTGCCGTTCTTCCTCGGGTTGATGGAGCATCTCGCCGAGCGCGGGATCACCTGTCCGCTGCCGGTCAAGGCGCGCGACGGCGAAGCGCTGCGCACGCTGTGCGGACGCCCGGCCGCGGTCGTGACCTTTCTCGACGGCGTCTCGGTGAAGAAGCCGACGCCCGCCCATTGCGCCGAGCTCGGGCGCGCGCTCGGACAGCTTCATGCGGCCGGCGAAGGCTTTTCGATCCGCCGTCCCAACGCGCTGTCGGTTTCGGGCTGGCGGCCGCTCGCCGATGCGGCGAAGGGGCGGAGCGACGTGGTCCAGTCAGGGCTCGACGCCGAGATCGCGGCCGAACTCGACGTTCTCGAGCGCGCTTTCGCGAAGCTCGACCTGCCGGCGGGCGTGATCCACGCCGACCTCTTCCCCAACAACGTGCTGTTCCTCGGCGACCGGCTGTCGGGGCTGATCGACTTCTATTTCGCCTGCGACGACGCCTACGCCTACGACGTCGCGGTCTGCCTCAATTCGTGGTGCTTCGAGCCCGACCAGTCGTTCAACGTGACGAAGGGCAGAGCGCTGCTCGAGGCCTATCACGCCGCGCGTCCGCTCTCGGACGCCGAGATCGACGCGCTGCCGACGCTCGCCCGCGGCTCGGCGATCCGCTTCCTGCTGACCCGCCTCGTCGACTGGCTCGACACGCCGGCCGGCGCGCTCGTGAAGAAGCTCGACCCGCTCGAATATTTCCGGAAGCTCCGCTTCCACCAGCAGGCGGGAAGCGCGGCCGACTATGGATGGCGCGGGTGAGCGCGCCGGGCGAAACGGCCAGCGCCGTCGAGATTTTCACCGACGGAGCCTGCTCCGGAAATCCCGGCCCCGGCGGCTGGGGCGCGATCCTGCGGTTCGGCGCGGTCGAGAAGGAGCTGTCGGGCGGGGAGTCTCCCACCACCAACAACCGAATGGAGCTGCTCGCCGCCATTTCGGCGCTCGAGGCGCTGAAGCGGCGGTGCACGGTCGTGGTCCACACCGACAGCCAGTATCTGCGCGACGGCGTCACCAAATGGCTCGCCGGCTGGAAGCGCAACGGCTGGAAGACCGCGGACAAGAAGAAGGTCAAGAACCAGGACCTTTGGGAGCGCCTCGACGCCCTTCTCAAGGCCCACGACATCGAATGGCGCTGGGTGAAGGGCCACGCAGGACATCCCGAAAACGAGCGCGCGGACGAGCTCGCCCGGATGGGCATGAAGCCGTTCAAGGAGCAGCCGCAGGGCTGAGGCGCAGGCTTCGGCGCGGCGGGAAGTTTCGTCGTCGCAGGCCCTCGCCGAACGGCCCCCGCCCATCCATATCCCCTCGCGAAAGCCGATACGCCGACCCGAGCGAGGCCGTCGACCGTGAGCGAAAGCTCGTTCTTTTCTGACCTTCTCGCGAGCATCGCCCAGCAGGGGCGGCGGCTGCTCGGCCCGGCTCCCGAGGCTCCGCGCGCCTCGGGCCTCGACGCGTTGAGGCTGGAATGCGAGGCGCTTCTGGAGAGCACCGGCGAAGCGTCGCGCATCGCCGTGGCGCGCTCGGTGCTCGACCATTGGGCGGCGAGCGGCGAGGAGGTTCGCGCGGCGTTCTTCCTTGTGCTCCGCCAGGATTTCGGCCCCGATCGCGAGCGCCTCGCCAAGGCCGTCGAGGCCTGGGGCGCCGCCCCGACGCCGGAGAGCGAGGCGGCGCTTCACGAGGCGGCAGAGCCGCGCCGGCAGGAGCTGATCCGCCGCCTCGCGCTCGCGCCCGACGGCATGGCCGGGCTGATGCGCATGCGCGAGGCGCTGCTCAGGCTGCTGCCGGTCAACCGGTCGCTGAAGGTGGTGGACGACGACTTCGCCCATCTCTTCAGCTCGTGGTTCAACCGGGGCTTCCTGGTGCTGCGGCCGATCGACTGGACGACGCCGGCGAACGTGCTCGAGAAGATCATCCGCTACGAGGCGGTGCACGAGATCCGCGACTGGGAGGAGCTGCGTCGGCGCCTCGAGCCGCCGGACCGGCGCTGCTTCGCGTTCTTCCACCCGCGCCTCGTCGACGAGCCGCTGATCTTCGTCGAGGTCGCGCTCACCCAGTCGATGCCCGAGAGCGTCGCCGAGGTGCTCGATCCCGGCCGCGAGCCGATCCGCGCCGAGGAGGCGGGGGCGGCGGTGTTCTATTCGATCTCGAACTGCCAGGACGGGCTGCGCGGGGTCTCGTTCGGCAACTTCCTGATCAAGCAGGTGGTCGAGGACCTGCGGCGCGACCTGCCCGAGATCGCGACCTTCGTGACGCTCTCGCCCGTGCCGGGCTTCGCCGAATGGCTCTCGGGCGAACTCGCCGATCCGGCCTCCGACACGCTCGCGGCCGAGGATCGCGAGACGCTCGCCGCGCTCGAGGACCGCGGTTGGATGGACGACGAGCCCAAGGCCGAGGCGCTGCGCCCGGCGCTGGCGCGGGCCTGCGCCATCTACCTCGTCCACGCCCGCAACCGGCGCGGCCAGCCGGCCGATCCGGTGGCGCGCTTCCATCTCGGCAACGGCGCGCGGCTCGAGCGCGTCAACGTCATGGCCGACCGCTCGCCGCGCGCGGAGCGGCAGGCCCACGGCATGATGGTCAACTACCTCTACGAGCTCGACGAGATCGAGCAGAACCACGAGGCCTACGCCGCCCGGGGCAAGGTCGCGGCCTCGACCTCGGTGAAGCGCCTCGCGCGCCGGCCGAAGGCGGCCGAGAAAGAGACGGAAGCGGCGCGCTGAGGCGCGGACGCGCTCCGCGCCTTTCCTTTTCATGACGGTTATGTGATCGGCGAAGGCAGCGTCGGCGCGGCTAACGTGCCGGCCCTCTCGTCGCCCGCATCGATCGGCCGTCCATGACCGTCCGCCTCCGCATCGTCGTCTTCGCCGTCGTCACCGCGGTCTTTGTCGCGATGATGATCGGCGTGATGGCGTTCGCGCTGAAGCTCGCGGACGACTTCGTGCAGCGGGTCGACGCCGTGCACCGCCGGTTCGAGGTCATCGCCGAGCTCGACGGCAACGCCAACAACTACGCGGAGCAGATCGCCGAGGTGCTGCTGCTCGGCGCCGAGCAGATGCCGGATTTCCATCAGGCGCGGGACGAGATGCGCGACGCCTTCGAGCGGCTGAAGGAGGTGACGCGCGCCGAGATCTCGACGATGCACGATCTCGAGGAGGTGCGGCGCGAGCTCTCCGACGTCGAGACGGCGAGCCGGATGGCCGAGCTCTACCGCGCCATCGACCAGGCGGCCGAGCGCGTCTTCGCGCTCCAGCGCGAGGGCAAGCAGACCGAGGCGGTCGAGCTGTTTCGCCGCGAGGTCGAGTACAAGCTTTCGAACGACTTCGAGAACCTGCTCGAAAGCGCGCTCGACGACGAGCGCAGCGAGGTCGCGCGCGAGCTTTCGGAGGTCCGCACCCAGCAGCGCCGGCTGCTGTTCGGCTCGGTCGCGATCGGGCTGCTGGCGCTGATCAGCGGCGCGGCGCTCGCCTTCGGGCTGAGCCGCTCGATCGTGCGGCCGCTGCAGGCGCTCGCGGCCGGCGCGCGCGCGATCGCCGACGGGGCGCTCAGCCACCGGATCGCGGTGCGCGGATCCGACGAGTTCACGGCGCTGTCGCGCAGCTTCAACGAGATGGCGACGGCGATCGAGGCGCAGCGCTCCAGCCTGATCGCCGCGCAGGAGCGCCTCCATTCGGAAGTCGAGGACCGGACGCGCGAGCTGCGCGACGCCAACGCCAAGCTCAAGGACGTCGACGTCCGCCGCGCGCAATTCCTCGCCGACGTCAGCCACGAGCTGCGGACGCCGCTGACCATCCTGCGGGGCGAGGCCGACGTGGCGCTGCGCGGCCGCGCAGATCCTGGCCTGCTGCGCGACGCGTTGAGCGGCGTCCAGGCGCAGGCCGGGGAGCTGTCGGCGCTGCTCGACGACCTCCTCGCCTTCGCCCGCTCCGACGCCGGCGACCAGAGCCTCGAGCGCGCGTCCGTCCACGCCGTCGACCTCGTTCTGGCCGCCGTCCAGGAGGGAGAGGTTCTGGCCGCGCCCCGCGAGATCCTGATCGAGACGGACCTGAGGGCGGGCGACGCGCGCATCGACGTCGACGCCCGCAGGCTCCGGCAGGCTTTGATGATCGGGCTCGACAACGCCGTGAAATACTCGCCCGACGGCGGCCGCGTCCGGGTGTCGACCTCGGTCGAGGGCGGGCGGCTCGCCATCGCGATCGCCGACGAGGGCGTCGGGATCGCCGAGGAGGACCGGGACCGCGTGTTCGAGCGCTTTTACCGGGGCCGGGACGCCGGCCACAACGTCAAGGGGCTCGGCATCGGCCTCGCCATCGCCAAGGATATCGTCGAACGGCACGACGGCGAGATCTCGCTCGGCGACGGGCCGACCGGCGGAGCGACGCTGATGATCGTGCTGCCGCTCATCGAGGACGACCGGGCATGAACATTCTCGTGGTCGAGGACGACCGGCGCATCGCGAGCTTCTTGAGCCGCGGCCTGGAGGCGGAAGGCTATCAGGTCACGGTCGCCGAGGACGGCCGCGACGGGCTGGAGCACATCCGAAACGGCGGCTTCGACCTCGTGATCCTCGACCGCATGCTGCCTTACGTGAACGGGCTCGAGGTCTGCCGCATCGTGCGGGAGGAGAAGCGCCCGGTCCTGATCCTGATGCTGACCGCCAAGGACGGCATTCAGGACAAGGTCGAGGGTCTCAAGGGCGGCGCGGACGACTACCTCACCAAGCCGTTCTCGTTCGACGAGCTGCTGGCGCGCCTTGTCGCGCTGAAACGGCGCAGGGTCAGCCAGGACGACCCGACGACGCTGACGGTCGGGGAGCTCGTGCTCGATCCCTCGTCGCGCCGCGTGGTCTATCGCGGCCGCCCGGTGACGCTGACGGTGCGCGAGTTCGACCTGCTGAAATATCTGATGGCGAACGCCGATCGGGTGGTGAGCCGGCAGCGTCTGCTCAACAGCGTCTGGGAGTACGGCTACGACCCGGGCACGAAAATCGTCGACGTCTACATCCGCTATGTCCGCAAGAAGCTCGAGGACGAGGGGCCGGACTCGATCATCCAGACCGTGCGCGGCGTCGGCTACATGGTCTCGACGCAGGCGCCTTAGAGCGTGATGCGATCTCATTCGCTCAGGCCGTCATGCCCGGCGGGGGGCGGGCATGACGAGTGGTTCATCCTTAAATCATCGCGCCTTAGTGGTTCCAAGCCGGAGCGCTCAAATTTTCTTGACGGATCTGCTATAAAGCCAAAAAATCGCGTATCAAGTTTGTCTCATGAAACTATTATTCGGCCCGCGTAGGCTAAAACGGCCTTCGTCGTATTTTGGTCTCGGGTTTCTCTCCAAATTCTAACCTGTCGCTCAACCAGATCTAATCACGCACGTCTATCTCTCTCCTCAGGAACGCCGCGCAGCGTGGCGTCGGGATGGAGAACGGTCAGATGGCCAAGATCAACGGCGACGGCAGGGCGAACGAGCTTCGCGGCACCAACTTCGACGACGTCATCAACGGCAAGGGCGGCAATGACGAACTCGAAGGCAATGGCGGCAACGATAAGCTTTATGGCGGCTCGGGCAACGATGACCTCGAAGGCGACAGCGGCAACGACACCCTCGAAGGCGGCTCGGGCAATGACGAGCTCGACGGCGGCTCGGGCAACGACGTCCTGAAGGGCGGCAAGGGCAACGACGAGCTCGACGGCGGCATCGGCAACGACATCCTGACCGGCGGCAAGGGCTTCGACACCTTCAAGTTCGAGCGCTTCGACGGCGCCGACACCATCACCGACTTCAAGTCCGGCCAGGACACGATCGAGTTCGACATCGACGGCCTCGACTTCCGCGACCTGACCATCGCCAACAATGGGTCGGGCGACGCGGTCATCACCTGGGGCGACGCCGGCTCCTCGATCACGCTCGACGGCGTCGACGCCGCGAGCCTCGGCCAGCGCGACTTCGTCTTCGACGACTGATCCTCGCCACGGCCTGACCATTCTTGAGAACGGCGCGCTCCTACCGAGCGCGCCGTTCGTCGTTTTTGCGACGAGCGTCGTCGTCGCCCCTTCGCCCGAAGCGCGGTAAAGTCGTCCTCGGCCTCACGGCCGCGTGAACGTTCGATGGAGCCCGCGATGGCGGAAGCGCAGCGCAGAATGGACGCGCCCGACACGCGCGCCGACGATCCGGTCGAGGCCGCCCCGGAGGCGGGCGTCGTCGCCGCCAGCGTCTACGCCGGCGGGCGGCGCGTCGCGGGCGTCGCGATCGAGGACACCGGGCGCTGGGCGCGCGAGCCCGGCCATTTCGTCTGGATCGGGCTGCTCGAGCCGAGCCTCGACCTGCTGCACCGCGTTCAGAGCCAGTTCGACCTGCATGACCTCGCGATCGAGGACGCGGCGCAGGCGCACCAGTCCCCGAAGCTCGAACAATATGGCGAGGACGCCTTCATCGTCGCGCGCACCGCGCAGATGGTCGACGGCCGCATCGCCTTCGGCGAGACCCATCTCTTCGTCGGCGAAGGCCACATCGTCTCGGTGCGGCACGGGCCCTCGACCTCCTACGGCTCCGTGCGCCAGCGCTGCGAGAGCTGCCGGGTCGTGCTGTCGAGGGGCGAGCACTACATCCTCTACGCCATCCTCGACTTCATCGTGGACAACTACGCGCCCGTCCTGCAGGCGATCCATGACGAGGTCGACGAGATCGAGGATCAGGTGTTCGGCGAGCAGTGCGGGCGCGTCGACGTCAAGCGCCTCTACATGCTGCGCCGCGACCTCCTGCGCCTGCGCAACGCCGCGCTGCCGCTCGGCGACGTCTGCCAGCGGCTGCAGCACGCCGAGGTCGTGTCGATCGACCCCTCGATGCTCCCGCTGTTCCGCGACGTCTCCGACAAGATCCGCCGCGTGCAGGAGGACATCGATGGCCTGCGCGAGGTGCTGGCCTTCGGTTTCGAGGCGAGCCTGATGATCGGCCAGGCCGAGCAGACCGACGTCTCGCGCCGCCTCACCGCCTGGGCCGCGATCCTCGCGGTGCCGACCGCGATCGCGGGCATCTACGGCATGAACTTCGCCAACATGCCCGAGACCCAGATGCAGTACGGCTACTTCTACGTGCTCGGCGGCATGGCGACGATCTGCATCAGTCTGTTCGCGGCGTTCCGAAGGTCGGGGTGGCTGTAAGGGAAGGGCGCGCGCCTTGGCTCAAGGCAGTTCGTACTCGCCTTCCATCTCATCCATCGCGACGGCGTCTGAGATGGTCGTGTAGGTCCAGACGCCCTTGCCTTTCAGGCCGGCGTATTTGCCGGTGCCGCCGGTGAACTCGACCGTTCCCTTGTAGATCGGCGGCGCCTGCTCGGTGTCCGAGAATTTCGCGAACACCTTCGAACCGTCGGCGGTCGTGAACGTCTTGTAGCCGCCGGCGACCATGCTCGAAGAGTCCGACAGGTAGAACAGCTGATACCTGGCTTTCTCCAGAAACCCGCCGCCTGCGCTCACGATCATGCCGTCTTGCTCGAGATAGAGGAGCGTATGGTCCTTGACGTCCTCGAGCGTCGTCATCGTCTGCTTCGTCGTGACGAGCACGGCGCGGGTTTTGATCTTGCCGGTCTCGCCCGCGAAAGCCGCGTCCGGCGTCCCGGCGCCGGCCGCCCCCAAAGACAACAGCGCTGCAAAGGCGAGCCATTTACCGGACGGTTTACTTAGCATCTGACAACCTCCCTGCGGCGACGTCTATGGTGATTTAAACACCCATGACAGGGGCCGAGATCTGGTCCTAGTATGTTACTGTAACATCGCGATCGAACGAACGGGGAGGCGGAGCGATGGCGGCGCGCTTCAACGAAGCCGAGCGGTCCGCAGTGCGCGCGCATCTCGATGATATCCTCGGCAGCGAACCGTTTCTCAAATCCGGACGCCGCCAGCGGTTTCTCGAATACATCGTCACGGAGACGCTCGAAGGCCGGGGCGGCGCGCTGAAAGGCTATAGCGTGGCGGTCGACGTCTTCGATCGTCCCGCCACTTTCGATCCGGCGCTCGACCCGATCGTCAGGGTCGAGGCGGGGCGTCTTCGCGAAAAGCTCCGCGATTACTATGCCTCCGCCGGGCGACCGAACGATGTTCGGATCGAATTGCCGAAAGGGCGATACGCGCCCCGGATCGAAATCGGGACGGGGCCGTCGGCGCTTGCGCGGCGGGGTCGGGAGCCAGACGCCGCCCGACCAACGCTGGCCGTGCTTCCCTTCGTCAATCTCAGCGGCGACCGTAGCAACGATTATCTTGGCGACGGCCTGGCGGATGAGCTCGTCACCGATCTCGGGCGGATCTCGGGACTTCGGGTCGTTTCGCGGCACTCGTCCTTTCTTTGCCGGAACCCGGACCTTCCACTGGCGAACATCGCCGACGCGCTGAAGGCCCGCTTCATCATCGAGGGCAGCGTCCAGGTCGAGCGGGCTCAGGTGAGAGTGTCGGCGAACGTCCTCGATCCCGCCTCTGGCGGAAGCCTGTGGTCAGCGAGATTCAAAGGGGACCGGCGCGAACTGTTCTCCATGCAGGACCAGATTTCGCGGGGCGTCGCGAGCGCCCTGAGCGTCAAGCTCACGCCCCGCGAAAGCGAACTTGTCGGTCGGCGCGGGACGGAAAGCACGCGAGCGCACGACGCTTTGCTCAAAGGCTTGTCGCTGTTCTGCGGCTATTCGGAGACGACCTGCGCGGAGGCTCAGGATCACTTTCGCGAAGCGACGCGTCTCGACCCCGCTTACGCCGCCCCGCACACATGGCTGGCGCGGAGCTACGTGCTCCAGCACTGCATGAACTGGAGGACCGACGTCCAATCGCCTCTCGAACCGGCGGTCGCGCATGCGCAGACGGCCGTCGCGCTCGACGGCGACGCGCCGCTGGCGCACGCCGTTCACGGCTGGACCCTGCTTTTCCTCAGGGACGGCGAGGCCGCGCTCGCCGCCGCCCGACGGGCCTGCGCGATCGATCCCTGCTCGCCGGACGGCAGGATGTTCCAGGCGCTCATCGAAGCGTCGACCGGCCGAACCGCCGAGGCCGACCTCAGCATCGAGGCGGCGATGGCGCTGCAGCCGCTTCCATCGAGTTTCTGCTTCTATGCGCTCGGCATGTGCCGGTTCGCCGCCGCGGACTACGACGGGGCCCGCGAAGCGCTGCTCCGCTCGACGGAGGTCAACCCGGCGTTCCTGCCCGCGCATTACGCGCTCGCGATCACCTATGGCGTCTGCGGCCGGGACGCGGAAGCCGTGGCGACGGCCGCGATCGTCCGGCTGAAAGCCCCGTTCATCGCCAAGACCTTCTTTCTGGCCCCTGGCCCGGCCAAAGCCTATCTCGCCGGGCGCCGCGCCGGCGGACTTGGATGACGGCCACTGCACCGCTGCAATCAACTCACCGCGACCGGCGCCCATGGACTGTGCGCCTCCGGCACCTTAAGTCCGGCTCGCAAAGACCCTCCGCGAGCCTCATGTCCCCCATCATCTCCATCACGGGCCTGGCGAAGACCTACGCCACGGGCTTCCAGGCGCTCAAATCCGTCGACCTCGAGATCGAGAAGGGCGAGATCTTCGCGCTGCTCGGCCCGAACGGCGCCGGCAAGACCACGCTGATCTCGATCGTCTGCGGCATCGTCATGCCGAGCGAGGGGACGGTCACGGTCGGCGGCCACGACATCCAGAGCGACTTCCGCGCCGCCCGCGAGATGATCGGTCTGGTGCCGCAAGAACTGTTCACCGATCATTTCGAGAGCGTGTGGGCCTCGGTCAGCTATTCGCGCGGCCTGTTCGGCAAGAAGCGCGACGACGCCTTCGTGGAGAAGACGCTGAAGGACCTGTCGCTCTGGGACAAGCGCGACTCCAAGATCCTGACGCTGTCGGGCGGCATGAAGCGGCGCGTGCTGATCGCCAAGGCGCTCGCCCACGAGCCGCGCGTGCTGTTCCTCGACGAGCCGACCGCCGGCGTCGACGTGGAGCTCAGGCGGGACATGTGGGCGCTGGTGCGGAAGCTCCGCGAGACCGGCGTCACCATCATCCTGACGACCCACTACATCGAGGAAGCCGAGGAGATGGCCGACCGCATCGGCGTCATCTCCAAGGGCGAGATCATCGTGGTGGAGAAGAAGGCCGACCTGATGACCAAGCTCGGCCGCAAGGAACTGCGGCTGGCGCTTCAGGAGCCGCTCTCGGAGATCCCGACGAGCCTCGCCGGCCACCAGCTCGAACTCGGCGCGGAGGGTTCGGAGCTCGTCTACACCTATGACGCCCAGCGCGATCGCACCGGCATCACGGGCCTGCTCACGGATCTCGCCGCCGCAGGCGTGCATTTCCGCGACCTCCAGACAAAGCAGAGCTCGCTCGAAGAGATCTTCGTCGATCTCGTGAAGGACAAGCGATGATCGTCAACCACCGGGCCGTCGGGGCGATCTACCGCTTCGAGATGGCGCGCGCCTGGCGCACCGTCATGCAGAGCGTGATCTCGCCCGTGCTCTCGACCTCGCTCTATTTCGTGGTGTTCGGGGCCGCCATCGGCAGCCGCATCCAGGAGATCGACGGCGTCGCCTACGGGGCCTACATCGTCCCGGGCCTCATCATGCTGACGCTGCTGACGCAGTCGATCGCCAACGCCTCGTTCGGCATCTATTTCCCGCGCTTCGCCGGCACGATCTACGAGCTCTTGTCGGCGCCCGTGTCGTTCTTCGAGGTGGTGGTGGCCTATGTGGGCGCGGCGGCGACCAAGTCGATCATCATCGGCCTGATCATGCTGGGCACCGCGGCGCTGTTCGTGCCGCTTCGCATCGAGCATCCGGTCTGGATGGTCTGCTTCCTGCTGCTGACGGCGATCACCTTCTCGCTGTTCGGCTTCATCATCGGCATCTGGGCCGACGGCTTCGAGAAGCTGCAGCTCGTGCCGCTGCTGATCGTGACGCCGCTCACCTTCCTCGGCGGGGCGTTCTACTCGATCGACATGCTGCCGCCGTTCTGGCGGACGGTCTCGCTGTTCAACCCGGTGGTCTATCTGGTGTCGGGCTTCCGCTGGAGCTTCTTCGGACAGTCGGACGTCGGGGTCGAGGTGAGCCTCGCGATGACGTTCCTGTTCCTGGCGCTCTGTCTCACCGGCGTGTGGTGGATCTTCAAGACCGGCTACCGTCTGAAGGCGTGAGGCGGCTGTCCCGGGTCGGACTCGGAGCCGCCGCCGTCACCCCGGCCGAAGAGCCGGGGTCCATGAACGCGACACGTCGAGAATGCCAGCGCAGGGGCGTCGGCTCTGGATGCCGGCTCTTGGCCAGCATGACGGCTGAGCGTCTCGCGCCTTCTCCTGCGCGCCCTTACGCCGCCTTCTCGCCCGCGCCTTCCGCGATGCGGACGATGTCGGCCATGATGGCGGTGAGGTCGAAGTTCTTCGGCGTGTAGACCGCCGCGACGCCCATCGCCTTCAACTGCGTCTCGTCCTCGGGCGGGATGATGCCGCCGACGATGACCGGAACGTCGTCGAGTCCCTCCTTCCGCATCCGCTCCAGCACGTCGCGCACCAGCGGCACGTGGGAGCCCGAGAGGATCGAGAGGCCGACCACGTGGACGCCTTCCTCGAGCGCCGCGTTGACGATCTCGGCCGGGGTGAGGCGGATGCCCTCGTAGACCACCTCGAAGCCGCAGTCGCGGGCGCGCACCGCAATCTGCTCGGCGCCGTTGGAATGGCCGTCGAGCCCGGGCTTGCCGACGAGCAGCTTCAGCCGCCGCCCGAGCGTCTGCGAGGCGGCCTCGACCTGCTTGCGGACTTCCGCGATGGCGTCGCCGCCGCTCGCCTCGCGCACCGCCTTGCCGACCCCCGTCGGGGCGCGGTACTGGCCGAAGATGTCGCGCAGTGTCTGGCCCCATTCGCCGGTGGTGGCGCCGGCCTTGGCGGCCGCGATCGAGGCCTCCATGACGTTCCGGTCTTCCTTGGCGGCGGCGGAGAGTTCGGCGAGCGCCTTGTCGACGGCGGACTGGTCGCGCTGCGCCTTCCAGGCGTTGAGGCGCTCGATCGCCTCCTGGCCGACGCTTTCGGGAACGGTCTGGATCGAACCCGAGCCGGTCGAGAGCGGCGAGGGCTCGCCGTTCTGGAACTTGTTGACGCCCACCACGATCTGGTCGCCGGCCTCGATCGCGGCGAGGCGGCGGGCGTTGGACTCCACGAGCCGGCCCTTCATGTAGCCGGCCTGGACGGCTGCGATCGCGCCGCCCATCTCGTCGATGCGGGCGAGTTCGGCGCGCGCCTCCTCCTTCAGCGCCTCGACCTTGGCGTCCATCACCGTCGAGCCGTTGAAGATGTCGGCGTATTCGAGGATGTCGGTCTCGTAGGCCAGGATCTGCTGGGCGCGCAGCGACCATTGCTGGTCCCAAGGACGCGGCAGGCCGAGCGCCTCGTTCCAGGCCGGAAGCTGAACCGCGCGGGCGCGCGCGTCTTTCGAGAGCGTCACCGCGAGCGTCTGGATCAGGATGCGATAGACGTTGTTTTCAGGCTGCGGCTCGGTGAGGCCGAGCGAGTTGACCTGCACACCGTAGCGGAAGCGCCGGGACTTGGCGTCTGTCACGCCGTAGCGGTCGCGGGTGATCTCGTCCCAGAGGTCGACGAAGGCGCGCATCTTCGCGATCTCGGTGATGAACTTCATCCCGGCGTTCACGAAGAACGAGATGCGCTGAACCGTCTGGGCGAAGACCTCCTCGGAGGGGTTGGTCTCCTTCACCTCGTCCAGCACCGCGACGGCGGTGGCGAGCGCATAGGCGAGCTCCTGTACCGGCGTCGCCCCGGCCTCCTGCAGATGGTAGGAGCAGACGTTCATCGGGTTCCACTTCGGCAGCTCCGACGTGGTGAAGGTGATGACGTCTCGGATTAGCCGCAGCGAGGGCGCCGGCGGGAACACGTAGGTGCCGCGCGAGAGATATTCCTTGATGATGTCGTTCTGCGTGGTGCCCTGCAGCGCGGTGCGGTCGGCCCCCTGCTCCTCGGCGAGCGCGACGTAGAGCGACAGCAGCCAGGCCGCGGTCGCGTTGATCGTCATCGAGGTGTTCATCTGCTCGAGCGGAATCTCGTGGAAGAGAGTCCGCATGTCGCCGAGATGGCTGACGGGCACGCCGACCTTGCCGACCTCGCCCTTGGAGAGCACGTGGTCGGGGTCGTAGCCGGTCTGGGTCGGCAGGTCGAAGGCGACCGACAGGCCGGTCTGGCCCCGGCTCAGGTTCGACTTGTAGAGCTTGTTCGACTCCACGGGCGAGGAGTGGCCCGCATAAGTGCGGAACAGCCAGGGTTTGTCGGCCATCGCCTTGTCGCCTCGCATCACGGATTGCGCGCAGGGGCCCGGGAGCCCCGCCTCCCGCGAGCATTTACCTCACGTGTGCGGCGCCGCAATTCGCAGATCGTCGGACGGACGGCTTACCAGTAAGGCGCCCAGGCGCTCGCCACGAGCTCGTTGGCCTCGCCCGCGAAGGTCTGCGGATAGGCCGAGGCGACCGAAACCGGCGCGATGGAGGCGAGCACGGGAGCCGCGGGCGCGATCACGCGCACGGCGGGCTTCGGCTTGATGGCCGCGACCGCCGCGAGCGCGGTGCCGGGCGCGGGCTTGTCGCCGCCGCCATAGGCGAGCGGCGTTTCGGCGCGGAGCGGTTCGGCCTTCGAGGCGAGCGCCGCCTGAACGAGCGGCTCGGCCAGCGCCTCGTCGCGCTTGGCGGCCGCGACCGCCTTCGCCATCGAGGCGAAGGGCGCGGCCTGGCGGCGCTTCTCGTAGAAGGCGTTGCCGCCCGAGACGAGCACGTAGTGCATGTTCGGATATTTGAAGCGCATGTTGGCGACGTGGAAGAACATCGCGTCGCCGGCGGCCGGGTGGCGGCGGCCCTTGATGACGGCGTCGGCCATCTGGCGGGCGCGCTCGGCGGCGGCGCCCGTCATGGAGCGGCTGAGAACGCCCGGCGCAAATTGCTGGGGGGCGCCGACGACGCCGCAGATCGAATTGCCGTAGCGCCCGGACTTGAGGCGGTTGGCCACCACGGTGCCGACCGCGAGCATGCCGTCTTCGGCGCTCTTGTCGCTCTCGAAATACATGGCGCGGGCGAGACACTCGCGCTCGGAGCTGCGCCCGGCCGGCTTGGCGGCCGCGGCCCTGAACTTGGCCTGCGGGGTGGCGGCCGGCGCGGCCGAGGGCCCGGACAGCGGCTCGATCTTGGTCGGAGGCGTGAAGGACGGCTGTTCGGCGCGGGAGGCGGCGGCCGCGCCGCAGAGGGCGAGGCTTGCGAGCAGACTGGCGCGCGCGACGTGCCGTGCCTTCATCCCCGGTAAGCCCCCCGCTCGAACGACCATGCGGCTTGCGCGCGATCGTTCCGATGTTTCCTTCAAACCCACGATCGTCCCGCGGTCAAGCAAAGACGCTCGTCAGGCGTTCAGTTCGTCACCTGCGTACCGCGTCGAACAGCGCCCAGGCCTTGGCGACGGCCGCGTCGGCGACCGCGCCGGGCGACCAGGCGCGCGCCGGAGACTGCGATTCTGCGCGCGTCGGCCAGACCGGGCCCGCGGCCGCCTGCACCGGCGCGGCGGGCACGACGACGCGCGGACGCTTCGGCTCGAGCGCCGCGACGGCCGCGAGCGCGCTGCCGGAGACCGGCGCGGGAAGCGGCGCGGCGTAGGCGAGGATCGCGCCCGCGCCCGAGGCGTCGCGGCCGGGCGTGGTCGGCGCGGGGGCCGGGCGGGCCGCGGGAGCCGGGGCCGGCTCCGCGGGCTTGATCGCAAGGATTTCCTGGACGCTCGGCGCGTCGGCGGCGGCGAACAGCGTCGCGTCCGGCGCGGCCAGTCCGGCGGCCACCGGCGCGGCCGCCACGCGGGCGGCCGGCGCCGCGGCGAAGGCGCGGGCGAGCGAGGCGAGGTTCGAGGTGATCCGGGCGCGCCCGCCGTCGCGGTTCCAGCCATAGAAGGCGTTGCCGCCGGACACGAGCACGTAGCGCTTGTCGTCGTGGCGGAACGGCACGTTGGCGGTGTGGAAATAAAGCGCGTCGCCGGCGACCGGATGCCGGCCGCCGTCCAGCACGACGTCGGCCATACGGTAGGCGAGCTCGCGGGGCTTGGGCTCGGCCATGGCGCGGCTTAGCACGCCCGGCGCGAATTGCGACGGCCGCCCCACGACCTCGCACACGCTCGATCCGTATCGCCCGCCGGCCGCGAGCCGGTTCGCCACGACGGTCCCGACCGCGAGCATGCCGTCCTCGTCGGTGCGGCGGGACTCGAAATACATCGCCCGCGCCAGACACTCCCGATCCGTCTTGACGATTGCGGCCTTCTGGCTGCGCGCCGGCCGACCCGCGGCCTCCGCGCCGGCATGGCCGACGATGACAAGCGACGACGCAATGAGAATGCGCGCGACGGAGCGGGACGTAAGGCGAAGGGACATTCCGGCGTTCCAGTGGGCCGGCGGGAGGACGCTGGAGGTCCGATCCCGCCGCTTGGCTGGCACGCCAAAAGCTGTCTGGTGGGCGATCGATCAATACGGGATCGCCCTTACGCCCGCCGCCCTATTTTGGCCCCGCTTCGACCGGCGTCGAAGGGCGAAGCAGCCGCGAAGCCGGCTGATCGCCCGCGGCGGAGGCCGCGACGCGACCCGAGGGGCCTCGCGCTCTCGCACCGAGGGGCGCCGGCTCCGGGAGGTCCGGCGTCGGTAAGGTTTGGTTAACCATACGGGCGAAATCGGGCGAAGGCCGCGGGCGCCCACCGGCCAAAGGCGAAAAATAAGCGCCTGAAGGCGCTTGATAGGACGTCCGCGACAGAAAAATCACGGCTTGGACCTGCACGTGGAGGGCGCATTTCGCGCGGCGTCTGATTCGCGCAGATCGCGACGTCGGCATTGCGGTCGCGACGGGCGGCGACGCCTCCCGCCGCCAACGGGCAGCCGCCAGCAGGCAGGCGCCATGAGGGCGAAACCGCTTCCGCCGCACGGCCTTGTTCTTCTGGCGTCCTGACAAGCAGTCAAGCTTTCCGGACCAGCAGGACCCAAGGCCGTGCGCGCTGTTCTTACAAGCCGGTTCAGTGGAGCTTGAGGGTCATGCCGGCCATCACCGTGCGCCCGACGCCGAGTTTCGCGCCGTCGCTGCGATCCGAGATGTAGAACTTGTCCGTCAGGTTCTGGCCCGTGACCCAGGCGGTCAGATCCTTCGTGACCTTGTAGCTGGCGCGCGCCGAAAGCAGCCACACGCCGTTGATCCGGCCTTCCTCGACGTCCAGCGGGTTCATCGGCAGGTTGAGGGCGTCGGTGTAGAAGCCGCCCCTGTAGGTCCAGCTCACGCTCGCGTCGAAGCCGCTGGCGTGCTGCGCGCCGAGCGTCAGATTGGCCGTGTGCTTCATCGACTCCGGGACTTCGTTGCCCGAGACGTTCTGGCCGCCGTCGGCGGTTCCCTTCACGATCTTGCTGTTGACGTAGGTGTAGACGCTTTCGCCGTAGACATTCCACGGGCTGTCGATGAAGGCGCGGCTGTCGATGCGGGCCGCCAGTTCGACGCCGTCGAAGCGGGCCTTGTCGAGTGAGCTGAACACGCGGTCGCCGCCGTCGGACTGGAAGGCCTCGCCGAACTGATAGTTGCGGATGTCGCTGTGGAAATAGGCGACGTCGAAGGTCAGGCCCTGAACGGCCTTTGACCGGACGCCGACCTGCAAGTTGTCGCCGAGCTCCTTCTTCGGCGCGATGTATCCGGAGTCAGCTTCCAGCACGTCGCGAAGAATATGGGGCGACAGGCCCCGGTGATACCCGCCGTAGAGCGTCGTGGTCGGCGCGAATTCCCACGAGAAGGAAAGCATCGGCAGGACCTGGGTGTAGGTGCTGTCTCCATTGTTGGAGGAGTCGTCCAGGTCCCGGAAGCCGATCTTGTAGCGCTCCAGCCGCACGCCGGGAACGAGCGTGAAGTCCGGCGTCACCTTGATGGCCGTCTGGGCGAAGGTGGCGAAGGAGTCGGCCGTCAGCTTCTGCGCTTCGTCGAGCGAGCCGCGGTTGCCGTAGTCCAGCCGCTCGTTGGTCGCTCCGAGACGGTTCTTGTTGTGGAAGTCGTGCTCTTCGTAGCGCACGCCCGCCTGCACCGTCTGCGTAAGGCTGCCGAAAAGCGGCAGGTCGGCGAATTCGATGCGCGAGTCCGCCCCGATGTTCTTGTAGAGGCGGTCGCGCCCCTCCATCACGAAATCGGACGGCGGATCGTTCGACTCGTCGCTCACATAGAAGCGGGCGCGGTCGTGATGGTTGCCGTAGAGCCGCGTCGACAGGGTCGTCTTGTCGTCGATGTAGAGATTGTGCGCGACCTGCGCGCGGTAATAGTCGGCGTTGTAGGTGTTCCAGTCGTAGCAGCGGCCGCACGCGACCGGGAAATTCCCGTTCTCCGCGGCGTCCTTCTTGTTGCGCCGGAACCTCTTGAGCTCCGCGAGCGTGCCCGAGAAATTGTCTTCGTCGTAATTGTCGCGCTGGCGGAAAAACCCGCCCGAGACGGTGAGATCCTGATTCTCGCCGCGGATGCCGACCGCGCCGTAGAAGTCATTGTAGCCGAGCTTCTCGGCGTCCCATGAGCCGCCCGCGTCAAGCCCCGAATAGGAAAGAACGACGCCGACATTGTCGACCGACTGACGCGTATGCGCATGGCGCATGTTGTTGACGTTCTGGTCGACGCCTTTCGTCGTGCCGATGCCGGCGCTGAACACGGTCTCCTTCGGACCGAAGGGCGAAAGGTTCTTGAAGTTGACGACCCCGTGATTGTTTAGCGGCCCGTAGTTCACCATCGGGCCTTTAAGCACGTCGATGCTTTCGACGCGGTCCATCGGCGGCGTGTAATGCGTGCCCGCGTCGAGATACGGCGAGAAGTTGATCGGAACGCCGTCCTCCATGACGAGGATCTTGCGCGACCGGCGGTGAGGCGAACCGCGCAGGCTGATGCCGGAGTGCCGTCCGAAACCGTCATCCGCGACGGTGGCGACGCCGGGAACGTTTCTGAGCGCGTCATGGGCCGTGAGAGGGCGTTCGCTCTCGAGATCCTGAGCGGTGACCCGGTCCGCCGAGCCCGCGAAATTCTGGAGATTGGCCGGCAGCGGCTCACGAGCGTCGATCGGGCTGACGGGCCCCTGCTCGGCCGTCGTTCCCGCGACCGGAGACTGGCCCAGAGCGCCCCTGACGTCGATCGGATCGAGCTGCGTCGCGCCGCTCTCCTGGGCGCGGAGCGCCGTCGGCGCGAGCAGAGCCGCCACGCTGGTCGCTGCGAACAGCGCCACGAGTTGTTGCTTTTTCTTCATATGTTTCCCCCTGCGCGGAGGAAGCATTTCTTTCCGGAGCGGGGCTAGTCTTACCCCGATCACGAAATGATTATTCTATACACAATCTTGTAATAAGCTCATTGTAACGCGTTTCTAAGTAATCTTATTATTAGAGTATAGTTCGAAGTACGGCGAAGGCGGCGGGCTGTTTACGTGTCGGCGCGGTCTCGATCTGGCGTCGTTTCGGCTCCATCGTTTCGCGGCCGCCCGCGTCGGGCGCCTGCGCCTCCCGCAGCCCGTTTGCGCCGGACTGTCTTCGTGGATGTCGGTCCGGCCGGGCGGAGGCTCGGCGAGCCGCCGGTCCTCGTCAGCCAGGTCGTGTCGCCGCCTCTTCGCCAGCCGACAACGAGCCGGCGTCAGACCGAAAGCAGAGCGCGGTCGCTATGGGCAGACCCTTAAGCGAGGTCTTCCTCGGCGAGCGCGCGCCGCGCCGCTTCGCGATGCTTGTCGTTCATGTGAATTCGCACCGCCGCGATGGCGGCCGCCAGGACGCTCGCGTCGTCCGCGAAGCCGAGCAGCGGCAGGAAGTCCGGCACCGCGTCGAACGGCACGATGAAATAGACGAGCGCTCCGAGCAGCGCCGCGCGCACATGGGTCGGGGTCTCGCGGTCGAGCGCGCAGTAATAGGCGGCGACCGCGTCCTCGGCGAAGGGGATCGAGCGCGCGACGCGACGCAGCGTCGGCCAGAACTCCCGCTTCACGCGGGATTCGTCGGAAGAGAAGCTGTCGCTCGCCATCGGCCGTGGGTCCTTTCCCGCGCTCCAAGTTCACGAGCGGAAGGTGGCGGCGCCCGCCTTCCGGATCAAGGCTCGCAGCGAAGCCGCAACAGGCGCGGCGCGCCGCCCGAGGCGTCACGACGCGCGGTTCGGCGCCGGCGCGCGGCGATCTCAGGCGCTCGCCGCCGCCTCGATCGCCTCCATGTCGTCGTCCGAGAGGCCGAAATGGTGGCCGATCTCGTGCACGAGCACATGGGTGACGATCGCGCCGAGCGTCTCGTCGTGTTCGGCCCAATAGTCGAGGATGGGCCGGCGATAGAGATGCACGACGTTCGGCATCTGGCCGGTGCGCGACTCCGCCTCGCCCTGCGCCAGGCCGACTCCGGTGAAGAGGCCGAGCAGATCGAACTCGCTCTCGGCGCCGAGCTCGTTCAGCACGTCTTCGGCCGGAAATTCGTCGACCCGAACCACGACGCCTTTGGTCAGGGCGCGGAAGGCGTCCGGCAGCTCCGCGAGCGCCGCGTCCGCCAAGGCCTCGATCTCGGCGAGATCCGGCGCCTTCAGGCCCGCCCAGTCGTTCTCGTGTCGCGGGGGCTTGCTCATGGTTCCGGGTGACCTTTCGGGCGGGCGGCGGTCGTCAGGATTGGTCGCGCGTAGGATTTTAGGCGGGGGGCGCGCAGGGGGGAGCGCATCGAAGCGTATCAGACGCGACGACGCTCTTGGGTCCTGCAAACGCCGAAGACGGCTCGACGAACGGCCGCAGAGCCCTATCTCGCGACGTCGTGAAGGCAAGCTTCCGCCGGCTCAATCCGGCGTGAATGCGAAGTGAACGCGGGTTTCAGAGCTGATTCACGGATCGCGGCCCAGGCTGCGGCGGTCCGGAGAACGCCGAACGGAACTGCATCAACGGGAACGTCAGGAGACTTAAGACATGCGGACTTTCATCCTCTCGACCGGTTTCGCGGCCGCCATGGGCGCCTTCGCCGTGGCGCCGGCGAGCGCCGCTCCGATCTCGACCCATGGCGTTCTGGTCGCCCCGGTCGTGACCGACAACGTGGCTTGCGTCGTCAAAAAGAAAACGGTGATCCGGAACGGCGTGAAGCGCGTCACCACCGTCCGCGACTGCGGCCCGGTCGCCCGCCGCACCTACATCGCGCCGCGCCGCTACTATCGTCCGGCCCGTCCGGGCATCACCGTCCGCGTCCGCTGATCGGACCGACGGCTTAGAAAACGAAGCGC